>DALZMP010000001.1:0-501035 GCA_032006665.1 Sedimentibacter sp.
AATTACACTACAAAATTTATTTGAAAAAAACGGACATTTAATGTTGCAATTTTTAATTTAAAAAAATGAAAAAAAAATACTTTTAAATGACTTCCAAAAATGCTATAATTTATAAAGTTGACTTAGGAGGTATATGATGATACATATAAAAACATTGAATAAAACAAAATTGACTGAAAACATTAGCGTTAAGGGTTGCGGAGAATGCCAAACTTCTTGTCAGTCTGCATGCAAGACTTCTTGTACAGTAGGAAATCAAAAGTGCGAGAATAAATAAATTTGTAGTGGCTAAAGCCACTACTTTTTATATTGCGGCGAATTTATGTAGCATGATATAATAAATACACATGATGAAACAAAGATATGGTATATTTATCTGATATGTATTTATTGTATCAGTGTGAAGCAAGCCGGTTAGCGGCTTAATAAATTTAATTGAAATATTGGAGGGATAAATTAATGATACATGTATTTAAAGTTGATGATATGCATGGTGTAATAGATACAAACAGCGGATTGGTACACATAGTAGATGAAATCATATATGATTTATTAGTAGATGAAGGATTCCAATCTAATGGTAAAGTTCAGGATATTTATAAAAAGTATGGACAAGTTACAGTTGATGAAGCTATTTCTGAAATTAAATATCTTATAGATAATAAACAGCTTTATACAGAAGAAACAATTCTTGAAAATAAAATAAAACCTGCTGTAAAGGCTATGTGTTTGAATATGGCACATGATTGTAATTTGAAGTGTGAATATTGTTTTGCTTCTCAAGGAAACTTTAAAGGTGAAAGAAGTTTAATGAGCTATGAGGTTGGAAAAAAGGCCTTTGATTATTTAGTAAAAAGCTCTGGAAGCAGAGTTAATTTAGAGGTTGATTTTTTTGGCGGAGAACCACTTATGAACTTCGATGTAATAAAAAAACTTGTTGACTATGCAAGGTCAATAGAAGAAAAAAATAATAAGAGATTTAGATTTACAATTACCACAAACGGTGTTTTACTTGATGATGAAATAATTGAATATATAAATGAAAATATGGACAATGTGGTTCTAAGTATTGATGGCAGAAAATCTGTAAACGACAGAATGAGAAAAACAGTCAATGATAAGGGAAGTTATGACGTAATAGTTAATAATTTCAAGAAATTGGTTTCAAGCAGAAAGGACAAAGATTATTTTGCCCGAGGAACGTATACAGCTTATAATCTTGATTTTTCTGAGGACGTAAGACATATGAGAGAATTAGGCTTTGAGCATATATCAGTTGAGCCTGTCGTAACTAAGCCGGAAGAGAAATATGCACTGAAGGACGAACATATTGAACAATTAAAAAAAGAATACGAAAAGCTTGCAAAGATGTATGTTAATGATTATCATGACAAAAACAAAAAATTTAATTTCTTTCATTTCAATATAGAATTAGACGGGGGACCATGTATATATAAACGTTCAGTTGGTTGTGGTGCCGGTACGGAATATATTGCAGTTACTCCTGAAGGTGATTTTTATCCATGTCATCAATTTGTTGGTGAAACTGATTTTATAATAGGAAACGTTGATGATGGAATATTTAATGAAAAAGTGGTTGATAAATTCAGAAATGTATCTGTAAATGATAAACCTTCATGCAGAGAGTGCTGGGCAAAATATTATTGCAGCGGAGGATGCCATGCTAATGCATATAATTTTAACGGAAATTTCAATGAACCATATAGTGTAGGCTGTGAACTTGAAAAAAAGAGAATAGAATGTTCAATAATGATAAAAGCTAAGCTTCAAGAAGAACAATAATATCGAAATTCAATAAAAAAACAGTTTTAAAATAAAAAATAGTGGTAAATGTATACTAATGTGTAGTATAATATATCAAATTAAATTATTTACCTCAGAAAGGAGAGTAACTATGCAACTTGGTTTTATTCTTGTATTAATTATTTCAATTATTGTTGCTATTTTTGCTATTCAAAATGGAGCTTTAGTAGTGGTAGATTTGTTTTTCTTCCAGTTAAAAACACCTTTAGCTGTAGTCATGATGGTTTGCCTGATAATTGGAGCCATAATTGTTCTTGCACTAGGTGCATTCAGACAAGTAAAAAAAGTATCAGAATCAAAAGAGCTTAAAAATAAAATTAAAGTGTTTGAAAATGAAAAAATTCAATTTGAGAATAGTATAAAAACAATGGAAACAGAAATTCAAGATCTTAAGAATAACAATGACTTACTTACATCAAATGTCACAGCGCTTCAGGAAAAAAACAATGAACAGGCAGAGAAAATTGCTAATCTCTCTGAAGAATTAAAAGATAAAGATAATGAATCTGCAATCCATAAAGTAGTTGTAGAAGGTGCTGGTTCAGAATTAAACGATGAAGAAAGTAAAGCCAATAATTAGAGATTACAGTTATGAAGAAATAGAGTTGATTAGTAAAAAATTTAATTTGACTCATATTTCTTCTAAAATTCTTTTAAATAGAGAGCTAAAAACATTTGATGATATAAATGAGTTTCTTTATCCTGAATTTAAATTTTTTGAAGACGCTAAAATTTATAAGGATTTGGAAAAAGGCTGTGCAAGGATTTTAGAAGCAATAAAAAAACATGAAAAAATACTGGTTTATGGCGATTACGATGTTGATGGAGTGACGTCAATAAGCCAATTTATAATCCTTTTAAAAAAAGCCGGAGCAAATGTTGCCTATTACGTTCCTGAAAGGGAGAGCGAAGGGTATGGCATCAGCTCTGATTTCATAGATAAAATTAGAAATGAAAATATAAAAGTAGATTTGTTAATTACTGTAGACTGCGGAATAGCAGAAGTCGAAGCGGTAAATGAAATAAATAATTTGAACAAAGAAGTAATTATTTTAGATCATCATCAATGTGGTGACATCTTACCTTCTGCCTATGCTATAATAAATCCTAAACAAATAGATTGTCCGTCTAAAAACAAGCAATTATGTGCAGCCGGGCTGTCTTTTAAATTTTTGAGACATTTAAACAGCTATCTTAAAATAAAAGATGTCGAAGAGAGGCTTTTGGAATTAGCGTGTTTGGGGACTATTGCAGACATAGTGGATCTAATAGGCGATAACAGAATTATTACCTATAATGGGTTGAAGTGCATTAATAATACAAAAATACTTGGATTAAAAAAACTTATTGAAAAATCCGGTATCGGTGGTAAAAGTATTGAATCATTTCATATAGGTTATATATTGGCACCAAGAATAAATGCTGCCGGGCGTATGAGTACTGCTCGTAAGGCCATAAGACTTATGCTTACAGAAGATGAGCGTGAAGCGGAATGTTTAGCAGAAGAATTAGAAGAGTTGAATTCATTTAGAAAGATAACGGAATTAGAGATATTTAATGATGCTTTAAATAAAATTGAAGAAGATGCTTTATATAAAAAAAATATTATAGTAGTACATGGACCAGATTGGCATGAGGGAGTTCTTGGTATTGTATCTTCAAAAATAACGGAAAAATATGAAAAGCCTTCGATTGTAATATCTGTTAAAGACGGAATTGGCAAAGGTTCTGCAAGAAGCTTGGACTATTTAAACATATATGAGGCATTAAAAAGTACGGAGCAGTATTTATGCAGATATGGAGGGCATAAACTTGCTGCCGGATTAACTTTAAATATTGAAAATATTAATCTTTTTTACAATGAATTAAATAAATATATAGATAAAATTGCTAGTAAAGATTTTGATGTTAAAGAAGTTATGGTCGATTCGTATATAGAAAGCAAGGATATAACTTATAGACTTTATGATGAAATATATAGGTTTGAACCATTTGGACATGGAAATCCAAAACCGGTGTTTTCACTTAAAAATGCCAGCATTAAAGATTTAAAAAGAGTAGGCAAGGAAGGAAATCATTTGAGTTTTAAGGTGAGTGACTCTAATGGTGATATTCCCGTCATTGGATTTGGTAAAATAGTTCTGTTGGAAAAAGTTTTAACTAAACCATCATCTTTAATTGTTTCAATAAATGAAAATGAATTTAGAGGAAATAAAAAATTGCAGCTTGTTTTGCTAAATGTAGAAGAACACAATAAATTTGAGTGTGCGATAGATGAAAATAAAGCGAAAATATTAAATTCTATAATAAATAAATCAAAATCAAAAATAATTAAGACAGACATATTTAAATTTGTAGAAAAATTAAATAATTTATATAATTTTAAAACTTCAGCAGAAGAAATTATTTGTATATTGAAAAAAGATGAAAGTATAGAATATATTATAAAAGATAATATTTTATATGTTAAGAAATAGATGAGCCAAGTAAAATTGTACTGAATGATTTTTTATATAATTCGGAGGGAAAAATGAATTTAAAGGATAAAATTAGAGTGATTGAGGGTTTTCCTACAAGCGGAATCAGTTTTAAAGATATTACCACATTGTTGCAAGATGCTGAAGGATTAAAAGAATGTATAAATCAAATGGCCGAGAAGTTTAAAGATTTAGATGTAGACTTAATAGTTGGACCTGAGTCAAGAGGCTTTATCTTTGCAACTCCTCTTGCTTATTTATTAGGAACAGGGTTTGTTCCTGTTAGAAAGCCGGGAAAGTTACCAGCAGAAACAATCAAATATGAATATGAATTAGAATACGGAAAAGACTCTTTGGAAATACACAAAGATTCCATAAAACCGGGTCAAAAAGTTTTAATAATTGATGATTTGCTGGCTACAGGCGGAACAATGATAGCAGCAGCAAAACTTGTCGAACAGCTCGGAGGAGAAGTTGCAGGACTGGGATTTTTAATAGAACTTGCTGATCTGAACGGAAGGGAAAAACTTTCTAAATATAGAGTGGAGTCTCTTGTAAAATATAATTAAAATAATTATTAATCTTTAACTGGAATAGTGGTGACTAAAATGCTAGAAAATATTATCAAACAAATTAAATCATACAATCCAAATGCTGATACAGACATTGTAGTCAAGGCGTACAACTTTGCTGAAGCAGCTCATACAAATGCACAAATAAGGCTTTCGGGTGAAAGATATTTTATTCATCCATATAATGTTGCATTGATATTAGTTGACCTGCATGTAGATGTAGCCACTATTGCTGCAGGTTTTTTGCATGATGTTGTAGAAGATACCGGAATAACTTACGAAGAGATTAAAAAAGAGTTTGGCGAAGAAATTGCCAATATGGTTGACGGTGTTACAAAGTTAAGTAAAGTAAAATATAGGAATAAAGAGGAACGCCAGGCAGAATCCCTTAGAAAAATGATTATTGCTATGTCGAAAGATATCAGGGTTGTAATAATTAAGCTTGCTGACCGTTTGCATAATATTAGAACACTAGAGTATATGTCTCCTGAAAAACAAAAGCAAAAAGCACTTGAAACTATTGAAATTTATGCTCCAATAGCCAATAGACTGGGTATGGCATCTATTAAATGGGAGCTGGAAGATCTAAGTTTAAAATATATTGATCCTCAGGGTTACGAAGATCTTTTAATAAAAATCAGAAATAAAAATGAAAAAAGAAAAGATTATATAAATCAGATAATTTCTATTATGTCCGAGCGATTGAATGAAGCTGGTATTAAGGCAGACATTAAAGGGAGACCAAAGAGTTTATACAGTATTTATAAAAAAATGTATTTTAAAAACAAATCATTTGAACAAATATATGATTTGATAGCAGTTAGAATAATTGTTGACAATATAAAAGATTGCTACGGGTCCTTAGGCACTGTTCATACACTTTGGAAGCCTATTCCCGGCAGGTTTAAGGATTATATTGCAATGCCTAAACCTAATATGTATCAATCTCTTCACACTACTGTTATAGGACCTGATGGAGAACCATTTGAAATTCAAATAAGAACATTGGAAATGCATAGAACAGCAGAATACGGTATTGCTGCTCACTGGAAGTATAAGGAAGGAATAAGCGAAGAAAATAATTTTGATGAAAAATTAAACTGGCTTAGACAAATGCTTGAATGGCAACAGGAAACAAATGATCCGCAAGAATTTATGGAATCATTGAAAATAGATTTATATACCGATGAGGTTTTCGTTTTTACACCAAATGGAGAAGTTGTCAATATACCAAGAGGGTCAACGCCCATAGACTTTGCATATAGAGTTCATAGTGCCATAGGAAATAAATGTGTTGGAGCTAAAGTTAATGGACGAATTGTTCCTTTGGATACAAAATTAAAAACAGGAAATCAAGTTGAAATTTTAACTTCACAATCCAGCATTGGACCAAGTAAAGACTGGTTGAAAATTGTAGCCAGCAGTCAAGCTAAGGCAAAGATAAGAAAATTCTTTAAGGATAAAGATAAAGATTTTAATGTTGATAAGGGTAAAGAACAAATTGAGCGAGAAATTAAGAAACAAGGATTTTTAGTTTCTGATTTACTTAAAGATGATTGGATGAAGATTGTCGCTGATAAATATAACATGTATACCTCAAGCAACCTATATGCTGCAGTAGGTAATGGCGGCATAACAGAAAACCAAATTGTAAATAGATTAAAACAAATTTATCTCGAAAAGAATAAAGATAAAATAGAACTTGAAAGAATTCAAAATCTTGAAAAAAACAGTGAGATTGCTGACAAATACCCTAATAAATCAGAAAAACACGCATCAGGAGTCGTTATAAAAGGTATAGATAATGTTAAAATAAGATTTTCCAAATGCTGCAATCCTGTACCGGGAGATGCAATTGTTGGATTCATAACAAGAGGCAGAGGTGTTTCTGTTCACAGGGCTGATTGTACCAATATACATGACTTGAATGATTCGGAAGATGAAAGATTTATTGAAGTAGAATGGGATATGGGAAAACAGGCTACATTTGTAAGTGAACTGCAAATTAAAGCTTTAGACAGACCTAAACTTTTGCAGGATTTGACAGGCTTGTATGCGGAAGCAAAGCTTAATGCAACATCTCTTAATTTAAGAATTAATAAAGAGAAAATTGCAATAATTGATATTGCTTTTGAAATAAATGAGACTAAACAATTAGTTGAATTAATTAAAAAAATTAAAAAACTTGACGGCGTACTTGAAGTTTTTAGAACCAAGAAGTAAAAAGTAGGTGAAATAATGAGAGGTGTAGTACAAAGAGTAAAGAGCGCAAACGTAACAGTGGATAACGAAATAATCGGGTCAATAAAGCATGGAATATTGTTATTATTGAGCGTTGAAGATAGTGACGATGAAAAAGATTTAGAGTATATGTGCGATAAAGTAATGAATTTAAGAATATTTGAAGATGAAAATGAAAAAATGAATGAAAGCCTTTTAGATGTAAAAGGAGAACTTTTAGTTGTTTCACAATTTACTTTGCACGGAGATGCCAGGAAAGGACGCAGACCCAGTTTCATAGCTGCCGCACGTCCGGAAAAGGCAATACCACTTTATGAAAAGTTTATACAAAAGATGAAAGACCAAGGGATAAAAACAAGTTCAGGTAGGTTTGGGGCTGACATGCAGGTTGCACTTGTAAATGACGGTCCTGTTACTATATTATTAGATAGTAAAAAAACATTTTAGGGAGGAAATTATGATATTTGAAGCAATGGCAGTAGGATCATACATGTCGAACTGTTATATTGTAGGAAGTGATAAAACAAAGGAAGCGGCAATTATAGACCCAGGTGCAGAATTTAATAGAATAGATGCGAAAATAATAGAACTGGGACTAACTCCAAAGATGATAATACTAACTCATGCTCATGGAGACCACATAGGTGCAGTTTTGGAGTTTATTGAAAAGTATCACATTCCGGTTTATATTCACGAGGATGATGCTGATGCATTAGTTGATAGCAATACAAACCTTACAAAGGTATTGTTTAGAAAAGAAGTTACAATAAATCCGGATGTTAAGCTTAAAGATGGAGATAAAATAACTCTTGGTGATTTGGAGTTTGAGATAATTCATACTCCCGGACACACACCAGGTGGAATATCTATTAAGGTTGAAAATATAATGATGACTGGTGATACGCTTTTCAACCATTCAATTGGCAGAACTGATTTTCCGGGAGGATCATTTGATCAAATAATCGATTCAATAAGAAATAAAATATTCAAATATGATGACGAGACAATCGTGTATCCGGGACATAATTCACCAACTACAATAGAATCAGAAAAAATAGGTAATCCATTTTTAAGGAGCTAGTAAATTATAAGGCAGAGGAGCTAAAATGTTCAGTTTTTATTTTGTCGGACATGATTATGAATATGAATCCAGAAATGAACTTCGTATATTTGATTTAAATACGGAGTATGAAATAAAAGATGAAGAACAGCTAAAAAATAACACAGGTTTGGGTATGCTTTCAATTTTAGAGAAAGAAGTTGACGGTTTTGTAGGGTGTGCAAAATTATATAACAATGGAGAATTGTTGTTTGAATCTAAATTTGATAGCAGCGAAATAGTATTAGAAAAAGAAAACGAAAAGAAATTGAAAAAAACTTTAGTTGTAAAATCAATGCATAACGTTATGAAAAAATACTACAAAATAAACCCGGATTATGGAATTTTGACAGGCGTGAGACCTGTTAAAATTTTGTTTGTGGCTAAAGATTCAGGTAAATCGGATGAGGAAATAAATTATATATTAAAAAATACTTATGATGTATCACCTGATAAAATAAAACTCTTATGGGAAGTTTCAAAAACTGAAGAAAAATATATTGATAGTGATGTTAATATGAAAAACTACAACCTGTACATAGGAATACCTTTTTGCCCTTCTAAATGCAGTTATTGCTCGTTTACATCATATATAGGATGTAAAGATTTTCAAATTGAGAATTATCTGGACACCTTATTGCATGAAATTAAAAAAACCATTGAACTTGCATTACTTAAGAAATTAAACTTGAATTCTATTTATATAGGAGGAGGAACACCTTCTATTCTCAGTGAGAAACAAATAAACATAATATTTGATACAATCAGGAAATATTATGATTTATCGAAAATTAAAGAAATTACATTTGAGGCAGGAAGACCGGACACTATTTCTGAAGAAAAATTATTGTGCTTGAAAAGTAATTTTGTTAATAGAATAAGTATAAATCCACAAACTATGAAAGCTGATACATTAAAAAATATAGGAAGAGAACACAGTGCCAATGAAATATGCGATAAGTATAATCTTGCACGCCGTATCGGTTTTAATTCTATAAATATGGATATAATATTAGGATTGCCGGATGAAGATGAAAAAGATGCAGAACATACGATTGATGAAATTCTAAAACTTCAGCCTGAAAATATTACAGTCCATTCTTTATCATATAAAACCGGTTCAATATTGAGAAAAGATAATGTTCATCAGTTATCAAAAGAATATAAACTGTTAAAAGATATGCACGATATTGTTGAGAGAAAGTGTATAATTGCCGGTTATAATCCATATTATTTATATAGACAAAAAAATATTAAAGGAAATCTTGAAAATGTCGGATATACAATAGACAATAAAGAAAGTATTTATAATATTGTTATAATTGAAGAGATAGAAACAATACTTGCGTGTGGTGCGGGAGTATCAAGTAAAATTTTCACTGCGAAAAACAGGCATGAACCGGTTTATAATTTTAAGGGTCTGGAAGAATACAGTTTGAGAATTGAAGAAATTTTAGATAAAAAAAAGAGATTGTTATGTATGTGAAATGATATGTTGCACATAATCATTTTAAAATAAATATGAAGGGAAAGTAAATAAATGAAAAAAGTAACTATGTTTTATTTAGAGAACTGTCCACATTGTAAAAAAGCATTTAAAATGATAGACGCATTGAAAGAAAAAAAACCAGAATATGCTAAAGTTCAAATTGAAAAAATTGAAGAATCCAAAAATGCTCGTATTGCAGAAGCACATGATTATTATTTTGTTCCTACATTTTATGTTGATGGAGTCAAAATTCATGAAGGAGTTCCAAGTTTAGATAAAATAGAAGCTGTTTTAAAGGCTGCCGTTTAAAACTATTAGAATACATTTTTAATTATATATACTTAAGGCGATAATTTTAATGAAAATTATCGCTGTTTTTTGACATAATATATTTAATAACTTTGAAATAAAAATGGAGGAAATAGATGTTAAAAATAGGTTGTCATTTATCAATATCTAATGGTTACGAGGCAATGGGATTAGATGCACTTAAAATAGATGCAAATACATTTCAGTTTTTTACTCGTAATCCAAGAGGAAGTAAAGCAAAAGATATTGATATGAATGATATTGAAAAGTTAATAAAAATATTAAAAGAAAATAATTTCGCTAAAATTTTAGGTCATGCACCTTATACTCTGAATATTTGTTCAGCAGATGAAAGAACAAGGGAATTTGCATTAGAGATAATGGAAGATGATTTGAAAAGAATGGAAATTTTACCAAACAATTTATATAATTTTCATCCGGGCAGCCACGTTAAACAAGGAGTTGAATCAGGTATTGATTATATCGTTGATGCACTTAATAAAATACTAAAACAAAATCAAACAACAACCGTATTGCTCGAAACAATGTCAGGGAAAGGAACTGAAATAGGACGCACATTTGAGGAGCTGAAAAGTATCATGGATAGCGTACTTCTGCGAGAAAAAGTAGGTGTATGTCTTGATACCTGCCATGTGTATGATGCCGGTTATGATATAGTAAATAATCTAGATGGAGTATTAGATGAATTTGATAAAACCATAGGACTTGATAAGTTATATGCAATTCATTTGAATGATAGCAAAAATCCTTTCAAGAGTCGTAAGGACAGACACGAAACAATTGGAAATGGATATATAGGATTTGATGCTATTGTCAAAATTATAAATCATCCTAAATTACGTGACCTGCCATTCTTTTTAGAAACACCAAATGATTTGTCCGGTCATGGAGAAGAGATTAAATTATTGAGGCAATCGTACAAAGATATTCCTGTTTTATAATTAATTAGGTATATTAGAAGTGCTGCCTAAATATATTATATTAATATATAAAGGGTGGTGAAAATTTGATAATATCTATTAAATGGAAAAATATAAAAATTATATTAGGTTGTTTTATCCTACTTTTTGCGGTTGCTTTTGCATTTGATAAGGTTTCTACAAATATTTCAATTGCCGCATCTACTGAAATAACTAATTGGGGTCTGAGCTTTCAGGAAAAGGGTAAAAGTCCTGTTGGAAATGCAACACCAGATCATTTAAAGAAATTTAACTCGTATTATATAGGTAATCCAAATGAAAAGGTTATTTATTTAACTTTTGATGCAGGTTTTGAAAATGGATACACACCTAAAATACTTGACACTTTAAAAAAGCATAATGTTAAAGCAGCTTTTTTCTTAGTAGGAAATTACATTGAAAAGGAACCTGATTTGGTTAAAAGAATGGTTGATGAAGGGCATATAGTCGGAAATCATACGTACAATCATCCCGATATGTCTAAAATTTCTGACATAGAATCATTTAAAAAAGAAATAACTTCGTTAGAAGAATTATACAAAAGCACAACCGGGCAAGAAATGTCTAAATTTTACAGACCGCCGCAGGGAAAATTTAATGAGGCGAATTTAAAGCAGGCAAATGAATTGGGATATAAAACAATTTTTTGGAGTCTGGCATATGTTGACTGGTATGTAAATAAACAACCGACTAAGGAATATGCGTTTGAAAAATTAATACCTCGTATTCATCCTGGTGCAGTGGTTCTGTTGCACAGCACATCAAAAACAAATTGCGAAATATTAGATGAATTGCTGAATAAATGGGAAGAAGAAGGATACACATTTAAAACATTGAATGAGCTAGTTGCTGACAATTAAAAAATATCGATATATATGCTCCCCTATGGTAGGCAGTTGGAATAATAAAAACTGTATGCTGTAAAAAGGAGCATATTTTTATGAAAAAAAGCAATAAAGTATTACTAAAAATAAAAATTAAAGCAGTTCAAGAATATCTGAATGGAGAAGGTTCACATAGAACAATAGCAAAAAAATATTGACAAATAAATTTTATTATGATAATTTTATTGTAAGATATTTTGCATGAGGAAGAGTAATCATTTGCCATAATTTAAGCGAGATAGGGATGGTGAGAGCCTATTATTTAACTTTGATGAAGACACCTCAAGTATATGCAATTACAATTAAGTGGGGCTGTTTTTACAGTCCAAATAGGGTGGCAACGCGGGTTATTCTCGTCCCTATATTGGGGCGATTTTTATTTTTTTGATAAAAATCGATTATAATATAAAAATCGGAGGATAAATTATGGAAACAATGGGTTCGTTAAGAAGAACTAACATGTGCGGCGACTTATCAATGAATGATGTAAACAAAGAAGTTGTTCTCATGGGATGGGTTCAAAAGAGAAGAAGTCTTGGAGGTCTTATATTTGCTGATTTAAGAGATGTAACAGGGTTAATTCAGGTTGTATTTGACACTGATTTCAACAAAGAGGCTTTCGAAAAAGCTGAAAGTTTGAGAAGTGAGTTTGTAGTTGCTGTTAGGGGTCAAGTTCGTGAGAGACAATCAAAAAATCTTGAAATGCCTACGGGAGAAATTGAAGTTTATATAAAAGAATTAAAGATATTAGACAGCGCTGAAACTCCGCCAATATATATTAAAGATAATGATGATGTTTCGGAACAAATGAGATTAAAATATAGGTTTCTTGATTTAAGAAAACCATCAATGCAGAAAAATCTTCTTATGAGAAGCAAAACATCAAAAGTAATCAGAGATTTTTTGTATGATAATGGGTTTAATGAAATAGAGACACCTTTCTTGACAAAGCCTTCTCCGGAAGGTGCAAGGGACTATTTGGTGCCAAGCAGGGTCAATTCAGGTAAATTCTATGCTTTGCCGCAATCACCCCAGTTGTTTAAGCAGCTATTGATGGTCTCAGGTATGAACAGGTATTTCCAGATTGTAAGGTGTTTCAGAGATGAAGATCTAAGAGCAAACAGACAGCCTGAATTTACTCAGGTTGACCTTGAAATGTCTTTCGTAGATGTTGAAGATGTAATTGATATAAATGAAAAATTAATTCAAAAAATATTTAAAGAAATTAGAAATATTGACGTAAAACTTCCTATTAAAAGGATGTCTTATCAGGTTGCCATGGATAAGTATGGATGTGATAAGCCGGATTTACGTTTTGGATATGAATTAAATAATATTAGTGAAATATTTAAAAATTCTGAGTTTAATGCATTTAAGTCAACCATTGAAAATGGAGGCACAATTAAATGCATCAAGATAGATGGTTCAGCAGAAATTTTTTCTAAAAAAGGAATATCTAAACTTGAAAAATTTGTTAAAACTTATGGTGCTAAAGGATTGGCATGGTTCAAATTTGAAAATGGTGCATTTGAATCACCTATATCAAAATTCTTAAGTGAGAATGAAATAAATGAATTAATGAAAACAATTGAAATAAAAGATGGAGATATAGCTTTTATCGTTGCTGATAAAGAATCAGTAGTAAATACAGCACTTGGAGCATTAAGAATAGAAATTGCCCGCGATAAAAATCTTATAGACGAAAATGTGTTTGAAATGGTATGGATTACTGATTTTCCACTGTTTGAATATAGCGAAGAGGAAGATAGATATGTGGCAAAACATCACCCATTCACATCTCCGGTCGATGAAGATATAGATAAAATTGAATCAGATCCGGGTTCCTGCAGAGCTAAGGCCTATGATATAGTTATAAACGGTGATGAAATAGGAGGCGGAAGTATCAGGATTACTAACAGTAATTTACAGAGCAGAATGTTTAAAGCACTTGGCTTGTCAGAAGAAGAAGCAAATGATAAATTTGGTTATTTGTTAGAAGCATTTAAATATGGTGTACCGCCCCATGGAGGATTAGCATTTGGGTTAGACCGCCTGATGATGATGCTTACTAACAGCGATAACATAAGGGACGTCATTGCATTTCCTAAAACACAGAGCGCTTCATGCCTTATGACAGATGCACCAGGAGTAGCTACAGAAAAGCAATTAAAAGAATTATGTATAGACATAATTGAAGAAATGTAATAAAATAATTTTATAAAAGTATTTTATTCTACTTTATCATTAGAGTCATTAGAAAGGAAGTGTTATAATGGAACAAGTAGGAAAAATTCAAAAAATTGATGGAAATATTGCTACTATTTTAGTTAAAAGAGTCTCTATGTGCGGAGATAACTGCAAGAGCTGTTCTTCTGCATGCAAGGTTAATGGTATTGTAATAGAGACGGAAGTAACAAACGATATAAAAGTTGGAGATTATGTTGAAATTTCCACTGAGAATGAGGTTATGTTCAAACATATACTCATGTTATATGGAACACCCTTTGTAATAATGCTCGGTGTAATTTTTGCAGTAATGCTTTTGATGCAGAATAATCCTAACGGAGATTTGATTTCTGCAATATCCGGTATTGCTTCTCTAGGTATATCCTATTTCGTTTTAAAAAACTATGATAAAAAAGAAATGAAAAATAATGCAATAAAATATACAGTTGCAAAAAAACTATAAATAAAATATAATGGTTTTATGAAGGTAATATAATGAATATATTTGATTTGCAATATGAAAATTCAATTAAAAAAAAGGGTCCCTTAGCTGAACGCATGAGACCCTTAAGTCTTAATTACTTTGTTGGACAAGAACATATAGTTGGTGAAGGAAAAATATTAAACAGAGCTATAACTGCCGATAAACTGTCTTCTGCTATTTTTTATGGACCTCCAGGGACAGGTAAAACAACTTTAGCTAAAATAATAGCTGAAAAGACAGACAATAACTTTACTACTTTAAATGCAGTTACCAGTGGTATTAAGGATATAAAGGAAAAGATTAACTTTGCAGTTGATGAACTATCCATTTATAATAAAAGGACAATCCTTTTTATAGATGAAATACATCGCTTTAATAAGGCACAGCAAGATGCTTTATTACCATATGTTGAAAACGGAACTATTATATTAATAGGTGCAACAACTGAGAATCCTTACTTTGAAGTAAATCCGGCGCTTATATCAAGGTCATTGGTTTTTGAGTTTAAGCAGATAACAAATGATGATATTAAGAGCGTATTAAAAAAAGCACTTTCTGACAAAGAAAGAGGATATGGAGATAAAAATATTGAAGTTTCAGAATCTGCTCTGGATATAATTGTAGATAACTCAAATGGTGATGTCAGAAAAGCTTTAAGTGCTCTTGAATTAGGTGTTGAAACAACTGCACCTGACAATGATGGCATTGTAAAAATAGATGAGGAAATTGCTCAGGAATGTATTCAGAATAAAAAAATTATTTACGATAAAAACGGTGATAATCATTACGACACAATATCAGCTTTCATTAAAAGCATGAGGGGTTCTGACCCTGATGCGGCGGTATATTGGCTGGCAAAAATGATAAAGGGTGGAGAAGACCCTAAGTTTATTGGAAGAAGAATTATCATATGTGCCTCAGAAGATGTAGGAAATGCTGATCCAAGAGCTTTGGAGGTTGCTGTAAATGCATTTAAGGCAGTTGAAATAATAGGATTGCCGGAAGGTCGCATAATCTTGGCTCAGGCAGCTATCTATATTGCATGCGCACCGAAAAGTAATGCATCATACATTGCCATAAACAGAGCAATGAAGGATGCTGAAAAAAATTCTCTTGAAATTCCTTCTCACTTGAGAGATAAGAGTTATTCAGGAGCGACAAAACTAAATAGAGGAGTTTCATACAAATATCCTCATGACTATGATAAATTTTATGTCAAGCAGCAATACTTGCCTGATAATTTAAATAATACAAATTACTATGAACCGAAGGAATCTGGTTATGAATCTAGAATAAAAAAATTTTTAGAATATTTGAAACTCAGTTAGGACAGATACTGTTTATTTTGTGTGTCCTTTAAGATAGGGGGATTAAAATGGAATTAAAATTTTTAGGTATCAATATTACAAACAATGACATTGAACAAAAAATACAAGAAAAAATCAATTTTGAAGAGTTCGAAAATGATAAGGAATATGATGTATCTGCTATGTTTTATAACAGAGATTTAATAGATGATAGCTTGAATGAAGATGTACCATACGAAATTAAAAAGAAACATTATAAATTTATAAAAATAGTAAGAGACATATTTGAGAAAAATAATATTAAAATTAATAAATTTTATCTAATGGGTACAATTGTTGAACTGTTAGATGATGAAATTGATATTGCAGTAAGAAAATCTAATTACAAAGGCATTAAGAGCAATGTCATATGGCCTTGTAAAGAAATATTCATATATGAGGATGGAAAAAACAAATTAGATAGCTTGTTGTTCACCAACCAAATTTCTATGGAAGAATACGAATCCAATTTGGAAGATTTAAAATATGAACTTAGTATATATGAAAATGAAGAAGAATTGGAGTATTTAAATTAAAGTATATATTTTTTATTGTTAAAATTTTTGGAGGTCCAATATATGAAAGCATATGATAAAATAAATAAAAAGGAAATTGAAGTAACATATGACAGTCTAATAAATCTCATGACTAATGAAAACCGACAGATTGATTTGCTGCTTAATGACAAAATAACTGACGAAGATGGATATCTCACTTGGGATGCTGAACATTGGACAACTGTGGATTCAAAAAGATTCATGAGATGTTATTCATTAGGAGACAGACAGCTGAGAGATTTTACCTCACACAATATATATGACTTGAAAAATGATTTTAAACCGGAAGAAGCAAAAGAAATTCAAATAAACTAAAAATTATTAAAACCGTAAATTTTGCGGTTTTTAATTTATATTAATATACTGTAGAAATTAAAATTAATTATTAAAATAAAAAATGGCAGTAAAATATAATTCAGACAACCACTTTTAAAAGTGGTTGTCTTCTTGAACTAAATTAATACCACTGCGCCCTTTTCCAAAATATATTATGTTTTTATCTTTGAGATAATTCAAAATTTTTCTTATTTTATATTCAGATATATTATATCCACATTCTGTCAGTAAGGTTTGTAAACCACGTCTTCCTATACTTCTATATGAACATACTTCCAGAATTTTCTTTGCAATTTCTTTTTCATCATTGAAAAGTTCTCCTAAATCGTTTGATTCCGGGGAAGAAATGCCAATTGTATTATTGCTATTGTCACTTGTGTTAATTGTTGGCGGTAAATCGTTTTTTGTAAGAATTTTGTCACCCATGAAAATGAGATATTCTATGCAGTTTCTTAACTCTCTAACATTTCCCGGCCACTTATAATTGACCAGAAAATCCATTAATTCTGCATCTATTTTTTTACTTGATTTATAATAATCCATGATGGACTTTATAATTAAAGGAATATCCTCTCGCCTATCTTTAAGGGGAGGTAAATTTATGGTAAAATTATTAATTCTATAGTACAGGTCTTTTCTAAATGTTCCATTATCAATTAATTCTTCTAAGTTTTCATTTGTAGCTACAATAATTCTTACATTAATAGGGATGATGTTAACTCCGCCTGTTTTTATTATTTCTCTTTCTTGTAATACTCTTAGAAGCTTTACTTGTAATTGTTGAGATATAGTGCTGATTTCATCTAAAAATAGAGTTCCGTTATGAGCAAGTTCAAACAATCCCTTTTTTCCACCCTTTTTTGCTCCTGTAAATGAACCTTCTTCATATCCAAAAAGTTCACTCTCTAAAAGGTTTTCCGAGATTGCAGCACAGTTTATTGCTAAAAATGGGTTATTGCTTCTTTTTGAATTACTGTGAAGAGCATGGGCCATTAACTCTTTTCCCGTTCCTGTATCACCGTAGATTAGTGTTGTTGCATCAATTGATGCTATTTTTTTGGCACGAGCTACTATTTTATTCATTGTGCTGCTTTGATATATCATGTCCTTGAATGTATATTTAGCCAAATAACCTTTTGAAGCAAGGCTTTTTCTGATTCCAATTTCTATACTTTGAATTTTTTCTGCGTCTTTGATTATTATAATAGAATTATCTGTTTCATCATGCACATTTAACTTTTTCTTTGTTATTACAATATCAACTTGTCCATTATTTGATTTTATAAAATGATTTTCAACTTCATCCATTTTAATTAACTCCAAGCATATTGGATGCATTTTTTCTGATAAGCAAGGTATATCAAAATTGTTGCTTTTAGATAAATTGCAAATATGTTTACTGCAATGCAATATATTATTATCTTTATCCGTTATTATTATTCCGTCATCGATACTTTCTAAAATTGCATCAATATGTATTTGGTCTTCATTTAGATTTCTTAAAATACCCGTTATTGCTTTACTTTTGTCACATAATTCCTCAGAATATTTAATCATCTTTTTATTTAACTTAAAATTGTTTATTTGTAAGTTAGATGCAATAGTTGTTATAGTTGAAATATCTATCTTTCGATATCCTATATCTATTACTTCTTTAATGTGTTCAGGGACATATTCAAATAAGCCAGGAGTAATAGCTATATCAAAATCAATAACATTTTTCAAATTCATATCCGCGGCAAAGGGTACAAAATAAATATGATTAATGCCGTACTCATTCATTAATGCGGCTAAAGAAATGGCCATATATTCTTTATAATCCACCAATAATACTTTGGTGCCTTCAGGTATGGACCTAAGCTGTTTTATATCCCTGCTATAAAATGCAATATCAATATATACGACTTGTGAATTGTTTGGAATTAGATCCATAACGTAATTAAAAATTGCCGGATTAGATACGACAATAATATCAGCGTCGACTTTTTCTGTTATTTTTTGTTCTTTTAGGCTTATTCCATCAATAAATGCATATTCTTCAAAGAAAATTTTTAGATTATTCACATACTTTTCAACAGCTTCCTTTTCAATAGCAAGTATTTTTATTTTCTTCATGCAAACCACCTTAATAAATATATTTATATAATATTATATACTGAATATAATAAAATTAAAACATTAATTTGATTATATAAATATAATCTGGTTTTATTAAAAATTTTTATTTAAGTTAAATGGATGAAATGCGGGAGCAATACGATAGGAAAACATCCCTTAAAAATAAATATATAAAAATATGCCCATCTTTTATTCTGGGATAGTGTCACTGAAGTTATGAATTGCAAGCAATAAAAAATATTAAGTATATATGATGATATGGCACAATATTTGCTTATATAGTTGTTAACTATTAAAGAAGGAGATGGCATGTTATGAAAGAAAGAATAAAATTAGATGAGGTTGTTTTCAGTAATTCATTCAGAACTGACGGCTATATTAATTTTGGAATTAAGCCTGATGGTTCAACGTTTAGAATTCCTGTTTCAATTATCAAGGGAAAAAAGGAAGGTCCTACTTTGTTGGTAGATGCTTGTACACATGGTGATGAATATGAAGGTGCAGAAGCTATAATTAATTTGATTAATACTTTAAATGATAATAATTTCTCAGGTACATTTATAGGGGTACCGGCATTAAACTTTGAAGCATTTTCAAATATTAGCAGATCATCGATAACAGATGATTTAAATTTAAACAGAATATTTCCCGGTGATGGTAGTAAATATATTACTCAGAGACTGGCGAACATATATTTAAATCGTGTTGTAAAAAATGTTGATTGTGTAATAACATTTCACGGGGGTGGGGATGTGTTGCATCTGGAACCAATTGTGGGATATCTTCCGGGCGATGATGATGTCAGCCTTAAAACTTATGAATTAGCTAAAGCATTTAATGTAAACTATACCTGGAAGATGCAGAATTTACCATTTGACGGTGTTACTTCAATAGTGTATAAAGATTTGTACAACATTCCGACGATTTTACCGGAAATTGGTTCACACTGCAGCAGATTGAAGAATAGAGAAAGTAATGTTAAAATTTGTTATGATGGAATAGTTAATGTTATGGCATACCTTGATATGATTGATGAGAATGCTCCATCAAATATGGATTATATGAATGTTGAGATTCATTATTTGCATTCAAGCAATGGGGGTATACAGAGAAGAATTAAAAATGAGAATGACATAGTTGAAGAAGGAGAAATATTGGCAGAAATCACAGATGTTTTTGGTAATAAAATTGAAGAACTAAAAGCACCTTTTAAAGGAGTCGTAATTGGATTTTGGAGTATTCCGGTGATAAGACCTGGAGATTGGTGGTATTTATTTGCAAAGATTTTAAATCAATAGACTATTTGAAATAGTTTCTATTGGTTGAAATATAAAAAAGGAGGATTTATAAATGGATTATATGGTAATTGCAAACAGTCCTTTGCTTTGGTTATCATGCGGGCTATGCGTAGCACTAGTAGTATTTCAATCAGCACTTTTTGTAAGAAAGTCATTAACAGTAAGCAAAAAAATTGACATCTCAGATGCTCAGATTAAAAGTGCAGTAAAAAGTAGTTTTACAGCTTCAATAGGACCTTCTCTGGCAATACTTGCAGGTATGGTTTCTTTGCTTGTGGCTATGGGAGGACCAATCTCCTGGTTTAGATTATCATATATAGGTTCTGTAGCATATGAGCTGATGGCTGCCGGATTTGCAGCAGATGCAATGGGAGTTACTTTAGGAGGTCCTGATATGAATGCTACAGCTTTTGCCTGCGGAGTATGGGTAATGACATTAGGTTCAACAGGGTGGGTTTTATTTACAGCTCTTGCTACTCCAAAACTGGATAAATTTAGATATGTATTAGCAGGAGGCAGAAAGGCAATGCTTCCAATAGTTTCTGCAGGAGCAATGTGCGGAGCATTTGCATATTTAAGTTTAGACAGAGCATTTAGGTTTAACGAACAAACAATAGCAGCACTGGTTGGTTTTGGTGTAATGGCTGCATTTGTGTCCTATAATAAAAAACACCAGAAACAATGGATAAAAGAATGGGCCTTAACTATTGCAATGTTTATTGGAATGTTTGCAACAGTAATATTTAGTTAGCGAGGAGGTATAAGATGAATAATACTGATAAAAATCTAAGCATCTCTCCATATGATGATGAATATATACCATATATTATAAAATGGGGAAGAGCTACTAACCTTATAGGAATTGTACTTGCATATATACCGGCACTTGTCTTATTGCTTATTTTTGATTTAAAACCACCTATAGGGGCTGTATTTGCCGGGTTTGTCATGCAGGCCAGTGTAAGCGGTGTATTTTGGTTTGTTGAACCAATTTCTTATTTTCCGGTCTTGGGTATACCAGCCACTTATATGTCGTTTCTTTCTGGTAACATTGGTAATTTGCGTCTGCCTGCCTCAGTTGCGGCACAAGAGGCAGCAAGTGTAGAAGCAGGAACTGAACAGGGAACAATAATTGCGACCTTAGGAGTGGCAGTTTCCATGATTGTAAATATCGTTGTCCTTACAATAGGTGTAGTTTTGGGGGCTTCTGTTCTTAGTAAACTACCTCCTAATGTTGTTACAGCATTAAATAATATTCTGCCTGCTCTATTTGGAGCGATGTTCGGACAACAGTTTATTTCCAATCCGAAGATCGGTACAGTAGCAGCTATTTTGGCAGGAAGCATGATTATGTTAGGAAAGTTAGGTTTGCTTTCATTCCTACCTGGCGGATATACATATGCAATCATCATCGTTGCGGTATTTGGAAGTATATTAATTGGAAAAAAGATGATAAAGAATAATGATAAAGAAGCTTAAAATATTTCTGAACAATTTCTTTAGAAAGGTGAGATGATAATGAGCAAAAAGGAATTATTTAATCTAATAGATAATAACGAAGATACTTTAAAGGACATAGCTATTAAAATATGGCAGCACCCTGAAGGAGCATTCGAAGAAGTATATTCCTCTAAACTTCAAAAAGAATATTTGGAGGGGAATGGATTTAAAATCAAAGATGTACCTAATGTTAACACGGCATTTATAGCTGAATTTGGCAAAGGTGAGCCAATTGTTGGTATATTGGGAGAATATGATGCGCTACCTGGTATGTCTCAAAAAATTTCATCTAAAAAAGAACCTATTGAAGAGTTGGGTTACGGCCATGGATGTGGACATAACTTAATAGGAACGGGTGGAGTCGGAGCAATTACAGCACTTAAAGAAATTATGATTAAAGAAAATTTAAGTGGAACTATCAGATATTACGGATGTCCAGCGGAAGAAACTTTGTCAGGTAAAGTAAAGATGGCAAAAGAGAAGGTTTTTGATGATTTGGATATTGGCATAAGCTGGCATCCGTCAAGTTTAAATGTGGTCTGGGGTTGCAGTTTTTTAGCCATGAACTCTATGAAATTTAGATTTAAAGGTATACCGGCACACGCTGCAGCGGCTCCGCAAGCTGGAAGAAGTGCATTGGATGCTGTTGAGCTTATGAATGTTGGTGCAAACTACCTTCGTGAACATGTAATTGATAGTGCAAGAATACACTATGTAATTACCAATGGCGGCATGGCACCAAACATTGTTCCTGATGATGCAGAAGTTTGGTATTATGTAAGAGCTCCAAAAAGGGAAGATGTTAAAGAAATAAGTGACAGATTGTATAAAATTGCGGAAGGTGCTACTTTAATGACAGAAACGACTATGGAATATTCATTAATTGCTGGTTGCTATGATGTGATTTCAAATAATGTATTGAGCAAAGCTATGCATTCCAATATGCTCGAGGTTAAACCGCCTAAGTATGAGGGTAAAGATTTTGAATTTGCAACAGAGCTTTCTTCACTCAGTACTAAAGCAGATAAGAAAAAAGTCATGTCAACATATTTTGCTCCGGATTCTGTATTGGATAAAGTTTTGTGCGATGAAATAATATCAGTGAATGACCGAGATAAAATTATGGCAGGTTCTACAGATGTTGGAGATGTAAGCTACATAGCACCATTTGCACAAATAACGGCTGCAACATGGCCTATAGGTACTGCCGCTCATACGTGGATAGCAACAGCTGCATCTGGCTCAGGAATAGGTTTAAATGCAATGATTTTTGCTTCTAAAACTATGGCTGGTACGGTTTATGACTTATTTAAAGATAAAAGCATAATAGAAGAAGCAAAGCGGGAATTTGATAAAACTTTGGGTAGTTTTAAATATATATCACCTTATGAAGAATAAAATTTGAGCAAATAAAAAAAGGTTGCTGCAAACTACATTTAGTTTTTCAGCAACTCTTTTTTATATAATAAATTTGGTCAAAATAATATAATTGCTTAACTTCTTATTATGTTGTAACCTATTGCATTAATCTTAATAAAATAAACATAAGAAATTAAAGATATCTAGCATAATCGTAACATTTTAGTGTCCTAACAGCATAAAGGAGGAGTTTAATGGAAATTTATATTATTACCTTCAAACAAGGAAATTATACAATAGCTGCATTTAGCAGATTGGAGAGTTTAAGATTTAGAGACATCAGATTATCATCCGTACCATTTAGTATAAAAAGTGAATGTGATTTATGTATAAAGACGAATAATTTTGAAACATTAAAAGAAATTTTAAGAGAATGCAAGGGAGTTTATCCAATTAACAATGTTTATAGTTCAATAAAAGTAAATGGAACATATGTATACAAATTACTTCCCTTAATAACTGAATAATACCATGTGTAAATTAAAAAAAATCAGTTTGTTTTATAAGTTATGTTATAAACTAGACAAAGCGACAGGTAACTCTGTTTCTTTGTTATTTTTTTTATTTATAAAAAATAATATTTAATGTTGACAAACTTACTTGGGTATAATATAATCTAATTAATCCCTAGTTAAAAGGTCGGGAATAAACTTTGAAAGGAGTAAAGTTATGATATTATCTACAAAAGGAAGATATGGATTGAAGGCAGTATTTGAACTTTCTCTAAATTATGGTTCGGGGCCTGTTTCTTTAAAAAAAATATCGGATAAATATGATATCTCAGAAAACTACTTAGAACAACTTTTTTCTAAATTAAAGAAAAAAGGATATATAGATACTGTAAGAGGTGCACAGGGAGGATACTTATTAGCAAAGGATCCAGGTGAAATAACTGTAGGCATGATACTTAGAACGTTAGAGGGAGAAATGACAACTTCGGATTGTTTAAGCAAGGAAATATGTTCCAGAGAATCAATTTGTGCTACCAGAGGAATATTTGAAAAGATAGAGAGAAGTATAAATGATGTTATAGATAATATTACCTTAGCAGATATGTACGAAGAACATAAAAATATAATTACGGAGGAAAAAAAGTAAAATGAACAAAAAAATTTATTTAGATAATGCTGCAACGACTAAAGTAAAAAAAGAAGTAATAGAAGAAATGAGAAAATATTTTGATGAAATGTATGGCAATCCTTCAAGCGGCATATATGAGCTCGGTAGAAGGTCAAAAGAAGCTATAGAAAATTCAAGAAAAATTGTAGCAGACTTTATAAATGCTGATGAAAAAGAATTATATTTTACTGCCGGCGGTTCTGAATCGGATAACTGGGCTATAAAAGGAGTAGCTTTTGCTAACAAAAACAAGGGGAATCATATCATTACTACTAAAATAGAGCATCATGCAGTATTGCATACATGTGAATATCTAGAAAAATTTGGGTTTGAAACAACCTATCTTGATGTTGATGAATATGGAATGGTAGATTTAGAGCAATTAAAAAACAGCATAAGACCAGAAACGATATTAATATCAGTAATGTATGCAAATAATGAAATAGGAACGATACAGCCAATAGAAAAAATTGGCGAAATTGCAAAAGAACATGGAATTATATTTCATACAGATGCAGTTCAGGCTCTCGGAGCTGTCAAAATTGATGTAAAAAAGCAACATATAGATTTAATGTCAATGTCAGCTCATAAACTTGGCGGACCTAAGGGCATCGGCGGAATGTACATTAGAAAAGGGATTAAAATTGATAATTTAATTCATGGCGGCGGACAAGAAAGAGGAAAAAGGGCAGGCACAGAAGGGGTTCAAAATATTGTTGGATTTGGTAAAGCTGTCGAGTTGGCCAGCAAAAGCTTTGACCAGCATGTTGAGAAACTTACTGAAATTAGAAATAAGTTAATAGAAGGTATTAAAAACAACATACCTGATGTAGTGTTAAATGGTCATCCAACTATGAGACTACCAAATAATGTTAATTTTTCGTACAAATATGTAGAAGGTGAATCAATATTGCTTTTATTGGATATGGATGGAATATCAGCATCAAGTGGTTCTGCCTGTACATCCGGTTCTCTCGACCCATCTCATGTGCTTTTAGCAACCGGCCTTGATCATGGAACAGCCCATGGATCAATCAGGTTTACAATAAGTGAAGAAACAACCGAGGAAGACATTAAGTTTGTAATAGAAACAATGAAAACTATAATATCAAAGCTGCGAGCAATTTCACCACTTAATAAATAAAATCAGGTGATGAAAATATTAAAGTATATCTGGAGGATAAAATTATGTATACAGAAATAGTAATGGATCATTTTAAAAATCCAAGAAATGTAGGATCAATAGAAAATGCAGATGGTGTAGGCCAAGTTGGAAACGCCAAATGTGGAGACATAATGAAAATATATTTAAAAATTAAAGATGATATAATTGAAGATGCAAAATTTGAAACATTTGGATGTGGTTCAGCAATAGCATCATCAAGTATGGCTACAGAGCTAATAAAAGGGAAGAGTATCAATGATGCTGTAGAATTTTCTAACAAAGCAGTAGTTGAAGCTTTGGGAGGACTCCCACCGGTTAAGGTTCACTGTTCGGTTCTTGCAGAACAGGCAATTAAATCAGCATTATATGACTATTCACAAAAAACTAATAAAACTATTAAAGGCTTAGAAAATTATACACCTGAGGATGATGAAATTGAATGTCATTAAAATTAAATGATTATTAATCAGAATTATTGCGATGAGCGGTGATGCAAATATCACAGTCACCGCATTTTTTTTTGTATAAATCATATACTCATAATTATTAGTTGACAATATACGATTGCATACATTATAATTTACCTTATTATAATAGAGTACGGCAGTTACATATATTGGAGGATAAGAATGGATAGATTTTCAATAAATAACATAAGAAGAGAATTTTTAAATTTTTACAAAAGCAAGGGACATTTAACCGAGCAAAGTTTTTCTCTGGTTCCTAAAAATGATAAAAGTTTATTGCTTATAGGTGCAGGTATGGCACCTATGAAAAAATATTTTACAGGAGCAGAAACTCCGCCAGCAAAAAGAATGGCTACATGTCAAAAGTGTATTAGGACCGGCGATATTGATAATGTAGGTGTTACAGCAAGACATCTTACTTTTTTTGAGATGCTTGGTAACTTTTCGTTTGGAGATTATTTCAAAGAAGAAACAATTGTATGGGCATGGGAGTTCTTGACAGATGTATTAAAAATAGAAAAAGAAAAACTTTGGGTTACTGTTTATGATAAAGATGATGAAGCTTATAAAATGTGGAATGAAAAGGTTGGTCTGCCGCCGGAAAGAATTGTTAAGCTTGAAGATAATTTTTGGGAGCTCGAAGTAGGTCCAAGCGGACCGGATTCGGAAATATTTTATGATACAGGGGCAGAACGAGGTTGTGATTCACCTGATTGTAAACCTGGCTGCGATTGTGACCGATATATTGAAATATGGAATCTTGTATTTACTCAATTTGACAAAGATGAGCAAGGAAATTACAATCCTCTCGAAAATCCGAATATTGATACTGGAATGGGGCTTGAAAGGGTGTCAGCAGTACTTCAAGGAAAAGAGACTGTATTTGACGTTGAACCTTTAATCAGTATAGTAAGAAAAGTTGAAGACATATCAAAAGTAAAATATGGTTCTGACACGAGAAAAGATACCTCTATGAAGATTATATGTGATCATTCAAGAGCTGCAACTTTTATGATATCCGATGGAATTTTACCTTCGAATGAAGGAAGAGGTTACGTACTTAGACGTTTGATTCGAAGGGCTATTCGACAGGGAAAGTATTTGGGAATTCAAAATGAATTTTTATGTGACACAGTTCAGGTTGTTATAAACGAATGGAAAGGTGCGTATAAAGAACTTAAAGAAAAAGAAAGCTATATATTAAAGGTAATAAGCCTAGAGGAAGAAAAATTTAAAACGACGATAGATCAGGGTCTTGAACTATTGCAAAAAGAAATTGATAAAATGCAGGAAAAAAATACAGCTATTTTGGATGGAAGTATAGCATTCAAGTTATACGATACTTATGGTTTTCCTTTAGAACTTACAGAAGAAATTTTGAATGAAAATGGATATAAGCTTAATAAATCTGATTTTCATTCAATCATGGAAGAGCATAGACAAATGGCTCGGGAAGCACGAAATAAAACCGGTAGTTCTGGCTGGAAGGATGAACAATTTAATATAGAAGCATCTAAAACAGTATTTACAGGATATACAGATGTATCAAATGAATCAGAAATATGCAGCATAGTTGTAGATGGAACTGAAACTAATTCTATCAGGGAAGGTCAAGATGGAGCAATAATATTAGATAAAACTCCATTTTATGCTGAAGGCGGAGGACAGGTAGGTGATACTGGGTATCTCGTATCTGAAGATGCTGAAATAAAGGTACTAAATACTAAAAAATACAATAAAGATATAATTATTCATGAAGTAGAGGTAATAAAAGGGTGCGTATCAATAGGAGATAATATAACTTCTCAAATAGACTATCGAAGAAGAAAAAATATTGCTAAAAATCATACATGTACACATCTGCTTCACAGAGTGTTAAAAGATTTATTTGGTGATCATGTTAACCAAGCCGGGTCATATGTTACAGAAGAAAGATTAAGATTTGACTACACTCATTTTGAGTCTGTAGGAACTGAGATGATTAAAGAAATAGAGAAGCGCGTTAATGAAGCTATACAAGCAGATTACAAAGTATCATTTAATTTGTTGAGTTTAGATGAAGCAAGAAAGACAGGAGCAACAGCTCTCTTTGACGAAAAATATGGAGATACGGTAAGGGTCGTGAGCATAGGAGATTTTAGTAAAGAATTTTGCGGAGGTACACATATAGATGAAACATCAAAGATAGGTATGTTTAAGATCCTTTCTGAGTCTAGCATTGCATCAGGCGTAAGAAGGATAGAAGCTGTTACCGGTAAAGCAGCATATGATTATTTAGTGGAACTTGATGATGTTATTGACGAATTGTCAAATTTAATGAAGTCCACTAAAGATGAATTGCTAAATAAGGTTACGAGTCTTAAAAAAGAATCCAAAGAAAAAGATAAAGAAATTCAAAAGTTAAATAATGAACTTTTGAAAAACAGTATGGATAAAATCCTTGAGCAGTATGAAGAGATTAATGGAATCAAATTGTTCACTTTAAAAATAAAAGACAAAGATGCAAATTCATTGAGGGAAATATCAGATAAAATTAAAGATAAAAATAATAGCTGCGTAATATTTTTGGCATCTGAGCTGAATGAAAAAGTATTGTTTGTATCATCGGTAACAAAAGATTTAATTGAAAGGGGATTACATGCCGGAAATATTGTAAAGGAAGCTGCTTCAATAGCTGGCGGTGGAGGCGGTGGAAGACCGGATTTTGCTCAGGCTGGCGGTAAAAACCCAAATAAAATAGATGAATCGATAAATGCAGTTCGTAACATAGTAAAAACTATAAATAATTAGTAGATAAATTGATAAAGAAACCATGATTATCTATTATTGTTTCTAAATAACAAATAATAAATAATTATGGTTGATTTTATTACAAAAATGTATTATAATGAAAAGAGGTGGTCTTTATGGATAAAAAAACAAATAACACTGCAAAGTTTGATTATAACATGGAATCGTTAAATGGAGCCAGAGAAATTATATCTCAGGTTTATCAGTCGCTGAAAGAAAAAGGGTATAATCCTAACAATCAGCTTATCGGTTACATATTATCGGGAGATCCAACATATATTACTAATCATAATAATGCAAGAAGTTTAATACGAAAAATAGAAAGAGACGAGTTGTTAGAAGAAATATTAAATGTATATTTAGATGTGATAGAACTTTAAATTACTGAGATAAGCAGCAGTATATTGAAAATATACTGCTTAATTTTATATGGTGGAAATAATGCAATATATAAAACTATTTGAAAAAGAAAAGGTTTCTAAATTATGCTACGGAACTCTTTCTTTAAGCAATTTACAAAATAATAATAAAGATGAAGATAAGATAAAACTACTGAATTACGCTTATGAAAAAGGAATAAATTTTTTAGATACAGCGGAGCTTTATAATAACTATAAAATATTAAAAGAATTCATAAAAGATAAAGACAGGGAAATACTAACTATAGCGACAAAAAGCTATGCATATGACAAGAAAACAGCTGAATATAGTATTAATAAAGCTTTAAAAGAAATGAATACTGATTATATAGACATATTCATGCTTCATGAGCAGGACAATGGAAATAACTTTCTAGGTCATTACGAAGCCGTCGAACGCTTTATGAAATACAAAGATGCCGGAATAATTAAACATTTTGGAATATCTACTCATAGAGTCGAAGCGGTGAATGACAGTATTAAGTTTAAAGAAATTGAAATAGTATTTCCTTTACTGAATATGAAAGGTATTGGAATACAAGATGGCAATATTACAGATATGTTAAATGCTATAAGATTGGCTAAGAGAAACAATAAATTTATTTTAGCTATGAAAATTTACGGTGGAGGTCATCTGATATTGGATGCAAAACAAGCATTTGATTTTGTGAAGAATTTAAGTGCAGTAGATGCTATAGCTGTAGGTATGAGCACGATAGAAGAAGTTGATGCAAATATCAGTTACTTGGAAAACAATGAGTTAAATCATAATATAAAAAATAAATTAAAAAATCAAAAACGTACTCTCGTGATAGAAGAGTGGTGTATAGGTTGTGGAAAATGCGTAGAAAAATGCAAGCAAAATGCATTGGAAATTGTTGATGGAAAGTGTAAAGTCGATATGAGAAAATGTGTTTTGTGCAGTTATTGCGCAGGTGAATGTACGGATTTTTATATCAAAATTGTGTGAGGTTTATATGGACAGAATAATGGGTCTCGATGTAGGAGATAGAACTATAGGAGTTGCTGTGAGTGATTTGTTGATGATAACAGCACAGGGAGTGACAACTATTAAAAGAACAAATCTTAAGAACGATATTAATGAGCTCAAAAAAATAATAGAAGAATATAAGGTTACTAAAATTGTTTCAGGGCTGCCAAAAATGTTAGATGGTACGGTTGGAATCCAAGGCGAGAAAGTTTTAGAATTTTTGGAAAAGCTGAAAAAGCATATAGATTTACCTATTGAGCTTGAAGATGAGCGTTTTACTACCTCGATATCCGAAAAGATGTTAATAGAAGCCGATGTAAAAAGAAAAAAAAGAAAAGAAGTCATAGACAAATTAGCTGCTGTTCAAATTTTGACGACATATATGCAGCGAACTAAATTAAGGGGCATTTAAGTGCCAGAGACTATGGAGGTCACATGGAAGATAATATAATCGAACTTATTAACGATGAAGGCAAAATAGAGAAATTGGTTATTGAAGCAACTTTTCATGTTGATGAAGTACAGTATGCAGTACTTCATGAAGTAGATTCTGACGAAGGTATGATATACAGCTTAGATGAAACTGAAGATGGGGAAGTTATATTTAATATAATTGATGATGAAGATGAATTAAAAGAAGTAATTGAAATCTATGAAGGAATAGCAGACGAATTAATATAATTAAATTATTGAGGTGGGACTATGGACGATGTTGAATTCTTAAGGGATAAACTTTGCGAAAAAAACTTTAAAATGACTACTCAGAGAAAAGTGGTGTTTGAAATTTTGACAGAAAAAGCAGAAGAGCATCTTAGTCCAGAAGAAATTTATGACCATATAAAAGATGTTTATCCTGAAATGGGTCTTGCGACAATATATAGGACACTTCAATTGTTTGAGGAAATAGGATTGGTTTATAAATTGAATTTTGATGATGGATGTTATAGATATGAAATATTGTCTCCTAATAATAAGGAGGTTCATCAGCACCATCATTTAATTTGCAAAAAATGCGGCAAAATCATAGAGGTCAAAGAAGATTTAATGAACTCATTGGAAGAAATAATAGAAAAACAATACAATTTTGAAATAAAAAATCATATGGTCAAATTCACCGGAATCTGCAGTCAATGTAGAAATAAGGAGAATAATGATGGCAACAGAAAAGAAACATAAACTAAAAATAATTCCTTTAGGGGGATTGGGAGAAATTGGGAAGAATATGACAGTTGTGGAATATGGAAGCAACATTGTTATAATTGACTGTGGTATGTCATTCCCCGAGGATGAAATGCTGGGTATTGATATTGTAATACCGGATATAACATATTTGATTAAAAATAAAGATAAAATAAAGGGAATCATCTTAACTCACGGACATGAGGATCATATTGGTTCCATACCATATGTATTGAAAAAAGTTAATGTTCCTATTTATGGAACAAGATTGACACTTGGATTACTTGGGAATAAACTTTTAGAGCATAAATTGGAGGATGTATCACTAAATGTTTTGAATGCTGGAAAATCGGTGAATCTTGGATGCTTTAAGATAACTTTTATAAGAAGCAACCATTCAATTCCTGATGCGGTAGGTATTGCAATTGATACACCAATAGGAACTGTTGTGCATACAGGAGACTTTAAAATAGATTTTACGCCTATAAATGGCGATGTAATTGACCTTGATGCTTTTGCAGAGCTTGGAAGAAAAGGTGTTTTGTTAGCGATGTCAGATAGTACAAATGTTGAAAGGCCTGGTCATACTGATTCCGAAAGAACTGTCGGGGCTAAATTCATGGAGATATTTAAAAACTGTGAATCAAGAATTATTGTAGCTTCTTTTGCATCTAATGTCCATAGAGTTCAGCAAATAATTAATGCTGCAGTGGCTTATAATAGAAAAGTTGCAATATCAGGTAAAAGTATGATAAATGCAGTTAAAGTTTCTCAGGAGCTTGGATATTTAGATGTTCCTGACGGTACTATAGTTCATGTTAATGACATTAGGAAGCTTAAAGATAATGAAGTTGTAATAATTACAACAGGCAGTCAGGGAGAGCCTATGTCGGCTCTTACAAGAATGGCAAACAATGATCATAAAAAACTTGAAATAAAAAGTGGAGATTTGGTCATAATATCCGCAAATCCAATACCGGGTAATGAGAAAACTGTATCCAGAGTTATTAATATGTTATATGAAAAGGGTGCAGACGTATTATATGATGCATTAATGCAAGTTCATGTAACCGGTCACGCAAAACAAGATGAACTTAAATTAATGTTAACTCTTTTAAAACCAAAATTCTTCATTCCGGTTCATGGTGAGTATAGGCATTTAATGTTGCATGCCAAACTTGCTGCAAACCTGGGTATAGATGAGAAAAATACTATAATAGGTAAAAATGGAGATGTAATTGAAATTACATCAAAATCAATTGCCAAAAATGGAAATGTAACTTCCGGCAATGTTCTTGTTGATGGCCTTGGTGTTGGAGATGTTGGGAACATAGTGCTGAGAGACAGGAAACTGTTATCTGAAAATGGTTTAATTATTATAGTTTTATCAACGGAGCGAGGTACGGGGAGAATTCTTGCCGGTCCTGAAATAGTTTCAAGAGGATTTATTTACGTAAGAGAGAATATTGATTTGATAGAAGAATCAAAAGCAGTAGTTAGGCGTGCTTTAAATAAATGTGCGGAGTCTAATACGAGAGAGTGGAATACTATAAAAATGTCTATAAAAGATGCACTCAGTAGCTTTATTTATGAAAAGATTAAAAGAAACCCAATGATACTTCCAATTATAGTAGAAGTAAATAACAATGAATTCCAAGATTTATCAGATATATATAAAGAAAGCTAATCTAAAAAAGGGCTCTATGAGTCCTTTTTTAACCTTCCGGATTTGCAGCTTCTTCTTCAGGCAAATTTTCGTAACACATATACCATTGAACACAATCAAGTCCATCTATGTTCGGATTGTTAGCCCTTTCGAGCAAACCTTCAAATGTCTGTGGGGGAGGAACTAGTACAGGGTCACCGGGCATCCAGTTGGCAGGAGTACTGACTCTATATTCATCAGTGACTTGCAACGCATCTATGAGTCTCAATATTTCATACATATTTCTTCCATTTGTCGCAGGATAAGTTAATATGGCTCTTATTCTTTGATTTGGATCTATAATAAATACGTTTCTTACACTTTGCTCATAAATTCTGTCAGGATTGACCATACCGTATGTAGCGGCAATTACGGAATCTCTGTCTGATATCAGCGGGAATGGAATTACAACACCTGAGAATTGTAATATGTTATAGAACCATGCTAGATGAGAAGGATTACTGTCGATACTGATACCCAGCAACTGAACATTTCTCTTTTCAAATTCCGGATTAAGTTGAGCAAATGATATAAATTCTGATGTACAAACCGGGGTGAAATCGCCAGGGTGAGAGAAAAGCAGAACCCATTTTCCTCTGAATTGAGACATAGTAATAGGACCTTGAGTTGTAATTGCTGTAAAGTCAGGGGCTATCCTGCCTATGGTTAAGCATTCTCTATTAGTAATTAAATCATTCGTGACATTATTATTCTTCGAAATCATAATAACCTCCTTGTATGTATTATGATGTATTATGAATTATTATATGAAATATATCTGTCAATGTTAATAATAATGTAAAAATTCTGTCTAAGTGAGTTTTGTTTCCGGCAAAAAAAGAAGAAGCCAATTAATGACTTCTTCTTACTTACATTTTTATTTTTTTACGTTATGAAAGTTTACGCCTAATATCGGTCCAAACTGAGACGGTTTATTATTAACAATCTTTTTTTCTTTAATTTGAGTATTCTCTCTATTGATAACACTACTTAAACCAGAATTTAGAACATTTGACATTCTGTCAGATATTCTTGATTGACCATCCTTGCTTATTTTGATATTATTTATTTTGTTATTACTTTCAAAATTCGAAGTGTTACCAAAGTTACTATTTTCGTAGTCCAAAGCAACCAGTCCTTTCGAAATAATTCTTTCATAACGCTTATTTAATGTAAGCACTATTATATTAACCAATACTGAATAAAATATTCATGAAAATCACATATTATATTTTTTGTTGTAATAATTAATAAAAGAATGTATAATATAATGAATTCAATTATTTTGACATACATTTGGAGGATACATGAAAAAAAAATTAGGTTTTTTCTTAGTTATAATTATTTTAGCTATAGGAATTAAATCTTATATTAATAGCTATATTGATAAATCTTTAAAACCGATTGATTCTAATAATGATACTAAAATAATAGTAGAAATTCCTGAAGGAAGCAATACAAATGATATAGCTGAAATATTGTTAAATAATAATTTAATTAGCAATTCTAGCATATTTAAATACTATGCTAAAAAAACAAAAACTGACATTAAATTAAAAGCAGGAAATTATATTTTATCAAAAAATATGAATGTGGATGAATTAATAAAGGTTCTTATAAAAGGCGGAACAACCGGTAATACTGTTAATATAACTATTATTGAGGGACTTACAATTGAAGATGCAGCACAATCAATTGCTAATCAACTTGGTTTAAATTATGAAACTTTAGTGAATTTGATGGAAAATGCTGATATCTTTAGGGATGAATATCAGTTTTTAATGGACAATCCTGAGATAAAGAATTTACAAGGATACTTGATGCCTGAGACATATAATGTTTACTTAAAATCAGATGAAGAAGCAATAGTAAAAGTTTTGCTTTCTCAATTTGATAATTTTTATAAAGAAGAAATGATTCCACTACTATCAAACTCAAAACTAAATATGGAGGACACCATTAATTTAGCTAGTATAGTTGAAAAAGAAGCAGTGATGGATGAAGAAAGAGATGAAATTGCGGCTACATTTTTGAACCGTTTGGATATAAACATGAAGCTGCAATCATGTGCAACTGTGAACTATGCTCAGGGGGTTTGGAAAGAAAGACTTACAAACGATGATATTGCAATAGATTCTCCCTACAATACTTATTTGATAGAGGGATTGCCGCCTAGCCCGATTAATTCTCCAGGGAAAAAATCTATTATGGCTGTTTTACAGCCATCAAATGTCGATTATTTGTATTTTGTAGCTAAGGGCGATGGCTCACACTATTTTTCAAATAATTATGATGATCATTTAGCAGCTAAAAATAAATATTTAAATTAAGAAATTAAAAGGAATGTAAATGGATAATATAAATAGAGAATATATAGACGTGTATATTAATGGGTTAATTGAAAATAAAGATGATGATTTAGAAAAATTCAGGATCGAATGTATTGAGAGGCAACTTCCTATTATACACAAGGAAGTAGGTCAATTTATAAAACTTATAATAAAACAGCTGAATGCCAGGAATATAATAGAAGTTGGCACAAATGTCGGTTATTCTTCAATATTTATGAGCCGTGTTATGAATAATGAGGGTAAAGTGGTAACATTAGAAAGAAGTGAGAAATTCTATAATGAGGCAATTGAAAATATAAAGAAATTTAATCTTGATAAAAATATAGACGTTCATTTTGGTGATGCTGTAGAAATCCTAGATACTATAAATATTAACGGTACATTTGACATGGCTTTTATAGATGCGGCAAAAAGCTATTATGCCACATTTTTTGATAAATGTTCTAAAATGATGAAATCAGGTGGAATAATAATTTCTGATAATGTATTATATCAGGGTATGATTGCAACGGATGAATTAGTTGTAAGGAGAAAGAAAACATTGGTCAGAAATATGAGAGAATATTTAGAATACATATCTCGTGATGATAGATATATAACATCCGTTTTGCCCTTAGGAGATGGATTGGCAGTTACATTAATAAAATAAGTATAAATTAAATTTAAGGAGAAATAAATGTTACCTAAATTATTAGCACCTGCAGGAAATATGGATAAGCTGATTATGGCAGTGGAGTATGGCGCAGATGAAATATATTTTGCAGGAAAATCGCTTGGATTGAGAGCAGGAAGTAAAAATTTTACAAACAGAGGGTTAGAAGATGGAATAGATTATTGTCATAAGCATGGCAAAAAATCAAATATAACTGTTAATATAGTGCCTCACAATGATGACTTAAAAGGATTTGAAAAATATGTCAAATATTTAGCTGAAATAGGTGCCGATGCATTAATAGTTGCAGATCCTGGAGCAATTGAAATTGTAAAACAAACAATTCCGGATATGCGAATACACCTAAGTACACAGGCTAATACCACAAACTATTACACTGCTAACTTCTGGTATAAGCAAGGTGTCAATCGCATAGTATTAGCAAGAGAACTTTCCTTTGCAGAAATAGATGAGATAATAAAAAATACACCTAATGATTTGGAATTTGAAGCATTTGTGCATGGCGCCATGTGTATATCATATTCTGGAAGATGCTTGCTGAGCAGTTTTATGACAGGAAGATATTCAAATAAAGGAGATTGTTCTCAACCTTGCAGATGGAAATATAATCTGGTTGAAGAAAAGAGGCCGGGAGAATATTATCCAATTGAAGAAAATGATGAGGGAACATTCATTTTTAATTCTAAGGATATGTGCATGATTGAACATTTGCAAAAATTTGCTGATCTTGGAATAAAAGCGGTAAAAATTGAAGGAAGAATGAAAAGCGAATATTATACTGCGATTGCAGTTAGATCATATAGAAATGCATTAGATGAGTTAATGAAGCCTGAAAAAGGAAGAAATACAGAATATTGGAAAGAGGAACTTGAAAAAGCTTCCCACAGGGATTTCACGTATGGTTTTTATTTTGGTAATCCATATAAGGATGGTCAATTATATACTTCCAGCAGCTATATTCGTACATATGATGTTGTTGGTATAATAAAGTCATATGATAAATCAAATGGAGAAGCTTTAGTAGAGCAGAGAAATAAATTCAATGAGGGTGACCTGCTTGAGTGCTTCGGTCCGGAAGGAAGACATTTTGAAGTTGTTGCAAGAGATATGGTTGACGAAAAAGGAAATAAAATAGACTCGGCACCTCATGCTCAACAAATTATTAAAATGAAAATATCTCATGAAGTAGAACCTTATTATATTCTAAGGAAAAAAATAGAAAATTAATTATAGACTTTTAAAACAAAAATAAAAGTATTCAATACTAACAATTTATTGAATACTTTTATTTTTGTTTTATGTAGCTATTTACCAACATTGGCAACAAGAGCATCATACAGTTTGTTTAATGCTTTTTTTTCAATCCTTGATACGTATGACCTTGATATACCTAAAAGCTTCGCTATTTCACGTTGAGTTTTGTGTTCATTATTTCTAATTCCATATCTGAGTTCTATAATTGTTTTTTCTCTTTTTTGCAGTGCTTTATCAAGAATCTCATCAAGAGCTTTTATTTTTTGCTCTTTATCAATTCTGGCAACAATTTCTTCTCCTTCGTATTTTATTATGTCTATTAGGTATATATTATTTCCTTCCTTGTCAGTTCCAAGTGGTCCCTGTAAAGAAATTTCTTTTTTTAGTTTTTTATCACTTCTTATAGTCATAAGTACTTCATTATCAATACATTTGGCAGCATAAGTAGCAAGTCTTATTCCCTTGTTATTATCAAATGTTGACACAGCTTTTATCAGACCTATAGTACCTATTGATATTAAATCCTCCTGGTCGATGCTCACAGTTTTATATTTTTTTATAACATGAGCTACCAATCTAAGATTTCTCTCAATAAGTATGTTTCTTGCTTCAATATCCCCTCGCTTTGATTTTTCTATAAGTTCCAGCTCTTCATCCTTATTCAATGGTTGTGGAAATGAGCTTCCACTTGTTATATAACCAAAGATGAAAATTGAAAATGGAAATATTAATTGCAATGCATTTTCTATCAAAAAAACACCCCCATAGTACTTAATATTATATGCAGGTATTTTAGTATTGTGTATGTACACTTTATTAAATTTAGTTGATTTTTTAAGGTTTGTACCGTTTATTATAAATGTAATTAATATATTTTTCAGGAAATATATTAATTTTGACATACTTCGACTCACTTATATCGCGGTAGGAATACTGTGCGTTCCTAATTTTCTTAATTATTATATAGAACTAAAATGTAGTTAGCTGCATCTTAGTTCTATAATCTGCCAAATATAAAACAAATATAAAATAATACTTCTGGTTATATAATGTATATTACTCTTCCGGAGTTATATTGTTCATATTATCCATGCAATTCATGCGTTGCATATATTCACGCAATTGTTGGCAGTTCATTGATTGGCCAGGCATTGTTGGAGAAGTCATATTGCTATTAGGCATCGTTGGCATATTGCCATTAGGCATACCGGGCATATTACCGTTAGGCATACCAGGCATATTGCTATTAGGCATACCGGGCATATTGCCATTAGGCATACCAGGCATATTACCATTAGGCATACCGGGCATATTGCTGTTAGGCATACCAGGCATATTACTGTTAGGCATACCAGGCATTGTTGGCATAGTAGGGTATGTTGGCATGTTCATATTAGGCATATTAGGCATCGTTGGCATATTGCCATTAGGCATATTAGGCAGTGCTGGCATGTCACCATCAGGCATAGGCATATTACTTTTAACCGGAATATAACTATCAGGAATAAAAGGCATAGAAGAGATATATCCCATATTGTCCATGCAAGCCATTCCCATTACTGGCATTTGTACATTTCCATAATAAGGGGGTACGTTATTAGGACCCATATAGTCCTTCATATTGTAAAATCCTTGTGAATAATTCATATATAATATCCTCCAAAATTCATTTTATAAATTTTCTTACAATTAATATACGTAGCAAAACGATAAGAGTGAATTAAAATTAAAAATGTTTCTTTACTATTTGCAGGGTATGAATTAAAATGTTATTGTAACATAGTTATGATAGTCAACAGGTGATTAAATTGACGGAGGTAAGATAAATGCATTTAACAAACTTACATACACATACAAAATATTGCGATGGCAAATGTAGCGCAGAGGATATGATTATATCAGCAATAAATAGTAATATGCAGTCAATAGGAATATCCACTCATGGACCGACACCAATTATTTCAGACTGGAATATAAAAAAAAGCGAAGTGGAAAAATACATTAATGAAATATTGGCGCTAAAAGAGAAATATGAGGGAACTATTAATGTTTATCTGGGAATGGAAATTGACTATATACCTGATATTGGATTTGATGAATATACTAAAAAGTTAATTAATAGATTAGATTATTACATTGGTTCTGTTCATTATCTCGGCAGGTTTAAAAGTGGTGTTATGTGGACTGTAGATTATAATTTAGATGAATTATTGAGGGGCATAGATGAAAGCTTTAACGGTGATGCGAGAAAAGCAGTTGAAACATATTATGACTATATAGGACAAATGGCGTTAGAATATAATCCACCTATCATAGGTCATTTTGATTTGTTTAAAAAAAATAACAAGGATAATATATTATTTAATGAAAATGATAAGTGGTATATTGATGCTATAGAAAAATGTTTAAAAAAAATATCGGGTACATCTTGTATAGTTGAGATTAATACTGGAGGTATTGCCAGAGGTTACACTAAAGAACAATATCCATCAGCATTTATAATTAAAATGTTAAAAGAAAAAAATATTCCTGTAATAATTAATTCAGATGCTCATTCAACTGAAGATATAACCTGTAAATTTGAAGAAATGTATAAGCTGGTTTATGGGTTAGGTATTGAAAGAACATCATATCTGACGAAAAATGGATGGAAAAATCAAATAATAAATGTCCAATAGCTTATAATTATAATTTGAAAATGCAGAAGGAAGAAATAAATTTCTACATTCTGCATTAGCTATAATACTATTAGAAGTCGCTTCCTCTTTCGATAACTTCTCGAATTTTATTCATTATATTTTCATAGCTTCCGGATGAGTGGGGAACAAGACATTTTGAACAATCCTTTATACCATTATTTTTAATGAAGTTTCCACCACAATCGCCTTTGAGCATGTATAAAGGGCAATAACAAAATAAACAATTAAAATTTTCTTTATCATTAGTTTTGTGACATGGAAAGTATTCGCATTTAGTATTTTGAAAAAATTTAAAGTTTTCTGTATTCATTTAGTACTCCTTCAAAGTAAAATTATCATTTTTTTATGTAAATTATAACATAATAATATAAAAAAGTAAAATTATATGTTATAATGATATTATTATTATTATTATGAGGAATAATCAATACACAAAAGGTGTATCCAATAATATTTAAAAATAAGAAACAACGGTGTAAAAATAACCAATCAATTTAAGGAGGCATTATCATGATTAATATTTTGCTAGTAACCCATGGGGATTTCGGTAAAGAATTATTAAAAAGTTCGGAAATAATAATTGGTAATATAGAAGATGCTGAATGCATATCTTTCAATTCTGGAGAAAATTATGAACATCTTTCAAATAAAGTAGAAGAAACTATAGAACGTCTTACGAAAGATAATGAATTAATTGTATTTACAGATATGTATGGTGGAAGTCCATTTAATGCTGTTTGTAAATCAATGAAGAATAAAGATTTTTATCATATAACAGGAATTAATTTTCCTTTGTTTATTGATATTGCTGTAAATAGAAATTCATACAGCATGTCAGAAATTGCAGAAAAAATTATAAAAAACGGAAAGAAAAGTATAGTATTTGTGAATGAAAAGTTTACAACTGACTGATAGAGGAAGCAAAATGAAAAAAATAGTATTGACGAGGATCGATGATAGATTATTGCATGGTCAAGTTATAGTATCATGGATACCATTTTTAAATATAGATGAAATTGTTATAATTGATGATGAATATGCCGGTGATGATTTTATGTCGAGTTTAATAAAAGAGGCATCGCCAGAGCATCTTAAAGTTGATGTATTAACAGTCGAAGAGTCAAAGGAATATTTAGAGTCTGATGATGATGGAAATAGAATTTTGATTTTGAGCAGATTTGTGGAAAATATAGAAAGATTAATAACATCAGGTATAAAAATAGATAAAGTTAACATAGGTGGATTAGGTTTTTGTAAAGGACGTAAAAAATTTGTAAATGCCATTCATTTAAGTGATTCAGAATTGGAATTGCTGAAAGACATTTCTTCTGGAGGAACTGAAGTTGAGGTTCAGATGCTTCCGAAGGATAAGGCCATAAAGTTGTAATGAAAGGATTTTTTGATGACTGTTTTTAATTTTGTGTTGCTAAGTATGCTATATTTCTGGTGCAGCAGCACTTCTTTATCCTTTGGCGTAGGATACTATACGTTATACAGACCTATAATTTCAGGAATGATAACAGGTTTAATATTAGGTGATATTGAACTTGGTATGTTAGCAGGTTCGGTTGTAAACATCATATACATAGATTTTATATCTACCGGAGGTTCACTAAAAGGGGATCAATGTCTTACTGCTATCATTGCAGCAGCTGTGTCGATTACATTTAAATTATCTCCAATAGAGAGTTCTGCCGTTGCCTATCCTTTTGGCTATTTAGGTATATTCATATGGAAATATAGATTATCTATAAATACCATATTTGTGAAGAAATATGAAGAAAGATATAATAATAAACATAACCCTAACATTGCTGTATATGATGGGCTGTACCCGCAAATTCTATTATATTTCATGAGTACAATATTGATTTTCGTGTCCTTCGCAGCCGTTTTTATTCTGAAAAATGCGATTCTAAAGGAAGAGATAAAGTACGTGTTTTATTTATTAGGAATATTTTTAATAAATGTCTCCTTATTGAATGTATTATTAAAATTGAAAAATAAATATAGTATATTCATATATATTTTAACTATCGTTTTGATTTGGACTTTGAAAATAAGTTCGGTTTTAGTGTTTGTATGTATATTGGTGATTTTGTTATTTTTATCATATAAAGATATATTTTCTTCGTTAAATATAAAAACAAAAAATCAAACAGATAAGCTTTTGAAAAAGAAAGATTTGATTTTTTCCTGGCTTATATGGATGAATTTTTCTCATGCATGTTATAATTATGAAAGATTACAAGGCATGGCCTATGCACATAGCATGAAAAATATAATAAAAAAATTGTACAAAGATAATTCAATTGTAATGTCTATGACACATAAATATACAGAGTTTTTTAATACAGAGCCTAATATGGGTACTCCCATACATGGATTTATAATTTATTTAGAAGAGCAAAAATCAATGGGAAATAAAATTATGGATATAAGCTATATTAAAAAAGGGATGATGGGAATTGCAGCAGGTTTAGGCGATTCATTTACACAAGTTGTTCTGACACCTCTGTTTATTTCATCTTCATTAATGCTTAGCTTAGATAATAAATACTTTGCTGCTTTAATTCCTGTTGCCTTACTTGGAATTACCATCTTATGTATATCGTATACAGGATGGATGAATGGTTATTATATAGGTAGAGAAAGCTTAATACATCGAATAAATCTTGTAAAGAAAAGTAAAATTAAATTATATTTTCCTTTAATCTTTTCGAGTATAGTTGGAGTTATAACAGCAAAATTAATTGAGCTTGATTATTACATCATAAATAATGATATATACAATAATATTATTGCAGCTGTAATTTCCATAATTTTTATAGCAGTAATAATGATCAGAACAAAAGAAAAATCCTGAGGTGAAATATTGATGAACAGAAGAATTGGTATTATGGGTGGAACATTTGACCCTATACATTATGGACATTTAGTAATTGCAAATGAAGTTTTAGATAGATATAATATGGAGAAAATAGTTTTTGTACCTGCTGGAAATCCACCTCATAAAGCATATACGAGTGCAAGTGCCTGGGATAGATTTTTGATGACAAATATTGCAACATTATCTAACGATAAATTTGTAGTATCCGATATCGAAATTAAATCATCCGAAAAGAGTTATACAATAAGTACAGTAAGACAATTAATTAATAAATATGAAAACACAGAATTTTATTTCATAACCGGGACAGATGCAATACTGGATTTACCGAATTGGTATGATACAGAAAATCTTGTTAAGTTGTGTAAATTTATTGGAGTAAGCAGATCAGGTTACAGTACAGCGAAAATTGAGATGGAAATTAATAAAATAAAAAATAGATATGACGGTCAAATTGAATTACTGCAAGTTCCCATGCTGGAGATCTCTTCAACAGATATCAGAGACAGAATCAAGTTAAAAAGATCTGCAAAATATTTACTTCCAGAAATGGTTGAACAATATATATTGAAAAATAATTTATATTTGGAGCATAGAAATGATTATGGATATAGAACAGATGAAAATTGAACTTGAGAAGTCAGTTGGAACTAAAATATTTGGTCATTGCATTCGAACTATGGAAGAATCACAGAAACTCGCCAAGACTTATAACATAGATATGAATAAAGCAAAAATTGCAGGACTTTTACATGATTGTGGTAAATTGTGGGATAAACAAACTGATAATTTAAGGCATGCTAAAGTTGGCGCTGAATTAGCGAAGAAAAAATACAACATTGAAGATGTTGACATATTGAATGCTATAAGGTATCATACTACAGGTAGAGAAGCAATGAGCATGTTAGAAAAAATTATTTATATAGCAGATAAAATAGAACCAAATAGAAATTTTGAAGGTGTTGAAGAAATGCGAAAGTTAGCATATGAAAATATTAATGAGGCAATAATAAAATCATTAATAAGCACGATTTCATATGTAAAGCAAAGAAATTTAGAACTTGATACAGAATCACTTAAAACCCTTAATTTTTTAAATAAGAGGAGGTAGGATATTGAATTTAGATGATAAAAATATAGAAATTATTTTAAAAGCGTGCGATAATAAAAAAGCATATAATTTTGTGGTTCTTGATGTTTCTAAAACCAGCTCCATAACTGATTATTTTATAATATGCAGTGCAAACAATGAAAAACAGACAGTGGCAATAGCTGACGAAGTTATAGAGAAAACACATGAAAAAGGAATTAAAATCTATCATAAAGAAGGATTTGAAACTGGAAGATGGATTTTACTTGAGACTGATAACATAATTGTTCATATTTTTCAAAGAGACGAAAGAGAAATATATGATATAGAATCTCTGTGGTATGACAACAACTCTTTAGATGTTGAACAATATGGTATAAAAAATTGGAAATAATATAGGAGGAAAATATGTCAAATCAAGTTCTTTTTACTAAAAATGCGCCTGCTGCGCTAGGACCTTATTCACAAGGAATTAAAGCAGGAAATACATTGTATGTTTCAGGTCAATTACCAATAGACCCACAAACTGGAGAATTATATAAAGGTGGAGACATTAAGGAAGAAACAAAGATTTCTTTAAACAATGTTAAATCTATTTTAGAAGCAGGCGGAGCGACTCTTAACGATGTTGTAAAATGTACAGTATACATCAAAAATATGGATCAATTTGGTTTAATAAATGAGATGTATGCAGAATTTTTTACAGAAAATAAGCCAGCTAGAGTGTGCGTTGAAGTTGCAAGACTTCCAAAAGATGCAAATGTAGAAATAGATGCAATAGCAGTTGTATAAGTAAAATTAATATAAAAAAGCAAATTTTTAATAGGATTTAAAATTTGCTTTTTTATTTGATTAATTGAATATTTGTCAGCCTGAATTAATATGCTTAAATTTTATTATTATTAATTTGGTGTATTTTTATTAAAATTTATTACTTTAATCATAAATTTTAATAAAATATTGACGATAAATATAATATAATGCAGTTCTTCTACAAAAGGTGAACAAATTATAATAAACGGAGGCGTTTTATGAAAGCAAGAAATCGAAACATAGGTGTCAAGAAAAACAAAAGAAGCAAAACATCAAGAAGTATTAAAGGTAAATTAATGACAATTTTATTTATTGGAAGCACGTCGCTTTTATTATTAACAGGAATTATAATTAGTTTGACTGTAAGCAATCGTTTTACAGACAATGAGAAAGAAATACTACACACATCTGCACAAAGCGTTAGTAATAAAGCAGAGGTATTCTTCGAAAGGTACATCTCAATGGTTAATCAGATGACAAAAGATAAAAACATACAAAATTATTTAGTGAACGCAAAAAAAGGTGTAGATTTACAAACAGTGGAAGGGTATGATATTGCTAAAGAAACTCTTATGGAAATTCAACAATCAGATGCAGATACGTTGTTGTTTGCATATATAGCAGAAGCGGATCCTTCTTACTATTTAGACGGCGAAGAAGGTCTTTCGGATCCATCTTTTGACTTGAAAACCAGAGATTATTATGCTGCGATAACCGATAAAAAAATCTATATTTCCGAACCTTATGCAGATGCTACAACAGGTAAAATGGTAGTGACTGTTTCAGCACCAGTTTATGTAAATGGTAACGTAGAAGGTTTAGCGGCACTGGATATAACAATAGATGCACTGTCACGGGTAGTAGGCGACAGCAAGCTGGGAGATACAGGGTATTTTTCATTATTAACAAGAGACAATGTAGTAACATCTCATAAAGATGCGGACAATATATTGAAGCCGGTTGGTGAAATAGGTATAAGTAATAACTTATTGGAGAATATAAACAATAAAAATGACGAAATAGTAGAGTATACATATAATGATGAGTTACTTATGGGAAATAGTGCAAATATAGGTGATACCGGATGGAAAGTAATATCAGCAATGCCCGTAGATGAATTTTCGGCTAACACAGATACATTAATTAAATTGATAATTGCAATTTATGTTTTTACTATTATAATTTTATCTTTAGTAATGTATATTGTTATAGGAATAATTACAAGACCTATTAAGAAGATAACTGGAATAACAAACAAACTAGCCGATGGTGAATTAGATGTAGAATTAGATATAAATAGTAATGATGAATTAGGTGAATTGGCAAAATCAATATCAAGCTTAACGAATCGTCTAAAATCGTATATTGATTATATAAATGAAATAGTTTTTGTATTAGACGATTTTTCAAAGGGCAATTTAGTTATGGAGTTAGAACATGATTACAGCGGAGAATTTTCAAAATTAAAAAGCGCTCTTGTAAATGTTTCGGAAATATTTAAAGAAACCATCGGAAAAATAAAATACTCATCTGAAGCAATAAATGCAAATGCTGAACAAGTATCCTCCGGTTCGCAAACTTTGGCACAAGGGACAACGGAACAAGCAAGTGCTATTGAAGAGCTGTCTGCAGAAATAAACGAGATATATGCTACAATTTCTGCTAATGCACAAAATGCTGAGAATGCAGGCAGAATATCGGTAGAAGCATCCGAAGAAGTAGATAAGGGAAATGTTCAAATGAGAGATATGTTAAGTGCCATGGATGAAATAAGTAACTCCTCCAGTGAAATTGGGAAGATAATAAAAGTGATAGACGATATAGCTTTCCAAACAAACATACTTGCTTTAAATGCAGCAGTTGAGGCAGCAAGGGCGGGATCCATGGGCAAGGGCTTTGCAGTAGTCGCTGATGAAGTTAGAAATCTGGCAGGAAAATCTGCAGAAGCGGCAAAACAAACAACCACATTAATTGAGAACTCAATATTAGCTATAAACAAAGGAACAGAATTAGCCGATGAAACAGGAAAATCACTGGAAAAAATAGTTAGTAAAACTAAAGTTACAAATGAATTGATTACAGAAATTGTGGAAGCATCATCACATCAAACAGTTTCGGTAAATCAAATTAAGGATGGAATAGAGCAAATATCATCTGTTCTGCAGGAAAATGCTGCAACAGCTGAGGCAAGTGCTGCAAATAGTGAGGAATTATCAAGTCAATCACAAATATTAAAAGACTTAGTCAGTCAATTTAATGTAGATGAACTTAAAAAAGCTTATTCGGAAGATTAGAATAAACTAAACTAAAATATAAAACAAGAGCCAGTATAAGGGCTCTTGTTTAGTATATAAATAATTTAAATCTAAATTATTTATACAGATTGAACTGAGAAATATTAATTATAGATATACATTAAATTGGAGAAAATTTAAATGGACTAATTTATCAATGTTTATGTAATTCTATGTACCCGTAAAAGTGCAACTGTTTATAAGTAAATGTTAGATTATTTAATAAAAAGTGTTTTTATAACTAAAATTTAAAAAAAATTTGTCGATAATTAATATAATAATACATATTTCTTATAATAATTAACACAAAATTATATAGGCGGAGGTAAATATGAAAGAGAAAAAAAATAAAAAAGTTAGAAGCATTGAAAAAAGGAAAAGAACAAAAACAAAAACAATTAAAGGCAAACTAATGGTAACCTTATTTATTGCAGGCATGCTATTATTGTCATTAACAGGAATTGTAATTAGTTTGACTGTAAGCAATCATTTTACTGATAATGAAAAAGAAATATTGTATGAAGCCTCGCAAAGTGTTAGTCACGAAGCCGCTGTGTATTTTGAAAGGTATATAAGTATAGTTGAACAAATGGCAAATGACAAAAACTTGCAAAACTTTCTTGTCAATGCAAAAAAAGGAGATGATATAACTGAAGTTGATGGTTTTATGACTGTAGCTAACACCGTAGAGGAGACACAAAAAATGGATCCGGATGTAATTATGTCAGCATATATTGCTGAAGATAGCCCTTCATACTATTTAGCTGGTCCGACAGTGTATTCAGATTCAAGCTATGACATAACTACAAGAGAATATTATAAATCAATATCAGATGGAGTTATTTATATTACAGATCCATATGTTGATGCCATAACAGGTGGGATGGTAATAACTATTACTGCACCGGTTCGCGTAAATGGAAATATTGTAGGATTAACCGGGATAGATATTGGCATAGATAATTTATCTAAGGTAGTAGGGGACAGTAAATTAGGGGAAACAGGATATTTTTCTCTATTAACTAAAGCTAATGTAATTACATCACACAAAGATGCAGATAATATATTAAAATCAGTTAATGAAATAGGAATAAGTGACAGCTTATTGCAAAATATTTTTAACCAAAATGATGAAATAGTAGAATATACATATAATAATGAATCATATATGGGAAACAGTGTCAGTATAAGTGATACCGGATGGAAAGTAATATCAGCAATGCCTAAGAAAGAATTCTTAGAAAATAATAATGAATTAATAATTATTATAATTATAATTTATATTTTAACTATAATAATTTTATCAATAATCATGTTCATAATAATAGGTATAGTTGCAAAGCCTATCAAAAAAATAACTGATATAACAAATAAACTCGCGGCTGGTGAATTAGATGTAGATATAGACATAAACAGTAATGATGAATTAGGAGAATTGGCAAAATCAATATCAAGCTTAACAAATCGTTTAAAATCATATATTGATTATATAAATGAAAGTGTAAGTGTACTGGATGGTTTTGCAAAAGGCAATTTAGTTATGAAATTGGAGCATGATTACAATGGAGAATTTTCAAAATTAAAAAGCGCTCTTGTAAATGTTTCGGAAATATTTAAAGAAACCATCGGAAAAATAAAATACTCATCTGAAGCAATAAATGCAAATGCTGAACAAGTATCCTCCGGTTCGCAAACTTTGGCACAAGGGACAACGGAACAAGCAAGTGCTATTGAAGAGCTGTCTGCAGAAATAAACGAGATATATGCTACAATTTCTGCTAATGCACAAAATGCTGAGAATGCAGGCAGAATATCGGTAGAAGCATCCGAAGAAGTAGATAAGGGAAATGTTCAAATGAGAGATATGTTAAGTGCCATGGATGAAATAAGTAACTCCTCCAGTGAAATTGGGAAGATAATAAAAGTGATAGACGATATAGCTTTCCAAACAAACATACTTGCTTTAAATGCAGCAGTTGAGGCAGCAAGGGCGGGATCCATGGGCAAGGGCTTTGCAGTAGTCGCTGATGAAGTTAGAAATCTGGCAGGAAAATCTGCAGAAGCGGCAAAACAAACAACCACATTAATTGAGAACTCAATATTAGCTATAAACAAAGGAACAGAATTAGCCGATGAAACAGGAAAATCACTGGAAAAAATAGTTAGTAAAACTAAAGTTACAAATGAATTGATTACAGAAATTGTGGAAGCATCATCACATCAAACAGTTTCGGTAAATCAAATTAAGGATGGAATAGAGCAAATATCATCTGTTCTGCAGGAAAATGCTGCAACAGCTGAGGCAAGTGCTGCAAATAGTGAGGAATTATCAAGTCAATCACAAATATTAAAAGACTTAGTCAGTCAATTTAATGTAGATGAACTTAAAAAAGCTTATTCGGAAGATTAGAATAAACTAAACTAAAATATAAAACAAGAGCCAGTATAAGGGCTCTTGTTTTATTCTTTTAACTTATTTATATGTCAGCTCTAAATCTTTTTCTTCTTTTTCTTCTGTTCATTTTAATTCTTATATTATTATAAATACGAATAACAATTAACATCAAAATAATAAATGCTAATATCATTAAAAAATTGACAATTCCCAATTTCTTTTTTGGTGAATCTGATAATGTACTTTGAACAGATACAGGAGTAATTAAATTAACACTGCCAATAACTTTTCCATCTAAAGAAAATTCCATTTTTCCTACAACATCATTTTTTTTAATAGGCAATTCAATTTTGTTTAGAATGACTTTTGATTTTATTTCTTTTGCAGAATTGATTTCAGTGAGAGTACTAAAATCGCTTTCAGTAATTACAGAAATTACTTTGCTGTCACCATTTTCTATTTGCATGTTTTGAACAAATGTGTTTTTTGATATGAGTGTGGTGCTTTTATAGTCGCTGAATCCATAATTAAATAAATTGTGGGCATCTTCATACATTTCAAGAGAAACACCGTTCATTGCAACTACAATTAGGTTAGTGTCATTTTTATTGACATACGCAACTAAACAGTTTCCGGCCTCTGGTGTATATCCAGTTTTAACTCCTATAGTACCATCATACAGAGGGCTGATCCATCTACCATCAACGTTTATTTGACTTGAAGTAGAACAATATAACATTTTATTCAAATTTGTAAAATATCTTATTTCAGATTTTTTATTTGTTGGTTGTATCTCATATTTTTTTGTAGCAACTATAGTTCTAAATGTTTCGTTTTGCATAGCATATTTAGTAATTATAGCCAGGTCGGCAGCCGTTGTGTAATGATTTTCATCATGCAAACCATGGGGGTTTGCAAAATGTGTATTCAATGCACCAAGTTCTTTAGCCTTATCGTTCATTAGTTTTACAAATTCTTCTGTACTTCCGCCATAATGTTTTGCGATTACGGCAGCCGCATCATTTGCAGATGGCAGCATTAAAGCGTATAATAAATCTTTTAATGTTAATACTTCTCCTGGTTCAAGTGCAATATGACTCCCAGTAATTTCATAAGGGGTTTTCTCATCAACTGTTATCACATCAGATAATTTTCCCATTTCGATGGCAAGAATTGCTGTCATTATTTTTGTAGTGCTTGCAGGGTACATTTTCTTATTAGCATCTTTTCCTGCTAATATAGTTCCTGTATCGGCATCGATAAGTACTGCAGACTGACATAATATTGAAGGTTGAGCGTTTGCTTCATTGATGTTTAATAAGATAATAGAAAACATTAAGAAACAAATTAGAATTTTTTTAATCATATGTAACTCCTTAAAATTAGTACAAATAATAGTATATCAGAAAATTAAAAAAAAGTAATTAAAAATTTTGTTTTTTTTGCAAAATGCTGTATAATGTAAATGAATGCAAAAAAATACACGAAATATAGATAAAATTGAAAGCGGAGGGTTTCTTATGAACAACGGCATCTATAAAAAAGGGCTTGCGGTTGTTTTAACAGTTACGATTATAATATTTACTGTAATAGGCGTTAAACTATCGGGCAAAGAAAAGGAAATTGATGATACTTTTAAAGATGATAACCTAAAGAGTGAAGAAATAATTTTAAATGATGAATTGGCATCTGAAAATAGTAATGGAGACAATGCCAGTGTAATTATGGTTGATGTTGATGGTGCAGTGAAAAATCCGGGAGTATATGAACTTATTGAAGGCGACAGGGTGGAAGATGCTTTAAAAAAGGCAGGAGGGTTGTTAGAAACTTCTGATACAAAAAATATTAACAGAGCTAGAATATTAGCTGACGGAGAAAAAATATATATTGCAGAAAAAGGTGAAATAAATTCAAGTATTGAAATGATGGGTGATTCCATATATAATACAAATGAGGCAGGAGTAAGCAATGGCAAAATAAATATAAATATTGCTTCGAAAGAATTGCTGATGAGTTTGGATGGAATTGGAGAGGTATATTCACAAAGAATTATTGATTACAGAAATAAAATGAAATTTTCCAATATAGAAGATATAAAAAAAGTCAAAGGTATTGGAGAAAAGACCTTTGAAGGGTTAAAAGATAAAATAACAGTGAATTAACAGGAGGTCAAAATGGGTTTAGAAGAAATAAAATTAACACAAATGACAAAGTCAGCAGGTTGAGCTGCTAAAATAGGTCCTGAGACCCTTGCTCAAGTTTTGAGTAAGCTTCCAAAATTTAAAGATGATAAATTAATAGTTGGCTTAGAGACATCAGATGATGCTGCTGTATATAAAATAAGTGAAGAAATAGCAATGATACAAACAGTTGATTTTTTTACACCTGTGGTAGATAATCCATATATTTTTGGTCAGATAGCTGCTGCAAATTCGTTGAGTGACATTTATGCTATGGGCGGAGAACCTGCTCTTGCACTAAACATAATAGGTTTTCCAAACTGCCTAAGTCCGGATGTGATGGCTGAAATACTTAGGGGTGGAGCCTCTAAGGTAATGGAGGCAGGTGCAACACTGGCAGGAGGACATTCCATAGAAGATGATGAACCAAAATATGGATTATGTGTAACTGGTTTTATTCATCCGGATAAAATATTTAAAAACTATGGGGCTAAGCCAGGAGATGTTTTAATTTTAACAAAGCCAATAGGAACAGGTATAATAAACACTGCGATAAAGGCTGGTATGGCTTCAGAGGAAATAGCAAATGAAGCTGTGAAGGTAATGACAACACTTAATAGAAACTCAAAACGAGTTTTTGAGAAATATCCAATAAGCAGCTGCACAGACATAACCGGATTTGGACTTGTTGGTCATTCTATAGAAATGGCTGAGAGCAGTGATGTAACTTTCGATATTGACATAAAAAGTGTTCCGCTGATTGATGATGTTATTGAATACGCTGAAATGGGTCTTGTACCTGCCGGTGCATATAAAAATAGGAAGTACTTTGAAGGTAAGGCATCATTTGATAAAGTTGAAGAAGTATATCTGGACATATTATTTGATCCGCAGACATCAGGAGGACTATTAGTATCGGTGAAAGAATGCTATGCAGAAGAAATATTGGATGAACTGGCAAAAAACGAAGAAATACAATTTGCATTAATAGGCAAAGTAATAGAAAAACAAGATAAATTTATCAACTTATCTACAGACTGTTAAAAAAGCCCGTCTGCTGCGTTACGTTCAGGCGACCAATCTTTACGTATGTCTGTATACGTTTCGGTTGTCTACCATCTGGTGCCTTGCAGAACGAACTATTTCAACATCCTGTCAGAGTGGTAAAATGATTTTATTCAAGGAGAATGAAATGGAAAAAAATAATTATTATAGAAACATACCCAAAGTAGATATACTTATGGAAAATGAAGAGATAAAAGCTCTTTCAGAAAAATATAACAGAGATTATGTTTTACAATCAGTCAGAAAAGTCATAGACTATTTGCGCATATTCATAAATAATTCAGATAGTGAAAATGATATTAAAAATAAGATGGATAGTATCATAGAAGACATAACCAGTGATGTAAATAAATTTGCAATACCAAATATGAAAAAAGTTATAAATGCAACTGGTACTATTCTTCATACAAATTTGGGGAGAGCTGTAATATCAGACACAGCTGCGGAAAAAATAAAGCATCTGGTTACTGGTTATTCCAATTTAGAATATGACTTGGAAGCAGGAAAGAGAGGTTCCAGATATTCTCATTTTGAACAAATAATTTCAAAGATAACAGGTGCAGAATCTGCAATGGCAGTTAATAATAATGCTGCGGCAGTTCTTCTGATTCTCAGCACGTTTGCAAAGAATAAAGAGGTAATAGTATCAAGAGGAGAATTAGTTGAGATTGGTGGTTCGTTTAGAGTTCCGGATGTTATGGCTCAAAGCGGAGGTAAGTTAATTGAAGTTGGAACAACTAATAAAACACATTTATTTGACTATGAGGACGCTATAAATGATGAAACTGCAGCTCTGTTAAAAGTACATACAAGTAATTATAGAATAGTTGGTTTTACGGAATCAGTACAACTTGATGAACTGGTTGAGGTTGGCAAAAAACACAATGTTCCCGTAATCGAGGACATAGGAAGCGGAGTATTAATTGATTTAAGCAAGTATGGATTAACCTATGAACCAACAGTTCAGGACTCAATTAAAGCAGGAGTTGACATAGTTTGTTTTAGCGGAGATAAGCTCTTGGGAGGACCACAAGCCGGAATTATAGTCGGCAAGAAATCTATGATAGATAAAATAAAGAAGAATCCGCTTACTAGGGCTTTAAGAATTGATAAATTTACAGCCATTGCGTTAGAATGTGTATTTCATGAATATATAAATGAAAACAATGCAATAAATAATGTACCTGTTTTAAAAATGATTAATAAAGGCATTGATGAAATTTCAATGGAATCTGAAAGATTATATAATGAACTAAACATTGTGGTAGGTAATTCATGTGAATTAGAAATAGATGATTGTGAATCGCAAGTGGGAGGAGGCTCTTTACCGACTGAAATATTAAAAAGCAAATGTGTTTCAATTAAGCCAAAAATTATGACAACCGTTGCTTTGGAAAGAAGTTTAAGACTAGCAGAAAAACCTATTGTAGGAAGAATTGTTAATGATAAACTTATTTTGGATTTAAGAACAGTTTCAATGGGCGAAATCGAAGATATGGTTGATACATTTAAGAAAGCTTTTGAATGCTTGTAGGAAGGATGTCATATGAAGAATATAATAATAGGGACAGCAGGACATATAGACCATGGTAAAACAACTTTAATCAAAGCTCTCACAGGTAGAGAAACAGACAGATGGGAAGAAGAAAAGAGAAGAGGGATAACTATAGATTTAGGATTCACATATTTTGATCTTCCTGACGGCAATAAAGCTGGTATAATTGATGTTCCCGGTCATGAGAAATTTATAAAAAATATGGTGGCTGGTGTAATCGGAATGGATTTAGTGCTGCTGGTCATAGCAGCTGATGAAGGAATTATGCCACAAACTGACGAACATATAAATATCTTAAATTTATTAGGAATAAAGAAGGGCATTGTCGTCTTAACTAAACATGATTTAGTTGACGGAGACTGGTTAGAACTGGTAAAAGAAGATGTAAAAGAAGAGTTGAAAGATACATTTTTAGAAAATGCGCCAATGGTTGAAGTGTCATCCGTAACCGGATATGGAATAGATAAGATCGTAGATACTATTGCAAAATTGGCAGAAACAGATGTTGAGGAGAGGGATACCAATACGATACCCAGATTACCAATTGACAGATCATTTTCAATATCTGGATTTGGAACAGTTATTACAGGGACTCTCATATCAGGAAGACTCAAAAAGGGTGAAGAAGTTGAAATTTTTCCAGTGAATAAAATAAGTAAAATACGAAATATACAAGTTCATTCTAAAGATGAAGATTATGCATATGCAGGACAGAGAACAGCAATAAACTTATCTAATATTAAAAAAAATGAAATTTATAGAGGTTGTGTTATTGCACCGGTTAATTCTATGAAAAATACAATGATGCTTGACGTAAAAATTAATTTATTGAAAAAATCAAGACGTATTGTAGAAAATAGGTCACGACTCCATTTATATACCGGTACAAGCGAGATACTATGCAGGGTAGTTCTCCTTGACAGAGATGAACTTTCACCGGGTGAAAGTTGTTATGCACAACTTAGGTTGGAAGAAGAAATTGCAGTTAGGAGAGGAGATAAGTTTATAATCAGATTTTATTCTCCAATGGAAACAATAGGCGGAGGAGAAATAATTGAACCGGTTCCGGCTAAAAAGAAGAGATTTGATGAAAACCTAATAGAAGAGCTTAAAATTAAAGAAAAAGGTTCCAATACAGATGTAATTGAAAAAATAATAAAAGAAAATTCTAAAATTATTCCATCTACTTCAGAGCTTGCTAAAATTACGGCACTTTCTGTGGAAGAGATTAAGAAAAATATAGATATACTTGAAGAACAGGATAAAATAACAGTCTTTAGATTGAACAATGATGTATATACTTGTCATAAAGACTATGAAAGAGATTTTGAAAATAAATTAGATAAATATCTATTTGTTTATCATGAAGAGAACAAATATAAAAAGGGTATAAAGAAATCAGAAATTAAAAGTAAATTCTTCTCTAAAATAAAGCAGCCTGTTTTTGATTCGCTTATTCAGGATATGGTAGAAAGAGGAGTATTAAAATTAGAGGGTGAGTTTGTATCATTATCATATTTTGAAATAAAATACGATGAAAACTATATGAACGCAGAAAAAGAAGTTTTACATGTTTTAAATGGGGCAAAATTTGATTTTATAAAACCAGAAGAATTAATTTCCAAATCCTTTAAAAATATAAAATCAGAAGATTTGTTGTCATTGATGATAAGCGATAAAAAAGTTATAAAGATAGATGATGAATCCATAACTACACCGGAAATTTATATTCGTGCTAAAGAAATTTTAGTTGAATATATAAAATCAAATGGTAAAATAACGGCTGCAGAGTACAGGGATATATTAAATACAAATCGTAAAAATGCGATTAATATTTTAGAACATTTTGACTTAATAAGAGTTACGAAGCGAAATGGTAATGATAGAGTTTTATTTTAGTATATAAGATATCGATGTTTTTCGATATCTTAATATTTTTCTTGACAATACATATGTTTAAGGGTAATATTAGTTGAAAAGTTTAATTTTTGTAACAAACAATTCTAAGGAGCTTAATAAATGAAAGTATTGATAGTTGACGATGAGCTTTTATTAATAAAAGGACTTAAATATAGCTTGGAACAAGATAGTTATGAAGTTGATTCAGCCTATGATGGTAATGAAGCTTTGAAAAAGATAACTGCTGTAGAGTTTGATTTAATTATACTTGACCTTATACTTCCTGATATGGATGGATTAGAAGTTTGTCAAAAAATAAGAGAAAAGTCAAATGTACCAATATTAATTTTAACAGCTAAAGATGAAGACATGAATAAAATTTTAGGATTAGAATATGGTGCAGATGATTATATGACTAAACCTTTCAACATTTTAGAATTAAAGGCAAGAATGAAGGCAATATTGAGAAGGACGAAAATGGGAAGTCAGAGACCCAGTGATCAAACAATTGCAGTAGATGATTTTATTATTAATGCTTTAGGAAGAAAAGTAAGTGTTCATGGTCAGGATATTAATTTAACGGCCAAAGAATTTGATTTACTTTTATTGCTTGCTACTAATCCGGGAAAGGTATTTTCCAGAGAAGAACTTCTTGAAGTTATATGGGGCTATGAATATTTTGGAGATTTGAGGACCGTTGATGTACATGTCAGACGCCTTAGGGAAAAAATAGAAAACAAAACTGATAATTATGAATATATTCTCACAAAATGGGGCGTAGGATATTATTTTAGGAATACGCATTAACTACTTGAAAATAGTACATGCATAGATTGTTAAATGAAATAAAATATTTACAAAATTAAAATTTATTCTAAAAACATTGTAAAAATACAAAAATATATTGACAAATGATTTTAGATATGTTATTTTCTTACGTAAGAATAAAGTAAAGGACGGGAGAAATATAATGGTCTATTTAAATAAGCAAAATAAAAAAGTAATATTTAAATTTAATGAAGCAAAGATATATATTGATTATGAGATAGCTGTTTACACTAATTAAAGTGTTTACGGCTATTTTTTTGCATATGCATATAATTTATAAATATGATTTAATAAGTGGAGGACAATATGAAAGGTAAAATACTACTTGAAAATGGAATGACATTTGAGGGCGAATGTTTTGGAAAAATATCCGACACTGTCGGAGAGGTGGTTTTTAATACGGGAATGACAGGATATCAAGAAATATTGACAGACCCATCCTATTATGGACAGATTGTAACAATGACTTACCCACTGGTGGGAAACTATGGAATTAATCTGGATGATTCCCAGTCAGATAGCCCTAAAGTTAAAGGATTTATAGTCAGAGAAAAGAGCAATGAACCAAACAATTTTAGATGTGAAATGGATCTGGATTCATATTTTAAGCAAAACAATATAATGGGAATAGAAGGTATAGATACAAGACAGTTAACTAAGATAATAAGGAATTCCGGAACCATGAAGGGCATATTGACAACAAATGAAATAAGTAAAGAAGCTATGGCAATGTATTTTGATAGTTTTGACAATACACATGCAGTCGATGCGGTGACAACAAAAAAAATCAGTACAATTGGAAATGGAGACATGCATATTGGAGTAATGGATTTTGGGATTAAAGATAATATTATTAAATCATTTTTGAGTAAAGGATGCAAAATAACTATATTCCCGGCAAAAACCAAAGCTTCCGAGTTATTAAAATATAATGTTGATGGAATATTTCTTTCAAATGGACCAGGAGATCCATCGGATTTACATGATGTTATAGAAAACATAAAAATACTGATATATGAAAAACCTGTTTCAGGAATATGCCTCGGTTTACAACTTATAGCATTAGCACTAGGCGCAGAAACAACAAAAATGAAATTCGGACACAGAGGATGTAATCATGCTGTAAAAAATCTGATAACAGGAAAGGTTACAATAACATCTCAAAATCATGGATATATGATCAAAGAAGATACTTTGACCTCTGACATGGAAATAACGCATGTAAATATAAATGATGGTACTATAGAAGGTGTCAGACATAAAAAACTGCCTGTTGTCGGTGTTCAATATCATCCTGAGGCCTATCCTGGTCCGCATGATTCAAAGGCAATATTTGATGATTTTATAAATTTGTATAAAGGAGCAAAAAATAATGGCTTTAGATAAAAATATAAAAAAAGTTTTAGTTATTGGTTCAGGACCAATTATTATTGGTCAGGCGGCAGAATTCGATTATTCTGGAACACAAGCGTGCAGAGCTCTTATGGAAGAAGGTATTGAAACGGTTTTAGTAAATTCAAATCCGGCTACAATTATGACGGATGCACAAATAGCAGATAAGGTATATATAGAACCTTTAACTGTAGAATTTGTTGAAAAAATAATTAGCAAAGAACGCCCTGATAGTGTTTTGGCAGGCATGGGAGGTCAAACCGGACTTAATTTAACTGTTGAATTGTACGATAAGGGGATATTGGATAAATATAATGTCAAAGTAATTGGAACTTCGGTGGAATCAATAAAAATTGGTGAAGATAGAGAATTGTTCAAAGAAATGATGAATAAAATCGGGGAACCAATTGTTGATTCTGAAATTGTTACAGATTTAGAAACCGGTAAACTGGTTGCATCCAGAATAGGATATCCAATTATAATCAGACCTGCGTATACGCTTGGTGGTACTGGCGGAGGCATTGCAAATAACGAAGTTGAGCTTGTTGAAATATTATCTGCAGGGTTGCAGCTCAGTATGAATGGACAAGTGCTGATTGAAAAAAGTATAAAGGGTTGGAAAGAAATTGAATATGAAGTAATGAGAGATAAAATCGGGACATGTATAACAATATGCAATATGGAGAACTTTGACCCTGTTGGAGTGCATACTGGTGACAGTATAGTTGTTGCACCATCCCAAACCCTGTCAGATGTGGAATATCAAATGCTTAGGACATCTTCAATAAAAATAATAGATGCGATCGGCATAGAAGGCGGATGCAATGTTCAGCTTGCATTAAATCCGAAAAATTTTGAATATGCGATTATTGAAATAAACCCAAGGGTAAGCCGTTCTTCAGCACTTGCTTCTAAGGCTACGGGTTATCCAATAGCAAAGGTAGCTACTAAAATTGCTTTAGGCTATAATCTGGACGAAATTAAAAATTCAGTTACACAAAAAACCTCTGCTGCATTTGAACCTACATTGGATTATGTTGTATTAAAAATTCCAAAATGGCCATTCGATAAGTTTTACAATGCAAAAAGAAGTCTTGGAACAAAGATGATGGCAACGGGTGAAGTTATGGCAATAGGAAATAATTTTGAAGGGGCACTTTTAAAAGCTATACGTTCCCTTGAAATAAAGCAATTTACTTTATGGAGTAAAAAAGCATCAAACAAAAGCATATTTGAATTAAAAGCAAGAATTCAAACTCCTGACGATGAAAGATTATTTTATTTAGCAGAGCTTATAAGGAGGGGATACAGAATAGATAAAATAGCTGAACTTACAGGAATAGATAAATTCTTCCTGCAGAAGATATATAATATAGTTGAAGAAGAGGAACTATTAAGAAAAGCAAATATTAATGAATTAGATTCAAAGTGGTTAAAGAAGTTAAAGAAAATGGGATTTTCAGATAAAGGAATTGCAAAGCTTATGAATTTGAATCCTAATGATGTGCATAATTTAAGACTTCTATACAATATAAAAGCAGTATATAAAATGGTTGATACTTGTGGAGGAGAGTTTGAAGCTAAATCTCCATATTATTACTCAACCTACGATGATTATGATGAGGTGGAAATTAGTGATAAAAAGAAAATACTTGTGATAGGATCAGGACCGATAAGGATTGGTCAAGGTGTTGAATTTGATTATTGTTCAGTTCACAGTATATTTGCATTGCAGAAATGTGGAGTAGAAACAATTATTGTAAATAATAATCCTGAAACGGTAAGTACAGATTTTGATATAGCTGATAAACTATATTTTGAACCTTTAACAGAAGAAGATGTGTTAAATATAATTGAAAAAGAAAAACCAAGTGGTGTAATATTACAATTTGGAGGTCAAACAGCAATTAAACTTGCAAATTTCTTTAAGGAAAGAAATATACCAATATTGGGCACAGATCCGGAACAAATAGATATTGCAGAAGATAGAGAAAAATTTGATGCGATATTAGAATTACTGGAAATAAAAAGACCAACAGGAAAAACTGTTATGAACATAGAAGATGGCATTGAAGTTGCTGATAGAATAGGGTATCCTGTTCTTGTGAGACCATCATATGTATTAGGCGGTCAAGGCATGGAAATAACGTACACAAGAGAAGATTTGGTGAATTACCTTGCCAATGCATTTGAAATAGATACTAAAAATCCTGTACTAATTGATAAATACCTTGTTGGGCGTGAAATAGAGGTTGATGCAATCTGCGACGGAGATGATATATTAATCCCCGGTATTATGGAACATCTGGAGAGAGCCGGAATACATTCAGGTGATAGTATATCAATATATCCGCCTATAAATTTAAGTGATAGTACGAAGAAAAAATTAACTGAAATAACTAATAAAATTGCCAAAGCGCTGAAGACTGTAGGTATGGTAAATATTCAGTATATTGAGTTTGAAGGAGAACTGTACATAATTGAAGTTAATCCAAGATCCAGCAGAACAGTACCTTATATAAGCAAGGTAACAAAGATTCCTATGATTGAACTTGCTACAAAAGTAATGCTTGGAGAAAAATTAAAGGATATTGGCTATGGAACAGGGTTATATGATGAGACGAACTTTACAGCTGTAAAAGTTCCTGTATTTTCAACTCAGAAGCTGGATGGAGTCGAAGTAAGTCTGGGACCTGAAATGAAGTCAACCGGTGAGGTTTTGGGAATTGGTAAAAATTATATTGAGGCTATGCTCAAAGGTTTCATTGCAGCTGGTGTAAAGATACCGGATAAAAGCAAAAAAATCTTAGCAACAATACGAGACAGAGATAAAGAAAACTTTAAGTATATCGCGTTAAACTTAAATAAGTTGGGTTATAAGTTTGTAGCTACGGAGAAAACTAAGAAATATTTAGGAAGTTTAGGAATAGATTCCTCTCCTGTTAATAAAATTAATGAATCTAAACCGGATGTAATTGATCTTATTAAAAGCGGAGAAATAGGACTAGTTATTGATATACCAACTAAAGCAAATAATTCTAATACAGATGGGTTTAAAATGAGAAGAACATCAGTAGAATCATCAGTTACCATACTTACATCATTGGATACAGTTTCTGCATTAACAGAAATTATTATTTCGGGAATATCTACAGAAGATTTAGACGTATATAATATCTTTATGTAAGATGATAAATTTGACACTTGAAATAATTATTGTTATATGTTATCATTGTTCCTGATGGGGATAGATGGGTGCTGGTGTGCCTCCTGGTCTTCAAAATCAGTTGCGGGGCGTTAGTAGCGTCCTGGGTGGGTTCAATTCCCACATATTCCCGCCATATAAGGAGAATAGCGATGCATAAAAATGTATTGGTATGTGTCACACAACAAAAGACATGTGAGAATTTAATTAGAGTTGGAGCAAATCTTTCAGCTGAAGATGCAAATAACACCTTGTTCGTTATTCATGTGGTTAATGAAAAAGACAAATTGTTGTATAATTTAAGCGATGGAGAAGCTCTGGAGTACTTGTTCCAGATTACAAAAGAGGTTGGTGCGGATTTAATTATCAGAAGGTCTAAGGATGTTATAAAGACTTTAGTAGATTTTGCGGATGAAAAGGAAATTACTCATGTAGTTTTAGGAAGTTCACAAGAGAAAGATCCATCTAAAAATTTTGCAGCTAAACTTAAAAGAAAGTTGCCGGGAAGAGAATTTATTATTTAAGATGTAGGGATGAAATATGAATATATTATTTAAAATTTCTTTAATTATCAAATTTCTTTTTGATAAAAAAATTCCGCTTAAAGAAAAATGGTGGATAATAATCCCTGTAATTTATATATTAAGCCCTGTTGATTTTATACCTGAGCCTATTCTGGGATTTGGTTTTGTAGATGATCTTGTAATGTTAGGATATCTCTTGGCTGTTGTTATGGAGAAGACAAAAAAATACAATGATAAAAGTAGTGTTAATAAAGAAAAAATAATTGAAGATGTAGATTATGAAATAAAAGATAATGAGGAAGATAAATAACTTCTTCATTTTTTAATACCTGAAAAATACTCTCCTGATATTTTTGAAGCAATTTTTTATAGAATTTGTAAAAAAAAATAAAAATGTTTTCATATTTGTCGAAAATATGGTAATATATATTTATATAATTTTCGGAGGGCAGACGATATGAATAACAATTATAAGATTATTCGTACAATTTTTGAGAATGTATTTCAAAGGGTCTTAGAGTGCAAAGATAATGATACAGGGGATGTCTTTTACAACAATGTTATTACTAACCAGAAGATAATAAATCTTATTGATATAGATGGTTTAAATAATTTGAATTCCAATGTTTTGAATTGTTACAGAACAGAAGACAGAATTTTCATTGTAACAAAATCATTTGAATCACTAGAATTAGATGGCAGAAGTATAAAGGAATATGTATGTAATAATAAATTATCTTTAAAGCAGCAATTTAATATTTCAAAGAAAATAATTGAATTATCGGCAAGTATTTTTGAACTAACCGATGTTGTACAACAAAAAATTCTGGATTTAAATAAAATATATATAGATAAAGATGATGATGTCATCGTAGATTGCAATCTTATCTTTGAACAGGAATATGATATTAGGGATAATGAAACCTTTAAGCGAATGGGGAACATCTTACATTATATTTTTTCAGGAGAAGAGATAGTCGATTACAATATTTCAGAACTGGTCCCCCCCGACATGTTAAAGATAATAGTAAGGTGTTTAACAAAGGAATATATGCATCCAAAAGATGCTTTGAAAGAGCTTAGTAATTCTCCAATATACAATATGATTAACCCCAACACGGCTATAGAAAATCAAACAAACGCAAGTTTCGATTCGGATATGTTGATTTCAAATAGAGATTATAAAAAAGAAAGTATAATAACTGAAAAGGTGACTGCAACAGATGATGGAGAAAAAAGTAACCTTGATGTTTTAGATATATATTTAAATAATAATGTAGATGATGGTAAAATTATAAAGGACAAGAATGGTAAAAAAAATATGTCAGATTATTTAACTAACAAGGATATAAGACGAGCTGCCATATTTTTGATAATAATTGTTTTTGTGTTAATGATTGGTAACCATATTATAAAAAATTATGGCGATGATTCAGAAGATGTTTCAGGGAAAAATACCGATGTTGTTCAACCTGGTGACAATAATAAAAATAGTAGTGACGAAGATATAGATAGTGCTGAAGAAGATTCAGAAGATGCTGATTCTGACTCAACTGTTGCAACTGATTCAACAGGCAAATTTTTAAATAAAAGTTTATTGGAGAGTATAGGATATACGGGAGCTGTTGCAGAAATTGATGATGATATATATGTCGAAGGAGATAAATCTCTTGTTGTAAAAAATGATGAAGATGGTAAGGTGAGGGCTCTATTTGCTGCAATTGATTTTACAGATTCAGAATATAGCTATATGCTAAAAAAACAAATAGCAGTTGCAGCAAAAACTAAATCCGAAAGTGATGTATCAGCACTTATAATATTAGAAGCATTTAAAGATGGAAAACTTGCATCGACATTTCACACATCTGTTCAGATATATGATGATATGTGGTCTCAAAATACAGTACCAATAAATGTTACAAATGCTGATTCACTTAATATATACATTGAGTACTCAGGTAAAAATAAAGTATGGATAGATTCGATATACATAGACGTCGTTAAGTAGACGCACCAAATCTGGTTATTTAGATTTGGTGTTTATACAGCTAAAATAAAAAAGTAGATTGATAAATAAATAAGTGCGCCTGAAAAAAATGATGCGTACTTTTTTATATACTGGAAAAGTGCTATTTATGATGTGTAAAAAATGAGGATTGCAAAGAACGGAGCAACCTTGTCGTTAATGGGGATGCTCAGTAAAAATGTAAAACATTTTTATGTACCTATAGCGGAAGTTGTGCAGCAACTTTTTTTAATGTTAACAATTAAAAAAATGTAATAATTAAAAAAAATATAGAACTTTCATGTGCTGATTTACGTCATATGTAATATATGGTTATGGTTAAATTTTGGAATGTGTAGTTTAAATTAAAGAGAGGTGGAACATGGACATAATTAATATGGAGAATATCTATAAACTGTATAAGTCTGGTCAAATACAGGTAGAAGCTCTTAAAGACATATCAATTAACATACAGGAAAAGGAATTTGTTTCAATAATGGGACCTTCGGGTTCTGGAAAATCAACCTTGCTTAATGTTATAGGGTGCTTAGATCATGCTACAAAGGGTACATATGAATTAGCCGGACATAGTGTTGACAAATTAGGTGATTCTAAAATGTCTGAAGTTAGAAATGAATTCATAGGTTTTGTTTTTCAAAACTTTCATTTAATTCCTAACTTATCGGCAATTAAAAATGTAGAAATACCATTAATATATAGAGGCGTTAATGGAAAAATCAGAAAAGAACTTGCTGAAAATGCATTAAAATTAGTTGGTCTCGAAGAAAGGATGAATCATCTTCCGACGCAACTTTCAGGAGGGCAACAACAAAGAGTTGCAATAGCCAGGGCAATAGTTGGTAATCCGGCAATGATACTTGCAGATGAGCCTACAGGCGCTTTAGATACAAAAACAGGTAATAAAATAATGGAATTATTTATAGAGTTAAACCATGAAAGAAATATGACAATAGTTCAAGTAACACATGAAGAAGATATAGCTGATTTTGGAAACAGAATAATTAGATTAGTTGATGGTGAAATAGTATCTGACTTAAGGAGATAATAGGAGGACAATTATGGCAAAAAAAGTAATATCTATAATAATAGTTTTAGCAATAGTATTTGGAGGTGGCTATTTAACTGCAAAGCAATTAGTCCCTGATTCAACAGAAGTAGCAGCAGGACCTAAATATTCGACAAAAACTGTTGTAAGAGGTGATATAAAGCAGGGAGTTAATATTACAGGACAGTTAAACGGAAACTGGGGAGGATCAATAACGGCGCCTAAACCTGAAGGAGTAACCGATGAAAACGGTGGAAGTGTTACAGTTGTATATAATGTAGAGGAAGTCTTTGTAGAACCTAATGATATGGTTAAAAAAGGAGATAATCTGGTAAGATTGTCTGCAGAAAATCTGGGAGAAATTATTGATGATTTAAATGATGGTATAACAAAAAAAAATGAAGAAATACAGGAAATAAATGAAGAAATTGATTCTAAACTAGAAGCTTTAGGTAAAAAGATTAATAAAGATATAACTAATATAAATCAGGTGGATCCTTATGAAGGTATTGTCATTACAGCTCCTATAAAAGGCAGATTGTTAGACTTTAGAGTTGATGAAGGAGAAAGAATAGAAGATCCTAACATAGTAACGATAGTTGATGACAGTAAAGTTAAAATATCCTTTAAAGTTAATTCATATGAATATGACAATATGAAAGTTGGACAGAAGGTATTATTGCAATTCAGAAGAGTATTAGAAAATGGGAATACTGTAACTGCATTTGATGGTTTTTATCCAGGAACAATTAAAAAACTAAATCCTAATGCGGTACCTAATTCTGATGCAATGACATATGTACATAATGGAACAATTGAAGCTGATAACCCCGGGTTGGTTCAAAAAGGTATGGTGGCTGTAGTATATACTGAAAATGATGGAACCCCTGTTGCTTCATTATCATATCAGGGTAAAGTCGATTCTTTTGTTGATGAAAAAAAGGTTTATTCTACAATTTATTCTGACGGAGACAATGCAAATATAATAGCAACTGAAGTTCCGGTAAGTGAAAATGAATTTGTTGATGAAGGTCAAACTTTAGTTAGAATTGCCGGAAATGATGTTACAGAATTAATACAGGATGATATAGATGCTATAAAAGCAGAATACGATAAAATTAAAACAAAGAATGAAGAAATAGAGAAAATTCAGGAAAGAGTTGATAAAGCTATAGCTTTAAATTCTAAATTAATGGTATCAGCACCTATGGATGGTATGGTTTCATATGTTAATTACAGAGTCGGTGATACTATATCGGCATCGGAATCAAGCGATGATTGGTCATTACAGCTTATGGATATGTATAACACTGGTGAAATGAACATATATACTACTGTAAGTGATTTAGACGTATTGTACATAAAGCAGGATGCACCAGTTGATATTACAGTTGATGCTCTTCCGGGCGAAAAATTTGAAGGCAAGGTTATGAGTTTAAACCAATATACTGACAGAGATGGAAAAACTGTTTATAATGTTCAGATAAGTGTCGTTGGTAAAGAAGGGTTGAGACCTGGAATGAATACAAATTGTTTTGTTGATTCTGGGGAATCCACAGACACACTGCTTGTTCCTATAGAGGCAGTATTTGAAGAAGATAACAAACAAAAAGTAGAAGTAATGAATGATTCGGGAGAAGTTGAAGTTGTTGAAATTGAAGTTGGATTAATGAATGATAAGCAGGTTGAAGTTCTTAGTGGTCTTGAAGAAGGACAGCAGGTCGTTACGGGAAGTACTAAAGACTTAATGCCAAGTCAATCTGTACCGGAGAATGACTCATTGTTGCCCACAACAAATCAGTGAGGGGAGTAGAAAATATGCAAAAAAAAGGAAAAATATTATCCTTGCTTGTTAGGCTTAGATTTTCTGCTGAGATGGCATTTAGTGGAATAACTGCAAATTTGTTAAGGACATTTTTGACAGTACTTGGGATAGCAATTGGAGTGGCTGCCGTGGTTAGTCTAATGGGCATTGGTGAAGGAGCGAGAAAATCAATTGTTTCTCAATTTGAAAGTTTGGGACAAAATGTAATAGTAATAAAATCAAATGCTGAAAATGTAAAATTTGAGACAGATGAAGTGGAAGAATTACCAGACAGAGTTACAGGTGTAGAATATGCTACTCCTGTTGTCAGCAAGAATAAAGTACAAATCAGGTGGAGAAGAGAGGAAAATGAACTTGATATTATCGGAGTAAATCAAAATTATCCTGAAATAAAAGACCATAAAGTAGTGTCGGGAAACTTTTTTACATCACTTCATGTAAAACAAAGGTCTCCTGTAGCTGTTCTTGGTTTCAATGTTGCACAGTCTCTTTTAAATGGAAGAAGCCCGGTAGGGCAAATAATAAAAATAGATGGAATAAATTACAGAATAGTAGGTGTTCTTAGTGAAAAAGGAGAGGGAAACGGAGATGGTATAGACAATAAGATTATTGTGCCATACACATCAGCGCTTAAAATAATTGGTCAAAATAATGTTGGTGAAATTTGGGCTAAGTCAAACAGTGCAGATGATGCTGAGCTTGCAATGGTACAACTTGGAAGAATATATAAGAGAAAGGTAGGATTAGGTCAAAATATTGCACCTTCACAAGATGGAGAAGGTCAAGTCGACGGTGAAGCAGTCACTGATAATAAGGGAGGGGCTGATGTAATAGCCGAGCCTTTACCGGAAGAACCTGATGAAACCGAGGATGATACTAATGTATTTAAAAAAGGCGAAGAACCATTAACTATTACAAGCTTGAATAATCTGGTTAAAGAAGCAGACCAGGCAAATCGTATTATGACGGTTTTACTTGGGGGTATTGCAGCGGTATCACTTTTAGTAGGTGGTATAGGTATTATGAATATAATGCTTGTTGCAGTTACGGAAAGAACGAGTGAAATTGGTGTAAGAAGGGCGCTAGGAGCTAAGCAGGAAGATTTGCTTATACAATTTATGCTTGAATCAATTTATGTAAGCATAATAGGCTGTGTAGTAGGAATAGTGTTAGGTGCATGGGCAATAAATGTGGTATCAAAATATGGATTAAATGCGGTTGTAAGCCTGCAATCAATAAAAATAGCTGTAGGTGTTGCATTGTGTTCTGGATTGTTATTTGGAGTATATCCGGCAATAAATGCATCTTCATTACCACCGGTAGAGGCATTAAAGAGGTCGTAAAATGTGAAATAAAAGGGATTTTGCTGTCTAATTTATCAAAATCCCTTTTAAAATAGGCAAATTTATTATATAATAAATAAAAAATAAAAATAGGAGGAATTATGTCGTTATTTATTGGTGAAATTAATCTCGAAACGATTATTTATGCGTTGCTAATTATTTTTGCATTTTTAATATTGAAGAATTTTGTCGCTCGACATATAATTAAGTTTTTAAAAAAAGTATCTGAAAAATATAAATTTAAAGGTCTTGCATTGATGGTTGATTCTTTGGAAAGACCATTTAGAAATTTCTTTTTGTATACGGGATTTTATTTTGCACTTTCTATACTTCCATTAAATCCACAAATAGCTCTATTTATCTACAGGGTATTTAGAACATGTATCATTATCACAATTACTCAATGCTTGTTAAATTTAGTAACAGCATATTCAGTTGTATTAAGTGATAATATAACATTTAAGGAAGATAAACCATTAATATCGAAGACTTTATTTCCGCTATTGTCAAAGATACTCAAAGTTTTAATAATATTATTGGCAATAGTGGCAATAGCTTCGGAATTTGACTTTAAACAGTTGGGTAGTATTCTTGCAGGAGTGGGGATAGGAGGTGCTGCTATAGCATTAGCATCTCAGGATTTAATTAAAAACTTTTTTGGCGGGTTTATTGTTTTGACGGATAGGTCATTTGATGTGGGTGACTATATAAATATAGACTCAACTGAAGGAACGGTGGAGGAATTAGGTCTGAGAAGCACTAAGATAAGAACTCTCGGTCAAGAACTGGTTGTTGTTCCAAATTCTAAATTTACTGGTGGAGCAGTTATAAATTATACAAAGAGAAGCAATAGAAGGGCAAGTTTTAAGGTAGGTGCTACCTATGATACATCATCAGTAAAATTAAAAACACTTATTGAAAAAATTAAAAATATGCTTGATTCTAATCCTATGGTTAAAGAAGATTCGGCAATTGTTAAATTTGACAGTTTTAATTCAAGCTCATTAGATATATTGGTTCAATATATGGTTAATACTGGAAATTATGCCGAGTTTCTCAGTATAAAAGATGAAATAAACTTTAATATTATGAATTTATTTGAAGAGGAAGGTGTGTCATTTGCTTTCCCAAGTTTAAGCGTATATATGGAAAAGAATATGTAACATGATTTTGTCATCAAGATGACAGGATGTTGAAAAATTTCGACCTGCAAGACACCAGAAGGCAGGCAATTGAAGAATATACAGACATATGTGGAGATTGGCTGCCTGAACTGTAACGCAGACCTTTTCAACATCATGAGGGACTTTTAAAAGTCCCTTTAATTATATCAGCAATAACCTTTTTACTAAGGATAAGCATTCATCGCTTTTATTTAAAACAGTGCCAGTTCCTTGTATTAGCTTATTGTTCCCACCGCCTTTTATATTTAACAGAGATTTACATTTTTCAAAAATATTCTTAATATCAAAATTCAAATTATCAGATTGGCCTAAAACAATACTACAGGTTGTGTCATCTTCATAAATTAAAAAAGTTACTTTATTATTTCCTTCAACACTTTTAGAACAAATATATCTTAATTCCTTGATATCTATATTATTATGCTGGTATTTTTCAATTATAAAGTTAACATTATTTTTTGATGTGGCTAGGTTTTGCAGTTCTTTAGCTTTAAACTCATTCAACTCATTTTGTAATGAAATCATATTTTTCTTCAAACATTTATTTTCATTAAATATTTTATTTAAATTGTCGATAATCATATTTGATTTGCAGGACAATGATGCGGATAAGTTAATGATATTATCATGTTTAGACATATAGTCATTTAATGCTCTTTTGCCACATAAAAATTCAATCCTGGAACCAGACTTATACTTTTCTGATTTTATTATTTTTATAATTCCAACTTCGCCTGTGCTTTTTACATGAGTACCACCGCATGCTACGGTGTCATTGCCTTCAATTTCCATAATTCTAAGAAAATCTAATTTTGGAGGTGCCTTTCTCATATTTAGTTTCAAGACCTCATCATAAGGCAGGTTATGAAATATTATATTTCTGTTAGAATAAATATTTTGGTTAGCAAGAATTTCAACATTTTCTATCATTTCTGAACTTGGATTAATATCAAGGTCGATTGTTGTATAGTCATCTCCTAAATGAAAACCAATTGTATTTGCATTATACAATGATGCAAATGCATATGATAACATATGTTGTCCTGTATGCTGCTGCATATAATCAAATCGAGTTTTAAAATCAATCGATAAAGATACAGTTCCGCTCAATGGTTCCTGAACAACATGTATTATATCATTTACTGTTTCTATAACATCCAGAACTTTTATACCGTTTATGGTGCCTTCGTCTTTAGGTTGACCACCCGACATATGAGGATAAAAAATAGTCCTATCCAATATAACCTGATAGCGGTTATCATTTTTTACACAACTTAATACTTCCGATTGCAAAGTTGTTAAGTAAGAATTTTGCTGATATACTTTTTCACTTGAATTCATTTTTAACTCCTGATAATAAAAATTTATAAATACAACACAAATAGTACATTATATAAAATATTATAACATAAATCATGAATATTTAAATAAACTTATTTACTTTACACTAAATATTTAGTAAAATCAATTAAAGGAGGTACAGAATATATGAAATGTCCTAAATGTAGTTACTATGAAAGCAAGGTAATTGATACGAGACCTACTGATGATGGATTCAAAATAAGACGTCGTAGGGAATGTGTTGAATGTGGACATAGATTTACGACCTATGAAAAAATTGAAGAGACTCAAATTGTTGTAATAAAAAGAGATGGAACTCGCCAAGGCTATAATCGAGATAAGATAATTAATGGTCTTATCAGGGCATGTGATAAAAGGTCAGTGACACTTAAACAAATAGAAAATATAGCAGATAAAGTTGAAAAACAACTTTATAATGAATTTCAAAATGAGGTTTCTACCGAGGTTATAGGTGAAATAGTTATGAATGAATTACAGAATGTAGACGATGTTGCATACGTAAGGTTTGCTTCTGTTTATAGACAGTTCAAGGATATAAATACATTTATGAATGAGTTGAAAAAGATTCTTGATGATAGAAAAAGGTAGATTTTGGCTATGATAAATAACAAAATGAGGGAGGAGTAAATTTATGTATATAAATAAGGATGTACTAAACATAACAAACGGGAAGACAGATAAGGTTGATACAGAATTTGGAAGAATGCAAATTGAAAAGATTGAAGCAGGAAAACTAAAACTGGTTACGGGAAAGATTATAGCGACAGATCCCATTTTAATGTATGATGACCAATGTTATTCTAAACATGTGGCGCCGGGAACATACTCAGTGTATATTTACAACGGCAAAATTGAAAAAAGAAAAACTCAAACAGTTCTTGCAGAACTTAGATTTAATGATGGTATTCCGGTTAGATGGGAAATGGCACTTTTGGAAGGAGAAAATTCTAACGGATTTGCATCTGATGAATTTATGGGATATGAAGTCGAAAATGGACTTGGCTGTTTTATGGATGAACATGTAATGGATATTCTGGATGTCTTAAACGAAGAAGAATTGGAAAAGTATGAAAATAATATTAAAAATACAATTAGAAAAGGTGATTGCGTGTGGGCAGATATTATGATAGATAAAAAAACGAAGAGCAATATAATTGTATTTACAAGCGGTTGGAATTCAGGGGTTTTTCCAACATATTACGGATTTGACAAAAATAACAAGCTAATAAAGCTTGTTACAGATTTTATGGTAATAGAAGCATGATAACAATTCAAATCAAGCAAAATTAAGTGGCAATATATAATAATAGAATTATTATATGTTGCCGATGAAATTTTATAAATTACATTAATTTCTTCTTTTTAAAAAGAATTATACTTAGGATCAGTACAACTATGCATAAAATTGTTACAAACAAGTATCCATATGTCCATCTAAGTTCAGGCATATGGACGAAGTTCATACCATACCAACCAACTATAAGTGTTAAAGGTGAAAAAATTAATGTTATAACCGTAAATAGACGCATAATATTATTTAAATTTATATCCAATTGTGATTGGTAAGATTCTCTGACCTGAGTTATATAATCTCTTAAATTTCCTACTTTTCTATTTAATCGTTCTATTCTGTTTAATAATATTGTAAAATAAGTAATTGAACTTTCATCTAGTAAATGATTTTGATTTTCTGTTAGGTCCTCCACAATATCAAGCAATGGTTCATAATGCTTTTTCAAAAATAACAATCTATTCTTTAATGAAACTATATCATTAATGTAATCTTTAGTTTTACCTTGAATTACATCCTCTTCAACATCTGATATTTCAGCTTCAAGATTAGAAAGAACTTTAAAGTCATTAACTGTCAATTTATCAATTAGATTGTATAAAATTTTTTCAAAACTTAAACTTAGAGTCCCTTTTGTTGTAATGTCATCTTTTATTTCCTTAAATATTTTTAAATCAACTTTAGAAACAAAAATTAAATATTTTTTTGTTATATAAAAATCTAATTCACTTACATCAAAATAATCCTGATTATCTCCGATAATATTAACGATTCCGAAACTGTAGTCCTTATATATTTCTATCTTGGGAGTATCTTCATTGTGCATACAATCATAAATTGTCTGATAATTAAATTTAAAGATTTTTATTTTTTTATAAAGTTCTTCTGAAGACATTATTATCCAATATTTTCCATTATCATCTTCTGCTGAAGATTCGAACGATGTTTCAATCAAACTTCCGCTGCTTATTTTATAAACTTTCAATATTTCACCTCAGATTTTATTTAAATATGTAATATAGTATTAATAAGATTATTTTAACAGTTTTATAATTATATGTAAATCACTAAAATTTTAATTTATAAGAAGCTTAAAAATAAAAAAAGAATTTAATAATTAAAAAAATAATATACAAACTTGAAAAAAATATAAATAAATGGTAGAATAACAAATAATCTTTAATTATAAAGTAAAAGGAAAATTATGAAAAGAAAAATAAATAAATATGATATCTCACTAATAATATTGATAATATTAATAAGCGGTTTTTTTATATATTACAACAGCAAAAATATTGCATATTCAAATGATAATCGTGCTATTATTTATTCAGAAAATGAAGTTGTCGGCGAATATATTTTAAGTAAGGAACTTAAAGATGAATTTACTATTAAAACCTCCAATGGGTACAATACTATAAAAATTGAAGATGGAAAAATATGGATAGAAGATGCTGATTGCCCTGATAAGTATTGTATACATCAAGGTAAAATTAGTGGCGATGGACAAGTTATTGTGTGTTTGCCGAATAAATTGATGATAAAAATAGTTTCAGATGAAGAAGATAAAGAAATTGATTTTATAGCTCCTTAAGGGCTAAGTAAAGAGAAATGAGTAAAAAATATGAGTAAATTACAAAGATATGTTTTTTTGTCCTTATTGACTGCAGGAGCTATGATTCTCAGCATAATTGAAGGGATGATTCCTCTTCCTTTTATAGCGCCTGGTGCAAAATTAGGATTAGCTAATATTGTAACATTGACAGTTATAGTAATATTTGGCTTTAAAGATTCCTTGCTAGTTGTGATTTTGAGGTGTATACTGACGATGTTTGTCGCTGGAAATCCTATAAGTTTTATATATAGTATTGCAAGTGGAATAATGAGCATAATTGTTATGTATACAGGTCTAAAATATGTAGGAAGATATTTTAGTCTTATAGGAATAAGTGTTTTGGGAGCAATAGCTCATAATGCTGCTCAAATAACAGTAGCAGCTGTAATGTTTGAGAATTTGAGTTTGTATACATATTTACCAATTATGTCTTTAGTGAGCATATTTACGGGGTGTTTCGTTGGTTACACTTCAATTTATATAACTGATAATTTGAACAAAAATCTGCTAAATAGGAAGAATGAGGTATAAAATGAAGAGGGGAAATTCGATTTATTTTGTAGTATTAATACTTGTTGGATCAATAATTGGCAGTATATTAGGTAAAGTTTTTTCTAATTATCTACCCATATTGAATTATGGAGAAGCTATTGGATTTGGACCTACAACACTGGATTTGAACATAATTACAATAACGTTAGGTTTTAGCGCTGATTTAACATTGGCAGGAATAATTGGAATAATAATAGCAATAATAGCTTATAGAAAGTTATAGGGTTAAAGTATATGAAAAAAGTAATTTTAGCATCCAAATCTCCAAGAAGAATTGAGATGCTAAATAAATATTGTAAAGATTTAAAAATTTATTCATCTGACATACAAGAACTGGTGAACACAGATGATAAGCCACAGACAACTGTTATGAAAATTGCATTTCAGAAAGCAAATGCAGTTTTAAAATCATGCGATGAACAGGGTGTTATCATAGCAGCAGATACTATTGTTTATCTTGATAAGATAATGGGTAAGCCGAATGATTTTGATGAAGGATTTCAAATGCTTAAGCATTTATCAGGTAAAAGACATAGTGTATTTACAGGGATTTGTATAATAGATACATTTTCCTGCAAAAAGACAGTTGATTTCGAAAAAACTGAAGTTGAATTTAATGATTTAAGTGACAGTGAAATTATTAAGTATTTAGAGTTAGGAGAATATTTAGATAAAGCAGGTAGTTATGGTATACAGGGATATGGAGAATTATTAGTAAAAAAAATAAATGGATGTTATAACAATGTGAAAGGTTTACCATTAAGTAAGCTAAATTATTTATTGAAAAAACATTTTTCTTTAGAATTGCTTTAGGAAATAGCGATATATTGCATAGTGGAGGATAAAATGGACAATAATAATTATACTATAAAATCTATACCCGTTGATGAGAGACCGCAAGAAAAATTATTGAAATACGGAGCCAATTCTTTATCTAATTCAGAGCTTATTGCAATTATACTTCGTACAGGAAGCAAACAAGACAATGTAATTGTTTTAGCCCAGAAAATATTAAAAGAAGATGGAAATGGTTTGAGAAATATTGCCGAAGGAACTCTTGACAAATTTAAAAGATATTATGGAATAAGTGATGTAAAGGCCTCACAATTGATGGCTTTATCTGAGCTCAGCAAGAGGATAAGTGCATTTAAAAATGACAAAATTAAAATATCATCACCCAATGATGCTGCTGTCGTTATGATGGAAGAAATGAGATATTATAAAAAAGAATATTTCAAAATTATCTTGCTTGATACAAAGAATAATATAATAAAAGTTTCGGAAATTTCAATTGGTAGTTTAAATAGTTCTATAGTCCATCCTCGTGAAGTTTTTCAGGAAGCTATAATCAATTCGTCATCAGCTATTATACTTGTACATAACCACCCCAGTGGAGAACCAGAACCTAGTAAAGAAGATATAGCTCTTACAAATAGGCTGGTCGAATGCGGTAAAATCATAGGAATTCAAGTTATAGACCATATTATTATTGGCGATGGAAATTTTTGCAGCTTTAAAGAAGAAGGATATATTTAAAAATAAAATTGTTGCGTAGACGCGCAGATGGGAAGAAAGAAAGGATTAAACACAGAAATGGGATTTTTTAGTTTTTTTACACAAAATATAGGAATTGATTTGGGAACATCAAACACTCTGGTGTATGTAAATGATAAAGGAATTATTGTAAACGAGCCATCAGTGGTAGCTATAAATGTTGATACTAATACAGTTCGTGCGGTTGGTGATGATGCTAAGTCTATGCTGGACAGAACACCAAAAACAATTAACGCAATAAGACCTTTACAAAATGGAGTAATTGCAGATTTTGAAATTACCAGGGCCATGATTAAATATTTTATCAACAAATCTTTAAATCGTAGAAGGTTTGTGAAATCAAATATAGTGATTTGTGTGCCTGTAGGAGTTACTTCTATTGAACGCAGAGCGGTTGAAGAAGTTGCTTATGATTCCGGAGCCAGAAAAGTAAAATTAGTTGAGGAACCGATGGCTGCTGCAATAGGAGCAGGGCTTGCAGTACATGAAGCAGTTGGAAATATGATAATAGATATAGGTGGCGGAACTACTGAAATAGCAATTGTTTCACTTGGCGGGATTGTTGTCAGTGATTCAATTAGAATTGCAGGTGACGATATAGATGCTAATATAAAAGAGTATATTAAATTAAAATATAAAATGGAAATAGGACTTGTTTCTGCTGAAAATATAAAAAAGGTAATTGGTAATGCCAGCAACGATTTTTATCAAAGCAAAATAAAAAATGAGGCAATTGAAGATAAAAAAGAAATTGAGATTATTGACGAAACAGATTTAAAAGAATCAAAGCAAGAAGTTACACAAATGCAAATAAGAGGGAGGGACATAGTTTCGGGTCTGCCCAGAAGTATAAATATTACAAGCGACGAAATTAGAGTTGCAATAATTGAAACTATTAATAATATTGTAAACGCTATAAAAAGAGTTTTGGAGAGAACTCCACCTGAATTGGCAGCAGATTTATATGAAAATGGTATATACCTGACAGGAGGAGGAGCTCTTTTGAAGGGGCTTGATATATATATTGAGAAAGAAACCGGATTAAGAGTTCATGTTGCAGATAATCCTTTAGAGTGTGTGGCTCTTGGAGCCGGAAAAATATGTGAAAATATGTAGATGCGTGGTGAGAAATGAATATTATAAAAAAACATATAAAAAAAATTTTGTTTTGGCTTATAATTTTTATTTTGATTGTGCTGATAGGTCTGACATCGGTTGGAAAAATTGAGAATAGTGATGGGAGCATTTTTGGTAACCTTATTTCAGGTTTTCAGAAAGTGGTTTTTAACGTAGGACAAACATTGACAAATTCCTTTTATTCAGTTCAAGATATAGTAAAGATGAAAGAAGAAAATATTCTTCTGACAGAGACAGTTCAAGAGTTACAAGAACGTGTCAGAATTTTAGAAAACATAGTAAATAAATCTGACGCACTCGAGGCAGAGTACAAAATAAAAGCAAGTCTCAATTATGATTATGTAATAGGACAGGTAATAGCTCTGGATAATTCAAACTGGTTTAGCAGACTTACTATAGACAAGGGAAAATCAGATGGATTAAACAAAAATGATATAGTTATTCATGCAGTAGAAACAGATAAGGGTATGGTTCAGATAGGTCTTGTAGGAATAGTAACTGAGACAGGTGACAATTGGGCAAAAGTTGTAACGCTGCTGGATGGAACATGTAAAATAAGTTTTAGAGATATAAATAATGAAGAGAGCGGCATATTGCAAGGTAATATTGATGGAAATGTAACGGGATACTTTTTTAATAGCAAAGTAGTTGCTAATCAGGAAGATTCACTCGTAACATCCGGAATAGGTGAAATATACTTACCTGATATATATATAGGAAAAGTAAAAGAAATAATACCTACTACAGATGCTTCAACACAAAAAATAGTTGTTAGTCCTGCTGTAGATTTTACCAAATTATATAAAGTTTTTGTTATAAAAATCAAAAGATAAGATGATGAACAATTATAAGAAAATTTTATAGAAATCATAATGAAATGAAAGGAAATGTTTGATGAAAAAAATAAATATAATAGTTATTCTTGTTATAACTAATTTTATATTTCAAACTTCCCTCTATAATTATTTGGATATATTTGGTATAATACCTAATATATCTTTAATATTTGTGGTGATTTTTGCTATGATGACCAATGGTATATTAGGGGGATTTATTGGAATATTAACCGGATTTCTATATGATGTAATGATATATGATGTTTTTGGTGTGTATACATTAATTTATTTTGTTATAGGGGCTTTAATAGGATATTTTAGTGAAGAAGTGAATAAAGAAAATTACACTTTGTATAGCTTGGTAACTTTGATGTCAACATTATTTTTTCATATTTTGTTATATATTATGTTGTTTTTTCTTAAATATAACGTTGAAAATATTGGTTATATAATTAAGAATATTTTATTACAAACAATCCTTAATACTCTTGTTTCCATTTTTGTATTGAAGTTTGTTGTATATCTTTTTAATAAAATTAATGTAAAATAAATTATAATTGAATAATAGATGTAAATGAGGTGATAAATTGGGATTAAAAAAATTTTTTAAAAATAGATTTAATATAATATATATGATTATAGTTTTAATGCTTTTGGTATTAGGTTTTCGCATGGCTGTGTTAACAATCGTTCAAGGTGAAGATTATAGACAAATAGCTGATGTTAAAAAAATTAAAGATATACCTGTTAAAGCACCAAGAGGTAAAATATACGACAGAAACGGTGTTTTACTTGCAGATAACATAACAAGTTTTACAGTTCAAATGTATACTGATCAGATACAAAAATCTGATTTTAACAATGTATCCTTTATCTTATCGAAAATACTTGATGAAAATGGAGAAAAACCAATAGACGATTTTCCTATAGTGCTTGATACATATAATTATATTAACGAAAGTCTTGAAAAAACTCAGCTTAATAATAAAACAAATGATTCTGTTTCTAATGCGTCCAATACTAATATGGATGAATCGTTAGAAAATGGAACAATATTTAATTCATATCTCACCGCACAGGAAAAAGTTATTGAACTGGTGAAAGGTAACTTATATGAATGGCTAAATTATAATACAATGATCTATGGCGAAACATTTAATCTAAAAAAAAGTGTTCTTAATATTCTTAAAAGGGATATGAAAGATGTACCGATTGATTTAGTAGACGGTCAGTTTGTTTATGCAGAAAGTTCAGATAAAATAATAGAATCTAATGATTTGAATAAAACAAATGAAGAAAAAGAATCAGATAAACAAAATAATCAAGTTGAACAAAGTGACAATATAGTACAAACTGACCCGATTAAAAATTGGCTTCAAAAAAATGAAATAAATATAAATAATAGTGCTGAAAAAACAGTTATAGATTTGTTGTTGAAGGACAATAAGTATTTATTTAATTTATTTTCAAATTCTAAGGTTAGAAGATCAACTTATGAATTATTTAAATCTAAAAATCTTTTGAATAATATTGAATTAGTAAAATATTCATTTATACAAGACAATGAATATAAGGAAATAAAGCAGAACCTAAACAGTAAATATGAGGAAATCACAGATTCTTCTCTTGCTAAAGATGACTTTGTTTTGCTTACTATGAAAAACTCCATAGATAATTTGCTGCAAACCGTTTATGAAACAGATTCAGTTACAGTTATGCCCGGAAGTATATTATGTGATAGATTAAAAGAAATTTATACAGACTTACCGGTTGAATTCAAAGCTAATGGTCAGTTTGGGACATTTGTATTTAACAACGAAGACGTAAAAAATAAATATTTAAGTCAATTTCATCTGAACGAAAATACTCAGGCATATGATTTGATTAAAGAATTAGCAGCGAAAAATTATGATATTTTATATGATGTTATTACAGATGACAATGTAAAGTACTATTCTCAAATTGAGCTGTTAAAATATGAAAATCCAAATATATCTATAGCTGACTGGGAATATACACCTATCAGAAATAAAAGAATTTGGATAAGTAACAATTTAAATTCATTAGATGAAAAGACAGGAAAATTAACAGCAGAGCAAGTATTTAATAAACTTAGAGAGAGTCTTGATATTGATTCTGATATCAGTGATTATGATTTAAGAAATATGCTTGTCATAAGAGAAAGATACAATAAAACAAGCTATGTATCGTATCACCCTACTGATATTTGTTATGGAATATCAGAGAAATCAGTGGCAATGATATCAGAGAGAGCACCTGAATTAAATGGAATAAATGTTGAAATAGAACCAATACGCTACTATCCCGAATATAGTTCTGCTGCACATGTTTTAGGATACTTAGGCAAAATTTCACAAGATTATGAAATAAATGAATATGTGAACGATAAGGGTTATAGTCCTGATGACATTATTGGGAAAACAGGTGTTGAGGAAAAATTTGAGGATTACCTTAGAGGAGAAAAAGGTAAAAAGACTGTAGAGGTAAACAATGTCGGAAAAACAATAAAATCTGTATCCAGCCAGGCACCTGTACCTGGAGATGACTTATATTTAACTTTAGATATAAACCTTCAGAAAAAAGCCGAAGAATCCTTGGAGAAGGGTCTTAAACTTATACAGACCGGTGGGGTTTATGAAAGTGAGTGGGGAAATTTTACATTTGCAGACTCTTATAAAAATGCAACATCCGGTGCCTTGGTCGCGCTTGATGTTAAAACAGGTGAAGTTTTAGCACTTGCAAATTACCCATCATATGATTTGAATTTGTTCTCAACAGGAATATCAGCAGAGGATTGGAATAGCCTTTTGAATGATTCTAAAGACCCGTTAGCACCTAAACCATTGTACAATATTTCATTATTGACTGCAATACAGCCGGGTTCGACTTTTAAAATGGTAACAGCTCTGGCTGCACTGGAGAAAGGGGTAGATCCAAATACAGAAGTATATTGTTCAGGAACTGAAAAGGTTGGAGATAGATATTTTAGTTGTTGGATATATAATATGTTTGGTGGCTCTCATGGATATGAAAATATGTATGAGGCTATCAGAGATTCCTGTAATTTTTATTTCTATACGACCGTATTGGGAGAGAATCTTGCTACACATCAAAAACACACCGTTAAAGTAGATGTTGAGGACATAATTGAAGCGGCTGACAAACTGGGACTAAATGGTAAAACGGGTATTGAAATAGACATACCTCAAGAATCGTCCGGAGGAGTTCCTAGCATAGAAGGAAAAAAAGTTAATATAAGAGTTTATTTAAGATTGTTTTTAGAATCTAATGTAGTGCGATATTTGGAAGATGGATACAAAATAGACGAAAGCATGAAAAATGAAATCATAGAAGAAATTGTGAGCTGGATAGACAGGGATGAGGCTATGACAAGAGGTGAAGTCTATGATGGACTGAAGACACTTAAATTAAATCCTGAAAAAACAAATGATAATGGAGTTCCGTTAGTTGATATAATTAAATATTCATATATTAATCAAGCTGTGTGGAATGCCGGTGATAATTTGAATATAAGTATCGGTCAGGGTAATAATGCTTACACGACTATTCAAATGGCAAATTATATATCCATCATAGCAAATGGTGGATATAAAAGAAATGTGAGTGTAGTGAAAGGTCTGAAAAAATACGATGGCGAAGATACCGATTATGTTCCTTTGCGTGAAGTAGAACGTATTGATCTTAAAGACTATGGTTATCTGGATATCTTGAAGAAAGGAATGAGAATGGTTTCTGAAGCAGATAGTGCTAAACCATATGCTAATTTTCCTGTGGTAGTAGGCAGCAAAACTGGTACGGCTCAAAAAGAAGGTATAAATCCAGAAACAGGTGAACCATATGACGAGTTTGCATGGTATGTGGCTTTTGCTCCATATGATGACCCCCAAATAGCAGTTGCGTGTGTGTTGTTTCAGGGCGGTTCCGGAAGATATCCCACACCTATAGTAAGGGATGTCATTGGAGAATATTTAAAACTTAATGAAAATAATGCACAACAGTAAAATTATGATTTCATGGAGGTGTTATGCTTGGGTAATGTTTGTTTGGCATGTTCGGATAAACGGGATATAGGGAAAACTATAATTGCTGTGAAGACAAGTATTGAGTTGTCAAATAGAGGAAAAAATGTTTTATTAATTGATTTGGCAAAGGGAAACAAAAAAATTGCTGAATATTTCAGTGTTGATGAAGATATAATTTACGATGTAAAAGATGTGTTAGATGGTACATGCTCTATGGAACAATCTATAATTGCAATATCTGAAAATTTAAGCATACTTCCTTTCCCTAGAGTTTTAAATAAACTTGAAGATATAAAAATTGATACCTTTTCTAAATTGCTTAGTGAAGCTAAAACAAAATATGACATAATAATAGTTGATACTGACATTATATCATCATTTTATTACATTGATTTTGCAAACGTAGATAGCATGGTTATCATAAATAATAATGATTTTTCGGCTGTTAAGGAGATAAATAACGCTTGTGATTTGGCAAGAAAGTTTGAATTAAAGAATACTATCATTATCATTAACAAGTATAATAAGAAAAATGCTAAGAATGGAGCAATGCTTAAGTTTCAGGATATGAACAAAATGTTAGAAGGGGAAATATCAGGTGTAATTGATGACGATACAAAGTATGTGAATGTAGATTATGATTTCTTAAATAATAAGGATATAAATTCATTTAATAACGCAATTGATTGTATAGCGAATAGAATATACTCATTCTAGATTTGAGTAAAATAAAATATGAATAAAAACTTTTGCTTTTGCAAAAGTTTTTTTATTTAGTAATAAAGCTTGTAACAATTTAATAAACTATAGAAAAGGGGTGATGAAATGAATAAAATAACAAAAAAAAAGATTGGTATAAAAAGAAGAGAGTTTTTTAATAAAAAATTAGCAATTCAGGTTGGGTTTAGTATTATTCTTGTAGCCATGGTCATACTTACTAAACAATTTGATTCAGGATTTTCAAAGCAGTTTATTAGTGTTACGGAAGAAAAACTTTCTGAGAACATCGATCCGTCAACAATTACCGGTGCTTTTAAAAATGTGGTAATAGGTGTAAGAGATAAAATTCCTTTTTTATCTAAAAAAGATGATGAATATGCAGCACCGGTAAGTGGGAAAATCTACAAAGAATATGGATTAACTGAAAGCGAGAATACGTCTTATTATAATCATGGGATAGATATTTTGTCTAATACTCAGGCAGTGAAATCTATATCGAAGGGAACTGTTATACTTGTTGGAAATAACGAAAAACTATCTAATTATGTAGTCGTTCAAGAAGACGATAAGAAGATAATATATGGTCATATTAATGAAACATTAGTGAGCAAGGGAGATGCTATTTCCAAAGGGGACATTATAGGAGCTTTAAGTGAAGATAATAAAATACTCCATTTGGAAGTATGGGAGAATGGAGAATCTATAAATCCTTCAAAATTATTTGAATTAAGCGATTAGTAGAGGAAATCTTGACATTAATAGTCATTGCTCTCGCTATTCACGAAGTTGGACATTTAATTGCTGCAATCATACTAAAAATAAAATTACAACGGATTAAAATAACTTTGTTTGGATTTAACTTAAATGCTAACTTAGAAAATATCAATCTTGCCAGTAAAGTAGTACTTTTTTTTGCGGGTCCTTTTTTCAATTTGGTTATATTTTTTGCTCTAAGAAACACGGAATACAACGGCTTTGCAAATGTAAATATTTTTTTAGCCAGTATAAATATGATTCCAATTGTGCCTTTGGATGGTGGAAATATATGCAAGTCAATGTTAGAAAAAATAATTGATAGTAGTTCCGCCGATAGGTATATGATAATGACCAATGGTTTTTTTATAGTATGTTTTTCAGTAATTATGTACATAAATCGCAATTGGTTCTATTTCTTGTTGATAATTATGGCAATGAGAGGTATAATGGAAGAAAATAGGTATTTGTTAGAAAAAAATATAAAATATAATTATTATAAAAAATTTAGAAGAAGATAGTTAATTCAATGTTTTACTTGGAGGACAAAATGGAATCAAAAAACTTGTTAATTAGAAAGACCGTGCAAGATGATTGTATACTGTTTGAAAAATGGGAAAAGCAAGATTATATAAAGGCTTTTTTAAATATTAATGATTTTCAAACATATGAAGATGTTCTAAATGAAACAATGATAAGAGAAAAAGATGAAACAAAAGAAGAATATACTATCATATTGAAATCCGAAAATAGACCAATTGGAAGAGTTTATCTTTCTAAAATTGATAGAACAGTTGACTCTATTGATATTACTAGGATATATATAGGTGATGAAATCAGCATAGGAAAGGGTTACGGAAGAGAATTAGTTAAGATTTTGCTCAAGTATTGCTTTGAAACTCTCAAAATGCAAAGAGTAACATTAGATCATTATCCGGATAATAAAAGGGCATCACATTTATATTTAGATTTAGGATTTAAGTATGAGGGAGTTTTGAGAAATGCTGCCAAAAAGAATAATCAATATTTTGACTTACACTTAATGTCAATGCTTAAAGATGAATATTTTGAAAGGTATAAGTAAAAAATAAAATAAAAAATAAAAAATAATTGAAAATTTTTCAAAATGTAGTATAATAGAATTACATTTGTAAATGAAAATTTATAAATGCCTCTTAAATTTTTTGCCTCAAGCCGTGGTTATTAACCACGGCTTGCCCTTTTAATTGAAATTTTTTTATTTATGAGTAAAAACCATTCCATTTTTATTATTATCTTCTAACCCTAAAAGCTGGCTGACAGTGACAAATTTATATCCTTCATTCAAGAGTTCGTCAATAATCATTATTGCAGCATCAACAGATGTTTGATAAATATCGTGTAATAAAATTATTGAGCCATTATCAATTTTTGATATAACACTATCTCTTACTATCGATGGATCTTTGTACTTCCAGTCTTCAGGGTCTATACTCCACAAAACAATAGGTTTGTTTATTATTTTTTTTACTCGTGAATTACTGCTGCCATATGGAGGTCTTACAGCCCGTATATCATATCCTGTGATAGATTTTATCGAACTATTAACGCTTTCCACTTGCCTTTTTACTTCTGAGTCACTTATAATGGTGAGATTTTTATGACTTACAGTATGGTTACCTATTTCACAGCCCAATTCGACCATGCGAACAAGCAGTTCTTTATTGTATTCAATTCTATTACCTAAAACAAAAAAAGTTGCTACAATCTTTTTTTTACCTATGTATTTTAATAATTTATCTGTATATATGTGGTGAGGACCGTCATCAAATGTTAAAGCAACAACTTTATCTGCATCGCTTACATTTATATTAAAGGCAGGGAAAAATAAAGGTTTCCCCGCCTGTGCAACTTCACCATCACTAACGTATATATTGGATACGGATTTTGAAATATCGTCTTTAGTATCAGTTATATAAACATTGTTATTAAGCAAATGCCTTATTTTTTCCCACGGTATTTTTATTTCATATATATCACTAAATTCGGAGGAAATCTTATTCGAGTTAAGATATATAGTTAAAAAGGAACTGGAAAAGCTGTAACCATCAAAACTATATTGAAAGCTATTATTTATATCATCAATAAACCAATTAATGATTTTTTTATCCTTATCATTAATCTTGAGAAGATAATCTTTTGAAATTTCACATAATTCTTCGATATAATTGCTTTTTTTGTTGATAAAATTATTTAGATGCAATCTTTTGCCAGTATTTAAATTATATGTCATCGTAATAATATCAGTGTGAATAAATGATTTTCCATGTGAATAATTTGATGTAAATACAAATGACACAATGTTTTTATTAACTTTTTCTACCTTATATTCTATGAGTAAATCCAGTTTGTCATTTGATTCTTCTGGTATATAATACATAGAGTCGTGTTCTATTTGATTGATGTACAAATCTACAACAGATTTCAGTTCCTTGTTTACTTTTTTATTTTTTGTTTCAGGATAATATATTACCAGATTATATTTATCACATACATTCATAATTGATTCCACATTGATATCCTGGTAAATGTCTTCGCTTGAAAAAATGATTTTATTTGAAGAATTTTTCATTAACGAGAAACACACGACGAATATGCAGAATACAAATATTATAATTGATATTCTTTGATTAAAAAAATAGTATAATTTTTTAAACACAAATCATACCCCCTTTCAATACAATTATACATATATATTTATTATATGTTTTATAATACTAAATAGGATAAATTAAGAAAAATAGTTATAAATTAGTTGACAAAAAAATTTAAAAACTATATTATAAATTATATAATGCATTAAATTTGAAAAGAGGGAAACCATGAATTACGAAATAGTAACAGATTCATCAGCAAACCTTACTGAAGAGTTAATTGAAAAATATGGAATACATATAATTTCATTGTTTTTTATATTAGATGGTAAGGAATATTCAAGCTACAAAAAAGGTGAAAAAACAGATATAGGTCAATTTTATAAAATGATGCGAGATGGTAAGATGATGACTACTTCTACTATTAATATGTCAGCTTGTGAAGAAGTCTTTGAAGATATATTGAGCAAGGGGAAAGATGTAATTTATATAGGGTTTTCTTCAGCCTTAAGTGGAACATACAATACGGCTTCTATTATGGCTGAAAAACTTAGAGAAAAATATCCGGAACGAAAGATATATTCCATTGATACTCTTGCAGCATCAATGGGAGAAGGATTACTTGTATATTATGCAGCCAAACTGAAAAAAGATGGAAAATCAATTGATGAGGTCAAAGATTGGATTTTAGATAACAGATTGAACTTATGTCATTGGTTCACAGTTGATGATTTGTTTTTTCTTAAAAGGGGAGGTCGAATTTCATCAACTACAGCATTAGTAGGAACTGCACTTGGAATTAAACCAATTCTACATGTGGATGATGAAGGTAAATTGGTAAATGTAGGAAAAGTCAGAGGACGAAAAAATTCGCTTAACGAACTTGTTAAAGAAATGGAAAAAACATGTGTCAATCCTGAAAAACAGACTGTTTTTATTTCTCACGGAGATTGTATAGAGGATGCTGAATATGTCAAGGAATTGGTTAAGAGCAAATTAAAAGTTAAGGATATTGTGATAAATTATGTAGATCCGGTCATTGGAGCACATTCTGGTCCGGGAACTGTAGCATTGTTTTACATTGGAACCAATAGATAATAAAAATATACAAATTGTATTCAAATACGATTTGTATATTTTTATTTATATGAGAACTGATTGCTAAATTTAGCATAAAATAAATTAATTAACAAATTAACACTAAATTTATATTAATGGAGGTTGCTATGCCTACAATATATTTAAGTCCATCTACACAGCAATATAATGAGTATGTGAATGGGGGAACCGAGGAACAGTATATGAATTTAATAGCAGATGCTATGATTCCGTATTTACAATCAGCGGGAATACAATTTACCAGAAATACTCCTGAAATGACAGCCGGCTCATCAATAAGACAGTCAAATGAAGGAAATTATGATTTTCACTTAGCTATACATTCAAATGCTTCGACGGTAGGTCAGGAAGGGCAGAACAGAGGTGTAGTTATATACTACTACCCAGGTAGTTCAAATGGTAAAAGAGCTGCAGAAATTTTAGCACAAAATTTTAGAAACATTTATCCAAATCCGGAATTGGTTCAAACATTACCTGCCACCAATATAGGTGAGGTTTCAAGAACCAGAGCGCCATCTTCTTTAATTGAAGTTGCATATCACGACAATATAGACGATGCTAACTGGATAAAGGATAATATTGACTTAATAGCGCAAACTTTAGTGCAATCACTTGTAGTATATTTTGACATGCAAAACAATATACCACAAAATGGAAATCAACAACAAGGTAGAATGGGAACAGTTACACTTCAAAGCGGTTATTTAAATATCAGAAGCGGACCATCCATAAACTCACCGGTAATTGCTATGGCACCTAATGGTGCTACATTAAAAATTCTTGGTCAATCAGGTGATTGGTACAATGTAGATTTTGACGGAACAAGAGGATATGCATTTTCACAATACATTGCAGAATAAACTTGTTTAAGAAAGGACCTTGAGATAATCGAAAGGTCTGTTTCTTTTAATTCAAAAAAATATTGACAAATTGAGTTAGCAATGGTAAACTATATCCAAGTTAGCTATGACTAACTTGGATATATAAATAAAATTCAGCTAAAACTAGTGTAAAGGAGGCAGTTATGAGCGTAGTAATTATTGGAGGTCATGATAGAATGGTTTGTGAGTATAAGAAAATATGCAGTAGTTTCAATTGCAAGGCTAAAATTTTTACACAAATGACAGGAAGCTTAAAGTCACAAATAGGAGATCCAGATTTATTAATTCTGTTCACAAATACGGTATCACATAAAATGGTTCAAAGTGCGTCACAAGAAGGGTTAAGAAAAAAAATTAATATAGCAAAATCTCATACGAGCAGTTCAACAGCCTTGAAAAATATTTTAGTGGAATATTGTCAATGTTCATAAAAAAAATTTGACCAAAGATTAGCTTAAGCTAACTCGAACTTAAAATTAACAACATGTTAAAGATGTGATATATTAAATAAACAGGTACATATGGAATAAAGTTAAAAACTACTGTAGTTAATTTACGGTAGTTTTTAAATATTCTTTTATTTTTTGAAAACTTTCTTCGCTGATTACATGTTCAATTCGACATGAATCATTATATGCATTTTCTTCAGAAACACCTAAAACATTAATCAAGAATTTGGCTATTAAATCATGGCGTTCACTTATTTTTTCCGCAGTATGTTTACCTTTATCAGTAAGCAATATATGACCATTCTTATCTACAACTATATAATCTGAATTTTTTAAGATACTCATTGCACGACTAACGCTAGGTTTTGTATAATTTAGTTCATTAGCTATATCAATTGAACGCACATAGCCATTTCTATTGTAAAGAAGCAATATGGTTTCTAAATAATCCTCTCCAGATTCGTGAATCATATTAAAACACCTCACATTTAATACTAGTTAATTTATTATAACACAATATGTATGTCCTATCAAGAAATAGCCAAATAAAAATACTGCTTGAATCTATATAGGCATACAATACGAAAAATTGTGAGACAAGTTTATATGAATTATATCTGGTTAGTATGAAGCATAACCAAATAATTTCAAGAAAAATAAAAATACTTTCAATTAAGGTCGAAAGTATTTTTGTATGTTTTGGTGCGGTCGGGGGGATTTGAACCCCCACGAATATACATTCGCTAGCCCCTCAAGCTAGTGCGTCTGCCGTTCCGCCACAACCGCAATTTTATAGTGCTTTATCATTATAAATGATGTTTATGAGTTTGTAAAGAAAAATTTTATAAATTTTCATATTTTATTTTGTCTGTGAATTAAATTATAACGTCATTTATAGTTTAACTTTTTTAGCTTTTTTACTTGTATAAATTAGTATATTGAACTATAATTATATTATATAGGTGTTTTATACGCCAAAGAAAGCTATATGATGCTCAAACCGTGTGTAATCATACTTCTCCGGAAAACGATGTAGTGATTGATAGAGAAAAAATGATTACACTTATGTTAGTGTAAGAGGTAAAATTCAGTAATACAAAAATATATATATGAAATCTTGGGGGACAAGAAAAATGAATGTTCTAGAAATTAAAGAGGCTGTAAATGCAAAAATTCTTACGAAAAACGACAATTTAGATGTTCAATATCAATATGCTTTTGCGAGCGATTTAATGAGTGATGTTCTGGCTTATGCTAACAATGAAACATTGCTTATAACTGGTTTGAACAACCCACAGGTAATAAGAACAGCAGAAATGATGGATATATCGGCAATTCTTTTTGTAAGAGGTAAAATACCAAGCAAGGAAACTATAGAATTAGCTGATGAAAATAAAATGACGATTTTTGCTACAGATTACATTATGTTTAAGGCGTGCGGGCTGTTGTATGAAAATGGTATGAGAGGACTAGAATGAAATGGTTATGGATAGCCTGATTAAAAGATACAGCTATACGATTGTGAGAAATGATTTTGTTACCGCAGGAAAAAGTTCAAGTGATATAAAATGTAATTTAAAGGCTATTGGTATTGATTCGAGAATTATTAGGAAGATTGCTATAATTTCATATGAGGCAGAAATGAATATTGTAATACATTCTTTGGGTGGAAAACTTCACTGTGATATATATGAAGATAAAATTGTTATAGTATCTGAGGATATAGGACCCGGAATACCTGATATAGAAAAAGCAATGACAGAAGGATTTTCAACTGCACCCGATAACGTGAGGGAGCTTGGCTTCGGTGCAGGTATGGGATTACCAAATATAAAGAGATATTCTGATGATTTTGAAATTAGTTCAAATAGTGGTGGTACTATGATTACGGTTACTGTTTTAATATAAAGGGGGTGTGTTCCTATGAATTTTTCCATTATGTTTGATAAAGAAAAATGTAAGGGGTGTACTAATTGCATGAAAAGATGCCCTACTCAAGCTATACGTATAAAGGAAGGAAAAGCATATATTGATAGCAAGAGATGCATTCACTGTGGTGAATGTGTAAAAATATGTCCACATGAAGCATATTCGGCGCAATCAGTAGAAAGTCATAAAGAAAAAAATTATAGATGTAAGATTGCTATACCTTCAACAACTATTTATGGTCAATTCCCAAAAGGGACAGAAATATGCAAAGTTCAAAAAGCTATTTTAAAACTTGGATTTGATTATGTTTATGATGAAAGCTGGGCTTCTGAGCTGGTCTCAAAAGCCATAAAGAAAAGAATTGAAGAGAAGAAAGGTGTTAGACCACTTATATCTACAAATTGTCCATCAACGGTAAGATTAATTAAAATTAGATATCCATCATTAATGGAACATTTGATATCCTTAGAAGCTCCAATGGAAATTGCAGCTAAGCTTGCAAGAATCAGGGCAAAAGAACTCTTTAATCTAGAAGATAAGGATATAGGTGTTTTTTATATTTCACCGTGTCCGGCTAAAATGTTATCTGTAACAGATCCAATAGGACCTAATAAATCTTATATAAATTGGGTTGTTCCTTTAAACACTATTTATGGAGACTTATACAGAGAGGTAAAAAGAGAAAATGACATGTGTTATTCCAATCCATCTTTAAAGGGAATAAGATGGGCAGTTTCGGGTGGGCAATCTGAATCTGCAGATTTGATTAATTATATTGCAGTAAATGGAATGGAAAATATCATAGATATATTTGATGAGATAGAAAATGGAAAGCTTTCGGATGTTGATTTTGTAGAAACATTGGCATGCGTAGGTGGCTGCGTGGGAGGAACATTTAATATTGAAAATCCATTTATAGCGAGTAATACTTTAAATGATATTATATATAATACAAACGAAGATACATTGACGAATGAGGATTTAGATAAGTTTGAGGTCCTATACAAAAATGGTGTATTTGATTTGACAATAACTGAGGAAAAAGAGCATAAAGATAAAATAAGCATTAAAGAAGCGGTCAGAAGGTTTGAACAAATAAAAGAGATTGTTGCATTATTACCTGGCTTAGATTGCGGTTCATGCGGAGCACCTACATGTTTTGCACATGCCGAAGATATTTATGAAAATCAGTCAAAACTTTATGATTGTGTTGTTTTGAGGGCGAAAAGTAAGGATAATATATAATTTATTGGAGGAAAAATGAAAACTATTGAATTAGCTAAAGCATTATCTTTGGAATCATTAATAGAAACTGGTAAGGACATAACTATTGAAGGTGTCTATATTGGAGATTTATTAAGCGTTGTAATGTCTAAGGCGAAAGGAAACTATATTTGGATTACAATTCAGACACATATAAATGTAATGGCGGTAGCAGAACTTTTGGACATTGCATGCATCATTGTTGTAGAAAACATGGAAATAGAAGTTGATACTTTGGAAAAAGCAAAAGAATTGGATATACCAATTTTTAAAACACATGAGAGTGCGTATCGGATAGCATGTAAACTAAATGAAATGGGAATAAAATGAGATTTTATTATGATTTGCACATTCATTCTGATTTATCCCCGTGCGGTAGCACGGAAATGACACCTAATAATATCGTCAATATGGCGAGTATAAAAGGTCTTAATATTATTTCTGTGACAGATCATAATAGCATCAGTAATTATCCTGCAATTAAAACCGTTGGAGATAATCTTGGTATTGAAGTTATACCTGGCATTGAAGTTACTACAAAAGAAGAAGTTCATGTGCTGTGTTATTTCAGAAAATACAGCGATGCACAAGAATTTGGAAAATTAATATATGAATCTCTTCCCAATGTTAAAAATAATCCACACATCTTCGGAGAACAAAATATTTATGATTCTGAGGATAATATAGTTGGAAATATTGATAAACTATTGATTAATGCAACATTGTACTCTATCGAACAAATATTCGCAATGACTAAAAAGTACAATGGAATTGCGATACCTGCACATATTAATAAAAAGTCAAACGGAATTTTAGGAGTGCTGGGATTTATTCCATTTGATTTAAATATTGATTTTGTCGAAGTGTTTCAGAAAAATAATATAGATGAGAACTTTATAAAAAATTATAAAGTTTTAAGAAATTCTGATGCACATCAGCTCATAGATATTTCAGAACCGCAAAACAGTATAGAACTTAATGATATTGAAGGTATATACAATTACCTTAAATTGTAAATTATTTTATAAATTATTGAAATAAAAAAGTTGCTGTAAAGCGATTTCAGATTGATGACAAAGTCATCAGGATGACAGGCTGTTGAAAAAGTTCGACCTGCAAGGCACCGAAAGGCAGGCTTTTTTAGCAGCCTTATGTCGTTTGTAACGTTATTTTATATAATAATTTGGAGGATATATGAAAGAATTATCAATGCATATTTTAGATATAGTCATGAATTCGGTTAAAGCAGAAGCAAAATTGATAGAAATAACAGTTATAGAAAGTTTAAAGACTAACAGCATAAAAATAACAATAAAAGATGACGGAAAGGGTATGAGTAAAGAAACATTGGAAAATGTTACTGATCCATTTTATACAACGCGTACTACCAGAAAAGTAGGATTAGGTCTTTCAATGTTAAAAGAGACGTGTGAAAGGTGCAACGGATATCTAAAAATAAGTTCAAAACCGGGAATAGGAACAGTTGTTGAAAGTACTTTTGAAAGAAACAATATAGATAGAGCACCTATTGGCAACATAGGGGACACTATTTTGGTTATTATTAACTCACTGACTAATGGTGAATTGATTTACAATCATGAAGTAGATGGAAAAAAATTTACAATCAGTACTTATCAGCTGAAAGAAATATTAGGAAATGTTAATATAAATGACAGCAATGTAATGATGTGGATAAAAGATTATGTGAATGAAAATATTAAAGAATTATATTAGATAATTATTACTTTCATTGGAATTTTACAGTTTTGTTTCATAAGGATTGAGAAAGAAATAACAAAAAAACATAAAAAAATTAAAAAAGGTGTTTAAAAATGAAAACAAATCTGTTATAATCAGTATGTTTGATTTTAGGATTCATTGAATAATTACATTATTAAATAATTTAAACAAGAGGTGATATTTATGAGCACAAAAGGGTTTACATTTAAAGGTGGTATTCATCCCCCTCACAATAAAAAGCAAACTCAGAATATGCCAATCGAAAATGCATTAGACCCAAAATATGTTGTAATTCCGTTATCACAACATATAGGTGCACCATGTGATCCATTAGTGGTTGCTGGAGATAAGGTAAAAGTTGGACAGAAAATTGGAGAATCTAAGGCTTTTGTATCTGCTTCAGTACATTCAAGTGTATCTGGAACAGTTAAGCGTATAGAGCAACATCAGACAACAGGAGGAGCTAAGGTAAACAGTATTGTTATAGAATCTGATGGGTTGTTTGAGGTTCATGATTCTGTTAAACCAAAAGGAAATATTGATGACCTTTCTAAAGAAGAAGTGTTGGCAATAATCAAAGAAGCTGGTTTAACAGGAATGGGTGGAGCGGGTTTTCCTACTCACGTTAAACTCAGCCCGCCAAAAGATAAAGTAATAGATACAATCATCGTTAATGGAGCGGAGTGTGAGCCATTTTTAACAGCAGACCACAGGATAATGCTAGAAAAACCTGAGGAAGTTTTAATGGGTGCGAAAGCAGTTATGAAAGCTGTTGGAGTTAACAAGTGTTATATTGCAATTGAAAAGAATAAGCCGGATGCTATTGAAGTAATGCAAAAAACAGTTGCAGGATCTGAAGGAATAGAGGTAGCACCTCTTGAAACAAAGTATCCTCAAGGTGATGAAAAAAGAATTATCAATGCCATAACAGGCAGAGAGGTACCTTCTGGAGGACTTCCTATGGACGTTGGGTGTGTTGTTGATAATGTCGGAACAATTGCAACAATAGGAAATGTATTTATGACGGGTATGCCGGTAATACAAAGAGTAACAACGATTACAGGAAGCGCCATAAAAAATCCTAAAAATTTGTATATTAGAATAGGTACTTTATTTAGTGACGTTATTGAGCAGTGCGGAGGATTTTCTGAAGAACCTGGCAAAATCATAAATGGCGGACCGATGATGGGTATTGCTCAATATACTACAGATGTACCTGTAATCAAGGGAACATCCGGAATACTGGTTTTAAATAAAAAAGATGCAACTATACAAGAGCCTTCAAATTGTATCAGATGTGGCAAATGTATTGATGCATGTCCTGTTCATTTACAACCATTTTTGTTAAGTAGACTATCAATACAAAAACAATTTGATGCTGCAGAAAGAAATTATGCTGCAGATTGTATTGAATGCGGATCATGTTCATTTATTTGCCCAGCAAAGAGACCTTTGGTTGAAACGATACGAATTGCAAAGAAAGAAGTGTTAACAAAAAGAAGAAAGGCTGCAAAATAGGAGGAAAAAATAGATGGAAAATAAATTGATAGCTTCATCATCACCTCATATTAGATCCGAAGAAACTACTCAGAAGATAATGCTTGATGTAATCATTGCATTGTTGCCTGCATTTATAGCTAGTATATTTTATTTTGGATTTAGTTCAGTGGTTTTGGTTGTGGCATCTGTTGTTTCAGCAGTTGTAACGGAAATAATATGTCAAAAAATAATGAAAAGACCTGTTGCTGTAAGTGATTTAAGTGCGGTATTAACAGGCATGTTAGTTGCTTTTAATATACCGCCTTCAGCGCCATGGTGGATACCGGTAATGGGTTCTGCATTTGCAATTTCTATTGCAAAACAGGTTTTTGGAGGAATTGGATTTAACTTTATAAATCCTGCATTAGCAGGAAGAGCATTTTTAATGGCATCGTGGCCTACACATATGATGTCAGGTTGGATTAATCCAGCTGCTGCATCAGCAACTGACGCAATGACTTCAGCTACACCCTTAGCAATAATAAAAGGTACTGCAGAAGGTCAATTACCTTCATTAATGGATATGCTTCTTGGAAGAATACCAGGATGTATCGGAGAAACATCAGCAATACTATTAATAATAGGTGGAATTTATCTGATATATAGAGGTGTAATAAAGTGGATTATACCTGTTGCATATATAGGAACAGTTGCTGTACTGGCTGTCTTAGTTGGTGATGGTAGTTTAGTATTATACCATATATTTGGTGGAGGACTTATTCTTGGAGCTTTCTTTATGGCAACTGATTATGTGACAAGCCCAGTTACAGATAAAGGTAAAGTAATTTATGCAATTTCATTAGGTGTTTTGACAATGATAATTAGAAAATTAGGCGGTTATCCGGAAGGGGTATCATATTCAATACTTATTATGAATATAGTGACACCGTTAATAGATAAATATGTGAGCCCTAAGCTTTTTGGAGGTGCTAAAAAATGAAAAACAATATAGTAAGACTTGGAGTAATATTGTGCTTAATATCTGCAATAGCCGGAGGTGTATTAGCATTTTCAAATAATATTACGAAGGACAAAATAGATCTTGCTGAAGAAATAGCAAGTTCGGGTCCGGAAGTTGCTCAAGCTGTAATTCCAGGCTCAGCTTCATTCGAACTTTCTGATGACACAGCACTTACAGATAAAATTAAGGCAGAAAATCAAAAATTTGTTGAGCTTCGTATATGTAAAGATGATTCCGGAAATCAATTAGGATATGGTATAAGAACTCTTAGCACTATTCCTGGTTATGGCGGAGATGTTGAAATATTTCTGGGAGTGACAAACGATGGTGAAGTAGCCGGAATGAAAGTTGTAGCTCATGCGGAAACTGTAGGACTTGGTGCTAAAATAACAGAGCTTAAATTTCAAAGTCAGTTTATAGGCAAAGGTACTGACGATGAAATTAAAGTTACGAAATCAAATCCAAAGGACGATGAAATTGTAGCATTATCTGGTGCAACATTCTCATCTAGGTCCATAACAAGTGCAGTAAATAATGCAATGGATATTTACAATCAATTTTTGAAGAAATAGGAGGAAATTATGGATAGGTTAAAGATATTTACGAGCGGTCTTTTAAAAGATAATCCTATATTCGTTCAATTGCTTGGAATGTGTTCTGCACTTGCAATTACAACATCAGCCATAAACGGAATAGGTATGGGACTTGCAGTTACCGTGGTTTTGGTTGGGTCGAATATAGTTATATCTCTTATGAGAAAAGTTATTCCTGATGAAGTGCGTATACCTGCATTCATCATAATAATTGCAACATTCGTTACAATTATAGATATGTTCATGCATGCATATACTTTTGAATTGTATCAGTCACTTGGTGTGTTTATTCCACTTATAGTTGTTAACTGCATTATTCTTGGTAGAGCAGAGTCATTTGCATCTAAAAATGGTTTAGTAGATTCGATTATTGATGGTCTCGGAATGGGAGTAGGTTTTACGATTGCGATAGTAATACTAGGCTCAATTAGAGAGTTTTTAGGTTCTGGTTCAATTTTAGGACTTCAAATTTTGCCGGCAGCTTATGAGCCAATGCTAATAATTATATTACCGCCTGGAGCATTTATAGCCCTTGGATTATTAATAGGATTAGTAAATAATTTGTCTAAAAAGAAGAAAGCTTAGGAGGTATGGAATATGAGTTTAGTTAGTTTGTTTATTACGGCTTTTTTAGTAAATAACATTATATTTTCACAATTCTTAGGAATATGTCCATTCCTAGGGGTTTCAAAAAAAATAGAGACTGCAGCCGGAATGGGTATTGCAGTTATATTCGTTATTACATTATCATCAATTATAACATATGTAGTTCAGGTAGCTGTGCTTGAAACTTTAGGATTAGAATATCTTCAAACAATTGCATTTATATTGATAATAGCTGCATTGGTTCAATTTGTTGAAATGTTCCTTAAAAAATCAAGCCCTGGATTATATCAGGCACTGGGAGTTTATTTACCATTAATTACTACAAACTGTGCGGTACTTGGAGTAGTTATATTGAATATTCAAAAAAGTTATACATTTATAGAGGCAATAGTAAATTCGGTTGCAACATCATCTGGTTTTTTACTTGCAATAGTTTTATTCGCAGGTGTTAGAGAAAAGCTTGAAACTTCTGATATACCAGAAAGCTTAAAGGGTTCTTCTATTGCTTTAATATCAGCAGGGTTAATGTCTATTGCATTCCTTGGCTTTTCAGGTTTGAAAATATAAGGGAGGTATAGAATATGGTTATTTTATATGCAATATTAGTGTTGGGTGGTTTGGGTTTGCTTGCAGCAGTTATGTTGGCAGTAGCCTCTAAAGTTTTTTACGTACCAGTTGACCAAAAAGTTATTGATTTGAGGAAGGCACTTCCAGGAGCAAATTGCGGTGCATGTGGTTTTCCAGGATGTGATGGTATGGCAAATGCTATTGCAAATGGTACAGCGCCTGTAAATGGATGTCCGGTTTGCAGCAGTGATGCTGTCGAAGAATTAAGTGCTATTATGGGCGTTACAGCTGAACTTGGCGAAAAACAGGTTGCTCATGTTATGTGTAAAGGTTGTGATAGCTTGGCGACTAAAAAGTATGATTACAGCGGTTATAGTGATTGTAAAGCAGCAGCGGCAGTTGCCGGTGGAAACAAATCATGCGATAAGGGTTGCTTAGGTTTTGGAACTTGTTTTGCGGCATGTGAATTTGATGCCATAAAAATGGTAGATGGAGTAGCAGTTATAGATAAAGAAAAATGTACATCTTGCGGCAAATGTATTGAAGTATGCCCTAAGGCTATAATTTCAATGGTACCTTACAAACAGGATGTAATTGTAGAGTGTGAAAACAGAGACTTTGGTAAAGCAGTTAAGGACGTTTGTAAGGTCGGCTGTATTGGGTGTAAAATATGTGAAAAAAATTGCCCTTTCGATGCGATTCACGTAGAAAACAATATAGCAAAAATAGATTATGAAAAATGTACACAATGCATGATTTGTACAGAAAAATGTCCTACTAAGGCAATATCAGGCGATTTAGTTAAAAGAAAAAAAGCTACAATTATAGAAGACAAATGTATCGGTTGTACAATTTGTGCTAAGAAGTGTCCTGTTGATGCTATTGAAGGTGAATTAAAAAGTTTACACAAAGTAATTGACGACAAGTGTATAGGCTGTGGCGAGTGCGCAGCAAAATGCCCTAAAAAAGCGATTGAAATGAAATAATATATGCAAAAATTGGAGCTAATAACAGGTAGCTTCAATTTTTTGTATATTAGTATATAAATATTAGTTACAACTAAGCATAATAATATCTTTTGACAAAAAAACAAATAAACAATATAATATATTTTATATAAATGTAAACAGTATTTAAACAGTTGATAAAATAAATTGACAGGAGAATATTAATGGAATATATAGATCATGTAGATAAAAGAAATTTGACTATGCTCATGGATTTTTATGAATTAACTATGGCTAATGGTTATTTTTCTGATGGAATGGGAGATACGGTAGTATATTTTGACATGTTTTATAGAAAAAACCCTGATGGAGCTGGCTTTGTAATTGTGGCTGGTTTAGAGCAGGTTATACAATATATAAAAGATTTAAAATTCACAGACGAAGATATATCCTATTTAAGAAGTAAAAAAATATTTAATGAAGAATTTTTACTATACCTTAAAAATTTTAAGTTTTCGGGTGACATATATGCTATACCCGAAGGTACACCGGTATTTCCAAACGAGCCTTTAGTTACGATAAAAGCTAAGGCTATAGAAGCACAGCTCTTGGAAACGATGATTCTATTGACTATTAATCATCAAAGTTTAATCGCGACTAAGGCAAACAGAATTGTAAGAGCAGCAAAAGGCAGACCGGTAATGGAATTTGGGGCAAGAAGGAGTCAGGGTTATGACGGAGCCATATATGGAGCCAGAGCAGCTTATATAGGTGGAGTAGCAGGAACGGCTACTACTTTGGCAGATGAAGCATTTGGAGTACCTGCACTTGGTACTATGGCACATTCATGGATTCAAATGTTTGAAAGTGAATTTGAAGCATTTAAAACATATGCCAAAAATTATCCTGATGGATGCACCTTGCTGATTGACACATACAATGTAATAAAGAGCGGAATACCTAATGCGATAAGAACTGCAAAAGAAGTCCTCGAACCCATGGGGAAAAGACTTAAAGGTGTAAGAATTGACAGTGGAGACATAGCTTATCTGAGCAAAAGGTGCAGAAGGATGCTTGATGAAGCAGGGCTTAATGATTGCGATATAGTTGCGTCTAATAGCTTAGATGAATACATTATTACTGATTTACTTGACCAAGGTGCAAAAATAGACTCATTTGGTGTGGGAGAAAGGCTTATTACGGCAAAATCTGAGCCGGTTTTTGGGGGAGTATATAAACTTGCAGCTGTTGAAAAAGACGGTAAAATTATACCAAAAATTAAAATTTCAGAAAATGCAGAAAAAGTTACAAATCCTGGATATAAAAAAGTTTGGAGATTATCAGATAAAAATACAAACAATGCAATAGCTGATGTTATTACATTGTCTCATGAAGTAATAAATGATAAAAAACCATATACAATATTTGACGAGATACACGTATGGAAAAAGAAAAAATTAACAAAATTTATTGCAAAAAATCTTCAAGTTCCAGTGTTTTTAAATGGGGAATGTGTATACAATAGCCCAAGTTTGAATGCAATCAGAACATTTTGCCAATCTGAGGTTGACCGACTGTGGAATGAAGTAAAAAGATTTACAAATCCACATCAATATTATGTTGATTTATCAAGAGAATTATGGAGATGTAAACAAGAGATGATAAATGAATACAGCTATAAATAATAAATAAAAGATAAGAGTGAACAGTTCAAAATTGTTCACTCTCTTACTTGTTTTTTAGTCATATATTAATGTCTGTGGACATGCAGTATTTGGTCATTATCTTTTAAAACATCGTCATAAAGCTTTTGAATTATATGGTTGTCTTCGGAATATTTAATTTGTTTTGTCTTATCAATAGAATATAGTCCTTTGGCTCTCATGATTCTGGTTTCTCTTGTTATTACCTTTGGTACAGGTTGTCCGCCGCCTGCGACACACCCACCAATACATGCCATAACTTCTACTAAATCATAATTTTTCTCACCATTTTTTATTTGTCTTATTATGTTGTCAGCATTTTTCAATCCATGCACAACAGCAATTCGGATATCTCTTCCATCACAGTTAACTGTGGCTTCTTTTACATTATCCAAACCTCTGACACTGTTAAATATAATTTCACAATCTTCTTTTTCATATTTGTTTCTCAGTATTCTACGCAATACAGCTTCGGTAACACCACCTGTTGTGCCAAATATTATTCCAGCTCCAGAAGTCATACCAAAAGGCATATCAAATGCTTCTTCCTCGATATCATTAAAATCTATACCCATTTCCTTTATCATCATAGAAAGACCTTGAGTAGTTAATACTATATCAACTTCTTTTACACCATCATGTTCAAATTCCGGACGATTCATTTCGGCTTTCTTAGCAGTGCAAGGCATTATTGAAAGCATTACAGTCTCTTTTCCATCATTTCTATCTATTTCACCATACACTTTTTTAATAACAGTACCAAACATTTGCTGAGGTGATTTACAAGTTGAAATATTATTTGCTAATTCGGGGTACTTATTTTCTGCAAATTTAACCCATGCAGGGCAACAAGAAGTAAATAAAGGCAGATTTTCATTGTTGTTTATTCTTTCCATAAACTCATTAGTTTCCTCTATAACAGTTAAATCTGCACCTATAGCTGTATCATAGACTTCATCAACACCCAGTCTTTTTAATACAGCAACTATTTTACCAATGGTTACATCTCCTGGTTTTAATCCGAATTCTTCACCTAATGCGACACGTACAGCAGGTGCTATTTGTGCAACAACTCTTTTGTTTTTATCATATATTGCATTCCAAACTTTATCAGTAGAATTATTAATAGTTATGGCACCTGTAGGGCATACAATTCTGCACTGACCACAATTAACACAATTTGTTTCACTTAATTTTTTATTGAAGGCTGGCATAATTTTTAAATCAGTTCCTCTGTGCGCAAAACCAAGAGCGCCTACACCTTGAATTTCTTCACACACCATAACACAGTCGCCGCATTTAATGCATTTATTGCTATTTCTGATTATACTCGGACTGGAATAGTCAACATCATTTACTTCATTAAGTTGATTAAATCTTATTTTTCTCAATCCATATCTATTTGCCAGAGTTTGCAATTGACATTTTCCTGTTCTGTCACAAGCGGTACAATCTCTATCGTGATTAGCTAGCAATAATTCCAAAATCATTTTTCTATATTTTCTAATTCGCTCTGTATTTGTGAATATTTCCATTCCATCTTTAGGTTTTTCTGAACAAGTTGCTATGATTTCACCTTTAGAGGTTTCTACCGAACACATTCTGCAGGCACCATATATACTTAACTCAGAGTGATAACAGAATGTTGGTAAATCAATACCAGAATCTCTAATTAAACTTAATATATTTTTTTGATTTGTGAATGGAACTTTCCTTCCATCTATAATCATTATTCCGCTCATAGTTTACACCTCCATTATTGCTTTAAAAGAACAAGCTTCTATACAAGCACCACATTTAATGCATTTGTTTCTATCTATAACAAATGGCTCTCTGATTTTTCCTGATATTGCATCAACTGGACAATTCCTTGCACATTTGCTGCAACCCTTACAAAGTGCTGAATCTATAATAATGGTTGATAATCCTTTGCACACCTTGGCAGGACATACTTTATCAACGACGTGAGCGAGATACTCATCATAGAACAGATTTAATGTACTAAGTACCGGATTTGCCGCGGTTTTACCAAGACCGCACAAGGCAGTATTCTTAACTGTGTCGGCGATGTCTTTTAAAAGCTGCAAATCATCAACAGTGCCATTACCAGCTACTATTTTTTCAAGAATATCAAGCATTCTTTTTGTACCTTCTCTGCAAGGTATGCACTTGCCGCAACTTTCTCTTTGTGTAAAACTCATAAAGAATCTTGCAACTTCAACCATACAAGTATCTTCATCCATTACGACCATACCACCTGATCCTATCATAGCTCCAACTTTTTTTAGAGAGTCAAAGCTAAGCGGTAAATCTAGATAACTTTCATCAAAAGTGAGGCATCCTCCTGAAGGTCCGCCTATTTGAACAGCCTTAAAGCATTTACCATTTGGAATACCACCGCCTATATCAAATATTATGTCTCTTAATGTTGTTCCCATAGGTACTTCTATCAACCCGGTGTTAACAACATTACCTGTCAATGCAAAAGCCTTTGTTCCGGAACTATTCTTAGTGCCATATTTCTTAAATTCATCTACGCCTCTTAAAATAATTATAGGTACATTAGCAAATGTTTCAACATTATTCAAAACAGTAGGGCATCCAAATAGACCTTGCTCCACTGTTCTTGGAGGTTTGACTCTAGGCATACCTCTCTCGCCTTCGATTGATGCAGTAAGTGCGCTGCCTTCACCACATACAAAGGCTCCAGCACCTTGATTTATATAAATGTCAAAGTTAAAGCCTGAACCTAAAATATTTTCTCCCAAAAGGCCATATTCTCTTGCTTGATTTATGGCAATTTTTAACCTTTCAACAGCCATCGGATATTCAGCTCTTACATAAATGTATCCTGTGCTGGATTTAGTAGCAAAACCACCAATTAACATTCCTTCGATTATCTTATGTGGGTCACCTTCCATAATACTTCTGTCCATAAATGCACCGGGATCACCCTCATCGCCATTACATACTACATATTTAGTAGGCTTATCCTGTGATAAAACTTGACTCCATTTTTTACCGGCTATATATCCGCCGCCGCCGCGTCCTCTCAATCCAGAATCGGAGATTTGTTTACATATTTCTTTGGGGTCCATAGAAGTCAGAGCAATTGCTGCAGCTTTGTAGCCCTCTTTACTGATGTATTCCTGAATGTTTTCAGCATCCATTTGACCGCAATTTCCCAGAACTAAACGTGTTTGTTTTTGATAAAAAGGTATTTCTTCTTGTGTTTTATACAATTTATCATTGTCTCTGTACATTAACCTTTCAACAGGTTTGTTATCTATTAAAGTTAAATTGACTATATCTTCACAATCTTCTAAAGATACGTGCAAATATAAATAATTATGAGGTTCTATTCTTACAAGAGGACCGGCTTCACAAAAACCATGACAACCGCTTTTTTTAACCCCAATACCTTTTTCTTCTTTTAATAAATCTACATCTACGAGAAGTCCTTTTTCAGAAACTAATTGTTTAATTTTTTCGTATATAGCTAAAGAGCCACTGGCCAAACAACCTGTTCCAGCGCATACAAGTACCTTTTTTGTTTGTTTTCCTAAAGATCTTTTAAAGGTATCAGCAATAGAAAGTAAATCTTCATATTCTTTAATAACCATTTATATTGCCTCCTTTTTCATTGTATTAATAAGTTCAACAACTGATTCCGGCGTAACCTTGGGATAAACCTGGTCGTTTATTGTTATTACGGGAGCTAGTCCACATGCTCCTAAACATGAAACTGTCTCAACTGTGAACAGAAAATCATCCGTGGTATGTTTCTTATCATTTAAATGTAACTCTTTTCTGATTGCATTTAATATTGGAATGGATTTTCTAACATGGCAAGCAGTACCATCACAAATTTTTATAATATTTTTACCTTTGGGATCTAAAGAAAAATTTTCATAAAACGTTGCAACACCATAGATTTTCGCACTACTAATATCTAATTTACCTGCAATGTACTCCAATACGTCTTCAGGTAAATATCTATATAATTTCTGAATTTCCTGAATAATATTAATCAGTTCTTTTCTTTCACAATTATGTTTGGTAATTATTTCATCAACTGCTTCTTTTATTTCTTGACTGAACATAATAATACTCCTTTCGCAAGCTAAATTTAATGTTGATTTATTTGTTAATAATATAACAAAATGACTGATGATAATCAAGGAAATCTTTAATAAATAAATATAAAAAATATTTAGTTATTAATGCTTACGTTTGCAGTTAATTCAATAATACAATAACGTAAAATTAGCTAATTTAATAAGCAAAAAAGATTGACATACATAGACAATCTATGTAAAATAGTAACATAGATTATCTATGTATATATTATTTAGGAGTGATTGTATGAAAGTTGATAAAAGCTTAATATCGGGAAGTACAAAAATGTTAATATTATCATTGATTGAGTCCGGTGATAAATATGGTTATGAGATGATACAGGAATTAAATCTTAAGTCATACGGGACCTTTGTTCTCAAAGAGGGTACCCTTTATCCAATTTTACATAGTTTGGAAAAGGACCAGTTTATAAAATCGTATTCGCATAAAATGGAGACTGGCAGAACTAGAAAGTATTATAAGATAACTAAAAGCGGAAGGGCTTATCTATATACTAAAAAAAGGGAGTGGACTGAATTTATAACAAAAGTTAATTTAATAATTGGAAATACAGTATAAGGATGCCAAGGTGGACATGGGTATAGTTATTTTTCCTGTGATAAATCATGTGTGCTATACTAAGCCTTATTAAAAATCAATCAGACAGGAATGCTATATTGCAAATTTATTATTGACATTATTATCATGTGTATTATAATGTATGATATTGCTAAAGAATAATGAAAGGTGCAGAATTAATATGTTTAGATATGAAACATCTGGAACATGTTCCAAAGAAATATTATTTGAAGTAAAAGATAACAAAGTTTGTAATGTATCATTTATCGGAGGTTGTAATGGAAATTTAAATGGAATCAGCACTCTGGTAAATGGGATGAATATAGATATTGTTATAGAAAAGCTAAAAGATATAAAATGTGGAAACAAATATACTTCATGTCCGGATCAGCTTGCAAATGCATTGGAACAATATATATTGTCAGAAGAAAATAATGGATAATAAATATTAAGTATGACATAAAATAGGGGACAACTTCATAAAATTTAAATAAGATATTATTATTATGAAGGAGGTTGTCTTGTGTTTGGAGCAGATATAGGAATTGTATTAGCTTATTCGGCAGGAATAATGTTAATTTTTATGTTATCTTGGATTTTGGTGATTCCATTTAAAATTGTGGGAAAGTTTGTATTAAATGCATTAATAGGAGGAGCACTGATTATATTATTCAATTTTTTTGGTAAGCTTACAGGTGTTAATATCGGAGTAAACGAGATAACCGCTTTAATTGTAGGGCTTTTAGGAGTTCCAGGATTTATAGCAATTCTGGCAATTAAATTGATATTATAATTTATAAAATTGGATTTATCAATGCCTTCATATTTACTTTGTTGTGGTTACGATGAATTTTTATTGGACAATAAGGTTATGCTGTTATATAATGTATACACTTATACAAATAAGCATAAATTTAATTGTAACCGAAGGTGATAAAATTGTTAATAGAGACTATTGTTTTATTTGCGATTGTTTCAATGGTTATTTCTATAATGGTTATATTAATAGTTGAAACATTGCATACAACAAAAAGTATATCTAAAAAAAGAAATAAAAGCAATTTAGAGAAAAAGGAAGTTAATTACACTAACATTTACCGCTGATGATAAAGATTAGGTGGTAATGAATATAAATTAATAAGGAGATGAATACTAATCCCAATATACAGGCTAAATTAATGGCATGTATTAATTTATTTTTAAACAAGTAAAAAACAGTTTTAAAAGAATATTTAACGGGAGATAAAAAACAAATGGATAAAATGAATATTATTTCGGGTATTAATCAGTATCGAAGCGAAGTAGATACTAACTTTCACATGCCTGGTCATAAAGGTAAGACTGGAATTTTAGAAGAAATAGGTAATAATCTTAGTTTTTATGATATTACTGAAACAATTGGAACAGACAACTTACATTACCCAACAGGCTTTATAAAAGATGCAATGGAATTCATTGCTAAATCATATGGCGCTAAAAAGTCATATATGGTTGTAAATGGAACATCATGTGGAATTATTTCAGCGATAACGGGATGTACTAATCCTGGAGACAAAATACTCGTTCAGAGGGATTGTCACAAATCAGTTTATAATGCATGTATATTAGGTGATTTAAAACTTGATTATTTGTATCCTGAATTTAATAAGAAACATGGTTTGAATTTTAGCATAAGTTTAGAAAAATTAGAACAAATGTTAATAGATGCACCTGAAATAAAAATGGTAGTTTTAACATATCCAACATTTTATGGTATTTGTTTTGATGTAGAAAAAGCTGCAGAAATAGTTCATAAATATGGTAAGATTTTAATGATTGATGAAGCTCACGGTTGCCATCTCAACTTTAGTAAAAAATTACCTCCGGCAGCTGAAAAATCTGGTGCCGACATAGTTGCACAGAGTTCACATAAAACACTTCCTTGTATGACTCAAGGTTCAATTTTGCACATATGCTCAGACAGAGTGGATGTAAATAATATTGAAACAATGCTCAGAATGCTTCAAACAACATCACCATCATATGTATTGATGGCATCAATAGAGAATTCTGTGCATTGGATGAATAAATACGGAGAAGAAAGATTAGACAGAAATATTGAGGTATTTAAAAGAAAAACTTTAGAACTCAGAAATATGGGTATAAATGTTTTGGAAGATGATTTTCTTATAAGCGAGGGATGCTATGATTTTGATCCGACCAGAGCTGTTATAAGTATGTCGGATATTGGTATACAAGGAACTGAGCTTCAGGAAATCCTTAGGTTTAAATATAAAATTCAAATGGAATTTGCAGACTTAATGTATACTGTAGGTTATATTACAGCAACAGATGAGCCGGAAGATATTGAAAAGCTGTTTGATGCTGTAAAGGAAATTTATCTGGAAGAAAGTAAAAACAAAGACAAAAGGGAACTTGTTCAAATAGAACCATTTCCAAATTTAGTTCATGCTATGAAAATGCGTAAAGCATTCTATGCTCAGAATAAATTAGTCGATTTGGATGACAGTATAGGCAAAACTGCTGCAGAATTTATTATACCATATCCACCTGGAATTCCTTTAGTTTGTCCTGGAGAAATAATAGTTGAGAAAACTATTGAATATGTAAAGACGATGTTAGATAATGGAATAAATGTTAATGGTGTTGATAAAAATAATCAGTTGAGAGTTGTGATATAATATGAAAGGTTTGTTCATAGTGATTGAAGGTCCCGATGGTTCTGGAAAAAGCACAATGGCAAAAAAAATTGGCGAGTATTTCAGTTCGAAAGGAAGACAGATTGAATTTACTAGAGAACCTGGAGGCACTGATATAAGCGAGAAAATCAGAGAGCTTATATTGGACAAGAATAATACAGAAATGGATTATAGGACAGAAGCTTTGCTCTACGCTGCGGCTAGAGCTCAGCTTGTCTCTCAAAAAATAATTCCATGGCTTGATGCAGGTAAAATAGTGATTAGTGAAAGATATGTGTACTCCAGTCTTGTGTATCAAGGTATAGGCAGAAATTTAGGAATTGAACAAATAAAAAAAATTAATGATTTTGGTACAGAGGGGCTTGAGCCTGACATAGTTTTATTCTTTGATATAGATCCTCGTAAAGCTTTGGAAAGAAAACTAAAGATAGATGGTGGGGATAGACTTGAAAATGAAAATCTTTCATTTCATCAATCCGTTTATTCCGGTTATAAAAAAATTGTTAAAAGTTATTCTAATATTATAAACATAAATGCTGAAAGATCAGTTGAAGAAATTTTTGAGGATGTCAAAAAAATCATAAATACGATATAAGGAGGAATTCGAAATGAAAATGATTACTGCAATAGTACAAAATGATGATGCTAACAAGTTAATATCATCTCTTAGAGAAAAGGGCTTTTCTTGTACTAAACTATCATCTACGGGTGGGTTTCTTAGTTCAGGTAACACAACAATATTGTCAGGTGTTGATGATGACAAAGTTGAAGAAGAAATAGAAATTATAAGGAAAATCTGTAAAACTAAAAAAAAGGTTACAGCAGCAATCCCTCCAAGTTCATTTAGCACTGTGGGCGGGTATTTGCCGCAAACTATTGAAGTCACTGTAGGTGGTGCTGTAGTTTTTGTAAATTCTGTTGACAGATTTGAGAAAATTTAAAAGAATTAGTGGAGGTTTTCATGTATTATAGCGATATAGTTGGTCAGAATGAAACTAAGAGGTCACTAATAAATTCAGTAAAAAATGACAATGTATCTCATTGCTATATATTTGAAGGCCCTAAGGGTATGGGTAAATACGAATTATCCTTAGTATTTGCTCAATCCTTATTTTGTAATGACTTTAATAATGAACCATGCAATAGTTGTGGAAATTGTAAAAAATTTAATTCAATGAATCATCCTGATTTGCATGTGATTAATGCTGAAGAAAAAACAATAAAAAGAGAAGATATAGATAATTTAATAGAATCAATAAATAAAAAACCATATGAGTCAAAAGTAAAAGTATATATTATAAAAAATTGTCATGATATGACACTGCAGGCAGCAAATACATTCTTGAAGACTTTGGAGGAACCTCCGAATGATTCTGTTATAATACTTTTAACAAATAACATCAACATGCTGCTTCCTACAATAGTATCAAGATGTCAGGTAATAAAATTAAGAGACATAAATCAAAATGAAATAAGAACGTTTTTAATGGATAAATATAATATTGAAGAAGTGAGAGCATGCATTGCAGCTTGTTACTCTAAAGGCATATTAAATAAAGCAATAAATATAATATTGGGAAGAGACGATATATTAGAAAAGCGAAAAATAGTAATTGAGCTTTTTGACAAAATAATTAAAATGGATTCAGGAATAATATTTGAGTGTGAAAATTACTTTGAAGATCAAAAAGATAATATAGATGAAATTATAGAAATAATGATGTTGTGGGTCAGAGATGTATCTTTTGTTAAAAACAATATGGAAAATCTTTTAATAAATAAAGATTTTTTAGAATTAGCAAGGGAACATGCAACAAATTTACAAATTGATGTTGCAGATGAATTGGTTTCATATTTGCAATGTATAAGTGATAATATAAAAAACAATGTAAATTATAAGCTTACTATAGACAGAATGTTGCTTAAGATTCAGGAGGTCTTTAAAATATGATAAAGGTAGTTGGCGTAAGGTTTAAAAAAGCTGGTAAAATATACTATTTTGATCCTGATAAGAAATGGATAAAAGAAGGGGATTTTGTAATAGTTGAAACTGTAAGGGGAATTGAATATGGGCAGGTAGTTGTAGGTCCTAAAATGGTGAAGGAAGAAGACATAGTACAACCTCTGAAAAAAGTGCTGAGATTAGCAACAGCAGAAGATATAAAATGCAATCAAGAAAATAAGGAAAAAGAACAGCAGGCATTTGATATATGTTCTAAAAAAATTGAAGAGCATAGTTTGGAAATGAAGCTTGTTGATATTGAATATACATTTGATAATAATAAAGTTATTTTCTATTTTACAGCAGATGGAAGAATAGACTTTCGAGAACTTGTAAAAGACTTGGCATCAATATTCAGAACAAGGATTGAGCTTAGACAAATAGGTGTCAGGGACGAAGCGAAAATGATAGGTGGATTGGGTCCGTGCGGCAGACCTATGTGTTGCTCGTCGTTTCTTGGTGAGTTTTATCCCGTTTCAATTAAAATGGCCAAGGAACAAAAACTGTCATTAAATCCTGCGAAGATATCTGGAATTTGTTCAAGACTTATGTGTTGTCTTAATTATGAACACCATGTATATGAAGAAAATATTAAAGGTCTTCCGGATGTGGGTGACAAAGTTGCTGTTGTTGGAACCAACAGGCGTGGTATTGTAATAGATATCAACCCTTTATTTAAAACAGCAAGAGTCAAGATTCACAAAGAGGATGGAACCGGTGAAATTGAGGAGTTTAATGGTGCTGAAATTAAAGTAATTGAAGAAGGCGTTGTTAAAATTAAGAAAGTGGAAGAAGTTGATTTGAAGGAATTAATGGAATTAGAAGATTAGCTGAATATTAAATATATTTAAATATTTCAATATATTTTAAAAAAAGGCTTTTAAATATAACAAATTAATGTTAAAATAATAACTGACAAAAATAAGGGGAGGTGAAATTTAAATGTCTTATAAAATTACTGATGCATGTATTAGTTGCGGAGCATGTGAACCAGAATGCCCAGTTGGAGCTATTACTGCTGGAGACGATAAATACGAAATAGATGCTGCTGCTTGTATAGATTGTGGAGCGTGCGCTAGCGTATGTCCTGTTGAAGCTCCAGTACAGGAATAATAAATAATTTGGAAAAAGCCTTGGTATAGGGCTTTTTTTATATACTGGGAAAATTCTTCTCCTAGTATATAAAAACGAGGATTGAAAATGAGGGACATCTTTGAAATAATTCTTTGATTAAAAATATTTACCATGTGGTATTCTATATATAAATAGAAGTATAAAAAATCTAATTTTAAAGGAGATAGTATATGAAAGAAATAAAAGGTTCAGATAAACAAAAAACATTGGTGCAAATAGTTCTTGATGAAAAAGAGGTTCCTTTGTTAATAAAAGATATTGAAGCATTAAACTATGATGACACAAAATACAAAAGTATTGAAAAATTTGAATATGATAGGAACATTATTCTTGAAACACCATGGGATGTTAGTGCTGTCCTTCAGAACAAGAGAAGTAAAATAAGTGAAATCGTAGATTATAATTTGCAAAAGAACGGGATTAAGGATGTAAGCGGAAAGAAAATATTTACTGCGTTGAGGGCAAAGTATAAAACCTCTAACAAAGTTGATGATAATGAGAGAGCTGAAAGAATTTAAAATTTATAATAATAACATTGCAGTATATTTGTACTGTATGTTATAATGTGGGGTAATAATTTGTTTAATTTTAAAAAGGTTGTGAACAACAAAAATGAAAAATATTATTGTAAAAGTATTAAAAAATAGTATAGCAGAAGAACTTGATTTAGAGCCGGGCGATGAGCTGATAAGTGTAAATGGCTGTGAAATAATGGACTATATAGATTATAAATTTCAAATTTCAGATGATACAGTTCTTTTGAATATAATGAAAAAAGATGGTGAACTATGGGAACTTGAAGTTGAAAAAGAATATGATGAGGATTTAGGAATTGTATTTGAAAATCCGCTTATGGATAATATTAAAGTTTGTTCTAATAAGTGCATATTTTGTTTCATAGATCAAATGCCAAGAGGGATGAGAAAAACTCTATATTTAAAGGATGATGATACCAGACTATCTTTTCTTTATGGCAATTTTATAACACTTACAAATTTATCTGAGGATGAGATAAACAGAATAATTAGATACAGGATCAGTCCTATAAAAGTATCAGTTCATACTACAGATAGTAATTTAAGAAAATTTATGATGGGAAATCAGAAAGATATAAATATTATAGACTGTTTATCCAGACTGACAGATGCAGGCATAACTGTAGATTGTCAGATAGTTTTAGTCAGAGATGTTAATGACGGAAAGGTATTGGATAAAACTATTATGGATTTATCTCAATTGCATCCTAATTTGAGAAGTGTTGCTGTAGTTCCGGTTGGATTAACAGATTTCAGAGACAATTTGTTTAAAATAAAACCATTTGATAAAGAAAGCGCCTCAAGTTTAGTTGAACAGGTTAGTTTATTGCAAGAGAAATTTTATAGTAAAATGAAAACTAGGTTTGTTTTTATTGCAGATGAATTTTACATAACTAGTGGCAGAGCATTTCCTCAGTACAAGGATTATGAAAATTTTGATCAACTTGAAAATGGAATAGGGTTATGCAGGTTGCTTGATTGGGAAATAGATAACAGTCTAAAAAAGTTTAAGCATAATGATACTATAATTAAAGAAATAACTATAGTTACCGGTGTGGCGGCATATGACTTATTACTTTCTATATCTAAAAAAATTATGAAACAGATAAATGTAAAAATAAATGTAGAAAAAATCATTAATAATTTTTTTGGAGAAAGAATAACAGTAGCTGGATTGATTACCGGTAAAGATATAATAGAACAGTTGAAATTGAAAAATTACAAAAATATAGTGATTCCGGATTGTATGCTTAATGATGAAAAAGGGGTATTTCTGGATGATTTGACTGTTGATGACATAAAAAAGGAATTAAATGCAGAAGTAAAAGTTTGCAAAGTTGATGGTAAGGAATTACTTAATTTAATTGTACAATAAAATATACGGAGGAAGAAATAATGGCAAGACCAGTTGTGACGATAGTAGGCAGACCAAATGTTGGTAAATCTACACTTTTTAATAGAATTTCCGGTAAAAGAATATCTATTACAGAAGATACGCCAGGAGTGACCAGAGATAGAATCTATTCTGAAGGCGAATGGTTGGATAAACATTTTACATTGATTGATACAGGAGGAATTGAAACTAATACAACAGATAGTATAATATCGCAAATGAGGATGCAGGCGGAGTTGGCTATTGAATTGGCCGATGTTGTTCTTTTTATGGTTGATGGAAAGGAAGGGGTGACTTCTGCAGATGCAGAGGTTGCACAAATGCTTCGTAAATCAAAGAAAGATATAATTTTAGTCTGCAATAAAATAGATAAATTTGTTAACAATAATAATATTTATGAATTTTATAACTTGGGGCTTGGAGATCCAATTGCAATTTCTTCAACAGAAGCTTTGGGATTAGGAGATCTTCTGGATATAGTGATATCTAAATTTGATGATGATTTTGACACCAAAGAAGAGGATGAACGCATCAAAATAGCGGTAATAGGTAAACCTAATGCAGGTAAGTCCTCAATAATAAATAAAATAATAGGTGAGGATAGAGTTATTGTCAGTGATGTTCCCGGAACAACAAGGGATGCAATTGATACTGAATTTGAAAAGAATGGGCAAAAGTACACTATTATTGATACTGCAGGAATCAGAAGAAAAAGCAAAGTTAGCGAAACTGTGGAGAAATACAGTGTTCTCAGAGCTTTTACAGCTGTAGAAAGAGCTGATGTGTGTGTGTTGGTAATTGATGCGGACAAGGGAATAACTGACCAGGATATAAGAATTGCAGGGTATGCACATGATAACTATAAAGGCATGGTTATAGTTGTGAACAAGTGGGATTTGATTGAAAAAGACGACAAAACTTTTAAGAAGTTTAATGATGATATAAGAAATCAATTTGCATACATGACTTATGCACCAATTCTGACGACTTCGGCACTTACCGGGCAGAGAGTTAATAAAATTCTTGAAACAGTTGATGAGGTATACTCTTTTAGGACTTTGAGAGTATCAACAGGTGTTCTAAATGATATTTTGATAGAGGCTGTTTTAATGAATCAACCACGTACTGTTAAAGGTAAAAAGTTGAAAATATTTTATGGAACACAGGTATCAGTTAATCCGCCTAAATTTGTAATATTTGTAAATGACAGTACCATAGTGCACTTTTCATATCAGAGATATTTGGAAAATAAAATACGTGAATCTTTTGAATATAAGGGTACACCTATAGTTATGGAATTCAGAAATAGAAGTGAGAAATAATAATATAAAAGAACAATTGAAACAATTGTAAGTCAATTAACAAATTGATGGAGGGAGATTTGTATGAATTACATTATTGCTATAGTGATATCTTACTTGATGGGTAATCTTTCCTTTGCATATATACTGGGCAAGATTATTATGAAAAAAGATGTCAGAGATTATGGTAGCGGCAATTCAGGAGCTACAAATGCAATAAGAGCTTTTGGTGCTAAGATTGGAGTATTGGTATTTATAGGAGATGTTTTTAAAGGTGTTGCTGCCGTTTTAATTGGAAAAGCAATCTGTGGAGAGATTGGTGGATATTTAGCCGGTGTGTTTGTTATTGTAGGTCATAACTGGCCCGCACTATTGAATTTTAAGGGAGGGAAGGGTGTTGCAACGACAGTCGGAGTTATGCTGACCATAAGTCCCTTTGTATCTCTTATATGTTTTGCGATAGGTTTAGCCATAGCATTTGTGACTAGAATGGTTTCACTCGGTTCAATTATCGGGATGTCTTTAGCACCAATAGTAATTTTAATTTTTATCAGACCATTTAACATGCAGCTTTTCATTTTCTGCCTATTTGTTGTTTCCATGTCAATCTATCGGCATAAAGAAAATATAAAAAGACTATTAACCGGTAAAGAGAATAAATTATAAGGGTTATACTATTTGAGGAAGGGGTTTTTTATGAGAACACATATTGCAATTCTTGGTGGAGGTAGTTGGGGAACAGCTTTAGCTAAGTTGCTTTCTGAAAATGGAAATATTGTTACAGTATGGATTAGAAATAAGGAACATTGCATAGAATTAAGTAATGACAGAATAAATAAGAAATATTTACCTAATGTAAAGATACCACAAGATATAGTTTTTACTTCGGATATAAATGAAGCGGTGAAAGAAGCAAATATTGTTTTAATTGTGGTACCTACTCAAGTTGTAAGGAATACATTAAAACAGATAAAGGATGAATATAAAACTGACAAAATAGTGATTAATGCTTCTAAGGGTATTGAGGTTGGAACCCTTAACAGAGTATCTGAAATAGTTGCGCAAGAGACAAAAAATTGCAAGTTTGCTGTACTGACAGGACCTTCTCATGCAGAGGAAGTGGGATTATCTATGCCGACGGCTATAACTGTGGCCTGTGAAGATAGAAAAACAGGCGAATTAATTCAGGATTTATTTATGTCATCATATTTTAGAGTATATACAAATAATGATGTGATAGGAGCTGAACTTGGCGGAGCCCTTAAAAATATTATTGCCTTAGGTGCAGGTATTTCTGATGGAGTTGGGTACGGTGACAATGCAAAAGCAGCACTTATGAATAGAGGAATAGTTGAAATAGCAAGGTTAGGGGTTGTATTAGGGGCAGATATACACACGTTTTCCGGACTTTCGGGCATAGGAGATTTAATAGTTACTTGCACCAGCACTCACTCTAGAAACAGGAGTGCAGGATATCTTATTGGTCAAGGATATTCAAAAGATGAAGCTGTTAAAAAAGTAGGCATGGTTGTTGAAGGTATTTCAACTACATATGCCGCATATGATCTCTCAAGAAAAATAAACATTGATATGCCTATAGTCGATGCTATGTATGAAATACTTGAAAAAAATGCAGATGTAAAGGAAACGGTAAATAAATTGATGTTGAGAGAAAAGAAAGATGAAAAACTGTAAAGAACAATAGGAGAACGATAGCTGAGAACAATTGATAAAAGATATGGCTTCAAATATATATATTTGAGGCTTTATTATTATTTTTTTTATTTGTTTTTGGAATAAAGACTGTAAAACAGGCATATAAATTAATTGTATATAAAAGCGTATATTAATTAGAGGGGGGATTATTATTACTAATTTAGATATATATGAAGATATAGCAAAAAGAACTAAGGGTGAGATATATTTGGGCATAGTAGGACCTGTGAGAACAGGAAAATCAACATTTATAAGGAAATTTTCTGAAAATGTCATGCTTCCAAATATAGATGATGAATATACTAAAGAAAGGGCAAAAGACGAGATGCCTCAAAGCGGTACAGGCAAAACTGTAACAACAACAGAACCAAAATTTGTTCCGGGAAATGCAGTAAAGGTTACTTTTAAAGACAACATAAATGCCAAATTGAGACTTATCGATTGTGTTGGCTATATGATTCCGGGAGCAATAGGAAATATGGAGGGAGAAATTCCAAGACTTGTAAGTACTCCTTGGAATGAAGACCCTATACCATTTGCAGAAGCTGCTGAAATAGGAACAAAAAAAGTAATCAAAGATCATTCTACAATAGGTGTTCTAGTTACAACCGACGGAAGTATTACAGATATAAATAGAGATAATTATATCATGGCTGAGGAAAGAGTTGTTAAGGAGCTAAAGGAAATAAATAAACCTTTTGTGATTATTTTAAATACAACACATCCAGAAGATGAGAATACAATTGAACTTTCAAAGCAGCTTAAAGAAAAATATGATGCGCCTATACAAATTGTAGACTGTTTAAATTTAAAAACTGATGACATTGAGGAAGTGCTTGAAGATGTACTTTATGAATTTCCGATAAAAGAAATAAATGTTGATTTACCAAAATGGTTCGACGGACTTACATATGATCATAAGCTAAAACACGACTTAATTCAGACATTGAGGCAAGATTTTGAAAAATGTTATAAATTAAGCGATTTTGATGCCACTAAAATCTTTTCAGAAGAAAATGATTACATAGAAGATTATTATGTAAAGGACATAGAACTTGGAACAGGTAAAATAAACATGAAAATTGACATTGATAATGCTTTCTACTATAAAGTAATCAGTGAACTATGCGGAGAGGAAATAACCGGAGAACATCAAATATTGAAGCTTATAAGCGACCTTTCTTCATCGCGGGATGAATATAGCCGTGTTGAAGCAGCAATTAATGATGCGAGAACAAAAGGATATGGTTATGTGACACCGGGAATCACAGATATGACAATAGACAAACCAGAGGTATTTAAAGATGGCAGCAGATATGGAATAAAAATTAAAGCACAGGCACCATCTCTTCATATCTTTAATGCAAGCCTCAACACTGAAGTGTCACCGGTTATCGGAAGCAAGGCTCAAAGTGAGGATTTAATAAATCATTTAATTGAACAAAGCAAAGAAAATCCACAATGTATATGGGATGCCGAAATATTTGGAAAAACACTGTATGATCTCGTAGAAGAACAACTTCAGGTAAAACTTACTGCAATGCCTGAAAATGCGAGGAAGAAGCTTAAGAAAACAATAGAAAAAATAGTTAATGATGGAACAGGAAGCATTATTTTCTTAATAATATAATATTAAAATAAATTAAAGAGGGGTCTGTGGCTCCTCTTTAATTTTTATATGTCAAAATATGTGATTTAATAATGAAATTAAATTTCAATTATAAATGTGTTTTTTGTAGAATAATGTAAAAATTTTTTATAAAATAATTGAAATAATAAGATAAAATCAGCATATATAACTTGCAAAATAAATGGAATTTGTGCTATAATGTTTATTAATTAATATATATTGGAGGCAAAGGAATAGATGGCGAAAAAAAACTTTGGACTAAAGAATTTTTTCTTTTCTTTTGTCATGGTATGTATAGTAATATATATATTTCAAAACCACAATGGCTCTGTAGAAACTATTGTTGCTGAAAAAGGAAATTTGGAAGATATAATAGAAGCTAAGGGAATTGTTGTAAAAGATGAAGAGGTTTATAGTACAGAAATTGATGGTAATATAACCTATTATCATGATGATGGAGAAAAAGTTAACAAGGGAACATTATTAGCTGATATACATACGGATTCTAATTCTGTACAAATTAAAAATCAAATTGAAGAAATTCAATCAGCCATAGAGTTGAAAAATAGTAATGAAAAATTAAAAAAAGATAATGACAAGACTTCACTAACCAGCGAGGAAGCAATTAATTTTCAAACTGCTGTACAGACTAATATATTAAATAATAATTTGGATGATATGTATGATACAATAGGACAAGTAAGTGGTAATGAATTTCAATACTCAACAGGTAATAAGTATGACGACTATGATGTATCATATCTGAAATCAATGATAAACAGTTTGTCAAAGAGCTTGGATACAAATAAAATACCTTGTTATTCTAAAAAATCTGGTATTTTTACATATAAAACTGATGGGCTGGAAGACTATTATAAATATGAAAATGTTTTAGATATAACTCCAAGCAGTACTATACAGAAGGAGTATGTTGAAACTGATAGTAGTTTGTCATCAGAGGTATCCTCAGGCGATAAACTATATAAGATAATATCCAACTTTAACTATTATATAGCCGCAACAGTGAATAATGAATATGCAAAATTGTTTGAAGCTAATAAATACATTAAAACCAGAATAAAATACGATGGACAGGATGTTGAAGCATGGGGCTACATAAAAAAAATTAATTATGGAAGCGAAGAATCTGTTATAATCATATATTTTGATGATTACTTTTATAAAATCTATGATAAAAGGTATGTAGACTTAGAACTTATAACTGATATACACGAAGGCATAAAAATAAATACTAAGGCATTAGTTGAGAATAATGGATTAAAGGGAGTATATATTAAAGATGCAAGTAACATTGTTAAATTTTTTCCCGTTGAAATATTAGGGCAGGATGGAGATGTGACTATAATATCAATTGGTGATTATGTAAGTGAAGATAGGCGCAGAGTAATCAATATATCAGATGATTCCTATGAAACAATAAAAATATTTGATAAAGTTATTCTGGAGCCTAATAAAGTGTATGAGGGTCAAATTGCTGAATAATGGAGGTCGTTGTAAAAATAATGAGTATAAAAGAAAATATAAATATTATACGGAATAAAGTTGCACAAGCTGCTGAAAAATCTGGTAGGAATCCTGACGACATAACAATAATAGCAGTTTCAAAAACAGTAGATTCGCTTAGGGCTAAGGAAGCTGTTGAAAGCGGTCTTTCAAATCTTGGGGAAAACAGGGTTCAAGAGTTTATAAATAAGTATGAGCAATTAAGCAATATGGAAATTAAATGGCATATGATTGGGCATTTGCAAAAAAATAAGGTAAAATACATAATAGATAAGGCAGAACTCATTCACTCAGTTGAAAACTTAGAATTGGCAAATGAAATAAATAAAAGAGCCAAGCAGAATGGAATAATTTCGAAAGTTTTAATTGAACTTAATATAGGAGAAGAAGATAGTAAATTTGGTGTAAAAGCTGATGAAATATATGAATTTGTAAAAGCTGTCAATCAATATGATAACATATTGGTTACAGGATTGATGACAGTGGCTCCTTATGAAGAAAATCCTGAAAATGTAAGATGGATTTTTATAAAAATGAAAGAAATATATGATAATATTTCTAAAATGGAACTAAAAAATACGGACATGAAATATTTGTCAATGGGAATGACAAACGATTTTGAAATAGCTATAGAAGAAGGTTCAAATATAGTTAGGATTGGTACTGCAATATTTGGTGCTAGAAATTATTAGGAGGAGAAATAAAATGGGTATGATGGATAAGGTTAAGGATTTTATAGGTATAACAGATTATGACGATGAAGATGATTATGATGACGAATCAAATTCTGAAAACAGAAATGGTAATGATGGAAGACAGTCAGACAGAATAGAAACGTACTCCAAGAAAAACAATGTTATAAAAGTTCATTCCAATTCAGATATGAAAGTTTCTATATGTGAACCTGATAAATATGAAGACTGCACAAAAGCTGTAGATGAACTCAAAAGTAGAAAGGTTGTAGTTCTGAATATTGAGGGCATGGAACTAGAAGATCAAAAACAGATTTTTGAATTTATAAAGGGTTCAGTATATTCATTAGAGGCAAGTATTCAAAAAGTTTCAAATGGAATTTTTGTTATAGCACCAAACAATGTACAGATTGACGGACGTCTTGGTGAAAGATTTGAAAGGAATTATTTTTACAATAAATAATAAGTAATAGGTGACTATATGTATGTAATTAAATATGCACTCTCTATATTTATAAGAATTGTTAATGTTCTAATATTAGCGAGAGTGCTAATATCTTTTTTCCCAAATTTAAGATATTCGAAAATAACGGACTTTATTTATCAATTGACTGAACCTATATTAGCTCCATGCAGAGCAATATTGAATAAGTTTGGTCTTAACATGGGGATGGTTGATTTTTCTCCTATATTGGCATATATGATTTTAAGACTTGTGCAAATATTAATATATTCTCTTTAGTAGGATTGGTTAATGAAAAATTTAGAAAAATATTATGATTTCATTAGAGATGAAGAAACTAAGAATTTAGTAAAAAAAATAACAGATAAAGCATTATATGTTAATAAAAATTTTATTCCTGCCACGACAGAATTTATAAATCCACATGTGGCAGAATTAAGTTTACCCATAATTAATAATTTAGATATTAAATTTGAAATTTTCCCTTCATACATATATTGTGAAAGGAAAGTTTTAATTTTATTTCCGGAATATTTAGAACAAATAAATTGCAGCGAATTTATTGTTGGACTTAGGATTAAAAACAAATCAAAATTTAAAATATTGAATCACAGAGATTATTTAGGTTCAATAATGTCACTTGGTATCGATAGAAATAAAACAGGTGATATTTATGTATATGATGATTATGCAGACATAGTGATACATAGTGATATTGCAGATTACGTAGTTTATAATTTAGACACTATAGGAAAAAGTAAAATAGAAATAGAAAAAATTAATGTTTTGGATGTTCACTTCAAGGAACAAGAACATAAATTGTTAAATATAAATTGTTCTTCAATTAGGCTGGATAATATAGTGAAACATTTAATAAATAAATCGAGAGAAACGGCATCAGATATTATTAAATCAAGAGATGTTAAAATAAATTGGCAGGTTATAGATAAAATATCATATTTTGTAGAAGAAGGTGACATGATTTCTATAAGCAAATATGGGCGATTCAAGGTATCAAAATATATGGGTCAAACAAAAAGTGGAAAATATAAAGTAGAAGTTAAACACTACATATAAAACAAAAAACAATAAAAGAATTTGTGAAGCACTAATTAAATGTTTTTTTGTTGCTAATAAATTGTTTATTGATTGTTATAATAGAGAGGAATTGACATGAATATTTTTTTTGGAGCAATTTTTTTATTTTCGGTAATATTTGATCAAGTAACAAAAATATGGGCAGTTTCTGCGTTAAAAGGTGGTAGTTCCATAAAAATAATAGATGACTTCCTACGATTTTCTTATGTAGAGAATCGAGGTGCAGCATTTGGTATATTGCAAAATCAAATATGGTTTTTTGTAATAATCACTCTTGTTATGATTATAGTTTTAGGATACATGTTCTTTAAATATAAAAACATTACAAATTTATCTAAGTTATCACTTGTTCTAATTGCAGGAGGTGCAATAGGTAACTTTATTGATAGAATTATACGTGGTTATGTTGTTGATTTCATTGATGTGAAATTTGGTAATTTTTATGACTTTCCAGTTTTTAATATAGCAGACAGCTTTGTGGTTTGTGGAACTGTATTGCTTATAATTCTCATGTTATTTAATAAGTTTGAAAAGAGTGAATAGATTAATGAATGAAAATAATGATAATAATGATAATAATGAAGTGATCATATTTTCTGATACTGAAAATGAGAGAGTAGATTCATATATTTCAAACCATATTGATTATATGTCCAGAAATTCAGTTCAGAAACTTATAGCAGAAGGCAATATTAAGGTTAATAACAAGTTAGTAAAATCTAATTATAAACTTAAGAAAAATGATGAAATAAAAATTATTATGCCTGAACCGGAGATTTTGAATGTCGAAGCAGAAGATATTGAGATAAAAGTTGTTTATGAGGATGATGATGTTGCAGTAATCAATAAACCTCAGGGAGTAGTCGTACATCCGGCACCGGGTCATCATTCCGGTACGCTTGTAAACGGACTTATGTTTCATTTGAAAAATTTGTCATCAATAAACGGAGTTCTGCGACCAGGTATAGTTCACAGATTAGATAAAAATACTTCAGGATTAATGATCGTAGCAAAAAATGATAAATCACATAACTTCCTGGCTGAATGCTTGAAAGAGCATTCAATCTATAGAATTTATTATGCCTTGGTAGAAGGCAAAGTAAAAGATGATCAAGGTATTATAAATGCACCCCTGGGGAGAAGTGAAAAAGATAGAAAAAAACGTGCAGTGACAAATAAAAATAGTAAAGAAGCAGTAACTAATTTTTGGGTAATAAAAAGGTTTCAAAAATATACATTAGTAAAATTAAAACTTGAAACCGGCAGAACTCATCAAATTAGGGTACATATGAAATATATCGGGCATCCCGTAGTCGGAGATGATGTTTACGGAAGTAAAATTAATAAATTTGGACTATCAGGGCAGCTGCTGCATTCAAAAAGACTTGGTTTTGTTCATCCAACGACTGGAGAATATATGGAATTTGATAGTGAACTGCCGAGTTATTTTAATAAGGTACTTAATACAATAAGGGAACAATAGCTGAACAATAGAGAACAATTGAGGAGTCATTGTAGAATATTTATATGGAAGGATGAATTTTAAATGATTACAAAAGCTTTAATTATGGATGATAAAGCAATTGCAAGAGCAGTAGTGAGGATAGCTCATGAAATAATTGAGAAAAATAAAGGTGTAGATAATATAGTTCTGGTTGGGATAAAAACCAGGGGGTGGCCATTATCACTTAAGCTTGCTAAAATGATTGAAGAAATTGAAGGTTCAGCAGTTCCTGTGTTTCCATTAGATGTAACATATTATCGTGATGATTTTGATGATAAAGATGTAGAGGCTCCCATATCTGTTAAGAGCTTTGAATATGATATAAAAGACAAATCAGTTATATTAGTGGATGATGTATTGTACACCGGCAGAACGGTAAGAGCTGCTCTTGATGCTATAGTGGATCAAGGAAGACCGAAAAATGTGGAACTGGCAGTATTGATAGACAGGGGACACAGAGAACTTCCTATACGTGCTGATTTCATAGGTAAGAATGTACCAACATCAAGAAATGAAAGGATAAGCGTATTGTTTGAAGAAATAGATGGAATTAGTCAGGTGGTTATTAAAGAAAAATAGAAATTTATGACATATGAATTGTTATCTAATCAATTCATATGTCATAAACGAAAAAATTACTTTTTTAATTTAATATCAGAAATATCGGGTTCTACCAGCATTGAATAATTTGTTTCATAAATAACAAATCCGGGTTTTGCATTTGCTGGTTTTTTTACATTAGATTTTTTTGTATAGTCAATTTCCACGCTGCTTGAATTTTTAGCTTTGCTGTAATATGCAGCTAAGCGGGCAGCTTCCACATATTCCTCATCAGCCAATTCGTCTCCGTTGGTTTTTATTAGCACATGTGAGCCGGGAATATTTTTTGAATGAAACCAGTAATCTTCTTTTTTCCCGATTTTAAAAGTTAACATATCATTTTGAAGATTGTTTTTTCCTATCATTATGTCATGACCACGAGAAGATATGTATGTTAATATTTCAGGTTTATATTCTTTGGATTTTTTAACTTTACCTTTCTTTTTCATAAAACCTTCATTTATTAATTCGGTATATATGTCGTCCAAATCATCAATTGTCTGACATTCCTCTATTGAAAAAAGTATATTTTCTAAATATGCTATTTCTTCGTTAGTCGAAGAGATAAATTTATGGAGTTCATCTTCAGCTGTTTTAAGCTTATTGTATCTTTTGAAAAATTTCTGACTGTTTTGTTTTAAATTTAATTTTGGATCTAAGGGAATTATTATTTCTTTTTGTTCAGGGTCATAGTAATTTAATACTTTAAGTTTATGATTTTCAGGTTCTTTATGCAAGTTTGCAATAATAAGCTCACCATATATTTTATACTTTTCTCTGTCTTCTGCACTTAAAAGTTCATTTCTCTGTTTCTGAACCTTTTTTTTATCTCTTTCCAACTTAGTAGTTATACTTTTTATTAGATTAGAAACTTTTTGATTTATTTTATTTTTATTATCCATGTTGTAATAATATGTATCTAGCATATCATTTGGATTATCAAATATTTTATTTTTACAGGCTCGCAGATATTCTAATTCAATGCAATAAAAATCGTAAATTTTCAATTCCTCACTAGAGTATATATTAAAGGAATACTCTTTGTTTTTAATCTTATTTACTATTTGGCTGAATGAATTCCATATTTTTTCAATATCATTATAATTTAATTCACCTATATAAGTACTTTCATTTAAGTTACATACATAGCAAATTTCTCTGCTTATGAATGGACTTAAGCCTGTAAATGTTTTGAAGATGAAATCATATATATATATTCCACTGTTAACTGCTTTAAGTGTTTTTAAAAATTCTTCCTTTGTAATATTAATTGGATTAATTTTTGAGGGAAGCGGTGGAGAAATGTATGTCAGACCGGGATAAACTTGTCTTATACTACTCACGTTTTCTGCAACTCTTTTTATAGAATCTATGATGATTCTGGTATCTGTATGTATAAAAATAATATTGCTGTGCTTACCCATTATTTCGATGATAATGGATTTGTGTACTGTTGTTTGCAATTCATCCTTACATTCAAATGTTATCTCAATTATTCTATCAAAATCAATTTGGTGGATATTCCTTATATAAGAACCGGTCAGATGTTTTCTCATAAGCATACAGAACATGGGTGGTTGTTCAGGGTTCTTTCTGTTAATGGTGGTTAATTGTATACGTGGGCAGCTACTTACTGATGATATTAGGAGTTTGTAGGTTTCTCCACCGTTTCTTACCAATATTATTATTTCATTTTTATCAGGTTGATATATTTTATCTATGCGACCGCCAATAAGCGTATCAAATAAATTATCTTTTATACTATTTAAAAAAATTCCGTCAAGTGCCATAATATTACCTCCAGTTGTTGTTCATTAATTATCAGGTGCGAAACAGACTCTCTTATATGGTTACCAAATTGCTTTTTAATTATTTTTCAATTATTCAGCTAGCGTTCACCCATTGTTATATTGTACATCAAAAAACAATTTATGTCATGTAAAAGATAACTTTTTGTTTACTATTTGTAATTTAATGTTATAATGGTTTAGAAGAATTAGATATTGGAGATGAAATAGTGGCGAATATAATAAGCATGACTGGATACGGTAAAGGTGAACACAGCGATGGCAAGAGAAGTATAACGGCTGAAATTAAGACAATAAATAATAGATATTGCGATATAAATATAAAAACCCCGAGGCATTTGCGTTTTTTTGAAGATAATATAAGAAAAATATTGAAAAAAAGCATACAAAGAGGTAGAATAGATGTATATCTGAATATAGATTACATAAGTGAATCTGATACCACTATTGTTCCTAATATATACTTGGCAAAGCAGTATAAAGAAGCAATAGATGAAATAAAAAATGAGCTTGATATATGTGATGAACCTTCTATTGACACTATAATAAAATTCCAGGATGTACTTGTTGCTAGAGAAGATAAGTCAGACGAAGATGAATTAAGAATTTGTGTTGAATCTGCTGTCAGCAAAGCAGTTGAGAATCTTATATTTATGAGATGTAAAGAAGGTGACCAGCTGGAAAATGATATTAGGTCAAGCATGGCAAATATCATTGCATTAATTGAAGATATTAGTATGTATTCAGAAACAATAGTATCTGAATACAAGGAAAAATTAGAAACAAGAATTAAAGAACTTTTAGGGAACTCTCACGATTTAGATGAAAATAGACTTTATAATGAGATTGTTTTTTATTCGGATAAAAGTGATATTAATGAAGAAATAGTTAGATTTAATTCACATATGAACCAGTTGGATATTGCACTTAAAGCAGGTGGCTCGGTTGGGAGAAAATTGGATTTTATAATTCAGGAAGCAAATAGAGAAATAAATACAATTGGTTCCAAAATTGGAAATCTTAATATAACTCAAATAGTTATTGAGGTTAAAAATTTACTAGAAAAAATAAGAGAACAAATTCAGAATATAGAGTAGGAGAACATTCATGTCAAGTAATACGATAAATATTGGATTTGGAAATATAGCTCTTTCAAATCGCATAATAGCAATTGTCAGCCCAGAGTCTGCACCGATAAAAAGAGTTATTCAGGAAACGAGAGATAAAGGTAAACTTATAGATGCAACTTATGGAAGAAAAACAAGAGCAGTTATAATTACAGATTGTGAATATGTAATTTTATCTGCAATTCAACCAGATACTATGGCTCAGAGATTTGAACATCTGGTAAAATAAAAAGGGGGCAAGGATGAACAGTGGATTATTAGTTGTTATATCTGGTCCTTCGGGTTCTGGTAAAGGCACAATATGTAAAAGACTTATAGAAGAAATAGAAAATATCAGTGTATCGGTATCAGCGACAACTAGAAAACCAAGAGATGGCGAAATAGATGGCAAGAATTACTTTTTTTTAGATGAAAAGGAGTTTCTTAAAAAAATAAATAATGATGAATTTTTAGAATATGCTTCAGTATATGGAAATTATTATGGCACTCCTAAAAAAATTGTACTAAATGAGTTAGAAAATGGGAAAGATATAATATTGGAGATAGATATACAAGGAGCTTTAAAGGTTAAAGAAAACTATCCAAAAGGTGTTTTTATTTTTATACTGCCTCCATCATTGGAAGAGTTGAAAAATAGAATTGAAGGACGAGGAACTGATTCGAAAGAGGCAATTCGAAGAAGGTTGAAAAGTGCTTATGATGAGCTAAACTATGCTTTTCAATATGATTATGTTGTTCTTAACGATGAAGTTGATACTGCCGTGGAGAAAATAAAAGAGATAATATCAGCAGAGAAAAATAAATCAGCAAGGAATCAAGCTTTAATAAGAAAAATTAAGGAGGTATAATAAATGAGAAAAATTTCTATTGACGAATTGATAGACATGGTTGACAGCAGATATTCACTTGTTACAATAATATCTAAAAGGGCCAGACAAATTATAGACGGGCAGGATATATTGATAAAAACACCTACATTGAAACCTGTTTGTGTAGCTATCGAAGAATTTTATGAAGGGGCTTATGGTGCAATATATGAAACAGAACAGCAAAGACAAGCTGATATTGACAACCAGGCAAGAATACTAGAACATGCAGAAAGAGAAGTATATTCTGATAATTAGTATATTTAAATTATAATTGTATGAAACAATAGCTAATAAATAATCAGTCTAATTTGACTGATTATTTAATTTAATCAGTTAATAAACTACTATTATGGAATTGGGTGTGAAAATATGTTTGAAATTTTTGCTAAGGTAATATTAAATAATAATTCCAAAAGTACCGACCGCATATATACTTACGGCATTGATAAAATGTATGAAAATATTGTAGAAGTAGGTAAACGGGTAAAGGTTAATTTTGGGAGCAATAAACATATTATTGATGCAATTGTTATCTCTGTGAATTCTGAATGTGATATTCCGAGAAATAAGATAAAACCTATTATTGAAATAATAGATGATGAACCCATTGTAAAAGAAGAAATGATAAAGCTTGGATTATGGATTAGGGAAAGATATATTTGCAAATTTTCAGATGCAATAAGGTTAATGATACCGTCGATGATAAAATATGAACATAACATATTTATTAAAGTTATAAATACCGGTTTTTGTGAAATATCTTTGAATAAAAAAGAAAGTGAATTATTAGAAATATTAAAAAAGGGGAAAATTGAACTTGGAAAATTAAAAAAAATATATAATGGCAATGATTTATATTTATTATTAGATAATTTAAAAGAAAAAAATATTATTGAAATAGAAAATAAAGAGACAATTAGTAAGAAAAATCAATATGAAAAAATAATTAGCCTTATTGATTCAAAAAGACATATTGATGAATACAATATAAATAAAACACAAAAACAAGTAAAAATAATAAATTATTTGAAAGAATCCGGTAAAGTAAATATTAAAAAACTTATGAGTGATTTATCAGTTTCAAATGCAATTATAAATAATCTTATTAATAAAGAAATACTGTTATGCGAATCCGTTTTGTATGACAGCAGTGAATGTATTGATTGTATAGGGGAGGATAGAATTTCTCTAAATTATGAGCAGCAAAATGCTCTCGATGCAATTATAAACTCGGATAAAAATGTTTTTTTACTGCATGGTGTTACAGGCAGCGGCAAGACAGAAGTTTATATGGATATAATTGAGCATTATCAAAAAGATAATAAGCAATCCATTATGCTTGTTCCCGAAATATCCCTGACGACTCAAACCATTGAAAGGTTTAAAAAGAGATTTGGAAATAAAATAGCCATATTTCATTCAAGGCTGAGTAAAAAGGAAAAATTTATTGAATGGAATAAAGTGTATAATAAAGAAGTAGATGTTGTGGTAGGAGCAAGATCTGCACTGTTTGCACCTATAAAAAATATAGGGGCAATAATTATTGATGAAGAGCATGAAGATAGTTATAAGTCTTCAACATCTCCTAAATATGATGCAGTTGAAGTTGCCATAAAAATGTCTTCAGTTATGAATGCGAAAGTTATACTTGGAACAGCAACGCCGTCTTTGAGTACATATCATATGGTTATGAAAGGGCATATAGAACTTATTGAAATGAAAAATCGGGTTCAAAATGCAATTATGCCTAATATAAGTATAATCGATATGAGCAAGGAATTGGACAAAGGAAACAATACTATTATTAGTGAAATCTTGTATGAAAATATTAAAAACTCTTTAAATAGGAAAGAACAAATTATACTTTTCTTAAATAAACGGGGATATTCCGGTTTCATATCATGTAAAAAATGCGGTCATGTAATAAAGTGTGATAAATGTGATGTTTCTATGACATATCATGTGAGGGGAAATATACTTCGCTGTCATTATTGTGGAAGAACAAAAAAAATGATAAGAGAATGCCCTAAGTGTGGCAGTGAAAAAATAAACCAATTTGGAGCGGGAACGCAGCATGTAGAGATATTAATTAATCATTTGTTTCCAAGGGCTGTAACAGAGCGTATGGATGTTGATTCAATGTCAAACAAAGATAGCTATGAGAGCATTTATAATAATTTCAAAAACGGAAAAATTGATATTCTTATCGGTACTCAAATGCTGGCTAAAGGATTTGATTTTCCTAATGTAACGACAGTCGGAGTGCTATCTGCTGATGCAATATTAAATTTACCATTTTATAATGCAAGTGAAAAAACATTTCAACTATTAACACAGGTTAGCGGCAGAGCAGGCAGAGGTGATAAAAAAGGTAATGTCTTTATACAAACTTTTGAACCGCAAAATTTTATAATAAATGCTGCTAAAAATAATAATTATAATTTATTTATAAATGAAGAATTAAAATTAAGAAAAGAGTTTGCTTTTCCCCCATTTATTAATATAATAAACATATGTATGATTTCTAGAAATGAGGAGTATGTTTTAAAAACAGCGTTTGAAAAATACAATGAATTAAAAGATTCTGTTCAGAGCATGATTGAGGAACGCAGTATGTTATTGTATAAACCCATTCCACATGCTATTTACAAAGTTAATGATGAATACAGAATTAATTTATATATAAAGGTTTCTAATTATGCGCTTAGTGAATTAAAGAAAATTATTAGAGCAGTTTATATGGAAAAGGATATAGAAAATATTAAAGTAAGCATAAATATAAATACGGATACAATTTAATAAAATATTTTGTTAAGGTAAATAGGAGGTTAAGATGGCTTTAAGAAGTATTAGAATCAATGGCGATGAAATATTAAGGAAAAAAAGCAGAGAAGTAACAAAAATAGATGATAAAATTTTAACTCTGCTTGATGACATGGTAGATACAATGTATGAACAAGATGGTATTGGACTTGCAGCACCACAGGTAGGAATATTAAAAAGACTTGTGGTTATTGAAGTCGGGGATGAAAACTTATTTAAAATGATTAATCCTAAAATAATCGAATCTTCTGGAAAACAAACGGATCAAGAAGGATGTTTAAGCGTACCTGAAATAAAAGGTAGCGTTGTAAGACCTAAAAAGGTAACGGTTGTATATACTAATGAAAACGGAGAAGAAATTACACTGGTTGCAGAAGACTTGTTAGCTAGATGTATATGTCACGAGATAGATCATTTAAATGGAGTATTATTTATAGATAAAATAGAAAAAGAATAGGAGTTACTAATGAATATAATTTTTATGGGAACACCTGAATTTGCGGTACCTACCTTAGAGATGCTTCATGATAATGGATTTGATATAAAACTTGTTGTAACCCAACCTGATAAACTATCTGGGAGAGGCAAAAAATTAAAAAAATCAGACGTGAAAATTAAGGCCGAAGAACTGGGACTCGAAATTTTTCAGCCTGAAAAAATAAAATGTAAAGAGAATGTAGAAGTTTTAAGAAAATATACCCCTGATGTAATTGTTGTAGTTGCCTATGGTCAGATTCTCAATAAAAAAATACTAGATTTGCCTAAATATGGATGCATAAATGTTCATGCGTCTCTTTTACCAAAGCTTAGAGGCGCTGCGCCATTGAATTGGGCAATAATTAATGGTGAAAAAACAACAGGTGTGACTACTATGCTCATGGATGGCGGAATAGATACCGGAGATATGTTATTAAAATCTGAAATAGATATTGATGACAACATGAATGTTGGAGAGCTTCATGATAAGCTGATGATTCAGGGTGCCGGATTACTGATTGACACTTTAAAATGTATAGAACGTAATAATATACAAAAAGAAAAACAGGATGATTCGTTGTCTAATTATGCACCAATGCTTAATAAGGAAAATACAAGAATAAATTGGAATGATAGTACAAAAAATATACACAATCTAATAAGAGGCTTATCGCCTTGGCCTGGAGCATATTTTAATTACGATGGAAAGAAAGTTAAAGTTTATAGGTCGTCTTGCATTGATGACAAAACCGAATATGAACCGGGGTTCGTTTTGAAAGCTGACAATAATGGAATATACATCGCTTCCACAGATGGAGTTGTAATTATTGAAGAATTTCAAATGCCAGGAAAGAAAAAAATGAGTGTGAGTGATTATTTAAGAGGTAATATATTCCCTGAAAAAGTTCTTTTGGAAGATTAGAAAAATGATACAGGATAAATAATTATTGTATAATAAAATTATGTGTATTATAATAACAAAGATAGAAGGTTGATTATTAATCAACTTCAGGATGTTGAAAAAGCCCGCCTGCTGCGGTTGCCTTGCCTTACGGTACCTTGCAGGTCGAACCTTTTCAACATCCTGTCATTTTGTATGAAAAAAATAATGAAATAGAGGTATAAATTTGGATAATAATTATAGAGTATCAGTTATTGAATCACTAAAAAAAATTCTACGAGATAAATCCTATTCAAATTTAGTTATTAATAACGATATAAAAAACATAGAACATAAATATAACTCTATATATAGAAAATCAGTTTTAGGTGTGGTTGAAAATTTGTTATTTATTGATTGGGTAATAAACCACATGTCAAAAACTAAAACTAAAAAAATGGAAACAGAAGTGCTTTTCACATTGAGACTTGCTGTATATCAATTGTTTTTTCTGGAAAATTCATATGATAATATAATAGTAAATGAAAGTGTAGAACATATAAAGCAAAAGGGAAACATAAGAACTTCAAAGTTTGTAAATGCAGTTCTAAGAAATATTATCAGGAATAAAGATAATATAATCAGTGATATGAATAAGTTACCATATAAGGAATTTTTAGGTGTTAAATATTCATATCCAGAGTGGTTGGTCTCCAAATGGATAGAAGAATTTGGCAAAGATAAGATAGAAAAAGTATTGATTGCGAATAATTCTGAAGCACCACTTATAATTAGAGTGAATACATTGAAAATATCAATAGAGAATTTAATGGATATTCTTAAAAATAAAGGGTTGATTGTTCGTAAATGTAGATATTTGGATAAAGGATTAATAATTGATAATCCATCTGATATAGATAAATCGGAGGAATATAAAAATGGATTGTTTTCAATTCAAAGCGAAAGCTCTATGCTAGCTGGGCAAGTACTTAATCCAAAAGCTAACAGCCTTTTAATTGATTTGTGTGCGGCTCCAGGAGGAAAATCTTTAAATGCTGCTGAAATGATGGAGGATACAGGAAAAATAATCAGCAGAGATATATATGATAATAAAATCTCACTTATAAAAAATGAAAAAATGAGACTTGGAATAAAAAATATTTTTGCTGAGACTTATGATGCAACAATGTTAGATAATGACTTAATAGAAAGAGCAAATTATTGTATTGTTGATGTTCCATGCACCGGTCTTGGTATAATTAGGAGAAAACCAGAAATTAAATATAATAAATTGGAATCAGATTTAGATGATATACAAAAAATTCAATATAAAATATTAGAAAACGCATCTAAATATTTAAAAATTAATGGTGAATTAGTTTATTCTACATGCACCGTAAATAAAACTGAAAATATTAATATTATTAAAAAATTTTTAAAAAATAATAAAAAATTTATTGCTGTAGACATATCTGAACAAACAAAAAATGCCTTTGATACAGCTTCTAAAGGATATGTGGAGATATATCCACATTTGCATTTCATGGATGGCTTTTTTATTGCGAAACTAAAAAGGTTATGATATAATACTGTAGAAATATCATAGTTTCATGGGATGTTATTATTGTATTGTTAATTATACAAACAATGAATTTATTTTTAAGAAGGTAAAATAATGATAAAAATTGATAACTTAAGTTTTGAAGAATTAGAAGAACAAATAGTAAAGCTTGAGGAACCAAAGTTCAAAACTAAACAATTGTTTGACTGGCTGCATAGCAAAACAGTTGAGAGTTATGACGAGATGACTAATATTTCAAAGAATACAAGAGATAAGTTTATGAAATATTTAGAATTTACAGAGGCTTCAGTTGAATTGAAACTTGAATCGAAGCTTGATAGTACAAAAAAATATGTAATAATGTTTGAAGATAGTAATGTTTGTGAAACTGTATATTTAAAATATAAATATGGAAATACAGCATGTATATCATCACAAGTAGGCTGCAAAATGGGCTGCTCATTTTGTGCATCTACAAAGAATGGATTTGTCCGCAATTTGACAGCTGCTGAAATGCTCAGACAAATATATATCATACAAAAAGATATTAAAGAAAAAATTAATAATGTTGTTATTATGGGTTCTGGTGAACCACTTGACAACTATGAGAATATTATTGACTTCTTAAAGATTATAAACGATGAGAGAGGTCAAAATATTTCTATGAGAAAAATCACATTGTCAACCTGCGGTATAGTACCTCGCATCTATAATTTGGCCGATAAAAATCTACCAATAACCCTTGCAATATCATTACATGCAGCAACCCAGGAGAAAAGAGAGGAAATTTTGCCCGTTGCTAAAAAATATAAGCTTTCTGAATTAATGGCATCGTGCGATTATTATTTAAATAAAACGGGTAGAAGACTAACCTTTGAGTATATAATGATAAAGGGCTTCAATGATAGTTTAATTGATGCTGAATTGTTATCTAAACTTTTAAAAAATAAATTATGTAATGTCAATCTAATCCCTTGTAATTATGTAAAGGAAAGTAAAATAAATTCTTCAACAGATTTAAATATTGATAATTTCAAAAAAACATTGTTAGAACATGGGGTTAATGCAACTGTAAGAAGAGAACTTGGAAGTGATATACAGGCCGCCTGTGGACAACTTAGAAATAATTTTTTGCGTATGTGAGGTGCTTTATGAAGGTTTACTTTGAAACTAACAAAGGAATAATTAGGGAGAAAAATGAAGATAATTTAATAATAGAGGAAACTGACAGGTACAACTTATATGCCGTTGCTGACGGAATGGGTGGACATAAGGCAGGAGAAATAGCCAGCACCATGCTGATTGATGTTATTAAAGAATATTTCGATGAGCACAATGGTAGAGAGGACTTTAAAATTCCAACATTTATTAATGAAAGTATTAAACTGGCAAATCTTAAAATACTAAAAGAGGCTACAAATAAAGAAGAATATTTAGGTATGGGGACAACTGTCACCATGGCTGTTATAGATTTAAGTGAAAATATTGCATACATAGGTAATGTGGGGGATAGTAGAACTTATATTATAAGGGACAATAAAATAAAACAAATTACTGAAGATCATACATACGTTCACGAATTGGTGAAAGAAGGAAAAATTACAGTAAAAGAAGCAGAAGTTCATCCCAAGAAGAATATTATTACAAGAGCAATTGGAAGTGAAGAAAACATAATTGTAGATATTTTTGAGATGGAAATTATGGAAAATGACATATTGCTCCTATGTTCCGATGGGTTGACAACTCATCTTTCAGATAGCGAAATATTGGATACAATAAAAACCCTCGGTTGTCCAGAAAGTATTGGAAGGTTGATAAAACTTTGCAATGATAATGGAGGAACTGATAATATAACTGTTATTATTATTGATAATAACTACAGAGGTGATAATTTATGATAGGAAAAATATTAGGAAATAGATATGAAATATTGGAGAGAATAGGCGGTGGAGGTATGTCAGTTGTCTATAAGGCTAAATGCAATGTGTTAAACAGATATGTTGCAATAAAGATTCTTAGAGATGAATTGACATCAGATCCAGAATTTGTAGATAAATTTAAACAGGAATCATTATCAGCTGCAAGCTTGACTCATGCTAACATAGTTAATATATATGATACGGGAATAGAGGATGGTATATATTATATTGTTATGGAATACATTAAGGGTGAAACGCTTAAAGATTATATTAAGAATAAAGGCAGTCTTGATGAACGAGAAACAATAAGAATTTCAAGACAGATTGCTGAAGCTCTAAAACATGCTCATTCGAATAAGATAGTTCATAGAGATATAAAACCACACAATATACTCCTGACAAGCGATGGTATTGTTAAAGTTGCTGACTTTGGAATAGCTAGAGCATCAACAAGCTCTACAATAAATAATACGTCCAATGTTATTGGTTCAGTTCATTATTTTTCACCTGAACAGGCAAGAGGAGGATATGTAGATGAAAAATCTGACATTTATTCTCTTGGAATAGTTATGTATGAAATGATAACAGGGTCACTTCCTTTTGATGCTGACAATCATATATCCGTTGCTATGAAACAAATCCAAGAGAAACCTGTACCACCATCCGAACGAGTAGGTGATAAAAAAATATCTCAGGCTTTGGAAGATATAATAATGAAATGTTTAGAAAAAAATCAGAGTTATAGGTTTCAAAATATTGATGAACTTTTAATTAAGTTAAATTCTATATATGGTCATGAGGGAAATGATTATGCCGTTGTACATGAGGGAATTGTTGATTCTCCAACTATTGTAATGCCAAAGATAAATCAAGATATTCAAAATAATTATGATGATGAAAAGAGAATAATTGAAGTGAATTTGATGGATGAAAATTCAGATGATGCATTTAGAACTTTTTTTAGTGACGGTGATGATGATTCAGAAAACGATAAATCGAAGAAAAAGAAAAGAATCAAGAAGAATAATGAAGAAAAAGATGAAGAAATAAATGGAAAAGGAAATGTAAAATTAACAATTGCAGCTATTTTGTGTGCCTTGGTAGTTGCTGTAATTGGCGGTGTCATTGGATTTAGAGCGATACTGTATGTACCAGAGGTAACGGTACCAGATTTAATTGGTAAGGATGAAGATGAAGCTGAGAAAATTATTGGTGATTTAGGGTTAGCTTTCAATGTATCAGACAGAGAGTATAACAATGAATTTGAAGAGGGTAAAATAATTGAGCAAAGTGTGGAGGAAGGTACCAAGCTTAAGAAAAATTTCCCTGTAGATGTTGTTGTCAGCAATGGTAAGAAAGAAATTAAAATACCAAAACTTATAGGAAAATATGCTATAGAGGCGTCTGTAATTCTTGCAGACATGGGACTCGGTGAAGGTGAGGTTACTCAGGATTACTCGCCAACAGTACCGTCAGGACAAATAATAGACCAATATCCGGAAGCGGATACAGCAGCAGAAGTTGATGACAAGGTTGATTATGTAGTAAGTAAGGGACCTAAAATAACGTATGTAACTATGCCTAACTTAATGGGTCTTACTGCCGATAAGGCTAAATTGAAAATAGTTCAAAGTGGATTGTCTGTTGGACAAATTACTGAGGAGAATAGTGATGATGTTGATGCTGGACTTGTAATGAAGCAAAGTGTGCCTAGCGGTCAAGATGTTGAGGCTAATACTTCAATTTGGATGACCATAAGTTTAGGTCCTCTACTTCCTGAAGAAGGTGAAGATGGAACCGGTACAACCGGCGGCGATGATACCGGAACTGATAATGGAGATGACAAAGATGACAAAGACAACAAAGATAAGACATATCCGTTAACTATAACATTACCTTCAGATAAAGATAAAGATAAAGTGTTGGTTGTAGTTCAGAGAGTTACAGACGATGGAAGAGAAATAATTTATTCCAAAGAGGTTAAGACATCTGAACAAAGTATATTAATTAATATTAAGGGTTCGGGTACAGAAACGTTTGAAATTTATATTGATAATATGCTGTATGATAAAACAGATATTACCTTTGAGTAGGAGAATATATGATATATGATTGAAGGCATAATTATAAGAGGAGTTGGAGGTAACTATTATGTCGATATAGGGAATGATATAATAGAGTGTAGGGCAAGAGGCCTTTTTAGATTAAAAAATATAAAACCCTTAGTTGGAGATAAGGTACTGATAAGACTCACTATGGAAAATGAAAAATCAGGATATATTGAAGAAATAAAAGATAGAATTAATGAGATTAAAAGACCATCCGTGGCAAATGTAGAACAGCTTTTAATTTTCTTTGCTGTTTCAAATCCTGAACCAAGTTTTTTACTTTTGGATAAACTTTTAATAGCGGCGGAAATTAATAAACTTAAACCTATAATTTGCTTTAATAAGTCAGATCTTTGCAGTGAAAAAAGAAAAGAAGAATTAGAAAATATGTATGTGAATACAGGATATAGAATTATTTTTACGTCAAAAAAAGATGAAGAATCAATTGAAACTCTAAAGGGAGTTCTAAAAGATAAACTAAATGTATTTTCTGGTCCATCAGGAGTAGGAAAATCGTCCATCATGAATGCGGTTCAACCTGATTTTGAATTAAAAACAGGAGACATTAGTGAAAAATTAAAAAGAGGAAAACATACAACTAGACATGCAGAGATATATAAACTCAGCTTTGGCGGTTTTGTAGTCGATACACCTGGCTTCAGTTCATTCGAATTGGATTCAATTGACCAATTCGAATTATGCGATTACTATCCTGAAATTAAAAAGTATAGTGTAGGCTGCAGATTTGATGATTGCTTACATTATAAGGAACCAAATTGTGTCATTAAGGACGCTGTGTCAAATGGACTGATAAGTCAAACCAGATACGGTAATTATACAAAGCTGTTAGAAGATATAAAAAATTCGGAAAAAATATATTAATATTTCTAATTTCAAAGGAGAAAAAAATGAATAAGTTATCACCATCAATACTTTCAGCAGATTTTGCAAAGCTTGGTGAAGAAATAAGGCTGGTTGAAGAAGGAGGAGCAGATTACATCCACATAGATGTAATGGATGGTCATTTTGTTCCAAATATAACAATGGGTCCGGCAGTAATAAAATCTTTGAGAAAAGTAACAGAGTTGACTTTTGATGTTCATCTTATGATTGATAATCCGGACGATTTTATTGAAGACTTTTATAATGCAGGAGCAGATATAATTACAGTTCATCAAGAATGCTGTGTTCATCTGCACAGAACTATACAAAAAATAAAATCATTTGGTTTAAAGGCAGGTGTATCATTAAATCCTGCTACACCGGTGTGCCTGATAAAGGATATAATAAGCGATGTCGATATGGTTTTATTAATGAGTGTTAATCCTGGATTTGGAGGTCAGAGCATAATAAAAAATGTCAAGAGTAAATTTAAGGAAGTAAAACATCTCATAAATGAAAGAAATCTTAATGTGGACATAGAAATTGATGGCGGTGTTACCGCAGAAAATGTAAAGGAAGTTTTAGGATGGGGAGCAAATGTTGTAGTTGTCGGTTCAGCTATATATAATTCTAAAGATGTAACAGGACAAACCAGAAAATTTAAAAATCTTATGGAGTTCAATTAAATGTCAGCATTAATAATAGGCAGTGGAAGCGATATAAGTAGGGACATGTTGGAGCCAGAAAAATTAAATATAGAATATGTAATATGTGCTGACGGTGGACTTGAAAAAGTTGAGAATCTTCAATTGATACCAAATTCAATAATTGGTGATTTAGATTCAGTGGATGATATTGTATTAAAGAAATATTTGGACATGAATATTGAGCTTAAGAAGTATTCAGCAGAAAAAAATTATACAGATATGGAACTGGCTATTGAATATGCGATTGAAAAAGGATTTAATGATATAATTTTAATTGGCGCAACCGGACTAAGATTGGATCATACAGTTGCTAACATTATGCTTATAGAGAGATATTATAAAAAGGGAATACATATAAAAGTTATTGATAATAATAACTGTATTCAAATAGTTACAAACAATATGGAAATCAATAATAAAAGAAATTATTTTGTTTCAATTGTGCCAATTACCGATTCTATAGAAGGTATCTCATTGATGGGATTTAAATATCCTTTGGATAGTGTAGATGTAAAGAGAGGCTCTACCTTATGTATAAGCAATCAAATTACAAGTGAGAAAGGTAATATTCTACTTGATAAAGGTGCAGCGTTAGTATTTATTTCTAAAGATTAAAATTAAGATAAAATTAAGCTCATTGGGAGGATATATGAAGGCAATTGATTTAAGAGAATTATTTAGTTCTTCGGAAAAATTTTATGGTAAAGAAGTAATGATAGAAGGATGGATACGTACAATAAGGGATTCAAAAAATTTTGGATTTATAGAATTAAACGATGGAACTTATATGAAAAATGTTCAAATAGTATTTGAAAATACGTTATCTAATTTTGATGATGTAAGAAAGTATTCTACAGGTAGCGCTATAGCAGTTAAAGGGATATTAGAGCATACTCCGGGCGCAAAGCAACTTTTTGAAATAAAGGCTTCGGAGGTAAACTTAGAGGCAGGATCTGATTCAAGTTATCCATTGCAGAAAAAAAGGCATTCATTTGAATATTTAAGAACTATAGCACATCTCAGACCAAGAACAAACACTTTTTCGGCTGTGTTTAGAGTGAGATCTTTAGCGGCATTTGCTATACATAAATTCTTCAATGAAAAGGGATTTGTTTATGCACATCCTCCTATTATAACAGCAAGTGATGCAGAAGGCGCCGGCGAAATGTTCAGGGTAACATCATTAGACCTTGATAATATAGAATATTTAGATGGAAAAGTTGATTATTCAAAGGATTTTTTTGGTAAATCTGCAAACTTAACTGTAAGCGGTCAGCTGGAGGCTGAAATATTTGCCTTAGCGTTTAAAAATACATATACATTTGGACCGACATTTAGAGCTGAAAATTCAAATACTACAAGGCATGCATCAGAATTTTGGATGATTGAACCTGAAATTGCATTTGCTGATTTAAATGATAATATGCAACTTGCAGAAGATATGATAAAATATATTATAAAATATGTTATGGATAACGGCAGAGAGGAAATGGAATTTTTTAACAGTTTCATTGATAAAGAATTATTTTCAAAACTTGAAAATGTATTAAATTCTGAATTTGGCAGAATAACATATACTGAAGCAATAGAAATTTTGAAGAAAAATAATGAGAACTTTGATTATCCGGTAGATTGGGGTACTGATATTCAAACTGAACACGAAAGATATTTATCGGAAAAAGTATTTGGAAAGCCGGTCTTTGTAACAAACTATCCAAAAGAGATAAAAGCTTTTTATATGCGCATGAATGAAGATGATAAAACTGTAGCAGCTATGGATTTATTGGTGCCAGGTATAGGAGAGCTTATAGGAGGAAGTCAGAGAGAGGAAAGATTTGATTTCCTTGAAAAGCGAATGGATGAAATGGGTGTAGGTAAAGAAGACCTTTGGTGGTATCTAGATTTGAGAAAATATGGCGGCGTTAAACATGCCGGATATGGTCTTGGATTTGAAAGGCTAATAATGTATTTGACAGGTATGGGCAATATTAGAGATGTACTGCCATTTCCAAGAACACCAAAGAGCGCTGAGTTTTAGGACAATGTAGGTGATAGGAAAAATTGGGTACGCATAAAATGCGTACCTTTATTATTTAGTTAAAAAGTATATAATTATATAATTGAAACATTATTTATCTCTTTGCGTATAATGAATTGAAATATAATCAATTTAGAATGGAGAGGATAGGGTTATGCGTTTTAATTATGGAGAAATGAATATTTTAAGAGCTTTAGAGGAATCTGAATTTTGGAAAAATCAGGAGTCAGAACATACGCAGGTAATACAGGAGATTGTTCCTGATTTAGAGGAAGATTATGTAGAAAAATTGATAGAATACAAAGGTGTTTTTGACTCATCAATAGCTACAATAGTTCAATACATTGAAAATGTTATTAATCTTGAAGAAAGTATTCCACCTGCTTTGAGTGAAGAAATCATGCAGATAATTAAGATTTCGATAATGCAAAGTCAAGTTTTTGTTGATTTTTTAAATGAACTGTTGAAAGACAGTGCGGCAGTTGGAAATAACCCAATAGCAAGTATAGTCGTGAATCATATTCGAAGAGAATCAGATTATTACATGGGCGTTGTGAAGTCATTTTTGAATTCCACTAATGAAAATAATAACGGGTACATCAATCTATATAGACCTCTTGATTATTAATAACAATAACATTTAAATAAAGACATAATTAAAAATAACGATTTAATCGTTATTTTTTTTGTATCTTTTCATATGTCATTGAATAGAATGTATAAAATAGAATTTTTATAAAAAAGATTACCGTTCATATTTAAACTATTATAAAGAGAGGGTATTATTATGAATTTTTTTAATCAAAAAAGAGGATGTAATTGTAATAAAAAATTTAGGTTTACTGAGATATTAGGGCTTATGATAGCAGTCATAGGAGCAATAATTATAGTTCAAATATTACCAATTAAGATATGGTTATTAGTTTTAGGTGTATTGCTTATTGTATTAGGATGCACACTATTTAAATTATTTTAATCAAAAAATAAAAAATAATGGCAAAAAGCCACTATTTAATATTTTTGATTAGATTGCACGTTGAATTTTTCCTGATCTCATACATCTTGTACAAACAAATTTCTTCTTAGGAACGCCACTTTCAAGAATTGTTATTTTTCTTACATTTGGTTTCCAAGTTCTTTTTATTTTTCTATCAGAGTGTGTTATACTATTACCTGATACGGTTCCTTTTCCACAAACTTCACAAAATTTTGCCACGCTAAATACACCTCCTATTTATTTAAAGCCATAATTTTTGTATTTTTAACGTTTTAGGTAAAAATAAGCCTCAAAACGTAAAACAAATTTATATAATACCAATTCAAGCTTTATAATTTTAACATTAAAATATATATATTGCAATAATAAATTTTAATTAGTATAATAATTTATATAACTTTTTTGATAAATTATTAAATTTACAAACAAAATTATTAGTGAATATATTTTTTGTTTGTAAATTTTCAATAAAAAGGTTATAATGAGGTAAAAGAAGAGTGTTTTAGGATAGTATTATAAATAAATTAGGAGGTAAAAAGTATGTCAATAAAATTAATGAATGAAAGTGGATTTATAACAATAGATGATCAATTAATAGCAACTATTGCAGGCATAGCTGCCATGGAATGTTATGGAATAGTTGGAATGGCTTCTAGAAATGCAACTGAAGGCTTCTTTGAACTTTTGAGAAAAGATCAACTTACAAAAGGCATTAAAGTAACTACAATAGATGATAAAATTAATATTGATTTATATGCTGTACTACAATATGGTGTTAAAATATCCGTTGTAGCAGAAAATATTATATCTAACGTTAAATACAGCGTTGAAACTTTTTTAGGAGTTGACGTAGAGAAAGTAAATATTTTTGTACAGGGTGTAAGAGTGCAAAAATAGTGAGGAGGCTAAAATGATAATTAAATATATTGATAATATTACATTCAAAAAAATGCTTTTAGGAGCTGCTGTGAATTTAGAAAACAATAAAAATATAGTAGACTCTTTAAATGTTTTTCCTGTACCGGATGGTGACACAGGAACAAACATGAATTTAACTGTTCAGGCAGCGATTAAAGAAATTAATAATCTAAAAGAAAGCAGCATTGTTAAAATTGCAGAAGCTGTTGCCAATGGTTCCTTAATGGGAGCCAGAGGAAACTCAGGAGTAATATTATCACAGTTGTTTAGAGGGTTGTATAAAGGCTTAGGCAATGCCAATAAAATTGATACCAAAACAATAGCAGAAGCATTTAAGGCAGCAACGGACACTGCATACAAAGCGGTTATGAAGCCGGTTGAGGGAACAATACTTACTGTAGCAAGAGAAACTTCTGAAATAGCTATTTCCACATATGCAGAATATGAAGATGTTGTGGAATTTCTTGAAGTATTAATAGCACAGGCAAAGGATACATTGAGTCGTACTCCGGATATGTTAAAGGTTTTAAAGCAGGCAGATGTTGTAGATGCAGGCGGTAAGGGACTTATTTATCTTCTTGAAGGAGCTCTCGCTGCTCTTAAAGGTGTCGAAATTAGGCAAGAAAAAATAAACAATGTAGAAATCATAGAAACAGAACAGGAATTACAGTCATTTACAAGTGAAGATGAAATTTTATTTGCCTATTGTACAGAATTTATAATAAAGAATCCTAAGAAAAGTCATGAAGAATTTTTAAGTGTGATACATGATAAAGGGGACTCCATAGTGTGTGTAGGAGACGAAAATATCATAAAAGTACATATTCATACTAATAATCCAGGTCAAATATTAAATATGGCTGTGAAGTACGGAGAATTAATAAAAATTAAAATAGATAATATGAAGGAACAATTCAGAGAGAGATATAAAAATGCTCCTGCAAATATTGAGGAGAAAAAGGAATATGGATTTGTTTCTATTGGCATGGGAGATGGGATACAAAAAGTATTTTCTGATTTGAATGTAGATGTTTTCATATCCGGAGGACAGACTATGAATCCAAGTACAGAAGATATTCTGGATGCGGCAAATAAAATTAATGCAGACAAAATAATTATTTTACCTAATAACAGTAATATAATTTTAGCAGCAACACAAGCAAAGGAAATGTCCGACAAGGATATTTATGTAATTCCCAGCAAAAGCATACCTCAAGGTATTGCTGCAATGCTTGCATTTAAAGAAGATATTGACGTTTTAGAAAATGTTAAAGGAATGTCTGAAGCGATTTCTGAAGTTAAAACAGGTCAAATTACTTATGCTGTTAGAGACACTGTATTTAATGATATGGAAATCAAAAAAGATGAAATAATTGCGCTGTATGATGGTGAAATAGTAACTCACGGGGAAAATCCGGAGGAACAGGCTGTTGAATTAGTAAAAAGTATGGTTGATAAAGATAGTTTTCTTATAACCCTATTTTATGGAGATAAAGTAGATAAAAATACTGTCAAAAATTTAAAGTCTAAAATAGAAGAAGTTGCTGAAGAGTGCGATGTAGAGGTAATATACGGTGGTCAACCTCTATACTATTATATAATATCAGTGGAATAGTAAGACAATATCTGAGCAGTTGGAGAGCAGTTAGAGAACAATTGTGGAATTCATAACCCCAATATTCAAATGCTATTCTTTGATTGCTCTGCTTTATTTAAATAATGATAGCTTATGGGTGAGTATATGTTAAATTTTGATGTTCAATTTTTAAAAGGTGTTGGTCCAAATAGGGCATTGAGGTTAAATAGACTGGGGATTTATACTATTGAAGATTTATTAAATTATTTCCCTGTAAAATATGAGGACAGGCGTGTAATTAAAAAAATTAATGAATTAAAAGATGAAACAAAAGCACTTTTAAAAGTACAAATTTATGATCATCCTAAAAAGATAAGAATAAAAAAGAACATGAGTATTGTAAAGACTGTAGTCACAGACGGAACAGGGTTTGTGCATTTAACATTCTTTAATCAAAACCATTTGATGGATAAGCTGAATCTCAGTGAATGTTATTATATTTTTGGTACCGTTAAATCAGTTTACGGTAAACTTGAAATGACTAATCCGGAAATTGAGATTGTAAGTAATGATGTTAAAGCAGGTAAAATTATGCCTATTTACGGGTTAACACATAATCTCACTAACAATGAAATAACAAAGATTATAAAAAATTCTTTAGATAGCTATTATGAAAAGATAGAAGATATTATACCTGAATACATAAGAAATGAATACAATTTGATTTCAAGGAAAAATGCCATAAAATATTTGCATTTTCCTCCAGATGGAAGGAAATATTCATATGCAAAGAAAACCATGGCTTTTGAGAAACTTTTAATAATGCAAATTGGACTACTAGCCATAAAAAGCAAACTTGTTTCTAATTTAGATGGAATACAAATTAAAGATGCAGAATTAGCTGATATGTTGCTGAATTCTCTTCCATTTAAGCTTACGAATGCACAACATAGAGTCATTAGTGAGATTAAATCAGATATGAGAGCATCAAAAACCATGAATAGGCTTGTACAGGGTGATGTCGGTTCTGGCAAAACAATTATCGCTGTTTATTCAATGCTTGTAGCTGTGAAATCTGGATTTCAAGCATCGATGATGGCACCGACGGAAATATTAGCGATGCAGCACTATGATACAGTTAAAGAATATGTCAAAAATTTAAATATTAAAATAAATATAGCATTTTTATCTGGTTCAACTAAAATTAAAGAAAAAAATGATATATTAAATAAACTAAAAAGTGGCGATATAGATATTTTAATTGGAACACATGCTCTCATAGAGGATAATGTTGAATTTAAGAATATTGGTTTGGTCATAACAGATGAGCAGCACAGATTTGGAGTAAGGCAAAGAGCATTGCTCTCAAATAAGGGTAAAAATCCTGACATGCTTGTTATGACTGCAACTCCAATACCCCGAACACTTGCGCTTATGCTTTATGGAGATTTAGATATATCTATTATAGATGAGATGCCTCCGGGCAGGCACTTAATTAAAACTTTCGTAGTAAAAGAAAGTCAAAAGAAAGAAATGTATGACTTTATTGATAATAAAGTAAGTGAAGGTAATCAGGCATATATTGTTGCACCTTTAGTTGAAGAATCAGAAAATATGGAACTTGATTCAGCTAAAGAAATATATGAAGAATTAGCTAATACATCTTTTTCAAAATTCAAACTTGGATTATTGTATGGCAGTATGAAAAGTTCGGAAAAAGAAAAAATAATTAATGATTTTTATAAAGGAAAAATAAATATTCTCGTTTCTACAACAGTTATAGAAGTTGGGGTGAATGTTCCAAATGCAGTGATTATGATGATTCTTAACGCTGAGAGATTTGGTCTTGCTCAACTGCACCAATTGAGAGGAAGAGTTGGCAGAGGCGGAGATCAATCATATTGTATTTTGGTAAATGAAAGTAAATCAAAAAAATCGAAGGATAGGATGAATATATTGGCAAAAACTAATGATGGATTTTTAGTTGCAGAAGAGGATTTAAAAATAAGAGGACCCGGAGATTTTTTTGGAACAGCGCAGCATGGCTTATCAAAATATGATGTTCAAAATATAATAAATGATATAAATGTTATACAAAAAGTATCAAATTTATCAAAAAAAATAATTAAAGAGAATCCAAGCCTTGGTGGGACTGAATATATAAACCTAAAAAAGCGGATAATAAATTTATTTAAAGATGAAAATATAGTGTTTAATTAAACTAGATAATATGTGTTGACATAAAGGGGTTGCTAAAGGATGAGAATTATATCAGGCACTAATAAGGGTAAAAAACTGTACGCACCTGAAGGTATGGCTGTCAGACCTACCAGTGATAAGATAAAAGAAGCAATATTTAATATGATAGGCTACATAGATGAAGAATCCGTTATTCTGGATTTATTTGCAGGAACAGGTAATGTGGGAATTGAGTTTCTTGCCAGAGGTGCTAAAGAGTGTTATTTTGTAGATGTATCACATAAAAGCTTGAGTTTTGTTAAGAAAAATATTGAAATATGTAATTTTAAAAATAAATCTAAAATAGTACAAAGTGATTATGGGAAAGCAATTGAGAAGTTTTACAGTTTAAATCAAAAATTTGATTATATTTTTGCTGACCCTCCTTATGACTTACTTTGTTGCACTAATATTGTAGAGAAAATTTTGCAATGCAAATTATTAAAGACAAACGGATTGTTGATAATTGAGAGTGATAAAACAGAAGAAGTATTTGAAAACATAGAAAATGAAGATATAAAATATAAAGAAAAAATATATGGAAGAACAAGAATTAGCATGATAAAGTTGCCGGAGGAATAAATATGAAAGTGTTATATACTGGAAGTTTTGACCCTATAACATGTGGACATCTGGATTTGATAAAAAGGTGTTCCAGTAAATTTGATGAAGTTGTAGTTACAATATTTAACAACAAGTCAAAAAAACATTGGTTTACGGGTGAAGAGCGATACGAACTTGTAAAAGAGGCAGTTAAAGATTTAAATAATGTTTCTGTTGATATAACAGAAGGTATGGTAGTAAATTATTGTAAAAAAAATGATATAAATATGATAGTGAGAGGATTAAGAGCTGTTTCTGACTATGAATATGAATTAAGCGTGTCATCTATTAACAGACATTTATATAATGATTTAGAGACGTTTTTTTTAGTGGCATCACCGGAGTATTCCTTTATAAGTTCGAGCATTGTAAAGGAAGTATCAGAATATGGTGGAGAGTTTAGGGATCTTGTACCAGAAAATGTTGCAAATGCAATACTTAAAAAAATTGGGAGGTAAAACAAATGGATGTGTTAAATCTTTTAGAGAAAATAGAGGATATTGTTGAGGATGCTTCTAAGTTTCCTTTGTCGAATAAGGTTATGATAGATAAGGAAGAAGTACTAGAGGTAATAAATGAAATAAGATTAAAATTGCCTGATGAAATTAACAGAGCCTCTTGGGTTGCTAAGGAACGTCAGCGAATACTGACTGAAGCACAAAATGAGGCAGAGGAATTGATTGAAAAGGTTAAGGAACAGCAAAAAATGTATGTTGAGGAAGATGAAATAACAAAACAAGCAAAACAATATGCAAATCAGATTTTAGCTGAAGCAGAACAAAAAGCAAATGACATGAAATTGGGCGCATATACTTATAGTGATGAGATACTTTCAAAGTTGCAGGATAAAATTAAAGATATAAACAATATTATTGAAGAAAATAGGGACATGCTTAAGAAAATGTAATCAATTATATAATTATATGAAAACCTATTGAAAGTTATATGTGAGAGACTGAACTTTCAATAGGTTTTTGTTTATTTTTTAAATCTTAGAACGATATTTATCCATTATTACCGAAAAGAGTTCTCCGGTTGTAGGCGGAGTAATTGTTATTGTGTTTGCTCCTGCTAATATTGTTTTTGTAATATCAATTGGAGTTGGACCTCCTGTAGCAATAATAGGTATATAAGGATGCTTTTCTCTAATTGCTTTAACAATACTTGCCGTATTTGAACCTCCTGAAACATTAAAAATTGATACTCCAGCTTTTATCCTGGATTCGAAATCTTCTTTATCGGAAACTATCGTTATAATTATAGGAATATCCAGCCTTGTTTTCATTTGTCTGATGAGCTCATTTGGTGTAGGCGCATTCATAACAACTCCAAAAGCCCCATTTAATTCTGCATTTAATGCTATGTCAATAGATCTTTGTCCCGTAGTAATGCCGCCTCCTACTCCACAAAATACAGGAGTAGATGAAACCTCAATTATAGCCTGATTGATTGAAATTTGCGGAGTAAACGGATATACAGCAATTACTCCATCAGCATTATTATTTTTTATAATTGCAAGATCTGTTGAAAATATCAGAGATTTTATTCTTTTACCAAAAATATTTATACCACTTGCATTATATATTTCTGCCGGCATTTGTATCGGCTTTTTCTTTAGCTCAGATTCAATTGTAGGTATGAACTTCTTATCTTTTTTTTCAGTGTGATTAATTATATCATTGCTGTAATTATCATCAATCATTTTGGCTTACCTCCATTATATTTTTTAACCGTTTTGTTTTTGTTAATAACTTTATGACAGCCCGATTTTATATACTAGGAGAGTTTTTATCACAGCATATAAAAAAACAGGATTGTAAAGAACGGGACGTTGCATAGCAACTTTTTTATATAAGTATTATACAATAAAATTATTAAGAAAACATTAAATTGTAATATTTATATTGTGCTAAATTTTAAATAATGCTATGCAAAAATACTTTATAAATGTATAATAATCATATGACTATATGGGGAGAATGAAATTGATATGTTTTTGTTGAATAAAGGATCCTATTTAAATCACACAGGTACACAAAACATTGAGACGAAAAGATTTTTATTGAGAAAATTTAATAAAAATGACATCAGTGATATATATAATAATTGGACTAGTGATATAGAGGCTGCTAAATATAATGCGTGGAAGGTGCATGATAGTGAGAATGTCACAAGGGGATATCTTGCTGAATGGATTAATTTATATCAGAAGTCTAACTATTATCATTGGGCTATTGCTGATAAAACAACGGATGAAGTAATCGGTTCAATTTCAGTTTCAAATATAAAGGATCGAAAAAGATATTGCGAAGTCGGATACACTGTTGCCAGAAAACACTGGAATCAAGGAATAGCAACTGAAGTACTGATAGAACTTATAAATTATTTAACTAATACTGTAGGTTTTGTAAATGTACGAGCACTTCATGATGTTAGAAATAAGGCATCGGGTAGAGTAATGGAAAAATCAGGTATGGTATATATAAAAAATAAGAAACAGTTTTTTTTAAATAGTGATAATTTAATTATGGATTGTTGTGTTTATGAATATATTAAAGAATAAAATTGGTTCGAAATCATAATAATAGATGAGTAAGCAATTTATTCCATTTTTATTGTTATGGAATAAATTTACTTTTCCAATCAGCGCTTGTAAAATAAATACAAAAAATAGGGAATAAATGATTGATTTTATAAAAGATTATGATATAATAGAATGGTTAATTACGTAGCCGATGAAAAAGAAACAATTTTGTATATGATACATAAACTAATTATGAACTATAGGAGGAAAAGATGAGTTCAAAGATTCTAAAAAAAGAGAAAAATATAGTTACAATTGAATTTACAATATCACAAGATGATTTTGAAAAAGCTGTGAATAAAGCATACCTAAAAGTAAAAGATAGTATTAATGTGCAGGGTTTTAGAAAAGGTAAAGCCCCAAGGCATATTATTGAAAAGAAATATGGAAAAAGTATTTTTTATGATGATGCTCTTGATATTGCTATTCAGGAAGTATATCCTGTTGCCATTAAAGAAAATGAATTAGATGTTATAAACAGCCCTAAAGTAAATGTTGAAAAATTTGAAGCGGGTGAAGAAATAATTATAACTGCAGATGTGGAAGTAATGCCTGAAGTAGAGTTATGTGACTACAAAGGTATAGAAGTTGAAAGATTTGAAATAAAAGTAACTGACGAAGATGTTGATGCAGAAATCAAAGCAATCCAAGATAAAAACGCCAGAGTTGTAGAAGTTTCAGACAGAGCCGTTCAAAACGGTGACATATTGACTATTGATTACTCAGGATTTGTAGGAGAAGAACAATTTGAAGGAGGAACTGCAGAAAATCAAACACTTGAAATTGGTTCTAATTCATTTATACCTGGATTTGAAGAACAATTAATTGGTAAATCTAAAGATGAAGAAGTAGAAATTAATGTTACGTTCCCAGAAGAATATCACGCTGAAGATTTAAAGGGAAAAGATGCTGTATTTAAAGTAAAAATTCATGAAATTAAAGCTAAAGAACTTCCGGAAATAGATGATGAATTTGCTAAGGATGTTAGTGAATTTGATACATTAGAAGAATTAAAAAATGATACTAAAAAAACTCTTGAAGAAAAAGCTAAAGATAATGAAAAAGTTACTAATAATAACAATATAGTTACTAAAATAGTAAATGAGTCAGTTGTTGAAGTACCAGAAATTTTAATTGAAAGAGAAATTGATTATCTCGGAAAAAATTATGAGCAACAATTCCGTTCTCAAGGTTTTTCCGGCAAAGAAATGGATGATTTAATTAAATCTCTTGTTGACCAATATAAAGCAGATGCTAAAACTCAAGCTGAATTTAATGTAAAAGCAGATTTAGTTTTAACTGCAATTATTGAAAAAGAAGGAATTAAAGCTACAGATGCAGAATTGGATGAGGAATTAAGCAAGTTAGCAGAATCATATAAAGTTGAAGAAGAAAGACTTGAAGCATTTAAGAAAAGCATTTTAGAATCAAGCAGAGGATATATTGAAGATTCAATACAAAAGAGAAAAGTAATTGATATGCTTGTAGAGAATGCTAAACTTATTGACAAAGTTGAAGCAAAAGAAGAGAAAGAAGAAAAATAAAACAGAGAAATGTTAAATTAAAATAGGAGGAAATAAAATGGCATTGGTACCTTATGTAGTAGAACAAACTGGAAGAGGCGAGAGATCTTACGATATATACTCTAGACTCTTGAAAGACAGAATTATAATTTTGAGTGATGAAGTAAATGATGCAACTGCTAGCGTAATTGTAGCACAGCTTTTATTTCTAGAATCAGAAGATCCAGATAAAGATATTCAGTTATATATAAACAGTCCCGGCGGTTCAATAACTGCAGGAATGGCAATTTATGATACAATGCAGTATATTAAACCGGATGTTTCAACTATGTGTATTGGAATGGCAGCAAGTATGGGTGCGTTTTTATTGTTATCAGGTGCTAAAGGAAAGAGATTTGCTCTTCCAAATTCAGAGATAATGATTCACCAGCCACTTGGTGGAATGAAAGGTCAAGCATCAGACATAAAGATACATGCTGATAGAATAATTAAAATAAGAGAGAGTTTAAATACTATAATTAGTGAGAGAACCGGTCAACCTATAGAAAAAGTTGAAAAAGATACTGATAGGGATAATTTTATGACATCCGAAGAAGCTAAATCATATGGGATAATAGATGATATTATAGTTAGAAGAAAATAGTAAGGAGTGTTGTAATGGCCAAAAACAATGAAAAGCAAATAAGATGCTCTTTTTGTGGGAAATCTCAAGAACAGGTAAGACGGCTTATAGCTGGTCCAGATGTTTACATTTGTGATGAGTGCATAGACTTGTGTTATAACATAGTAGATGATGATGTAGATGTTTTTGAGGATTATGATTTCTCGGACCTTCCAAAACCAATGGAAATTAAAGCTAAGTTAGATGAATATGTAGTAAAGCAGGATAATGCAAAAAAATCATTAGCTGTTGCGGTTTATAATCACTACAAGAGAATAAATCATAGATTTAAAGATGATGATGTAGAAATATTGAAAAGTAATATACTTCTGCTAGGTCCAACAGGAAGCGGAAAAACGTATTTGGCTCAGACTTTAGCAAAGATGCTAAATGTTCCATTTGCTATAGCCGATGCAACATCGCTTACTGAAGCCGGATATGTTGGTGAAGATGTTGAAAATATTTTACTAAAGCTTCTTCAAGCAGCAGATTTTGAAATAGAAAGAGCAGAGAAAGGTATTATCTATATAGATGAAATAGATAAAATTTCACGTAAATCGGATAATCCTTCTATTACCAGAGATGTAAGTGGTGAGGGTGTGCAACAGGCACTTCTGAAAATACTTGAAGGAACTGTAGCAAATGTTCCTCCTCAAGGTGGAAGAAAGCATCCACATCAAGAATTCATTCAAATTGATACTACTAATATATTGTTTATACTTGGTGGTGCATTTGATGGTATAGAAAAAATAATTGAAAAAAGAATAGGTAGAAAAAGTATAGGATTTGGTTCCGATATATCAGAAAATCTCGTAAAGGACAAGGAACTTCTACTTAAACAGGTTCAGTCAAGTGACTTGCTTAAATATGGTTTAATACCTGAATTTATAGGTAGGTTACCGGTTATTGTTTCTTTAGATAAATTGGATAAAGAGGCACTTGTCCGCATACTTACCGAACCTAAAAATGCTTTAGTAAAGCAATATAAAGAGTTGTTTAAAATAGATAATGTTGAGTTGGAAATAGAGAAAGAAGCATTGGAAGAAATAGCTGCGAAGGCACTTGAAGTTAACACAGGTGCGAGAGGGTTAAGAGGTATTCTTGAATCTACTATGACTGAAGTTATGTATGAAATACCATCAAGAAAAGATATTAAAAAATGCGTTATCACGAAAGATACAATCATCAATAAAAGTGAGCCTAAATTGGTTCTTAGTAAAAAGGCTTTAAAGGAAAAAGAAGAAGAAAATGCATCGTAAAACTGCCTGCCTATAAGTAGGCAGTTTTTAGATATTGTGCTTATGATAAGGAGTAAATAATGATACAAAACTACAGCATAGAAAATAAAAAATTGCCGTTGATACCCATTAGGGGGATTGGGATTTTCCCTAAAATGGTTATACACTTTGATATAGGCAGGGAAAAATCCGTGAATGCACTGGAAGAAGCAATGCTGGAAGATTCAGGTATTTTTCTGACAGTTCAAAAAGAGGCTGATATAGATTCACCTAAAGAAGATGATTTTTTTGAAGTAGGTGTAATTTGTAAAATAAAACAAATGATAAAAATGCCGGGAGACAATATCAGAGTTTTAGTTGAAGGTTTAAATAGGGCAAAAATATTAGAAATAACTCAAAGTGAGCCTTATTTTGAAGTTAATGTAGATGAATATATATATGATTTTAATTTTTCAATGGATGAAAAATTAGATGCTATGATAAGATTATCATTAGATCAATTCGAAGAGTATGCGTCAATATATTCGAAAATCGCGCCGGATGCAGTTTCATCGTTAAAGGGAATAAAAGACCCTGATAAATTGGCAGATGTAATAGTATCTTATGTATATTTGAAGCCAGAACAAAAACAAGAACTTTTAGAGATATTTGACCCATATGAAAGACTTAATAGTTTGAATAACTTTATTGCAAAAGAAATTAAAGTTTTACAAATTGAAGATGAAATAGGCGAACAAGTCAGAAAACAAGTAAGTGAATTTCAAAGAGATTACTATTTAAAAGAGCAGATGAAGGCAATACAAAAAGAATTAGGAGAAGATGAAAATACAGAATTGGAGGTAGAGGAGTACTTGAAGAAAATATCCTCTGCCAAAATGCCTAAAGAAGTAAAAGAGAAAGCAGAAAAAGAAATTGGAAGACTTCTTAAAATATCTTCTTCTTCACCGGATTCCGGAGTTATTAGAACCTATGTAGATTGGCTGATAGATTTACCGTGGGATAAAAAAACAAAAGACAATACAGATTTAAAGAAAGCAAGGGAAATACTCCAGGAGGACCATTTCGGACTGATGGAGGTGAAGGAAAGAATATTAGAATATCTGGCAGTTAAACATTTAAATAAAAATATGAAGGGGCCTATACTTTGCTTTGTTGGACCTCCGGGTGTAGGTAAAACTTCAATAGCAAAATCAATAGCAAGAGCCATGAATAGAAAATTTGTCAGGATTTCTTTAGGTGGAATGAGAGATGAAGCTGAAATCAGGGGACATAGAAGGACTTACATCGGTGCTATACCAGGAAGAATAATTTCGTCAATTGCAAAGGTCAAAACAAATAACCCGGTATTTTTACTTGATGAAATAGATAAACTTGCTAATGACTTTAGAGGAGATCCTGCAGCAGCTTTGTTAGAAGCTCTGGATCCAGAACAAAACAATACATTTACAGATCACTATATAGAAGCACCATTTAGTTTAGAAAATGTAATGTTTATTACTACTGCAAATTCTACGTCAACTATTCCGGCACCTTTGCTAGACAGGATGGAAGTTATAGAAATATCAGGCTACACTGACGAAGAAAAAAGCAATATTGCACAAAAATATTTAATAAAGAAACAGCTGGAAGAACATGGATTGAAACAAGAACAGGTAAATATATCTTCAAACGCTATAACAGAAATATTGCAAAAGTATACAAGGGAATCTGGTGTTAGGAATTTAGAGAGAAATATAGGGAAACTAGTTAGAAAAGCTGCTGTTCAAATAGTGGAAAAAAATAAAAAATCTGTAACTATTAACAGCGGGAATATTAAAAATTTCCTTGGAATACCCAAATATTCGTATGATATTGCATACAAAGAAAATCAGATTGGTGTTGTAACAGGTTTAGCATGGACATCCGTTGGAGGCGAAACACTTTTTATAGAAGTAAATACTATGAAGGGTGATGGTAAACTTCAACTTACAGGTCAGCTTGGCGAAGTAATGAAAGAATCTGCTATGGCCGCATTAAGTTATATAAAGGCAAACAATCAAAAATATGATATTGATGACAAATTGTTTAAAGAAACTGATATTCATGTTCACGTACCGGAAGGGGCAATACCAAAAGATGGACCTTCGGCAGGTATAACAATTGCTACAGCAGTGATATCAGCATTAACGAAAAAGCCTGTGAGACAAGATGTAGCTATGACCGGTGAAATAACTATTACTGGTAGAGTTTTACCTATTGGAGGATTAAAGGAAAAACTTCTTGCAGCTAAAAGGGCAGGAATAAAAAAAGTAATTTTATGTGCTAAAAATAAGAGCGAAGTAGTGAAAATTGATTCTAAAGTAATTAAATCACTTGAAATTGTTTATGTTAACAGCATTGATGAAGTTGTAAAAGAAGCAATGGCTTAAAATTTAAATTAAGAATAGCAGGTTTATGAAGTGACCTGCTATTTTTGTATAAGCCAATTGAATTTATTGGAAATATATGTTATGATAAAGTCAATATTAAGAAAAAAGTTTTGCATTCTGAGATAGCTAGGAGCTACAATAATGACAAATTTAGTAATTAGAGAAAGAAATTTAAATGATGTAAATGAATTTTGTGAATTTTTAAAAAAATTGGATAGTGAAGCCGAATTTATGCTGTTAGAAAAGGGTGAAAGAGATGTAAGCAGTGAAAAGATATTTAAAAATATTAAAGCTGTAATAAGTAATGGTGATACATGTTATGTCGCTGTGGTAGATGATAAAATAATAGGTTACATAATTGCAATAAGAGAAAAATTTATAAGGACAAGACATATTGCTAATATTGTAATCGGAATTCTCGAAGAATATTGCAACAAAGGTATAGGTTATAATTTATTTCAAGAGGTTTTTAGCTGGGCTAAAATGAACAATATAATAAAACTTGAACTATCGGTAATAACTGAAAACAAAAGAGCGGTGAAACTATATACCAAATTAGGTTTTGCAATTGAGGGAACAAGAAAAAAATCAACATTTATAAATGGAAAATATTTTGATGATTTTTATATGGCAAAAATTATGAATATGGTTTAAAAATAAATTTGTAAATCTTAGTACATATGGAGGGTGTTATGAAAATTAAATTAGAGAATATGATGAAGGAGTATGTAGCAAATTATCCTGAGAATTACAATACTAAAAGCAAGTGGGGTGAACCATTAATAGCATATGCAGATGCAGATAACGAGGAATTTTATTCATTGAAAGAAATTGTAAGCCCAACACATGCTTTACCTAAGGATTTCTTGTCAGAAGCAAGAACAGTTGTAACGTATTTTATCCCTTTTGACGAGTTTATAACTAAAAGTAATATAAATGATAAATATAGCTCAAAAGAATGGGCAGTTGCATACGTAGAAACGAATAAGTTAATATTTGATTTAAATACTTTTATTAAAAATGAACTTGAAAGAATAGGATATAAGTCTAATGTCATTCCTGCTACTCATAATTTTGATGAAAAAAAACTAGTCAGTGATTGGTCACACAGACATGTGGCAGTAGTTGCTGGATTAGGTACTTTTGGATTAAACAATATGATTATTACTGAAAAAGGTTGTTGCGGGAGAGTTGGTAGTTTTGTAACGGATATAAAAATAAGCCCAACACCAAAAATAAAAGGTGAAAATTGTTTATATAAAAGTATGAATATATGTAAAAAATGTGTGGATAGATGTGTAAATGATGCATTAAAAATTGAATCTTTCAATAGATATAAATGCTACGAAATGTGTTTAGAAAATGACAGATATCATTCAGACCTCGGACTGGTAGACGTTTGTGGAAAATGTTTAGTAAATGTGCCATGCTCCACAAAAAAACCAGCAAAATCATAAAAACGAGGGGAAAAATATGAAAAAAATAAATAATCTATCTGATATAAAAATAGATAATATTAATTTGATTATTGATACTATAAGGAATAATAAAGATATTACAAGAATTGAATTAGCCGGTTTGTCGGGTCTTAGCGGTATGAGTATAACTAGAATTGTTTCTTTGTTGTTAGAAAATAACTTCATATATGAAGGCGGAGAAATTTTAAATAAAAGGGGCAGGCCTGCTAAACTGTTACATATAAATCCCAGTGCACTTTATACATTAACTATATACATAGATGTAAATACCCTTATAATTGCAGTTGTTGATTTAAATAACATAATTATACTTCAATCTAATATTAATTCTAATGAAATAAATACAATGAAAGACTACATAGATGCAGCCTATGAAGGATACAAGGAAATGATAAAAGAGCACAGAGATATACAAGAAAGTATTAAGTGTATTTCTATAGTTTGCTCGGGAGTAGTAGATAATAAAAAAAATGAAGTAATTATTTCTGCCCAGCTAAAATGGAGAAATGCCAAAATAGGTGATTATACCAGAAAAAAATTTGGAATTACCACGATTGTAGACAATGATGTTAAATCGGCATTAATAGGAGAAATATCCTATAATAGAAAATATAATGATATAAATTTAGCATATATGGATATTGGATACGGTATAGGTGTGGGATTATGGATAGGTGGTCAAATACTCAGGGGTGCTAATAACAGTGCAGGAGAGATAGGTCACATAACCATAGACTACAATGGATTACAGTGTGAATGCGGAAGAAGAGGATGTTTAAATACCGCACTTAATATCAAATCATTCATAAACAGAGCACGGGAAAAGGATAATAGCATTAAATCCATAGAAGATATTGTTCAAAAATATAAAATGCAGGAAAAATGGGCAATCTCATTAGTGGATGATGTTTGTATGTATTTTTCCATTGCTCTCAATAATATTATAAATGCTTATGATCCTGCCGTTATAATAGTAGGAGGTAAATTTATCGATCAATTTAATGGATTTTTAGATATTATTTCTTCATCGCAGCACTTTATTCAATATGGAAAATTTAAAATAGATGCAGATATTCAGTTAAGCTCCATGGGTGAAAAGTCCTATATAATTGGAGGAGCTATAAATTCTCAAAGATTGATATTTAATAATTTGTTTAGTTAGTCAATTACGTGTGAATATAACTATTAACATTTATGAGCAATAAAAGTATTTGATATTGACATTTTGCTTTATATATTATAACATAGTGTTAATAATTGTATTGCCATTTCAAATGCAATAATAAAATGTTTTGAAAATTTAGTTGATTTCATAAACAGCAATCAAGAGAAGGATTAATATATGAAAATAATAGTTAAGAAGGATTACGACGAAGTAAGTAAATCAGCAGCTAAATATATGTTAAATGTTATAAGAAATAAGAAAAGCGCCGTTCTAGGACTTCCAACCGGAGGAACTCCTATTGGAATGTATAATATTGTTGTTGATGAATATAAGAAAGGTAAAATATCATTTAATAATATAAAAACATTTAATTTAGATGAATATATAGGGCTTTCAAAAATAAATATAAATAGTTATCATTATTTTATGAATAAGCATTTATTTTCATACACAGATATAAAGGAAGAAAATATACATGCACCAAATGGTATTACAAAAGATGTACTAAATGAATGTATTGATTATGAAAATAAAATTAAAGCTGTAGGTATGGACATACTGTTTCTTGGAATAGGTCGAAATGGTCATATAGGATTTAATGAACCTGCGGATTATTTTGAACCCTATACGCATAAAGTAACACTTAAAGAAAAAACTGTTAAGTCTAATTCTAGATTTTTTGAAAAAATAGAAAATGTACCTACAACTGCCATTACTATGGGGGTAAAAACAATTCTTTCTGCTAAAAAAATTGTCATGCTTGCAGTTGGTGAAACAAAAGCAGATGCAATGGCTAAAATGGTGAATGGTAAAATTACACCACAATTACCGGCATCGATATTACAGCTTCATAATGATATTACTGTAATAGTTGATAAAAATGCTTCAAGGTATTTATGAAATAAAATAGTTAAAAAAGAGGGGATATATTGAGTACTTTAATTAAAAATGTAAGGTTAATTACGCCATATGAAATTTTAGATGGCTATGGAGTGAGGGTAGATAAAGGTAAAATAACAGACATTGATTTAGAAAAAAGTATTTCTGCTGATTTAATAAGTAAAGTTATTGATGGGAATGGAAAGTATTTATCTCCTGGGTTTGTAGATATTCATAATCACGGTAACTCGGGATTTGATTTTATGGATGCGACAAATGAAGCAATAGACAAGATAAGTCAGTATCATTTGAAAAATGGAGTAACCTCATATTTAGGTACTATTTTGACATCATCATATGACAATATATTTAATGCTGCAAAAGTAATATCTGAATATAAAAATGAAACTGATACTTCACAGCTATTAGGAATTCATTTAGAAGGGCCCTTTTTTTCAAAACAAAACAAAGGCGCTCAGCCTGAACAATATATAATTGAACCAGAACTAAACTTTATTAAAAAAATAAAAAAACAAAACAATGATAAACTAAAAATGGTTTCAATAGCACCGGAGAAAAAGGGTGCGTCAGAAATCATATCATATCTTAAAAACAATAATATTACTGCTTCCATGGCTCACAGCAATGCAACTTATGATGAGGCTAAAAACGGTATAAATCACGGGGTGACAGTATCGACACATTTATATAACGGCATGAGAGCATTCAGTCATAGAGAACCTGGAATAATAGGAGCATCATTACTGGATTCAAGAGTATACTGTGAGATTATCTATGACAGAATTCACCTGCATGATGCTTCTGTACAAATAGCTGTAAAAATGAAGGGTTCAGATAAAATAATTTTAGTTTCTGATGCTATGAGGGCGGCAGGATTAGATGATGGGGTATATGAACTGGGCGGACAAAAAGTTATAGTTAGTCAAGGGGCTGCACGCTTAGAAAATGGAAATTTGGCCGGTTCAACATTAAATCTGAGAACAGCAGTATATAACATGGTTCATTTTTTGAATATTCCGATTCAAGATGCAGTTAGAATGGCCAGTTTAAATCCGGTTGAAGCTATCGGATTAGATTATTGTAAAGGAAGCATTGAAATAGGAAAAGATGCAGATTTGCTAATCTTTGATGATAATATAAATATATCTTTCAGAATGGTTGCCGGGAAAGAATTGAAATTGTAGTAAAAATATTCGACAAGTCAAAATGTCGAATATTTTTTTATTACAATTATCTTTATTTTTCTATCTTTTAGAATGGAACCCCCAAGGATTTATCATTGACATTAATAGAATATCATGGTAAAATTAGTATCATGAATTTAATAACACTATGTTATTAAATAAAAATAATTCAGAGGGGAAGTTGATTTATGAAGAAAATAGTTGTTTTATTTATGATTGTCTTAATGACATTTAGTTTTGTGGCATGTAGTACAAACGATACCAAACAGGAAGAAACAGCAGCTGATGCGGCAGAACCAAATCAACAAAACACAGAAGTAAAAGGTGAAGACGTTAATATGACAATAGCGGTAAATGCTGAAATAATTTCACTTGATCCACATAATATTTCAGATACATTGTCAGGTTCAGCTACGGATACAATGTATGAATCACTTTATGATTATAATCTAGACATGGAGTTAGAACCTGCTCTAGCTACAGATTACAGTGTGTCGGAAGATGGATTGGAGTATACCTTTAAAATAAGGGAAGGCGTTACCTTCCATGATGGAACTCAGTTAAATGCAGAAGCCGTAAAGTATAATTTTGACAGGGTTTTGGATGAGAAAAAAAATCTTAGAAGACGTAAAAACTTTGTATATGTAAACAGCACGGAAGTATTAGATGACTATACATTATTAGTTAAATTAGATTCTCCGTTTGCACCTATGATCAATAGAATCGCTTCCCTTTCAATAATAAGTCCTGCAGCACTTGAAAAATATGGGGAACAGGGTATTCTTACAAATCCGGTGGGCACAGGTCCATATACATTTGAAGAATGGACCCCCGGAGATAAAATGGTTGTCAGAGCAAATCCAAATTATTGGAGGGAAGGACCAAAAATTGATACTCTTACATTTAAACCTGTAACTGAAAACGGTGCCAGAATAGCTATGTTACAAACAGGAGAGGCAGACTATATTTATCCAATGCCAACGGAACAAGTTAAATCTGTAGAAGGTGATAATAATATAGAAATTATAGAAGGTCAATCTACTATTGCAAGGTTTGCATTTATAAATATGACGAAAGACGTTTTTTCTGATGTAAAAGTTAGGCAAGCTATGAATTATGCAATAGATAAGGATGCATATGCTAAGGTTGTTAAGTCAGGCTATGCTGTACCACTCACATCTCATGTTCCTTCTACAATAGAATATCAGTCTCCTCAACCTGAGTATGAATATAATGTGGAAAAAGCCAAGGAACTTATGAAAGAAGCAGGATACCCTGATGGATTTAAAACTGACATATGGGCACCAAATGATACTGAAAACATGAAAGGTATGCAATTTATAAGTCAGCAATTATCTGAAATAGGTATAGATGTAGAAGTAGTACCAATGGAAGAAGGGACACTGTCAGATGCTATATACAGCCCACAAACACCTGAAGAATCAAAAGTTAATATGTGGTATGTAAGTTGGTCAGCATTTGATTTTGACGGTGCAACTACTAGATTATTCCATAGCACCAATATTCCTCCGACTTCTCCTAATGTATCTTATTATATGAATGATGAAGCAGATAAGCTTATGGATGCAGGAGCAACTGAAGTTGATCCGTCAAAGAGAGCAGAAATTTATGCAGATTTGCAAGAACTTATTTGGAATGATGCACCATGGATTTTCCTGGGTTCAGATGTGTTGCTATCAGCTAAGAGAGCTACAACAGAGGGTATATTTGTTGATCCGAGTGGAGGAATAATAGCTACTGAAGCATCGACTACTAAATAATTAGTGAGCTGGATGGTAGTTAAAGAAATTTAGCTACCATCTAAATTTTATTTGAGAGTGGGGTAAAAGGTGAAGCAATATGTTTTAAAAAGACTATTAAATATAATTCCCATAATGCTGGTGGTATCAATAATAATATTTATGTTTATTCATTTGATTCCTGGAGATCCGGCGAGGATTGTAGCCGGACAAAAAGCTACTTTAGAAGAAATAGAATTGATGAGAGAAAAACTAGGGTTGAATGATCCTTATATCATTCAGTATAAAAATTTTATGATTGGTGTATTTACAGGCAACTGGGGAACTTCCATAAAGTCAAATTTACCTGTTTGGGATGTTATTATTCCAAGAATTAAGCCTACTTTAATTCTTGCTGTATTTTCAATAATATGGTCTGTTATTGCAGGAATAAGTATGGGTATAATCTCTGCCATTAAAAGAGGTAAATTAGTTGATTATATTGTAATGGTTGGGGCAACATCAGGTATATCTGTTCCATTGTTCTGGCTTGGACTTATTCTCATGCAAATTTTTTCGGTAAAACTTGGCTGGTTTCCTACAACAGGAGTAGATACTATTTCGTCTTATATTTTACCCTCTATTACGCTGGGTGCAGGTATTACAGCTATGATTGCCCGTTATACCAGATCCTCAATGATTGAAATATTAAAAGAAAATTATATCAGAACATCACGGGCAAAAGGACTTCGTGAGCTTATAGTTATAAGTAAACATGCACTTAGGAATTCACTTGTGGATGTAATAACTATAGTAGGATTGCAGTTTGGCTTTTTATTGGCAGGATCAGTATTAGTTGAAACGGTATTTGCAATACCAGGTCTTGGAAGACTGCTTATAGATTCCATATTATTTAGAGATTATACAGTAATTCAGATTGTATTGCTAATTTTCACATTCCAATTCATTATAATAAATTTGATTGTGGATGTTCTTTATGGAATAGCCAATCCTAAAATTAGATATGAGTAAGGGGAAATAACTATGAAAGAAATACAGTATGAGTATTTTAAAATAGAAAGTCCTTTTCAAGAATTTTCGAGGAAATTTTTGAAAAAAAAGGCAGCAATAATATCTTTGGTCTTTTTAGTGTTCTTGTTAATATTGGCTGTTTTTCAGCCTACACCATATGACATTTCTGCAATTGATTATAATAATATATTAAGTGAGCCGGATTCAGCACATCTGTTTGGAACGGATGAATATGGAAGAGACATTTTAAGTCGTATAATTACAGGAACAAGAATTTCATTATCTGTTGCGATTACGGCTGTAACAATTGGTGCAATTATAGGTTCGATTTTAGGAATTATCGCAGGTTATTACGGAGGCTTATTAGAAAGCTTAATAATGAGAAGCTGTGATATTTTATTCTCCTTTCCAGGCTTACTGCTAGCTATTGGAATAGTTGCAATAATAGGTCCAGGTTTAACTAATGTAGTTATAGCCATATCAATTTATGGAATACCGACTTTTACACGGATTATAAGAAGTTCCACATTATCAATAAAGGAATTATTATATATAGAGGCTAGTAGATCCATTGGGGTAAGTGACATGAGGCTGTTATTTAAACATATTTTTCCGGGAACTTTACCTTCTCTCATTGTTTCTTATACAATGAGAATGGGAACTGCTATTATATCAGCTGCTTCTCTAAGTTTTTTAGGATTTGGAGCAAGTCCTAAAAATCCTGATTGGGGTGCTATGTTATCTACAGGCAGAGATTATATTGGAGTTGCGCCGCATATGCTGTTTTATCCGGGATTAATGATATTTCTTACCGTATTGGCGTTTAATTTGTTGGGAGATGGTCTTAGAGATACACTAGACCCTAAATTAGATTAAGGAGAGTTAATAGTGCCAGATAAATTATTAGATATAAAAAAGTTGAAAACAGAATTCCATACAGACAGTGGAAGCTTGACAGCCGTGAATGATGTTTCTTTCTATGTGAATAATGAAGAAGTTGTCGGGCTTGTAGGAGAGTCTGGCAGCGGTAAATCAGTTACATCATTATCTATTCTCAGATTGCTTCCTGAAAACGGAAAGATATCAGAGGGAGAGATTTTATTAGAGGGTAGAAATTTAATGGAAATGGATAAAAGAGAGATAAGAAATATTAGAGGCAGAGATATTGCAATTATCTTTCAAGATCCTATGTCATCACTTAACCCTGTATTAAGGGTCGGGGAACAACTAATGGAATGTACAAAGCTTCATTTAAAATATAATAATGACCAGGCGAGAAAACATGCTGTAGATATGATTAAGCGAGTAGGGATTCCTGTTCCTGAAGACATAATGAACAGATATCCTCATCAGTTGTCAGGTGGTATGTCTCAAAGGATAATGATAGCCATGGCAATGTCTTGTAATCCCAAATTATTAATTGCCGATGAACCTACAACTGCTCTTGATGTAACTATACAAGCACAAGTAATGGAGCTCATGTTAGAATTAAAAGAAAAAAATAAAATTGGGGTACTACTTATAACTCACGATTTAGGCGTGGTTGCCGAAATGTGTGATAGGGTAATGGTAATGTATTGCGGCAGGATTGTTGAGATGGCAGATGCTGACTCTTTATTTAAAAACCCGCTGCATCCCTATACAGAAGGTCTGATTGCTTCAGTTCCTAAAATAGGGAGAAATTCAGATGAACTGCCATATATAAGCGGTAGAGTTCCGGATTTATCACAGCTGCCGCCAGGCTGTAAATTTGCACCCAGATGCAGTTCAGCCATAGATAAATGTCATATAGAAGAACCTAAACTCATATATGCAGGAGAAAACAGACAATGCAGATGTCATCTTGTTAATGAGCGAGGTGAAAGACATGAGTAATAATCTTGTTGAATTAAAGGATATATATAAAACATTTCTGGCATCAAGAAAATTATTTTCGAGTAATAAATATGTGCATGCTCTTAATGGAGTATCTCTTGAAATAAGAAGCGGTGAAACATTGTCTATAGTTGGAGAAAGCGGATGCGGTAAAAGTACATTAGGGAGGGTTATTAACAAGCTTTTAAATGTTGATTCAGGAGAGGTTTGGTTTGAAAATAAAAATATTACAAACTATACTGCTTTTCAAACAAGACATCTTAGAAATAAGATGCAGATGGTTTTTCAAGACCCTTATGGCAGTCTTAACCCCAGAATGAAAATAAAAGATATAGTAGCAGAACCTATGCTAGTACACTCGGATATGTCTAAAAAGGACAGATACAATAAAGTTATTGAACTTTTAGAAACCGTTGGACTTAATGAAAGACACGCTCAAGGCTACGCCCATGAATTTTCCGGCGGACAAAGGCAGAGAATAGGAATTGCTCGTGCATTGTCGGTAAATCCCAGACTTATAATTGCCGATGAACCTGTATCTGCCCTTGATGTATCGATACAAGCTCAAGTTATTAACATATTTAAGCGATTGCAAAGAGAATTTAATTTGACATATTTATTTATTTCTCATGATTTAAGTGTAGTAGAAATAATATCTGATAGAATCGGAGTAATGTATCTTGGTCATTTAGTGGAGATAACTACTAAAGAAATATTATACAAAAATCCACTGCATCCATATACTCAGGCACTGCTGTCTGCTGTACCTGTTGCAGATCCCAGTCATAAGAGAAATCGTATAATTTTAAAGGGTGATATACCCAGTCCAATTGACATGCCAATAGGCTGTCCATTTAATACAAGATGTATGTATGCAATGGATCAATGCTTTAAAACAATGCCATTTCTTGCAGAAATAGAACCCGGTCATAAAGTTGCATGTCATTTAAAATCTTTATAAGTAGGAGACAATATAATGAAAAGAATTTTAGTCGCAGCAATGCATCATGAATCTAATACGTTCAATCCAATAATAGCAGGAGATAAAGATTTCAAGGTTATATATGGGGATGATATTTTCAATAATTTTCGTGAAAATGATTCAGTAACAGGAATTATAAAAACTTTACAAGGTGCAGGTTATGAAGTAATTCCGGCTGTGTTTGCCAGGGCTGTTCCAAATGGTGAGGTTGATTATGATTTTTACATAAAAATAAAAAATGAGATTTTAAAAAAAGCAAAAGCTGCTCTAGAAGAAGGACCAATAGATGCAATAACCCTTTCGCTTCACGGTTCTATGAGAGTAAAAAAACAAGGAGAAGTAGAAGGGTATTTTTTAGAAGAGTTAAGAGAAATGTTCCCTGACATACCGATTATTTCATCTCTTGATATGCATACAACTATGACAAAAAGAATGCATGACAATTGTGATGCATTTGTAGGATACAAATGTGCTCCCCACACAGATTGCTTTGAAACAGGAGAACATGCTGCAAAGATGACAATAGCTGTTCTTGAGAATGGAGCTAAACCAAAATCAGCATGGGTGAGGGTTCCCATTTTAATTGCAGGAGAGCAATCATCTACTTTTGTTGAGCCTATGATGGGACTTATAAAGGAACTTAGAGAATGTGAAAAAAAAGAAGGAATAATGGCAGCTTCATATTTGATGGGATTTCCATGGGCAGATAACGAAGATAGCTCTGTGGCAGTTTATGTAGTATCAGACGGGGATAATGAATTAGCTGAAAGAGAAGCTGTAAAACTTGCAAAAACAATATGGTCTAAAAAAGATGATTTTTGCTTTCAAACAGAAACATACGAAGAAAAAAAAGCATTAGACATTGCATTTGAAGCAGTAAAAGAAGGTAAACTTCCTGTTTATATTTCAGATTCCGGAGATAATCCAACAGCAGGAGCCTCTTCTGATGTAACAGGATTTTTAAAATTGATAATGAACGATGACAGGACAGATAACCTTGAACATCCTGTAATATATGGCGGGATTTACGACCCTATAGCTACCAAACAATGTGAAGGCAGAGTTGGCGAAGAAATAACATTAACTTTTGGAGCAAAATTTGATTGCGTTACTTCAACTCCTATTACTGCAACCGGGACGGTAAAAACGTATATTAAAAATTGGTCCAGGGGAGGGTCTCTTAAAGGAGATTTGGCTCTGTTTAATAGCTGCGGGGTAGATATAGTTTTAGCAGAAGTTCATGTAGGATATACAAATCCTGATATGTTTACAGATTTAGGAGTTAATCCCAGAGATGCAGAAATAGTAGTTTGTAAATTGGGATATCTCACACATGAACAAAGTTTGGTTGCAAAAAGAAGCATAATGGCACTTACTAAAGGTAATACAAATGAAGATTTAAAAACATTGAACTACAAAAAAGTTAAAAGACCAATATTTCCGTTGGACAGTGATTTTCAGTACAATGTTTTAGATAATTTAAGTAAAAAGGAATGATAAATTTATGATATTAGAAGTATGCGTAGATTCTTATACATCTTTGATGACAGCTAAAGATTCAGGAGCTGATAGAATAGAACTATGCTCGGCACTTAATATAGGCGGACTTACTCCAAGCTACGGCTTAATGAAAATGGCAAGGGAAATAAAGGGTATTGAAGTGGTTGTAATGATAAGACCACGTTCAGGAGATTTTTTATACGATGACAATGAGTTTCAAACTATGAAAGAGGATATTGAAATTGCAAAGAAAATGGGATTTGATGGAATTGTTGCCGGGATTCTGCTGAGTGATGGAAGAATTGATATAGATAGAATGAATGAACTTGTAAAGTTTGCAAGACCACTTAAGGTGGTATTTCACAGAGCTTTTGATGATGCAAGAGATCCCTTATCAGATATTTCAAAATTAATTGATATGGGAATATGCAGAATTTTGACATCAGGTCAAAGGGCAAATGCACTGGAGGGAGCAGAATATATAGCAAAAATGCAGGCAAACTTTGGGAAAAACATTACAATTATGCCTGGATGTGGTGTAAATGCAAATAATATAAAAAAGATATATGAAATAACCGGATGCAGTGATTATCACATGTCGGGAAAAGTTGATGTAGGCAGTAAAATGGAATATAGAGAAAATATAAAGAGGATGAATACTCTTCAAAGTGAATTTATAGTAGAAAGATCAGATTACAACTTAATTAAAAAGGTTAGAGATATAATTGATAATCTTTAGATAAATAAAATAAAAAGAATAGAAAATATACATGCGTGAGGATTGGATGCCTGAAGAGTAACTCAGCAGGCGGGCTTTGTCAGCAAGATGATAGGATGCTAACGAAGTTCAATTTTGAGGTGCAAAAAAATGTGTAACTGCAGTGTATAAGTAATTATTGTATTAAATTTTAATATGGAAAGGAAATATATTGTGAAAAGTTTTAAATGTATGCCAAAATTTATACCAGAACTAGACCCTGGTTTTATGCCTATAGCTCTTCAAAATAAAGAATACAGAAACGCTCTTGAATCAGTAGATAAAAAAGTAGATGTTAAGGTTGCAATTGTTGGACCTAAAGGATTTGTTTCTACTACAGAATTTCAAGTTTTTCCGGAGAGTGAAGATAAAAACGAAGACAATATTCAATATGTAGAGCGCCTGGTTAAATCTTTAATATGGGTTAAAGGCGGATATAAAGTTGTATTTGCAGGTCCTGATTATATTGGAGATTATTTAAAAAAAGCATATACAACAGGCGGAGAAAGAAAGTTTGATGTAGAATTCATGACAGATGTCTATGAAAGAAAATTTAAAATAGAAGTTACGGATTACGATAATGTTCCAGATTCAAAGGAACAATTTAAAAAGATTGGCAGAAATTTTGAAGGATATAGAATTGGCTTTGATGCAGGTGGAAGTGACAGAAAGGTATCAGCTGTAGTAGACGGTGAAGCAATATACAGTGAAGAGGTGGTGTGGCATCCTAAGATAACTAAAGACCCGGAATATCATTATCAGGGAATATTGGATTCAATCAAAAGAGCAGCTGAAAAAATGCCCAGAGTTGATGCCCTTGGAATAAGTGCAGCCGGAATATACATAGATAATCAGGTTAGAGCTGCATCGCTTTTTAGGGTAGTTTCAAAGGAAGATTTTGAAAAAAAGGTTAAAAATATTTTTTATGATGTAGCAGCAAATATTGGAGATGTGCCTATTGAAGTAGCTAATGACGGAGATGTTACAGCTTTAGCGGGTGCCATGAGCTTCAATGAAAATTGTATTTTAGGCATTGCTATGGGTACAAGTGAGGCAGTGGGGTATATAGATGAAAATGGTAATATAACAGGATGGTTAAATGAACTTGCATTTGTGCCCGTTGATTATAGTGAAGATGCTATAATAGATGAATGGTCATTGGACAGGGGTGTGGGAGTTAGCTATTTCTCTCAAGATGCAGTAATTAAGCTTTCTCCAAATGCAGGTATAAATTTAGATGAAAGTTTATCTCCGGCAGAAAAGTTAAAAGTCGTTCAAATGTTAATAGAAAAAGATGATGCTAAAGCTAAGAAAATATATGAAAGTATAGGAATTTATCTTGGATATTCCCTGGCGTACTATTCAGATTTCTATGATATAAATAAGGTGCTGCTGCTGGGAAGAGTAGTATCTGGAAAAGGTGGAGACATTTTAATTAAAAAAGCTAATGAAGTATTAAAAGAGGAATTTAGAGAACTTTACGATAAAATAGAGCTGGTGACTCCGGATGAAAAGATGAAAAGAGTGGGTCAATCTATTGCAGCGGCAAGTCTGCCTAATATATCAAAATAATAATATACTGGAGGACTTCTAATGAATGTTTTAATAGCAGGTACAGGTGCAATGTGTACAGCTCATGCAAAAGCAATTAAAAACTCAAAAATTCTAAATCTGTGTGGATTAGTAGGGAGAAATCCTGAAAAAACTAAGAAAGTTGCAGATGATTTTTCAGTAAATGATTATACTGATTTAGAAGAGGTTCTTTTTAAGGAAGATGTGGATATTGTGGATATATGTCTTCCTACATATCTCCATGAATATGCAGTGTCAATGGCAATTAAATATAAAAAACATATTATGTGCGAAAAACCATTTACATTGTCATTTGAAACAGCTGAAAGGTTATCGGACGAAGCTGAAAATGCAGGTATAAAGATGATGGTCTTGCAAGTTGTTAGGTTTTGGCCGGAATATGTATCTATTAAAAATATGATAGATGAAAAAGTGATAGGTAAAATTCAAAATGTATATATGAATAGATTGTCAACTTATCCCAAACGTTCAAATTGGTTCAGGGATCCTTCCAAATCCGGGGGAGGGCTGTATGACCTTAATATACATGATTTGGATTATTTATATTATTTGTTTGGTGAGGTCAAATCTATATATGCTATAGGGATAAAAAGCAATATTGGTTGCTATGATGCTATAACTGCAAATATTATATTTAAGAGAGGAATTACAGCAACTGTTGAATGTAATATGGATATAAAAGGCGAATATCCTTTTACTACTTGTGTTAGAGTTATTGGAAACTTAGGAGCATTAGAATACAATTCTACTTCAAGGTATGATGATAACTCGGATAATATTAGATATAATGAGCTGATTTTATATAAGGAAGATAAAAAACCAGAAAAAATTGAAGTAAGTCAATACAATCCATATCAAAGGCAATTGGAATATTTTGCAGAATGTGTTATACAAGATAAAAATCCCCAAATAATAAAGATGAGTGACGTGGTCTATGTTCTTAGGATGATAAAAGCTATAGAGAAGTCACTAGCTAATAATAGTGTTGTTACTGACATATAATTTTTAAATCATTGCTTTTGCACGTACACTTTTGTTCCCACGGATAATAAATTTGTGGGAACTTTTGTAGTGAACATGTTCAGATAAAGATGAACATAGGGGCTTCAGATGTGGATTTTCCACATCCTGAAGTTAAACTATGTAAGATTATCAAAGTAAATTAAAAAAATTAACATAACTTAAACCGGTTAAAATACAAATAATATAATATAGTACTTGAATAAAGCATGTTAAGTAAGTTATAATATCGAATGTAAGTGACAATTACTTTTTTGGTCATTATTATTTTAAATATAATATTTTAGCTAATAAATGGAGAATATCATACAATTTTTGCATAAAATATGATATATTTATTATCTGCAAGGAAAATATTTTAACTATAAATAATATAAGAAAAAAGGATTATTAAAAAATTTAAATAACTTTTAGTAATGCCATTGTTTTAAGAAAGGGAAAAAATGATAATTAGAAAATCTGAACTATTAATTACTGCTGCAAAAAAAGAACAATATCCTGAAACCGTTGTGCCTGAAATTGCTTTTGCCGGAAAATCAAACGTTGGTAAATCATCTATGATTAATGCAATGCTCAACCGAAGAAATCTTGCAAGAACCAGCTCGTCACCTGGAAAAACTCAAACGATAAATTTCTACAATATAAATGATCAATTTAATTTTGTTGATTTGCCCGGTTATGGATATGCAAAAGTATCCAAGCAAGAAAAAAATAAGTGGGGTGGTATGATAGAAACATTCCTCAAAGTTAGAAATCAGCTGAAAGAAGTTGTATTACTAGTTGATATAAGACATGAACCGGGTTTAAATGACCAACAAATGTATGAATGGATCAGGAGTTTCAATTATACAGGATATGTAATAGCAACAAAAGCGGATAAACTTTCCAGGTCTCAACAAATAAAATGCATATCAGCAATTAAAAAAACTTTAAATATTGAAGACAGTAAATTGATTTTTCCTCTTTCTGCAACTTCAAAGCAGGGGGTAGAAGATATTTGGTGTTTATTTGAAAAAATTCTTGGAATAGAAGATGAAACTAAAGAAATAAAATAAAATATCAAATTTTTACAAATTTCATATAAAATACCAAAATGTTATTTGTTTATGTATATGATTACTGTTTAAAATATTAATTAGAGGGTATATTATGTGCTGGGAGGAGTGCTTTTATGGATTACAAAATAGAGAAGAAAGTTCAAAGCGACATTAATATAGTAAAGAATGTTGTAGAGGATATTCTTCAAGACATTCAGGACTGTTTAACAGAAAGTAATTTCTTTAACACTAAATTAATATTAAATGAATTAATAATCAATGGTGTTAAGCATGGAAACCTTGATGATGTAAATAAAAGTTTAATTATTGATGTCTTAGTAAATAATTCTTGTTTAATTATTAAAGTTTCGGATGAAGGCAATGGTGTCAAGTACAATCATAAACCACTTGGTGAATACGATTTTTCTGAAAGTGGAAGAGGTCTTATGCTTGTAGAGGGGCTTGCAGATAAGATAGATGTAAATGGAAACACTGTAACATGTGTACAATATTTAAAATAAACATTTTAAAATAGTTGAAAATTTGATATAATAAACACTGTACCGTTTAGTGTTTATTTTTTTATTATTTTATTAAAAGTGCTTTTAAATTTAGCGTCAGGTGAAGACTATGGAAAACATAAAATTGTCAGTGAGAGAATTAGTTGAATTTATATATAAGGGTGGAGACTTGAATTTTATAAGTATGAAACCGGAAAGAGCTATGGATGGAATTAAAGCACATAAATTGTTACAATCTCAAATGGAAGAAAATTATCATAAAGAATTCTTCCTGAAGTACGAATTTGAATATAAAAATATATCTTTTGCAATAGAAGGTCGTGCAGATGGTATCATAATAGATTGCGATAATGTCACAATCGATGAAATAAAATCAACCTATGTCAATCTTGATATGATAAATGAAAATTATAATTTAGCGCATAGCGCACAAGCTAAATGCTATGCTTTTATTTACGGATTGCAAAACAATTTAGATAATATTAGCATGCAGCTGAGGTATTATAATTTAGATTCAAAACAAACAAAGTGTCTCAGCTATAGATATACACTTAAAGAATTAGAGTTGTTTTTTTATGAATTAATTGATAAATATTTATCGTGGGCTGAAACCCTTATAAATTTACATAAGAGTAGAAGAGAAACAATAAATAAATTAGAATTTCCGTTTGAAAATTACAGGCAAGGACAAAGGGACTTTTCTGTAGCAGTATTTAGAACAATAAAGGAAGGCAAAAAACTTTTTGCTCAAGCACCAACAGGTGTTGGAAAGACAATTTCAGTTTTATTTCCTGCGATAAAAGCTATGAATATAAAGCAAAATTCAAAAATATTTTATTTGACAGCTAAATCATCAACAAAGACTATTGCTTTCAATACGATGAAAATTATGATTGATAGTGGCTTGAACTTAAGAACTGTTATAATTACAGCAAAAGAAAAAATATGTTTTATGGAAGAATGTAATTGTGACCCGGAATTTTGTCCCTATGCAAGAGGGTATTATGATAAAATAAACGATGTTCTAAAGAAATCAGTAAAGGAAGATTGTCTTTTCGATAAGGAATATATAGAAAAAATTTGCAGAGAAAATGAAATATGTCCATTTGAATACAGTTTAGATTTGAGCTATATGTCAGATGTTGTAATTTGTGATTACAATTACTATTTTGACCCCAGAGTATCGCTTCAAAGAGAAGACGTTTTAAAAAATAACAATGATATATTGTTAATAGATGAAGCTCATAATTTGGAGGACAGGGCAAGAAGTATGTATTCCCCTGAACTTTTAAAGGAGGATTTTTTGAATGTTTCTAAAATAATGAAAGATATAAATAAAAAAATATATAAAGAATTAAGAAATGTTAACAAAAAATTTATAGATATAAAGAAAAACATGGATGAAATTACAAGTATTATGGAAGAAGAGCCTTTAGAACTTATTAAGGCTTTAAGAAAATTTGTAGTTGAAAGTGAATTATACATCAACGACATAAAATCTGATATCGTTCCAGATGAATTGATGGACCTGTATTTTAAAAGCAGTTTTTTTATAAAAATATCAGAAATTTTTGATGAAAGATTCTGCTATTATTCAGAGTTTGATAGTGAAAAAACACTTGTTAAAATATTTTTGATTGACCCGTCGAAAGTGTTAAAAGATTCTGAAAAAAACGCTTGTTCATCCATTTTTTTTTCAGCCACACTGACGCCGCTTAAGTATTTTAAATATTTACTTGGTGGGGATGATACAGATTATTCACTCAAGATAAAATCTCCTTTTGACGAAACCAATTTAAAAATCATGATAACAGCAGATTTATCTATGAAATATTCAGTCAGAGACTTGAATATAAAAAAAGTGTGTGATTATATACATTCGGCTGTTTCTGAAAATGAGGGAAATTATATGGTATTTTTTCCTTCATATAAATTTATGGATAAAGTTTTAATGGAGTATAAAGATATTTATTCGCAGGATAATATTGTTATACACAATCAGGCAATTAATGAAGACGAACAAAATGATATAGTGAATAAATTTCACAATTGTAATAATATAATACTTTTTACTGTAGTTGGTGGTATTTTTTCAGAAGGTATTGATCTCCCCCTTGAAAAATTAATTGGTGCAGTTATAATAGGTACAGGGATACCTCAAATTTCATTTGAAAGAAATATAATTAAAGATTTTTTTTCCGAAAAATTTAATATGGGTTATGAATTTGCATATAAATATCCCGGATTTAATAAAATATTGCAGTCTTCCGGACGAGTTATACGTACAGAAAAGGACGTGGGAATGATATTGCTCATAGATTCAAGATTGTGTCAGTATTCATATATTAAATTGTTCCCTAAACATTGGAATAACCATAAAAAAGTATATGGTCTAGAAGAATTTAGAAAAGAAAATAATTTATTTTGGAAGGAGAAGGTGTTAAATTGACAATTGATATAATATCAGAGAAAAATGTAAAAAATGGTGAAATAATAACAAAAAATCAATTAAAAAGCCTTTTGGAACAAGACAATTATAAAATATATGAGGTTATTAGAGTTATAGAAAAAAAACCAATATTTTTAGAAGAGCATTTTAATAGAATGGTGAACAGTATAGAGCTAAGTGGTCTCAATAGTAAAATAGAATTTGATGATTATAAGAGTTATATTGAAATATTGATAAAAGAAAATAATTTTGAAAATTGCAATATAAGAGTATCCTTTTTTATTATAAATGAGCCGGTTTTTTTAATGTATTTTGTAAAAAGCACCTATCCGTCTCCTGATTTATACAAAAGCGGAATAGATGTTGTCATGGTGAAGAAACACAGAAGGGATCCAAATATAAAGTTATTTGAATCAAACTTAAGAGACAGTATAGACAAGATTTTATCTGAAAAAAAAGCTTTTGAGGCTATTTTGATAAATGATGATGATACTGTCAGTGAGGGAAGTAAATCAAATGTGTTTTTTGTTAAAGAAAATGAGCTTATTACATCTAAAGACAGTTCAGTGCTTTTAGGAGTTACAAGAGAAAAAGTAATTGATATTTGTAATAGAAATGGAATTAATGTCAACAAAAGAAATATTTCTGTTGATGAACTGAAATCATTTGATGCAGCATTTATAACAGGTACATCTATTAATGTTTTGCCGATTAAAAAGATTGATGATATTTTGTATAATTCATCCCTTAATGAGATTGTGTTAAGAGTATCGGATTTGTATTTAAATGAAGTAAATACAAAAATGAATAGTAACAAATAAATTTCCATATAACACAAAAATGGCCACGGGGCCATTTTTGTGAAGCATTAATATGCATAAAAGGGGTATTGGGAATATATTTTGGCTATCGGGGGGGATAACCAAGTTCATTATAGCAAAAATAAACAATATATGCAAGCTTTTTTTGTCGAAATTAGTTATAAATATTAAAATGTATTAAAGTACAAAATAGTTTTGAAAAAAAGAGGCTTAATAAAATAAAAAAAGAGGTCAATATGGAAATTTATTTAGACAATAGTGCAACAACAAAAATTCGAACTGAAGTATTTGAAGAAATAAAAGATGTATATGAAAATTATTATGGGAATCCATCATCTCTCCATAGAAAAGGTCTTCAAATTGAACGAAAAATTGAAAATGCCAGAAAATCTGCGGCCAAAGTCATTAATGCCAAATCAGGGGAAGTCTATTTTACAGGAGGAGGAACGGAAAGTAATAACATAGCTGTATTGGGCAATTTATTAAATTTGTATAATGCATCTAATTTAAAAACAAAGTATAATATTATAACAACTAGAATTGAACATCCATCTGTATATAATACTATTAAACATTTTGAGAAAAATTTGGAGGTAAGATATTTAAATACTGATAGCAGCGGTAAAATTCATATTTCTGAATTAAAAGAAAATATTGATGATAACACAATTTTGGTTTCAATCATGCTTGTTAATAATGAATTGGGTGTTGTTCAGGATATAGATAAAATTGTAGAAACAGTAAAAAATAAAAATAAGAGAACAAAAATACATGTTGATGCTATACAAGCCTTCGGTAAAATTAAAATTGATACTAACAAGACCTTAGTTGACACCATTTCTTTTAGCAGTCATAAAATTCATGGGCCAAAAGGAGTCGGGGGATTGTACATTAGGTCCGGATATAAAATCAACCCAATCTGTTTTGGCGGAAATCAGGAAAATGGATTAAGACCCGGCACTGAAAATACTGCAGGAATAGTTGGCTTCGGAAAAGCATGCGAACTTATAAGTCATGATTTTAAATTTGAAACAGATAAATTATATGACTTAAAGAAAGAATATGGAATAAGGTTAAATCAAGAAATTGATGATATAAAAATCAATAGTGACTTAAGCAGAGAGGGAGCACCTCATATATTAAATGTGTCATTTAAAAACGTCAGGGGAGAGGTTTTAGTACACTATTTAGAAGATAAGGGTATATATGTTTCAACCGGTTCAGCATGTTCATCAAAAGTGAAAAGTGATAATAGAATTTTAAAGGCGATAGGTTTAGAAAAAGAATATGTAGATGGAACTATTAGAATTAGCTTTGGGTATTTTAATAATTTTGATGAAATAGAATATGTTATTGATAATATTAAACAATCTGTAAATCAAATAAGAGCAATAATGAAGTAAAAAAATAGAAAATGAAGGGATAAGATTTATGTATAATTTACTAGCAGTTAGTTTTGGAGAAATATTTTTAAAAGGGAAAAATAGAAATACTTTCGAAAGGAAAGTAGTTGAGCAAATAAGGTCATCATTGAGAGAATTTCGTGATGTTAAGGTCTATAAAGATCAAGGTAAAGTCTTTATTGAAACTAAAAATGAAAGTGATATGGACGAAATAATAAATAAGGTTAAAAAGATTTTTGGAATTGTTTTGATAAGTCCATCTGTAAAAGTTGAAAAAGATGTGGAAATTATAAAATCAAAGACAAAAGAATTGGTTAATTATCTGTTAAAAAAACAAAAAATAAAAACTTTTAAAGTAGATACACATAGAAGTGATAAAACATTCCCTATAAAGTCAATGGATTTTAGTGCTATGATGGGTGAGGAAATATTAGATGAGTTTAAAGAATTAAGTGTAGACGTTCACAATCCAGATATGCACATATATATTGATATAAAGAATAATTCTTATATTTCATCTGAAAAAATTAAAACTGTCGGAGGGCTTCCTGTTGGAACAAGCGGACGTGCATTATTATTGCTGTCAGGAGGTATTGACAGTCCGGTGGCCGGATATATGATGGCTAAGAGAGGAGTGGAAATAGATGCTTTGTATTTTCACACATATCCCTTTACAAGTGAGAGAGCAAACGAAAAGGTTAAGCATTTAGCTGAATTATTGGAAGAATACTGCGGAAAGATTAAATTGTACAGTGTTAATATACTCGAAATACATAAGGCTATCAAAGAGCATTGTCGGGAGGATGAAACAACAATATTAGCCAGAAGGTTTATGATGCGTATAGCAGAACGACTTGCAAATGAAAAAGGGATAGACATGTTAATAACAGGTGAAAGCTTAGGTCAAGTTGCAAGTCAGACAATGGCATCGATGAAGGTAATAGAAAATTCAATAGATATGCCTATTCTTAAACCTGTTATAGGGCTTGATAAAACTGAAATAATGGAAATAGCCAGAAATATTGGTACTTATGAGACTTCGATTCTTCCCTATGATGATTGCTGCTCTGTGTTTGCTCCGAATCATCCGCTAATAAAGCCAAAACTTCAGGCTATACAAAATTCGGAAAATAATCTTGACATTGAAGGATTAATACAAAAAGTACTGTCTACTTTAGAAATTCTTTAGAACTATAATCACATTATTTATTTGATGGCATATATTATAGAATAAAATAAAAGAGGTGATATATATGTCAGATATAAAAGGTGCTTGTATAGGAGATTGTGGATGTGGTTGCGATAATTATGGATGGAATTGGGAATGGATAATAATACTTATAATTCTATTCTGCTTCTTCTGTGGTGGATTCGGAAACAACTTTTTTGGCGGAGGATGCTGCAACAGATAGTGTAGCATACTGATTTGTACTTAAGTTAATGACCAGATACAATTAGTACATCTAATGCATCTGGTCATTATATTTGGTTTTTATTAAATAGATATTCTTTTTGAATTAATCCTTGATTTTATTAACTAACAGTTGTATACTAGATTTTAAAATTACAAGTAGGAGGTTTCAAATGTATAAGGTTGCTCTATTTAATAAAATTCCAAAAGAAAGTCAAAATATGCTTTCGGAAGATAAATATATTTTAATTAACGAAGAAACAAGTGAAGTTGATGGAATCATTATGAGAAGTATGGACATACACGATATGAAATTCTCAAGAAAATTGAAGGCTATTGCGAGGTCCGGTGCAGGAGTAAACAACATACCTATAGAAAGATGTGCAGAAGAGGGAATTGTAGTTTTTAATTCTCCCGGTGCGAATGCCAATGCTGTTTGTGAATTGACATTTTTAGGTTTGTTGATGAGTTCCAGAAAAATTGTTGATAGCATTAAATGGACAAACAATTTGAAGGAAAATGTTGCTGTGACAGTAGAAAATGGTAAGTCTCAGTTTGTTGGTCCGGAAATAAAAGGGAAAACACTAGGCGTTATAGGACTTGGCAATGTTGGACATTTGGTTGCAAATCTTGGTATAAAACTTGGAATGGAAGTAATCGGATACGACCCATATATTTCAGTTAAAAATGCGTTGTCATTGTCTTGGGATGTTCAATATTCTGATAGTTTAGATGAATTGTATAAAAGAGCTGATTACATAACAATACATGTTCCATTAAATGAAGAAACAAGAAATTACATAAATAAAGAAAATATAAAAATGATGAAAGACGGAGTTAAGTTACTTAATATTGCAAGAGATGGGCTTGTTAATGATGATGATATATTAGAAGCTTTAGAATCAGGAAAAGTGTCATATTTCATTTCAGATTTACCTAATGAAAAATTAATTGGAGCTAAGAATGTAGTTTGTATTCCACATTTAGGAGGCTCAACACCGGAAGCAGAAAACAATTGTGCTGAGATGGCAGTCAGTCAGTTAACAGAATATCTGGAACATGGAAATATACGTAACTCAGTTAATTTCCCGGAATGCTCTATGGACAGATACCCTGATACTAAAAGAATTGTAGTGCTTAATAAAAATATACCAAATATGATAAGTACATTGACATCGGTATTAGCTAAATATAATATAAACATAATAGGAATGGTGAATAAAAGTCAAGGCAATTATGCTTGCAATATAATTGATGTAAAGGGAGAATTTACTGAAGAACAATTGAGTGAAATGGAAGATTTCCCTGGAATATTAAGAGTTATGTTAATAAAATAAAAGGCGGAAGCATATGAAGAAGGTTAATATATATTCGGATGGAGCTTGTAGCGGTAATCCGGGGCCGGGTGGATACGGAGTCATTTTAGAATTTAATGGTACGGAACTTGTGCTAAGTGATGGAGAAAAAGATACTACCAACAATCGAATGGAACTTATGGGGGTTATAAAAGGTTTAGAAGCGCTGAAGGAACCATGTGATGTTACGATAATTTCTGATTCTAAATATGTGGTTGACGCATTTAACAAAAAATGGATTGATTCATGGCAGAAAAAAAATTGGAAAAAATCAGATGGTAAACCTGTATTAAACAAGGATTTATGGCAGAGATTGTTAAAATCTGTAAATAAACATAAAGTTACATTTGTGCATATTTTAGGTCACAATGGACATGAATACAATGAACGATGTGATAAGTTAGCTGTCATGGAAAGAGATAAGTTTAAAAAATAGGAAACATTCACTACCTCATGAATATTATGAACTAATAAATTTAATATGAGGTGATTAAATGATTAATTTTCCATATACGTGTCCAGAAACTTATACAATGCTCTATACTGTGCAGCCAGGTGATACTCTGAACTCAATAGCAAGAACATTTGGAATTAATTTAATTGGTCTTTTAGATCTCAATCCTACTTTAAGGTTAAGGAGTCTAACGGAAGGCATGCAGTTATGTGTACCTAAAGTACCTGAAAGACCAACGTGTATTAATGGAGCTTATTATATAATTAAAGAAGGGGATAGTCTTTACAAAATTGCACAAATATATCAAATACCTCTTAATTCTATAATAGAAGCTAACCCAAATGCAAATCCTTATGACTTAAAGGTTGGTCAAGAAATATGTATTCCTGAAATACCATCATTTTGTCCATTTGGATCGGTTTATACAATTGAGGCAGGCACTACGTTGAGCCAAATTCTTATAAGGTATAATATAAGTATAAATGAGTTAATTGATGCAAATCCAAATTTCAATCCAAACATTTTAGTACCAGATACTAAGTTATGTATACCTCCTACGATATACCAGGAATGTGAATGCCCTAATAGCAGAGAATATGTTATAAAATCAGGTGACAGCTTAGCTAGCGTAGCAGAAGCATATGATGTCTCAGCTTCAGAATTACTTATTGCAAATCCAAATTTGAGACCTGCTAATTTTCTAATAATAGGCACTAAAGTATGCATTCCTACCGAGGAAGTATGTTAAAGAAATAATAGTTAGAAAAACAAAGGAGAAAACATATGATAAGTACAAAGAAGATTGGAATTGCATTAGAAGGCGGAGGTGCAAAAGGAGCCTATCAATTAGGTGTATTGAGAGCTATACAAGAATTAAATATAGAATATGATTGTGTAGTGGGAACATCGATAGGTGCATTAAATGCAGTAGCTTATGCGCTGAAAGAATATGAGAAATATTCAGCTCTTTGGAAAGATATGAATTTTTCATTTGATATAGGCAATGAAAAATCTTCAATGGTTAAAATTCTTGATTTCGATGAAATAAAAGATAATATAATGGAATTTGAAAAACAATATCTTGGAAGTAAGGGTATTGAAACAGATAAAATAGTTAAATTATATAAGGAACATATAGATGAAAATGAGGTTAGAAAATCTAAGATAAATTTTGGACTTTCAACATACTGCCTAACAGATAAAAAGCTTTTAAATTTATTTATAGATGAGATACCTGAGGGAATGCTTCATGAGTATATTTTTGCAAGCTGCTGTCTTCCTGTATTTTCTCCCAGAGAGATTAATGGAAAGTATTATTTAGATGGAAGTATATATAATCGTTTACCTGTTAATATGCTTACGGATAATGGTTATAAAACAATAATAACAGTTAGGTTAAGGAGAGAAGCGTACGACTTTAGTAATTATAATGATATTAATATCATTGATATAGCGCCGGATGAATTTCTAAGCAATACATTAAAAGCCAATTCTGAGAGAATCAGATGGATGATAGACAAAGGATATGAAGATGCCCTTAGAATTTTGAATGACAAATTAAGCTATTTAAAATAAAAGAATATGAGAGTAAAGCACATAATTAAATTAATTTTAGTTGTGTGCTTTGTTTTGTTACTGTAAAATTCACATTACAATAAACACTATGACACCATATCCAAGCGGTATACCAGAATTCGTTATTCCATATTCTCAAAGAACTGTGATGAGTCCTCGTTGTAGATAAAAAATAAAACACAGTAGATAATAAATCAACCTATCTATCGTGTTTTATTAATATATAAACTTGTTAAAGAACAAGCGATGGTGCAGTATATACCCTTGTTCCTAATTCAGAATCTAACAGATAAAGACCTTTTGCATCCGAACCGTACAATTCATATTTTTTAATTAAATCTTCAGAACTTTTTTCCTCCTCGCCCTGTTCTTTAATAAACCAGTCTAAAAACTGCATGGTTCTAAAATCTTTAATTTTAAATGCTTCATAGTAAATATTATGAATAGATGCTGTGACATACTGTTCATGCTTTAATGCTTCATCTAAAGGCGTTCGATAGTTAATAAAAGATATATTTGGTGATCTTATTTCAGATAATGTGACATTAACAGAATTGTTTTGCAAGTATCGCATAAAAAGCATTGCATGGTCCCTTTCCTCTTGAGCCTGCACATTAAACCAATTTCCAAAACCATCTAATCCCTCATTTAAGTAGTAATTTGACATATCTAAATATAAATATGCCGAATAAAATTCTTTATTGATTTGTTCATTTAATAAATTTGATACCTTTTCATTTATCATAATCCAGTCTCCTCTTATTTTTAATTTACTAATATGATACCCTTTAAAATAATATTAAAACATTTTTTTGCAATGCTAAATCACTTCTTTCGAAGTTTAACATAGACTATATGGAGGTGATTGCTATGAATTGTATGGATAGTGTTATAATTACAGGGTATAGTAAAAATAGATACATGATAATGATATTAGAATTAACAGATGAATATAATTATGTTTGTAAAAAAGTATTTAACTTTACTGATATAGAGCGAATTGCTACATACAGCATATTGTGCGAAGAAAATATTGTATATTTGGTAGATTCGTATAATTGTAGGGTTTGTAAGTTTGATTTCAATCTAAATCAGTATGGAGAAACAACTGTCGGTAGAGATCCAAGGCATTTATGCCTGAACGATGAAAATATTTATGTAACTAATTTCGAATCAGATAATATTTCTGTTATTGATCTTGAAAGTTTTACATTGACAGGTTCAATTCCAGCAGGTATAAAACCTCATGATATAAAATTTTGCAAACAAAACAATTGTTTGTATACATCCTGTTATGAGGAAAATCAAATTCTTGAATATGATTTGCAAAACGGCATTAAAAAATATTTTGATACTGATGGAAAACCGATGCATTTTTTCGTTAATAATAGTGATATGATTGCTATGACTTATTATGCTAATGGGAACATCTATACAAAAATAAATTTCATTAACATAGAAACCGGAAAAATAGAAGATGTAATAAAAATAAAGGGTTTAGCATCAGATATGGATCTTGATGTTGTAAATAATTTATTATATATAATAAATATTGATGATAAAAGTCTCTATATAGTAGATATAAAAAAAAGAAATGTACTGAAACGCATATTTATTGGAGGATATCCAGAAAGCTTATCTTTTGGGGAAAACAATATATATGTCACAAATTCAAAGAAAAATCAAATAAGCATCATTGACATAGCTACCTTTTCTATAATTAAAAATATAAATCTAGAATTTTCACCTGCATGTATAAAGGTTATAAATAAATCAATTTAATTCAGAGGTTAATGTCTTTATGATATTGCCGAAAATTTCTTCAGGATTTGAATCCCATTTTTTGCATATGTTTTTTGCTAAAATTTCAGTTGGTACATTGATGCTGAGATTAAAAATAACGGATTCATTTTCCATTACCTGAAGAGAAACAATGAATTCATCGTTTTTTTTGTAATAATGTCCAAGCAATTCTCTTTGCTTTTTCAGTTCCTTTTTTAAAAAAGAAAAATTTGTTGCAACTTCATTTGTAAAATAATCCGGAAGCTTTTCTCCAAACATTTCCAGAGCGGCCATACCTGCTTCCGAAATTGAATAATATTCATTTCCATTTTTTGAATTCAGTTTAACAAATTTAGCATCGCATAAATCGGCTAATAGTTGTTGGAGAGAAAAATAATCCATATAGTTGCTTTCTAAAATATGATTGGTAATTTCTATGTTAGTCAGCGGAATATTTATGTAATTTAAGATATATAAAAGCTTTAATTTGTCCTGTGCAATTTTATTACCACTTTCCATTTGAAACCTCCAGTTAAGTATATATACATTATTATATCAAATAATAAATTATTAACAATACATTTTTCTGGTAAATTTTTATTTCATAGATTTTTTTGTAAAAGTATTATATAATGGAAGAGACATAAAATAACTTATACGAGGAGAATATGAACATGAAAAATAAAATTATTGTGATGCTCTTATTAACGGCGGCAATATTATCCGGCTGTTCAAATAATAATGACCCTGCAACATCGGACACTAACGATGTACAAGCAGAGATTCCGGAAGATTCGTCAAACGGAAATACAGATAGTAACGTTGTAGATGAAGAAAATCAGGAGCCAACAGATGTCGATCCTGTTGCGTCTATAGATATGTCTTTAAACCCAAATGAAATAGGTGAAATCATGATTGTTATGTATCATGGAATAGGAGAAGAAGAAGGAGACTGGCAAAGAACACCTGAAAACTTCAGAAAAGATTTAGAATATATGTATCAGCATGGATATAGAATGATTAGTTTAAATGATTATGCAAAAGGAATAATTAATACACCTGCAGGATATACGCCTATCGTATTAACCTTTGATGATGGAAGACAAAACAATTTTGATATAACTGAGAAGGATGGCGAATATGTAATTGATCCTGACTGTGTAGTTGGAATATTGGAAGAATTTAAGGAAAAATATCCGGACTTTAATGTTACAGCAAGCTTCTTTCTAAATTCAAATCCTTTTGGTCAGAAAGAATATATCGATTATAAATTAAATTGGCTGATAGACAATGGATATGATATAGGAAATCATACTTATACCCATGATGAAATTGCAAATTTAAATGGTGAAGAAATTCAATCTGAAATTGGATCCATTAGCAACATTATTCATCAGTATGTACCTGATTATGATGTGGAAACATTGGCTCTGCCTCACGGCAGCAATCCAAAGGATGAATATGCTGAATATATATTAAATGGCTCATATGAAGGGAAAAGTTATAAAAATATTGCAGTAGTCGATGTCGGTTGGAGGCCTGCATATTCACCATTTGACACATGCACGGATTTTACTAGCTTATACCGTGTTACAGGGAGTGAAACAAATGTAGATAATTGTGGTATTTATGATTATTTTAAGCAATTCGAAGATAATAAAAGAGAAAAATTTGTAAGTGATGGAAATCCAAATGTAGTAACAATACCTAAAAAATACGAAGAATATATTAATATGGACATTGTAGGTGACAGAATTTTAAATATATTTGAATAATCCGTACCAATATCAGGGGCATATAAAAATGAAGTCAAGACCTAAATTAATTGTTTTATCATTAATTATAATATCAATAATTTCAATTTATGCGTATAAACTTAATAGGTCTGAATTTTTAACAGATAAGGAAATCCAGTGGTTAGAAGAACAAGATGAAATTATTTATGCTGCAAATAATAATGCCCCGCCTTTGCGTTTTGTGGATAAAAAAGATAATCAATACAAAGGCGTAGTAATAGATTACATTAACCAGATATCACTGGAACTTGGGGTGGAGATGCAGACTGTGCCGATGAGATGGGATAAAGCATTAGAATCGTTAAGTAATGGCGAAACACAGATATGTGACATGTTTGTCAATGAGGAGAGAAGTAAGCATTATTTATTTACAAACCCAATATACAATTTAAGGTCTGTTTTAGTGGTAAAAAATGGGCAAGATTTTGACTTAAAGCAAATAAATCACATGATTATAGCTACGGAAAAAGGAGATTATGCAAATAATTATCTGGAACAGCATTATCCCGATGCTACTTTGGTATATGTAAATAATATAAATGAAGGATTGAATTTGTTAATTGATGGAAGTGTAGAGGCTGTAATTGGAGATGAGCCTGTTATCACATATTTACTTAACACTAATGAAAATTTGCAGAGTTTAAATTTATATAATTATATATTGTATGAAGAAGAAGTTGTTTTTGCAGTTTCTAAGTTAAAGCCCGAATTAGTTCCTATTTTGAATAAAGCAATTAAACAAATTAATAAAAGGGGTCAGTTAGAGAAAATTCAGCAAAAATGGTTTGGAATATCTACACCTTTAATAACCAATTCAACTAAAAATGATATAATCAGTATTATTATAGTTCCGGCCTTTTTACTGGGAATTGTATTGATTTTTATTTCCTTAAATAACTTATCTCTGAAAAAACAAGTTAAAATAAGAACGAAAGAATTAGAGCACAGTAAAAATGAACTGCAAATTATTTTTGATGGAATATCTGAATACATGCTGGTTGTTGGACTAAATAAGAAAATTATAAATGGTAATAAGGGATTAGCTGATTATCTATCTATTCAAAGTGATTCTATGATAGGACAAACCTGTGATAAATATTTAAAAAATTTTTGTGTTAACTGTTCAGAATGTCAAATAGATGAAACTTTAATATTACAGAAAAATATACAACGAGAAAAACTGGTGGGCAATGAAATATTTGAAATGATATCATATCCCTTGAAAGGAGCAGAAAACACAGTTCTTATTTCTCTTAAAAATATTACAATAGAGAAAATAAATAAGAATAAGATTTTACAGGCAAATAAAATGATTGCAGTGGGTCAATTGGCTGCAGGTATGGCACACGAAATTAGGAATCCATTAGGAATTATTCGTACTCAAAGTTATCTTTTACGTATTTGTGATAAGATAGACGAACAAATGAAAAAGTCATTAGATTACATTGATACAGGTGTAAGCCGTGCAAGCAGCATTATAGATAATATCTTAAATTTTTCAAGAATTTCCAGTGATAATAACGAAATAATTGTTTTATATGATATGATATCAGGTATAATGGTGCTGCAGGAAGATCTGATTAAGAAGAAAAAAATAAATGTTGTTTTGTCCTGTGAAAAAAATGAAAAAATCAGTTTAAATATGGAGAGCTTAAAGCATATAATTTTGAATATTACATCTAATGCTATAGATTCAATGAATGATAATGGAATACTTAAAATTAGTGCAATTTTGGAAAATGAAGAAATAATTTTATCTTTTGAAGATAATGGGCGCGGTATTGATAAGAAGAATATTGAAAAAATTTTCAATCCTTTTTTTACTACTAAAGAGTTGGGTAGGGGTACAGGCCTGGGTTTGTTTATTGTGTACTCAGAGGTTGAAAAACTTGGTGGTAAGATTGAAGTTCAAAGCGACTTAGGTGTTGGAACTAAATTTACCGTAACAATACCAAGGAAAGGATAAGATTTATGACAGGATTATTCAAAATTTTAATTGTAGATGATGACGGAGATTACAGGGAAACATATAAAATGCTTCTTTCAAAGAAGGGTTATAATATTGTGACATCATCCTCAGCAAAACAAGCATTGGAAATATTAGATAAAGAATATTATCCTCTGATTATCAGTGATATTATGATGCCCGGAATTAATGGCATTGATTTTTTAAAAGAGATTAAAAAATTATATGATAAAAGCATAGAAGTAATTATGGTAACCGGATACGGCAGCATAGAAACAGCAGTTCAAGCTATGAAAATAGGTGCTTTTGGATATTTCATTAAAAGCCATAATCCAGAGGAACTTATTATCGAAATAGAAAAGGTCAGAAAAATATTTTCACTGCAGAATACCAATAAAATTAATAAATATAATGAAAAAAGCAAACATCTCTATACAAGTAAAAACAGAATTATGCAAAATGTGTTTGAGCTGGTTGACAGAGTGGCAAACAGTAACGCCAACATACTTATTACAGGAGAGTCCGGTGTTGGAAAAGAAATTATTGCTCAGTTAATTCATGAAAAAAGCAACAGATTTAATATGCCATTTATTCCCGTCAATTGTCAATACTATTCACATAATTTAATTGAATCAGAGCTATTTGGTCACGAAAAGGGTTCGTTTACCGGTGCAACATCAAAAAGGATTGGGCGCCTTGAAGAATCAAGCGGAGGTACAATATTCCTGGATGAAATCGGAGATATGGAGCTTAGTACGCAGATAAAACTTCTGAGAGTACTTGAAACAAAAAAAATTGAACGGATTGGTTCTAACAAAATTATTGATGTTGATTTTAGATTAGTATCTGCAACAAACAAAAATTTAAATAATGCGGTTTGCGACGGTACTTTTCGTGAGGATTTACTCTATCGCATAAATACGATCGAAATCAAGGTACCTTCTTTAAGACAAAGAAAAGAAGATTTAGAAGAACTCATATATTTTTTTATTAACATGTTCAACAAGGAAATGAGCAGAGGAATAAAAACAATTGAAGATGAAACAAAAACATATTTATTAAACTACAACTATCCGGGAAATATCAGAGAACTTAAAAATATGATTGAACGAATGGTTGTTTTATCGAACGATGGAGTATTAAGAAGAAAGATCGACAACGAGAAAAATACATTGGATAATACAATTATTAAGGAAGAAATTGTTACTTACAAAGAAGCCAGAAAAGACTTTGAAATAAAATATATAAATAATGTTTTGAAAATATGTAATAACAATATAACTCATGCTGCTGATTTAATGGGTATAAGCAGACGTCAATTATTTAACAAAATTTCTGAGTACAAATTAAAGTAATATTTAAGCAATAGGAAAATAAGTACTAGGAAATAATTTTCTATCCGGAAAATTATTTCCTAGTACTTATTTTTTTTATTGGTAATTTCAACATAATTATAATACAATTCATGTAAAATTTATGGCATGAAAATTGCGATATCAGCAAATTGAACTAAATAAATTTTAACGGAGGTATTTTTAATGGAGTTAAAAGAAAACAAACTTGAGTTTTATGGTGGCGAGTGGATGTCGTTTTTGCCTTTTGTGGTATTTTTGGTATTAATAATTACTACTACATTTCATTTTGCATCAATTTCAGATGGTGCATTGTGGATACCGGCATTTATGGCTATAGTTGTTGCATTTTTTTTCGCAAAAGATAAAAGGAAATATGCAGATGCCATAATTGAAGGTATGTCAAGTAAGGAAGCTATTATTCCAGTTGTTTGCTGGCTATTTGCCGGTGTATTTTCAAGAATACTGAGACAATCGGGTTTAGCTTCAGGTGTTGCGGGAATAGCGGCCGGTATGGGGGTCAACAGTACTTGGTTCACGGTTGTTACATTTATAGCATCCGCTGTTTTTGCCACTGCATCTGGTACCGGTTTTGGTACTATTGCTGCAGGGATGGGAGTTCTATATCCGGCAGGGATTTCTCTCGGGGCGCATCCGGGTCTTTTAGCCGGTGCTATAATATCCGGCGCGGCTTTTGGAGATAATCTGGCTCCTGTATCGGACACTACTATTTGTTCTGCTACATCACAGGGAGTTGACGTTCCAGGTGTTGTAAGATCTAGATTAAAGTATGCCTTTACAGCTGGAATCATAACTATCATAGGAATACTCATTGTCGGTTCCATGCTTGGAGGAAGCGGTGCAGTGAAGGAAGCTTTTAGCTATAACCCAAAAACATTAATAATGTTTGTTCCTGTTATACTAACAATAATAATAGCAATTAAAACAGGAGATATTATCATCGCTACAACTATTGGTTCTGTAATCGGTGCGTTTACAGCAGTTGCAGCTGGCCTTATGGATTTTGTGCAAATTGATGCTGCAGATGCAACACTGCCTGCTTTGTTTAGAGTATCCGGACAGGGGCTTGATAGAGTAGTAGATGGCGTTATTTATTCAGGGTTAAGTAGTATGCTGCAGGTTGTTATTTTAGCCTTATTGTTATTTGGCTCAATTTCAGTTATGAGAAGAGGACATGGGGACATAAAACTATTAAATGCACTCGGGACTATTGCCAAAGGAGCAGTAGGTGCAGAGATTACCATATCTCTGATGGTAATAATATTATCTGCATTAATGGGTTTAAATGCACCTGCAATTCTTGCAGTAGGAGCATCATTTGCTAAACCTCTCGGAGAAAAATATGGTATTAGCCCATATAGAACGGCAAATCTTTTAGATGCACAATCAAATACACTGGCATATTGTTTACCTTGGACACCTGCTATGATTTATACTTTAGGATTTGCATCTGACAGTACCGCACCCCTTATTGCATCTCAGGTTACACCTTTTGTATTCTACTCATTTGCTATGTTAGCTGTTATGTTTGTATCAATAGTGCTTGGTATTGGAAGGTATGACAATATGAGTGAAAGTGTAAAGGTGAAAAAGGCAGCACAATAAGAATAATCAGATATGTTAAAGGTAAATGCTCCATATTACTGCAGTAATATGGAGCATTTATATAAAAAAAGGTTGAGAAAATGGGGAAAAAATATTATAATACAATGTATAATAAATATAATATAATTTAAGGGGTGCTGTTTATTGAATTCATCATCATGGGTTGCAATATATGTTCCGATTTTTATAATATTTTTTGTAATTTTGCCACAGAAACATGAAATACAAAGATATATAATTATGAAAATTAAAAGAAAAGGGAGAGAAAAATTTATGACGAATGAGATAATTAATAAGTATATCAAAAAAAATTGCAAGATATCTACAGGGTCGTATGGAACGACTATAGAGGGGATAATAGTTAGTGTAAATGAAAATTGGATAGAGGTTCAAACAAAAAAAGGAATAGAACTTGTAAATGCAGAGTTTGTACAAAATATAAAGATAAAGTAATTTCAATAATATTAACAAATTAAAATAAATAGTAAACATTTAAATATCGCAAATATCAGCCTGGAATTCTGTAAAATCTGACAAAGAGGTTAATAAATAATATGGAAATAAAAATACCAGTTATAAAATTAAAAGAGTATATAGGGGAAAAAGAATACGAAGATATATATGCTCTTAAAGAAATTTGTACAAAAATAGATAATACAGCTTTGAAACTAGAGTTAGATTTTAAAATCAATAAAACAAAAAAGGAAAGTACAGAAAACTTTAATGAGTTCATGTTTTATGATAATAATATTCTTATTGGCTATATAGGAATATGTGATTTTGGGGGACAAACTTTAGAACTAAATGGTATGGTTCATCCAGATTATAGAAGAAATGGGGTATTTACAAAAATATTTTCTTTAGTAAAGGATGAATTGAATAAAAGAAATGAGAAAAATGTGCTTTTGCTGAGTGATAGTGATTCTATTGCAGGAATTAATTTTATAAAAAAAACTGGTGGTATTTACGAACATTCTGAATATGAAATGTTTCTGAAAAAGGATTTTGTTCAAGAAAAAATATCTGGTTATGTTGAGTTGAAAAACGCAACAATTGATGATGCTAAAGAAATTGCATATCAAAATTCTATATATTTCGATATAGAATACAATGGCGAAGTCTTTTCCATGCCTGAGGAGAGAGAACTCTCATTTATTTATATGGCAGTAATAAATAATATTGTTATAGGTAAAGTTCATGTAGAAATAAATAAAGGTATGGGTGGAATTTATGGTCTGGGGGTACTTCCTGAATATCGTAGTAAAGGGTATGGAAGACAGATACTATTAATGGCAATTGAAAAGTTAAAAGAGCAAAATTCTAAAGAGATAATGCTTCAAGTAGAAATAAAGAACAAAAATGCTTTAAATCTTTACAAATCATGTGGGTTTGAAGAAATAAGCGTGATGGATTATTACGAATTAATATTTTAATGCAATTTAAAAATAGAAAAGCCTATTTAATCTTGATTTTAAATAGGCTTTTTCTATTTCTAAGAGAATAAAATTTTTCTTATTTAACGGTATACATACCGTTGCTTTCCATATATTTAAATATGGATTCACCATGCTGCTGTTCTTCTTTTTGTATATGATTAAGGACATTTCGAACTTGCGGATTACTAAATTCAAATATGGCTGTATCATATGCATTTGAAACATATTTTTCTGTCATAAGTAAATCTGAGCACATGTCTTTGTCTGAACGATTACTCATCAATGAACCATTTTGCGAGCTATTATTACTTGACTGAGGGAATTGATTCATACTTGGTTTCATTTGTACAGACTGCATCTGTGGCTGCTTTGACTGCATGTTTTGTTGACCGGATTGCATTTGAGATTGGCTTGACTGCATACTGGATTGCTGTTGATTGTTCATAGATGGAATCTGTCCGTTAAGCAATTGATTGATTGAATTCAAATGCTCCTGTTCTTGCTTTGCATTGTTGTTAAATATGTTTTTTAATTGTGGATCAGATGCTTGATTGGCATAAGTTGTATACTTTTGAATACAAAGCTGCTCATGACTTTTCTGGTCTTCAAGCAAAAACTTTTCTTTTGTAGATAAATTAAAATTCATTATAAAACACCTCCAATAATATTATTTTCAAAAACAAATAAAATATCCTTGAATTTATATAAACTAAATCTTTTAATTGAATTTATTTAATGATAAAATAAAATTAATTAGTATTATTTGTTATAAATGGAGGATATTTTATGCCAGCGACTTATGCGCATTATACTTTTGGTCAACAGGTTTTAAATCAGCTAGATGGAGAGTTAAAAAGAATAGTTTCAAATAATTTAGATTTATTTCACATAGGATTACACGGACCGGACATTTTATTTTATTATAAGCCGCTTAATTCCAATACTATTAATAAAGCAGGTCATGAACTTCATAGATTATCAGCAAAAATTTTTTTTGAAAAATCAAAGAACATTATAAATACTTGCAATAATAGTGAGGGTGCATGTGCCTACATAATAGGGTATATATGCCATTTTATGTTAGATAGCGAATGTCATCCTTATATTAGAAAGCATGAATCAGATAAACTTACTCACAGTGAAATAGAAACAGAATTTGAGAGAATGTTAATGGAAAAAAATAATTTAGAACCACTTTCATTTAGACCTACATCACATATTATTCCAAAATCTGATTCTGCAAAATGCATTTCATGGTTTTATGAAGGAATTTCTATGAAAGAAATATTATCTGCATTAAAATCTATGAAATTATATTTAAATATTTTAGTTGCACCGGGATATGTAAAGAGACGGCTGATAATTTCAGCGCTGAAATTGTCAGGTAATTATTATGGCATGATTGGATTAATTATGAATTATGAGAAAAATCCGGAATGCATTCAAATAAATAAAAATCTTTATGAATTATATTCAAATGTAATTGTACCGACCGTAAATTTGGTTAATGAATTTTATGAAAATCTTAATAATATACGGATTAATGAACGGTTCAATAGAACATTCGGATAAATATATAATAATAACTAAAGGGGGAGAATGATGGAAAATTCAATAAGGGAGCAGATTTTACAATTAGAGGATTTAGAATATAAAAAGTTTCACAGTAGGCTTTGCCCTGGAAATGATAATATTATAGGAGTAAGATTACCACAACTGAGGAAGCTTGCCATGAAAATTTCTAAAGGGGATTGGCACAACTATTTGAAAGATGCTCAAAGTTACTATTATGAAGAAGTTATGCTTCAAGGATTAGTTCTTGGTTATGTAAACACAGATGTTGAAGAGCTGCTTGGTTATATTGAGAATTTTGTGCCCAAAATTGATAATTGGGCAATTTGTGACAGCTTTTGCAATGGATTAAAAATAACGAAAAAAAATATGGATGTTATTTGGACGTTTCTGCAACCGTATTTTTCTTCCGATAAAGAATTTGAAATGCGCTTTGGAATTGTTATGGTTCTGGATTTCTTCATAGATGAAAATTATATAGACAGAGTTTTATTGCTTCTGGATAAATCCAAGCATGAAGGATATTATGTCAAGATGGCCGTAGCATGGGCAATTTCAATTTGCTTTATTAAATTTCCCTATAAAACAATGAAATATTTAAAAGACAATACATTAGATGATTTTACATATAATAAATCTCTTCAAAAAATTATAGAATCATTGCGAGTAGATAAAGAAACAAAAAGTATAATACGAAGTATGAAGCGCAAATAAACATGACATCAAAGGAAAACAATTGCACTGGTACAAAAGATAATTTGTGTTGATTTATGGTTTTTAATTCTATAAATATTAACTTGCAATATAATTTTATTAGTGGTATAACAATATAGGTGAAAATAAATGGCAAATGAAGCCATTGTTTTCTGAATAATAGTATCAATAAAAATTAGAGGAGGTAACAATGAGATTATTATTTTATGTATTAATAAAAACAGAAAAACTAGATGATATTTTATCGGAATTTGCTCGTAAAAACATCAGTGGCGCTACTGTTTTAGAAAGCATGGGTATGGCAAGATTACTAAGTCATAATCATGGTGAAGAGGACATACCTTTCTTAGGTTCACTGAGAAAATTTTTAAATCCAGAAAGAGAAAAGGGAAATTTGATATTTGCAGTTATTCGTGATGACCAGTTAGATGAAGCAGTAAATATAATTGAAAGTATAGTAGGCGACTTATCCGCCAAGGACAATGGTGTTGTTTTCAGCTTGCCAATTGATTATTCAAAGGGGATAAACAAAGGTGGAAAATAAAATACTGATAGATGTCGCAATATTACTTTTTTCTGGAATTGTATTTGGGAGACTGGTTAAATTTATAAAACTTCCAAATGTTACTGGATATCTTATAGCAGGTCTTTTGTTGGGACCATCTGCTTTTAATATAATACCGTTAGATATGGTAAATAATTTTGCAGTAATTTCTGATATAGCATTAGGATTTATTGCATTTTCAATAGGAAGCGAATTTAACCTTTCTTATTTTAAAAGAGTTGGGATAGCACCTATTATAATAGCCATTATGGAATCATTTGGGGCAATTGTACTTGTTTCAGCAACTTTAATTATTTTAGGATTTGATTTGAAATTATCAATTATGTTAGGAGCCATAGCTGCTGCAACTGCGCCTGCTCAGACCATAATGGTAATTAATCAATACAAGGCAAAGGGTTCATTGACTTCTATGTTAATGAGTGTCGTTGCAATTGATGATGCAACTGCTCTTGTAGGATTTGGATTTGCAACTACAATAGTAAAAATGCTATCCTCATCCCTTGATACTAATATTATATTATCAATATTAAGTCCTATTTATGAAATAATCGTATCTTTCGTGTTAGGTGCTGTTGCTAGTATTGTAATGAAGCTAATGTTTAGATGGTTTAAGAAATCATCAAACAGATTATGCATCATTATAGCCTTTATATTAATGACTTATTGGTCTGCTGGGAAATTGCATGGTTCGCCATTGCTGGCATGTATGTCTTTAGGTGGTATGTTGGTAAATATATTTAAAGATATAGACAGCATTGTAGAAGTTACTGATGCATTTAGCCCACCTATTTTTATGATTTTCTTCGTTATTTCTGGAGCCGGTTTCCAAATTTCTGCTCTTCAGGGCATTGGTTTAATAGGTCTGCTATATGTTGTTATGCGTGTCATCGGTAAATGGATTGGTGCCTGGACAGGTGGGAAACTTATGAAACAGGAAGATAAGATATGTAAGTATTTAGGTCCTACTCTTATGCCTCAGGCAGGAGTTGCTTTAGGCTTGATTGTTGCAGCAGGCAATGTCGTTCCGGATTACGCACCTCAAATTCGAGTTATTATATTATGTTCTACATTTATTTACTCAATTATCGGTCCGATTGCTGCAAAAATAGCACTTGTAAAATCGGGAGAAATTTTAATACCTTAAACAGCCATTATTCTTTATAAATAGAAGATTTTTATAATTGCATTAAAATTTTAATATAAAAAACTCATAATAATTATTATTGAGTTTTTTATTTATAAATTAATAATTTAATTCTTTTATGTTTAATTACGTGTTTGAATGATTAATTAATATTCAAAAGGGTATAAATATATTGATATATAAATAAACTAATTAGGAGAGATCAATGGAAGACAGAAAAATTAATATAGATGTAGAAAAATATAAAAAACCCAGTGATGATGAAATAAAAAATATGCTTACAAAAGAACAATATAATGTAACCCAAAAAAATTCGACTGAACCATCATTCAGCCATGAGTATTGGGATAGCAAAGAAAAAGGTATATATGTTGATATAGTAACTAATATGCCTTTGTTTGTTTCAACAAATAAATTTGAATCTGGATGTGGTTGGCCCAGCTTTACTAAACCAATTGATAAAAGTGTTATTATTTTCAAGAGAGATTCCACATTTGGCATGGAAAGAACAGAAGTTAGAAGCAAAAATGGCGATTCACATTTAGGTCATGTTTTTAACGATGGACCTGTAGAAGAAGGCGGGTTGAGGTATTGTATAAATGGTTCTTCTCTAAGATTTATACCTGTTTCCGAAATGGAAAAAGAAGGATACGGGGAGTTTATTAAATTAGTAAAATAATTAAATTTTGAATATAAAGAGTTTAATTATGCTTAAGAATATGATAGTAGTATGCTGCAGAAAATTACTAACCTAAATGTGAACCAGCAACTCACATTTAGGTTAATAATTTCATATTCAATACTGTTTTTAAGGAAGTTTGTATATACACTTATAATTTCAAGAGAATATCAGATTGTGAGTACTTCGCTTTTTATATTTTACTGAATTAGGTTCATTTTATTTACATTTCATGAATTTTCCGTGTAGGAGGGGCCATGATGAAATCAAAATGAGGATCGTCATCTTCGTTTGTACGACTTAAATATATTTTAAATATAGTCGTTATGTCGGGGTAAACTTGCCATTGCAGATTTACAGCATATGCGTTATTGTATTCGGGTGCTAATACAGCCATATGATAATGCATGCCATTATTATTGTAATTAACATGATATTGCCCTAATTCTTTATTTAAAGGTAATGTTATTATTGGAACTTTACCATTCTCATCTGTAGTATAGTTGTAAATTAATGTTCCTTTACCTTTTTCATTATATATTCCCTCTATAGCTACTTCAATTATATTAACTTCTGCATTACTGATTGGTTTATGACTTATATTGTCAAATACTGTAACATCTATAAATCCAGGTATATTATCTGAATTTTCTTTAGAAGTACATTCTTTTTTACAACTTATTCTTGATTTTCTAAAAAGTAAATTTTCTGCACGATAAGGTTTAATAATATCTTTCATATATTTTATCCTTTCATGTAATCTTTTTTAATATACGATATATTATATGAGAATTAGTCAGGATTGTTTAATAATATGGTTAAGCTTGTGTTTAGAGGTGTCGTTAAACGGTAAGATTACTTTCAAAGAAATATGATATTGCCTAATGTAACATGCATAAAAAGATGCTGCAATTTCATTAGTTACAGCATCTCTTTATATTTATATGTAAGCAGAAACTTTAGACTATTAAAAATAAATAATAAAAATGAAGAAATTTTCTCTGATTTTCTATTTAAATATTTAATATCAAAAACTGAACGACAAGAGATGTTATGGCTAAAACTACCCAGCAGACAAATCCTAGCAATATAGGTTTAGTTCCGCTTTTTACAAGTTTGACAAGGTTAGTATTTAGCCCTATAGATGTCATTGCCATAACAATCATGAATTTTCCGATTTGTGATAAAACATGATTAAAATTATTTATTATTGGAAAAAATGTATTTATTATGGAAGTTGCTACAAATCCAAGTACAAACCATGGAAATATTTTTGCAATACTATAATTATTTTTTTCATTTAATCCTCGTTTTGAAGTATATATTGCTAAAATAAGTGTTACAGGAACAATCATTAATGTCCTTGTCAGCTTTACTATGACGGCCAGATTTCCAGCTTCATTGCTAAATGAATATCCAGCTGCTACTACTGACGAAGTATCATTTATTGCGGTTCCAGCCCAAAGTCCAAATTCTTGATTGCTCATTCCAAATATATGGCCTAAAATCGGAAAGATAAAAGCTGCAATTACATTGAATAAAAAAATGGTAGAAATGGAGTGAGCTATATCTTCATCATTTGCGTTAATAACCGGTGCAGTTGCTGCAATTGCAGAACCACCGCATATTGCTGATCCAACACCGATGAGCGTTTTTATATTTCCATCTAACTTTAATAATTTTCCGACATAATATGCTGTTATAAAAGCAGCTGACAATGTAAATACCATCAAAATAAGCGTTTGTTTTCCAACTGTTAGAATGTTATAAAGATTCATTTCAAAACCTAATAAAATAATTGAATATTGCAGCAGCTTTTTTGAAGTATATTTAATCCCAGTGTTAAATATTTCAGGTCTTTTCCAAGACGCAAGTACCATACCAAATAAAATTCCAACTACAGGGCTTCCTATAATTGGAAATGCCTTTCCGATAAACCAGGCAGGTATTGCTATGGCAAAGGCAAGCAAAACACCCGGTAATTTTTCATTAATTGCATTCAAATTTATTTCCTCCTTGTTTTTATATAGGATACACCTTTAAATTGAATAAGTAAAATAGTTAAGTTTTATTATAGTAATAGGTAATTACCTATTAGTTGTCAAATTTGATTCCAAGTAATGTAAAAACCAGTAAAATTCTACTAATTCAGTTTATTTTATGGTACAATGTGTATATATCAGAAATAGGGGGTTAAAATGAATAAGAACTTATTTAGTATTATATTTTTAACTTTATGTATAACAGCTTTGGCAGGATGCTTTCAATCGGTTGTGTATTCGGAAAAATATGAGGGAATTCCTATATATCCGAACACAGAATTAGTCAGCAGCACAGAATATAGGGATTACTATAAAATACCGGAATTCAAGGGCGAGTTTGAGAAAGTGAAGAAATTCTATATGGATAATATAAATCAAGAAATATGGTCAATCGAAGAAAATCCTCTTCAATGGAGTGGAGAGAATTCAGTCGTAGGGAGGCAGGGCTATATTCTTAAAGATGGAGAAAGAGAAGTTTCTCTCATAATACAGCGTTCGAAGATTAGCGATGGAGGAAATGGTGACCTATTCATTGTTATAAATGGCAGCCCCTTCAAAGAAGGTAAATTTAAAGTAGAAGGTGAAAGTGATAATTGGAAAGTGTCTTTGGAATATATTGTCACAAAAGAAAGAATGAAGATTGACGGTGATGCAAAATATATAGGAAATAATCCACCAAAGAAAGCTGAATGTACATTCGTTTATTATCACATGATAGCAAATCCGATTCCTAAGGAAAATGGTCAGTCTTTAGAAACAAGTTATAGAAGTGAATCCACAGAGACATTGGTAGATTCTAAGTTTGATATTTCCGGATGGGGCGACAGAGAATATGAATTAGAAATTGAAAAGGAAGCCATTAACAAAGCATACATTGAAATTAAATGGGAAGAACAAGGTGAAAACAAAATAGAGAAAATAGACCTTAATATTATTGAATGATGATGTTCCAAAATGTATAATTTGATAATTTAAAAAAATATCTATAAATATCTATAAAGATTGTATTATGAATCTTTTGTAATACAGTCTGAAGGAGAGCATGTACTTGATGCATTTAATGAAGGAGATGAAACAAATTGTATTATTGAACAAGCAATGAAATTTATTTGAAAATAAAAATCTAAAACGTATAATAGGAGGAAAAGGAAATGAATTATCCATTTTTAGATGAGTATTTGTTATCTATGCGGGGAGCCACAAAAGATTTTAAGGAAGAGTGGCAATGGACAAGGTACTTAATAGGAAATAAAATGTTTGCGGCTATATGCAAGGATGAAAGCGGAGAAGATTATATTATAACATTGAAATTAGATCCTATGGAGGGTGAATTTTTAAGAGAGCAATATGAGGATATAAAACCAGGCTATTATATGAACAAATTGCATTGGAATTCCGTAAATTTAGAAGGTAGTGTACCGGATGAATTATTGAAAGATATGGCAAGAAAATCTTATCGTTTGGTTCTTGGAGGATTGAGCAAGAAAAAGCAAAAAGAATTATTAGAAGTTTAACATAAATAATTGAGGTACTTATAACGCTTTAAAATGATAAAATGCTTAATTTAAAATTGAATTAAGCATTTTATATGTTAGAATTCGAAAGATTATTTTGAAATTATTTGTAGAAGAGGAAATATGCTGAGCAACAGTATTTCAAACAATAAAAGTCTCTTTTCAGCCTGTTTGCTTCTATAATTAAAATATTCTCCGGTAATAGAATCTAAAATATTCATTCTATCTGATAAAACTGTATATCTATCATTTAATTCAAAAAACTCACTCATTATATCAAATGTTTGTCTTGCTTCGAGAGTCATGTTGAATTCAGAAGGTTTGTCGAGAATTTTTATACTTTCAATGCTCCTGTATTTAAATCTTATACATTTTGCAATTATTGAAATTACTTTTTTGGTATTTGCTCTTAAATATCCTTTGTTCAAATAGGAAATAAGCTTACCGGACTCATCCAAAACGTCAGAAAGTTCAGTTTCTATTTTATATAGTTCAATTGACTTTGCAAGGACAGACGCCACTATATCATATGTTTTACTGTGATAATGAAATTTCTCTTTCAAATCGTCCCACAAAACAACTTTATTGTCAGATGAAAGGTAAATGATGTGTGTATCATTGAATTGGGAAAGCAATTTATTATCTAATTCAACAAATAATTTTTTCAAATATTCAAGAAAGGTATAAATTTCATTTTGATTGAAGTTTATAAATGTGATGCAACCATATTTATATAAAAAAATTGCCTTATTTGTGCAAGAGTATTTAAGTATATCTTCAATCTCTGCTACACCTATTTTAATATATTCCTTCCAGACCGCATCTTGTTTTATATTAAAAAATGAAGATATCTTTGCCAGTGGCAATTTTGCTGCTACTTTATAAGCAGAAAAGATTATTTTTTCCATACAGAGCCTTCCTTATTTGAATAAATCAAGCATCATAAGAACTACTTCAACAACTATTAAAAGGACAATTACCCATTCTACAAATAATCCTCGTATAGAATTGCTTATTGAGGCAAGTCCGTCAATTATGCTTTTTAATATTTCGGTTTTGCTTTTAATTATTTCATATCTGTCATTCAGTTCAAAAAAACTTGACATTTTTTCATAAAAATCTGCGGCGTCACTATTTATCCAAGTAATATCAGGTTTGTCTAAAATCATTATATAAGCTATGGTGTTATATTCATGCCTTACAATTCTTGACGTAGTTTTAGCAAGTTCTTTGTTTCCTATGTTTAGTTTTCCTTTTTCAAGGTTATCAATTTTTATTTCAAGATCATCAAGTATTTTTCCAAGCTGTTCTTCTATTCTTTCAAGTGCGACAGACTTAGCAATTACTATTGATATAAGCTCTGGATAAAACAATTCAATATTTGGAATTTGAACGAAACTGTCATTAAATTCGACCTCTTCACCTTCTACATGGTGGAGAGCATAATCATCTTGAAATATGTCATATCGCTCAATATCAATGTCAGGTTTTATATTTTTTAAATAACTCATGAATATTTTAGTATGTTCACTTGTCGAATTAATAAAAACGATGCTGCCAAAAGAAAAGACTAATATTTTTTCATCCTCACCAGATTTCTCTTTAATTATTCTTTCGAGTATATCCTTTTGAAGGATAAGGGGCTCTTCCCAAGTATATTTTTTCTTAATATTACATTCTACTGCAATTTTATTGAGATCAATTTCATTGGTTACTGCATATGTTTTAAACTTTAAATCGTTCATATTATTCACAGCCTTTCCATTTTAATACAATTATACTATTGGCAATAATAATGTCAATAGCTTTCCAATAATTATTAAATATAATACTTATAACATTAAATTTTTAATATTTTATTCAGTTCACATATTTACATAATATTAAGTACATGTTAATATATAACCAATAATTGTAATTGCGATTTTATTAAATTATAAATTGAAATGATGGCAAGTGGGGTAGAAATTTGAAGACTATAGACGAATATGTACTAGGTATAGCGGATGTTACAAATGTATCATTTAAAAATGGAAATGTTGAAATTAACCTTACTGAATATTCAAATGTGAGCAATCTCATGAAAAAGAGAAACAGAGATTCGCATAAGGGTACTTATGGAAAGGTAGGCATGTTGTCAGGGTCTAAGGGCATGGCTGGTGCTGCAGTATTGAATTTAAATGCTGCTTTACGAAGTGGTTCAGGACTTGTAAAGGGATGTATAACAGATTCAATATATTCAATAGTTGAATCAATGTCTCTGGAGGCACTGACATATCCCTTTGATGAAAAAAATATATCCTTTGATGATTTATATACAGAGCTGATACAATTTTCAGATGTTATTGCCACCGGTTCCGGATGTACTAATATGGAAAATTATAAAAATATTTTACACTTTATTATTGAAAATTCCAAACAGCCTTTAGTAATTGATGCGGAAGGAATAAATCAATTGAATCTGCAAATATTAAAAAATCATAAACAAAATATTATACTGACACCTCATTATGGTGAATTTGCAAATCTGCTAAAAAAGGACGTTTCCTATGTCAGAGAAGACATCATTGATAAGGTAGCTGAATTTACAAATAAATATAATGTTTATTTAATATTAAAGGGAGCCAGAACAATTGTAAGCTGTCCAAATGGAAAGTCATTTATTAACACAACCGGAAATCCAGGTATGGCAACAGCTGGCAGTGGTGATGTGCTGACAGGTATTGTGACATCTTTTATTGGACAAAAAATAGAAATCGAAGATTCTTTAAGATTAGCAGTGTATCTGCATGGTTTAGCCGGAGATATAGGCAGTAGAAATGTAGGTGAATATTCTTTAATTGCAGGAGATATCATTAAATATTTACCTGAAGCAATTCAGCAAATAATGCAGTCTGCTGAAAAAAATTAATAAAACTGTATGAGTGATGATGATATAAAAAGTGTGTAAAATTACACACTTTTTATAAATTTAATCTTTTTTATTTTTTATTTCAGGTCTTCGTTTCTCATTTTTACCTTCGTGAACACCTATTATTTGTCCATTGATAATTCCAACATCAGCATTGTTTTTGGGATCTATTTTTCGCAAATCCGAGTTGCTTTTTTCTCTGTCCCTAATTCGATTTTTATTGTTGTTCATTATTATAAAATCCTTTCTTTTTTTGAAAATCAAAATAGATGATGCTATTCGATTTTACAACCTATATTTTCTATGCATTGTTTTATTTCATTTTCATCTATAGACTCATCATAACCGACTTCTATTGTGCTTCTTGCTAAATCTACATTGACCATTTGAATACCATCTAATTCATTTAATGCATTTTTTACTTGAGTTTTCATTTGTGTATTTAATAATCTTGATACATTATAATGTGATTTATTCATATGCTTCCTTTCAAAAAATATAATATTTATGCTGAAATTAGTATTTGCATATTTAAAACTTTTATTTTGGTATTTTTATCTATTTAGTTTTAAAATTGAAATTGAATTATTGTATTTAAAAATGACATAATATTAAAAAATATATTTTAAGGAGATAATTATGACAGACAATAAAATGAAAAGTACAAAAAATAAAAAGAAAGAAGATGGGAAATTTCATTCCAAACATATTAATCATAATCCTCAAGCAGAAAGTTCCAGAGCTGTATTTGGGAAAAAAGAAGGTAATTTTCAAAATAATGTAGACAGTAACTTAAACGATAGATAATTTATATTTTTAGCAAATATTATAGAAGGATGAAATAATAATAGATTATGTTTCACCTTCTATATTTTTATTTAAAATTCATAGAAATAAAAATATATGCTGCTATTAATAAGCAAAATTGTTAGGTGAATTAAAATTTTAACAGAAATTCAAGTACATATTAAATCGATACGATGGGAAACGTTCTAAAATAAACATAATTATTTTATGTTCATATTTATAACTTTAGATGTTATACTATTGTTTGCTGTAACCAAAGTTAAGAAATAATAATTTTTTTAGGAGAATAAAATGCAAACTTGGAAAATGAACATTATTAATAAATTATCTGAAAAAGCAATAAATTGTAAAGAAATTAATCTTTATGAAACTGCAAATGAGCTTGGATATAAAGATATTTTGATTGTTGAAACAAAAGATATTATAAGCGGTTTTCTTGAAAAAAATCCTAATTATAAAGTTATAGAGAATAATTCTATAGGACAGTCAATGAATTCTTCAACAAAGTATTTGTTTCCGAAGGTAATATTAAAAAAACTTGAACATGAAGAATTGGCTAAATTAAATAATCTAGCTAAAATTAGAAAAAATAAAGGGTATTCACAATCAAAACTTGCTGAATTAAGTGGTGTAAATATTCGCATGATACAAAAGTATGAAAGTGGAGAAAGAGATTTCAAAAAAGCGCTGGTTCAAACCGCAATAAAAATTGCCGATGCACTTCAGGTGACTTTGGATGAATTGTTCAGATTGTGAGATTACATAAAAATAAAAAAATAAAGGGCGAAATTTAATTCGCTCTTTATTTGCACATTTATATACTCAAATAACTACCTTGGGCATCTGCAGCAAGGATCGTCTTCTTCAAGTTCGTCATCCAGCAATTCATATAAACAATTGTAAACACAGTTACAGTCACATCTTCTGCCAAAACCACTATCAGGACTTACAAATCTACGACAAGAATTATTATCTCCAAGTGCGTCAGCTAATAAATCATATAAACATCTATAAACACATTCACAGTCGCATCTTCTTCTGCCTGTGTTGCCGGCTACGTTTCCCCAGCATCTTCTTGACATATTTCCAGCTACATTATTTGTTCTATTACACATTAATAACACCTTTTCATATATTTATTTTGAGAACAAGCTCATTGATATAATATTCTACAAGCTGTAAAGTGTGCTTTTAAAACAGGCATATAGGCGTCTGCAAATGCGCCAAAAAAAAGGACAATGTTCATTTGTGGGATACTTCAAGATGAAACCCGGTGAAATAGGTGAAAATGCACGTATTATTTAATATATTAATTAAATTATGCGTATATTGAATGTTATAATGTTATATGCTAAAATATTAATTAGTTATGGATACAATGCTGGAGGAGAACAAATGGGAGACAATATTAAAAGTAAATGCTGCAATGAGGAATACGATGTGATTAAGACGGAGATTCCTACTAAGCGTAAAGGATATATTGTTGCAAGAAAATCATCTCAGGATAAGTTTTTTGATAAAATTGACAAGCTTTGTGCTGAGTTAATTCAGGTAGGAGCAGAAAAGGTTTATGCAGCTTGTGTTGACAAAAATGTTCATATTCCTAATGCCGAATTTCAAACATCAAATTATACATTTAAATATGAACATGAAATAGATTATTTAGAGGTAGATTTAAATGTACATAATTTTCCGATACTTCAAGATACAATTACATTACGTAACTTGACACATGAAAATGTAGAAGACTATTTAAAAATATATAATGAAACTTCTTATTACGTTCCAAATTCTGCAACCTATAATTATAAAGATGCTGACCGACTTTTAGATGAAAAAGGTATGTTTCAAGCAGGATTTTTGCAAAGAGAAGGTGTAAAAATAGGTATTTTCGAAATATCTTTTGAACAAGAAATCCCGGAAATAGCGTGCATCGGAATTTTAGAGAATCATAGGGGACAAAATATGGGTCGCAATCTTATATATCTCTTACTCACTGAGATTAGTACATTGGGTTATCAAAAGGTAGGACTACGTGTTTCCACAAAGAATGAAAATGCATATCATCTTTATTTGAAAACAGGATTTGAAAAAGTAAATACTGTATCTCGGTGGTATTTTTATGATGACAAATGTAATAAAAAATTGAGACTATGAAATACAGTTAAACCTTATTAGTACTGCTATACGATGTTAGGAAAAAGATAGACTTTATCAAATTTATGTATAAAAAATAATTTATATGGAAAAAGAAGAAAGGATGTGTAATATGAGAAGAAAAATTGTTTTTTTAATTTCAGTATTAGTGATTATATTATGTAGCTTTTCCACTGTCTCAGGAGAGCAAGATAAAAGTATCATTAAGATTAAACTTCCCAGTTTTCCAGTTACATTAAACGGTCAATTGGTCGATAATGATTATAGCAAATATCCGTTTATAGTATATAAAAATATTACTTACTTTCCAATGACATATAGTGGTTGTAGGTTTTTAGGAGTTGAGTCGGAATGGAAAGGAAATCAAGAAGGTTTAATAATAGAAAAAACAGATGTTACAGCTGCTTACAATGCTTATAAAACATCATCTAAAAATCTAAAAAGCTATAATGCTAAAATAGCGCCATTTCCTATTAAAGTTAACGGTAAGACTATAAACAATAGTCAAGAACAATATCCGCTATTGTATTTTCGTGATATTATATATTTCCCTATGACATGGAAGTTTTGTGTTGATGAATTTGGCTGGAGTTACAGTTTCGATGATACAAATGGTCTGGAAATTAAGTCGGATAACATCCCACTTTCACAAATTTCAATGTCAGAAGATAGACCTAGGCAGAAGGATGGGCAGTATTCTGGAATGCTAAATGATTGTGTTGCCATATCAGATGGATATGTGTACTATGAAGCCAATAATGGTAAGATTATGCAGCTGTCATTATCCGACACTTCAAAGCAAAAAGAAATTTATCAACTTGAAATTTGGTCATATGGTGATGGTAAAACTTATGTTTATCCAAAACTTAGTAAACTTAATGGAAAGATGCTTCTCACATTTCACCAGGGGGGAGCTGTTATGGGTGCAGACTATATTATTGAGTTAAAGCCTGATGGAACTACAGAGGAGATACAGTCAAGCTATTTTGGTACTACAGTTATTGGGAATAAACAGTTTTCACATTACTATGGGCAGATGACAGGACCTGGTAACTTAAGTATGAGGGTAGATGGTGAGCTAAAACAAATTGGCAGTAAAGATTATCAATATTACAGCATAACTAATGATAAAATAGAGGGGATTCAAGATTTTTATCTGATTGGAGAAGACCTATACTTAAGAGCGTCAAAAGGTGCATATAGTCAAGATACTTTTGTATATAAGGTAAATATAAATACAAATGAAACTGTTAAAGTAAGTGAAAGAGATACAAGGATAGCACAAATTGATGGAGATTACTTGTATTATTTAAATAATGGCAGTGTTTATAAGGTTTCATTGAAAGATGGAACTGAGAAATACGAAGGAAAATTAACTGAAGTTTCTGAATCGGGATATGAAAGCAGCTTTGTTGCTCTGGGAGGTAAGATTTATTGGAAGAATGAAAAAAATATGGAGCTGTACACTCTTGGCAAAAGCGAATCTCTAAATCCGGGAGCGAAAGTTGACAGCATGGGAATCACGGGCAGTAATGGTGAATACATGGTTTGCACATTTGAAGAAACCCCTTCTTCCAAATATAGGATTATGGTATTTGACAAGAGCGGTAAAATTGTTTTTAAAACTTCTGATAAATCCTACAGCAAAAACATAACAATTGAAGGGAATAAAATTTATTTTTACAATATTACAACCGGAACGATTTGCAGCGGCAATCTAAAATAAACGAACACAAAATTCAGTTGATAATACAATATCGCTGAAAAAGACACATCACATATTTAATGCAGATGTGTCTTTTTTAGTATTGTCAAAAAATATGAATACCATAGCAAATGGGTTTTAATATTTTGCGGATGAAAAAAATTAAGTATTTTTTATTGACTTTAACAATATCATATGTTATTGTTAACATATGATATTGCTAATAGGAGGATGTAATATGTCAATTAATTATGCAATTTTAGGAATATTAAGCTACAAGCCGATGTCGGGATACGATTTAAAAAAAATTATACAGGGTTCTGCTTTTATGCATTGGTCAGGAAATAATAATCAAATATACAAATCACTAACAGAGCTGCTTGACAAAGGTTTGGTAACTAATGTTGTTAAGTATAAAGAAGGTTCCCCGACAAAAAAAATTTACACAATAACTGATGAAGGACTTGATGCCTTAAAAGAATGGGTTCTTTCTCCGGTTGAACCAAGTGAAATAAAAAAGCCCTTTCTTGTCCAGCTTGCATGGTCCAAGCAACTTAATACGAGGGAATTGAATATGCTGCTTAATGAATATGAAAATCAAATTAAAGTGCAGTTATTAATGGAGCAAAGCAATAAACAGAATACTGATTTTTTGCCGAATAGAACTGCTTTAGAAACAACAATATGGAATTTTATCAACGATAATATTCGAAGAACCTATGAAAATGAACTGGTATGGATTCAAGACCTGAGAAGAGCTATATCCGATATTCCAAATGAAAATGATTCAGCTGAGAATACAACTGTGAAAGTGACCGGTCAGGAAGAAAATGATGACGGAATAATGAAGTACACTATAAATAGATATAAAGAAATAAGTTATGTTCATTTTTACGATTCAGAAACAAAACTTGAAGCAGAAAAAAATGTTTTGGACATAATTGGCGCATTAGTTGAAAATAATACCCGGTTTGTGCTAATAGATGGTGAAACACTTTCTAAGAATTTTCTTGAGATTAAAAAAGGACTGCTTGGAAATTTGCTTCAAAAATTTACTATGTATCATATTAAGGCCGCAATTGTTATCAAAGACATGAATAAGTTGAAAAGTGAATTTAGAGATTCAATTAATGAAAGCAGAAAATATGATGTTCTTAGACTATTTACAAATATTCCGGATGCAGAAAAATGGTTCTTAGATCTGAAACAAAAGGGGGAATAGTGAAAAGAAAAAGGTTATAAGATATTTAATAAATAAAAAAGAAGGAGATACTTTAATAATGAACTACACTTTTTTAGGGAAAAAAAATTCCCTTATATATATTGAGAGCAAAAATACTTTAATATCCGATCCACAATCCGCTCTAGACTTAATGATGAATATAATATACGAAAAAGATTGCACCAGAATCATAATCGATAAAAAAGCTATATGCGAAGACTTTTTTATACTCAGCAGCGGTATTGCAGGAGAAATTTTGCAAAAATTTATGAATTACCGAATCAAACTGGCTATAATCGGTGATTTTTCCAAATATACAAGCAAGCCTCTGCATGATTTTATTTATGAATGTAACAGAGGTAATGATATTTTCTTTGTAAATAATTTAGACCAAGCAATAGAAAAATTAGATTTAGCTTATTAAGTTGACTTTATAAATAAATTATGTTTATTTTTATATATTTTACGATTAGGCATGTGTTTTTTAAAGTGTATGTGTATTTTTCAAACTATTATAGCATTCAGATAGTACTTTTCCAAAAATGTCTGCTTGATTGTTTGATTTAGGTACACTTGAGAAATTTCTAGACTATTGGTTTTTGAATAGTATGTGGGAGCGATATCATTAAGTTAAGGAAATTTATTGAAAATAATGAAGTATGTGAGTGAATTCATATTTCGTTATTTTTTTGTATTATTTGTCAGGGAAAGGATTTTTTTATTTGAAATCAAAAATTGTATTACTATTGGTGACGAAGTTTAATATCAACATAATAGTTGATATATATGTAAAGTTTAAATGTTTTACTTTATATACAACCTATGTTACTCTTTTCACAAGTAAGGATTTGAATTTATAATACAATTTTATTTAAACAAAAAGAAAGGTGTGTAATTAGTGTGAAAATTAAAAGTATTAAACCTTATCTTTTTCATCCTGAAGCAGGTAAGAATTTATTGTTCTGCAGAGTTGAAACGGATAATGGACTACATGGTTGGGGCGAGTCATATGTTGTTCAAGGAAAGGAGAAAGCGGTAGCAGCATATATTGAAGGTATGGAAGTATATTTAATTGGACGAAGTCCTTTTAATATTAAACACACGGGACAAGCTTTATTCAATGATTTTGCTATTAGAAGAAGTAGTTGTGATTTTTATGCAGCCTGGAGTGCTATAGAAATTGCATTATGGGATATATTGGGAAAGCATCTTGGACAACCAGTATATAACTTGCTTGGTGGTGCATCTCGTAAAAGAATACGTGTATATGCTAATGGATGGTATGATGTAAATTTTGGAAATAGCGATACAGCTGAAGAGCTTGCCAAACGTGCGTTGGAAGTTAAGAAAATGGGATTTACTGCAATGAAGTGGGATCCATTCGGAAAAACACCGTGGCGTAATTTCATTACTAAACAAGAAGAGGATCATGCTGTTGAAAACGTTAAAGCAGTCAGAGAGGCAGTAGGTCCGAATGTTGATTTGCTTATTGAGGTTCACAGGAGACTTTCTCCATATCATGCAGCACATTTTGCAGGTAGAATTTCAGAATATAATCCATTTTGGTTTGAAGAGCCATGTTTATCTGATAATGTAGGACTGCTTGTTGAAGCAAAAAGAAATATTAGGATGCCTATTGTAACAGGAGAAACAAAATATACCAAGGCGGAGTACTGTGAAGTGTTTAAAAATTATGCGGCAGAAATAATTAATCCTGATATAGGCATATGCAATGGAATTCTTGGATTGCTAGAGATTGCAGCTATGGCTGAACCATACAGCGTCATGGTAAGTCCACATAATTATAACAGTACAATTGTAGGGCTTGCTGCTACAGTTCATGCATCAGCTATAACAACAAATTTTTTAATAGCTGAAATGTTTTTGAACATAAAGCCCGCATGTGATGAAATTGTAATAAATCCATTAAAGCTTGACAACGGATTTATAGAATTACCAACAACACCTGGATTAGGTGTTGATATAGATTTGGACAAATTGAAACAACATCCATATAAAGAATTTAAAAAAGCATTTCCGGTCAAAGGTGTGACTCAATATTATGATGAATTTCCTCGAAAAGAAGATTACTGCAATTTAAATTAAATATTATAATAAGAAAGAGGTGCAAATATGAATAATATGAAAATTAAAGATGTTAAAGTAAGAAATATAAGAATACCTTTAAATGATCCTAAAAAATTCTCTACTAAATACGTAACATACAGGGATTATACAATTGTAAATATAATGACAGAAGACGGAGTCGAAGGTTGGAGTTTTGTTTGGGGACTTCCTGTTGTTAAATCAATAGTAGACATGGTAAAAGACCTTCTGATTGGCGAGTCGGCATATGCTACAATTCATCTATGGAATAAAATGTTTAATGCTTTAGACCGATGGGACAGAAGTGGTATAGCAATGAGAGCAATGTCTGCTATTGATATAGCTTTATGGGATATTATCGGGAAATATGCCAATTTGCCAATTTATAAAATAATGGGCGGTGGTCGAGAAGAAGTACCAGCATACTATAGCGGTGGATATTATCCTGATTCATGTGAATCTAAAAACGATTTGTTCAATTATCTGGAAAAAGAAATGGGTACTGCTTATGACAGAGGATTCCGAATGTTCAAAATGAAAATTGGAGCTGCGGATGTGGACGTTGATGTAGAAAGAATTGGCGTAGTAAGGAATACAATTGGTCCTAATTGTAAATTAATGGTTGATGCTAATTGCGGATATGACCCGGAAACTATTATATCTATGGCCAGAAAGTTTGAAAAGTATGATATTTCATGGGTTGAAGAACCAATAGCAGTAGATGATCTGCCTAATTGTGCTTATGTGGCTTCAAAAATATCTATGCCTGTTGCTATAGGGGAAAATCATTTTACAAGGTGGGCTTTCAGAGAAATAATTGACCACAAGGCAGCGAGAATAATTCAGGCTGACCCTACTGTCATGGGGGGATTTACGGAATATTTAAATTTATCTGGAGTAGCTGCAACTTACGGTATTAAATTAGCACCTCATTGTTTCCATGATATTAATATTCAGGTAGCATTGGCGAGAACAGAGGTAATTTGCTTAGAATATATGGATGCAGAATCAGATGTAATTAATGTGCAAAAAATTCTCGAGAATCCTGTTCCCGCAGTCAATGGAATGATTAAAGCACCTGAAGGTCCTGGACATGGACTGATTTTAAATGAAAAAGCAGTTGAAAAATATTTGTATGAATAAAAAATTATGATTTAATATGTCATCTCTTAATTTGAAAAATTTAAGATTAAGGGATGATATATGATAATCAAATAAGAAAGGAATGAACTTTATGCAAATCACAAATATGAAAATAGTTAAGCTGTTTTCTGAATGGAGTATTCTTGAAAGAATACTAACTATAATTGGAGTTTGTACATCTTTATTTGCAATTGTAATAGGTTCTGGTATATTTATATTTGACTTATGGACATATAAAATTATAATTATTATGGCTGTTCTATTAATGGGGTATTTGCCTACTATTATAGTGAAAAAGGGAGAAAAAACAATTTCTAAGTGGATTGGGTTAGTGTTTCTGCTAATGGGAATTAGTTCATTGGTATATCTTATAAATCAAATACCAAGACTGATAATGTCATATGGGTCAAGTTGGACAAATTTTGATATTATTTTTGGAACAATGTTTATACTTTCCATTTTAGAATTGACTAGACGTTGTTTCGGACCAATAATGCCTGCTATAGGTGGATTTTTCTTATTATATGTTATATTTGGAAATCATCTTCCTCCAAATTTTTTTGGTCATACAGGTTTTTCATTTGAAAGAACTATTAGCTATATGTATGGACCGGCCGCTATTTTTGGTGAGATTATGACAGTATTTGTCAATGTAGTATTTATATATTTGTTATTTGGAGCTTTTTTACAATATTCAGGAGCAACAGAATTCTTTATTAATTTTGCTAGCTCAGTGGCTGGAAAGTGGCGTGGTGGACCTGCTAAGATAGCAGTGCTTTCCAGTGCACTGCTGGGCAGTATAAATGGAAATGCTGTTGCGAACGTTGCTACCACCGGTGCGATTACGATTCCTCTAATGAAAAAAACCGGGTATAAGCCTTATTTTGCTGGTGCTGTTGAAGCTGTTGCGTCAACAGGAGGGCAGTTTTTACCTCCGATAATGGGAGCAGCAGCATTTATTATGGCTGAACTTTTATCCATTTCATATGCAGAAGTAATAGTTGCTGCAACAATACCGGCATTATTATATTTTGTCAGTTGCTTACTTATGGTAGACCTTGAGGCTGTTAGACTTGGATTAAAGGGTATGGATTCCAAGGATATCCCAGACTTGAAAGATGTTATGAAAAAAGGGGGACATCTATTAATTCCTATTATTGTATTAGTATATGAATTAATCTTTATAAGAATGTCTGTATCAAGAGCGGGGTTGATTGCTTCAGGATTATTAATAGCAATATCTTCAATAAGAAAAGAAACAAGAATGGATTTAAGTAAAATTATTAAGGCCTTAAGTGAGGGGGCTAGATCATCCATAGGTATAGCTGCAGTAATTGCAACGGCAGGGCTTATAGTAGGCGCTGTAGGAATGACCGGTCTGGGTATGAGATTCAGCTCAGTTGTTCTTGCTGTAGCACAGGATAACTTTTACTTAGTTGCATTACTGACAGCTCTGATCTGTATTGTTTTAGGTATGGGTCTTCCAACTACAGCTGCATATATAATATCTGTATCAGTTGCTTCATCAACCATGCTTAGAATTGGCGTTGCTCCGCTGGCCGCACACATGTTTGTATTTTATTATGCAGCATTATCTACTATTACCCCGCCTGTAGCAGCTTCCTCATATACGGCGGCAGCAATTGCTCAAAGCCCAATTATGAAGACAAGTATATATGCTACAATGCTTGGATTAGCAGGTTTTGTTGTTCCGTTTTTATTTATTACATCACCGGCATTATTGATGCAAGGCGGTGTGTCAAGTATTTTATGTACATCCTTTACAGCTGTAATAGGACTTGCTGCTGTTGCTATGGCTCTTGAAGGAGTGGCTTTTGCAGGCAAAATTAAATGGAATTTATTTCAAAGGATACTTTTTGCAATATCTTTCTTAGGTTTGATTATTCCGGGAACTAGTACAGATTTATTTGGAGGAATTTTATTTATTATAGCCATACTTTTTTCGAAAGATGTTTGGAAAAAAATATTAAGAAGAGATTATGTTGAAAATTAAAAATAAAAAATTTTTTTGTATATTCTAAACGATCAGAACAAGGAGGTAATAACAGTGAAATTGATCACATTGAAAATTGATGAAAAAGAAGCAGGAGGAGTGGCAACCTGTAAAGGAATTGTCACCCTAGAGGCAATCAACAAAGGATTTAACACAAATTGGGAAAATGATTTATTCAGTTTGATTGATTCAGGTCAATTGGACGAACTTAATAAATGGTATATCGGTGGCGGTAAAAAAGTTCTTGATGAATGGACTGAAAACGTAATACCATTTGAAAAAGCAAAATATGGTCCTTTATACCGAGAACCAAAGAAAATATTTGGCATTGGTCTTAATTACGCTGAACACGCAGCAGATTTGGCAGAAAGGGCACCTGATACAGAGCCCGCAAGTTTCTTTAAACCTGCTACGACAATAATAGGATGTGGAGATGATATTAAAATTCCTCTTCAATCAGAAAATACTACCGGTGAAGCAGAGCTTGGAATCATTATAGGAAAAACCTGCGTAGATGTTAAGGAAGAAAACTGGCTGGATTATGTGGCAGGATTTACAACAATAATTGATATGACTGCAGAAGATATTTTAAGAAAAAATCCCAGATATCTAACTCGTTCTAAGAGTTTCGAGACATTTTTCAGTTTTGGACCTCAGCTTGTAACTCCGGATGAAATAGAGGATGTATTGAAATTAAATGTAGCAACCGTAATAAATGGCAATATACATGCTCAGAATACAGTCAATAATATGACATTTAAACCGGATTTCTTGGTATCATTTCATTCTAAGGTAATGAAACTGCTGCCCGGAGATATTATATCTACCGGAACACCGAGAGCTGTGCATATTGCGCAGGGAGATGTGGTTGAATGCAGAATTGACGGGTTTGAATCATTAGTAAATCCTGTTATAGATAAAAAAATAAATAAATAAAGGAGAAAATTTATGAATTTAGGATTAAAGGATAAGCCTGCAATAGTAATGGCATCTAGTTCAGGGTTGGGAAAAGCTATTGCAACAGAGTTTGCTGGAGAAGGTGCTAAAGTAATGCTTTTTAGCCCGTTTGAGGATCAATTAAAAGAAGCGCAGGCAGAAATTAAAAATTTGACGGGAAATTCACCTGAATATTTTGTAGGTGACATTACTAAGGTCAAAGACATAAAAGCATTAGTTAATAAAACAGTAGACTGTTATGGATCGGTGTATGCTCTTGTAAATAATACAGGAGGACCACCCGCAGGAACATTTGATTCTTTTGATGATGAAGCATGGCAAAAAGCATATGAGCTTACATTGTTATCATATATCAGAGCAGTAAGAGAAGTGCTGCCATACATGAGAGCAAATGGCGGAGGAAGAATTTTAAATTCAACATCTTCATCTGTAAAAGCAGTATTGGATAATTTGATATTATCTAATACGTTCAGAATGGGTGTAGTTGGTCTGGCAAAAACATTATCACAAGAATTAGGAAAAGATAAAATATTAGTAAATGTAATAGGACCAGGGAGGATAGGGACAGCAAGAATTGATCACCTTGACAAAGTAAGGGCGGAAAAAGCTGGAGTATCTGTGGAGGAAATTCAGCAAGGAGCATTCAAGGGAATTGCACTCGGAAGATACGGAGTCCCTGAAGAATATGGGAAATTAGCTACATTTTTGTGTTCGGAAGCAAACACATATATCACCGGACAGACTATACTTGTTGATGGAGGTCTGGTTAAGGCTATATAATAAAAAATAAAATTGAGGAATATAAAATGTCAGAAATAGATAAATTGCTTAGCAATATAAACATACCAAAGGTAGTGAAAGTTAAACAGTATTTTAACAATAAAGTATTGCTTGAACAAGAAAAATATTTAATAAAAGAACTTAATAATAAAGATATAAGAATTAATTGTGGAGACAGGATTGCTATAACTGCGGGAAGCAGAGGTATTGATAAATATGTCTCACTGATGAGAACAATAGTAAGTTTTGTAAAGTCAAAGGGTGCGATTCCTTTTATTGTACCGGCAATGGGCAGTCATGGAGGGTCTACTGCAGATGGGCAGGAAAATATTTTAAAAAAATATGGTATCACAGAAGAAAATGTTGGTGCGCCTATTAAATCATCTACAGAAGTTGTGCAGATAGGAGAAACAGATAAAGGACTGCCGGTGCTAATAGATAAAAACGCATATAATGCTGATGGCATAATTTTGTTTAATAGGATTAAACCACATACTGCTTTTAGAAATAGTATAGAAAGTGGTTTGATAAAAATGCTGGCTATTGGTCTTGCAAAACCAAAGGGAGCACAGATGACTCATTATCTCGGCCTAGAAAACATGCCTGAAAATATTATGAAAGTAGGTAAAATTGCAGTGGAAAAGCTTAACATAGTTTGTGGTATAGCTACATTAGAAAATGGGTACTGTGAATTATCAGAGCTGCATGTAATAGAAAAAAAAGATTTTTTTTCAAGAGAGCCTGTTCTATTAAAAAAAGCCTGGGAAATGATGTCTAAAATATATCTGGATGAAATCGATGTGCTTATAGTAAAAGAAATAGGCAAGGAAATAAGTGGTTCAGGAATGGATACTAATATTGTCGGAAGATATGCCAATAAGAAAATGACAGGAGGCCCAAACACAATAAGGCTTGGAGTTTTGGATCTGACAGAATATAGCAATGGCAATGCCAATGGCATGGGATATGCGGATTTTGCAACTAAAAAATTAATTGATAAAACAGATTTTGTCAGCAGTTACATGAATACATTGACATCAACAGAACCTGCCGGTACAAAAATGCCAATGATTTTGGAAAATGATAAAATGGTTTTTCAGGCATGTGTAAAATGCTGTCATCAAGTGGAAAATAAAAATATCAGAATGGTAATCATAAAAAATACAAAATATTTGGATGAAGTGTATATGTCTGAAGCTGCTGTTAAATCAGTTACCAGTCATGATTTGATAGAAATCTGTGATGAAGATTATAAATCAGTACCATTCGATGAAAATGGATGTATGATACTTTTTGATTAAGTGTAATTAACGTAAGAGAAGTTTATTAAAATTATATTAAAAATGGAGGTTTCAAAATGAGAAGGAAGTTTTTATCAGTAATTGCATCAATAGTTTTTGCTTTAGCTTTATTGACGGCATGCAGTGGAGGCAGTACCGATACCAGTCAAGGTAATGGTGATAACGGCGGAATAACACAGTTAAGAGTGGGTGGAGCTGGTACAACAACCTGGTCATACAGTTGTCTAGTTGCTGTATCTGAAGCAATAAAACAAAAGGATCCAAGTATAGATTTAGTTATACAATCAACCCCTGGATCCACTACTCATTATGCTATGTTTAAAAATGGTGAATTAGATTTAGGCAGCGGATATACACCTACAGATTATTGGGCGCTTAATGGAATAGCTCCATTATATGACGAAAAATATGATGATTGTTTTTATACATTAGCACCAGTAACAGTTTCAAAAACTCAAATTATTGTTGATAAAAACTCTTCAATACAAAGTATTCAGGATTTAAATGGTAAAAAAGTATTTGTTGGAGACCCCGGTGCAGCGGCAACAGCATTAGCAGTTGAAATCGTTGATGCTCTCCAATTAGATATACAATCAATTCAGACTGACCGTAATGAAGGATTTGAAATGCTTAAAGATGGAAGAGTAGATGCGGTAATTCAAAATACCGGTGTACCTTATGCAAGTGTTCTTGAAGTAGCGTCTGCAATACCATTAAGGATAATACCATTTACAGATGAAGAAATTGAAACATGCCTTGCGAGAGGTCCTTACAACACTGTAGGCGAAATAACTTCAAGTGATTATGATTTTGTAACTGAACCAGTTAAAACATTAACTCAAATACAAAATATTAATATTAGCTCAAAAGTATCAGATGATGTAGCATATAAGATTGCAAAAGCTATTTCAGAGAGTTGGGATGATGTTGTTGCAACAGTTCCCGCAGCAGGAAAAGTATCACCGGTCGAGGATATTGATAAATCAGTTGCCAAAATTCACCCGGGCGCAATTAAGTACTATGAAGAGCAAGGTGTAAAAATTCCCGATAAGTTAAAACCTTAGTATATTCAAAATAATATAATAATTTCCAAAAATATTTGTCTATATAATATGATTATTATATGGACAAGTATTTCGAAATTTAATTTAAATATGAAAACCATGGAGATAAATAATATGATAATTCCTTTTGAAGTAGCTAAAATTAAAATTAAACAAGCAATGATAGCTGCTGGACTTTCAGAAGAGCAAGCTGAAATTTGTTCTCAGATTCATACGGAATCCAGCAGGGATGGAGTATATTCTCACGGAATAAATCGAGTATCCAGATTCATAAATTATATTAATCGCGGTTGGATTAATATTAATGGTTCACCGAGTCTAATAAAAAAAATAGGATGTATTGAAAATTATGACGGAAATATGGGAATTGGAATTGTGAATGCTAAATTTTCAATGAAACGTGCCGTTGAATTAGCAAAAGAATATGGAATAGGAGTTGTTTCTTTAAAAAATACTACTCATTGGATGCGTGGAGGAACATATGCATGGGATGCTGTAAACTATAAATTCATTGGGATTTGCTGGACTAATACGCAATCTTATATGCCGGCTTGGGGATCAAAAGAACCATGCGTAGGTAATAATCCAATATGCATAGGTATACCGTACAAGAACAAAAGTGTTGTGTTGGATATAGCTTTATCGCAATACTCAGATGGAAAACTGCAAATTATGCATAAGGATGGCAGAAAATTGCCATATTACGGTGGATTTGATATCAATGGTAATTTAACCGATAACCCGGAGTCTATTATTCAATCAAAACGTATGCTTCCCATTGGATATTGGAAAGGCAGTGGTCTTGCCATAATACTGGATATGCTGGCAGCAATATTAGCGAATGGATTGCCTAGTTGTGAAATAGATAAATCAGGTAAAGGAAGTTGCGGAGCGTGCTGCCAAATATTTATTGCGATTAATCCGTATTTAATGGCGACAACAGGTGAAGTAGAATCAATCCTTGAAAAAATTATAACACATTTGCATGGTGCTGAAACGGAGAGCGATAGGTGCGCTGTAAAATATCCAGGGGAACATACTGCTGAAGTGAGAGATGAGAATACTTTAAAAGGTATTTTTATAGATGATGATATATGGGAAGAAATTTGCAGCTTAAAAAACAATGATTTTTAAGGTCATCGGAAATTTTCCAAATCTTGTACATATTATACGCGCTGTGATATAATAAATACACAGAAGCACAACTAATACATCATCATTGTGAGGTTAATTAAATGAATAATAATTTAAAATATTTCATAATAGTTGCCGAGGAATTAAATATTAGTAAAGCGGCAGGGCGGGTCTTTATTTCTCCCCAATGCATGAGTAGTCACATAAAAAGATTAGAAGAAGCATATGGAGTCACTTTATTCCACAGAAAACCTAAGTTTCGCCTAACAATAGAAGGAGAAATTTTATTAGAAAATTTAAGAAAAATACAAATTATGGAGAATTCTTTGCAAAATCAACTTGCGGAGACATGTAATGGTTCCGCTGGGGTCATTAAAATTGGTATTCATACAACAAGAGCGAGAATATTAATGCCTAAGCTGTATCCGCGTTTTTATGATAAATATCCAAATACAAAGATATTATTACATAATGGAGTAGTATCGGAAACTGAAAAGCTAGTTATTAAAGGAGATTTGGATTTTTTTATCGGACCATATTTAAATTTCGCTAAGGAACTAAATACAATACTTCTAAAAAATGAAAAAATTTATTTTGTGGTTTCAGATGACTTATTAATGAAATTTTTTCCTTCAGAGTTTCCAAATTGTAAGGATAAATTTATGAAAGGGATAGATATTTGGGATTTTAAAGACGTACCGTTGATTATGACTGAAGATTCAAGCAATATGAGAAAAGGCATTGATAATTTTTTAAAGAAAAAAAATATTAAGCCTAATATAGTTTTTCAAGCAAATAGTAATGATGTGATATTAGAATTAAGCGCTATGGGATATGGAGCCTGCTTTTGCCCGGAAATGATGTTAGATTTGCTATACAGTGTGAGTCGATTAAATTGCACTGAGAATAAGATAAATGTATTTCCCATAAGCGAGTTTGATGAAACCAATTTATTTGTACTTGCGTATCATAAAAATAGTTATCTGCCAAAATACACCAGACAGTGCATTGATATTGTTAAAGAGATATTTGAAGAATCATAAAGTTAAAGGCGTACTTCATTAGAAGTGCGTCTATTTATGTAAATCATTAAACTTATTTAATAATGTACATATAATCATTATAGTATAAGAAATTCGATATAGATATATTAGATATTAATTTTATTTTGCAGTGTAAATATGAAAAGTAATTTTAAGAGTATGAAAGGTAATAATATTTTATACAAGGGCATTGATCATGATGTTTAGAGTTGAAATTCCAATAATTATAATATTCAATAAAAAATGTAATTTTCACATTTCGACATGATAATAGGGAGTAGTTTTGATGATTAAGATAGGAATATATAATAGAAGAACAGATAAAAAAATCAAAATAAGTGATTTTGTGCATAAATATTTTGAAGATAAAAAAATTGATGCAAAGGTAAGTATAATTAAAACAAAGCTTAATATACTCAGCGAAATGCTCGGATTAAAGTCAAAGTATAAAATTATACTTTTGTGTGAAAATGACTTAGTAATATGCGTTAAAAAGTATGTGATACTTCCAAATGAAAAGGGAACGGCTGTTTATGTTAAAAAGTACAAGTTTCCTCTCTGTGAGGAAGATATGGACGATATAGTTAGTAGTTCTATTTCACAGGATATGGAATGTCCCTATGGAATATATCAATTGAGTACAGATAAAGTAATTGCTCCCATTAAGTTTAATGATATATCATATTTTCAATGGGAAGATAACAAAACCATGCTGTATCTAAAAAATGGCGAGATTTATGAAATTAAGGAATCAATTAAGAGTATAAAGAAAAGTTTGCCTCAGGACTTCTTTTTCGATGGTCTAAAGGGGTACTTGATTAATCTGTATAATGTTAAGCTAATAGATTTGTTCGGGCATTATTATGTAATGCAGTCGGGTGGCAAAATTACCATACCAAAGAATGTAAGTAAAAAAACCGAGAGACAATTTGTCAGGATATTATTTGATTTATAGATGTTTGAAAATAAATAAATATGACTGTTTTAAAAGTATGTGTAAAATAATTCCAAAATTATGTTCGCAGCTATTGAAATATATAAATAAATAATATATAATACAGTAAAAATGTTTCCTGGATTGTTTTGTCAATGGAGGGTTATTATGCTGTCTAAATTAAAAACATGTGTGTTGTATGGTCTTGAAGGGTGTGGAATAGATGTTGAAACAGATTTATCTAGCGGGCTGCCGGGCTTCACTATAGTAGGACTTCCGGATGTATCGATCAAAGAGTCAAAGGAAAGGGTGCGGTCAGCTATAAAAAACAGCGGATATAAATTTCCCGTGAGTCGCATAACTGTAAATTTAGCACCGGCAAACTTGAAAAAAGAAGGAAGTCAAATTGATTTACCTATTGCAATAGGTATTTTAGCTGCCAGCAGAATAGTCGAGAAAGAAATTGACGATGACACATGTATAATGGGTGAGTTGTCTCTTGATGGCAAAATAAACGCCATAGACGGAGCGCTGCCAATGGTAATATCTATGCGAAATAACAACTATAAAAGGGTTATAATTCCGGCTGAAAACAAAGAAGAATGTGGTGTGATTGAGGGTATTAATGTCATACCGGTAGAAAATTTAAATGATTTAGTTGATTATTTGAATGGAAAAATTGAAGTTGAGCCTTATTCGGTTGCTTATACCTCCTTTGAAAATGTAGATAAATATTCAGAAGATTTTTCGGAAATAAAGGGACAACCAGCTATGAAAAGAGCGGTAGAAATAGCAGCTGCCGGCATGCATAATTTGCTTTTATTAGGAAGCCCCGGCGCGGGGAAAACAATGATAGCAAGAAGGATACCTACAATTTTACCAGATTTAACGTTTGAAGAATCTATGGAAGTTACAAAAATATATAGCATTTCAGGACAACTAAATGGAAGTGGATTAATAAAAAAGCGTCCATTTAGGTCCCCTCATCATACCTCATCTCGCATATCCATTGCCGGAGGTGGCAGCAAACCAAGTCCGGGCGAGGTTTCTCTGGCTCACTACGGTGTCTTGTTTCTTGATGAAATTCCTGAATTTCCTAAAAATGTACTGGAAGTTTTGAGACAACCTATGGAGGATGGAAGCATATCTATATCAAGGGCCAATGGATCTTTCACATTTCCCGCTAAATTTATGCTGATAGCTTCGATGAACCCATGTCCTTGCGGATATCTTGGAGACCCTACTCATGAATGTTCATGCAACCAAGGTCAAATAGATAAATACTTAAGTAAAATATCGGGACCCCTATTAAACAGAATAGATATACAACTTGAAATATCACCTGTAAAATATGATGATTTAAATGATGATAGATTAGAAGAATCTTCGGAGTCAATAAAGAAGCGCATAATAAAAGCTAGAAAAATACAGATTGAAAGGTATTCTGATATTGGTATAATGACTAATTCTGAACTAAGCGGCAAAAATATATTAAAATATTGTAAAATTAATAATGACTCAAAAATATTGTTAAAAAATGCATTTGAAGCTTTAGGGTTAAGCGCCAGAGCATATAACAAAATATTAAAGGTTGCAAGAACTATTGCTGATTTGGGAGAAAGTGAAAATATAGAAACCAAACATTTGGCGGAAGCTATTCAATACAGAAGTTTAGACAGAAAATATTGGAGGTAGAATATTATGAACAATGGTTTAAATTCTAATCAAATAACTCTTTCCTGGCTAAACAGCGTAAATGGAATTTCCAATGGAAAAATTGAAAAGCTTCTTAAATATTTTGGTGGAGTTGATGAGCTGTGGGATAACTTTGAAAGCGAAAAAAGAAATCTAAGTATACTGAAACCTGAAATTATATATAATCTTTCCAAAACTAAAAGCGGGTTTGCTGAAAATTTAATTAAAAAGTTAAAGGAAGAGCAGGCCTCTGTAGTTACCTTTTTTGATGATGAATATCCAAAAAAACTAAGGTATGTTGACGGAGCACCTTATATATTATATTACAAGGGAAATCTAAGTTACGCCGATAATTTATCTATAGCAATAGTTGGCTCAAGAAAGGCAACAAGTTATGGCCTGTGGTCAGCCGAGAAATTTGCAAGGGAATTATTGGAACTTGGCGTAGTAATAATAAGCGGTTTAGCTACAGGAATTGATACAATAGCACATAAAACTGCTATTAAATACAATGCCAAAACTATAGGAGTGATAGGGTGTGGGATAAATGTCGTTTATCCAAAGAAAAATGAAATGCTATATAAGAAAATAGTAGATTCTGACGGAGTTATAATTACAGAATATCCTTTTGGCATGCAGCCTATGCCGTCAAATTTTCCAGATAGAAACAGAATAATCAGCGGATTATCAGATGGTGTTCTAGTTATTGAAGCTCAAGAAAAAAGCGGTACATTAATTACTGCCGGTCACGCTGCAAATCAAGGAAGAGAAATTTTTGCTGTTCCGGGGAATATTGATAGTTTATTTAGCAAAGGAACTAACCTGCTAATCAAAGATGGTGCTAAAATTGTAACATGTGTCGATGATATTATAGAAGAGATTCCAGAACTGAGAAGAATATATGAAAGTAAGAAGGGAAAAAATAACGACATTAATGTAAATGAGAATGAATTAAAAATAATTAATTTACTTTTGTCAAGTGGTATGTCATTAAATGAAATTTCAGAGAATACAAATATGGAAATTGGTGAAATATTAAGCATTCTCACGATTTTAGAATTGAAGGGACTTGTAAAACAAATACCTGTCGGAAAGTACTTTTTAAATAAATGAAATTCAATTACTATTGACAATTAAAAAAATGTATTATACTGTATAAACGAGTATTAGTATAAAATTTTGTTAAAAATAATGTAATAAAACTGCAGGCAAAAGGTATTGGAGGATTTATGAAAAATAATTTGGTAATAGTAGAGTCACCGGCTAAAGCGAAAACTATAGGTAAATTTTTGGGGAAGAATTATACGGTTAAAGCATCTGTAGGACATGTCAGAGATTTACCGAAAAGTAAACTTGGAATTGATATAGATAATAATTTTGAACCCAGTTATATAACTATAAGAGGTAAAGGTGATTTAATAAAGGAACTGAAGAAGGAAGCTAAGAAGGCAGACAAAGTATTTTTGGCAACTGACCCTGATAGAGAAGGTGAAGCTATATCATGGCATTTGGCTAATATACTTAAATTAGATGAAGGTTCAGCTCTGAGGATAGAATTTAATGAAATAACTAAAGAAGCAGTTACAAAAGCCAGTAAAAACCCCAGAAAAATAAATATAGATTTAGTTGATGCACAGCAAGCCAGACGTATTCTCGATAGGTTGGTTGGATATAATATCAGTCCTTTGCTGTGGAAAAAGATAGAAAAGGGATTAAGCGCAGGAAGGGTACAGTCAGTAGCGCTAAAACTAATTATAGATAGAGAAAGAGAAATAAATGATTTTAAATCTGAAGAGTATTGGACATTAGATTTAGAGCTAAATAAATTAAGAAAAAAAATTGTTGCAAAGTACTATGGTTATCTTGAAAATGAAAAAACCAAGAAAGTTAAAATTAATAGTGAAGATGAAGTTAATGCAATTATTAATAGTATAGATAAAGAAAAAATATCAGTGTATAAAATTGATAAAACGAAGAAAAGAACTAAACCATATCCACCTTTTACAACCAGCAGCTTACAGCAAGAAGCCAATAGAAAGCTAAATTTTACGGCAAAAAAAACAATGATGGTTGCCCAACAGCTATATGAAGGAATCAACATAAAAGGAGAGGGAAGTGTTGGTCTTGTAACCTATATCAGAACTGACTCTTTTAGATTGTCGGATGAAGCCATGACGAATGTTAAAGATTATATATTATCTAACTTCGATGAAAAATACTATTCAAATAGAACATATACAAAATCAAAAAAAACGGATACTAAAGTTCAGGATGCCCATGAAGCAATTAGACCGACTTATGTTTTGAAAGAGCCTGACAAAATCAAGAATGATTTAACAAATGACCAATATAAACTTTACAACTTGATTTGGAGGAGATTTGTGTCATGCCAAATGGCAGATGCAGAATTTGATATTACATCCATAACATTTAACAGTAATAATAATATTTTTAAATCCAGCGGTAGTATATTAAAATTTGACGGTTACAAACGTATTTATAAATATGCTGATGGATCTGATGATAAAACATTACCTGATATTGAGGAAAAAGAAGAGCTCCCTATAAAAAAAGTTGAACCTATTCAACACTTTACACAGCCTCCTGCCAGATATACAGAAGCTACTTTAATTAAGATTATGGAAGTACTGGGTATTGGAAGACCGAGTACATATGCACCTACTATCACAACTATTACTAACAGAGAGTATGTTGTAAAGGATAAAGGAAGTTTGCTTCCGACTGATATGGGTTTCCTTGTTACAGAAATGATGGAAAAATATTTTTCAACTATAATAAATGAAAAGTTTACTGCACAGATGGAAAATAATCTGGATGAAGTAGCATCAGGAAAAATTGGTTGGAGAGATGTAATAATAGATTTTTATAAAGATTTTAAAGTTTATTTAGATATAGCTGAAAAAGAAATGGAAAAGATAGAAATAAAAGATGAAGTAAGTGATGTCAAATGTGAGAATTGCGGAGAATTTATGGTTATAAAGAAAGGAAGATACGGTAAATTCTTGGCTTGTCCCAATTACCCGGAATGCAAGAACACAAAGCCTTTAAAGGAAAAAGAATCCGTTGAAGAAACTGATATAAATTGTGAAAAGTGCGGAGCGAAAATGCTGAAAAGAAAAGGAAGGTATGGCGAATTTTTAGCTTGTTCCAATTATCCGGAGTGTAAGAATACGAAACAAATACTTAAAGAAATAGATGTTAAATGTCCATTGTGCGGAAACAAAATTGTCATTAAGTATTCAAAAGCAGGAAGAAGATTTTTTGGTTGCAGTAATTATCCGGATTGTAACTATCTGTCATGGTTTGAACCTACTGAACAAAAATGCGAGAAATGCAATAGTCAAATGGTAATAAAAAATGGTAAAGCAACATGTACCAATAAAAAATGTGAAATGAGTAAATCTTAATATTAATTGATTAACTTTAGTAAAAATATAGCTTATTAATAAATTGTATTGCAAATTTGGTAAATTTTTATTGCCAAATATTATTAGCTATGTTATACTAAACTTAATTACGCACAGATTTAGATTTTGCAAGAGTTGTGCCGAAAGGTCTTTTGTAAAAGATGATAAATCTGGAGGTAAAACAAAAGGAGGATATTTATAATGGCAATAGTTAGTATGAAAAAATTGCTTGAAGCAGGAGTTCATTTTGGTCACCAGACTAGAAGATGGAACCCTAAGATGGCAGAGTACATTTTCACAGAAAGAAATGGTATCTATATCATTGATTTACAAAAAACAAGTGATAAGGTAGATGAAGCTTACAAATTCATAAAAGAAGTTGTGGCAAATGGCGAAGAAATATTATTCGTTGGAACAAAGAAGCAAGCGCAAGAATCAACAAAAAGCGAAGCAGCTAGATGCGGAATGCACTTCGTAAGCCAAAGATGGCTCGGCGGAATGCTTACTAATTACTCAACCATCAGAAAAAGAGTTGATAAATTAAACAAATTAAAGGCAATGGAAGAAGATGGCACATTTGAACTTCTACCAAAGAAAGAAGTTATTAAGTTGAAAAATGAAACTGAAAAACTTGAGAAATTCTTAGGTGGAATTAAGAACATGCAGAAAGTTCCTGGAGCATTATTTGTTGTGGATCCAAGAAAAGAAAAAATAGCAGTTCAGGAAGCAAAAATATTAGGAATACCGGTTGTTGCGATAGTTGATACAAACTGTGATCCTGATGAAGTTGATTATGTAATCCCTGGTAATGATGACGCTATAAGAGCCGTTAAATTATTGACTTCTACAATGGCTGATGCAATATTAGAGGGTAAACAAGGTGTTCAAATGGCAGAAGAACAAGATGTCGTTGAACAATCAGCAGAAGAAATTGAAAAAGTTGAAGAAACAATAGCAGAGTAATAAAATAAGAAAAATAAAATAGAAAAAATAAAGTAAGGGGTTAGGAATTTTTTCCTTACGTCTTGCTTTTTTAAATTTGGAGGGAATAATAATGGAAATAACAGCTTCAATGGTAAAAGAACTTAGAGAAAAAACAAATGCAGGTATGATGGACTGTAAAAAAGCATTAAAAGAAACTGATGGAGATATGGAAAAGGCAGTTGACTTTTTAAGGGAAAAGGGATTGTCACAAGCAGCTAAAAAATCAGGAAGAGTTGCAGCCGAAGGGCTTACAACAGCATATATATCAGAGGATGGAAAAAAAGGTGTTGTTTTAGAAGTTAATACTGAAACAGACTTTGTTGCAAAAAATGAAGAATTTAAAGAATTTGTTGCTGAAACTGCGAAAATTATACTTGATAAATCACCGGCAGATATTGAAGCATTAAAATCTGTTCAGTATTTAAATGAAGGAAAAACAGTACAGGAAATATTGACAGAAAAAATCGCTAAAATCGGTGAAAATATGGGATTAAGAAGATTTAGTGTTGAAGAAGTAGCAACTGGTGTGGTTTCTTCATACATCCATGGTGGTGGAAAAATATCTGTAATAGTTGCACTTGAATCTGAAGGCGAAAAGGAAGCTCTTGAAGAATTGGGTAAAGATATTGCAATGCAGGTTGCAGCTATGAATCCAAAATATATTTCCAGAGATGATGTTGATGCCGATTATATAGCACATGAAAAAGAAATACTTATCAACCAGGCATTAAATGAAGGAAAACCACAAAATATAGTGGAAAAAATGGTTGAAGGAAGACTTAATAAAGAGCTTAAAGAAGTTTGTTTATTAGAACAGGCATTTGTAAAAGACGGAGATTTAACTGTAGCTAAAGTTATCAGCAATACTGCAGCAAAACTTGGTAAAGAAATCAAAATTGCTGGAGTTCAAAGATTTGAAGTTGGTGAAGGTATAGAGAAAAAAGTAGAAAACTTTGCAGATGAAGTTGCAAAACAAATGACTATATAATGGTTAATTACAATGGAGAACTTTAGTAAGTTCTCCATTAAAATTAGAACTTTCAGGAGGAATAATGAACTGTAAGTACAAAAGAATATTATTAAAAATTAGCGGTGAGGCTTTGGCTGGTGGCAGTGGTCATGGTATAAATGGAGAAACAGTAACAAAGATTTCACAGGTTATTAAGAGTGTAAATGAAATGGGCGTAGAAGTTGGATTAGTTATAGGCGGAGGAAATTTCTGGCGCGGAGCAAGTGCTGGTGATATGGACAGAACTACATCCGACTACATGGGTATGCTTGGAACCATCATAAATGGGCTTGCTTTTCAGGATGCTTTAGAAAAAATAGGTATCGAAACAAGAGTTCAAACAGCAATAGAAATGAGACAAATTGCAGAACCTTATATAAGAAGAAAAGCTGTTAGACATTTAGAAAAAGGAAGAGTTGTAATTTTCTCCGGCGGTTCAGGTAATCCATATTTTTCAACAGATACGACAGCGGCCCTAAGAGCAGCGGAAATGAACGCAGATATAATACTACTAGCTAAAAATGGTGTCGATGGTGTTTATAGTGATGACCCTAATAAGAATCCGGATTGTAAAAAATATGATAAATTAACTTATATTGACATTTTAAATAAAGGGCTTAAAATAATGGACTCAACTGCAACTTCGTTATGTATGGATAATAAAATTCCTATATTAGTCTTTGGTATAGAGAATCCAGAAAACATTGAGAAAATAATTAAAGGCGAAAATATAGGTACAATAATAGAGGAGGTTTAAGATGTATAAAGAAATAATTACAAAATCAGAAGAGCAAATGAAGAAATCAATTAGTTTTCTTAAAGAAGATTTGGCTTCTATTAGAGCCGGCAAAGCTAATCCAAAGCTTGTTGACAAAATTCAAGTAAGTTATTATGGTACGATGACACCGCTGAATCAAATTGCAAATATTTCTGTGCCTGAACCAAGAGCAATTCTTATTCAACCTTGGGATTCCAGCTTGATTAAAGAAATTGAAAAGTCTATACTTGCCTCGGATTTAGGAATTAATCCGTCTAATGACGGAAAATTGATAAGGCTTGTAATTCCGCAGCTGACGGAAGAAAGAAGAAGAGATTTACTTAAGTTAGTAAAAAAAGAGACTGAAAGTGCAAAAATTGCGCTTAGAAATGTACGAAGAGATGCAAATGAATCTTTTAAAAAACTTGAAAAAGATAGCGAAATAACAAAAGATGACCATAAAAAAGCAGAAGATGAAATGCAAAAACTTACAGATAAGTATATTAAACATATTGATGACGTGTATAAAGAAAAAGAAAAGGAAATATTAGAGGTTTAATAGCAATGGATAATTTAATTGGTTATCCTTTGAGAGATGCTCTGAGAATAATTGAAGAAACAAAAAAAACTAGAGAAGACAAAAATAATATAGTTAAAATAAAAAAAATCATGGGGACAAATAGTAAGTTTAATGACTTAAAAAGTCCATATGTAATTAGATATTTGAAGCAAGATAATTATATAACATTGTGTGTATCATACTATTAGTCTGTTATGCAGGCTTGTGATAATTTCATAAGCCTGTTTAGTATATATATGGTATAAATAGAGGGGCATAAATATGAATTTAGAAGATCTGGTAATGCAGAGTAACCTGCCGGAGCATGTGGCAGTTATAATGGATGGAAATAGAAGATGGGCAAAAAAACATTTGATGCCGGCTACTTATGGACATAGAGAAGGTGCATTGAGAGTTAAGGACTTGACTAGAACATGTGTTGATATGGGCATTAAATATTTGACTATTTATGCTTTTTCAACAGAAAACTGGGGAAGAGAAAAAAAGGAAGTAGACTATTTAATGAGTTTACTGGTTGAATTTATAAAAAAAGAACTGAATTATTTGAACGAAAATGATGTTAAAATTATGCTGCTGGGCAATATAGAAGATTTACCCGAAGAAACAAGAAATGAAGTTAAACGTTCTATTGAACTAACAAAAAATAATACAAAATTAACATTAAATATTGCACTTAGTTATGGTTCAAGAAATGAAATCACAGATGCAGTAAAAAAAGTTATAACTGACTATGAAAACAATAAAATTAAAATAGATGAAATTAATGAAGAAAGTTTTAAGAAATATTTATATACAAATGATATTCCAGATCCCGATTTGCTTATTAGAACAAGTGGTGAAATAAGATTAAGTAATTTTCTTTTATATCAACTTGCATACACAGAATTCTATTTTACAGATATTATGTGGCCAGAATTCAACAAAGAGGAATTTTTGAAAGCAATAAGCAGTTATCAAACAAGAAAAAGAAGATACGGAAAAAACTAGGAAGGTGTTCGTATATGAGACAAAGAGTGATTACAGGTGTTGTAGGCGGAATATTTATAGCTTATGTTACATATTTAGGCGGAAACATTTATGATTTTGTATATTTCGGTATTACTTGTATTGCAATATTTGAAATTTCAAGATTATTCTTTAAAAGTGGATTTGACTATGGCGGTTTTGTCAACTACTTATTTGCTGCCTCATTATTTATTATAAAAATTACGAACAATCTTTACCTGTTTAAATTTATCATATTTATTTTTATATCAATAAATTTTTTAATGTATGTATTTAACAAAAATGTAGATATTAAAAAAATGTCAGAAATAATATTTATAGGCTCATATGTGGTGTTTTTTATGTACCATATGATTTTAATGAATGGTTCAAAATACGTATGGCTTGTATATATAATAGCTTTTGGTTCCGATACGTTTGCGTATTTCACAGGAAAATTATTTGGAAGAACAAAATTATATCCTCAAGTAAGTCCGAACAAAACAATAGAAGGAGCTGTAGGAGGAATAATAGGGTGTACGGTTATTTCCATTCTATATTTTAATTATTTAAGCATAAATAAATATATTTACATTATAATATTTAGTATATGTGCTTCTGTTTTTTCAATGGTAGGAGATCTTTCTGCTTCTAAAATCAAAAGAGAATTTACAATAAAAGATTTTGGACACTTTTTACCGGGGCATGGAGGCATATTAGACAGGTTTGATAGTGTTCTTTTTGTCGCACCTGTTGTTTATTATTTTATAAGTTATTTCATATAAATTGGAGGTAATATATTGTTGACATTCATAACAGCAATTCTTGTATTTTCAGTTATAGTTTTAGTTCATGAATATGGACACTATAAAGTGGCAAGAAATGTGGGAATTAGAGTGGAAGAGTTTGCTATAGGCATGGGACCTATATTGTATAAAAAAGAAAAAAATGGTATTTTATATTCCATCAGAGCCATTCCAATAGGTGGATTTTGTAAAATGGAAGGCGAAGAAGAAGATATAAAATCAAAAACAAGCTTTAGTAATAAAACAGTTTGGCAAAGATTTATGGTAATAGCTGCTGGTCCAATTATGAATTTTGTTTTAGCGTTGGTTTTATTTATTATAATAGCACTTTCTTTTGGTGTCGCAGGTAATAAAATTGATGTAATAGATGAGAGTTCTAATGAATATGCTGCGGGCATGAGATCTGGTGATAAAATTGTATCTGTCAATGGGAAAAATGCTTATATATGGGAAGATATATATTATCAGATTACAAATGAAGATAATAAATCATATACAGTAGAAATAGAAAGAAATGGCGAAACAAAACAGTACAATATTAATAACAATTATAGAAAGCTTGTAGGAATAACATCTACAATCGTAGACGGAAAAACTACAACTACAGTTTCACCTACTGATATGAATTCTCCGGCATATAAAGCAGGTATAAGCGATGGTGATAAGGTAATAAAAATAAATGATATTCCTGTAAATAGCTGGGAAGAAATAACAAATCAAATTAATGCTGCAGATGGTTCGGTTATAAAAATTACTGTAGATAGAGATGGAAAAATATTAGAATTTAATACAACTACGGAAAATCAAATATCGGTGAGATATAACACACAAATTGAGAAATCATTTGTAACTGCGTTGGCTTCATCAGCATACAAAACAGTTTACTATATTAAACTTATGTTTGACGTCATAGTTAAACTGGTTACTGGTCAACTTGGAAGCGATGCGGTAGGCGGTCCTGTAATGGTAATAAGCATGGTCGGAGAAGCTGCTAAAAATGGTGTATTATCAGTTTTAAACCTAGCTGCATTCATAAGCATTAATCTGGGATTTATGAATTTGCTCCCTGTACCTGCATTAGATGGCAGTAAGTTAGTCTTTCTGATAATTGAAGGAATACGCGGAAAAGCCATACCGATTGAGAAAGAAGGATTTGTGCATTTCGTCGGATTCGTAGTATTAATAACACTTATGATTTTTATTACGTATAAAGATATACTTAGATTATTTAGGTTATAGTGAAATGCTGTGATTTGTATGTTGGAGGAAAAAATGGATCAAATTAGAAGAAAACAAACTAGAAAAGTAATGTGCGGCAGCGTAGAAATAGGCGGTGATTCACCTATAGCAGTTCAATCCATGACGAACACATTTACAAAGGATATAAAATCGACAGTAAAACAAATATTAGGTTTAGAAGAAGTTGGATGTGAAATTATCAGAGTAGCTGTAGCTGACATGGAAGATGCAGATGCAATAAAAGAAATAAAAAAACAAATACATATTCCAATGGTTGCAGATATTCATTTTGATTATAGATTAGCCATAAAAAGTATAGAAAATGGAATAGATAAACTAAGAATTAACCCCGGGAACATAGGAAGTATTGAAAGGGTACAAAAAGTGGTAGAAGCGGCAAAACCCAGAAATATACCTATTAGAATAGGAGTTAATGCAGGCTCTATACATAAAGATATATTGACTAAATATAATGGGCAGCCTACTGCTCAAGGGATGACTGAAAGTGCATTAGAACATGTAAAAATTCTGGAGGACTTAGATTATAATAATATTGTCATTTCATTAAAGGGAACAGATATTAAAATGACAGTAGATGCATATAAGATTATGTCTCAAAGAGTAGATTATCCTCTACATGTCGGGATAACACATTCAGGTACGCTTTTTGGTGGAAGCATACGTTCCAGCATTGGTGTGGGAAGTTTGCTTTTAGATGGAATAGGAGATACAATGCGTATTTCTTTAACTGATGACCCACGAGAAGAAGTAAAGGTTGCAAGAGAAATTTTAAAAAGTCTTGGACTAAGAAACTTTGGTATAAATTATATAACGTGTCCAACTTGCGGCAGAACTAAAATTGATATTATAGAGCTGTCTAAAAAAGTGCAGGAAGGCCTAAAAGAATTTAACAAACCTATCACTGTTGCTATAATGGGTTGTGCTGTAAATGGTCCAGGTGAAGCAAGGCAATCTGATATTGGTATAGCCGGTGGGATAGGTGAGGCACTTTTATTTAAAAAAGGTGTCATTATTAGGAAAATAAAAGAAGAAGATATAGTAAAGACACTTATTAATGAAATAAATCAGATGTAAAACAAATAATATGCTGTGAATTATTACCTTTCATATTAAAGTAATAAATTCACAGCTATTTTTGACTAAAGCTCTTCTATGTGAATTAGCCCATCGAAGTCACTTAATTTTCGGATCACTTCTAAATGGGGACACCGATTTCTGCTTTTTAAATTCAATATAGTAATAACACTTGACTCTTTAGAATTAGAATTTTTATTCATTTCTATATCAATTACCTTTAGCCCTAAATCATTACAAAATATTATGAAGTTGTCGAACTTTTCAATTGAAGAAAACGAGGCATATATAGTTATAATTCTATTGTTTGATGTTAAGTAAATATCTATTTTTTTAAACAAAGTCATTATGAGGAGTACAGATAAACCTACAATTATAGCACCTTCATAAAATCCAATTCCTATAGCCAATCCCAGACAGGCAGAAGTCCATAATCCGGCAGCAGTAGTTAAACCTCTGACTTGATTTCTTCTTGTAATAATTATCGTTCCTACACCTAAAAAACCAATTCCACTGAGGACTTGAGCACCTAGCCTGGCGGGATCAGTTCCGTTAAACCATACATAAATGAATTGATTAGTCATCATAACCAAGGTAGAGCTTAAACAAACCAACATATATGTTCTAAAGCCAGCAGGGTGATTTTTTCTACTTCTCTCTATCCCGATTATTCCGCCTAAGATTAAAGATAGTATTACCCTAATAATTATAGTTGTCAGATTTAAATCATATAATTCTTTCATTTGTACATCTCCTTTATGCATATTATATCAGAATTTAAATAAAAAGTGTTTTTATATTATAAAAATAATGTGAAAAAAATATTCACTTAGGCTTTAGTTTATTCTATATACATTTATTAACTATTTATACAAAGATTTAAAAATATATAGACAAAAATATAAATTTTTAATATAATTCTATTATATGGAAGTTAAAGCGAATTTAGGAGAGTGCATATATAGATGAGTAATAACTTTAAGAATAAAAAAATACTGATTGTGGAAGACAGTTATTTTGCCGCAAAAGTTGTTGAAAATATATTGAAAGAATGTGGTTATGAAATAGAAATTTCTTTTACAGGAGAAGATGCATTACAGAAAATAATCAGCGGACTCATGCCAAATCTTATTTTGATGGATATTCAATTGGCAGATGGAATGGATGGAATAGATGTTGCTCGCAAAATACTTGAAATCAGGGATCTTCCGGTAGTCTTTCTCACTGCAACAACTTCTGATAAAATTTTAAACAGAATAAAAGAGATTAAAGCTTATGGGTTTGTGTTAAAAAATACTGATAAAACTGCACTGCTTTCAACTGTGGAAATGGCACTAAAACTTCATGAAGTAAATATTCATGTTAAGATGTTTGAGCGGTTTTTTGAAAGTTCCCATGATGAACTTTACATTTTTAATCCAAAATCATTAAAATTTATTACTGTAAATCTTACTGCAAGGAAAAATTTAGGTTATACATTAGAACAACTTACAACTATGACCATCTCAGATATTAATCCGCAATTTAACTCACAAACTTTTCTAGATTATATTAATCTACTTCTAAGCGGGAAACAGGAGCAAGTATTGTTAAACACAGAACATCGCCGTGAAAATGGTGACATGTATCCTGTTAAAGTAGTTTTACAGCTTTTTAATTATGAAAGAGAAAATTTATGTATGGCGTTGGCTGTCGATATAACGGAACAAAAGCAGCTTGAAGAAGAGCGGAAGCGCAAAGAAGAAAGGCTTCATCTCATGGTTAGAGGAATTCCAAGTCCTGCATGGCTTATTACAAGAGAATATGATATTCTGTCACAAAATAAAGCTGCAGAAATGTTATTTAGGACAAACATTGGAGAGCGTTTCTGGAAATGGCTTCCTGATTCAGAAAACTACTTACGTCTAGTAAATGAAACCTTGAAATCAAATGAATCCCTAAATTATGAGGTCGAATTGTCAGGCAATATATGGGATACTTGGCTGATCCCATTAGGTGAAGATATTTATCTTTATTATGCTACAGATGTTACTAAGTATAAAAAAATAGAGGAAAAACTGTTATCTTTGTCTATAACTGATACATTGACAAATATATTTAATCGCCGCTATTTCATGCAAAAACTAGAAGATGAGATTGAACGAGCTAAACGTGGAGGCAGTGAGTTTTCTCTGATAATGATGGATATAGATCATTTTAAGAACATAAATGATAAATTTGGGCATAATGTCGGGGATTTAGTTCTTAGAAAAAGCATGGCAGAAATATCCAGAAACAGAATACGCAAAATTGATACCCTTGCACGCTGGGGTGGAGAAGAATTTGTGATACTTTTACCAGAGACAACAGTAAGTAAAGCAGCAACTCTAGCAGAAGAACTTCGAAAACTTTTATGTAAAATAGACTTTTCGAATGTAGGTGTTGTTACTGCCAGCTTTGGAGTTACTGGATATCGTAGCGGTGATAATGTTGATAAAATGATACAGCGGGCGGACAAGCTAATGTATAATGCAAAATCAGATGGCAGAAATTGTGTAAGATTTACATGTTGAAGCTTTTTTTAATTAATAGAAATTCATAATAAAAAATCATTAGAACAGTCTTTTGATACATAATAATTCTGTATAAAACATTGTATTGATGTTAAAAATATGTTATAATATTAAAGAAAAGACAAATGACGAGGAAGGAATTTTCTGCATGAATTCTAAAGAAATTGATAAAATAATTGATAATGTTAACGGTAATCTGGCAATTGAAGGTATGCCTTTGACAGAACAGGATAGAGATAGAATCAGGGCTTGTTTATCCGGAAAAGTGGCCTTTAATGATATGATAAAAAATCTTGTTGAAAAACATACAGTTAAGGGCTGCTAAAAGTATGGATCAAGATTATAGTTATACTTACAGTTGGGATAACGTGTATTGTTATCCCAATTCTGATATATTAAAGAACAAACTAAATATTAAAGATAAAAATAATCTTAATATTGCAGAAAGAGAATTAACTTCTTTAAGGTTAGCAGAAATTGAAAAAAATCAAATAAAAGGTATATTTGATATAAAACATTTACAGGATATACATAGATATATATTTCAAGATATATATGGATGGTCAGGACAAATTCGCTGTGTAAATATAGCTAAAGGCAATATGTTTTGTTATTCGGAAAATATACTGAGTTATGGTGAATTGATATTTCAGAAATTAAAGGAAGAAGATTATTTAATAAATATACAAGAAAATAAAATATATGGGCGTTTATCCTACTATATGAGTGAAATAAATGCCTTGCATCCATTTAGAGAAGGAAATGGAAGAGCTCAAAGAGTATTTATTTCAAGTTTAGGAAAGGTGGCCGGATTTGAAATTGACTTTAAGCAAATATCAAATTCAGAGATGATTAAAATCAGTTCTTCTGCTTTTGTAAAAGGTCATGAAGAATACAACAAAATGTTTGAAAAGATTACTAAAAAAATATCAAAAAAAGAACAAGAAGAACATATTATCTTAATATCCCATAAAGATAGTCCAATATTAAAAAAGATTGACAAATTAAAAAAATAAAGTATACAAGAAAAAAAGGGCGGTTTTACAATGAATACCGCTTTTTTATATTGTCTGAGCCTATTTACAATGGTGTTGAATAAGTTACTGCAAAATGTTATAATTTATTATAAGTTTTAAAAAGTAAGGAGAAAATATATGTTTTTTGATAACATACTAAACGTAGAAGAATGTAAAAGCTTAATGGATGTTAAGCTTGAAAAAATAGAAGTTGTCAAAAAAGACAACACAATAAAAGTATATGCTGATTCAAACGGCATTATAGATTTTTCCGATGTAGATTATGCTGTAAATACAATAAAAAGATACTATAATAATTCCATCAATATAGAAATGATATTGAATTATGATGTTAGGGAATTATATGATGATAAAAAAGATTTTGTGATAGAAAAAATCAAAAGCAATTTTTATTATTTAATAAAACAAAGTTCCTTTGTTCTTAGTAAAGCAATAAATAACATAGATATTGATTTTAGTGACGATAACTTTATATTAAATGTTCGCAATGAACTTTTATTATCAGAAATGAAAAAATTAAATATAGAAGAGAATCTTAAGAAAATTTTAAGGAGATATAAATTTCCAATAAGCGTAAAGGTTTACCACGATGAAACGGAAGATGAAGCAGCTATAACAGCACAGAAGATATTTGATGCAGAACTGAAAAAAAACAATGAAATGATACAAAATTCAAATGCAGTAAGTGAAAAAAAATCGCCACAAACATATAAATCAGATAATTCAGATGGATTTAAAAAACCATACAGACCAAGAAAAAGTGAAAATGTTGATTTCAACGGGATATCTGTTTCTAAAATGTCTGAAATAACAGACGAATCGGGAATGGTAAATGTTAAAGGTAAAATTATTAATTTGGATAAAAGAGTATTAAAAACAGGAAGCACTCTAATGATAATAACTGCCACAGATTTAACGGACTCAATAAGTGCAAAATATTTTTGTCCTAAAGATTTCAATGATGCTGATTTTGAAAAGGGAAGACAGATTCAAATAGTAGGTAATGCTGAATTTGATGAATATGAAAAGCAACTTATAATAAAAGTAAAAGGTATGCAAATAATAGAAGATGAAGAACCAAGCAGAATGGATACAGCACAAGAAAAAAGAGTTGAACTCCATTTACATACAGGTATGAGCTCAATGGACGGAATAAATGGGTTCAAGGATTATGCTAAAAAGGCTAAAAAGTGGGGTCATAAAGCAATGGCTATTACTGACCATGGTGTAGTACAGGGGTTTCCGGAAGCTATGGGCTGTGCAGATGATAAATTTAAAGTTATATATGGTATGGAAGGATATTTGATAGATGATAATGTTACTATTTCACATAAATGTGATAACATAAATTTGGATGATGAATTTGTTGTTTTTGATATAGAGACAACAGGGTTAAATTCACATAAAGACGATATTATAGAAATAGGAGCTGTAAAAGTTAGAAATAGAAAGGTTATTGATAACTATTCGACATTCGTTCATACAAATAAAAGTCTTCCTGCAAAAATTATTGAACTTACATCAATTACAGATGATATGTTAGTCGGACAACCGGATATAACCAGTGCATTAAGCGGATTTCTTGAGTTTGTGGGAGAAAAAGGTGTACTGGTAGCACATAATGCTAACTTTGATGTAAGCTTTATAAAAGATAAAACAAGGACATACCTTGACATGGAGTATGATCCATCGGTTGTAGATACATTAGAACTATCTAAAGCATTGATGAAACAAGTCAAAAATCATAAATTGAACACATTAACTAAAAAACTTGGAATTAAATTAGAAAATCATCATAGAGCAGTCGATGACGCACAGGCTACTGCTCAGCTATTCATAAGCTTGTTGAATATGCTCAGTGACAGAGAAATATACGATGTAGGAATCATAAATGAAGTATTGAAAGACGAAATAGATGTTATAAAACAATCATCATTTCATGTTAATATTCTTGTTAAAAATTATATTGGATTGAAAAATTTATACAATCTGGTTTCAGAATCACATTTGAAAAACTTTTATAAGAAACCCAGACTGTTGAAGTCAAGTTTATACAAAAATAGAGAGGGATTAATAATTGGTACTGCGTGTGAAGCAGGCGAATTGTATAGAGCAATTCTATCAGGTGCAAATGATGAAAAAGTAGAAGAAATAGCTTCATTTTATGATTTTTTGGAAATACAGCCTCTTCAAAACAACATGTTTCTTGTCAGAAATGGCAGGGTAGATGATGTAGAAGAACTTAAAAATATAAACAGAAAAATAATTTCCTTAGGAGATAAGTTGAACAAGCCTGTCATAGCAACGGGAGATGTACACTTCTTAGAAAAGGAAGATGAAATCTATAGGAGAATACTTATGTCCGGCCAAGGGTTTGATGATGCTGAAGAACAATCACCGCTTTATTTGATGACAACAGATGAAATGTTGGAAAACTTTTCATACTTAGGCAAAGACAAAGCATATGAAGTAGTAGTTAAAAATACAAATTTAATAGCTGATTCAGTTGAACCGATACTGCCAATACCAAACGGTACATTCCCTCCAATTATAGAAGGCTCAGACGATGAATTGAGAAACTTGTCATATGAAAAGGCAAAATCTATATATGGTGAGCCAATACCGGAAATAGTTCAAAAGAGACTGGATAGAGAGCTCAACTCAATCATAGGTAATGGATATGCAATTATGTATATCATTGCTCAAAAACTTGTAAAAAAATCAAACGAAGATGGATATTTGGTAGGTTCAAGAGGTTCAGTTGGTTCGTCATTTGCGGCTACTATGAGCGGTATAACCGAAGTCAATCCACTTGTACCTCATTATATCTGTCCGGAATGTAAATACTCTGAATTTTTCGAGGATGGTTCCTACAGCTCAGGCTACGATTTGCCAGATAAATCATGCCCTAACTGTGGCACTAATTTAATAAAAGAGGGTCATGATATACCATTTGAGGTTTTTCTCGGTTTTGAAGGAGACAAAGAACCGGATATAGACTTGAATTTTGCCGGAGAAGAACAAGGTATTGCTATGAAATTTACTGAGGAACTTTTTGGTGAAGGAAAAGTATTTAGAGCCGGTACAATAGGAACAATTGCAGATAAGACGGCATATGGTTTTGTAAAAAATTATTTTGAAGAAAAGGGAATTTCAAAACGAAGAGCAGAAATAGATAGGTTAATAAGCGGATGCCTCGGGGTTAAACGAACATCAGGGCAGCATCCGGGCGGTGTTATGGTTGTTCCAAGAGATAAAGATATCCATGACTTTACACCGGTTCAATATCCTGCAAACAATGATAAGTCAGGTACAATAACAACACATTTTGACTATCATTCTATATCAGGACGTATTCTTAAACTTGATTTACTGGGTCATGATACTCCGACTATAATCCGTATGTTAGAAGATTTTACAAATATAAGCAGAAATGACGTACCGGTAGATGATCCTGAAACAATGTCAATATTTACAAGTCCAAAAGTTTTTGGAATAACATTAGATGAAATTAATTGTGACACCGGAACACTTGCTATACCAGAATTTGGAACACCATTTGTACGACAGATGATTATGGATACAAAACCAAAATCCTTTTCAGATTTAGTTAGAATAAGTGGTCTTTCTCATGGTACTGATGTATGGATAAACAACGCTCAAGAAATAATAAAAAAGGGGTACTCTGAAATTGGTGGAGTTATTTCTACCCGTGATGATATAATGACATATTTGATTCAAAAAGGTGTTGCAAAGAAAAAATCATTTGATATTATGGAACGTGTCAGAAAGGGTAAAGGATTAAGAGAAGATGATGAGGCTGCAATGAAAGAATGCGATGTACCACAGTGGTATATTGATTCTTGCAACACTATAAAATATATGTTTCCAAAGGCGCATGCTGTGGCATACGTAACTATGTCAGTAAAAATAGCATATTTTAAAGTTCATTATCCTGAGGCATTTTATGCTACATATTTTACAATGAAGGCAGAGGATTTTGATGCCGATATAATTACAAAAGGAGAAAATAATATTCTGGAAAATATAAAAATCCTCGAAGCCAAAGGTAATGATAAAACTGCAAAAGAAAAGAATCTAATCACTGTCCTTGAAGTAGCATTAGAAATGTATAAAAGAGGTATAAAATGTGAAAAGGTCGATTTGTATAAATCAGATGACAGGAAATTTTTGCTTTCGGAAGGAGGAAAAGGCATAATTCCTCCGCTGGTCGGACTACAAGGACTTGGAGCAAATGCTGCTACAAATATTAAAATTGAACGACAAAAAAAAGAATTTATTTCAATAGAAGACATTACTAAAAGGGCTAAAGTAAGTAAAACCGTAATTGAAGTAATGGAAAAGCACGGTTGCCTGAAAAATTTAGACAAAACGAACCAGATATCAATTTTTAATGTATAGGTATTTTAGGAGTACGAACCGTCAAATGGAAATATATTGCAGTATATAATTTAGGGCAAAACTTATATAATAGTTTTGCCCTTTGCATATATTGTTAAATCATTTAAAATAAGATGAACTTTAAATGCTGCTAAACTCCGTAAAGAAGATATTCGGTAGGAAGTAAAGCACTTCCATAATAACGCAGATAAAAATTGTACGACGGGTCAATTTCATCGATTATGCGGGCAAGCTTCCAGATATCTTTATGATTATGGTAGACACTTAATGCAAGTTTAGGATGACTTTCCAGAATTTTTTTCCGTAATCCTAGAAGCGCTTGTTCTTCTGCACCTTCAATATCCATTTTAATAAATGTTACCGGCTCGTTGATGTCATCATCTATTGCCACTGTCGGAACCTTAATTGTTCCATTTTCTGAAAGTGTTCCAATTGATGAAACCATATCGTCTGAAAGAAATAAAAAACCGCTTTTATCACTTGCACCCTTTGCTTTCACAACTACATCCTTTAAGTTGAATAATTCAATATTTTTCCTGATACATTCAATATTTGCAGGCATAATTTCATAGCAATATATCCTTTTATAACACCCTTCTCTGAATGTCTTTACATAATCTACCATAGTGTCTCCGATATAAGCTCCAATGTCGACAAAAACCTCATTTTCATCACATTTAATTATATCAAGATCAAAATATTGATGAAAGGGATTGCCATGTATTTGTTTTATTTTATTGAAATCAGATGACAGCCAGTAAGAAAGTATATTGACCAGTATCTTCTTGGAATGAAAGTCACACAGCCTATCATATAACCATTCAAAATCCTGCCTGTGTTCTACAAGGGCATGAGCCCGGTTATCTGCAAGTTCATAAACATCATTTTCTGGGTAAAATAACCCCCATAATTTATATTTATTGAAATAGTTAATAGTTGAATTATAGTTCAATTTATCTGTATTGCTAAAATAGCGAAGGTTTTTTAAAACAGCATCCTTCATCTGTGTTACATCGTAGGGTTTTATAAAATCCATCAAACGGCTGAATTCTAAATCTATTTGATTTTTCATTATTTTTTCCACCTTAGTAAGATTGTCTTTTTATTATATGATATAATTAGATATGTGTGTACATAGTTCGTCAGATTATATTACAACATTACTTTCTAATTTTGACATCTCTAAAAATTATGAGGCGGAAAATACTAAGGAAAAATAGTTATATTTTAAAATTGATTAAAGTGAATTTGTTTATTATTGTTTTTATTTAGCTAACTGTTTTTAGTTAACCAATTAGCAACAATAAATTTTCTTTTAAAAAATATATGCTATAATAACTGTATACTTTGTTAAATTAGACAAGAATTAGGGGGGATGTATATTAAGAATTATGTAGTTAACAATTATATGAATTTAATATTTGAAAGTTTTACTGATATGTATTCTGAAAAAAATAAAAAATGGAGGAAATTATGAAAAAATTAATGTTATTTTTATCAGGATTTATTTGTTGCTTATTTTTAATGTTTTTATTTAATATATCAAACGTAGAGGCATATGCAAGTTCATTATTTTATCAGTTTACAAAAGCAACATATCCAATAAAAGTTAATGGAGTAGAGAAACCTATAGAGGCGTACAATTATAATGGTAATACATATTTAAAAATAATAGATATAGATAAAAATTTTAATAACTTATCTGTTACGTGGAATAATTCAACACATTCAGTTGACATAGTTGATATAGATCCATCGGAAGAAAGTGATAAACGGCAAAGTAATATGGAGGAAAAGAATTATATCGATCAGATAAGTGACTCTTTTGATGAATTTAATAAAAATATAACTGACTATAAAATAAATCCCATCTCGGCATTAAAAAATAAGGATTATCAAAGAGCTGAAAAAATAGATCCTAATAAAATAATTCAATTTAACAATAAAATTTACGTTAATGGTGTTAATGTAAATATTCCTGCTTTTATAAGCAATGACAATTATTATGTATCATTAAATGATATGACAAAATTACTAAGGAATCTAGAAGTTTTACATGATTACAAAAACAATTTGCATATAATCGAGCAATCAGGTTTAGGGGTTATTGAAAAAGAAGGAGAACAATATATCGAATGTAAAAATATGTTAGATAGATCTGGTCTTTTACCTTTCCCTGATTTTAGTACACCATATATATATATGGGATATGCTAGTATGACACATGGCTTCTTGAACACTAATCTAAATATTATTGAAAAACCAATAATAGATTCTATTTATATTAATGATTATTTTTATGGCAGCTGGTATATAAAATATGAGGATTATGTAAAAGAACTACCTTCACTTCTTAAAATAATGAGTACTAATGAATTATATATTAGAAATCGAACACCAAACCAATATTAATATTACCAATAAATATAAAGACCAAAAAATAAAGATGAGCTAAATAAACAGCTCATCTTTACTAACTAAATATTATATACGGTACTATCGGTAGTTGCACTAGCAGTATCTGCTACAAATCCATTTGTCACTATTCCAGTCGTTCTTACAGACTTATAGTGGTTTGGAGTAGGAAATCCTGAATCTGCCCACTCGTATTCTTTTGAATTCGAATTAGACAATTTTTCATATGCATAACCAGTAGTAGTCATTGTGCTATTAGAAAACTTTGCATTTTTGAAATAAGCAACTGGAGTTAAATTAGTATTACCATCTCTATCTTCGTTAATTGCCATTGCCATTTCTCTGTTTATCCAACATCCTGCAAGCATAGCACTGTAGTTAGTTGGTCTCATCCATACTGATAAAGATTTTATTGGTGCACTTCCTGATTTTGCTTCTAGAACACAATAATTATCTATAAAATAGCAACTCAATGTTATTGTAGAACCATCAGACACATTTAGAGGCTGTCCATCTGGGTGTTCATTCCAAGAATATACAAAAGGACTGTTATCAGCAGTACTGTTGTCTGCTATAAATAAATGATATCCATCATCTCTGCAAACAATACCTGCATCAAATCCGTTTGTACCATTTCCTGGATAAAATCCATAAATAAGTTCTGGATAAGCTCCATTAATAGCTTCTGCTGGGCTTTCATTATTTCTGCATTTATATGGAGAAGGCAATGTAAGGCTTCCGCCAATTGCTATGAATCTTGCGCCACCTCCACTTACATTTTTGTTGTTCTATATACTGTATGATATCCTGCCATTTATATCACTCCTCATTTTTTATTTGATTTTTCTAAGGTGTTAATCACGTGATTAATTTTTCATATAAGACTTAACTCTTTCATGGAGCACAGCTCGAGTTTTCTTAAAATGCTTGTCTGAAATTGTTTTGTCTTATACCATATAGAGACAACTTTTCTTTAGAAAATGTAAAGCTATTTTGGAAAAAATTTATTAATTAATTATAGATTAATTTAATTCATTGTACATTTGATGGCATCAAGCTCGGGGCTCGATTTTTTAATGCTTATTTAATATCCATATTCTTTTAATCTCTTTTTTCCGGATTTTGAAATATGTGTTACCTGTTCACCATTTGTGAGATAGATGATAGGTTTCTTGCCCAAAGTTATTTTGTCTATATGGTTCATATTGACAACACAATTTGATTTCGTTTTAATGAACTTTTCACCAAATTTTTCAGGTATTTCGCTTATTGTTGATTGATACCATAATTGTCCATCATGAATAGTGTGTAGTATGACATCTCTTGTTCGTTTTATGTTTTCCACATAAAGTATTTCATCAAAAAGTATAATTTTTTCATGTGTACCGCTTTTTATTTTCAATTTACCGTTATAATCATCTTTATATATAATTCCAAGGATTTTTTTAACAGTATTATTAAGTCGTTTCTCAAAATTGTTATCTTTGGATATGAAGTCGCTTATTTCAAGGGCTTGAGCAAATATATTATCTACCATATCAGTCTGAGTTGCAATTACAATTATTTTACTATATCTATCAGTTTCTCTGATTTGTGCAGCTATGGTTATTCCGTCTTTTTCTCCGAGAAGGTCTATGTCTATAATATATATTTTCATAATGTGATTAGAAATTACATCTTTAAGCTCATTACAATATCCATTAAAGCTTATATTGCTAAAATCCAATTTCACACCTATTTTTTCTTCAAATGCTTTAATTTCCTCAACTAATATTTTTTCAATTTTGTTTTTCGTTTCGTTGTTATTTTCGCATATAACTGTAAGCATGTTTATCCCCCCGTTTCACTATATTTCTTGTACTTTCGTATAGTTTATTATATATCAGTGAATTAATATTTTCAATATGCCAGATTAATCAAAATAGTTTTCAATTTTATTCCAAATATCATAAATATCTATGGTTGTTATATTGATATTTTTGAATAAATATAGTAAAATAGTTTTCAAAGCGAGTCAAAAATAGACTGAACATTTGTATGGGGGAGTAATTATAATGAAAATAGGGTATGTACGTTCAAAAAACATGGATAATATAGAAGAGCAGGTCAAATCATTATCAAATTATGGTGTTGAAAAAATGTTTGTAGACAGAGATGAAATAATTCCATATGATAAATCAGAGTTTGCTAAAATGATGGATTTTATAAAATCAGGTGATATTGTTATAGTTGATGAAATTGAAGTTCTGGGCAATGACAGCAATGTAGTAATAGCGGCTTTAAAAACGATGAAAAGTAAAAACATAGAAATGAAAAGTATAGGTGAAGGATTTAATAGTTTATCAGAAATACTGAAATATATAGAAGAAGGTATAGGCAAATATTTAATAGATTATTTGTTATATTCATAAAATGTTCTGTGTTCAGGGGATAGTTCTTAACAGTATTCAGAATAATTTCCTTGTTTAAATATCATAATAAATTAATTTTAAGAAGGTGGTTATAATAGATAGTATTTGTCGGAAATCCGGAATCATCCAAACACAGCCCGGGGGTTTCTTAAAATGCTTGTTTGAAATTATTTTGTCTTATACTATATAAAGACAACTATTTTCAAAAAAATGTAAAGCATTTTTAGAAAAAAATTGTTTTTTTAAAAGATGAGGCATTTAATGTCATAACGAATAAAAATAATTTTTTATAAATGTTTGATTTTTATAAATGTTTGTGTTATAATAGCACAAAGAAGTTTTTTGACAGAAAGAGTGGGGTTTTTTCCCACTCTTTCTGATTGTAGACAATTGAAATAAGATATAGTTGTTCATCAACTTGCGTTATAATATTAAAAAAAGGAGATAATATGAGTAAAAATTCTGTTGAATCATCTGTTTATAAAATTATGCAGGATATTATAGTATCTACAGCGTATGAAATAATAGATGTAGAATATGTAAAAGAGGGACCATTTAAGTACTTGAAGGTGTATATAGACAAACCTGAAGGTATAACAGTTGATGATTGTTCGGAAATAAGTCACATTTTAAGCAAAAAACTTGATGAGTTGGATTTTATAAGTGAACAGTACTTTTTAGAAGTTTCTTCCCCTGGACTTGAGCGACCTTTCAAAACTGAGTCTGATTATATGAAAAATATCAATGAAAAGGTTGAAGTAAAACTGTATAAACCTTTGGATGGTAAAAAAGTTATCGCAGGTATATTGTTAGAAAAACAAGAAAATAATATAATACTTGATTCAGAAAATCAAATTATTACTATAGAATTAAAGGATATATCTAAAATAAATAGAACTATTGAGGACTTTTAGTGGAGGTTATGAAATGAATAAGGATATATTAAGTGCATTAAGTGAACTTGAAAAAGAAAAGGGAATTCGTCAAGACGTTGTATTAGAGGCAATTAAAGCAGCGTTAGAGTCAGGGTACAAGAAAAATTTCAGCAAATCGAATAATTTTTCTATCGATATAGATGAAAAAAATGGAGAGTATAAATTATTTGCAGATAAAATAGTAGTTGAAAACGCTGAAAACAAAAACCAGGAAATAACTTTAGAAGAAGCCAGAGAAATTAATCCTAATTATGAACTTGGCGATATAGTTAAAATTGAAATTAAACCTAAAAAGGATTTTGGAAGGATAGCTGCGCAAACTGCGAGACAGGTAATACTTCAAAAAATTCGTGAAGCTGAGAGAGAATCAATATACAGTGAATATTATGGTAGAGAATCAGATATATTGACAGGCGTTGTTCAAAGAGTGAGCAAAGGAAATGTTTATGTTGATCTTGGAAAAATTGAAGGCGTTTTAACACAAAATGAGCAAATACCTAATGAAATCTATAACCAAGGGGATAGAATAAAAACAGTTATCGTTGAGGTTAAAAATACTGGTAAGGGTGCAAGCATAGTGCTTTCAAGGAGTCATCCAAATCTTGTTAAAAGATTATTTGAACTTGAAGTACCTGAAATCCATGATGGTATAATTGAAATCCATGCTATCTCCAGAGAAGCCGGATCAAGAACTAAAATTGCTGTATCTACGAATGATCCTAATGTTGACCCAGTTGGATCATGTGTAGGTAATAAAGGTGCCAGAGTAAAAAATATTATAGATGAAATATGTCAAGAAAAAATTGATATAATAATATTTGATAAAGATCCTGCTCAGTTTATAGCAAACAGTCTTGGGCCTGCTAAAATATTGAAAGTTACAGTTAATGAAAAAGAAAAAAGCGCTGTTGCTGTTGTACCCGATAATCAATTATCTCTAGCTATAGGCAAGGAAGGACAAAATGCAAGGCTTGCAGCAAAGCTTACAGGATGGAAGATAGACATCATAAGTGAATTACAGGAAGCACAGAGAAGTTCAGAGGTGGAATAATGAAAACAAGAAAAATACCTATGAGAAAATGTATTGGCTGTATGGAAAGTTTTCCTAAAAAAGAATTATGCAGGATTGTTAAAAACAAGGACAATGAGATTAAGCTAGATTTAACTGGAAAACTGAATGGCAGAGGTACTTATATCTGTAAAAAAACAGATTGCTTTGAAAAAGCTATAAAAACAAAAAGATTAGCAAAATCTTTAGAGATGGAAATTCCTGAAAACATATATGACGAGATAAAATTGGAGATATCCAAGAATGAATAAAATATACTCAATGCTTGGAATTGCCAGAAAAGGCGGCAAAATTTCAATTGGCTATGATGTAACATGTTTAGATGTTCAAAAAAATAAAAGTATATTGGTTATGATTGCAGCAGATGCATCAGAGAAAACCAAAAAGAATATTGTTTATGTTTGTGATAAATATAATTGCAAATATATTGAATATGGTGAAAAGGAACTCCTTGGACAATGTCTTGGGAAAAAGATGGTGAGCGTATTATCAATAAATGATGAAAACATAGTATCGTACGTATTATCAAACATATAATCCGGAGGTGGCTACATGAGAATATATGAACTTGCAAAAGAATTAAAAATGAATAGTAAAGATTTAGTAGTTGTGGCGGAGCAAGAGCTGGGAATTAAAATTAAAAACCATATGAGCTCTATTTCCGATTTAGAGACCTTGAGAATTAAGAAGGCTTTAAATGCAATTAATAATGGGAAAAGAACAAAAGTAGAAAAATTAAGTAAAAATACTATTATAGATGAGGACCAATTGGTAGACGAAAAAATTGATATAAACGATGCTAAAATTAAAAAAATTGATAAAAAGCTGATTACACCTATGAGCAAACCAGCCCAATCTAAATCAACACAGACTAAACCGGGGCAATCTAAATCATCAGGTAATAACAACAGTAACAAAAATAATTCTAACAACAACAATAATAATAATTACAAAGGTAAAAACAACAATAATAAGAACAGAAGGAATAATAACTTTAATAAACCTGTTGAAGAGGCAGAAAAAAAAGTTCCGCAAATTAAGATTAAAAATATAGAAATTGAAGAACCTATAGTTGTAAGAGACTTAGCAGACAAGATTGGTGTACCGGTAAATACCTTGATATCAAAGCTTATACTATTAGGTGTTATGGCAAATATGAATCAAGAAATCGACTTTGATACAGCATCAATCATATGTGAAGAACTTCATGTAAATTTGACTAAAAGAGAAATTATAGATGAATTACAAATCATCGAAGATTCAATCGAACATGATGATGTTGATGATGAAAAAGATTTAGTTCCAAGGTCACCAATAGTAACTGTCATGGGACACGTTGACCATGGTAAAACTTCACTTTTGGATGCAATAAGAAACACTGCTGTAACAGCTCAGGAAGCCGGTGGAATTACACAGCATATAGGGGCATCGCAGATAGAAATAAGCGGCAAGAAAATAACATTTTTAGATACACCGGGTCATGAGGCTTTCACTTCAATGAGAGCAAGAGGTGCTAAAGTTACAGATATGGCAATACTGGTTGTTGCTGCTGACGATGGTGTTATGCCTCAGACGGTTGAGGCAATCAACCATGCAAAAGCTGCAGGTGTTCCGATTATTGTTGCTGTTAATAAAATCGATAAAGAAGGCGCTAATATTGACAGAGTCAAACAAGAGCTTTCAGAACAAGGAGTAATCCCTGAAGATTGGGGAGGAGATACAATATTTGTTCCGGTTTCAGCAAAGAAACGTATAGGAATTGAAGACCTATTAGAAATGATTTTGTTAGTAGCAGAAGTTCAGGAATTAAAGGCAAATCCAAATAGAAGTGCAAAAGGTACAATAATAGAAGCTAAACTTGATAAGGGCAGAGGATCTGTTGCAACAGTTTTAATTCAAAAAGGTACTCTTAAAAAAGGTGATGCTGTTCTTGTAGGCAGTGCGTATGGTAAAGTTAGAGCAATGTTTAATAGTAAAGGAAAAAGGATAACTCAGGCTGGTCCATCTGTTCCCGTGGAAATACTTGGACTTTCACAAACTCCATTAGCGGGAGATACTCTAATCGTAATGGAATCTGAAAAAGATGCTAAAAATATAGCAGAAAAGCGTAAAGATAAAAGACATCTTGAAACTATGAATGCCACTTCTAAAGTATCCCTTGAGGATTTATATGATAAAATTCAAAAAGGTGAAGTAAAAGACCTTAACATAATAATTAAGGCTGATGTTAGCGGTTCAATAGAAGCTGTAAAACAGTCTCTCCAAAAACAAAGTTTGGATGAAGTTAAAGTTAATCCAATACATGGCGGTGTTGGTGGAATTAATGAAAATGACGTAATGCTGGCATCTGCTTCAAATGCTATAATTATTGGATTTAATGTCAGACCGTCTGTATCGGCTATGGAAGTTGCCAAAAGAGAAAATGTAGATATCCGTACCTACAATATTATATATAACGCTATTGAGGACATTAAGTCCGCTGTAAAAGGTATGCTTGCACCAATATATAAAGAAGTTGTATTGGGCAGAGCAGAAGTTAGGGCTACATTTAAGGTTCCTAATGTAGGTATAGTTGCCGGAGTATATGTAACTAGCGGAAAGGTAACCAGAAAATCTAAAGTAAGATTATTGAGAAATGATATAGTTATACATGATGGAGTAATTACATCACTTAAGAGATTCAAAGATGATGCTTCAGAGCTTAACACAGGATTTGAAGGTGGAATAGGGTTAGAAAAGTATAATGACATTAAAGAAGGCGACGTAATGGAAGCTTATATAATGGAAGAAATAAAGAGATAGATAATATATATCTAGATGATAGTAGAAAGAAGGTATGACATGTCAAAAAAAAGAAATAGTAGACTATCAGGGGAAATGAAAAAAGTTATAGCTGAGATAATTAGAAAAGATGTAAAAGATCCCCGCATATCTGATTTGATGAGTGTAACGGATGTACACGTTACAGAGGATTTGAAATTTGCAAAAGTATTTATTTCTGTATACGGTGAAAGTGAGCCTACTCTTGAAGCCTTAAAAAGCGCAAGAGGATTCATAAGGAGAGAAGTCGGAAAAAATATAAAAATGAGATTAACTCCTGAATTAATATTTGTCAAGGATGATTCAATTGAAAAGGGAATATACATGAGCAGCTTGATTAATAAGGTAATAAATGACGAAGCAGGTAGAAAAGATGACGATGAAACTAAATCTGAATGATGTTAAGGAAATATTTGACATCATAAATGAATCAAATAATATCTGTATAGCGGGGCACAAGGGTCCTGACGGAGATTGTATAGGGTCTGTAATGGCCCTGTACGAGCTTCTTAAACCTACCGGGAAAAATCTTACTATTTGTTTTGATGGTTTAATTCCATATAACTATAAAACATTTGTTGATGAAGATGCCTTGTCAAAAGGATATGATGGTTCTAAATATGATGCTGTTGTAGTTCTTGATTGCAGTGATATAGAAAGACTCGGAAAATTTAGTGATATTTTAAACAATACAAAAAAAACTATATGCATTGACCATCATAAAACGAATTTAAAATTTGCAGATATAAATATTATAGATATGGATATCAGTTCAACTGGCGAATTGCTGTATAATGTAATTGTGTCAGCAGGCAAGGAAAAAGACATTACAGCAAAAATTGCTGAGTTTATTTACATAGCAATTTTGACAGATACCGGAAAATTTAGTTATTCAAGCACAAGTGCCAACACACATAAAGTTGTCGCAAATTTAATGGATAAAGGAATAGATGTATCTGAAATAGATAATTTAATATATAATTCTAAACCTTCTGCCGTTGTTAAGGCGTACATAGAATGTATTTCCGGGATTAGCTTATTTTTTGATAATAAACTTGGTATTGCTTCAATTTCTCAAAAAACATTAACTGAAAATAATGTTGAAATGGGTGATATTGATGGTGTTGTTGAGTTTATAAGAGAAATTAAAGAAGTTGAGGTTTCTTGTGTATTAAAGGAATATAAAAACAATACAAAAGTAAGCCTGCGTTCTAAAAATAATATTGATGTTTCTCAAATATCTCTGAAGTATGGCGGAGGCGGTCATGCCAAGGCAGCGGGCTTCGAAGTTAATGATGATGTTGAAAGCACTAAAAAATTAATAATAGATGAATTCAGAAAATATTTTGGTGAGTAATGGCAAATTTAAATAATACAAAAAATACTAATAATATAAACGGAATATTAAATATATTAAAACCAACTGGAATGACATCACATGATGTAGTGAGTTGTGTGAGAAAGATTTTAAATACAAAGCATGTTGGACATGCAGGAACATTAGATCCGAATGTAGCTGGAGTATTGGTTATATGTGTCGGTAAAGGAACTAAATTCAGCGAAATACTTATGAACGGTGATAAAGAGTACATATGTGAGTTGGTTTTAGGGAAAAAAACAGATACGCAGGATAGCTATGGTAAAATAATAGAAGAACGCAGCATACCTGATCTCAGTGAACAGCAAATTCGTGATGTGCTAAAAAAATTTGAAGGGGAACAACTTCAAATTCCTCCTGCATATTCTGCTGTAAAACTTAATGGAAAAAAATTATATGAGTATGCAAGAGAAAATATAATTGTGAAAAAACCAGGTAAGACTGTAAATATAAAAGAAATTAAGCTTATAAAATTTGAGTGCGACAAAATACTCATGAAAGTTACATGCACAAAGGGTACATATATGCGGACTTTGTGCAATGATATAGGTGAATACATTGGAACATTCGGTCATATGGGTGTTTTGATAAGGACAGACGCCAAAGGCTTAAAAATAGAAGATGCCATTTCCCTTGATGAACTGAAATTTTTGTATGATAACAATAGGCTCAATGAATGCCTTATACCGGTAGATAAAATTTTTGCCATGGAAAAAGTATTTATTGATGATAAATATTATGATAAGCTGCTGACAGGAAATGAAATAGCATATGATACGTCCGATTTAAGCAGCAATGAATTTTTCATATATTGCAGGAATATGTTAATAGGTTTGGGGCATAAAACTAAAGAAAATCAAGTAAAAATAAATAAAATGTTAATGTAAATTAGGTGATAAAATGGTTGAAAAATTCGATGCATCATGTGTAGCCATAGGAAATTTTGATGGCATACATATAGGACATGACAAACTGATAACAAGAATGATAGAGCTTAGCCGGGAAACAAAACAAAATAGCATTATTATTACTTTTAAATATGTTAAAAAGGATTTGAATAAATCAACCAATAACTTGAAATATATAAATAGTTTTAATACTAAAATGTTATTGCTGAAATCCTATGATGTAACTGATATTGTTGAAATTGAATTAGATGAACATATATCTAAATATTCACCGGAACAATTTATCAAAAATATCCTCGTAGAAAAATTTAATGCTAAACATATTGTTGTGGGATACAACTTTACATTCGGATATAAAGCTATGGGCAACATAAATACTCTGAGAGAATTTGAAGATAAATATGGATATGAAGTAGAAGAAATACACCCTGTAAAATTTAATGGCGTTGCAGTTAGCAGCACTCTTGTTCGAAATTTGCTTCAGGAAGGCAAAATACATGATGCTAACAATTTGTTGATTAATAATTACACGATTTATTCTAAAGACATTGAAATTGATTATAATAAAAATATTGGTTTTGTAGATAATAAGAGAAGTATCATAATTCCAATGGATGGTAAGTACAAAGTATCTATTGGTCGTGATAACTTATATTTAACAATATGCACTAATAAAAATGGAAGTATTTTTACTTTTAATAAAAAAATTGAAAAAAATAAGGATATTATATTTATAGATTAGTAAATTTATGTATTTTTTATTGAAAAATTCCTAAATTTGTATTTACAAAAATATAATATTATGTTAAAATTTATTGTTCCTTAATCTATGTTTTATGATTCCTCAACGTAATGCTTGGGTTAAGGTGAAAAAATAATAATATGGAGGTACATAACAATGGTTATGACAAAGGAAGAAAAACAACAAATAATCGAACAATACAGAGTTAATGAAAAGGACACAGGTTCTCCTGAGGTTCAAATAGCAGTATTAACTTTCAGAATTAACAACTTAACTGAGCATTTAAAAGAAAACAAAAAAGACCACCACTCAAGAAGAGGTCTTTTACAAATGGTTGGTCAAAGAAGAGGTTTTCTTAACTACTTAAAGAATACTGATATTGAAAGATATAGAAGCATTATTGCGAGATTAGGATTAAGAAGATAATAAAAAACTGGAGCGGGGATGATTCCCGCTCCGTTGTTTATAAAAATAAGGAGGTACTAATGGAGAAAATATTTAAATACATTCTTGCTGGAAAAGAATTAAAAGTTACTACTGGTAAAATAGCAGAACTTACAAACGGTTCATGCATAGTACAGTATGGGGATACAGTTATAATGGCTAATACAGCTGCGTCAAAAGAGCCAAGACAAGGTATAGACTTTTTTCCTCTAAGCGTGGATTATGAGGAAAAGTTGTACTCAGTAGGAAAAATCCCAGGAGGATTTATAAAAAGAGAAGGAAGACCAAGTGAAAAGGCAATACTTACATCACGCCTTATAGATAGACCGCTTCGCCCTCTGTTTCCAAAAGGATACAGAAACGACGTTGGGGTTGTTGTAACAGTCCTTTCGGTTGATCAGGATTGTTCACCAGAAATTGCCGGTATGATAGGATCATCTATAGCTTTAACTATATCTGATATACCGTTTGACGGACCAACAGGTGCAGTAAATGTAGGATTAATTAATGACGAATTGATAATTAACCCAAACAGCAAGCAAAGGGAAGAAACTGTGCTCAATTTAACAGTTGCAGGAACAAAAGATGCAATTATGATGGTTGAAGCAGGAGCTAAAGAAATTTCTGAAGATAAAATGCTTGAAGCAATTATGTTTGCTCATGAAGAAATTAAAAAAATATGTGATTTTATTGAAGAAATCAGAGCAGAAGTTGGAAAAGAAAAATCAGAATATTTTGCATTTGTATGTGATGAGAACATAGAAAAAGAAATCAGAGAGTATGCGGCACCAATTATAAATGAGGCTATTATTGTAGAAGATAAACTTGAAAGACAAGAAAAAATAGATGCATTTAAGGCGGATGCAAAAGAGATATTTTTAGAAAAATATCCTGAAAGTGAAGCTGATATAGAAGATGCATTATACAAAATAGTAAAAGAAAAAGTTAGAGAAAATATTCTTGTTAGAGGTATCAGACCAGATAACAGAACAATAGATGAAATCAGAAAGATATCGTGTGAAGTTGGGTTATTGCCAAGAACTCATGGCTCAGGTTTATTTACAAGGGGTCAGACACAGGTATTGACAGTTGCGACTCTAGGTGTTTCAAGTGATGAGCAAACTATAGATGGGATTTCAGAAGAAACATCTAAAAGATATATGCATCATTATAATTTCCCATCATATTCAGTTGGTGAAACCAGACCATCCCGTGGACCGGGTAGAAGAGAAATAGGTCATGGAGCATTGGCAGAAAGAGCATTAGAACCGGTAATTCCAGGAATTGATGTATTTCCTTACACAATAAGATTGGTATCGGAAGTTTTAAGTTCCAATGGTTCAACATCACAAGCCAGCGTTTGCGGAAGTACGTTATCATTAATGGATGCAGGTGTTCCGATTAAGGCTCCTGTGGCAGGTGTTGCAATGGGATTAGTTAAAGAAGGCGATAATGTTGTTGTTCTTACTGATATACAAGGCATGGAAGATTTTTTAGGAGATATGGACTTTAAGGTTGCAGGAACCGCAGAAGGAATAACTGCAATACAAATGGATATGAAGGTACATGGCATCGACAAACAAATTTTAACAAATGCTTTAAACAAAGCACATGCAGGTAGGATGTTTATTCTTGGTAAAATGTTAGCATGCATAGATAAACCAAGAGAAGAAGTTTGTCAATATGCACCTAAAATAATTAAAATGAAAATTAAACCTGATAAAATTAGAGATGTAATTGGCTCTGGTGGAAAAGTAATCAACAAAATTATTGAAGAAACTGGTGTTAAAATTGATATCGAAGACGATGGTTCAGTTCTTATAGCGGCAGAAAATGTAGACAGCGCATATAAAGCTAAAAAAATCATTGAAGATATAGTGAAAGAAATTGAAGTTGGAGAGATAATCTTAGGTAAAGTGGTAAGAATAACTACCTTTGGAGCATTTGTAGCTCTTACAGATAATAAGGATGGATTGCTTCACATATCACAAATTTCTGATAAGAGAGTAAATAAAGTCGAAGATGTATTGAATATCGGAGATGAAATACTTGTAAAAGTAACAGAAATTGACCAACAAGGTAAAATAAAGCTTTCAAGAAAAGATGCTCTTAAAGAAAAAGAAGAAAATAAATAAATTTTAAACCCTTAAAAATAAGATAACAAATATCATTTAATTGTATATGAAATTTGTTATTTTTTATATACTAGGATTTCAGGCGTTACGGTTAAAGGAGCCCTTAGTAAAAATGTTTAGAATAAGCAATTACGTTGAAGGGTGAAATAGATCCCACAGAGTAATTACGTATCAACTTTTTTATTGTAATTTATGTAAAAATTTGCTATTATAAGTTATGTACTATATTAAAAAATTATAATAAATCATAAATAAACTTCTTATGTAATACATATAATTAAAAGGGGGATTTTTATGAGATTTTTTTGTAATAGTATAGTATTTATCAGAAGAATTATTATAATAGTTTTTATTGTCATAATTATTATTTTGCTTATAATCGGTAGAATCAATTCTAAAAAAATGAGAGTATTCAATGAAGATGAGGATAAAGAATTTGTTATTCAAAAGGGTGCAGGCAATGAAAAAATAGTCTCATTTGCCTGCAATGTGGACTGGGGTAATGAGTATATAGATTCAATACTTAATATGTTAGATAAATATGATGTTAAAATCACTTTTTTTATTACAGGCAGATGGGCTTCTGAATACTCTGGTATAGCACAAAAAATAAGTTCTCGCGGACATGAAATAGGTAATAATGGTTACTATAACAAAGCATATGATAGTTTATCATATGATGACGCACTATCCGATATAAAAAAAGCTGACGAATTATTGAGGGAATTGACTGATTATGATATTAAACTTTTTTCGCCTCCATCGGGAGCTTATAATGATAATGTAATTAAAGCTGCTATTAACCTGGGGTATCCCGGAATTGTAATAGGGTCAATTGATACTATGGACTGGAAAAAAACCACCACTGCTGACGATGTTTATAAAAATATACTGAATAAAATTGGTAGCGGTGACATAATATTGATACATCCAACAAAAAGTACATCAGATGCATTAAGTAATATAATTGGAGATTTACTTATACAGCACTATAAAATATTACCTATAAGTGAAATGCTGAAAAAATAAAAAGAAATTTGCATAATAATTAAACAAACGGAGGAAATATGATTAACAAATACACGCTAGATAACGGAATAAGAATAGTTGCAGAGAAAATAGATTATGTAAAATCGGCTTCTATTGGAATTTGGGTTAAAGTTGGGTCTAACAACGAGAATGATGATACTAACGGATTATCTCATTTTATAGAACATATGCTATTTAAAGGAACAGAAAACAGAAAGGCAAATAAAATAGCAGAAGACATAGACAACATAGGAGGTCAGATTAATGCATTTACGAGTAAGGAATGTACTTGCTTTTATGTAAAAGTGCTAGATGAAAATATAAACGATGCAGTTGACATATTATCAGATATGTTTTTTAATTCATTGTTTCAGCAGGAAGAAATAGAAAAAGAGATTTCTGTTGTAATAGAAGAAATAAAGATGTATGAGGACTCACCAGAGGATGTAGTTCATGATAAACTGATGGAAATTGTATTCGATAAAAGCCCTATGGCATATAATATTCTTGGAACAGAGAAAAATCTCAAGACCTTTAACACGGAAAAGGTTATTGAATATATGAAAAAGAATTATTCTCCTTTAAATACAGTGATTGCAATAGCCGGAAATTTTGAAGAAGAAAAATTTGTTGAACTGATAAAAAGCAAATTTGAACATTGGCAAAATGAAAATGTTCCATCAATTGATGTTGATGGTGTATATGAAAGAAAAATTATAGGTGTAAACAAGGAATTAGAGCAGCTTCATTTATGCATTGGCAATAAAACCATTGGCAGGCACGATTCGTTGTATTATCCTCTATTAGTATTGAATAATATCTTTGGTGGAACTATGAGTTCAAGAGTTTTCCAGGAGGTTAGAGAAAAAAGAGGTCTTGTTTATTCAATTTATTCTTTTGTTTCAAATTATACAAACAGCGGTATTTTCAGCATATATGCAGGCATGTCATACGACCAGGTGGAAGATGCCCTCAGAACCATATTTAAAGAAATGAAAGGTATGAAAAACGGAAATATTACTATAGAAGAATTTAAACGTGCAAAACAGCAAATAAAAGGAAATTTTATATTAGGCCTTGAAAGCACGTCAAGCAGAATGTCATCTATAGGAAGAAGAGAACTAATATATGATGAAGTAGTATATCCGGAAGATATAATTAACAGTATTAATGATGTAAAATATGAAGATGTGTTGAAAATAACAGAAAATTTATTCGATATAAATAAATTAAGTATTACATATACAGGTAATTTAAATAAGCATAAGGATATCGGAGAAAAAATAAATAAGGTGCTAGGAGAAGAATATGAAGATTAAAATTGTAAAGAAAAATCCATTTAAATTACCCGAGTATGAAACAAGCGGTTCTGCAGGTGTGGACTTACAGGCACACGTTGATGCAGCTGTAACTTTGAAACCAATGGAGAGAGCACTGGTACCGACAGGTTTGTTTATAGAATTGCCAGAAGGTTACGAAGCGCAGGTAAGAGCAAGGAGTGGTCTTGCAATAAAGCATGGTATAAGTTTAGTTAATGGTATTGGCACTATAGATTCTGATTATAGAGGAGAAATAAAGGTTATTTTAATTAATCTTGGTGATGCAGATTTTACAATAAACAATGGAGATAGAATAGCCCAAATGGTTTTCATAAAACATGAACAGGCTAGTTTCGAGTTGGTTGAAGAATTAATGGATACCGAGCGAGGTGCAGGAGGATTTGGACATACAGGCGTATGATAACAATATTTTAGGGGGGATTTTTATGAAATTAAGCGAATTGTATAACAAAGAGATCATAAACATTGATACAGGTGAAAATCTAGGAATTTTTGGTGATTGTGATTTAATTATTGATGAAAAAACAGGCGAAATAATAAATTTCGTTTCTGGACAATCCACAGGATTTGGATTTTTTAAAGAACAAAAAAGAAAAGAAGTATTGTGGAAAAATATAAAAAAAATCGGTAGTGACATGATAATAATAGAAAATGAATAAAATTATCGATACAACAAAATAAAATTGCAATTAATAATCATCATATAATTATTGCAATGATGTATAAAATTAATAAAACTCCAAAGAATAATCAGGAAGTAAAAACCTGATTATTTTATTTGGAGGATACAATGGCAGACAAAAATAACGAACAATCTATATATAACAGCATTAATAAACAACTGAATAATAGCAACCAACAAATATTTGGAACTTATCAAGGAATATCAAATAACCAACAAATATTCAACAAAGAAAAAGGTGACAATAATAGTAATGATTCTGATGAGTCTCTTGAAAATGTTAAACAATTAGGAAGTGTAACAGATGTAAATCCTGTTAAGGACATTTGCTTTATAAGCATAATAGGAGAAATAGAAGGTCATACGTCCTTGCCGCCACAAAGTAAAACAACAAAATATGAACATATAATACCTATGATAATAGGTGCAGAAATGGATCCGGAAATAAAGGGACTGTTACTTTTGATAAATACCGTGGGAGGAGACGTTGAGGCAGGTCTGGCCATATCAGAATTAGTTGCAAGTGTATCCAAACCTACGGTATCATTAGTTTTAGGCGGCGGTCACAGTATTGGCACAGCACTTGCAGTTTCGGCAAAATATTCTCTTATAGTACCTACCGGAACTATGACAATACATCCAATTAGAACAAATGGGTTTGTAATTGGAGTTCCTCAGACATTTAGATATTTTCAGAAAATGCAAGAGCGCATAACAAACTTTATAGTAAACAATTCTAATGTTGACAGAGAAGCTTTACTAAAATATATGTATGATACAGATGAAATTGCAAATGATGTTGGAACAGTTTTGAATGGTGAAGAAGTTGTTGAAATTGGACTCATTAATGAAATAGGTGGGTTTAATACAGCAATGAATGTACTTCGAGGTTTAATAAACAACAATATACAACAATAAAACATATAAACTTTGACACAGGCTAAATAATCATTGCGAATTAGCGATATTATATGGTATAATTATAAACATAAAAAGAAATATTCAGGGGGACAATATTTTTTAAAGGTGGATAAAATGGCAAAAGCACAAAACAATGAAACAAAACCTAGAAGTACCACCAAAAAAACAGTGGGAAAAAGAGGTACAAGCACGAATAAAAAAAAACAAAATAACGCAAATCAAATATTAAAAAAAGAAATTTCAGGTATATTTATTATTGCATTTGCAGTATTTTTAATTTTTATTACAAATAAAGAATCACAAACAGGTATAATTGGGAAAACAATAAATGTATTTATAATTTCTTTATTAGGAAAAGGCTCATATATACTTCCATATGCAATATTGTTAATAGGAGTTATGAGACTGTTGAACATTGTTATATTAGATGATAAAAATCAGATTATAGCTGTATTTGGTTTTTTTATTTGCTATATAATGTATGCTGCATTAATGGATGCACAAATATATGCAATGTTAACTGGAGACATTCACTTTAAGGAAATGATTAGCAGTTCAATTGATTTTGGAACACAAAATTTAGGTGGAGGTATTCTTGGTAATCTACTTACATATATAGGAGTTAAATTAGTTGGGAAAAATGGGACCATAATAATATTGGGAACCATGATTTTTACATTTACAATACTCATGACCAATCAAAGTATAATAGGTGGAGCAACTAAAGTACTTAATTTTATTAAAAAAATAATGAAAACAATATATAATTTTATATTTATTGAAGTGGAAGACGATGAAAATTATGAAAAGCCTAATAAAAAAGAAAAGAAGATGAAGAATGTAGATGATGAAACTAATAACCTGACAAATGAAGATGAAAATATAAGAATATTTGATTATTCAAACAGTCAAACAGATAATATAAAACCAAATAATGAAATTACTAAATTACGAATAGATGAATCAAAAAAGACAGATAAATTAAAAGATGCAAATAAAGAGAGCGATTTAAATAAAGCAGAATTTTCAACCGAAAATGTTGATAATATGATTAAGCAGGAAACTATCGATAAAGATGAAAATATAAAACCTGATAAAGAGAAGAAATTTGTCGAAAAAGAAATTACAGATGATATTATTAACATTGCCGGCAGCACATCAGAAAATTTAATAAAATACAAACTTCCGTCATCGACCCTGCTGGATCCTTCACCTGGTCACGTAAGAGGAGATAAAGAAGACTTGCGTAAGGAAGCAGAAAAACTTATTGAAACACTTAGCAATTTCAATATACAGTGTAATATATTGCAAATTAACAAGGGTCCTACAATAACGAGATATGAACTTCAGCCTGCACCTGGAATCAAGGTAAGCAGAATAACTAGCCTTACAAACGACCTAGCTTTAAGTTTAGCTACTTCGGAAATAAGAATGGAGGCTCCGATACCGGGAAAATCCGCTATAGGAATTGAAGTTCCCAACAAAGTAAAAACAAGTGTATTTTTAAGAACCCTTATTGAATCTAAGGATTACAAATCAACAAATACAAATATACCATTTGCACTTGGAAAGGATATAGCAGGTAAAAATATAATTGCAAGCATAGATAAAATGCCTCATCTACTCATTGCCGGAGCAACCGGTTCAGGAAAGAGTGTGTGCATAAACTCATTGATAATGAGTATTCTCTATCGCGCAAAACCAGACGAAGTTAAACTTATATTAATTGATCCAAAGGTTGTTGAACTTAGCATATATAATGGAATACCACATTTGTTGATACCGGTAGTAACAGACCCTCGAAAGGCTTCAAATGCACTTAATTGGGCTGTTTCAGAGATGACAAACCGCTATAAGGTTTTCGCACAAAACAGTGTCAGAGATATATTCTCATATAATGAAAAAATGATTAAAGATGGTTTTGATAAAATGCCTCAAATTGTTATTATTATAGATGAACTTGCAGATTTGATGGCAGTGGCATCTTCAGAAGTTGAAGAATGTATTACAAGAATTGCTCAACTTGCAAGAGCATGTGGGATACATTTGGTAATAGCAACACAGAGACCATCTGTAGATGTCATTACAGGTGTTATAAAGGCAAATATACCATCGCGTATAGCTTTTGCCGTATCGTCATATATTGATTCTCGTACCATACTTGATTCAAATGGCGCTGAAAAGCTACTTGGCAAAGGAGACATGCTATATCATCCTATGGGAATGGCAAAGCCAATTAGAATACAGGGAACATTTATTTCTGACGACGAAATAAAACGCGTTGTAGATAATATCAGAGAACAACAAATAGAAATAAAATCTCAGAAGTCTAATGAGATAATCGAAGAAATAGAAAAAGCACCTAGTCCAGATGCAAAAGTGGATGAATTTCTGGAACAGGCAGTAGAAATGGTAGTAAATGATGGTCAAGCATCGGCATCATATATTCAAAGGAAGTTCAAGGTTGGATATTCAAGAGCAGCCAGAATTATTGACCAACTTGAAGAAAGAGGAATCGTGGGTGGGCATGAAGGCAGTAAACCCAGAAAAGTTTTAGTTACTAAAGAGGAATTAGAAGAAATGAAAGGAAATTAATAATGAAAAAAATATATGTTGAATCACTTGGATGTTCAAAAAACCTTGTAGATTCGGAAAATATGATTGGTATTTTAAACAACAAAGGGTATGAAACAACTGATTATGCAGATAAAGCAGATTATATTATAATAAATACTTGTTCTTTTATAAACGATGCAAAAGAAGAATCAATAAATTCAATTATAAGTGCAGCACAAATAAAAAAAGAAGAGAAGAAAAAAATTTCAATAATTGTAACAGGATGTTTATCTCAACGCTACAGTGAGGAACTAAAAAAAGAAATCCCAGAAATAGATATTATTATAGGAACAAGTGGTTTTCAAAATATAGATGAATACATTGAAAAATATGAGAAAGAAAATGATATAGTTTGCGATACAACTATTGAAAATGAAACAAAAGAAGATTTACCAAGACATATTTTAACACCAGGATTCTATGCATACTTAAAAATAGCAGAAGGCTGCGATAATAATTGCACTTATTGCGTAATCCCACAATTAAGGGGTAGATATAAAAGCAGAAAAATAGAAAATATTATTGATGAAGCAAAAATACTTGCGGCTCAAGGAGTAAAAGAAATCATACTCATTGCACAGGATACCAGTAAATACGGCGTTGATATATACAAAGAAAAGAAACTTCATGAAGTAGTCAGAAAATTATCAGAAATAGAGGGAATAAGATGGATTAGAATTCATTATCTGTATCCTGAAGACATATATGATGAATTAATAAATGAATTTAAATCAAATGATAAACTTCTTAATTATTTTGATATACCTCTTCAACATGTAAATGATAGTATATTAAGAAGAATGAATAGGAAAACAAATAAACAGCAAATAGTCGACCTTATAACAAAGATTAAAAAAGAGATTGACGGCGCTGTTATAAGAACATCACTTATTACAGGGTTCCCCGGAGAAACAGATGAAAATCACGAAGAATTAAAAGAATTTCTGGAGAAATGCAAATTAGACAGAGTCGGGATATTCAAATATTCAAGAGAAGAAAATACACCTGCATATAAATTGCCTAATCAAATAAGTGAAGAAGTTATGGAAATAAGACATGGAGAATTAATGGAATTGCAGCAGAGCATTTCATATGAAAATAATTTTAAAAAAGTTGGGAATATCTATGATGTATTAATTGAGGAACATGATGTAGAAAATATTTATATAGGCAGGACCTATATGGATTCAGTTGACATAGATGGATGTGTATATGTAACATCTGATGAAAAACTAAATATTGGTGAAATTTATAAGGTTAAAATAAATGATGCTTTAGAATATGATTTAATAGGAGATGTGATTCTATGAACTATTTAAAAACTATGAATTTACCTAACAAATTAACATTGTTGAGGGTAGTGCTTATACCCTTATTTCTCTTCTTTCTTTTTATTAGCGGTGGAATATTCAGATTTTTACCGTTGATTATATTTATTGGAGCAGCCGTTACCGATGCAATAGATGGTTATATCGCAAGAAGAGACAATCTTATTACCAACTTTGGCAAGTTTATGGACCCTCTGGCAGATAAGTTGCTTACTGCATCTGCATTCATAGCATTTGTTGAAATTGGTTATTTAAGTTCTTGGATTGTCGTGTTAATTATTTCAAGAGAATTTTTGATATCGGGATTTAGAACATTAGCTGCTTCTAAAGGTGTAACAATAGCTGCTAACAATTGGGGTAAGGTTAAAACCATTTTTCAAATGGTTTTAATTATAGCAATTTTAATGGATTACACTGGTTTTATGCCATTCATCACTCCAACTATAACTCCACTTATCATAATTACTGTTTTATTAACCATCATATCTGGAGCAACATATATTTATGATAATTTAAATGTAATTAAGTAATTAATATGACACCAATAAAACAGTTGACAAAAGGTTTATAATTGGATATAATAAGTTGATGAACAAATGTTCTAGAAAAGGAGTGCAATATGGAAAAGGATAAAGATAAGGACAAAGCTTTAGAGCAGGCAATAGCTCATATAGAAAAGCAATTTGGAAAAGGTTCTATAATGAAACTTGGAGAAAATGCTAAACTAAACATAGAATCAATATCTACAGGTTCATTACCACTTGATATAGCAACAGGAATAGGTGGGGTACCAAAGGGAAGAATTGTTGAAATATACGGACCTGAATCATCTGGTAAAACAACCGTTGCATTACATATTGTTGCTGAGGCACAGAAAAAGGGAGGCATTGCTGCTTTTATTGATGCAGAGCATGCATTGGACCCTGTGTATTCTAGGAATCTCGGTGTAAAAATAGACGATTTAATTATATCACAGCCAGATACTGGCGAACAAGCACTTGAAATAACAGAAGCACTTGTAAGAAGTGGTGCCATAGATGTGATTATAGTTGACTCAGTTGCAGCTTTAGTACCAAAAGCTGAAATTGACGGTGAGATGGGAGACTCACATGTTGGTTTACAAGCAAGACTTATGTCACAGGCTCTCAGGAAACTTGCAGGCGCAATAAGCAAATCTAATTGCGTTGTAATATTTATAAATCAGTTGCGTGAAAAAGTAGGTATTATGTTTGGAAGCCCTGAAACAACTACAGGTGGAAGAGCATTAAAGTTTTATGCTTCTATTAGATTTGATATTAGAAAAATAGAAACATTAAAAAAGGGTGATGACGTTTACGGTAGTAGGACAAGAGTAAAGGTAGTAAAAAATAAAGTTGCTCCTCCATTTAAACAGGCCGAGTTTGATATAATATATGGTAAAGGTATATCAAAAGAAGGTTGTATACTTGATGTCGGAGTAGAAGCGGGAATAGTAAACAAATCTGGTGCGTGGTATTCTTATGACGGAAATAGATTGGGACAAGGTCGCGATAACTCAAAAGAGTATATAAAGGCTAATCCTGAATTAATGGAAGCTATAGAAGCAAAAATATTGGAGAAGTATTCTTTAGGTGAAATTGTTGCAAGCAAGGCCGATTTAGCAGATGATACAGAAAATACAGAAAATTCTGCTTCTGATAATTAAATAGCTATTTTTAAAATAATAATAAAAGAGGTACATTGTGTACCTCTTTTATTATTATTTTAATTTGTTTACCGATAATATATTATGTAAACTAATATTTAATATTTATATAATTATTTATAAAAGTTAAGAAAATTCTTATTTTTTATTAAACTATTTTAATAAAAACCTCTGTATTTAAACATTCTTTCTTGACATTACAGCAAAAAAAATATAAAATATAAGTAGTATTCAAGTAAAAAGAAATAACTTTTACTATTTTTTAATATATCTTAAAAGGTAACATTTTTAAACGTTTCAAGGTAAATATTTATGAAATGTAAAATAAATGTATATATTTCGTAGCTTGAAAATTTAATAATAGGAGGTGCTGAATTGTTCATTAAGATAGTAGTAGGTATTATCTCTGCAATAATAGGTATATTAATAGGCGTTTTAATACGTAAAAATATAGCTGAAAAATTAATAGGTAGTGCTGAAGAAGAAGCTAAGAAGTTAATAGAGGAAGCAAAGAAAGAAGCTGAAGCTAAAAAAAGAGAAGTGCTTGTAGAAGCAAAGGATGAAGCACACAGAATAAGAAATGAATATGAGAGAGAAAACAAGGAAAGAAGAAACGAATTACAAAAATCAGAAAAAAGATTAATAAAAAAAGAAGAAATGCTAGATTCAAAAAGTTTAATGGTTGAAAAAAAGGAAGAAACACTCCAAAAGAAATTAAAAGATATTGAAACTAAGCAAATTAAGTTATCTGCTATACATGATAAACAAAATGAAGAGTTAGAGAGAATTTCTGGATTGTCAACAGAAGAAGCAAAAAATATGTTAATTAACAATATTAAAAAAGAAGCAGAACAAGAAGCTTCGATTTCTGTAAAAGACATTGAAAGAGAAGCAAAAGAAACTGCTGAACGAAAAGCACGTGAGATAATTACATATGCCATTCAGAAATGTTCGGCAGATCATGTGGCGGAAACAACTGTATCTGTTGTTGACCTTCCTAACGATGAAATGAAGGGTAGAATAATTGGTAGAGAAGGCAGAAATATTAGGGCGCTCGAACAATTAACAGGTATAGATATAATAATAGATGATACACCAGAAGCTGTAGTAATTTCTGGATTTGATCCTATTAGAAGAGAGGTTGCAAGACTGGCACTTGAAAAATTAATAGCTGATGGAAGAATTCATCCGGCAAGAATTGAAGAAATGGTCGAAAAATCTAAAAAAGAAATTGAACAGCAAATTAAAGATGAAGGTGAACAAGCAACGTTTGAAACGGGCGTTCACGGACTCCATCCTGAACTCATAAGATTACTAGGCAGATTGAAATTTAGAACAAGCTATGGTCAAAATGTTTTAAAGCATTCTATAGAAGTTTCTCATCTAGCAGGAATAATGGCTGCTGAACTAGGGGCAGACGTAAAAATTGCTAAGAGAGCTGGATTATTACATGATATTGGTAAAGCTGTTGATCATGAAGTAGAAGGTCCTCATGTAACAATAGGTGAAGATTTAGCAAGAAAATACAAAGAAAATAAAGCAATATTGCATGCTATAGGTGCACATCATGGCGATGTCGAACCACAAACTGTTGAAGCAGTTTTAGTTCAAGCAGCTGATGCAATATCCGCAGCAAGACCTGGTGCAAGGAGAGAGACCCTTGAAACATATATAAAACGTTTAGAAAAGTTAGAAGAAATCTCAAATTCGTTTGAAGGCGTGGAGAAATCATTCGCAATACAGGCAGGAAGAGAAATTCGTATAATGGTAAAACCAGAAGTTACAAATGATACAAGTATTATACTTATCGCAAAAGATATAGTTAAGAAAATAGAAGCTGAAATGGAATATCCAGGACAAATTAAAGTGAATGTAATTAGAGAATCAAGAGCAATTGAATATGCAAAATAGAAAGATATGGAAGTAAACAAATTAATTGTTTACTTCTTTTTAATTTGGATATAAAATAAAGATGCCCTAACCCTATTTTTTAGAGTTTTTTTCTAAAAAATAGCGGTAGGTCATTCGCAACGAATTCCAAAAATATACGACCAAAGGGAGTAAATATTTTTGTGAATGAGACTGCGGAACTCAATTAATTTAAAGATAAGGAAGAGGTATAAAATGAATAGAGAAACATATGAAAATCCATTAATAACAAGATATGCAAGTAAAGAAATGGGATATGTTTTTTCCGATGATAATAGATTTTCAACATGGAGAAAATTGTGGATAGCATTAGCTGAAGCTGAAAAAGAACTCGGATTAAACATAACAGATGAACAAATTAATGAAATGAAAGAAAATATCTACAATATTGATTACGACCTCGCATCACAAAAAGAAAAAGAATTCAGACATGATGTTATGGCGCATGTGCATACATTTGGAAAGTCTTGCCCAAAAGCTATGCCTATAATACATCTAGGTGCTACAAGTATGTATGTTGTTGATAATACAGATGCGATTTTAATGAAAGAAGCGCTTCTCTTGATTAAGAAAAAACTCATTAACCTTATAAATGTTTTGTCTGAGTTTTGTATTAAATATAAAGGTATGCCTACTCTGGGATATACTCATTATCAACCTGCACAGCTAACAACTGTAGGGAAAAGAGCAAGTCTTTGGCTGCAGGATTTATATATTGACTATGAACAAATAGAACATGTAATAAGAATGGTTAAATTAAGAGGAGTAAAGGGTACAACAGGTACACAAGCTAGTTTTATGAGTTTGTTTAATAATGATAATGAAAAAGTTAAGAAACTGGAAGATATTGTAGTTAAAAAAATGGGATTTGAAGAATCATTCAAATTAACAGGTCAAACATATACCAGAAAAGTTGATTTTTCAGTTTTGTCGGCATTAAGTGGCATAGCCCAAAGCTTGCATAAGGTAACAAATGACGTCAGGATATTGCAGAGTCAAAAAGAAATAGAGGAGCCATTTGAAAAAAGTCAAATAGGTTCATCTGCAATGGCATATAAAAGGAATCCAATGAGAAGTGAAAGAATCGCATCGCTGGCTAGATTTATAATATCCAATGAAGCGAATATGGCAAATACTGTTACAACCCAGTGGTTAGAAAGAACACTTGATGATTCTGCAATAAAAAGATTAAGCATTCCTCAAGGCTTTTTAGCTGCAGATGCTATTCTGGGCATTGCAATAAATGTATTTACAGGCATGGTTGTAAATGACAAGGTAATTGAAAAACATATAAATGAAGAATTACCATTTATGGCAACTGAAAATATAATTATGGAGGCAGTTAAACGTGGTGGAGACAGGCAAGAACTTCATGAAGAAATAAGAGTATTGTCAATGGAAGCTGCAGAACAGGTAAAGAAATTTGGCAAACAAAATGATTTAATCGAAAGAATGTATGGTAGCAAGATTATAAAAATGACCAAAGAAGAAATAGACGAAACTATAAATCCTAAAAATTACATAGGGAGAGCACCGCAGCAAGTGGAAGAATTCTACAATGAAGTGATAAAACCGTTATTAGAAAATAATAAAGAGCTTCTTGGAGTTACTGTTGAGTTAAATGTATAGACTTGATATAGCAAATTGCATATTTTAAAATCTAAATTACATGCATAAATGGAGGACTTCGATGAAAGTTGCAGTGATTTATGGTACCGAACATAAAGGGAGTACGTATAACATTACCCAATTATTTCTGAAAGATTTGGCCATAGAAAATAAGGATGTAAAAGAGTTTTTTTTACCAAAAGACATGCCCCATTTTTGCATAGGATGTGGCAATTGCTTCACAAAGAGTGAAAAATTCTGTCCGCATTACGAAGAAGTAAATAAAATAAGCGAAGCAATTCTAAACTCAGATTTGTTAATTTTTTCAAGCCCGGTTTATGTATATCATACAACCGGGCAAATGAAAACATTACTTGATCATTTTGGATATCAGTGGATTGTTCATCGCCCTGATAAAAAAATGTTTAATAAAATGGCTCTTGTAATATCCACTGCAGCTGGCGCAGGAATGAAATCCACCAATAAGGATATAGGGGACAGTTTGTCTTTTTGGGGTGTGGCTAGGATATTTAAATACGGAAAGGGAGTTGCCGCCATAAATTGGGAAGGAGTTAGCGAAAAAAACAAACAGACTATTGAAAAAGATTTAGGAAAAATAGCCGCAAAAATTTCAAATACATATACTCATGTTACACCAAGCATAGGAGTTAAAATTAAGTTTTATATTATGAGATTTGTTCAAAAGAAAATTGGATTTAGCGAAGTAGACGTAAAATATTGGAAGGACCAGGGATGGTTAGAAAAAGTAAGACCGTGGTAATCCGTTAAAAAATACATAGCAATCAAATGAATATAAGCATGTGAGAAATAAATATTATTTCATAGGAAATAGTGTAGATTTGACAATTTTCGTAATTTTCAGTTTGTAAATTGCCTATGAATTATGGCCCCAACTCATTTGCAACATAAAGAAATATGTGGAAAATTCGATTAAGGAATGTTTAAGTTCAATTTAATATAGTTCTTATATAAATAAGAATGAAAGAGTATTAGTAACTTAATAAGTTATTGATGAAGAGAAAATGAAAGAAAAAAAGATAAGAAAAAGTATAATACGCTTTACAGCAGTATTTTTATCAACATTTTTATTGCTGTATTTGACGGCGATATATTCCAATATACCTTTTATAGCTAAATATAGAACCTTATATATAGAAACTGCTATGTCAACTATGACTCATCAATGGCTTGCTACAAGCTTTATTCCCAAGTCGGTAATTGATGCTGCAATAAATCAAAGGGATAATACAGATATAAAAAAAGGTGATGGAAGTTCTGATTTCATAACTAAAGTTAAAAATCTGCTTCACTTAAATGGCAGAGAATGGTTTGTCGCTGAATTTGATGAAATAAATATGGAAAGCTTTGATAAATACACAGAGCGTAATCCTGGTATACTAAATGATGGATATGAAAATATTTTAATTGATAACAGCAGAGTTGGGGATGACAAAACCGGAATAGTTACAAATCAAGGTGACAATGTAGTAGCAATAGATGCTAAAAACAAAATCCTCATAGTAGAAGTCAAAGGTGAAGGCTATAACGGGAGACTGGCTGTTGCTAAAGATGCCAGCACAGTAAAAGTTGGAATGGCAGAAGGTGTAGAAAACAATAACAATGATGACTGGGGCAGCCAAATAGATGAATTGTCAAAGTATAACAATGCCATACTTTCTATAAATGCAAGTGGTTTCGTTGATGCAGACGGCAACGGCAATGGAGGACAACCGATTGGTGCTATAATTGAAAATGGAAATTTAATAAATTCTCCCGTAGGCGGAAATTGGTTTATTGTTGGTTTTGATTACAATGACAGGATGTCAGTAGGAAGGAATACCTCAACCAGTGAGTTAAGAGATGCTGTAGAATTTATGCCTGCGCTGATAATAGATGGAGTGAAGCAAGTTGAAGGTTCATCCGGATGGGGTATCCAGCCAAGAACAGCTATTGGTCAGAAAGCAAACTTAGAAGTTTTAATGCTGGTAATAGATGGAAGACAATTGAATTACAGTATTGGTGCAACGGTTGGAGAATGTGCAGATATTATGGAAAGATATGGTGCAGTTCAGGCCTGTAATTTGGATGGAGGTGCAAGTTCGATAATGTACTACAACAACCACCCTGTGACAATCCCATCAATTAAATACGATGTTGGAAGATGGATTCCAAATATTATAATGGTTAATAATTAATTTTCTAATAAGGATTTGAAATTTGCAGATAACAATTCGGTGGTTCTTATGTACCGGAAAAATTGAAATCAGTATTAGAAGAAGTGGCAACAAATTTTTATAAGTATATTGACGACCCGGATTTTCAAGAAGAATTAATGTATTACAATAAGCAATATATCGGAAGGCCAAATCCTTTATATTATGCAAACAGATTATCAGATAAACTAGGTGGGGCTAAAATATATTTGAAAAGAGAAAATTTAAATCATACTAGTCACATGTTTAACAAATAAAAAATAATATAAAATTATAATTTAGGGGGGAACATGAAAACAAAAATTTTTTTAATTATTATAACTATTATGATGATTCTTAGTTCGTGCCGGAATAATGATAAAAATAATGTCTATACAAATGATGATGAAGTTGTAAACAATGCAGAAAATAAAGTGGAAAATAATGCGAATACCGATAACTCTGGAAAAAAAGTCATTGAATTAGATTTTACATCTGTTGATAAAGAAGTTTTAATAGAAAGTCAGCCAGATGAAATGTGGATTTTAGGAAAAAGTTTTTATTTTGGAAATATTCCCAATCAGATAGAATCGAAAATACATTTGTATGTGGAAAATAGCAATGATTCTTATGCTAAACCCGGAGACGGCATAGTTTATGGTTTTTTAGAACACGATAATAAAATGTATGATCTTGGAGAATTAAGTTACTATGGAATAGATTCTGTTGATGTGAATTTAATAGATAGAACTTTTGATGAAATAAAAGAAATAGAAATAACTGGTGAAATGGGAGCTGCCTACAGAGAATTAAGAATAATTACATATGATGAATCAAATAAAGAGTGGTTAAACTTGTTGACTATGGGGTCGCCTAAAATTGTTGATTTAGATGAAGACGGACAAGAAGAGTTAATAGCCATATCTACAGGAAGCGTTGATATTTATAAATGGAACAATGATAGTTTTGAAAAATCAAGCATTACAAAAGAAGCTGAGAATGTTTATGCTAGTTTATATTTATTAGATAACAAATGGGTTATAGAAACAGGGCTTGTTGAAGAAGATAAAACATCAAATCCAACATTGTACAAATATGAAAATGGTAAACTTGTAGAAATGTATGAATAGGATTTTTCTTATTGTTTGATTAAAACATCTTAACTATTGTATAACAATCAAATGTTTTAATGGTATTTAATATATGGAGGAATTTTATGAGGTATTATAAAAAAATTAGTTGGAAAAAGAATTTATTTATTGCCTATAAATATTGGAGATGCAGAAACTTATGTTAATTGGTTAAATTAGGATTTATCTACAGGGGATTTAACAAATTTTGTATGTTTCTGCTTGTTTTATATTCTTTTTTTATGTCGCAAAATAGATATTTTGCGACATAATCTCTTCAAAAACAAGAGAGTAGACCTTGATTTGATTGAAATTTGAACGTTTGTTGCAACTGAAATTTTTTACAAAATTTAATGTTTTGAAAGCAATTTTTGCCTATGTACTTCTATAAAATTTAAAACATTTTTCATTTCAATATTTACATATAAATTCTTTAATATATTTATTAAAATTAATTATTCAATCATAACTAATCATTATATTTAAAATTTGTCGTTGCTATGTGTACTTGCGTATTTTATATAAATTAATGGTTTAGTTCTAAAAATTTTGAGGCTTTAAAATGCGTTTTAACGAAAGTTATTTTCTTAAACGACCAATTACACCTTTCGCCTTTGAACTATGTTTACAATATTTTAATTCTTGAATATTTAAATTTCGCAATAGCATCAATATAAATAACTATATATATTACAGCAAGTTTAAAGCCCGCCCCAAGATTAAAATAATCAAATTTTAATATTTTATGCAACTGATATTAATTCGTATATTAAACAAGCTTTGTATTTTTGAATAGTCTAAAAAATATAATGCTTGTCTTTTTTTTCATTTTTATATATAATTTATTTATAAAGATTTTGCGACATTTCTAACTTGATTGGAGGAAAAATATGTATGTAAATTATAACGACCTGTGCCCTGCCCCTATGAGTGATTTTTTAGAATATATGTTATCTATAAGAGGCAGATCGGAAAAGACAGTAAGCGAGTATTTTCTTGATTTGAGAACTTTTTATAGATTTCTTGTAATGAGATATAAATTAAGCAATAATGTTAATGACTTTAACGACATTGATATTAACCTGGTTTCTCTCGATACATTGAAAAAAGTTAAAATCATGGATCTCCATGCCTTTATTGGCTACATAGACAGAGAAAGAAATAATTCCAACAGAACTAAGGCACGTAAAATAGCATGTCTTCGTTCATTCTATAAATACTTACATTCAATTGTTAGGTTGGTTCCAGAAAATCCGGCCATAGACTTAGAAACTCCAAAGAAAAACAGTCGGTTACCAGTGGCATTAACATTGGATGAATCTAAGAATTTTCTGACATCTATAAGTGGCTCAAATGAAAAACGCGATTATGCCATAATTATTTTGTTCTTAAATTGTGGATTGCGATTATCAGAACTAGTAAGCATTAACATAGATAAAATTAAAGGAGATACATTAACTGTTGTAGGTAAAGGAAACAAGGAACGAACAATTTATTTAAATAATGTATGTGTAAAAGCTATTGAAGATTATCTGGCAACAAGACCGGATGCAAAACCTGGTCATGAAAATGCTATGTTTATAAGTAACCGCAAAACAAGATTTACTCAAAGAGGTATACAGCACATGGTGTACAAGTATTTAAACGAAGCCGGCCTGGGAGGAAACCACTTCTCGCCTCACAAACTGCGTCACACAGCTGCAACTTTGATGTATCAATATGGGCATGTAGATATACGAGCTTTACAGGAACTACTTGGACACGAAAGTGTATCTACAACACAAATATATACTCATATTAATAAAGAGCAATTAAGAGATGCTGTTAAATTAAATCCATTAAATGATTTAGAAGAATCCGAAATATAAAAATTCTGTAGATTCCACTACAGATGAAATCTACAGAATTTTTTATTTTTGTCTTTGCTTTCTTACTTTTTGCAACTTTTTAAGTGCCTTCTTTGACCCTCTTATTATATCTTTTTCCAGTTTCCTTTCTGCAAAACTGGTGAATAAGCTATTTAAATCATAATTATCAGGGTAAAGTTCACATGCTTTAAATTCTAGTCTAATTTGTCTTACATTAACTTCAATAAACTTATCATCATATAAAACAGTGACATTGTTATATTCATTTTTGGGTTTATAAACTAAGCCGCTATCATTGTATTCAGTTAGATAAACTTTATCACCAATTTCATAATTGTTATTTTCTGATAAAATACTATTATCTTCTGAATTTGAATGGTTTAATCTAATCTTTGATTTATTTACTATTTTATAATTATAATCTTTACTTTTAATATAGTTTTGAGTTCTTTGAACTATATCTTTATTTATTCCCATCTTTTTAGAAATCCATAATGCGTTACTTTCACCTGATTGACCAACTGATAACTCATATAATGGCTCAAAAGTTTCACTGTTAAAAAGCATTGCAGCATTTTCAAAATCAGGATGACTTAATGAAAAGTTTTTAATCTCCCCATAATGTGTGGTTGCAATGGTTATAGCTCCTTTGTGATATACTTCTTCTAAAATGGAAATAGCTAATGCAGCACCTTCGTTAGGTTCTGTTCCACTCCCTATCTCATCAAAAAGTAAAAGAGTCGATTTATTTGTTTTATCAATAATTGTTGCAATATTTTTTATATGGGAAGAAAATGTACTTAATGCATTTTCAATACTTTGATCATCTCCTATATCCGCAAAAATATTATCAAATACCGAAAATATGCTTCCTTTTTCACATGGTATATGAAAGCCGGACTGAACAGCCAATGTTAACAGACCTATTGCTTTTAATACAACTGTTTTTCCACCAGCATTAGGACCCGTAATAATAAGAGATCTGTAATTTTTACCTATTGAAACATTTAGAGGTACAACATTTCCTTTTAATAAAGGGTGACATCCATTTATTATGTTTATATATCCATAACAATTTATATCCGGAGCAATACCTTGTATTGAAATACTATACTTTGCCTTGGCAAAAATCATATCATATAACCCTATTACTTCTATATTCAATTTTATCTCGCTGATATATTCTCTGACCAGACCTGTCAAATAAGATAAAATCTGATATTCTTCATTTGACTCATCTGATTTTAATTGCATCAGCTCTGAAGTAAATTTACTAACTATAGCAGGTTCAATAAAAACAGTAGATCCGGTAGATGATGTATCTATAATTGTACCAGAAACTTGATTTTTGTAGGATGCTTTAATTGGTATAGTAAATCTTCCGTTTCGCTTAGTAATAAAGAAATCTTGAATTACAATTTTATTGTTTGATGATTTCAAAAAACCTTCCAATTTTTCTTCTATTTTAATTTCGGTGTTTTCGATAAGCCTTCTAATTCTTTTCAATTCTTTAGTTGCATTTGAGTCTATAATATTATTATGAATTGAATAATCAATTTCCTCTTCAATATTTTCAAGGCCTTTTATGGAATGACTGTAACTCATTAATGTTGGAGCATAAAATTCTTTATCTATCATATAAGATTTGATTTTCCGGCATCCTCTTAAAAAATCAGAAACATTCTTTAGTGCTTCAGGACCAAGTATTGACCCTTTTTCTACACTAATAACAATGTTATCAATATTGACTATTCCTTGCAAAGGTAAAGTACTGCTTTCAAGTAGAATTCTTCCTTCTGATGTTTCAGTAAGTCTATTTTTGACAACTTTTGTGTTTGAAGAAGGTAATAACTTATCAAGCAAATTTTTACCCAGATTGCTTACACAAAAATTTTTTACTATGTTTTTTAATTCTTCGTATTGTAATTTTGTTAGAGTACTATTATTCATATTTGTCCCTTTCTTATTTCAATGTAGGATGGACTATGAAAGTACAAAATAGGTAGATTTATACTAGAAACTATTGCACAAAAAAGCTGCGGATATTATCTCCACAGCTTTTATTCTTAATTGAGAATATATGCATTATAAATAATGCATAAGTATAGTAGTTTTGTGTGATTGTATCTTCCATAGACTATGTTAATAAGCATAATCAAACAAGCGTAATATTTCACCGCGTCTAACTGCTTATTAAATATTAAGTTAATCTATTAGTTAGATACACTCTCAGACATACAAAATCTCCTATTAAAAAACTACTTAAAATCTACCTTGACTTATATTATATTAACTATGGCTGATAATGTCAAGGATATTTTACCATACAGTCTACAAAGAGCAAATTCATATAGATAGAATTATATTAGATAGATTAATACTTCAAGTATAAACTATTGCAACAATATAACTTTCGTGTTAATATTGTATTATTTAACTTACAGCTCTAATTTTAGTTCTAAAAGCTTAACTTTAAATAAATATTTTGGAAGCGGTCTAAAATTGACATTAGGAATACTATTTGCTTCTGATACAACTTTCATAGTTATGAAACAAAATATAAATTTAGATATAATACTTAATATTTAGAAAAGAGTGATATTATGATATATAATATAAAAAATAATAAAGATATTTTGCTGTCCGAGCTATTGCAGCAAAATAATATTGATTTCAAGCTCCCTTGTGGTGGTAATCATACTTGTGGTAAATGTAAAATAAAAGTTTCGGGATTATTATCAAGTATGTCAGAAGAAGAAAAGAAATTTTTATCTCAAAATGAAATTGAAAATGGATATCGTCTTGCATGTTTCACAAAAACAAGTACAGATATTATAGTGGAAACTGAAAATATAAAATTTAACCAAATACTTGAAAAATCCTTTATGGATGATTTTATTTTAGATCCCATCATATTAAATTCTGAATATGGATTAGCTGTTGATATCGGTACAACTACTATCGTAGCCTGTCTGTTTAAAGGAAATAATAAAAATTGTATTGCTGTTAAAAGCGAGTTAAATATGCAAAAGATTTATGGTGCAGATGTAATATCAAGGATAAACTTCTCAATAAGCAATGATTCATCACAAGTAAGCCAAACTGTAATTAATCAAATAAATAGTTTAATTAAACATCTGACCGATCAAATAGGAATACTTTCTGATTCTGTCAAACATGTTGTTGTTACAGGCAATACAACCATGCTGCACTTTTTTACCAATTTAGACCCTGAAAATATTGCCTTTTATCCTTTTACACCTAAAAGCTTATTTGGTATGTATATAGATAATACAATGGGATTAAATATTCCAGAAGATTGTAAAATATATATACCTCCATGCGTAAGTGCATATGTTGGAGCTGATTTATTATGCGGTATTCTCTCATGTGATATAATAAATAAGGATGAAATTTCTTTTATAGTTGATATTGGAACAAATGGTGAAATGGCCTTATTCAAAAACGGACAAATAAGCTGTTGCTCTACATCAGCAGGTCCTGCTTTTGAGGGTTCCAACTTAAATTGTGGGATATCTGCCGTGGAAGGGGCTATATGTAAAGTATATCATGACATTCACTCTGATACCATTGCTTATGAGACAATAAATAATGCATGTGCTATTGGAATATGCGGTTCTGGCATAATAGATGCTCTGGCTGTTTTATTGGAATTAAATATCATGGACAAAACAGGAAGACTATTAAAAGAAGGTCATCTTTTTACTAAAAATATAATTATTAATCAAAGTAATGAAATATGTTTTCAATTTGATAATACTGAAATATATATTTCACAAAAAGATATAAGACAAATTCAATTGGCAAAAGGGGCTATTTCTGCCGGTATAGAAACTTTATTATCTGAAAATAATATTAAGTCAAGTGAAATAAAAACATTTTATATTTGTGGCGGTTTTGGTACTTATTTAGATATAGTATCAGCTGAAAAAATAGGACTTATACCTAAAAATATAATAAATAAAGTTAAAGTTGTTGGAAATAGTGCTATCGCCGGAGCTTCACGTATCTTATTAAATAAATCAAGTATTGATGAATTAGCTATAATTACTAAGAAATGCAATTATATAGAACTTTCATCAAACGAAGCTTTTATTAACACATACATAGCAAAAATGAACTTTTAAAGCACTTAGTTTTATTTTGATAACGCAATGCTGCCGATGATTGAAATCAGTCTCGGCTTTTTTTATAAAAAATTAAACTAATTATTCCATAGCATACAAAGGAATTTTAATTATGTCATTTGGATAAATGACAGCATTATTTATATTATTTTCCTTTGATATCATGTAAATAAATTCTCGTATTTCTTCATTATGAGCATAGTTTGATGCTATGGACCAAAGAGTATCGCCTTCTTTAACGGTTATATAATTGTACTGTGGCATATCTTTGGAATAAACCTTAATTGTAAATATTAATGTAAATAAAACCATGCTTATTAATAATACAGAAATAAACATAAATCTCTTAAATTTATAACTATCAACTACTTTGTATTTATTAAATAATATCATTTAATCCACCTCGAACATATATTTGATTACATTTTAGCAGAACATTAGTTCGGTGTCAATACATTTTTTTCATTTTCTCAAACAAATGTTTGATTTTTTTGATAATGTATGTTAAAATGGAAAAAACAAAAGAGGTGAAATGATGAATTATAAAGATTTAAGTGACAAGCAAGTTAAAATAATGGAATATATTAAAAATGAATTATCTTTACGAGGTTATCCTCCTTCTATACGTGAAATTTGCCAAGCTGTAGGGCTTAGCTCTACCTCCTCCGTGCATGCACATTTGAACACGCTGGAAGAAAAAGGTTATATAAAAAAAGGTACAAATAAAAGAAGAGCAATAGAAATAATAGATGCAGATGATATTTGCTCAAATATGCCTAGAAAAGAAATTATAAACGTTCCTATAGTAGGTACAGTTACAGCTGGTGCACCAATTTTGGCTGTTGAAAATATAGATGATACTCTCCCGATTTCAATTGATTTTGTTGGTAATAAGGAGTCATATGTTTTAAAAGTTAAGGGTGAAAGCATGATAGATGCTGGGATTTTAAACGGTGACTTTGTAATAGTAAATTCTCAAAATAGTGCTAAAAATGGAGATATAGTAGTTGCACTAATAGAGGATGAAGCAACGGTTAAGACTTTTTATAAGGAAAAAGATCATATAAGGTTACAACCTCAAAATAAATCTATGGATCCTATTTTGGTGAAAGAGCCATATATATTAGGAGTTGTTAAAGCAGTAGTAAGAAAATATTAATAGAGGTTGTGCGAATTAGCTATTATTAAAAATTAATCAAAATACATAATAAAAGATATTGAAAAAATTCTTACTGCAAGGCACTGAAAGGTAATAAACGGTCAACATATTAATACATACGTGAAGGATTTGGCTGTGTGAACGATATAAAGCAGCAGTAGGACTTTTTTTCGGCATATAAACATATAAAAACGATAGAAAAAATTCTATCGTTTTTATATGTAATAATTCATATTTGAAACTTAATATAACTTTATTTATAAACTTTACTTTTAATTTCATCAAATTCTAATAGCTTTTGAAGGGATAACATAACCCCTAATTTGGCATGGTCATAGAATAAACCACCTTGTATATATGCTATATATGGTTCTCTCATCGGTGCATCAGCACTTAATTCGATTGAAGAACCTGATACAAAGGCGCCTGATGCCATTATAACTTGATTGGTGTAACCTGGCATATCCCATGGAACCGGAGAAACATGAGCATCAACCGGCGAAGCATTTTGTATTGCTTCACATATTTTAACAACCATCTCCTTATTGTTAAACTTAATGGCTTGAACAATATCACTTCTGTCATCTTCTAATTCAGGTGTTACTTCAAACCCTAGGGATTTGTATACTCCACCAAATAGAAGAGCACCTTTTAAGGCTTCACTCACTATATGAGGTGCAAAAAATAATCCCTGCATTGTATTCCTCGTAGTTCCAAACGTTAGACCGATTTCCTTTCCTACACCGGGAGCTGTAAGTCGGTTTGCTACACGGTCGATAATAATCTTTTTACCAGCTACATACCCACCGGAAAGAGAAATTCCTCCACCTGGGTTTTTAATCAATGAACCTACAATTACATCTGCACCAATATCGGATGGTTCAATTGTATCAATGAATTCTCCATAGCAGTTATCCACCATTATATATATGTTCGGATATATTTCACGTATTTTTTCTATTGCTGTTTTTATTTTAGACATAGTTAATGCAGGACGGAAACTGTAACCTGTAGAACGCTGAATCATTAACAATTTTGTTTTCATTGTTATTTCTTTAATTGCATTTTCCCAATCTATATCATTGTTATAAAGCGGAATTTCTTTATAGATAACTCCCTCTTCTTTTAAATTACACGGTTCATTGCCCTCTTCGCCGAGCACTGTAAGTAACGTATCATATGGTCGTCCTGATATAGCTATCACTTCATCACCATGCTTAAGTATTGAGGACAAAGTTAAATATAATGCATGAGTGCCTGATGCAATGGACGGTCTAACCAGTGCATCTTCTGTGTGAAAAACAGAAGCAAATATTTTTTCTGCTTTTTCCCTCCCCACATCATCATAGCCATAACCGGTATTCCAATAAAAATGGGTGTAGTCAAGTTTGTGTTCTTGCATTGCACCTATCACTTTGTATTGATTGTATTCTCTGGTTTGCTCTATTTTATCAAAGTATTTTTTCTTTATTTCATATTCTACGTTTGTCACATAATTAAAAACAGCTTCATTTATACCAAACTGTTTACATAATATATTTTCTGTCAGCATTTATTACTCCTCTGTTGTCTCGTTATTAAAAAGACGTACTGTTTTAAATGGTAAAATCGATGAAATTGCATGTTTGTAAACTAATTGTTGTCCTTTATCTGTTTCAAAAAAAATAACATAGTTGTCAAATCCTAATACTGTTCCGGTAAGCTTATAGCCATTGCTCATAAAAATTGTAATTATTGTTTTTTCTTTTCTGACATTATTCAAAAATGCATCTTGTAAATTAATTGTATTCATTTTAATCCTCCATATTATATTTTATGTATTTAAAATGAAATTATATATATTTTCAACTACCGAATCAATTTCATCTGGAGTTGAAATATCAAACCATTTCACATTAGAATCTCTTAAGAACCATGTAAATTGTCTCTTTGCAAATCTTCGCGTGTTTCTTTTTAAAATATTTACAGCATCTTCAAAACTTGTTTTTCCTTCTAAATAGTCGATAATTTCTTTATATCCTATTCCCTGCATTGAAACTAAATTTTTATTGTATCCATTGTTTATTAGACCTTTGACCTCTTCGATTAACCCGTCAGATATCATTTTATCAACTCTTCTGTTTATTCTATCATATAGAATCTTTCTATCCATATTTAATCCAACTAAAATACAATTATACTTTTCACTATATTTTCTTATGTCAGTGTTAAGTTCGGAAAATTTTTCACCGGTTATTTCATATACTTCTAAAGCACGTATTACTCTTTTTACATTATTTTTATGTATTTTTTCCGATGATTCACGATCAACCTTTTTTAGCATTTCATATATAAAATCTTCACCATGCTCATTATATAGTGATGTATAATAATCCCGTATTTTACTATCTGATTTTGCATTACCGAAATCAAGGTCATAGATTAAGGAATTTACATATAAACCGCTCCCTCCCACTATAATTGGATTTTTGCTTTTTTCAATAATGTTATCAATTATATTTTCTGCCATACATTTAAAATCAGATACCGAAAAAGTTTCATCAGGATTAATAATATCAATCATATGATGAATTACACCTTTTTTTTCAGCCTCAGTAACTTTAGCTGTACCGATATCCATTTCTTTGTAAATTTGCATAGAGTCTGCAGATAATATTTCTGTATTAAGTTTTTTTGCTAATTCAACAGATACGTAGGTTTTGCCGACAGCAGTCGGACCTACTAACACTATTATTTTATTATTCATTTATTTAAATTTCCTTTATAAATTCTAATTTTGTATTCTTTCAAACATTCTTTCTATTTCATATTTAGTCATTTTTATAATAACAGGTCTTCCATGGGGGCAAGTGTATGGACTATTTGTATGTTTTAAATCGTTAATAAGATTCTTAACTTCTAATAAATGCAGTTTATCACCTGATTTTACAGATTTTACGCAAGCTTTTTTTATTATTTTATCTATTTCCAAATTTAATTTAGACTTATTTATATCCTTTAATGAGTCAAGAACTGTATAGTATAAATCTTTTATATTTGCTTCAGAAAAAACAAGAGGAATATTATTCATAATTACAGAATTGCTTCCAAATGATTCAATTGTAAGTCCAATTTGTTCAAAAATCTCTTTATTCTCCATTGATAGGTAATAATCTTCATAAGAAAGATTTATTACCTCCGGAACAATTAGTTCTTGCTTTATTATTTCCCTATTATTGTATTGATACAAGAATTTTTCATAATTAATCCTTTCATGGGCAGCATGTTGGTCTATCATATACATTTCAAGCGTAGCTTTACTTTCGCATATTATATATGTATCCATAACGATACCTATTATTGATAACTCCGGTATACTATTTTTTGATAAATCAGTATTTTCATAATCTTGAGTTTCAATAAATGTTTGTTGGGTTTGTTCTTGCTTTGGCAAATAAGTTTCTTGGAAATAAGGTTCCGTTGTTAAATCTGCCTTTTCCTCCATTGATACGGATTCATCAATTATGTCATCAAAGATATGGTCTGAATTGATTTTATCACTTAAATTAATTTCCGTATATTTTATATTTTCATTGTGATTTTCGTATGATTTTTCACTTTTTAAAAATTGAGTTCCCTGGACTTTAATCTTATCTTCTGTTTTAATATCACTATCATCTTCAAAAATTGATTCTTTTTCGCTCGTTGTTTCTAAATTATTATGTACTATTGTTTCTTTTTTTATTTCCTTAATTATATTATTTATTCGCAATGATTTATATATAGCATTTTTAACTTCATTTAATACGAGTTCTTCATTTTGAAATCGAACTTCAGTTTTAGCCGGATGCACATTTACGTCAACAAATGTGGGAGATATCTCTAATTTTAAGAAACAAGCCGGATATTTATTTTTGGGAAGAAGAGTGTAATACGCTGCTTCAATATAATAATTTATTCTCTTATGTTTTATATATCTTCCATTTACAAATAACAACTGATTTTTTCTGTTACCTCGATAGTAGTTCAAATTGCTGGTATATCCTTTTATTGAAACTAAATTGCTCCGATAATCAACAGATAATAATGAATCATAAAGGTCCTTATCAAATAAACTAGAAATTGTATTGATAAAATTATCGGTTTTAGGTGTTTTAAAGGCGATATTGTTGTTATTAATATATTTAAATGAAATATATTCCTTACTCAAAGCCAGAGATGATACTATTTCATTAATATTACTGCTTTCAGATGTGTCGCTTTTCAAAAATTTCTTTCTGGCCGGAACATTATAAAAAAGTTCTGTTACAGATATAGTTGTGCCAACAGGACAACCAATGTCTTCCTTTGATTTAACTGAACCGCCTTCAATTATAAGCTTTACTCCATATTGTTCATCCTCTGTTCTTGATATAACTTCTACATGCGAAACTGCCGCAATACTAGCCAAGGCTTCTCCTCTAAAACCAAGTGTAAAGAGGGAGTTCAAGTCATCAGAGGTTTGGATTTTACTGGTGCAATGTCTTTTAAAGGCATCTTCTATTTCATCTCTGTTTATTCCTTTACCATTGTCAGTTATTCTTATTAAACTTTTTCCGCCATTCTTTATTTCAATGATTATTTCATCTGACCCTGCATCAATTGAATTTTCAACCAGCTCTTTGACAATTGACTTGGGATTTTCAATTACTTCCCCGGCGGCTATTTTATTTATTGTATCATTATCTAATAAATGTATCATTTTCGCCATTAAATATACCTTCTTATTTATTTAATATCTATTGACTTTGCTTTTTCAATTATATCATTTAAAACAGTCAACGCTTTTATAGGCGTAACATTGTTAATATCTATATTTTTAATTGAATTATCTACAAAATCTTTGTATTCTTTGTTTTTATCAGATATTTCTGAATCCCCTCCTGCAAAGAGAGAAACTTGAAAATTATCATTTATTCTATCTTTTTTTCTTTTGGCAAAAGGTTTATTTATATCGCTTTCATCAAGTTGACTCAAGATTTCCTTTGCTCTTTTTACCACATCATCGGGTAGCCCGGCTAAATTAGCAACCTGTATACCATAGCTTCTATCTACGCTTCCCTCAACAATTTTACGCAAAAATATTATTTTATCGTCAGTTTCTTTTATTAGTATTCTATAGTTTTTAACACTTTTCAATTTGCTTTCTAATTCTGATAATTCATGATAATGAGTTGCAAATAATGTTTTTGCTTTGATTTTTTTAGTTATGTACTCAACCACGCTCCAGGCTATACTTAAACCGTCATAGGTACTGGTTCCCCTGCCTATTTCATCAAGTATCAAAAGGCTGTTTTCAGTAGCGTTATTTAAAATGTTTGATACCTCTGACATTTCCACCATAAAAGTACTTTGTCCTTGAGATAAATCATCAGATGCACCAACTCTGGTAAATATTTTATCCAGAATACATATTTGAGCAGATTTTGCAGGTACAAAACTTCCTATGTGCGTCATGAGTGCAATAAGAGCAACTTGTCTCATATACGTTGATTTACCTGCCATATTTGGACCGGTAATTATTGACATCCTATGTTCTTTGTTATCTATATAAGTATCATTAGGCACAAATCTTTCATTTTTGATAATACGCTCTATAACAGGATGTCTGCCATCTACAATATTGATAAATCCCTTATTGTTTAATTCTGGTCGAACATAATCATTTTTAACAGCAGCTATAGATAAAGAATTTATCGCATCTATAGTTGCAATGCTGTGAGCTGTTTTCTGGATTCTCTTTATCTGTTCCTTTATGTACTGCCTTATATTTAAAAACAAATCATATTCAAGTTTCATAACCTGCTCATCTGCATTTAATATTTTAGCTTCCATTTCTTTTAGCTCAGGAGTAACATATCTTTCGCAGTTTGTAAGGGTTTGTTTTCTCATATAATGTTCGGGGACACTTTTTAAATATGATTGTGTAACTTCTATATAATAACCAAAAACTCTCGTATATCCTATCTTTAAATTTTTAATTCCTGTTTTTTCACGCTCTGTATTTTGAAGTTTGGATATCCATGATTTTCCGTTTATTGTTATTTCTTTTAATTCATCAAGATCAACATTGTAACCACATTTAATTAATCCGCCTTCTTTCACTGAAACAGGAGGTTCTTCGATTATAGAATTATCAATTAAATCATAAACATCTCTTAATACATCAAAGTCCTTATAAACAGTTGATATCAAATCTGAATTCAATTGTGATATTTCAGTTTTTAAATTTGGGAGTTCAGAAATAGATTGCTTTAAAGCTATTAAATCTCTGCCGTTACAATTACCATATACTATTCTGCTTATGAGTCTCTCAATATCATAAACATTTTTTAAATAGCCCTTTATATTGTTTGATACCATGATATTACTATATAGTTCGCTTACAGAATCAAGCCTGTCATTTATAGAATTAATATTTTTTAATGGTTCTTCAATCCATTTTTTAAGTTGTCTGCCACCCATTGCTGTTTGAGTATTATCCAATATATGATAAAGAGTTCCGGCGCCCTTTTTACCCCTGACTGTTTCTATTAATTCAAGATTTTTTCTTGTGCTTGAATCGATATGGAGGTATTCTCCTACATTATAAAAAAATATTTTGTTTATATGTTCTAAAGATGTTTTTTGAGTTTGATTTAAATAGTTTACTAACATTCCAAGGGATATTATCGCAAGTTTATTTTCAGATATTCCAAATGAATCTAAGGAAATAACTTTAAAATGGTTCAATATTATTTCTTTGTATTCTTCTGTACTCAATATATCAGAAATACAAGTAATTTTGCTATTTAACAAATCATTATTTGTTAAAGAATTAGAAATAATTTCAGAAGGATTTATTTTATCTATTTCCTCTTTAAGCAAATTATTTGTTACTTCATTTTGTATACCTAAATTCCCATCCCCTATATTTTCAGTAACATACAAATCTCCTGTTGATACATCTACATATGACATACCAAATCCATTTTCAATATATGTGCAACATAGATAGTTATTTGTTTTTTCATCGAGCATACTTTGGTCTATTACAGTTCCGGGAGTAACAACTCTTACAACATCTCTCTTAACAATTCCTTTAGATGCAGCCGGATCTTCAATTTGCTCACAAATTGCAACCTTGTATCCGTTTTCTATTAACTTTGAAATATAATTATCTACCGCATGGTGTGGAACTCCACACATAGGTGCTTTTTCTTCTTGACCGCAGTCTCTTCCTGTTAAAGCAATTTCTAAAACTTTAGAAGCAGTTAATGCATCATCAAAAAACATTTCATAGAAATCGCCCAGTCTATATAGCAATATGCAGTCTTTATACTGCTCTTTGATGCTGAAATATTGCTCCATCATAGGTGTAAATTTTGCCATTTACTAACCGACCCTTCTTTTAAAAATTAAATATAAAAATAACTTATTATTATATTTCTTTACAATTGCTCATCAATTGTTCTTTTATCGTTCTCCTGTTGCGTTAAAACACCTTCCATGTGGAATGTTTTAACATTCGTTATCTTCACATTTACTATTTGGCCTATAAGGTCCTCGCTGCCTTTGAAATGAACAAGTCTAAAATGTTCAGTCCTACCTGTTAAAAAGCTTTCACTGCTTTTGCTTACAGATTCAACCAGTATGCTATAGACCTTTCCTATACACTGCTTATTTTTTTCATATACAATAGGATACAATACATCCAAAAGTTCATCAAACCTTTTGTGCTTGGTTTCGTCCGGTATTTGATCTTCCATCAGAGCTGCCTTTGTACCTTCTCTTATTGAATACAAATATGTGAATGCAGAATCATATTCTACTTTTTTTACAACATCAACAGTTTCTTTGAAATCTTCCTCTGTTTCACCGGGAAAACCAACTATTATATCAGTAGTTATTGAAACATCTGGTATTTCTGATTTTATTTTTGAAACGATGTCAAGGTAATGTTCCTTTGTATATTTACGATTCATTTTATCTAAAATTTTATTGCTGCCGGATTGTATAGGTAGATGTATATGATTACATATTTTATCACATTCTTTAATAACATGAATTAAATCATTTGTTAAATCCTTCGGATGAGATGTCATAAAACGAATTCTCTCGATACCGTCTACCTTATTTAATTCAAGCAATAAATCAGCGAAAGAAAATTTATTATCTAATGAATTACCATACGAATTAACATTTTGTCCAAGGAGCGTTATTTCCTTGCAGCCGTCCTCAGCAAGTTTTTTTACTTCGTTTATAATTTCAAGTGGCTCTCTTGATTTTTCTCTTCCTCTGACATACGGTACCACGCAGTACGAACAAAAATTATTGCACCCATATGTGATATTAACCAGAGCTTTATATTTATATTTCCTTATCTTCGGCATGTTTTCGTAAATTTGCTCAGTGCTATCAATTATACCTATACTTTTGTGATTTTTAAAATCCACATTATATATTAAATCAGGCAGTTCGTGAATAGTGTTTGTACCAAAAATAATATCGACAAAAGAAAATGTCTTCATTACTTTTTCTCTTATTTCTTGTTTCTGCATCATACACCCACAAATAGCAACTAACATATCCGGATTGTTTCTTTTTAATCCTTTAACTTCTCCAAGTTTACCAAAAACTTTAAGTTCAGCATTTTCTCTGATAAGGCAAGTATTGAAAATTATTAAATTAGCATCTTTTTCATTTTCAGATTCTTCATACCCGATTGAAGTTAATATTCCCGATATTTTTTCTGAATCATGTTCATTCATTTGGCATCCATAGGTTAATATGTGATAAGTTTTTCTCTTGCCATTAAGCATGAAAAATTGTTCATTATTATTTTTAAGTTCAATTATTTTTTTGTTTGTAAGTTTTATATCATCAATTGAAGTATTAACTTCTATCATTTCTCTTTTGCTCATAAAAAAGCCTCCAAATTTCTATCAAAACATTGTAATATTAATGTATATCTTGTCTATTATATCATTTAAATATAATTAGTTCAACAAAAAAATTCATTGTAAAAACTATGTGAAAACTATGATACTCTTGGATGATATGACCGTATTAGTTCACTGCTACAGACTGTCCTCAGTGCAGCAATTATAAAAAAATAAAATTAATTATTTCATTTTTTGAATATTTAATGTAAAATACATAAGGAAGAAAAAGAAAGGAATTTAAGATAAATTATGAATATAGATTTAATAAACAAAAGACGAATATTTGGTATTATATCTCACCCTGATGCAGGAAAAACAACTTTAACAGAAAAATTATTGCTTCATGGAGGAGCAATACGTGAAGCAGGTACTGTAAGAGCAAGAAAAAACTCCAAGTATGCTAAATCAGATTGGATGGAAATAGAAAAACAGCGTGGTATTTCTGTAACATCTTCTGTAATGCAATTTGAATATGATGATAAAGTCATATCTATAATGGATACTCCCGGACACAATGATTTTGGTGAAGATACATATCGTATTTTAACATCTGTTGACAGTGCGGTGATGGTTATAGATGCTGCTAAAGGTATAGAGGCACAAACTAAAAAGTTATTTGAAGTATGCAGTATGAGAGAAATTCCAATTTTTACGTTTATAAACAAATTAGACCGCCAATCTATGGACCCTCTTGAATCGATGCAAGAATTAGAAGAAGTTTTGGGAATGCCGTCAGTTGCTGTAACATGGCCAATTGGCTGCGGTAAAGAATTTGAAGGAATATATGACAGATTAGAAAATGTAGTTCATTTGTTTCGTAAAGATGAAGTTATTCAGTTGGACGAAGACGGTGTGCACGGAAGTAAATTGGAAGGTGTATTAAATCCGGCTAATTTGAATAATTTAAGATATGCAATGGAACTTCTTGACGGAGCAGGAAATGCATTTGATATTGAACTCATTAAAATGGGGAAATTATCTCCTGTATTTTTTGGGTCTGCACTTGCTGATTTTGGTATTACTCCATTTTTGAAACATTTTCTTGACATGTCACCTGCTCCGGGAATTAGAAAAACTACTACAGGTGAAGTTTCTCCAACTGATGAAACCTTCAGTGGTTTTATATTTAAAATACAGGCTAACATGAATCCTGCTCATAGAGACCGTCTTGCATTTCTTAGAATCTGTTCAGGAACTTTTGAAAGAGGCATGAATGTTACATTAACCAGAACGGGAAAACAAATGAAATTAAGTCAATCTACACACTTGATGGCTAATGAACGCGAAACTGTTGACGTTGCATATGCCGGCGATGTAATTGGTATTTATGATTCAGGAACATTCCAAATAGGAGATACCATAACAAATGGAAAGGATAAAATCTTTTTTGAACCATTGCCCACATTTCCGCCAGAATTATTTCGTCGTGTCAGCGCTAAGAATTCTCTTAAAGGCAAGAATTTTCAAAAGGGTGTTGAACAGCTTGCCCAAGAAGGAGCAATACAGGTTTATAGAAATGAATACAATGAAGTCATTTTAGGTGCAGTTGGAGTGTTGCAGTTTGAAGTATTTGAGTATCGCCTGGTTAATGAGTACAATACTGATATCCGTATGGAAAATATAGATTTTACAGTTGCACGCTGGGTTAAAACCGATGATTCTAAAAATCTAAAGCAATATCAAAATTCTCGTTGCACAATAGTATATGACAGATTTGAAAGACCGGTACTGTTGTTTACAAATGAGTATGCGCTGAAAAGTTTCCAAGACCGATATGAAAATATAGAACTTGTGGAAGCATTGGATGTAACTCAAGAAACAATATAATAAATAATAAACTAAATAAAAAAAACTGTTTATGATAGTTTCATGAACAGTTTTTTTTTAGTTTTATATGCTGGGAAAGTTCTTCTTTCAGAACATAAAAAACAAAGATTGCAAAGGAATGGACATCCTTTTAGGGCTTGGATTAGACTCAATTTTATCTTAAATTGAAACTATCTCTTAAAAATTATTGTAATACTAATTTTATTATTGAAGGAAATTCTCTCGTATTTCTTCCAAATCTACTGAGTCTAAATCGTTGACCGCATCAATTATACCTAAAATATTATAATCACTAAGTATTACATAAAAATCAGAATCTGTTGCTTCAAATTCAACTTCGTTTATACCCTTCTCACCCGTAAAAGATGCAATTGGTTCTCCTGTTTCCCCTTTTACTATACTGAATTCACTTTCTGCTTCATCAAAGTCATTTAAATCAAAGATTAACTTTATTTTTTTATTGATTTCTGTAACTGCAATTAATGGTTTAAGCTCATAGCCTATACCTGTAAAGGTAAATTTTTGATCTTCTCCAACAGCTTTTTTAATAATTTCTTCTGTTGGTACACTTGTTATATCATCACCATAAATGCTCGGCGGATCGTTTATTTCAGAATCAGAACTATCGTCTATTGGTCTGGCGCAACAGCTAGGTCCTGTGCTTGGCGGAGGCAATGATGAATCAGGTTTAGATGTATCTACAGAATCCAACTTATCTACAACCTTAATTACTCCGCTTATCATGCCCATCCAACAGCTAAAATTAATATCTTTATCACCTGGAGTAAATTCAATTAGATTTTCTCCGCTTTTAATCTTAAATTCTAAATTTAAAGAACGCGCAATTATAGCATTATTACATGTATTTAATTCTTTTCCGTCTATTATCCATTTTACAGGTATTCCCTTTTGAACATAAAATGCATTAGGGGTATAACCATTATTGTTGGCAGTCATATTAATTATTTGTACTCCATCCTGAATAGTAGCCTTCCCAACATTTGGATTTGAAGAATAGTTAATATCTGAGCCTAGTACGTTTTCATTGCTTAATGCCAATGCAGTCATAGGATTTAAATTAATTCCAGCAATTGCAAGACCTCTATTTCCCATTATTACTCCTAGAACTATAATAAGCACACCGCTTAATTTGAGAATTTTTTTCGTATATCCTTTACTTAACAATCCTGATAATGCGCCAAATGTCAGCATCAATGGTACTGTTCCCACTGAAAATGCGAACATGGATAAAGAACCTTTTAAGGCACTTCCTGTGCCAAGAGCAAAAATTTGCATGGTTTGAAGAGGACCACATGGCATAAGTCCATTTAAAATACCAACAATAAACGGAGATCCAGATTTATTTTTAACATTGCATACAGCATGAGGTAATTTAATCTGAAATTTCCTAAAGATTTTAAATCCTGCCATATTAAAACCCATCATAATCATGAAAGCACCGGCTATTATCTGCATTGTTGCTTTCGCAGTAATTGAAAGTGAAAATACTGAACCGATAGCACCAACTATTCCTCCTAAAATGGTATAGGAAACGACTCTTCCGACATTATATAACAACGCAGGCAAAATTGATTCAAATTTATTTTTACTTTCTTTAGATATACTTTGTGAGAGCATAATACCCCCGCACATACCAACACAATGAATAGATGTAAGAACTCCAACCATAAACAAAACTAGATAAGATGCATTATTAAGTTTTGATTCCATATCAAAACCACTAGTTTTTAATCCAAGATACAATATAGCAGCAACTATTATAATGATTCCCATAAATTTATAGTCTTTAGAATTTTTTGTACTATAACCTGCATCATTTATGGCAGTTTTAATTTTTTCCAAACTGCATAGTTCATCATCATATTCTACATCAGCAAACTGACCGCTATAACTCACTTTAATTGATATAATACCATCTAGATTTTTTATAGCCCTTTCAACACGATTTTCACAAGAATTACATGTCATCTCATAGACTTTAATTCGGTCCTTCTTTATGCTCATATATTAGCTCCTAAAATGTATTTGTAAAAAATTAAAACAACACTTATGATTTTAGAACTATACATAATAAATGTGTAGATTTTATGAAGAAATTAAAAAAAATATTTTAATTACAATAATTAAGGGTATAATATAAATACGCACAAGAAAAATTACAAAATTATTTGCATTTTTTAATAATATATTATAATTTCTACATAAAATCTACACATTAATCGTATAGCATCATAGTAAGATCATTTTTAAATGTTTTACAAATATAGGAAGAGGTGTACAAAATGAAAAATTGGTTTAAAAAGTTCATTGACAAATTAGCTAAAGCTAATGAAGAAAGTTTTGGAGATAAACCCTTAGATTGCTGTTCTTTAAATAAAGAAAACAATTCTAACAACGCCAAAAAATCATAATATCACTTTTAAAATACGTAAGAACAGTATAAATAGCAAGTTTCCCTAATAAAAAATAACACCTGCAGTTGCAAGTGTTATTTTTTAATTTAATTTTGGCAATATAATTGTGAAATTACAACCTATTTCACTTTCTACTGTAATTTTACCTTGGTGAGCTTCTACAATTGCTTTAACTACAGCTAAACCCATACCGCTCCCACCTGTAGCACTAGCTCTGGATTTATCAGTTCGATAAAGATGTTCAAATATATTGGGCAAGTCTTCTTTATCAATACCTATTCCATTATCAATTACAGAAAATTCAACCTCATCGTTCTTACTGATAATTGAAACCAATATACTGCCATATTCCTGTGTATATTTTATAGCATTAGATAATAAATTTATCAATACCTGTCCTATTTTATCTTTATCCGCATATATATTGCATGAATCTCCTTCAACAGTTAAATCTATATTTTTTTCTTTATAATATGATTCGAAATTTAACACTATTCTATTAGCCAGCTCAAGTAGATTAAATGTACTTTTGTTCAGTGCAATGCTGCTATCTTCAATTTCAGCTATTTTATCTATGCCGCTTAACATTCTTGTAAGCCTTAAAATTTCTTCATTACAACTTTCTAAACGTTCTTTATTAGGCTCCCATATGCCATCAATCATTGCCTCTAAATTGCTTTGTAAAGAAGCTAGTGGTGTCCTTAACTCATGAGCGTAGTTTTGTGCCAGTCTTTTTCTGATTGCATGTTGGCGGTTAAGGGTGGAAGCAAGGCTGTTTATGCTATAAATGAGCTTATCAACTTCTTTCGTATTTGATTTAAATTCAATTAAACTGTTATAATCTCCACCTTCTATTTTTGCTGTGTTCTCTATAACCTCTTTAATAGGTCGACCGATCCTGCTTGCCATAAAAATTCCTAATATAATTGCAAGTAAAAAAGCTAAAATAGCACCAAATGAAAAAATCTGATTAAACATATTCAGAAAAAAAACATCATCATTGTTAAAATAAAACGGACCATAATACCCTAAGGTAATTGTTCCATAGGAAGTCCCATTTTTATTTATATCATATGATTCTTCCATGTATTCACCGTCAAAATCTAAATATATGTTGTTCATATTTTGTTCAATATCAATTAACATTCTGCTGCACATTTGTTGATCTATCCAGTTCATACACCAAATCATTTCTCCATGCTTATTGTTAATGCTTAATATAAGACCTTTCGATAAGGCAGCTTCACCGATATTTTTAAGCATTAGGTCATTTGGAGGATTACCTTTGTTGTCGTATGCTGAAGTAACTTGATTTACAATTTGAATGCTATTTTTATCTAAATTGGTTTTAACATATTTTTCAAACTGTGTATTAAACATATATTTGGTAGTAAAGAAAAGTGAACCTACTAAAAGCAATGATATTAAAACATAGGAAAAAATAAGCTTTATTTTTAAACTAAACTTCATAGCTGCCTCCACTATAAATATTAAATTTCATCACTTCCAAATTTATATCCGGTACCTCTAACAGTAAGTATATATGTCGGATTAGAACTGTCATCCTCAATTTTACTCCTGAGATTTTTAATATGAGAATCAATTGTCCTATCAAACCCATCATAATCTATACCGAGGGCAATTTCAATGAGTTCTTCCCTAGTAAAAATTTTTTTGGGATATTTAATCATTGATGATAGAATTTTGAATTCTGTTGGAGTTAAATTTATCTCTTTGCCGGTTTTCTTTACTACCATATTGTCAATATCAATTTCAAGATTGCCATTATTCCAGCTCATTTTATCATAAAGTGGTGAAATTCCATCAGAACATCTCCTTAATAATCCCCTTACTCTTACTACAAGTTCACGAGGGCTGAATGGTTTTGTCATATAATCATCAGCACCTATATTAAAGCCATTAATTTTTTCATCTATTAAAACTTTAGCTGTTAACATAATAATTGGAATTCTCGATTGCTTTCTTATTTTTTGACAAATTTCCTCTCCGGATATCTTTGGAAGCATTAAATCCAATACTACCAAATCAGGAGATACCTTTTCAAACTGATTTAATGCTTCTGCACCATCAAAAGCAGTAAAAACTATATATCCACTGTTTTCTAAATAGGCTTTTACAGCATCAACTATTTTAGGTTCATCATCAACAACTAATATTTTATTGCATACTTCTTTCATGTGTTCCTCCGGATATAATATATTTTACCATTGGTATATATTATAACATAAATGTCAAAAAACAACGAATACAATATTTAATCACAAATCAATACATTTTATTTCCATTCTATAATATTATTGTGTAGATTTTATGAATAATTATATTTAAATAAAAAAACAACAAGTGATAAGGAATCCGGTTCACCTTAACACTTTAAATTGCTGTTTCATTTAAATCATGCTAATAATTTTTTTGAAGGAATAACTAATTTATTGCACCATTTTCCGCACCTATCTCCAAAGTAACCAATTACATTGTTGTTTTCAGTAATTTTTACAACTTCACATTGGTTGGTACATCCATCACAATCAAAGCTTTTAGTTATAAAATTACTTTCTGCTAAATTAAATCCTTTAAAATTTGTCCTGCCTTTTTTTTCTACACATTCTTTAGCAATTATAGCAGCACCTATCGCACCCATCATATTATAATGTTCAGGAACAAACATTTCGAATCCTAAAGCTTGTTCAAAGGCATCTTTCATTCCAATATTAGCAGCTACTCCACCTTGAAAAAAAACTTTTGGTACAATTTCTTTGCCTTTTCCAATGTTGTTTATATAGTTTCTGACTAAAGCATCACAAAGACCTCTTATAATTTCTGAATCATTATATCCAAGAGATTGTTTGTGTATCATGTCTGATTCTGCGAAAACAGCACACCTTCCGGCTATTCTTACTGATGCTGTGGCTTTTAAGGCATATTCCCCAAATTCTTCAATTGGAATACCTAACCTTTCTGCTTGCCTGTCAAGAAATGAACCGGTGCCGGCGGCACAAACAGTATTCATAGCAAAATCACAAACGACACCATTTTTAATTACAATTATTTTTGAATCTTGTCCGCCAATCTCAATTATTGTTCGTACATCCTTGTTAATTTCTAAAGAAGCAACCGCATGAGCAGTAATTTCATTCTTTACAACATCAGCGCCTATCAGTGTGGAGGCAATTTGTCTTCCGCTGCCGGTGGTCCCGACAGCATTTATTTCTATTCCATCATATTTAGCTTTTAGAAGTTTAAAACCATCTTGAATTGCATTGATTGGTTTACCTCTAGTCCTTAAATAAATTTTCTCTATAACATTCATACCTTTATCTAAAAGAACTAAATCTGTACTTACTGAACCTACATCAACTCCTAAATAATACATTATTTCGTCTCCTTTCAAGCAAATCTATAAAAGCTTCAATTCTGGTAACATATCCGGCATCGCCTGTCATTTCATCAACAACCAAGGACATAATAGGGAAATCTTTATCTTTTGATATCTTTGGTAAAATTGATTTTGAAACAATTTCAGGCATACAACCCATAGGGAAAATTTGGATGGCTCCGTCAAACTTTTCATTTTCTGCTATGACAGCTTCACCAATACATTCTCTGGCATGACCTCCTATATTCAATGATAAATATTTTTCACTGTTTTTTTTAATATTAAGTGAATTGAATTTTGTAGGAATAAGAGCAGTATTTTTAACCCACCAACTTGGAGTAAGCATTCTTTTTGTTGATATTCCAAAATCCATTAACTTATCTTCAATATACAAATTGGCAAATGGTTCTATTACAGTATAAATTTCACCTATAATTGCTATTTTTAGTGGATTTTTATTAATATCTACAGGTATATAATTTATTTTTTCCTTATAATTCTGCAGCACGGTTATCATATCTTTAGGGTTATCACAGTTAAAAGCTTCTCTCTTACAATCAATCAAAACACTTTTGCATTCGCCTCTTATTTTTTCATATCCTGCAAAATTATGTATAGAAGCTTCTATTTCATCAATTAAATTCATCACTTTTACTGCATCAAATAGTGATTTTATCTTTGAATATCTTGACTTATTGCTAACTGAAGATACTTTGCTTATCCTTCTGTATAACTCCATTATACCTATATCTGTAGGAGCATCTATTACTATAAAATCCAGGTTATAACCAAGCCTTTTCAATAGCATCATTTGCATTTCACAGTATTCTCCAAATCTGCACGGACCGCAGCTGCCAGTTAATATTACAGTATCAGCGCCTTGTTCAATTGCTTGAATATAATTTCCTATCATTATTTTAAAAGGTAAACATATTTCTTCTGGTGAATATAGTGACCCGATTTCAAGTGACTTCTTATTATTTTTAGGTGGAATTATATAATCTACGCCAAGACCATCAAATAGTGCTTTAACTGCTAAATATATATTACCCATGTGAGGAAATGTTATTTTCAATTGAACACCTCCTTTCAATCATATCGACAAAAGCTTCAATTCTAGTATCAAGACCTGCTTCACCTGTATGTTCATCTACTTTTAATATTAAAAATGGGTAATCTCCTACCTTATCTTTGATTAATTCTATTGTCACGGAATCTATGCCGCAGTTGAATGAAGAAATATATATAATTCCGTTTATGTCTGATTTGTTAGTTGCATTTATTGTAAAACCATAATTATTCCGTGTAAATGTCCAAAAAGGCTTCTTATAAAGATTCTTGACTTCATTATCAATCATTTTGCCATCAATATATTCTTCGGTTATAACACCTACACCTAATTTGTTTAATTTTTTAATAACATTCATATTTACATAATTATCATAAATGTTATAAGGATGACCTGACAAAGCAACATTCAATTCATAGTTTTCATTTTTAATCCCTGTTTTATGTTTGTGTTGTGCATTCAATGCTCTGTTGAAAGCTTTTTCAATTTTAAATTTGTCTTTTGTAATAGTTTTTCCCGCTACTTTGACCCAATCAAAAAGTTTTGCCTCAGTTGTTGCATAAATAGGTTCTGTAATGGCTCTTGGCATATCAGAAATATTGTTTAGAATCATTTCAGGAAGACCACAGAATTTAGGACATATATATTCTCTTTTTCTAAGCTGCATTATCCTTGGAATTACTATAATGTCACATTTATCTTTTATAGAAGAAACATGTCCGTGAAAAATCTTAATAGGTAAGCATGCTTCATCTACACAGTATTTAACTCCTTCATCTAGTATTACTTTATTGGTATCAACCGAAGTAACTATTTCAGCTCCTAGTTCACCAAAAAATGTTTCTAAAAAGGGATAATATTTGTAATACAAAAGTCCCTTTGGAATTCCTACTTTCATTTTTCCCTCCTATAAAAAATATCACAAATTATAGTATTACCTACAATTTGTGATATTATTCCATAATAACCTATTTTTATATTATTTATTCATGCCGGTACGCTTTATTAATCTATGGACAAATTATATATTTGACATAAAGTATTAACAACTGAAAAAATCAATACCTTTGCTAAGTTAGCAGTTGTATTATCCTGGTCAAATCTTGGAGACACTTCAGCTATGTCAAAGCTAACTACCTTTTTTGTTTTAATAATATATTTTAAAAATTTTAATACTGTTTCAGGGTCCAATCCTAATGGCTGCGGTGCGCTGACGCCAGGAGCAAATGCTGATGAAAATACATCTGAGCAAATTGTAACATAAATATACTCTTGATCATTTAAAAATTTATCAAACTTTTCAATTAAACTCCAATCATCACTTATTGATATATCTTTTTCCAAAATGTATGAAACACCAAGTTTATCTGCCGTTTTAAATAAATCAACAGTATTGCTGTACTTTTCCACACCAACACACATATATGAATATTCTAATTCTTTACTCGAACATATATCGGCTATTTGTCTGAACATTGTTCCTGAGCTTCCGCCATTATGATACGGCCTGATATCAAGATGTGCATCAAAGTTTATAATTCCAATTTTAGGCTTTGATTTGTTCTGAGATAAATAATTTAGTATACCATTGTAGTGACCGAATGCAACTTCATGTCCTCCTCCCAAAACTATTGGAAAAAGATTTAAATTTAGAATTTTTTGTACTGCTTGTGCTAATGAATTTTGACTTTGTTCCAATGTATAACCCTCTGCAAGAATGTCACCTGCATCAAAGATTTCAACTTCCTCTTTAAACCAGCATGGCAAATTTGAAAGTTCTTTTCTAATACTTCGAGGTGCTTTATCCGCACCGAATCTACCTTTATTAATTTGCACTCCTACATCACAACAAAATCCGATAATACAAAATCCCAAAGTTCCCTTGAATGCCGGCAAATCATCTTTTGACAAATCAATGTATTGTATCCACTGATGCCATCTGAAGGCATCATAATTATCTTCGCTATCTATACGGCCTTTCCATACACTTTTATCTGCAATTCTATAATTATTATTAAACATTTTGTTTCTCCTACTTATTTATTATTTTCATTCTAACAACATAGCAACGAATAATTGTCGATGAAAATACTATCTGATTATACTATAGGAATAAAAGTGTTTCAATAGAAAATGTCGGCATAATAAATAAGAAATATTATATGAAGTATAGAATTATTCTAAAAATGTATTCCTCTGTTATCTATGAAAAAAGACTAAAAAGTTATTATTTTATCCAATCCTTTAAATATAGTTTAATTGACCTAAGCATTTCCCTAAAAAATGAAGAATTGATTTTCCTAGCATAAAATTTATTAGCAAATTCTTTGTCAACCATTTCACTTTTTGAGAACATGTCATTAATAAACTCATCATTAATTTCTGGATAGATTTCATCAAATACAATAAATTTTTTATCAAATCTATCGCGTATTTTAGGCTTTGTATCATAATTTCCCATTACTACTAAAGTAGTCGGCATCGTATATTTTGGTAAATTAAACAGTTCTTTATGAAATTCATAATTTTCCATTATATCTCCTATATAGCAAGTGCCTATGCCTAAGCTTTCGGCAGCAATAACAGAATTTTGAGCTGCAATCATTGCATCTTGAACTCCCAGCATAAAATCGTTAATTACAGGACCACTGTAATCAGAAAATGTTTCACTTATTTGACGTTGTTCAAAATATTTATGCCATTTATAATTATCAACAACAAATAATAAAGCAAAACTTGCATCTTTAATAAATGGTTGATTATCACAACTTTTTGATAACTTTAACAATAAATCTTTTGATTTAATTTTAATAATACTATAATACATCATATTTCCTGCTGTAGCACCACGCATAGCAGCTTCAATAATAGATTCTATTTGTTCATCCGAAATTTTTATATCATTGAACTTCCTAATCGAAGTATGTTCTTTTAATAATTTTATAACATCGTTCATATATATCTCCCTTTTTTATTGTAATTATTGTAATTTTCAATAAAACGACATTTTAAAAGGACAAGAAATATAATGCAACTTGTCATTTTTATCTTGTCCCTAATTATAAATAAATTACTGATTATTTAATGGATTATTAGAACTAATAATGAAATCTATGTTTCCAAATGAAAAACTGACTGGAATGAGATATGCATTATCAAGGTTTTCTAGGTCTGTTTTAGTATGTATTTTTTGTGGTTTAAGGTCTAACTCCATACCTTTTTCATTAGATATATTAACGCAGAATAATCCATCCTGTAGGTTCAAAAACTCACCGACCGAAGCATTTGTATATTCGCTTAATTTTGTAAATTGTTCATTTGCAAATCTTGAAGCTAAGTTTATAAATGATTTTTCGTTGCAATTTATTGCGACAAAAGCTTTGAAATCTCCTGTTATTTCTTGTGTTACCAATATATCAGAAGAATAATTTTTAATATCATATGCTTTCAACGGAATAAAATCATCTCCAATAAATCTAATGATATTTCTAAAAAGTAAAGATACATAATCATTATACAATTTGGCATTTGGCGAATGATCAAATTCAAAGAAATGTGTAAAAATTTTATCTATCTTTTCATTTTGTTCAGCATTGTTTGTTAAATATTCTATTTTATTATCTTTCTTATAATTGCTAACAGCTTGCTCAAATTGAACATTAGTCATAAATCCTTTATCAACAAGAGCCTGACCTAGTGATAGGTACCCTACATTTTGTGATGCCAATAGCTCGTCTACTTGTGAGGAAGTCATATATCCCATATCTACTGCAATATCACCAATTCTTTTGTCAACTGTTGCCTGAATATCATGTATTTCATCAACTTGTTCAGCTGTCATATAACCTGCATTAATAGCTAAAATTCCCAGTTTCACACGAGTATTTTTACTTGTTTCTAAAGCTTCTTTTAAGTTTTCATTAGATACTATTCTATTATTTAGTAGATAACTTCCAAAAAATTGTGTAAACATTTTCCCTCCTGCTGCCTTTTTCGGCTATAATTATCATATTTGATTTTCTTTATCAATATAATTCATAATAATTTTTTTCAGTTGATCTTCATCAATAGGTTTCTGAAAAAAATCATAGGCTCCAATTTTTATAGCCTCTTTCAACTTGTTATTTGTGCCGATAGATGAAACAATTATAACTTTTGCATTTGAATTATGTGACATTATTTCTGATAAAGCTTCAATACCGGTTTTTACAGGCATAACAATATCCATAAAAACTAAATCAGGATTTTGTTCTTTATAGATATCAATGGCTTGCTGACCGTCAGTGGCCTCAAATACTTCACTACATCCAAGTGTCATTATAATATCTTTAAATTTTTTTCTTACTAAGATTGAATCATCGCATATTAAAACTTTTAATTCGTTTAATTGCATAATCCCCGCCTCCTCAAATTTGAATAAAAATAAAATTTCATCTAATAAATGTTAGTGAATATGAATCATAAATTATCTAATAAATGATTTACACAATTACTATTTTACACCAAAAATTGATATTTTACAATACATTACGATAAAATTTTACTAATATTTCCCCGTGTTATTTTATTGAATAATTCAATAAATAATAGGAATATTAAGATTATTGTTGAAATACTTCATATATTATAAAAAATAAGATAAAAAATATGGAAAGCAGGTTATATAAATGGCAGTTTTAGAGAATTTAGAACCAAAAAAAGTTTTTAGTTTCTTTGAGGAAATGACCAAAATACCTCATGGCTCTGGAAACGAAAAGGAAATAAGCGATTTTTTAGTACGTTTTGCTAAAGAAAGAAATTTAGAGGTAATACAGGATAACTCTTTAAATGTAATTATAAAGAAAAAGGCAACTGCCGGTTATGAGGGAATTCCTCCTATTATAATTCAAGGGCATATGGATATGGTTTGTGAAAAAAATAAAGAAGTGATACATGATTTTGAGAAAGATGCACTAAAGCTGAGAATTGAAGATGATTATATATATGCAAATGGTACAACTTTAGGAGCTGATAATGGAATTGCTGTAGCATATGGTTTGGCTTTATTGGATTCAAGCGATATTGCACACCCTTCGCTGGAACTATTAATTACTACAGGAGAAGAAACCGGCATGTATGGAGCCATTGGCATTAATCCTAAATATCTAGATGGAAAAGTACTGTTAAATATAGATTCTGAAGAAGAAGGTGTATTTTTAGTAAGCTGTGCAGGTGGAGCTACCAATTATGTCCACATCAACAATCAATGGGAAGAAAATAAAAGCTCTGCCTTAAAATTAGAAATTAAGGGATTAAAGGGCGGACATTCTGGAATGGAAATAATTAAACAAAGAGGGAATGCCAACAAGCTTATGGGCAGATTGCTTCTCTCCATCAGTAAAGAAATTGACTTTAATATTGCACATATTAGTGGCGGTGCTAAAAATAATGCAATACCAAGGGAATCAGAGGTTATATTAACGACAAAAGATACAAATATAGAAAAAATCAAAACCATTTCTCAAAATACATTAATAACATTTAAAGACGAATTAAAGGTGGAAGACCCGCATATTCAATTAGAGATTACTGAAACAAAGTGTCAAAAACATTTAACAAGTGAAACAACAAAAAAAATAATAAGATTTTTAAATTTGATGCCTAATGGTATTCAAACGATGAGTAAAGATATTGAAGGCCTGGTTGAAAGCAGTTTGAATCTAGGAGTTATAATGTTTAATGAAGAAATGGTTACATTTATTTCTGCTGTCAGGAGTTCTGTTAAATCTTTAAAGGCAGAAATATTAGATAGAATTGGTATCTTGTCACAATTAGTTGGTGCAAAAGTGATAAATGATTCAAGTTACCCAGAGTGGCAGTATGAACAAAATTCAAAAATACGTGAACTATGCATAAAAACATATAAAGAAATTTATGGAAAAGCCCCCAAAATAGATGCTATTCATGCAGGATTAGAATGTGGACTTTTGAAAGAAAAGATGCCTGACGTTGATATGATCAGCTTTGGACCCAATTTATATGATGTTCATACTCCCCAAGAACATATGAGCATAAACTCTGTACAAAGAGTATGGGAGTTTATTAAAAAGTTATTAGTCAATACTAAATGAAAAAATAAATTTGCTTTATTATAGTTTATTTGTAAAATAGCAAAAGATAAATTTGAGAAATAGGAGAACTAAATTATGAGTGAAAATAGAAAAAAATTATCCAGTACAGCTTACGGTGATTGTAAGGGTGAAGACTACATACCTTTTGTACCTACCTCTGTTGCAATGCCAGAAACAACAGGATATTCCATCATATTAGGAATTATATTAGCTTGTCTATTTGCAGCAGCTAATACTTATCTGGGTTTAAAAGTTGGTATGACAATATCGGCAGGAATACCAGGAGCTATAATAGCTACAGGCGTACTAAAAGGAATGTTTAGAAGAAATAATATTCTGGAAGCAAATATGGTGGCATCACTGGCAGCTATGGGAGAATCACTGGCAGGTGGTGTTATATTTATCTTACCAGCTTTAATTTTGTGGGGACTAAAATTAAGTGTCTACACAGTAATAATTGTTACTATTATTGGAGGTTTGATGGGTGTATTCTTTATCACTCCATTAAGAAGATATTTAATAGTTGAAGAACATGGAGAATTGGTTTATCCGGAAGGGATGGCTGCTGCTGAGGTTCTTGTTACCGGAAGTTCAGGAGGAGAAGGTTTTAAAACAGTTATGACCGGACTTGGTGTAGGTGGAGGATATAAGCTTTTATCGGGTGGATTTGCTCTTTGGTCAGAACAATCTACTTATATAATTAATAGCTATCAAAGTACAATGATAGGTGTTGATACATTAGCTTCGCTGCTTGGTGTTGGATTTATTGTTGGAACTAAAGCATCTTTACTTATGTTCGGAGGTTCTGTTGTTGCATGGTTTGCATTGATACCATTAATTAAATTTTTAGGAGTAGGATTGACAATACCACTTTTTCCTGCAACTAAGATTATTGCAGATATGAGTGCAACGGAAATATGGTCTAACTATATTAAATATATAGGAGCCGGAGCTGTTGCAATGGGCGGATTTGTATCACTTGCTAAGTCTATACCAACAATTATAACAAGCTTTAAGCAAGCTATGAGCGGAATAGGAGCCAGTGGTGACAATGAGGTTAGCAGGATTGATTTGGAAGCTCCTCTAACTTGGGTTATATTAGCAGCAGCATTTGGCTTTGCGCTTACATGGCTTCTTCCAATTATAAATGGAGGAATAATTGGAGGAATAATGGCAGTTATTTTTAGCTTCTTTTTCGCTGTGGTTTCAGGTAGAATGGTTGGAATAATCGGGGCATCAAATAACCCTGTTTCAGGTATGACAATTGCGACAATGTTATTTGTAACTACCATAATTAAATTAACCGGTGGAGAATCTCAAGAATATATGAATAAATGTGTTCTAATAGGAGGAGTTGTTTGTGTTGCTATTGCCGTAGCCGGTGGAACGGCACAAAGTCTTAAAACTACATTTATAATAGGCGGAACCCCAAGAAATGTTCAGTTAGGAATGTTCATTGCCCTCTCAATAGCAGGAGCCTTTGCTGCTTTCGTTATTAATATGTTAAATTCAGCTTATGGAATAGGAAGTGCAGAAGTAGCAGCACCTCAAGCTACATTGATGAAGATGATTGTTGAAGGAATTATGACTGCCAAGCTGCCTTGGACTTTAATTATTGTTGGTGCCGCAATTGCCTTATTCTGTGAATTAGCAAGCATATCAATATTGCCAGTTGCACTTGGAATATATCTGCCAATTACCTTAAATGCAGCTATATTGGTTGGTGGAATTATTAGAGAAACTGTTGAAAGAAAGAATAAAGATAATAAACCTAGAAGAGATGAAGTTGTTGAAAGAGGAACACTTCTTGCTTCAGGTTTGGTTGCCGGAGATGCGCTAATGGGTATAGTGGTAGCTGGATTAGTAGCAGCTAATATAGATATAGCTTTTGGAAAAGGCTTCTTAACAAATATAACTCAAAGTAATCTATTTTCATTTGTAATGTTTATTTTATTGGGTGTATGGATTTATATGTTCTCCAATGTAAGGGATAGGAGCAGTAAAAGATGACAACTATAAACAAGAATCTTGATACAAAGCATAATTTCGCTTTGTTTGTACCGGAAATTAAATATAAAGATTGGACAGAAGAAAATGGAAAAGTAACTTTAAGTTTAGATACTAATGATCCTGTAAAAAAATTTCTGGCATGGATGGTACACAAAACTCATAAAACCAAGTTAGATTTGGATGACCGATGCTCTGCTGTATGGAAACATATCGACGGAGAAAGAACTATATATGATATTGCTAAAATCATGTCAGATATTTATAAAGAGGATTTGAATAAAGAGCTGTATAGATTAGTGACATATTTGAAATATCTATCTAAACGAGGTTGGATTAAATTCAAAAAATATGAATTGTAAATTTTAAAATTTAAGAAAAAAGACTTTTAACCATATCAGATTAAAAGTCTTTTTAATTATTTTATAAAACCTACTTGACTGCTTATTTCTTCAATTGCCTTATCTTTTTTTTCATTAAATACATTTTTATTTTCTTCAAATAAATTTCTACCGTTTGCATCTATAGAAACTATGAGCGGACCAAATTCTTTTACACGGCAAACCCACAGTGTTTCTGGCATTCCTAAATCTCTCCATTCAGCTCTTTCAATTTCTTCAACTTGAGTTGCTGCCAGAACAGCACAGCCTGCCGGATATACTAAATGAAGTGCTTTATATTTCTTACAAGCTTCAGCAGTACCTTCACCCATTCCACCTTTTCCAACAATTAGTTTAACACCGGTTTGCTCAACAAATTCATTTTCAAACTTTTCCATTCTCATACTAGTAGTCGGACCGACAGAAATCATTTCAAATTTATCATCTCCGATAGGTCTGACAATTGGACCTGCATGTAAAATTGCTCCGCCGTCTAAATCAACCGGTAATTGTCTTTTTTCTTCTATTAATCGACGATGCGCCACATCTCTGCATGTCACAATATGTCCTGTCAAATAAATTATATCCCCAATTTTTATATCTTCCAAATCTTCAGATTTAATTGGTGTAGTAAGAATTTTCTTATTTATCATAGTGTCACCCCCGAATGTGAAGTTATTGTATAATTTAAATTCTTGTCAAAAATTATATGCCCTCTTCTATGAGACCAACACCCTGTACTTACTGCAACACCAATTGCAGATGGATGACGTGCCGTGTTTTCAATATGAACACCCATTACAGAATTCTCACCAGACATACCTTGAGGACCAAGACCTATTTGATTTATGCCATCTTCCAATAACTTTTCCATCTTAGCAGCGCGTTCATTTGGATTATGAGAACCTAATGGTCTCATTAATGCTTTTTTAGAAAGTACAGCAGCAGTTTCGACAGAAGTAGCAACCCCAACGCCAACTAACAATGGAGGGCAAGCATTTAAACCATAGCTTGTCATAATGTCTAATACAAACTGTGTTACTCCTTCATAACCGGCACCAGGCATTAGAACCATGGCCTTACCAGGAAGAGTACATCCTCCTCCGGCCATATATACATCAATTTCTAAACTATCACTGTCCGGAACTATATCCCAAAATATTGAAGGTGTGCCTTTCCCAACATTTTTACCGGTATTATATTCATCAAAAGTTTCTACACTATTATGCCTTAAAGGTGTTTTTATTGTAGTATCAACAACTGCATCTGTTAATATTTTTTCTAGTTTTCCAATTAAAGGAAAATTTTCTCCGCACTTTAAAAAGAATTGTAAAACGCCGGTATCCTGACAGCTTGGCCTTCTTAATTCTTTTGCTAATGCTTGATTTTCAAACATTGTATTGTATATTGTTTGAGCAAGCGGATTTGTTTCTTTCTCGCTTAATTCTTTGAGTTTTGCTTGTACATCATCTGGTAGTTCAATGCCGACAAAACCTACAAACTTACTCATTATGTTAGTCATATTTTTAACTTGTTCCTGACTCATAATATTACTCCTTTATGTTAATTTTAGTTTGGATAAAATGGGAAGAAAATTGGTAAAAGTATAAGTGCCACTACAGTAGAAACTACAATCAATGGCAATCCTGCTTTTACATAATCTCTAAACTTATATCCTCCAACTGAGTATACCATTGTATTTGCCGGCATACCTATTGGTGTTGCATATGCACATGACCCGCCTATAACAGTTGCCATAAGAACTGCTCTAGGGTCTGCTCCCATCGCTTGAGCTATAGATAAACTTATCGGCACTAATAGAGCTGTAGTCGCTGTGTTTGACATGAAATTTGTAAGAATAGCTGATATTAAAAATACAGCTACCATTAATATAAATGGAGATGCATTGCTTCCCAATGCTCCTATAGCCGTGTCTGCTATTAAAGCACCTGCACCTGTTACATCTAAAGCTTTTGCTAATGATAAAGAACCGCCGAATAAGAAAATAGTTTTCAAATCAATAGACTTGATAGCTTGCTTTTCTGTCATAACACCAGTAAGAACTAAAAGCAATGCTCCCGCACTTCCTATTACATGCAATTTAATACCAATTTGTTTTTCAAAAACCATTCCAACTATAGTTCCGATTAATATAATTACAGAAAGGTTCTGCTTCCATTTTGGAACATTACTGTAGTCTATAATCTCATCAAATGTTGAATTAGAATCATCAGGAAGTCTATCAGGCAACATTTTGTAACCAAATAATGCAAAATAAATTATACCTACTATAAGAATTGGCATACCTATAATGGCATATTCAAAAAATCCAAATTCTAAGCCAATCTCTTGTAACGCTGTTTGCGCAATCATATTTCCAGGTGCACCTATTAAACTTAAATTACCTCCCATAGCTGCAGCCAGAACCAACGGCATTAGCAATCTCGAACGTGAAAAACCTGATCTTTGGGCAATTCCAATTACAACCGGAATTAAAACTGCTGCTGTGCCCGTATTTGAAAGAATACCTGACATTAATCCTGTAATTGTCATAACTGCAATAATTAACTGTCTTTCAGTTTTTGCAAAACGAGTAACAAGTCCTCCTACTTTTTGAGCCATCCCTGTTTCGAAGAATGCTCCGCCAACAATAAACATTGCGACAAATAAAATTACATTACTATTTACAAAGCCTGAAAAGGCATCTGCCGGAGACAATACCCCTGTTATGATTAAAGCGATACATACTGTCATTGATGTAACGGACAGAGGTATTTTTTCCCATACATACATAACTATTGCAAATAGTAAAAGAATAAGGGTAATAACTGCTGGATTCATATTTTCCTCCTAATATTTTGTACATTATTGTATTATCTATGATATTTAATAATGTATCCAATTTGTATTGCATTAATATGTTAACAGTTTCCTTTCAATTTGTCAATACTATAAAAAAAGAGAAAGGAAACAAAAATCATACAAAATAAAATAAATTAGAACATTTACTTAAAATATTAATGTTTTAGATATAATTATCAAAATGAGTCAAAATGTTCTCCATGCTTCTAATAATATGAGCGTTCATTAAATTTTTTGCTGTTTCATCTTCTCTGGCAATTATAGCATCCAATATTTTTTTATGTTCTGATATAGATATGCTCGCATAATCTTCTTCCGTAACTTTATGCCCCATTGATAATCCGTTCCACATTGATGATAGCAGTGAAGCAATTTTTTCATTCCCTGCAGCATTCCAGATAGCCATGTGAAATGCTTGATTATAATATGTGTATTCCTTAGCGTTTCTGTTGTCAAGAGCGATAGCCCCCTGCTCATATGCATTTATAATTTCAGAAATATCTGCACCATTTTTGCATACTTTGGCTGCTGCTTCTCTTTCTAAAATTGCACGGGTTTCATAATGGTCTCTTATTGTTTTTTCATTTACTCCAAGAACAACAGCACCTTTATTTGGACGTAATTTAATGAGCTCGTCCCTAGCTAATATTTGAAATGCTTCACGTACCGGAGTATTTGAAACTCCAAGTTGTGATGCTATTGCTTCCAGAGTAAGTTCATCTCCTTCTTTCATTTCCCTTGATAATATTGCTTTTCGTAAAACTGCTGCAACCTGTTCTCTTGCTGGTAATAATTTAATTGGAATTAGATTTTTCATTTTTCCTCCAAATTAATTTCATTAATTATCTCTTCATAATATAAATTAAAATTATTACGAATATTATTTATATCTTTGTCATTTATATTTTTTATTATATTATTAAGTATTTTTGATGAGTTTTCATAATTATATAATTTTTGCCTCAACCTAATTAGTAAAAAATTATTTAACATTTTCTTGTGCAGATTTTCGATATATGCATCGTTAAGTTGCACTGACATTAGTTTATGAATTGTAATTTCCTTTTCAACAAACGTCTCTCTGTCACTATTACTTGATAATATTGTTATATAATCTTCAAATGCAGTTTCTATAGATGTAATTTCTTTGTTTTCCAGAACAAGCATTATGGCTATTTCAGCTTCTATGGCATTAATTGCACGCAAATAGTGCATTATATTTTTTGCTTTTATACCATTAACTTTGATATGTCTGTTTGGAAGACGTGTCAAAAATCCTTCATTTTCTAACAACTGCAAAGCTTCACGTACAGGCATTCTGGATACTCCAAGCTTTTCAGCAATAAGTTCTTGAGTAAGTTCATCACCTTCAACCATATTTCCTGAAATTATTTCCTTACGCAATAATTCAGCAATATAATCCTTCGTCTGTATTGATTTTATTGGTTCCATTGCTTTACCTCATACCACCTTCTGTTTGTTAATAATTAACCAATAATATTGTATCCAATAATAATTATATTGTCAACTGATATCCTGCATAATTATTGAATTGATTGTTATTATGAAAAGAAAAAATGCAATACCTAAGCATTGCATTTTTATTTTAATTTCTCTTCTCTTGAGCTAACAGAGTCTTTAATTCAGGAGTACCTTCTGTCAGACCAACAGCATAAATTGTATAAGTGTAATTTGGATCTAATTTAACGTCAGGAACAGTTAATATTACATCGTTGGAACCTGTAGGGGTTACTTTAAAATTATATGTTCCGGTTAACGCACAAACATAATTAGTAACTTCTTTATATGCAACATCTTCAAATACTATTGAATCATCCTCAAATTTTATGTCTACAGATTGTGTATCTGGTGAAAGATGAATAAATCTTATGCATGGTTCACCATAATTAGCAGGAATGATTGATTCAGAAACTTGAAACAAACTAACCTCTGGCAATTCACCTGTGATAGCCACATTTGTTACTGTATCTTCAGGAACATAAATATTTGTATCTATTAAGGCATCTGTAGTATTTCCGGTTGGATAAACCCTTACGTTATAGTTTCCGGTTGGTACAGGAAGATATTGTGTAAAATTACTATATGCAAGATTACTGACAATTAGATTTCCATTTGCATAAATGTCAACGGCAGGTGCATTAGGAGACGCATGCAGTATTCTGACATAAGAATTCATTTGCTTAGGAATCATGTAACTGGCTGCAAAACATGGATATGGGAAAAAAAACATTTTAGTATTCTCCTTTATATTTAAAATTATATATATATGTACTATATGAATTAAATATATAAAGGTGATATACAAATCACATAATTTCTAATAATTCATAATCTATGAGAATTAGTTGAGCATCAGAATTTCATTACCCGTTTACAATTTCACCGCCATTTACATGTATCGTTTGTCCTGTAATATATGTTGAACCATCTGATGCCAGAAACACATATGCTTCAGCTAATTCAACCGGCTGACCAGGTCTTTTTAGAGGTGTTTCCTGACCGAAAGTATCAACTTTTTCTTTATTAAAAGTTGAAGGAATAAGCGGAGTCCAAATTGGTCCCGGTGAAACTTGATTAACTCTTATTTTTTTATCAGCTAAATTGGCAGATAATGATCTTGTAAATGATGTTACTGCTCCTTTTGTTGATGAATAGTCAATTAAATCTTTACTTCCTTTAAATGCAGTTACTGAGCTTGTGTTTATTATGGCGCTCCCCTCTTTAAGATAAGGTACTGCCGCCCTTATCAAATAAAACATAGAAAAAATATTAGTTTTAAATGTGTTTTCTAGTTGTTCATCTGTTATATCTTCTATGTTAGTTTGAGGATGCTGCTCTGCTGCATTATTGACTATTATATCTATTCCTCCGAAATTATTTATAGTTTTTTCAATTATTTGTTTACAAATATTACTATCTTTAATATTTGCTTTTAATAATAAAACATTTCCTTTGTAATATTCAATAGCTTTCTTGGTTTCATTGGCATCATCATCGGCTATATTGTAAACAATAACGACATTGCATCCTTCTTTTGCAAATGCAACAGATACAGCCCTACCAATACCGCTGTCACCTCCTGTAATAATAGCAGTTCTACCTTTTAATCTTCCATAGCCATTGAGCTGTGCATTGTCATATATAGGCTGAGGCTGCATTTTGCTTTCTTTACCTGGGATTTGCTGCGTTTGTCCCTTGATTTCATCAGGGGTATACATATCTTTATCTTTCATTTTTTTCCTCCTAAAATTATTGTTATATATAGTATTATCTAAACTTCTGATAGTATTATTCATAATAAAAAAAATGCATTGGCTTATAATACCAGTGCATTTTTTATTCATTCAAATTAGCCTCAAAGACCTATCCAACAAAATTTCAAAGTTTTCTATTGTTAATGGTTTGCTGAACAAATATCCTTGTCCCAACTGACAACCTAACTTGCTTAGGCGTAACAACTGATCGTTTGTTTCTATTCCTTCAGCCACTACTAAAAGATTTAAACTTTCAGCCATTGCAATAATTGATTTAACTAGATTTTGTCTCTTTGTAACATTTACTAAGTCATCAATAAAAATTTTATCTATCTTTAACTTATCTATTTCAAAAAAATCCAGCTGCCCAAGGGATGAGAATCCTGTTCCAAAATCATCCATAGATATTTTAATTCCATTTCTTTTAAATTCCTTAACATTTTTAATTATTTTTACAGCATCTCCTAAGGATACACTCTCTGTTATTTCCATCTCTATGTCATTTGGCTCAATGTTGTTTTCCATTAATATTTCAGTAACTATTTTTGAAAACTCAATTTTTTCTAATTGTTTTACTGATATATTTACAGATATGGGTATAAAGGTATTATATTTGTGTTTCCATATGTTAATTTGCTTGCAAACTTCTTTCAAAACCCATTCTCCGATAGAAATAATTTGTCCTGTTTTTTCTGCTATTGGTATAAATTTATCCGGTGGTACAACTCCCAGTATAGGGCTTTTCCATCTCAATAAAGCTTCTGCTCCGACAATGTTTTTTTCTTTTATATCAAATATAGGTTGATAGCAAATAAAAAATTCTTCATTTGTTATTGCCCTGACTAAATAGTTTGCTAAATAAAAACTTTCTTCAATTTCTTCAGACATTTTTTTTGAATAAAAACAAATTTTTTCAAATTGATTTTTCGATTTATGCATTGCTACATTGGCATGCCTGATTAAAGTCTCTGCGTAATCTCCATCTTCCGGAAATTGTGATATTCCTATATTAGCATTAAGATACAGTATTGTATTTTCTATATTATAGGGGGCATTTATTTTATCTAACAAGATCTTGGCAAAGCATTTTAATTCCTCTTTATTAATAATATTGCACAATATAGAAAATTCATCACTATCTAATCTTGATATTAAGAATTTACTATTTTCCCAGGAAGAAACTCTTTTTGATATTTCTATTAATAATTTATCACCAATGATATGTCCAAGAGTGTCATTAATATCTTTAAGCCCTTCAATATCTATAAAAATAATCGAAAACTTTTCTCGATTTTTTTTATATTCAATAATACATTTCTCCATTATTTCGAGGAAATAACTTCGGTTATATAATCCAGTTAGAACATCTTTTTGCTGGAGTTCACTCATTCTTCTATCAATTTTCTTTTTTTCGGAAAGATCTTTGAAAACACCTACATAATGAGCAATTTCATCATAATAATTCTTGATACTATTAATAGTTAACCATTCAGAAAAAATACTGCCTTGTTTGTTTTTGTTCCATATTTCTCCGTTCCATTTGCCGCTACAAAGCAGTTGATTCCACATTTCTGAATAAAAGCTTTGATCATGAATACCTGACTTTAATATATTAGTTTTCTTGCTTGAAACTTCTTCTAATGAATAACCCGTTATTTCTGTAAAAGCATTATTAACCCATTCAATATATCCATTTCTATCAGTAATTATTACTCCTTCTGTATTGTTTTCAAGTATCTTTCTGAATAATAACAATTGTCTCTCATTAGCTTTTTTATCAGAAATATCAATATATATAATATATGCCCCTACAACTGCCTGATGGTAGACAACAGGATATCCAAGTATCTCTACTTCAATTAATTTTCCATCTTCACGCTTTCTTACCCCTTCCTGCTTAATGATTTTACCACGATAAATCAATTCAATATTTTCGTCCACTTGATTTATGTTTTCTATCGGTGAAACCAGATTGTTAATAGTCATACCTTCTGCATTTGCAAAAGAGTATTGAAAGAGCTCTGTAAAGAATTTGTTAATATTAATTATTTTTTGTTCTTTATCCAACATGGCAACCGCATATGGTGAAGCAAAAAATAATTTATCAAACATCAATTCTTGCTTTAATTTATCTGTAATGTCATAAACAATAGAAAATAACAATTTCCCATTATAAGTTTCAACAGGAAAACTATGTACTTCTACGTCTCTGAGCTCATTATTAGCTAAACGATGAATAAATTTAAAATAATTTCGTTTTTCTTTTTGTGCAAAATTCATTTCTTTCTTTAATTGAATTTCACTTAATGTATTTATATCTTGTATTTTCATACTTAATAGAGTTTCTCTCGTATACCCATAATATTTAATTGCTGCTTTATTTACCTCTACTATGTCTCCTGTTGCAGGATCAATAACAAGCATTACGCTGTTATGGTTCTCAAATAACATACGATAAATGTAATCGCCTTCATTTAAATCCAATTTCAGCTTAGTATTTACATTTTCAAATTCATCCTCACTTTTATTCCCTGTCAATTTTATCTCCCCCCTGAATTTTTTATATATAACATTAGTAATCTATCCAAGTATAAACTCATTTCCAAAATTTCATCATCTATAAGAATATCCTTATTACTAATAATGTTATTTAATTCATGTTTTGCTTTATCAATCCTATCTAAAATATATAAATCATTTCCAATTTCATAATTTTTTTCTTCTTTTATTTCATATGAATTTATCTTTAGTATATGAATTTCATCACTATAATTTTTTAAAATTAGGTTGTCCACAATAATCCCCCTTTTAAAAAAATCTTATATGTTTCTATACCATATTCATCATATTGCAATTCCAAAATTTATTCCATAACGTGTCAAGGTCTTTTGGCCTCTTTTTTATATTTGAGATAATCATATCTATGATTTGGTTGGATTCAAACCTTTTGTACTCTTGCAAATAATCATTTGGACTTCTATTATCATCTAAAAGATTTTTGTCTATACATTGGTCAATTATATTTAAAATTATTATATTTTCTTCATTTGTCCAGAATTTAAATCTATCTCTTAATACAGTTGATATTTCTTCAGACGGAAACAGATGATATCTCAATAAAAATTTTTCATATACAATATTATTTATGCAAAAATCTATCGTTTTTTTATACATACGATATAGTTTCATCTTTGGAGAGATATTTATTTCCAAATCGTCATTGCAGATGTTATTTATGTTGATTATCTTATCATTCCAAATATCGTCATATATACTAAAAAATAATTCCTGTTTAGACTTATAATAAAAATATAACGATGATGGCTTTATATTTACTTTCATGCAAATATCTCTTATGTTAGTTCCTTCATACCCTTTTTCTAAAAAAGATATAAAAGATGTATATCTTATATTATCATTTGTAATATTTATCAAGTTCTCCATCCCCTAATATAGACTTGCAAAATATGTGTTTATAAGTTGTTTTATATATTTTAATCTACCGTACAACTGTTAGGTTAATTATATCATTATTGTGAGATTGTTACAAGGAATTTTATCAATATTTTTACTTTTTTTTACAAAAAAATACAGCATCCTACAATATCATAAGTGCTGTGTTTCTTCTAAACAAGATTCAATAATTTTGTAAAATTCCTCCAAATCAAACGGTTTGGCAATATAATCATCCATGCCCGACATTATGCATTTTTCCCTATCCTCACGCATTGCATATGCAGTCATTGCAACAATTGGTATATGACTTTCATTTTTAAATTCATTGCGAATTATTTTAGTAACTTCAAATCCACTTAATTCAGGAAGCTGGATGTCCATTATAATCAAATCTATTTTATAATCTTTTAAAACTTGTATGGCATCTTTTCCATTATATAATGGAATGTATTTATATCCTTTTCTTGTAATTATAGTTTTCATAAACTCCTGATTAATAATATTATCTTCAATACATAAAACAGTTTTATCTTGATTTTGTTCATTGCATTGACTATTATTTACATTAATAGTTTCAGAAATATTATCAATTTTAGTTGTAACCTTTTTAAACTCGCAATTAAATATAAATGTGCTTCCGTCTCCAACTGTGCTTTCAAATACTATATCTCCATTTAATAATGTAGCTAAATGTTTTGAAATTGCAAGACCTAATCCTGTTCCTTTGAACTTTTTATTAACGGATAAATTACCTTGACTAAAATTTTGAAATATTTTTTCCCTGTAACTTTTTTCTATACCAATACCCGAATCTTTTATTTTAAACTCTATTTTTACACTATCGTCACAATCGGAAATTAATTTTGTTCTAAAAGAAACATATCCTTTTTCTGTAAATTTTACAGCATTATTTACTAGGTTATTTAATATTTGTTTTAACTTCAATTCATCACTGACAACTTGAAAATTAATTCTAGGATCCAAATAAAAAGTTATGTCTAATCCTTTTGAATTTCCGGTCACTAAGAGGTTGTTATAAACTGTGTTGATAGCTTGTTTTAGTTCAAATGGTTCTTTGTTTAAACTAAGGTTGCCTGATTCAATTTTTGATATATCCAATATATCATTAATAATTTTAACAAGTATATCTACAGATTCTTTTATCATACCGATATAATTACTCTGCTCTCTATCAAGATCCGTTGATTGAAGGAGTTCAAGCATTCCGACAATCCCATTCATTGGTGTTCTTATTTCATGGCTCATATTAGCTAAAAACTGAGACTTTGCATTGTTGGCATTTTCTGCTTCCTTTTTCAAAACTTCTAACTGATTATATTTTTCTTTAAGTTCTTCTTCAATTAATTTTCTATCTGTTATATCTTCATGAGTTCCAACCATTCTAAGAGGGTTACCATTTTCTGACCATACGCTAACCTTTCCTTTTGATCTGATCCATTTATATTTATTATCCTTGCATTTCATACGAAATTCTACAATATAATCTTCTCCATGAAAATGACTGTTAAGTTTATCTTTTACATAAGATACATCATCTGGATGAATCCTGCTTATTGTATCTTCATATGAATTATACATTTCATTTTCATCATAACCAAGTATTATATTTAAAGAATTAACTAACCTATTAGTATTTAGATCCCAATCCCATACACCAAATTTCCCTCCTTCAAGTGCATATCTCCATCTTTCTTCATATTCCTGTAATTTATTGATTAATTCCCTTTTTTCAGAAATATCCTTATAAATTCCAAGTGCGCCGTTAAATAATCTGTTACAATTATAAACAGGAGCAATAGATATTGACACATCAATTGGTTTTCCACATTTATGCAATCTTATAGTTTCATAACCTTCAATGATATTACCGCTTTTCACCATGTCAATTTCATTTTTAAGTTCATCTATTTTATTTTTCGGAACTAATTTTTTAATACTTTTGCCAAGAACTTCTTCCTCTTTATATCCAAGCTTAGTTTCTGCGCTTTTACTCCAAAGAGATATGTTAAAATCTTTATTAAATCCTACAACTGCATCATCAAAAATATCTAAAGATTTAGAAAATAATTTTGCTTCTTCTAATATCCTGTCCATATTAGAAATATCTCTCACAACACTAATAACTCTATCTCTTGATTCTTCACTGCTGTATATTGATCGTACTTCAACATGAAAACCAGAGCCATCTTTTCTGTAATGAACAGTCCTAAATATAATTCCTTTTTTTAGTGCTTCATTGAGCTGCTTTTTAGTATACTCTTTTACTTCTTGTCCTCTTAAATCAAATACACTTAAATTTATTAACTCATCATATGAATATCCATAAGTTTCTACTGCTTTTTTATTCCCATATAAAATTTGTCCGTATTCATCAACTATAAGGACTATATCCATTAAGTTTTCTATGAGATTTCTACTAACCGGTAGATTTTTTTTCATTTCATTTTCCATAAATTTACCTCTTTGCTTTTTCAACAATTACATAACTCTCTTTAAATATAAATGTATATTTAATTTTGAATTTTAATTAATACATACTTTATAATGCACATGTTGCTTCATAGCAAACGTTTTGAAACATTATATATTATTTATTTATATTTTTCAACAGTTATGATGACACAAAGTGATTTAATTTTTAGAATTTTTCAATTGAAATATTAAATTTAGTTAACTTATGTTATTATACATTTCCCTCATATACATAAGTTAAATATTTTCTTGCAGATTTAGATAAATTGTAAATATCATCAACTAGTGTTGGGTTTTTATCCACCATTTGATATGTAGGGAAAAACCTAGATATATGAAGTGGAATATTTTTATCAATAGATGCTAAAAAAGAAGATATATTTTGTATTTCTTCTTCACTATCATTTTCATCAGGTATTACAAGGGTTGTTACTTCAACGTGGCTGTATTCCGAAGCAAGTTTTATGAAATTTTTGACAGTTTCTAAATCTCCTCCGATTTTTCTATAAAATTTTTCAGTAAATCCCTTTAAATCAATATTTAACGCATCAATATATGGCAGTAATTTCTTCATAGGTTCTTCCAGAAAACACCCATTTGTTACAACAACATTTTTTAAATTATTCTCTTTGGCCAATACGGCACAATCCATAATATATTCGTATCCTATAAGAGGTTCATTATAAGTATATGCAATACCTATATTTCCTTCTTTGACCAAATCTATTGCTATTTTAATTAAACTTTCCGGTGATATATACTGAGTTCTAATATCATCTTTCTTTGACATAGATATTTCATGATTTTGACAAAATGAACATTTTAAATTGCATCCAAAACTTCCAACTGATAAAATTTTACTTCCTGAATAAAATCTTTTAAGTGGTTTTTTTTCAATAGGATCAAGTGCAATACTTGTAACCATTCCATAATTAATTGCAACTATGTGGCCATTTACATTGCTTCTGGCACGGCATAAACCTATACTGTTTTCTTCAAGGTTACAATAATGCGGGCAAATATTGCATGTTATTTTACTCATTTGTGTCTAACCACCTCAAATCTTTCTAATTGATAACTTTCATTTGGAGAAATACCTGCTTTTTTAAGGGCAATACTAATTTGTTCTTCCACCGTGTCAACACCTTCTAAGTTTGGTAAAAGAAGACCTCTCTTTTTACCCTTTGTAACTATTACTCCATATCTTTTTACATCCAGCTCATTCACTGATTCTATTGATTCTGCCTCACCAAGAACATCTACTGAATATTCTAATTTTTTCAACTCGCTTTTGCTGACAGGATTAAACCGTGGGTCTTCTAAACCTGAGCTGATAGCATTTTGAATAATTTCATCTGCAACACAATCAGTTGTGGGAGAAATTGTACCGATGCATCCTCTCAGCTGACCATTTAATTTCAACGATACAAATACACCTGATTTATTATTTAACATTTCGTACGGCAATTTATCGTTTTTTTCTATTATTTTTTTATTAATTACATAGCTTTCAAGTGAATTCCTTGCAAGTTTTACATATTCATCTTCTTTTTCCATGATTAAATTTAATCGTTCTTCTTCAATATGATTATAAATTTTGTCAAAATGTCTATTATCATCTATGCCGGTTATATCAAATGATGCAACAGAATATCCTACACCGTAGGGGCCTTCGTATGATAACAGTTCGGATTTAACCGATTTTCCATCTAAAGAGCCTGCCATTATTATGAAGGATCGCAATCCGCATTCTGCAGCTATTTCGCAGAAATCTTCATCAAATGTTAAAAGGCGCATAAAATCACCTTCGGATAAAGCTTCAGTCACTTCTCTGTCAAATATCGGCCCTTCATCTGTATATCCATATGGACCCTCTTCTTTTAACATATGAGATAAGTCACCACTTGCAATTACTACGACTTTTCGATTAAGTTCATCTGCAATTTTTGAGATACATTTTCCAAAATTATAATGTTCTATAAATGATAATCTTGAAATAGAAATTCTGACAACATTATAATCTTTATAATATTTATCTACAAAAAATATGGGAACCATTGTTCCATGGTCTAATGATTTGTTTTTTTCTCCTAAAGTTCCGGCATGTATTTCTTCTTCCTCTGATAATTGCGCTAACTTATTTGCAAACTCATCATCATAATTGACTTCGAACTTCGTTTCAGTTTCACCAAATTCTCTAAAATTGCCACTTGCTTTTTTTCCAGGTGAAATATGTATATAGTCGGAATACATTACAGAATGAGGTGAGATTATAACTATTGTATCAGGTTTAATTTCAGCAATTTTTTTAGCTATTCGATTATAAGATTCAATTGTTCTTTCAATTTTTATCTCTTGTCCCCTGCCTATTTTAGGAATAATTAAAGGCGGATGAGGAACAACAAATGTACTTATTACTGACATTTATAAATCTCCTTTACATAAATTATTGATGTTTTCTTTAATTAAACAAATTTATTATTAGTTTGTACTAATATTTCATTATTATTATGAAGCATGATATTATAAAACTTTTCCTATACTATCATTTATTACTAAATCAGCCATCTTATCCATAGATGTAGTTGATTTATTTATTAAAATGAGTTTATTTCCCTTGTAATATCTGATTAGCCCTGCTGCAGGATACACTGCTAAGGAAGTACCGCCAATAATTAATACATCAGCATTAGATATGTAACTTATAGCTTTATCAATAATATCATTATCAAGACCTTCTTCATAAAGAACTACATCAGGCTTAATTATCCCACCACAGCTGCAAGTGGGAATATCGGCACTATTTATAACTGTGTCGACATCGTAGAATTTACCGCATTTCATGCAATAATTTCGATAAATTGAGCCATGAAGTTCCAACACATTTTTACTGCCTGCCTTTTGATGAAGCCCGTCTATATTTTGAGTGATAACTGCTTTAAGTTTGCCTGCTTTTTCAAGTTCAGCAAGTCGTATGTGAGCTTTGTTTGGTAAAGCATCTAAAAATAACATCTTATTTTTATAAAAATCATAAAAATATTTTGTATTGTTTATAAAGAAACTATGTGAAAGTATTGTTTCTGGCGGATAATTATATTTTTGATTATACAATCCATCAACACTACGAAAATCTGGAATGCCACTTTCTGTTGATACTCCTGCTCCACCAAAAAAAACTATATTTTCACTTTTTGAAATTATATCTTGTAATTTACTAATTGCTTGCATATTGTATATTATCCTCCTTTACTATTGCCCATAATATATAATAAATATTGTTATGTTATATATACGGCAAAATCCATTAATAATAATTTATTTACATTATATAGCAATTGATGGAAAACTTCAATCTTCCCATGCATAAAGTTTTATATTTGGTTCTACACAAAATGCTCCCTCCTATATAAACAGTTTTACTATTTTAACTGTATACCTAAAAGGGAGCATATCATATATCACTTGAGGATTTTTGTTAAATATTAAATGAATATAGCATTTCCATTCAAATTGTTAAACTAAAGCAATCTTGAATTTATAAGTGCTTGTTGTAATATTGTCGAGTGCAGTAACTTTTATGGTTATTATTTGATTGTCTTTTACCGCAATTTTGTTGCTGGATTTGTATGTAACTTTTTTGTCGTCAATAGTGATTGAAGAAACTCTGGTGGATAGTGTTACAGGTACTAAAGTAATGCTGCTGTTTGACTTTGGAACATTGATTGTGTAATCATAAGCCCAAGGATTAAATCTGTTCTTCAGTGAATTTTTAACAGTAATTTCCTTTCCTGACCATTTGAATGTAACAGGAGGCGCCCACTCTACTTCTTTTCCTACCAAAATACCTCCGGTTATGTCAACAAACGAGAGTACAGAATATTTCATAAAGTTGTTTCCGCCGTTGTAGTTGATGTTTGCATTGGCAGCATCAGACATATATGGCAATTTTGCCAGATCGGTAGTTGATGAAAGATACTCTGCAGTATCAAACATTGTGCCTATGAGCTTAACTGCACACCATTGTGTCGCGTCTTTCCACATATCACCGATTATAGTAGTTCTTGATCCGGGAGCATCGGTATTACCTCTGAGTGTATTAGAACATCCGACTTCTCCATTGTCAATTACCTGCTGGAACACTTTTTCGAAAAGTCTCAGGTTAGTATCTGATAGAGGAGTTTCGTCATGTCCTGTGAAAAGATGGTCAGTTTTACCTCCTTCTTTCTTGTATCCTGCATATACCTGCTGCGCAAAAGAAAGTAAAAGGTCGGCTCTAAGACCTTGTATACCAACATTATCTGCTGATCCTGCTCTTGTACATCCGTAAATGTCTGATGCAAACACTAAACCGTTCTTTTTATCATGGAGAACTACAAGTCCGTTGGCATGTCCCGGCATTGCATATACATCAAATGTTATTCCGCCACCTAGGTCAAATTTCATTCCTTCTTCAATGTTCTTGATCTTTGCCTGATCTGCAGCATCTGTAAAAAGGGCAGGTCCCATTGGAGAAGCAGTTATTGCACTTGACCATCCGCGTTCGTTCATATAAACATCAATTCCGGCTTTCAGAAAGTTTGGAGATTGAGCCCAGTGGTCGCCATGTTCATGGCCAACTATACAGATGTAGGGTTTAGTCGCAAGACCATCAACATATGTTTTTAAGTTTTTGTCGCTAGAAGTAGAGGTCTGCAATGTATCAAATATAATACCGCTGTTTGGTCCCTCTATATACCACGCCATAGCTCGTACAGATTCTGAATCGTTGCAAATTCTGTACACGGCCGGACTGGTAGCTGTCTTTTTCATTATCTGCAGGTTCTGATAATCAGCAGTTAAAGGACGATTCAGATGCCATGTAAATGTCATAACAGGGCTTGTTTCATATCCTTCTTTCACGGCAATTGCCTTATATGTTACATCTCTGTCTGGAGAAGTTGATTCTCCACTTCTTGAACCTACAAGCTCTGCAATGTGACCGTCAACTAATAAATTGTATTTTTTGCTGTTTTCAGTAGGTTCAGAACCATCGGTAGTGTAATATATAGTAGCACCGGGAGTTGGACAATATAACTTAATAAAACGTCTGGGTGCAACTGCGTTCGTTTTTGGGAGAGCCTGCACCGGAGCTACCATTGAAGATGTTATTTTTTTAAAAATAGTATCCATTTCAGTCATGGTCAACGCTTTTTTCGGACCAAAAACTTTTGTTGATTCACCTGCCATATAACCAAGACTAACTAATGTATTTACACTGGCTCTTGTATTCACATCTATTGCATTCTCATCATTAAATATGCCGGTTTTGCCCGTCAAAGGGATATGGAATGCTTTTACCAAAATATCAGCTGCATCCTGACGTGTAATTTGCTCATTAGGATTGAACTTATTGCCTAATCCAGATATTATACCTTCCTCGTAGGCCGTTTCAACCTGTTTTCCATAGAGGTCAGTTGTATTTACATCTGAAAACTGCTTCATTTTAATTTTCCATATATCATTATATTCAGTAGGATGCGGCCATTCAAAGTAATCGGAAATTTTTGCAATGAACGAACCTCTTGTAACTCCATTTGCTGAATTTGATTCTGCATCAGCAAATACATAGTTGCTAGGTATCATACCTGCTACTGCTATCCCTGCTGCACTTACAGCCATACCTTTGAGTAAATTCCTTCTTGAAAGACCAATTTCAGTTAATTCCTGTTCTATCGCTTCCACATATAACTGATTTTCTGCATTTTTTGTTTTCATAATCTTAACCTCCTAGTTATTTATTATATTTGGTTTAAAACACCATTTTTAAATAGTGATATTAAAAGCTACTTTACATATTCCTATTCAGAGATTACTTTTAAATACTCTTGTTCATCTTGTTCCAATTTTTTAAGCTTCTTGCGAAACAGTAAGCTGCTAATTATTGTACTTATTTCAAAAAGTAACATCATTGGAACCGCCACCATTGCTTGAGATATAACATCCGGAGGAGTTATTATCGCCGCAAGGATAAAAGTAATCAATATTACATATTTTCTTTGTTTTCTAAGTATCTTAGGATTTATGATTCCAAGATGTGTTAACATAATGACCACTATGGGAAGTTCAAAAACGACCCCAAAAGTCAACATCATATTAATTACAAAATTAAGATAATTCTGTACAGATATCATTGAATTAATACTGTCTTCTGTGCTAAGACCTGCAAAGTACTTAAGAGTAACCGGTAACATTACTTTATAGGCAAAGAATGCTCCGCAAAACAACAAGAGCATGCCAAAGGTCATTATAAAAAACACCGCTTTTCTTTCTCTGCGTGTAAGTCCCGGACGTATAAAAACCCATAACTGATAGCAAATAATTGGAAATGCTACTACGAGACCGCATATTATAGATATTCTAATGTATGACATGAGCAATTCTGCCGGGGCAACATATACAAATTTAAATTCTTCAGCTAAAGCTAACAGTTGATTTGCTATAAATTCTGCTTTTACCAGACAAATTGACATTGCCACAAAAAAGCAGATTACGCTTGACAACAGTCTTTTTCTTAATTCGCTCAAATGGGAAATCAACGTATTCTTATCATTTTTTACATTAGACATTTAGCTTCAACTCTCTTCCTTTTCTGCTTTAGTGCTGCTTCTTTTAAAATTATTTATTGTCTGTCCTACTGCTTTTCCAAGCTGTGGAAGTTTAGTCGGTCCAAAAATTAGAACTGCAATACCTAATATAACCATTAATTCCGTTGTGCCAATTTTCATTTTATACACCTCCATTTCAATTTATTTGTATACTATAATTAAAATGCTAAATATGTATATTATCATGCGATAGTTCTTGCCTTTACATTTTTATCCTCGGCTGCTGCTTCAGATTCTTCTTTTACTGTATTTTGCTCTTTGTTAACTATTTTTACTTCTTCATCATCCGCGTATTCCTCTAATGTGAGTTCAGTTTCAATTGTGTTTACATACCGTTTAACTGAACCGATAGTACGTCCGGCAATTTTCCCCAATTCAGGAAGCTTAGACGGACCAAAGACCAATAAGGCTATAACAAAAATTACTATGAGCTCAGTAGTTCCTATTCTTCCTCCCATATGCTCACCTCCTCTCTTTAACAAAATAAATATACTCTTTTCTGACTTTCTTTTTAAACAAGTCAGAAAAGAGGCTTGCACATTGATGTTTAAAGGAGATGTATTTTTATGGGCCAAAACCCATATCAATACATCCCCAAATAACAAATAATATTACTTTGCTTTAAATACAGCTTTTACTGTTAATAATTCTGCTTATACCATAATGATGCTAAATGTATTAGTTATTCTTCAAAAGGATAATATGAAACAGATAACGTAACTGCCGTACTATCATCTTCCCCAGTCACCTTAATCAAAATATCTTTTGAATTTACTAGTTCATCTGCCTTGAGCCACCATACAAAAGTATTGTCTCCTGTTGCTCCTGCCGTTATGGCTTCATCAACATCTGCTTGTGTGAGCTCAGTAAATTCGATCATATCAGGTGTTTTTACCGATAAAGAAATAACTTTCTTATCCGTTGTAATAAGCACTCCCACCCATTTAGCTTCGCCTTGTTCTCCGTTGGCTGACTCAATATCAGCAAGTATCGCTGTACCGGTTATCACTGCAGCAAAGTTTGGGCTAGTACCTGTTGTTCCAAGCACTGCGTATTTACCTATATTGGTATCACCTGTCCCGGTTCCGTCAGCAGTCGGTGTTGCTGTTTCAATACTTCCCACTAATTCATGAATTTGCATTTTGATTTTTGAGCGTACCCATTCACTTATACCTATACCTCTTTGACCGTTAGGAAGACTGTCCTCCCATGATGAATCATAAGAGATTTGATATGCCAGCTTTGTAGCTGAGTGATAAATAGGAGGTCCAATATCTATTCCATCAACAACAAAATCCGCATCTTTATATGTTGTGAATTTTAAATTATCTTTTATCCATTCTTCGCTTCTTCCGTTTTCTTCATGAAGCTCTAACAATGCCTGATATGCTGTCTGTGCTCTTTGAATGTTTATTGACCTATCACTCACTCCATGATGGAACCATATTGCTACTCCTGATTTTGCAACTTCAGCTAATTCTACCTTCAGTTCATCTTTACGTGTATCAGGATATTCGCTTCCTCCCGGATTGACTGCTCCGTTGGCACATATAAATGCTGTTACCAGATCCGGTCTCTTCATCAGAACTTGGAAGGACATTGCTGTTCCCATAGAATTTCCTGTTAAATATACTTTTTCAGTATCTACGGAATAGTTTTGTATAAAATATTCATATGTTTTAATGATATCATCAGATGCACTATATGTGTCTCTCATGGAAGAAGGTACCGTAGAACGATAATGTGTTGACACAATTATCATATCTTCCTCATCCATCCATGCCGTAGCCGACTTATCTATTGCTATACTGGTTCCAAAGTTATCTTCTCCGTTTACTTGCCAGAAAGATGTTCCTTGCCCTGTAAGAGACATCATGATAGGATACTTCTTAGATGGATTATAACCTTTGGGCAATCGATACTTAACCATTATATTATCTATTCCGCTGCTGCTTGGTATAGTTAATAAATCATTAAATTCATCATATTTCAACTGAACAGTTTTTTCTGTCATCGGCATTTCTTCTATGTTAGCTTTTGATAGCACCTCGCCGTCTATCCCTAAAATATCCGTTAATTGTTTTAAAGTAGTATTTACGTCTTTCTTTAACCAGTAAGTCTGTGTTTTCTTTGTTTCAGTTTCATCATAATACACATAGTTTGTCATCATGATACCCACCTTTGAGCTGTCTGCAATTTCTACTATGACATATTTACCCGGTACTGATGTAGCATCTTCTCTGATTTCTGGTGCATTATTAGTGTATACCCTGCTGATTTCAGCTGTAGCCATTGATTCACCTGTTGAATCAAGATCCTTTATTTCATAGCTGGATACAGATATTTTATCTGGGTCAACTATATTCTTATATTCAATTGCAACCGCTGCAAGCTTTTGACCAAGGAGTCTCATATCAGTTATTGCTGTTAATTTCACTGATTCATCTTCAGTTTCTTCAATTACTATTTTGTCATCTTCGATAAATCCTGATGGACTGTAATAGCGAGCAGTTACATGACCGTCATCATCTTTTTCAAAACTGTAGTGTTCTAAGAAATCCCAACCCATTGTAAACTCTTGAGGCATACAGTTATGCTCACGGGCTAATGTATAGCCATACTTAACTAATGGAATACCCTGACTATTGTTCCAAACATATGTGTGGAAACGTCCACTGGTGTCAGATGAATCATAGCTATAAATATCAGTTTTCAATCCGTTTGCTTCGAAGAAATAATTAGCCCAGTCTTGAAGACCTGAATTTCCCCATAAATCCGGCAACTCAAATGGCAAATCACTTTGACCATGAATAAAGTAATTTGGCATCATCTCTCCTGTTCTAACAGTTGTTGAAGGAGGGAATGAAGTACTTGAAACTGCTGCCATTAAATCAGGATTAGACATTGATAAGTCTTGAATAGTTCTGCAGCCTAAAGAATGTCCGCTTCCGTATATTCTCGTAAGATCTAAATTTACATAACTACTTATTTTATTACCTATAATACTTCCCATCATGTATGCAAAATCTTCACTATCAGATTTATAGCTTACACCGGTTGCAGAAGAGTATGCTTCTCCAACTATGGCAATTACACAACCTTCATCATTAGCAACCTGCCACCACATTGAAGCATCCATAAATACACTTGCGGTTTGAGTCATTCCAGGATGTACTAACACAATAGGTGCTCCTTGATCTCCCCAAATCTCTTTTGCAGAATCGGGAACATAAACTATATAATCTCTAGGATCTTTTTTGCCATCATTATTATAATCCGTAAGTGCTACAATTCCAGAAATAACGGTTCCTGTTTTGTTATCATAAGCTGTAACTTTAATATCATCCTGAGCATAGAAATCATAGCTTCCGGTTTTTCCGCCAGGCATATTGTAAACTTCAGATGTCACAGTTGCTGATGCCGCTTTTTTCTGTAAATCAACCAGCATTTTGCCGTAGTCTAAACGATACTCTAAATGATTGCTATATGCAAAAGTTGTTGTATATCTGATATAATTTGAATGGAATTTAAAAATATCTTCTGCACTTGAATTAGCAGATTCACTCACTTTAACCTGAGACATTCCATATTTAGAACTTGGATTGTTTCTTAATATACTTTCATTTGCGTATTGAGTCTGCCATGCATCGGAATTAATATCCTGATAATATACATCACCAATAGGTGTATTTACTACATCATTAGCTTTCTTCCAATAAGTTATACTATAAGAATCGTTATCATAACCTATAAACCATGTTGGAACAGGAACTTCACTTTGACTCATAAATGTTCCGTCATAGCCTAAGTCTTTTAAAGTTTGAGTGAATTCATCATCATCTTGACCAGGATCATAACCTCCTGTATTTTTACCGTTATATTTTTTTGCACCTACAGCATCAAGATATTCCTGACCAACACTTGTTCCATTAATAAAAACTTGGCTATTAACAAAGATAGGATTGTTGGCTGACCAAGATTCCAAAGGTGCACAGCCTGTATTATAACCTACCAGATAAAAGGCTCCATATGTGGAAAATACTGATATTTTATTATCGTTTGTACCAGAAGTTAAAAACTTCATTGCATTTGTAATATAGTCATTTTCCTCAGTTTGGTTTCCCCAACCATTTCCGCCAGGTTCCAAAGCGAAAAGACATTCTCCGTTTTCATCTGCTCTATTAATCCAGCCTTGAGCTTTCAAGAATGAGTAAGTATTAACTCCATCTGGAATTGCAATAACTGTAAACTTTGCTCGAATGGGAGCATCGTCAGGAATATAAACTTTCACAGAACGACCTGCTTCAACTGTTTTGGAAAAATATCCTGTCAACGGCAGCTGTGTCGCCTGACTGTAATCAATATTCAAATTAGTTGTATAACTGTTAAAATCTTTAGCAGTTATACTTCCACCACCAGAACCGTGAGATCCACTATTACCTTTTGTCGGGGTTGTTATTGGGGTTGTTGGAGTTATAACGGTCACTGGTTTGTTACCCTTTAAAGTAACTCCTTCAATTATAGTTGCCTTTGTAATTATTCCTTGATTATTAATAGTAATTTTAGCATCGGCAGTAAGAATGTCTACTTTGCCAAAAACTGTTATATTTCCACCTATTGCATCCTCTGAAACCTTAATTTCTGTTACCTTCGAATTATCATCTACGTCTAAATCTGCATCTGCTGAAGTTATTTCTATATTTTTAATTGCAGCATTTACTGCTCTAACTGCTACACCAGCTGCAATGTCAACATTATTGAATGAACCAGTTAATATAATATCATCATTGCCGTCATCTATGATAACCGCATCTACAACAGCTCCATCAGAAGTTACTACCCTAATTGCACCGTTGTCAGTCTTTTGGATAATGATTTCAGATATTTTGCTGTTTCCTGAAATGTGTATGGAATTGGCGCCTCCGCCACGAATAATGATTTTACCTGAAACAGTGACACTATCCAGTGTTACATCTCCTGATCCAACACCTTCAGATATAATAAGGTCTCCTTTTATTTGCATGTTTTTAAGCACCATACCTGGAGTATTGATTATTGACATCCCCAAAACATCTCCAGTGTATTCCTTTTCCTCGTTAAACAATTTCTTGATTGAGTTGTCAAGGATTGTAATAACTTCTGCACGGGTAATGTTACTCTTTGGATAAAAACTACCATTTGACCCGTTTATATATCCTGCATTTGCCATAGCATTTACATATTCAGCAGCCCATGAAGAAATTTTTGAACTATCATAAAATGTTTTGTCGCCATTTGAACTTTTGCTGAGTCCCATTGCACGTCCAAGCATGACAACGGCTTCCTCACGGGTAATTTTGTCAGTTGGTCGCACTGTTGTACCGTCACCTTGGATAACTCCAGCTGCATTGGCTTTTAAAATTGCATCTGTATAAAAAGCTTGCCCCAAATCAGAAAATTTTTTGTTTGATTTGGTCTGATACTTCATGATACGGTCAATGATAACCGCCATTTCTCCTCTTGTAATAGAATCATTTGGACGAAATTCTCCATCAGAACCTTGGATAACACCCATATCGCTCCACTTTTCAATTGATGCTCGTCCCCAATGCTGTTCAACATCGGAATAAGAAGCAAAAGCAGTCGATGGAAACAACGTACCAATCATACATATTATAATTAGCCATGCTAAACTTTTATTCACTCTTATTTTCACTTTAATTCACTTTCCTTTCATATTAAAATCTGATCTGTAATTATTGTTTATAATTTTATCTTAATGATTTTAATTCTAGACCCAATTGCTGAAATCTTTCATATGTTACATGTTGAATTTATAAACGATAATTTCACCTCCTATCAGTATATAAAATTTCTAAGTTAAATATTGTAAAATAAGTATCAGAGTATGTTTTTAGTTGATTTTATCATACCCAATCAAATTCACCTCCATTTTTCAAAATTTTAATATAAAAAAGCTACTATGTATATTGTCAATATTCATCAATCAACTAAGAGCATTTACAATTGTATACATTGTTGATTAAATTGTTCATATTTTTGCATCATGACAAATTATGTTCATTAATTATCCTGTAAAGTTATATAAAAAAACACATAAATCTGCAAATTTTTACAAATTCATGTGTTTTCTTTTACAATTGTTATTATATTTAAACTTCATCGAATATTAATAATACTTAGAATTTACAGTTTGTAAAACTCTTTCAAATAAATCTTCACCAAAAGTATCTTTTAAATAATCTATTACTATTGGTTTTACTTTATCTTTAATATTTTTCATATCTTCATCAGATAGTGTAATAATTTCAACTCCTGCATTCTCCAGTTCCTTATATCCATCAATTAAATAAGCCACTGTTTTTGAGGATCCGTAATTAATCGCCACATCTGCTGCATTTTCAATTAATTTCTGCTGCTCAAAGGAAAGACCGTCATAGAAATCCTGATTAATATAAAGGGCATCATTATAAAACATATGATTAGTAATTGTAAGATATTTTTGCTGTTCATATAATTTGTTGCTTACAATACTTGGTATTGTGTTTTCCTGAGCATCTACAATGTTTTGCTGTAAGGCGGCATAAACTTGTTCAATATTAAAACTGTTTGTTTGAGCGCCTAATGCTTCCCAATATCTTTTATAAATGCCATCATTAATTACTCGAATGTTAATTTTAGAAAAATCCTTTATGGAAGTAATTTTTTCGTTACTTGTCAGCATACGAAAAATAAGTGGTGTAATACCAATAATTTTAGCATTGTATTTTTCACATTCTTCATCCACTAAATTTCTTAATTTGTGACCGGGTTTAAGGGCTTCATTTAATTCATAAGCATCTGCTTCAATTACCGAAGGAAGCCAATTTACAGTATTGATTATTTTCGAAGGACCTGCTCCCAAACGCATTTCCACCGCACCATTTGAAAAATTATTAATGCCATCCGACAAACTTCCAAATGTATTATTTGGATAAATGTCAACTATAAACTGATTTTCAGACTCTTTTTCTAATATTTCCTTGAATTTTATAGCAATTTCATGTGTCAAACTGTTTTCCATTTCAGAATGTGTTAGTATAATTACTATAGGTTCTGAAAGAACTTTCATATCATAGTAATTTTCATCCTCAAAGGCTGAAAAGGTGTCTGTTTTTTTTCTGCAGCCTACCAAAAGAAATAAAAAAATCATTCCTAATATTATAATTCTATTACTTTTTTTCGCCATATTTTACTCCATTCCAACGCCATCAATGATGCAATCATTACTTACTGAACAACGCCCTCTATATTGACCGGGTGTTTCACCTTGGTATTTTTTAAACACGCGAATAAAATTTTGCGGTGAATTAAATCCGGTACTGAACCCAATATCTGCAATGGTAAGATTTGTTGTTACCATCAATCTTTTGGCTTGTTCTATTCGATAATTATTCAAATATTCCACAAACCCGGAAGATAAGTATTCTACAAAAATTCTTGACAAATAAGAGCTGCTGATACCGCAAACCTCACTCACAGAATTTAGTGATAATGAGCTATTATTATAATGCAACTCTATATATCTCTTTGCATTTTCTAAATGTCTAAACTGTTCCTTATTAGCAGCCTCACTTATAACCTGAATTGTTTCTTGACAGAAGCATCTCATTATCTTCACTCTTTCGTCATTTTCACTCAAAGGTGACAAATCAGTTTCTATTTGTTTTTTCTGTTGAAACCATCTGTCTTCTCTATTAATATTTAAATAAATCAACTTAACAAAAATCAAATCCATAATTGTCAGGTAAATTGTAGCAGCTAATTCTGGAAACTCAACTACTCGATCTACTAACTGTCTTAATCGTACCAACCCTCTCTCCGGATTGTCCATAATTTCTTCTAATATCATTTTAACCTGACTATAGTACAAAGAAATAATATCCTGCTCATTCTTTTTATCTTGATCGGATGTGAAATATAATCGTTGATTTAAATTGCTCTCTGCATCTTTATATGATAACGTAATATTAAAAATATGTTTATATACTCGGCCTATTCCAATTATCAGTTGAATGGAAGCATTATTTAATTCTCTTTGTATATATTCTTCCAATTCATGAATCATATGTTTATATTTTATATTTGAGTATTTATTAGAATGCAGCACTAATATTTTTTGATTATTTTTTCCATCTAAGCAGCATATATAGCTACCTTTATTTAAATATTTAGAACCAAACTTAGCAAAATCAATTTTATTTAATTCATTTTTTATTTCAGCAAGTAAAATTTTTCCTTTACACATCCATTCCAAAATTAATACTTGATATTCTCCTTCTATAGAAAATGGTGAATCAATTTGCTTAAGAATCGCCTCCACACGTTCCTCGTTCATTTCTTCTTTATTTAATATTGAGCGAAAGAGTCTTTCGCTCACAGCTGATCCCACTTCATGAAGCATATTACCTAAAATTAATTTTTGGTTTTTATTCTCTTTATATATATTTTGAATCAGTTCTAATTCATTATTAATATTTTCCCATTCGTCATATTTATTTATATTTCTTTGTTCCAATATATTTGAAACCATACTATGTATTGGATGATAAATATTGCGCACAAGGAATATGCTTGCAATTAACAAAAGCAATAATATAACGACTAAAAACGTAGACATATTATAAATTATTGTTTGCAAAGATGGTGAAATACTGTTACTGTTAAGAAACATGAGTGCAGTAAGACCTGTTACATCTGATTTGTATGTCAATATATTGGTATATTCTGAATCTGCAGTTTCGCACGTTGTTTTTCTGGCATCTATTTTATTTCTCTTTGTAATTTGAAGTTTTTCATCTGATGGATATTGAATTTGTTCTGTAAAAATAGGAGTGCCTTTTAAATAAACATATATATTTCCATCCTCACCCTGAATATTTTCAGACACCAAATCAAACAAGTTATTGCTATCTACTTCAATGCACATAGTAGATAAATGCTTTTTTAGTGGAAAATCCTGAAATAAGTATAATTTATTATTGTAAAACAATAAATGCGACAAATTTGTTATTTTGTCCTCAGTTTCTTCATATGCTTTTAAAATACCATTATCTGCAAAATCAGAACGCAAAACAATTGATTTATCAGAAGAAAGAATACTATCACTTTGCTTAATATAAATCCATGCTTTCGCAGCATATTTATTACGTTGTGTAAGATTAAACAGTTCTGATGCTATATTAAGTGCTTTTGTATTCTGAAATGTATTTCCACTAATAATAATGCTTGTACACTCTGAATCATGAAGCATATCTGACATTTGCACTTCCAAAGAATGAACCAGGGAATCCATTTCCATAATATTTGCACTTAGCATAGAAAAAGATGAATAGGTTATTTGTTCCTTATATTTTTCTTTATACAATCCATTCACAAAGTAATAAAATAAAATGATTACCATAAAAATTAAAATAAACAAGATTAGCAACGTTTTCACAAAGATGCTATTAAATTTTAATAAATAAATTTTATTTTGGAATTTAATATTTTTTATCATTTGCATTAGCTTCTCCCCTTTTTTATAATTAAATAATAATCAATACCTTTTAATTGTAAATATACTTTATTATATTATAAAACAATAATTTTCGAAATACAATCATCAAATAAGAAGTTTTAATTTCATAGTTTTTTAATATTAATTTACACCACTTATTTCGACAATTATTTATTGTATGAAAGTTAATTGTTATTTCACCTATTGAATAATATCATTCAGAAAATAATAACTTATCATTTATAAAAATTCTGCAATGCATCTTTATGTTGCTGCCTATTGAAACTTTTATTGTTTCACCAGTTTTTAGATGTCCCCAAAGCCTTGATCTAAAAGCAAAAATACCCATTTGTTCATCTTGTAGTTCACCGTTAACATATAGCCTTTCACCTCTGATACTATTTTCAACAACAATAATATTTTCATCATATTTAGTTTTCCATCTTTGCATATTATTTATCTCCTTATATTATATAAATTGAGGTTTTATATCATTATTTTAATCAAGCTTTTATAATTATAATCATATAATTGACAATGTTCAATATAATTATATAAATATTTAAAAGAATATTTAATTAGAATGAATATTATTCATTTATTATGCACATATTTATCTTGAATTTTATTATAGCCATGATATAATTTATTCAAGAAAGGGGATTTCTTTATGAAAGGTTCTAATAAAAAACTTATTGCCCCAATTATTATTACAATTTTGCTTGTTATCTACTTGGGTACATTTATAGTTACATGTTTCTATGTGTCAGTTCCAGTAATAGGAAAAATTATTGGTTCTCTCATTCCCATAGCACTTATATGTGTTAGCATTTATGTATTAGTAGAAAGAATAAAAGAAATAAGGAGTGGCGAAGAAGATGATCTTAGTAAATACTGATTATATATCAGGAAAAGAATTTGAAATGTTGGGTTTAGTTAAAGGCAGCACTATCCAAAGTAAAAATATTGGCAAAGATATTACTCAAGGCTTTAAAACTTTAGTAGGCGGAGAATTAAAGGCTTATAACGAAATGATGAATGAGGCTCGTGCTCTGGCTACAAAGAGAATGGTTGAAGAAGCAGAAGCTATGGAAGCTGATGCTATAGTCAATATCCGCTATGCATCAGCTGCTGTAATGGCCAGTGCTGCAGAAGTTATGGCATATGGTACAGCTGTAAAATTCAAATAGATTTAAATTATAGAAAAAATATCATTCTGACATTAAGAAGAATGATATTTTTTAATTTAATTATTTTATTGATAAAATTTCGCTTTTATTTAATTCTATATTTTTATGTTTTTTAAGTTTTATCATTAAAAATAGCATTGCCGGAATATAGAGTACCGCTATAACACCAAATGTTATGGAAAAACCCATATGTTCTGCCAGCAATCCAAACAATGGGAATACGCATATCATAAACATACTGAAACACAAACTGTCAAATGACAATATTGTTGCTCTATGTTCTGAAGGCACTCTAGAATTTATATAATCACTGAATATTGTAAATGCCAGTCCTCCTGTAACGGATGTTATTAAAAAAAACAATATGGATAATCTCTTTACAAATGCTAACCCTGCTAAAGCAATAATATTTAGTGTTGAAGTACCTATTAGTATTCCTTTTATTTTCAATCTATTTTCAATTTTATAAGCATATTTAGAGCTTACTGCTTCAATTAAACTTCCTAGAGCACAGATAAGTGCAATTTTAGTTTTTGTATAATTTAAGTCTGAAAAATACTGTTGGCTGTAGAAAAATACAGTAGTTTGAAGGCTTCCTACTAAAGCAGAAAACATAATTAAGTACAACACTATTTTTCTGCCCTTAAGCACATTAATACTTATTAACAATTGATTAATAATTGCTTTTTCTTTTTTAACCTGATTCTCCCTCTGTTCTTCACTTTTTTTATTATCAATAGATGGCTCGTTAAAATTAAAGGAAATAATCAACGCTATTATTTGTATTATCGTTCCAAATATATATGCATACAGAAATTGAATATCAGCTAATATTCCGCCAAAAAGAACTGCTATTCCTTGAGCAATTGACATGACAAATGCCAGTTCACCCCATATTTTTTTATATTTATCTTCTTCTCCTAATTCTTTTAAGCTATCATAAACTAGCGCTTCTGCTGCTCCTGAATTTAAGTTCATAGCTGCACAGCTTAATACAAAAGAAATTGCAAATCCCAAAAAGCTACTTGATGTAATCATGAGAATACATGATATTACATTAACAACTCTTCCAAGCACAACACAAAACTTTCTGCCGTACAAATCTGCAAGCGCACCTGTAGGCAATTCAAATATTAACCCTGTAATATGATAAATTGATTCCAGCAATCCTATTTCAATCAGTGACATTCCCCTAAATGCCAGATACAGTACCCATATGGCTGAAGTTATATTTAATTGTAAGAAAAAGTTATATGCATAACTAACAGATATATTTTGCTTTAATTTTTTAATCATATTTTATTCTCCTAAAGGTAATTTTATTTTTTGATTTTAACAAATAAAAATAAGCCTCCTGCCTAATTCTTCTATCTTAAATAATTAGAAGAATTGAGCAGTAAAAGGCTTATGGAAGAAAAAGTATCCATTAAAATAAAGCATAAAAAAACTCAAGTTATAAATCTTGAGTCAAAAATCTTTATATTAGTAATTATGCAGCAAATTTTCATATGCAATAAAATTATCTACTAAAAGAAATAGAATCATTGATTTATACTATCGTCAGTACTTATTCTAAAAATGGACACACTTCTCCCGTCAAAAATTAAAATACCATTTTTTGAAACACAACTGCTGAATTTACATTGTTTATTCAAGGTAAACTTAGCGGTACTAACTGTATGAATCATGACTATCCCCTTTCTTTTGTAAATTTATTTTATTATATAATAAATACAACTAATGAAACAAAGACATAAGTCTTTGTCTTGATGTATTTATTGAATCGTTGTGATGCAAGCCGTTTTCTGGCTTGCTTTATTATATAATAAATTGCAGCAATTTTCAACTAATTTATTTTATTACATTTTAATTTAATTTCAAATATTTTTCTAAGATTAAATTAATATGTGCCGATAATTTAAATATATAGAAGTATATTTGCTTGTCATAGAGTAAAGCTAGATACATGAAAGAAACAAAGGAAAAAAATATTAACAAAAGGAGACTGCATATGCAATATATTGTATTAGATTTAGAGTTCAATCAGGATATAGCTTCTTTAAATACAGCAGATAAACAGAAACTCAAAAATACTTTCGAAATCATTCAAATTGGAGCAATAAAATTAGATTCAAAATTCAATACAGTATCCACTTTTGACCGTTATATAAAGCCTGTTATCTATATGAAAATAAATTCATTTGTTGCGGAATTAACTGGAATCACAACAGAGAAACTTTTAGAAGAGGAAACTTTTACTGAAGTATTTAATTCTTTTGTTAAGTTTATAGATGATACAGATTCTATATTTTGCATATGGGGAATGTCAGATATAAAAGAAATATTCAAAAATGTAGAATACAATAAGTTGAATCTTAATCTATTGCCTAGAATGTTTATAAATCTGCAACCTTATGTTTCTACATATTTAAATCTTCCTCATAAAAAGCAGCTGCGTTTAGAACATGCTGTTGAATTACTTGGTATTGAAGCAAATTATAAATTTCATAATGCTTTTTATGATGCATACTATACAGCTGAAATTTTTAAAAAAATTAATAATCCATATATTATACCAAGATTCTACGATCCAAAACATGTTATTATTAGACCAAGACAGCGAAAACAAGTTATAGAATTTGATAAACTAATCAAACAATTCGAAAAAATGTATTCCCGGGAATTGACAGTTGAAGAACAGGAAATGATAAAGCTTGCATACAAAATGGGAAAAACAAAACAATTTTTAAAATAATAATCTCAATCATTGCGATAATCTATAATAATTAATTTCAGCTAGTAACTTGTCAGTACATAATCCATTCGGTTGCATCCAATTGCAGAGGCAACCGAACTGCATTTTGCCCGCAAAAGGTAGAATATCTTTTTATCTTTAATATCACTCAATGTTTCAAAATTTGCTTGTCCTTTACTTATAATAAGATCTGCTTTATCGAATTCACTGTTGAATGAACTTGAACAATCACTTAACACTGTTCCTTGTGCGTTATGCCCATTATCAATTACCTTTACTAGATCGGCAACGCCTGTACTTATGGCATCATACATGGTTGCATCGTTAACTATTGGACCTCCCTTTACAACATATGTTACTTTATTTACCGGAAGGTTTTCTAATAGAAATTTATCGAATATGATTTCACCTGAATTATCAGCAATATACATAATATTCTTTGCCTTTTCTACTGCTTCTCGTAAAGCAATTGTTCCTGTACCAAAAATATCATGTTTTATACTGTCTTCAACCGATTTAACTACGTCTGAATGTTCTAATTTAAGTCCAACTGAAAAATCAATAATATTTCCTGCAATAGCCAGTCTGCATGCCGTATCAAAGGGATCTTCTGACTTTTCTAACCATTTCTCTTCTACAATTCTATCATAAATTTCTTTAGCAATTTCATTGTACTGCTCCTTCAATCTTATGTATGGATCATTAATACCAGTAATATTCTTAGCATGTTGATGCATCCTAAATGCTATTTGAGGTGCAGTTTCATTGAAATCCATTTCTCCTAATTCTTTTAAAGACCTTTTTATTATTTCTTCTTGCATTGTTACATTGTTTGTCGCTTCTTCAGCTATTTCCACTGCTTGTCTTGCAAGACAGTATATACATTCACGTGATATCTTCATACAATTCTCCTAAAAATAATGTTTTTTATTCTAAGTTTATTCTATCGCTCTATATATTTAAAACTTCATCAAGTATTACTTAACAAATTCATCATCAAATAATGAAGCCGTTATGTCCTGAACAGGAGAAGTCTTCAATAAAATATTACCGTTATAATCATAAAAAAATAATCTTTGACCTTTATTTACAGCTCCGATATGGTCATAATGTAATTTGCTGTCTGCAAGGACCCCACCTGTCACAATTTTCTTTTTTACATCAATTATATAAATGCTGTTCTTTGTTATAACTTTCATAAATAACTCCCTATATTTGAAAATATCTATTGATATAACTATAATTATAAAAATAATTTACCTTTTAATATTGCTAAATTCTTAAAAATCAATTCTATTTTATTGCAGACTATTTACATACTAAAATATGATAATACCATTGTTAATGCTATTTTCAAACCTAAATATAAACTTTCAATATCTATCCACTCTCCTCGAGTGTGTGCACCTCCACCTTTTACAGTCCCGACTGTATTAGAAGGTATTCCAATAGATAGTGGTATATTTGAATCAGTGGAAGATGCACTTGTAACTACCTCTTCACCACAATAATATTTTATAATTTCTTTATTTTTTGCTGTCAAATTATCAAGTTTAACTTTGTCAATATCACCATCACATGGTCGAATTCCAATGATTTCAACATCTATGCCAATATTCATTTTTCTGTAACTATCTATGACAGACCAGAAAAAAGTTTCCATCTGCTTTAAGCAATCCCTGTCCGATGAACGGAATTCGTATAGCATTGAAGCGCTTTCAGCTATTGTATTTACAGATGTTCCCCCAATAATATTTCCCACATTATATGTTGTTTTTTCTTTTTTTGGTGGGTTAATCGTATATAATGTCTGTATCATAGCAGATAAAAAATAAATTGCATTTTGATTACCGAAATCCGCATAAGAATGCCCGCCTTCAGTAGTTATCGTTACTTTATATCGCTGAGAACCTACAGCTTTATTAATGCATTTACCAATGTATCCATCAAAAGAAATAAACTCCTTTATACGAGTTCCATATGTCTCTATTATTTTTTTGCTGCCATTTAGGTTTCCAAGACCTTCTTCACATGAGTTCATAATAAATAGAAAACCTTGTTGTGGGCTTAGATTATTTTGAGTCACATATTTCGCACACATAAGGAGGTTAACTACATTAGACGTATCATCTCCAATACCTGGTGCATAAAGGCGTCCGTCTTTATTTTCAACTTGAAGCTCATCTTCATCTCCAAAAACTATATCAGTATGTGCCGTGAAAACAATAATTTCATTGGCAGTTTCACAATTAATTGAATATACTACGTTTTTTGCATCATCAATGTATATATTTTTTGCACCATTCTTTTCAAGCCATTGTTTACAAAATTCAGCTCTTTTATCTTCTTTATGTGAAGGTGCCGGTATTTTAGCAAGATTAATCAGAAGTTCTAATTGCTCTTTTTGACACTCATTAATATAATTAATTGCTTGTTCATTTAAATCATATCTCATTATTCTTCTCCGTTCCATATATTGATAAATCCATAATTAATTACTTTTTATATATAAGTAAGGTAAGCCTATCATTTATTATTATTTTTTTCCCTGTATTTTGATATCCAAATTTTTCATAAATATGTCTATTTTTATTTTCTCCTTCAGGCACTTCAAGCCACCAAGTCTTTATTTCACTACATATTTTTTCTAAATATTTTAATGATTCCTGAGCAAGACCGTGTCCGTGCATATTGGGAGAAATATATATTGTGGACAAATACATTTCATTTGTTCCGTTATTAAACTCATATGCATATATTCCCCCTACGCTTAAATTATTCACTATAACCTTCAAATAAATGCCTTTAGGATTTTCAATTCTTTTTTTCATTTCGTCTTCTGTAATGTTTGCAGGGCTGAAATTACCATCTTGATACTTTGCTAATAAGGGGAAAAAAGCTTTTCTTTGTAAACAAATATGTTCTTTTAAATCATCAATAGTCATTTTTTCAAATTTAACCATATGAACCTCCCTTAATATTATATAAATAATTCTTTTTTCAATAAATTAATGTTTTTTTATTTAGCATAAGATAAAACTGTATTCCAAAATCCGTTGCACTTTTACTAAGCATTCCAACCCTTAACGATTTCATCACTAATTTTAAAGCTGTATAAATATAGGATTTATTTAATACTTTGTATTTCAATCTGTGATTTGAATATATTCTTGTTAGTTTCATCATTTATACCATCTATGTAAATAATTTTATCATCAATTTCCGACAACTCAGTATACATAGTTAAAGAATCTCCCGGTAAGGCCTCATGTAAATAATTAATTTCTATAGATTTAATAAAATAGTTTTTATGCTTTTCTATACTGAAACAGTCCATAATATAATCGATATACCTTGAATTATTCAGATGTTCGTTAATATCAATATCACTGTATCCAACTACCTTTTTATAGGTTGGTTCTAAATTACCTTTTGATTTAAACTTACCCAATTCACAATTTAATGCTTTTTCTCTTTCAACCAAAGGAAAATTTGGATTTATCAAACTGCTCCTTTTTAATTTTCTGCTGTTAATATCAATAATAACCCACGAGGTGATAGCTCTTGCGATTATATTTTCATCTGAGTCATATACAATAAAATTTCTTTCAAATTCTATTTTATTTGGTTGCTGAGGCCATGTTTCAACAAATATATCTTCATTCCATTTAGGATACCTTGTTACGTCTACTTTTGCACGTATTAGCACCCATATGACACCATAATTTTTCATTCTATTTCTTCCTACATCAAGAATTTCTGCATGCTCTGTTGCCATATCCTGTAAATATAGAAACAATGAACTCAATTTTAATTTCTGACTAAAATCCACTTCGCTAACATGTATAGTATATTTTTTTCTGTGTATAGCTTTCATTTTTTATGCCCCCTTTTTCAATTGTTATATCAAATTATATATCTAATGGAGTAATATGTAAATATGTTCTTCGTATAATTCATCTATAAACATCACATAAAAAGACCTGTTATGGTAATTAACAAGTCTTTTAGAGTAAAAAATAAATCTTTTATTTAATTTTATATTTGCATTTTGGGCAACTAATGCTAATTTGTGCCTTATTTATAGGAACACGTAATTTTGCGTGACAATTAGGACATTCAATTAATCTATGATCAACAAGCTGTAAAATTTTAGATTTATCTAATCCGACAACAACATCTTCACCAATCAAAAATGTTGGCACTCCAGTGATTTTTCTTTTTATTAGCTCTTTGCGAGCTTCAGAATCAACATTAATATCCTTTTCAACAAAATGAATTTTACTTTGCAAAAGGAACTCTTTCGCAGTTTTACAGTGAGGTCAAGTTTTGGTTGTAAAAACAGTTACATTCTTCATCTCATACTCCCCTTGTTACTTTGCCTTAATTATATTAATAATAACTATTTTATCATCACTTGTCTGTGATTTTATCACTGAAAATTTACAGTTAATGTCAAGTTTTTTTATATAACACTTATTCTATCCAAAAGATTATTGTTTAATTCCTTGTAATAAATATATAACTTATGCTGAGCTCTTGTCATTGCAACATAAAGCAGCTTCAAATCAAGTTCATCCTCATTATAAGCATCATCAATGTTTATAACAATTACTGCATCGAATTCAAGTCCTTTTGACAAATATGACGGAACAATTACAATGGTGTTATCGTATTGCTCTTCTTTTCCTACAAGGAGTTTAATATTTAATTGTTTGTTTTTCTTAAATTCATCATGTGCAGTTTTACATTCTTTAGAGGTTTTACAAATTATTGCAATTGATTTGTATCCTTCTGAAATCAATTGCACAATTTTTTTCTCTGTTTCATTTAATATTTCTTTTTTTGTTTTAAATTTAATTATGGACGGCCTTTCTCCATGTCTTACTACGGGTTTTGCCAATATTAAGTCTTCGTTTGGAGTCAATTTAATCACTTCATTAGCCAAATCCATGATTTCAATAGTTGTACGATAACTTTGTTCTAATTTAAGATACTGGCTATTGTCAGAATCAAATATTTTATTTAATACTATATTCCAGTTTTTAATACTTCTATACGAATGTATTCCTTGTGATAAATCCCCAAGTATTGTAAAAAAGTCTGTATTAAATATCTTCTTAAGTGCATAAAACTGAAAAGGACTGAAATCCTGCGCTTCATCTATGACTACATACTTAATGTTTACTTTATCATCAAATCCCATAATCCTATGCTTAATATATAGTAAAGGTGCCAAATCTTCAAGTTCAACCATTTTATTATTTAAAATATCTTCTGAATACTGACTTATAAATGATACAAATTCTTCATCCAATTTTCCAAGACTAAAATTATTTAAATTTTCTTCATTTGTAATTATATCCTTGTAATAATCAAATAAATCTGTTTTTACAAACTTGCTCATGTAATTTTTTATAGCTGTTTTTGTATTTTTCTTAACTTTTAGTAAGACAGAATCTCTAATATTTAATAAATCCACTATAGTAAGACGTCGTTCTTCACTTTCTGGTTCATTATGTCTTATTATTTCAATTTTTTTATCATAAAAATATTTTACTTCCTCATATATGTTGTTTTTTTCTTTATCTAAACGAAATTTCAAATGCTTTTCAATTTGATCGAATCTTTTATACAGAGGAAGGTGGTTATAATCCCTTAAAAGTATATTCTTTATTTCTTTGACACTCATGAGTGAATGCCCTTCCAATTTAAAATCTTCTTCTGGAATATAACTTATTTCAATGCTTTTTATATATCTTAATAAAATATTTATAAATGTAAGGGAACCCTTAAATGCTGATGACTTTATAATAAAAGAATTTTTTGCATCATCAGGTTTTTCATCCTTTTTATTAATTATTGATACTAATTTTTCTTCTGAATCAGTAAGTTTATATTTATTTCCTATTAAATTAAAAGCATAATCAGCATATGTTGTTTGTATAACGTTATTTGCACCCAGTTCCGGCAACACTCCGGATATATAGTTAAGGAATAAACGATTAGGAGCTATTATCATAAACTGTTCGGGATAAAAGGATTTTTCATATGTATAAATGAGATATGCTATTCGATGTAGAGCTATGGTTGTCTTACCACTTCCAGCTACCCCTTGTACTATTAATGGCTTCTTTATGTCCGCTCGGATTATTGCATTTTGCTCTGATTGAATTGTTGAAACAATATCTTTTAAACGATTGTCTTTGTTTTCTCCCAATGAAGCTTGCAAAAAAGTATCTGTAGCAGTAATGTCTACATCCATAATGTCTATTAGTTTCTTATTTTCAATTGTATACTGCCTTTTAAGCAAAAGCTCCCCTGCCATAGAGTCGCCCAAAGCATTTTGATATATTACATTTCCTAACCTTCCATCATAATAAACACTGGCAAGAGGTGACCGCCAATCCAATATCATTGGAACATCCCAATCCTGTCTTTGTAATGACATTTTTCCAATATAAAATTTTTCTATATTAGATTTGCCTTCTTCTCTAAAGTCAATTCGTGCAAAGTATGGTTTTTCTTTAGCTTTCAAAAGTCTGTCATAATTATTTTCCAATTCGTCCAAAAGTTTCGTGTGAAGCATAATTGAAACATAACTTTGGCTGCTCTCTGTTGGGTCCAAACTTAAATATGCATCTTTTATTTCTTTTTTGTGCAAATTTTTGTTTCGTTCAGAGGATGTAATAACATCTTCAATAAATTCAACTGTTTCTTTAAGTCTTTTTTCTTCCTTTTTGTAATCAGTATGATTTTTCAGTGACATATATGCTCCTTAATATAACTTACCGCAAGAAATAAAATTATTGTCTAAATATATTAACTTAAAAGCAATAACCGGTCAAGTATTTTGTACAATACTTGAATCATTAAAAATCATGGTTGCTCTATAAAGCCTATACCAATTGCTCCTGGACCTGAATGTGCTCCCACTGTAATACCGAGATTACTGTTATATATTTGAATGCTGTTATTTGTTTTTTCCCGTAAATAATCGCATATATACTCCATGTCTTCCTTACATTCTGCGTGCTGAACAATAATTATCATTTTATTAATATCAATGATTCTTGAAACGGCAACATCTATCATAGCCTTAAGGGATTTTTTTCTTCCTATAATTGCTTTAATAGGATGAACTTCGCCATTTATAAACTCGCATAAGGGCTTAATGTTAATTAGTTTGCCAAGAAAAGCTGTTGCTCCTCCTATTCTGCCTCCGGCCTTCATATATGTTAAACTGTTTACAACAAAAAGCGTGTTTGTATTCTTTACTATCTTATGTATCTTATTAATTATATCCACAAATTCTTTTCCGCTATCAATCATTTTAGCGATACCAATTTCTAAGGCTGCCTGTCCGCAAGCACAGGTATTTGAACTAATTACTTCAATATTAACATCATTGTTTTTCTCCTCAAAAATTTTCTTTGCAGCAATTGCTGTTTGATGGCTTGATGATAATTTGGAAGAAATGGTTGTCACAATATATCTTTTAACGCCTTTTGCATATTGCTCATCAAAAATGGTAAGCCAATCATATATATTTGGAGAAGAGGTTTTAGGAATATCATCAGGATATTCTTCCATATGTTTATAAAATTCGGTCATTTTATAATCTACATTCTCTTTATAATAGTTTGTGTTTTTAAATTTGAAATAGAATGGAACTTCACTTATGTTGTACTTTTTGATTAAGTTTAGTGGTAGACTCCCAGAAGAGTCAACAATTTGACATATCGTATTATTCATTACTCGCCTCCGTATAAAAATCCAATTTAATCTCTTAGCAATTTTTACTTTTAAACCACTTATATTTTATGTTGTATTGTAAATAATAATATATAAATTCTTTTAGCGTATTTTACCAAGTTTATCATACTATATTATTTAGAAAAATTAAAGGTATTATCAAAAAAATATTTTATAATTCAATATTTTTCATAATTTAACTAAATTTAAGTGTTAAAGTTTTGTAAATCATTTTTTATATTAACAATGTATATGTAAAAACTATTTTGAAAAACTACCATAGAAAGAGGTGATAATTATGAAAATGAAAATGAATAAATCATTAACTACTGGAGGTATATTAATTGGCTTAGGATTAAGTGCAGCAGCCGTTTATGCGGTTGCTCCTGCAGTAAAAAATTTAACGAACAGCATGTCAAATAAAAACTCGACGTCAAATGATAGTAACAATAATTCTACGTTTAGTAAAAATTCAATGCATTAATGACAATAAAACCCTGATTTTCAGGGTTTTAATTTTGTAATATCTATTTTTTTTGCAAATGATGTTATTTTTATCGAAATTCCAAATATGTTTACTTAAAATACGGTTAATCTTAAACCATTTTTCATCTTTTATTAATAAAGAATAGACCTGTAATACATAGAATAATTCCAATAATTTGATTAATTGAAATATTTTCTTTATAAATTATAAGACCGACAAAAATTAACATTATTGCTAATCCAATATTAGCTACCAAAGATCCGATGCTGATGTTCCATCCCGCACGATACATTTGGATAAAACCAACTTCAAGCCCTACAATGGCAATACCAAGAACAAAACTCGTCCAGTTCAGATATTTCCAATCTGCTATAATATTTTTTGTTTCACTTGTAAAAAAATAAAGTAATGCAGCTGAAACCATGCTCACAAAATACGTTACTGTTAGTACTGCAAATGGTTGTGCGTTTTCAGGTGTTGATTTTGTGCAAATATTGTAACATACATTTGATCCAATAACAAGAATCATAGGCCATATATAATTTTGCATTTTGTTTCCTCCTAAAAAATAAAAAAACATGTTAATTTACTGACTAATACTGTAACTAAAAACAATATCTTCCTAATTTTAATTATAACTAAAAATCATCGAATAATTGTCGATAAAATATTCAAATGTTAAAAAATAATGATTAATACTAATTCAATTTAATTTAATGCAAAAACCGAAAAAGCCCTTAAGGTTTTTCCTAAAAGCTTTTTCGGTTATAATAATAACCGTATTAAATTTGAATTGTCTTATTTAATATATTCATCACTAACTAAAACATCTGACAGAACTTCTGTAGGAATTGCAAATTCTACAACTCCCATAAACCCGGGACTTACTTCATATTTATCAAAAGAAATTATTAGTTTTCCTTCTGCAGTTATATAGAAATCTTGATCCATTTTTATTTTTTCAAAGCATTCTGCCATTTCAGGTTCCAACTCTTTAATCCAATATATGTTATTTTCATCAGCTTCATGTTGTTCTATCATCTGCTTTTTAATATTCTCGCTAATTATTTCAATATAGCTGTCATCCTTGAAAAGGCTTGGAAGAGTTATCAAAATTTCATTTTCTTTGTCTATAGTATCATATTTAAATGTTGTTGATGAAGAGCCAACGGTATTTACAACATAACGACCTACTGACAATATCTTGTCTGTATCAGTTTTTATTTCATATCCACTATCTATTCCCATATGTGCGTCTAATCCATCTTTTTTAAAGTTTTCCATGTCAGTTGTAAATTCTTCATATAATTTTTTATTTTCATCCAAATACTTTTCATTTAGACTATTTTGTAAATCTTTATTATTTAAACCGTCTATTGCCGGTGTTTTAATATCTGCAATATAATTATCCTCTTTTATTGTATATTCTTTAAACGTTAAAACTTTTACTATACTGCTTAAAACAGGTACATCCAAAAGAGTCTGTGCAAATGCTTCATTTGTATTAATACCAACTGTAAATGTTGCTGCAATTAATGCTATCGAAGCGGCGGTAGCGCTTATTCTTTTAAAATATATTTTCTTTTTCATAACTTTTTTACCATCCTTTAATGATTTTGCAACTCTAATTTCTAGCTCCGTAGGAATAGGTATATTCATGTATTCTTTTTTTAGCTGATCCATTTTATCTTTATTCATCACTAATCCTCCTAAATTTATTAATTAATCTTAATACGTAACTTTTCCAGTGATTTATATAACCTTGTTTTAACTGTATTTACATTTTCATCTAGGATTTCGGCAACTTCTTCTATTTTCAAGTCTTCAAAAAATCTTAATATAACAACGGTTCTATATTTGTTGGGTAATTCATCTAATGCCTTGTATAAATCTACATCTTTATATGTATCAACAAGCCCATGATCGAAAGAGGATATAAAACTATCATCCACCACCACTATTTTTTTCTGTTTTCTAATAAAATCTATCGCAGAATTGATTAGAATTCTATAGAACCAAGTTCTAATATACTCTGGATTTTTTAAATTATCCAGTGATGTAATAGCTTTAAATATGGCTTCTTGAACAATATCTAAAGCATCATCAACATTTTTTACATAACTATAAGCTATCCTATAATGCTTTTCTTTATTTTCAACAACATAATTTTCTAACTGCTTTTCTAAACTTGAATTAATTCGCACGAACTTCACCTTTCCTTACATAAGATGCACATCTTAATGGTCTTACATCTTTTAGACGTCGGTTTCTATCGAAAAGTTTTAATTTTAAAAAATAATTTAGTTACAACAAAAAATAAAAGAACTTGAATTAATTATAACTCAAATCCTTTTAATATAAACATTTTGATATAATGGTACCTTCTTTGTCATAAAAACAACATAGTGAATTAGTGACTTTCTGCAACAGATAAAACTAATTTAACACATTCAATTACATCATCTTTATTGAATATTTCGCCTGATGAGTGAAGGTTTCTTGTTGGTATTGATATTACACCGCTTGGTACACCTGCTCTCGTCATATGGATTGCACCTGAATCCGTACCGCCAAATTCCAGTACTTCATATTGATATTTAATGTTGTTTTCTATAGATAAATTCGTTAAGAGGTCTTTAATTTGTGGATGAGTTATAAGTGATTTATCCATTAATTTAATGGCAGCACCTCCTCCCAACTTAACATCCATTTTGATTCCATCTAATGAATCTCCTGTAGCGGTAACATCAAGCGCAATAGCAATATCTGGATTGACTCCATAGCCCGCAGTTTTTGCGCCTCTGCACCCCACTTCTTCTTGAACTGAAAATACGTAATATACATCATTGTCTGTTTCAGGGTGTTTTTTAATTGCTTCTATTAATATGTAGCAACCAATCCTGTCATCTGCTGCCTTACATATTACGCAGTCATCTGTTTCATAATATTCTGATTTAAATACACACATATCTCCTATTTGGAAATTATTCTTTACAAATTCAATAGACGTAGATGCTACATCTAAATATAATTTGTTCATTGTTAATTTTTCTTTATCTTTTAATTCTTCTGAACAAATTACACCTTCTAAATTATTATCAAAAATCATTCTGAGTCCAATCAATTTCTTAGGATGCAATCCGCCAACATTTGAAAACCTCAAAAATCCTTTTTCATCTACATGTGTAATTATTAATCCAATTTGATCCATGTGTGCTGAAAATAATATTTTTTTACCATTGCCTTTTTTTCTTGCTATGAGATTTCCAAGTGGGTCTGTAGTTATTTCATCTATATAATCTTTTATTTCATTTACAATCATATTTCTTATGTTATTTTCTCTGCCTGATGGAGAAAAACAATTTGATAATTCTTTCATTAATTCACTATTAAAATCCATATTAATATTAATTCCCCTTTCAATTTTGTTAGTTATTTTGTTCCAGTAAAATCATCTTTACCAGTTTTACAACATTATTGTAATCATTTTTACTTGCTACATTAACAGATGAATGAATATATCTGCATGGTACTGAAATGGCCACCACTTTAGAGCCGCTCTTAGTTTTATGTATAACTCCTGCATCATTTCCACCAGATGAAGATTTTCTGAATTGATATGGAATATTGTTGTTTTCAGCTATTTTAGCAACGAATCTAACTTCATCTATATCATATACTGTTGATTTATCCATAATTGATATGGCAGGTCCTTTTCCTATAACTGTAGACTTAGAATGATCTTCAACCTCCGGCATATCTGCACAAACTGTTCCTTCAATTACTATCCCAAAATCCGGTTCTATAGCATATGATGCTGCATAAGCACCTCTGCATCCTACCTCTTCCATTACAGTGAATGCAGCATAAAAATCTACGTCAAGGTTCATAGAAAGAAGCTCCAACATTGCACTGCAACCAGCTCTGTCATCTAATGCCTTTGCTTTTATCATATTATCTCCAAATTCAATATAATCGCTTTTAAAGGAAATATAATCACCTATGTTTACAAGTTTTTCTGTATCCGATTTAGAATTTGATCCAATATCAACGTACAATTTGTCTATCGGTAATGCTTTCCCCCTTTCGTCGGGACTCATGAGATGTATAGCTTTAGAGCCAATAACACCTGGTATTTTATTTTCTCCTATTTCAACGACTTTTGAATTCAATACCCTCTGGTCAATACCGCCGACTGTCTGGAATTTGATGAATCCATTTGAGTCTATATGTGACACGATCATCCCTACTTCATCCATGTGAGCTGCTATCATTATTGTTTTATTTTTTTTACCTTTATTATGAGCTATAACATTTCCTAATTTATCTATACAGTATTCACAGCCAATTTCTTTTAGTTTTGACTTTATATAATTTCTTACTTCGTATTCACAACCTGACACGCCGGAAAGTTCAGTTAATTCTTTTAAAAACATAATATTTCCTCCAAATCAGAATTATCTATTTCATTTATAAACCTTGCTATCGCTTTGCCCGTAGTTTCGATATCTTTTATATCAATTGTTTCAACTGATGTATGCATGTATCTAAGAGGAATAGACAATAGTATGCATGGTATGCCCTCTCTATTGATTTGCAAAGAATCTGTGTCTGTTCCAGATGATGATGGTGAAACTTCAAACTGAAATTCATAGTTATATTCCTTACATACTTCAATAAATTTTTTAGTAAGCTTTGGATTAAATCTACTTCCTATTGCAACTGCAGGACCTTTTCCAAGGGATGCTGTTTCCGGAGGCATATCCGGCGTAAGTCCGAACCCTACATCCAGAACTATTCCTATATCGGGGTTTATTTTGTAACTTGAAGTGACAGAACCTCTGCAACCTGTTTCTTCCTGAGCTGTAGCTGTATAATATATGTTACTCTTGTGTGAAATTTTCTTTAATTCACGTGCAACGACAAGCATAACCGCTACACCTGCTTTGTCGTCAAGCTGTCTGGAGGAAATTATGCTTTTCTGTAACGATGTAGGCTGTCTTTTTATTACTGCAATATCACCTATTGATACCTTTTTTTCTAGTTCTTGCTTTGGAAATCCTGTATCAATAAATAAATCTTTAATTTTTAATGATTTTTCTCTCTCTTCCTCAGGTGTCAAATGTGGTGGTTTAATTCCTATTACACCAAATATGGTTTCTTTACCATAGATGAGCACGTCTTGTGCAACTAATGAAGCAGCATTTATGCCTCCTACCGATGTAAATCTGAGGAATCCTCCATCTAAGATTGATGTCACCATCAATCCTATTTCATCGCTGTGTGCTGCCAACATAATTTTTGTTTTATTGGTTCCTGTAGATTTAAATATGTAGCTTCCAATTCTGTCCTCCTCGAATGAGTCTGTATGTGGCTCGAAATATTTTCTCAATATGTTTCCATTTATATGTTCGTGTCCTGATACAAATTGATTAGAACATATTTCGAATAAAAAATCTTTTATCATTATAATTCTCCTTTCTGTCTGATTAGTATGATAAAAAAATTTAATTGCATTCTATATTATTAATTTATGTCAACAATGTATTTCTTTATATTATTGGGGATTTGTCCAAAAAATGTAAGTTGAATCGGAAAAAAATTGTTAGACCTTTACTGATCTAACAATTGTATTTTACTTTAATAAATCTCCAAGTGCATTACCTATAGATTCACCAATTGTAAAATCTGCATCTTCTGATTTATATGAAACAGGAATATCACTATTTGAAAATTCATTATCATCTTTGCTTTCTAATATGAAAGTCAAATTAATATTTTTACCTTTCATATCAATGTTTAAAATTTTAGCATCTTTTGTTTCTCCAACTTTAACAACTTGAGCTGGTGTTCTTAGTTTTTCTGTTGAAACTTTTGCTATTGGTATAAAGCAATCAATATTTCCATTAACCAAAACATGTACTCCATCTAATAGAATACGAGTAATTTCAACTGGAATTATATCATCTTTCTTTAAATCTTTTGCATATTTATCAAATGGGTGTTCAACAAGTTGTTTCATTCCTAAACTTACTTTTCTGTCTTTTCTTGAAATGTTTAATATCTTTGCCGTTACTTCTTGTCCTTCGCTTAATACATCAGTAACCTTTTCTGTTCTTGCCCAATCAATATCCTTTATGTGCAATAGGCACTCTATATCATCAATTACTACAAAAGCACCAAATTCTAAAATTCTTGAAACTGTACCAGTAACTACATCTCCCTTTTCATGTTTATCAAGGAATAGTGCCCATGGACTTTTTACAGTTGCTTTATAGCTAAGTGATAACTTTTTATTTTCTTTATCTACACTTTTAACTTTTACGCTAATTCTATCGCCGACTTTTAAAACTTCTGAAGGATGTTTGATTCTGGTCCATGCAATTTCATTTATGTGAAGTAATCCATCTATTCCTTCAATCTCAACAAAAGCACCATAATCTTGTAAATTTTTTACGATTCCTTCATATACTTCGCCTTCTTTAATCTTTTGCCAAGTTTCATTGTCCTTAATTTCTTTTTCTGCTTTTTCAACTAATCTTGACGATAATATTAATTGTCTTCTTCCTTTTTTATTTTTAGTATCTAATATTTTTGCTTTTAAATTTTGTCCTACATATTCAGAAGGATCAACTTCCCTTTGAACTGATATTTGATTTCTTGGTATATAGCCTTTTACTCCGTTAACTTTACCATAAATTCCAAATTGAGACGCTTCATTAATTGAAATATCAATTATGGCATCCTCGCTTTTTAATTTCTCTAAATCTTCCCAAACCTTCTTTTCCTCAAGAGGTTTTCTTGTTAGTATAACATTTCCATCTTGGTCAGAAAGTTTAACTACCTGTGCATCTATAGTTTCTCCTTCCTTTACCACCTCTGTTAAATCAGGTACTTGAGCAAAGGAATATTCATCTCGTGTGATTATTCCATCCGATTTATAATTGATGTTCACAGATATGGCTTCAGGACTAACAGAAATCACAGTTCCTTTAACTATATCCCCTGTTCTGATTTTTGAAACTCCACCATAACTCTCGAACAATTCATGCATTGTTCCATTTTTATCCTCTTGATTTTCATTCATGTCATTTATTTCATTTAGGTTTTCTGACATTTTTATAACCTCCTCTATTATCCAGTCAGGAGTTGAAGCTCCTGCTGAAACTCCCACCTTGGTATTTTTATCTATATATTTATAAGGAATTTCCTTATAATTTTCAATATGAAATGTATTTTGACAAACTGCTTTGCTTAATTCATATAGTTTTTTTGTGTTTGAACTGTTTTTTCCACCCACAATAAGCATTACATCACTTCTTGAAGCTAGCTCTACAGATGCATCCTGTCTTTTTTTTGTTGCATCACATATGGTGTTATTTATTACAATATTATTATAATTGTTTTCTTTTATAGTATTTACTATTTCTGAAAAAACTTTTGTATTAAATGTAGTTTGAGATACCAAACAATATTTTTCTAGAGGATTTATATTTAATTTTTTAAAATCATCATAACTTTCAATTGTTTCGATTTTAGATAATTTATCATTGCACCATCCTAATATTCCAAGAACTTCAGGATGCTTTTTATCTCCGACAATTATAATATTATAACCATTATCGCTGTATTCTTCAACTATTTTATGTATTTTTCTTACTTTTACACATGTAGCATCTATAATATTTATTCCTTTTTTAGATAATTCTAAATGCTCTGATTTGCCTATGCCATGAGACCTTATTAAAAGATTTATATTACTTTCATTATCACCGTTATCATGACAATCATTAAAATCATTGATAACTATTAAACCTTTTTTTTCCAGTTCATCAACAACATCTTTATTATGAATGATTTCTCCATAACTGTAAAGCTTTTTTTCGTATTCCAGTATTGATATGGCTTTATCAACCGCAACTTTGACACCGGCACAAAATCCTGTATATTTTGATTTTTCAACAATCATAGTCCACTACCTGTCTTTCCCTAAAGCATATATATCTTTCAATATTTCTTTTCCAACTTCAGTATATTTTTCAGTATTAATTTTTCCAGTATAGTTTTCAAAATAATTTTTTTCTTTTCCAAAATAAACGTCAATTTTACCTCTAAATTTATATTGACCACTAATATAAACAGGAATTATCTTGGAATTTGCCTTATTAGCAATCATTGCTATTCCAGGCTTCGCATTTTCTTCATCATATTCTTTAACCCTTGTACCTTCCGGAAAGATGCCGAGAACTTCATTTCTATTTAAAACAGATAATGAATTTTTTATAGCAGACAATGAAACTCCTGACCTATCAACTGGAAAGGCTCCAAGTTTTCCAAATATATATCCTAAAAACCTATTTTCAAATAATTCTTTTTTACCCATAAAGCAAATATTTCGTCTTGAAGAAACGGCCAGCATAACTGGATCCAGCATTGATATATGGTTTGCACATATAATGTATTTACCATCTGAATTATTGAAATTTTCTGAATTATGTTTTCTTAAGTCAAAAACCAGAAACACTAGAATTTTCAATATAAATACAGCTATTTTATAGAGCATTACGTTCCTCCGATACAATTGATATTATTTTATTTTTGATATCTTCAATATTCATATCTGTAGTATCTATGAGAATAGCATCCTCTGCAACTTTTAGCGGCGCTATCAACCTTGTTGAGTCATTGTAATCACGTATTTTTATATCTTGAAGAACATCATTATATGAAACACTCATGCCTTTTTTTAAAAGTTCATCATACCTTCTGCGAGCTCTTTCTTCTACAGATGCCGTAATAAAAAATTTGTAATCTGCATTTGGAAAAACATTAGTACCTATATCCCTTCCATCTAAAATGACATTCTTATTTTCAGCAATGTATCTTTGTAAATCGACCATTTTCAATCTTACATTTTCTAATGAAGAAATCTTTGAAGAATTTTTTGAAATATTTTCATTCCTTATGTAATCATCAACACATTCATCATCTAAAAAAATGCTGTTATTATAATAATCAATTTTAGTTGTATCAAGCATTTCATCAATTTTCTCAACAGTAATAGGAATTTTATTTTTTAGAGCCTTATAAGCTAAAGCCCTATACATAGCTCCTGTATCAATATATTCAAAATTAAGACTTTTACTTACAAGTTTTGCAACAGTACTTTTTCCAGCCCCTGAAGGACCATCTATTGCTATAATCATTTTTACTTTTCCTTTCCATCCCTGCTTTTTCTCACAAGTTACCATATTATTATATTACAAAACTACAAATATAACAATAAAAATATTATTATTATACCATATTTTATAATATTAGTAATATTATTTTATAATTTTACATCACGCAAAAAAGGATAGATAAAAACTTCATCTGTCCTTTTTTTAACGAATTTATTATTTATTGTAAATTATCTCTCCGATAGATACTGTGACTATCCCACAACTCTTCTAACCTGTCATAATATTGTACTATATCATCTTTTTCCTGTATACCTATATTTATAATAAGGCTATTTAACATGCACATAGGCACAACCAATGAATCAATAAATGATACAATATTACTTTTAGCTAAAAGTGAAACATCTGATAACGCATGAAAAGGAGATGCTTCGGTATCCGTAATTGCTATAATCTTAGCCTTATGCTCTTTTACAAATTTAGTAGCTTCTATCGTGCTATTAGAATATCTCGGGAAACTTATAACAATTAAAACATCAGTTTCTTTTACTCTTATAATTTCCTCATAAAGTGAATTTACTCCGCTATTGTTCAAAACCTTAACATTATCTAATATTACATCTAAGTAAAAACCAAGGTAATTAGCAAGTGTTGAAGAAGTTCTTAACCCTAGTATATAAACTTTATCTGCATTTAAAATTATATCCGTCGCCCTGTCCAGTGCAGCAGTATCAATGTTTTCCAAAAGATAACGCATACTGTTTATTTCATTTCGTATAATTCTTTTGTGTACCATATCAGTATCTTCTGATGCATCATCATCTAAACCAATACGTTGAACAGTAGTTAATTTATTTTTTATCAATACCTGTAGAGATTTTTGCAACTCAGGAAATCCGGAAAATCCTATTGAACTTGCAAATCTAACAACAGTAGATTCACTAACGTCAACTGTTTCCCCTATTTTGGCAGCAGTCATAAAAGCCGCCTTGTCATAATGTTCTATTATGAACTGTGCTATTTGTTTTTGCCCTTTACTAAATTTGTAATAGTTACTCTTAATAAGATTAATAAGATCAGCATTGTTTTTCATTAATTTATCATCCTCGAATCAGTTTTATTCCCTCTTCGAAAGCTCTGATGTTTTTTTCAATAGTTACCGGTGGAACTCTATCTGATATTGAACGTTTTAATGTTTCAATATTAATGACACCTTCACCCATAATAGCATATAATGCACCAACTGAAACAATATTTGCAACCATATGAGTACCAATTTTGTCTATTGCCGTACTTAATATAGGAAGTTTATAAACTTTATATGGAACATCGTCTTTAACATCAACGCTTTCATCTACAACTAGTATACCATCTTTATCTAAAGATGCAATATATTTATCATAAGATTTTTGAGTTAAAGATAATAAAATATCATTTTTCATAACTTTTGGATATTTAATTTCATCTTTGCTAATTATTACTTCTGCTTTACTGGCACCGCCTCTTGCTTCCGGACCGTATGATTGTGTTTGAATTGCATTTAATCCATCTTCCAATGCAGCATCAGCAAATATTATTGCAGCAAGGATAACTCCCTGTCCACCTGAACCGCTTAATCTCATTTCTATTTTTTGAAACATAATAATTCTCCTCTACTTTTGAAGTTTATCAATAATTACTTTGTAGTTTTCAGTGTACTCTGGTTTAGGGTTATTGTATAGTTCACCTATTATTATTTTATTTTCACCCATTTCAGGTTTCTTATCTACAACTCTCTTATCTATGCAATTATCTTTCAAAAATTCATGCATCTTAACTGCATCGCCTTTTTTATTTTTCCTTCCATAGTAAGTTGGACATAAACTTAATCCTTCAATAAATGAGAAACCTTTATTGCTAAGACCGTTTACAATAAGTTTTTCCATTAATTGAGCGTGATATGCAGTACCTCTTGCTACATATGTTGCACCTGCACCTTGTACAAGGTTGCAAAGGTCAAAAGTTGAATCAATATTACCATAAGGTGCTGTAGTACCAAAATCTCCAGTTGGAGTTGTAGGAGAATACTGACCTCCAGTCATACCATATATATTATTGTTAAAGCATATTGTAGTTATATCTATGTTTCTTCTGGCAGCGTGAATTAAGTGATTTCCTCCAATAGCTGAAGCATCTCCATCACCTGTTATAACAATAACATGTAAATTTGGATTAGCATGCTTAATTCCAGTTGCAAATGCAAGAGCTCTACCATGTGTTGTATGAAGGGTATTAAAATCTAAATATCCCGGAGCTCTTGATGAGCAGCCTATACCGGATACTACACACACTTCATCTTTATTAAGTCCAAGTTTGTCAATTGCTCTTACTACTGTATTTAACAAGGTACCATGACCACATCCTGGACACCATATGTGAGGCAGCTTGTCCGTTCTATAATATTTTTCTGTCATTTCGCTAAAATTCATAATTATTTACCTCCGTTAACTGCTTCAATAATTTCATTAGGAGTTATAAGCTCTCCAGTAACCTTATTAATCTTTTTAACAGGACACTTTTTACCAGCTATTCTATCTACCTCATAAAAATATTGACCGAGATTCATTTCTGCAACAAAAATTTCTTTCACTTGTTCTGCAACCTTATTAATTTGTTTTTCAAGCATAGGCCATATAGTTATTGGTCTGAACAAACCAACTTTCTTGCCTGATTTACGTAATTCATCGATTGCACTTTTAGCAGATCTTGATACTCCACCAAAAGCAATAACAGCAACTTCTGCATCTTCCATTTCATATTCTTCAAAATATGACATATCATCTACATTTTTTTCTATTTTATCTACTAGACGTGTTATAAGTTCTCCTGAAATTTTATTGTTATTTGTTGGAAATCCAGTCTCTTCATGAGTTAACCCAGTAACATGATATCTGTAACCTTCACCAAATGACGCCATTGGAGGTATCATATCAGCTTCTGGTTTATAAGCCAAATAATCTTCTGGTTTACATGTTGGTTTTTTTCTATTTATAACTTCTATTTCAGAAGGATCTTTAAACGTTAATTTTTCTCTCATGTGTCCAACTGTTTCATCCATCAGCATAATAACAGGTGTACGATATTTTTCAGCTAAATTAAAAGCTTTTATTGTATATTCATATGTTTCCTGTACTGAATTAGGTGTTAAAGCTATAACAGGATGATCTCCGTGAGTACCCCATTTAGCTTGCATTACTTCTCCTTGTGCAGGAGATGTAGGAAGACCCGTACTAGGACCACCTCTTTGAACATTAACAACAACACATGGTATTTCAGCTATAGCTGCATAGCCAAAATTCTCTTGCATTAATGAAAAACCAGGTCCACTTGTAGCTGTCATTGATTTTAAACCAGTCAATGAACCACCTATTATAGCAGCCATACTGGCAAGTTCATCTTCCATCTGAATGAATTTTCCACCGAGTGCCGGTAATTTTTGTGCAGATATCTCTGCAACCTCAGTTGATGGTGTTATAGGATATCCAGCAAAAAATCTCATACCTGCTGCCAAGGCACCTTCAACACAAGCTTCATTTCCTTGTATTAATTTATAGTTCTTTTCATTACTCATCTTTATTTCCTCCTACTATGAAAATTGCGTTATCAGGACATCTAAGTTCACACATTCCGCAATAAATACAATCGTCTAGGCGTGCTATTACGCATTTCTCATTTTTAACCTCAAGGACTTTTTTAGGACAAAATGCAACACATACACTACATCCCTTACAACTTTCCAAGTTTTGAACAAGACTTTTATCTTTAGCCATTTAAAACCCTCCAAAAATTTTTGATTCTCTTTACATAAACATGATAACACATTATAAAAATTATGCAAGAATAATTTCAAAAAAAAATAAATTGCAAGAATAATTTCAAAACATGCAGATTGTGATGCAATTCTGCAATTAAAAGCGTTTAACCTAGATGTTTGCAAATAAAAATGCATGACTAAAATTATGTCAATCATGCACTTAAACTAATATATTTTCTATATTTTCTATATTTTTTCAGTTATTTCAATTTTTTTGGAATTTTTCAGTTTTTTTCAGTTTTTTTCAGTTTTTTTCTATTACAAACAACTCCGGTGGAAAATTATCTTTATTTATTATTCTCATATGAATTACGTTGTATTCTTTCTTGTTCAAGTCGTTTAAAAATTGGTTAATTTCGTTAATTTCTCTTCCGGTATCATGAGAAATATAAGATGTAATATATATCCTGCCATCATTTTTTATGTATGGAAGTAAATTTTTTATAGCATTTACTGTAACATCAGGTTTAGTTGTAACTTCTTTATCTGAAAAAGGTAAATATCCCAAATTAAACAATGCCGCATCTATTTTTTCAGTTAAATATTGGTTAACAACCTCGTGAGAATCTTTAATAATTCTATAATTTTTAAAGTCCAAATTTGTTTCTAAAAGTATTTTAGTTCTCTCTATAGCTTGTTCTTGGATATCAAATGCGATTACATGACCATCTTTCCCTGCAATTTTGCATAAAAATAATGCATCAAATCCATTTCCACAAGTAGCATCTACAAAATTCAAATCATTTTTACCCTCATAGCTTTCCTTTATTAACATGTGCACAAAGTCTACAATTTTGCCATATTTAACATTATTCATAATTTACCTCCGGATTTTTTAAAAAATATATTTCTTCACTACTTAAATAAGACCATTGACCGGGCATTAAAGAATTTAGATTTAATTGACCGAAAGAAATTCTTTTCAAAGTAATTACTGTATGTCCAACAACATCAAACATTTTTCTTACTTGCCTGTTTTTACCTTCATGTATACTAATTTTAACCTTCGAATTTGTTTTTGTTTTACTGATTAGATTCACTTTTGCAGGAGCAGTTTTATAATCATCTATCAACACACCCGACGCTAATTTAGATAATGAATTTTGATCTATAAGACCGTCAATTTCAGCTATATAAGTTTTGTAAATGTGGTACTTTGGATGCATAAGCTTGTTTGCTAAATCACCATCATTTGTAAGAAGCAGCAACCCTGACGTATCGTAATCTAATCTACCAATCGGATATATTCTTTCATTGATATCAATTAAGTCCACTACACATTTTCTTCCAAATTGGTCTTTTACAGTAGTAACATATCCTTCTGGTTTATAAAGTTTTATGTATATATTGTTTTCTTGTTTATAAATTATTTGGTTATTTATTTTAACTACATCATTTTCTGTATCAACCTTTATTCCAAGTTCAGTTACTATTACATCATTTACCATAACATTTCCGTTTATAATCAGGTCTTCTGCTTTTCTTCTAGATGTAACACCGCAGCTTGCTATATATTTTTGCAGTCGTTCTGTTCCCATAAATATTACCTTTCTATTTGCTTGTCATATACATTATAATATATATTTTCTAATTTGCAAACAAATCTCAAAGAATTAATAATTTAAATAAAGGATTTGTGCCAATAGAACACAAACCCTTTATTTATTAGTCGTTACCACCCAGCTTGCCTGTATATATTATATCATTACCTAAATAAACATTGTACGAACCGTATGATGTAGTATCAATACCATTTATTTTATGAGGTATAGTAAGATTCGTTTCAAATCTAATTTTATCTTTTTCATCGTCCGTTAACAAATAACTGAAACCATCTTCTGCAAAAATATGTTTTCCATCATCTGAATCACAAATGTACTGACCCTTTTCAACAATGTTGTAACTATTATAATTTTCAAAAGCCCAATCAAACAGTTTATAGCTGTCATCAAACCAATTGTTATCATTAAGTACAACTACAATTATCTCCGTATCCTCTTTTTTTGCAGAAGCTACTAAACATCTGCCTGCTGCTTTTGTATAACCAATTTTGATACCACTTCCAAATTCGTATTGAAATACAACCTTGTTTTTATTATATAATACTGTATTTAAGCTATCCGCCTTATACTGTTTGGTAGATGCTATTTCTCTAAAAATATCATTTTTCATTGCATACTTACTTATTAAAGCCAAATCATAGGCAGTCGTATAATGATTATTGTCATGCAATCCATTTGGATTAACAAAGTTAGTGTTAAATGCTCCAAGAGCGCCTGCTTTTTCATTCATCATTGTAATAAATTTATCTTCGTCGTTCTTACCTGCAATATGTGCCAAAGCCATTGCAGCATCGTTTCCTGACCGCAACATTGTACCATACAGCAAATCTAAAATTTTAACTCTTTGTTTTGGCCTGAGATATAAGCTTGAACCTTCAATGTTGGTACATGACTCAGGAATTTCAACTGTTTTATTTAAACTACTAACATTATCTATGGTCAGTATAGATGTCATTATTTTCGTCGTGCTAGCCATTGGTAATTTTTCATCAGCATTTTTAGAACCTATAATTCTCCCTGAATCTGCATCAATAACTATATAAGATTCTGCCCATATTTGCGGAATGGTTTGAGCAAAGACACTACCTATAAATATAGAATTAATTATTAGAATAACAATTAATATTTTAAAAATCTTTTGTATCACTATCTTTTTTCTCCCTTACATCTTTAATAAATGACATTATATTTAATATGGATGAAGTTAAATCACCACCCGCTTGACCATTATTTAAATTAATGGTCTTAATGTCATCCTGACTTTCATAAATAAGCAGCTGTGGGTTTAATGATAAATTAACATATGCAGCTCCTGCAAATGGCTTTAAATCCACAGTTCTAAATTTTTTATCTATATCGCTGCCACCTATTACAAAGTTCATATTTAACTTTGAAATCGCTAAAAAATTAGAATTATCATAGGAGATTTTACTACTGATCAGCTTTTCGTTTTCAGTTAAACTATTTATATTGTCCAAAGTAGCTTTAATTATATTTTCAATATCTTTTCCCATTTATGAAACCCCTTTTCATAGTATTATTACAATTTAAATTATTATAAAAACATTATGCCCCAAAATATGATAATTATAACAACAATAAAAAAATGAAAGCATCATTTTATATGTTTTCATTTTTTTAGAAAATTATTTAGGTATTAGCTATTTATCAGTGATTTCTTTAACAAAATATTAACTATGTAAAATTCTATTGCAATTGAAAAATCATTGCTATAGAGCTCTGGAAAAAAGGAAATATTTTTTATGATAAATATTTTTAAATATTTACGATATTTAAACAATTGTTTAAATTTTATTAAATTTTTTTCTTTTTTTTCATCTTCACTTACATTTAACAATATTTTCGCAACATTTAAATAATATATTTTTTTGTTGATTTCAAACTTATATTTAAATATTTTGATCCCAATATATATATTAATAAGCTCTTTAGTAAAATTAACTTTACAATAAAGGCATATATTTAAATATATAAAAAATATGATACCAAGTAAAGCAATTACAACGGTACAAATTTTCATATCTGCTAAAATAAAACAACATATTTACTATGTTACTTTTTTCTCCTCATTATTTTCTAAATTTAGAGCTGGTAGTTCGTCTAAGGAGATCAATCCGAAATGTTTTAAAAATTCGTCTGTTGTCGCATATAATGTAGGTCTTCCGGGTTTATCTAGTTTACCAACTTCTTTAATCAAATTTTTATCCATAAGCCCTTTTATTACATTAGAGCATTTTACACCTCTTATTAAGTCAATTTCAACTTTTGTAACTGGCTGTTTATACGCTATTATAGAGAGTGTTTCCATTGCAGCTGTAGATAAACTCTTATTAACAGAAGTTTGAAGCAAATTTTGAATGAATTCAAAATTATCTTTTTTTGTAGTCAATTGATATGAATTACCAAATTTCTGTATGAGCAAACCTCTGTCAGAATTCTCGGAATATTCTATTATCATATCACTTAATGTTTGATTTAAAACAAATGGTTTAATATTTAAAATTTTTGATATCTCATTAATATTTAAAGGTTCTCCCCATGCAAACAATAAGCTTTCAATTATACTTTTTAAATTTTTGTCGTTCAATTTTCATACCTTCCTAAAAAGAGATTATCAAAATATCACTAAATGCGTTATCCTGACAAATTTTAATTCCTTGTTTATTTGAAATTTCTAAAACTGCTAAAAATGACGTAATCACATATTCCTTAGTAATTTTCCCTTGTTCTTTAAATGTATTAAATAAAGACACTCGTCCATTATTTTTTAATTTTTTCATAAAATTATCTACAAAATCTTTAACACTGAAATTTTCTCTATATACTTTATATGTATTCTCATGATCTATTTTAATATTTTGATTTCTCATAAGGGATAAAAAGATATTGTATAACTCATATATGTTAATTTCATTTAATGAAAGCTGCTCTATTTTAGTATCGCTGGTCAGGCACATTTCTTCCTTTGGCTTAGAAAAATAGTAGCTGCTTTCATTTTCATACTCTTTAAATTTTAACGTAATATCTTTAAATAATTTATATTCCAGCAATTTATTTACAAGTTCCAACCTAGGATCCTCTCCTTTCTCTTTCTGAGGAAGAAGCATTTGAGATTTAATTTCCAAAAGCGTAGCGGCCATTAAAATAAACTCGCTTGTTATATTCATATTATATTGTCTCATTTCCTCAAGATAATGAAGATACTGCTCTGTTATCTCAGATATAGGTATATCGTATATATCTATTTCTTTTCTCTCAATTAAATGAAACAGAAGATCAAATGGACCTTGAAACATGTTTAAATTTACGGAATACTCCATATTTACCTCTTGTAATTATTTTAATATTTTATCTGCCATATTACCCAGATAGAATTTTATAAATGATTGTTTTTCAATATCATTTTCTGGATAAAGATCATATTCACCAAGTATTTGATTATCTTTAGAAAGTATTAACTTTCCAACCGGTGAATTTGCAGATAATGGTGCTTTTAAATTTTCATCTATTAAATATTCTAATTTAAAATCTTCAACTTTACAATTACTATTTGTAAAAAAATTAATATTTTCTTTGCTAATTACATTGAATTCAGATTCCTTACCACAATAAACAGGTGAATTCAAAATACTTTCGCCCTTTTTATGAAATATAAGGTTTTTATAATTTGCAAAACCTTCATTAAGTATTTTCTGTATTTCTGCAAATCTAATCTTTGTATCATCACAGCCTAACACAACTGCAATTAATGTAGTATCATTTCTCCTGGCTGCAGCAGATAAACAGTATCTTGCTTCGGTGGTATATCCGGTTTTACCAAGAACAAGTCCATCGTAATTATTTATTAGTTTATTAGTGTTCACTAATACCTGTTCTATGTCTTTATTTTTTCCCACATATATACTATCCATCCAGGTAGTTGAATATTGGTTTACATAATCATATTTTAGTAACTCACTTGTCATAGTTGCTATATCTTTAGCTGTTGTATAGTGATTTGGATCTGGTAAACCTGTAACATTAGCAAATGATGTATCATTCATACCAAGCTCTTTCGCTTTATCATTCATTGCTTTTACACAGCCTTCTTCAGAGCCGTACATAAATTCAGCCATAGCTACTGAAGCATCATTTGCAGATCGCATACAAATTGCCTTTAACATGCTTTCAACGGTTTGAACTTCATTTTCTTCAATAAATACTTGACTGCCGCCCATACCAGCAGCATTTTTAGATATAGTTAATTCTTGGTTCAATGCGATTTCATTGTTATCCATTTTCTCTGATATAAGCAACAACAGCATAATCTTGGTGATGCTTGCAGGTGCCATTTTATCATTCATATTTTTTTCGAAAATTACTTGCCTATCATCTGCATTAATTAAAATTGCAGATTTTGATTGCAGCTGTTCGGCATCCAAAGCAAGGGCTTTGACCCCAATAACATTGAAAGCAAACAACATCAAAAAAAACAATATGGCTATTTTTTTCTTCATAAAAATTACCTCCTTTTATGAGTTATAATAACCATATTTTATTTATATATACAACATATAGCTTATTTTTACAAGCACGAACTACAGGTGATTTAATTTGTCGAATTTATTGATATTTAGTCTATTTCCTAGAAAATTATAAAACATTTCCCGCAACACTATAGCCTTCTATATTGTTATCAATATTCAATATATCCAGTATAGTTTTACCTATGCAGGAAAATGAATCAAGTACTCCTATATTATTATTTGCTTTTATATCTTTTCCATATAAAATGAAAGGTATATACTCTCTGGAATGATCTGTACTCTCAGTTGTAGGATCACAGCCATGGTCTGCTGTTATAATAAGCATATCATCATCTTTCAGGTTATCTATTATTTCCGGCAGTTTGCTGTCAAAATACTTTAGAGCATCGCTATAACCCTTCAAATCATTTCTATGACCGTATATCATATCAAAATCTACGAGATTAGTAAATATCATGCCTTCAAAGTTTTCTTTTATTGCATTAATTGTAGCCTGAATACCATCAGCATTGTTTGTAGTGTGTATGGATTTAGTAATTCCTTTATTTACAAATATATCTTCTATTTTACCAATCGCCAAAACTTCCTTTTTATCATTTTTTATATAATCAAGCATTGTATCTGATGGTGGCACTAAAGAAAAATCTCTCCTGTTTTTTGTTCTTGTATAGTTGCCGTCACTGCCAATAAATGGTCTAGCTATTACCCTTCCCACAGCAAGGTCACCCTTCAACATTTCTCTAGCTATTTTACAAATATTATATAATTCATCAAGAGGAACAACTTCTTCATGTGCAGCTATTTGAAAAACGCTATCAGCTGATGTATACACTATAATATTTCCTGTTTCTACATGTTCATTTCCAAGCACTTTTATTATTTCTGTGCCAGAAGCAGCGTAATTTCCAATAGTTTTCCTTCCTACTCTTTGTTCAAATTCAGTAATAAATTCTTTAGGAAATCCATTATGAAATACCGGAAATGGATTTTCTGTTATAATTCCACTAATTTCCCAGTGACCTGTTGTTGTATCCTTGCCTCTGGACTTTTCATTGCACTTACCAACAGAGCCGGAATAATACGATTTTGATTTATTTAAATCTTGCAATCCTTCAATATTTAAAAGTCCAAGCTTCTCCATATTAGGTAATGAGAAGTTATTTACATTTTTATAAATATTTTTAATTGTATTACTGCCTGCATCTCCATAATCTGAAGCATCCGGCAATGCACCGACTCCTACGCTATCCAGCACTATTAATACAGCTCTTTTTATCATTTGTATACACTCCTTTTTTATGCTCTTGGAAATGTCTTTTTAAACACTTCCAATGATTTAAAATCTAAATTTTGCAAGTAATTTTGCGTTGCAGAAAGAGATACTAAACCCATTAATTCCTGTACAGTACCAAGATCTGCACCGTGAGACAACAAGTGTACAGCAAAAGAATTTCTCAATATTTGGGGAGATAATTCCTTGCCACCCTTCATTTTTTTTTCATAGTACTTTAATATTTTCCAAATCCCCTGACGGGAAATAGATTCTCCCGAGGAATTAATAAACAAATATTCATTGCTACTGTCTTTACATTTTATATCCCTAAATTTTTTTAAATAGTTCAACATAGATACTTCTGCATTATGTCCCAACGGTACTATTCTTTCTTTGGAACCCACTATGCTTATTATACGTGCATAGAGATTTACATTTTGTATTTTAATATTAATCAACTCGGTAACTTTAATTCCTGACGAATATAATAGCTCCAAAAGAGCACTGTCCCTGCTTCCCTTAAATGTATCTTTATCAGGAAGAGCCATTAATTCATTTATTTCTTCTTCCGATAATATAGAAGGTATTTTTTTTATTTGTTTTGGACTGTGTATATTCATTACAGGGTTATCACTTATTACTTTTTCTTTTTTTAAATATTCAAAAAAATTTTTCAAAGCAGAGATTGTTCTTGATATAGTCGAAGAACTTTTACCCTGTTTTTGTAAATTCACAAGGTATGTAAGTATTTGAGCTTTTTTTGTTTTTGATAATTCAGAATCATAATCATTCTTAATATATTCTTCAAAGCTATTTATGTCATAAATATACGAGTTTATTGTATTGGTACTTAAGCTTTTAGAGTATAGAAATTCTTTATAGCTTTCGATATAGTTATTCATCATTTCACCAACAATCTGCCTAATATTATTATATAATAGCTATAGCTTAAACTGTATGCTGATACTAACAGCAAATACAATAAAGCAAACTTTATATAACTAGACATAATTATATCAAATTTATGAGAAATAGTCTCTACTTTTTTTGTTCTTTTGGAATATTTTGATACAACACTGGAAATATATGTAAAGTAAAACAACATTGGGAAAAAAACAAAATAGTCTGTAAAGGTAAAAACAAAATATATTTTATCAAAATTAATAGTTCTTATTAAATATATTACTGATAAACCATAATAAACAGACATAAGACCAAATAACCCATTAATTATTTTACCCTGTCCTATGCATGTTAAACATATTATAGATATAAAATAAATAATATTTCGCCTAAATATTTTTAGAAAAATAACCATCAGCGGCAATTGATTTATATTTTCATAATTTATACTGCTCATATTACCCTTACCTGTTAATATAAATATAAAAGCAGAAATAAATAGCGAAATAACAAAAATAAAAATTAAATAAAATAATCTTCTGTATTCTGTAAAAATTAGTTTTTTCATTGTTTTGTTCATATAAAAAACCTCCTGAATAGCTCTATTAAATAATATGCTTGTACAGGGGGTTTAATTACAATTACATTTATTTTTCAATTTACATATTAAGCCAAAACAATATTCCAACCAAGGTTTTACCATCAGTAATTTTCCCAGTTTCAAGCATTTTCTTAGCTTGATCCTTGCTTATATTTATAACTTCAATTTCTTCGTCTTCATCAAAATTAGTCGCAGTATATGTTAACCCTTCAGCCCTGAATAAGTAAATTTTTTCATTTGAAAAACCAGGAGTTGAATAAATTTCATAAACTTTAGTTATCATTTTTGCTTCATATCCTGTTTCTTCTTTTAATTCACGAAGAGCACATTCCCTTGGTTCTTCTGCTACATTTATTTTCCCGGCAGGAAGTTCAAACAAGAAATCTTCAACAGCTTTTCTATATTGCTTAACAAGAATTAATTCATTCTCATCGTTTATAGCAATAACTGCTGATGCACCCTTATGTTCAACAATTTCCCTTTTTGCATATTTTTGATTTTGAAGTTCAACGGTATCTACTCGAAGATTTATTACTTTACCTTCAAAAATTTTTTCACTTTTTACTGTTATTTCTTTATTCAAAATTGCCTCCTATGAATCCTTGTTAAGTTAACATAAACTCTACATATGTATCCAACTAAAATAATTTTGTAAACATTATATATATCCTAGGTTTTTTTATTGATACTTGGCTTAATTGTAATAATAATAATACTTTTTGTCAAGCTTATTTATCAAGAATATAGATGCTCAATATTTTAATTAAGCATTTATCGACAATTTTTACAAAAAAACTCCTTAATTAAATATAATGAAGGAGTTTTCTAATAAAAAATATATTTCAAATATTATGATACTTTTTGTTCTAGTCTCAGTTTGTCAGATATCATTGCAATAAATTCTGAGTTAGTTGGTTTACCTTTATTATTGTGAATTGTATATCCAAATATGTTATTAATTGTTTCAATTTTTCCCCTTGTCCATGCCACCTCTATTGCATGTCGAATTGCCCTCTCAACTCTACTTGGTGTAGTAGTATATTTTATTGCAATGCTAGGATATAACTCTTTGGTAATAGCTCCTAATAGTTCAATATTATTTACTACATCAATTATTGATGTTCTTAAGTATTGATATCCTTTAATATGTGCAGGTACCCCAACTTCATGTAATATTTCAGTTATTTTAACTTCTAAACTTAATTCTGATTTTACCTTTTCATTATAAATTACTTCTTTGTTTTTATTTTGAACCCTGGATGTTTCAAATTCTGATATTTGCATCATTCGTTCTGCAAAAGACTCAAAATTAAATGGCTTCACAATATAATAATCCACCCCCATGCTTATAGCCCTTTGAGTTACTTTATCGTGACCTACTGCTGATAAAACTATTACTTTTGGAAATTTTGATAAATTCTTTTTGTGCAATTTCTCAAGAACTCCTAGTCCGTCGAGATGTGGCATAATGATATCTAGTATTAAAATGTCCGGCTCATATTTTTCAACGGCTTCAACTGCTTTTAATCCATCGTCTACCATTTCGACCACATCAAATACATTTTTTGTAAGTAAAAAATCATTTAAGACTAGTCTAAATTCCTTGTTGTCATCTGCAATAATTACTGTAACTTTTTTTTGCATTTTATATCCCCCAATATAATTTTTAAAAGTATATATATTAATATATATTTCTCTATATATAATATATACGCAGAAAATATAAAAAACCCTTTTTTTTTCTAAAAAAATTTTAAATTTTTACAATTCGGACCTATTATTGTAAATTTCATCAAAAATCCAATCTATATATATTCCATATCCTTTACTGGGATCATTCATAAAAACATGAGTCACAGCACCGACTAACTTATTATTTTGAATTACGGGACATCCACTCATACCCTGTATAATACCATTTGTTAATTCTAAAAGCTCTTCATCTACAATTTTTATTACAAAGCTTTTTTCAGCAGGTCTATTTTGGTAAAACATTTTAATAATTTCAACATCATACTTCTTTATCTCATTATTTACACAGGAATAAATAACTGCAGGACCAAGCTTCATTTCATCCATCGTTCCGACTTCAATTAAATCATTCTTTAAAAAATTCAAGCCATTTTGATTAATATTTCCATATATTCCAAAACTGGTATTTTTTTGTACAGTACCTAAACTATCTTCATCCTTTAATATATAACCAATTATCTCTCCAGGCTCTCCTTTTTTTCCTAATTTAATGTTTGTTATATTCGCCTTTGAAATGGTACCATATTCTATATCAATTAATTTACCAGTATCTGTATCTGCTATGCCATGACCTATAGCACCAAATCGGTATGTTTCAGGATCTATAAAAGTAACCGTACCGATTCCTGCAATATCGTCTCTTGCCCAAAATCCAAATTTTATTTCATCACTTTTATAAATTTGAACGGGGGTAATTGTGCAGTTTGAAATTTTTCCATCTCTTTCAATTTTAATTGAATATTGTTTAACCCCTGATTCTTTGGTATATTCAACTATATCATCTGTATTTTCAACCTGTATAGAATCAATCCCCAAAATTTTATCACCAATTTGTATTCCGGATAATTTAGCCGGAGAAGTTGATATTTTATCAGAATTTTCGATGTCAGCCAACCCAACAACTAATACTCCTTCTGTTTTCAATTCAACTCCAATAGCCTGCCCACCAGGAATAACATATTTTTTTTCAACATCTACATTAGAATCATTTAAATTTGCTAAGTATTTATATGGATTGGTTTTTAAATCAAAACCAAAAAAAACAGAAATAAAAAGCACTGCAATAAAAAAAATAAAGAATAAAACTCTTTTAGTGTAATTTTTCATTATACTCTCCTCGATGTTTTACTCTTAACTTTTCCATATTAAAATTTTTTATTCTTTTGATAAAGTCTTTTTAACGGAATGCTAGATATTGCTATGTTAAAATTTTCTGTATGGTTATCAAACTAAAATATATTATTGCTATTATCTATTAGTTCTTTAGCATTTCCTAATGATTTTTCAGTAATTTTAAAACCGCTTAACAATCTTGCTATTTCTGAAACCCTTTTTTTATCATCCAACTTTGTAACTGTGCTGAATGTATTGTTATCAACAACATTTTTTTCAATCAAAAAATGATTTTTTGTTATTGAAGCAATTTGAGGAGAATGGGTTACACATATTATTTGATGATTGCTTGAAATGTAATTCATTTTCATTCCGGCCATCTGAGATGTTTTACCGCTTATTCCAGCATCAATTTCATCAAAAACCATTGTTTCAGTACTATCAATATCACTGCTGATTTTTTTCAATGCCAGCATAATACGCGATGCTTCTCCGCCTGAAACCACTTTTTGGACAGAATTCAAATCACTGCCTACATTAGTTGATATCAAAAATTCTACTGAATCCTTACCATCAGATGAAAATTCCTGTTTATCTTTAATTTTAACTTTAAATTTTATATTTTTCATATTCAAATCATATAATTCTTTTAGTATTTCTGTTTCTAAATATACACCTGCTTTTTTTCTAATAGAAGATATTTTTTCGGCATAATCAGATAATGAATTGTATATTTCTTTTTTTTCTTTTATTAGTAATTTTAAATTGGTATCAGCCTCTAGAAGTACTGATAATTCATCATTTATATTATTCATATATTCTGAAATTTTTTCTATAGTGTATCCATATTTTCTCTTTAACCTGTTAATTAAAGAAACACGATCTTCAATAAAAGCAAGCCGCTCTTCATCGATTTCAAGGTTTTCGGAATAATCGCTAACTTCATATGCGAAATTTTGAATATCTTCTAATATTAATTCTAATTTTGAAAGATATTCATTTAAATTTTCATCATAGCTTTTAATCTTGCTGAGCATGCTATAAATTGCATTTAAACCATTAGTAACAGACGTATCATTTTGATTTAAAATATTACTAATTTCATAGAAAGAATTCTTTATTTCCTGAATATTAGAAAGCTTCTTAATCTCTTTCAACAAATTTTCTTCTTCAAATTCGCTGAGTCCTGCTTCTTCTATTTCATTTAATTCATATTGAAGCTGCTCTATTCTAAGATCTTTATTTATTAACTTGTTTTCAAGGTAAATAATTTCATCACATTTTTTATTGTACATTTTATATAAAACATTATATTTTTCTAATAATGGCTTTATTTCATTTTGAATCATACTATCTAACATTATAATATGATTTTCTTTTTTAAATAAATTAGCATGACCAAATTGACCATAAATATCAATCAGATAACCGCCAATTTCCTTAATAATATTAAGAGGAACAATTCTGTTGTTAACCTTGTTTATAGTTTTACCATTTCCTAAAATTTCTCTAGATACTATTAAAAAGTCATTCTCATCTAATATTATGTCATTTTCTTTTAATATCATATTAATTTTATTATTTTTAGCAATGTCAAAAACAGCTTCTACAAAAGCACTCTTCTTACTCTTTCTTATAAAATCTTTTGATGCTCGTTCTCCCAAAATAAGAAACAAAGCTTCAATCAAAACTGATTTTCCAGTTCCTGTTTCTCCTGTAAAAACATTAAATCCACTATCAAAGTTAATCGATTCTTTTTCAAATACAGCAAAGTTGCTTATATTCAAATTTAGCAACATACAAATATCACCTGTTATCTAATATTTTTTTTAAATTCCTGCAATACGTATTCAACACTATCAACAGTTCTGATCGCAACAAAAACTGTATCATCTCCAGCCAAAGAACCGGCAATATCATCAATTCCCATATAGTCAATAGCCGAAGCACATATTTGTGCTGCACCTGGAATAGTTTTAATGATTATTAAATTAACAGCAGAATCAATAGATACAACAGAATTCTCAAATATTTTATTTAATCTATCAGTAATACCTTCCTGACTTTGACCAATAGTTGCATATTTATATTTCCCGCTTTTTGACATAACCTTAACTAACCTAAGCTCTTTTATATCTCTGGATATTGTCGCTTGAGTAACATCAATACCCATAGCTTTTAAACCATCTGCTAAATCCTCTTGCGTTTCTACTTCTTTTTTTGAGATCAATTCTAAAATTTTAGATTGTCTTGTATACTTTTTCATTTGCCACCTCATAAATTTTTATAATAAGTCAAAAGCTTCCTGTATTAAACTTTTGAATGTTTCACTTTCATATTTCACAGTTTTACCTTTTTTTAAATGTGCAAGATATTCAATATTACCATTTCCTCCTTTTATCGGTGAAAAAGTAATATTCATTATATATAAGTCATTAGAAGAACAATAATCACTAAAATTATTAAGAACTGCTAAATGTATTTTTTTATCTCTAACAACACCATTTTTCCCTACATTACTTTTTCCTGCTTCAAATTGCGGTTTAATTAATACGACAATATCTGTATTATCACAACTAATTTCGACAATTTTAGGCAAAATCAATTTTAAGGAAATAAATGAGACATCTACTACTATTATATCGACACAATCTACAAAAATTTCAGTACAAATATACCTAAAATTTGTATTTTCTATATTAATTACTCTTTTATCTCTTTTAAGCTTATCATGAAGCTGACCGTGCCCAACATCAATAGCATATACTTTTTTAGCACTATGTTGGAGTAAGTAGTCTGTGAAACCGCCTGTAGATGCTCCTACATCTATTGCCACAGCATTATTTATTAATATTTTGAACGTATTTAATGCTTTTTCAAGCTTAGAAGCCCCACGTCCAACATATTGAACATTATTATCCTCAACACGAATAGAACTGTTATTTGATACACGAAAAGATGGTTTATTAACCAATACGTCTTCGACATAGATACAATCATTTATAATTAATTGTTTTGCCTTTTCTCTGCTCTCTGCATAGCCATGTAAATGAAGGAATATATCCAATCTTTCTTTATAATCCATAAATAACCTTTCAATTTGTCAATAATATAATACAAAATAGCAATACATATTGTAGCATAATACTTAATAAATATCAATTACTAATTTAATAAAATTTAATAAACTGTAAAAAAATTCAATTGAATTTAGAAATAAAAAGATATGAATTATTAAATATAATACATATCTTTTTATTTTAATGCTATATACCTATTCAATCCTAATGGATAATTTATCTAACAAAACTTGTCCCGTCTGGAATCTCTCTTTGTAGTCATCTTAAAAATATCAATAATCTCAATTTGGTTTTTAGCTATACATTCCCTTATCAGAGGCAAATCAATTTCGTCTTTTATTAAAAGTGAAATACCGCAGCATTTAGTAGCTTCACGAGGAGTAGGTGTTATTGTTACATTTATTTTTTCAGCTTTCAGCAGCTCGTTTAGCTTTAATCCATTATCAACATCAGGAAAGATTATATAATATTCCATTTTCTCCATTAATCATAATCCTTTTTTCCAAATTTATAATTTTGAACTATTTGTTGCTCAACATTTCTATGAAAGCTCCGACTCTGGTCCTCAGCTGTTCAGCATCCTGATCAGTATAATCTGTTTCGATACCAAGAACAGGAATTCCGGCTGCCTTTATCGCTCTTTCAACTTTATATCCTTCGACATCGTAGATACTGCAGAATTTCAAATTAACATCGATAATACCGTCAACTTTATATTCTTTTGCTAAACGTATAATATCATCAACTCTTCCTTCGTTAGGCGTAAAGCATGCGCAATTAATGCTCATATACCTATTTGATAAAGCATCAATTTGGTCTTCGATAGTGTTTTTATTTTCATCTACTAAATTTTCAAAATATCTAGTACCGGTACACATCTCCTCAACTACAACACTGGCTCCGCTAGTTTCAACAATGTGATGCAGTTTCCAGTTTGGTATCGCCAAAGGAGTACCAGTAAGCATAATTCTCTTTGTTCCTGCCGGAAATACACTCACTTTATTTTTTACGCGTTCATCAAGTTCGTCACATAATTTATTTGTCATTGTTGTAAATCGTACCGGATCGTCATAAAATGCTATTTGTGATATAAGAAGGACATCTTTACCGCTTATTGGAAGATTTTCTTCTTTACGAAGTTCATAAAGTCTTGCTAAGGCACGTCTTTTATCGTTAATCAACTTGATAGCAACTGCTAATTTTTCAGGTGTTACCTTGTTGCCGGTAAATTCTTCTACTTTACCTAAAAAGATTTTAATTTCATCTGCCCAAGATGCAATATCTTTAGGTCTCTTCATTTGAGGAATGTCCATAACATGAACAGGCACATCTTCCGAGAGTATTTCCCACGCCTTTTTCTTACCATCGCAAGTTGTTTCACCAACATACATATCTGCAATTCTGAAGAATGGACATGTCTTGTCTAAACGTGCACCCACTGAAGCCTTAATAAGAGGGCACGTACTCGTAGGTAATACCGTTTCCCCTCCAGGAACCCAGAATTGAGATCCTCCACACAAACCTGTTGCTATAGCATCAGCCGCAAAAACAATCTCATCCGGTACATATAAGCAGAAAGTACCAAATACTTTTCCACCTTTTTTTTGATGTTCAATCAGCTCAGCTGGGCGAACTCCATGAATTTCAGATACTACAAAGTTATAATAATCCATTGATTCAGGACGATTTTCCTGAGTTAAATACACATCGCCGAATACTTCAGGCAATACTTCACACAGCTGGTCGTGCAGTTCAAGATTCATACCTAAACTTTCCCACATTTCATGATAATCTGACATAATAAACCCTCCAATAAATAATTAAAATTTTAACAATCCCTCTAAATATTATAGATGATATCTTGTCCAATATCAAATAACTTTCAATTATAAGAAAAAGTTTTCACATAACAAACTTTTATTACTAAACATTAAAGCCTAATCACGTGTGTGTTTAGGCTTTATAAATTATTAATGAAATCATTTAGCTGATTCAAATTCATTTCGCTGTCATTATATTCTGTAATAACACAATAATATGGCTTTTCAAAATCTGCATATTTGTCGTATAGAGTTTTGCACCCTGCTAATTTCACTTCAACTATTGCATCTGGATTATATTTAACACACAAATCTGACAATTCTTGTGACGATTTAGGTGTTAAATATTTTAATGCCAAGGCTCTAAAAGGATCTATATCTTCATCAGCAATCTTATAATTTGCTCCTTCGCATGGCGATGGAGCAAATAATATCAATGTATTTTTCATTTTTGACACCGGCTTCAATATTTTTTCTTTCAACCCTGCTAGGGGTGCACCGATTATTAATATGCATTTGATTTCATCATTGTTTTCCATTGACTCACTAATTACTTTTTCAAAACTTTCTGTTATTGCAGAAAGTTTATCATATTTTTCATCTAAATCCAAAATAAATTGCAAACCATAAATGATACTATACAAATCATCACAGTCGATTATTCTTGGTTTTGACAAATAGAGGTTTAGAAGTTCGTTCGCTTTCTTGTTAATGGCATTAGTTTTTCTTATAGCGTATGCAAGCTTAGTTTCATTAATTCTTGTACCAAATTCCTTTTCAATGTAAGAAGCAAAATTGCGGTATTCCAAAGCAAGAGCATCAACATCATAATTTTCTTTCAGTATTAATACTTTTTTTAAATGTTCTAATTTTTTAATCATGGAAAGTTTATTTGGACACATAGTACTACCTATTATAATATCAGCAAAATGAGTAAAAGGGCATTTATCCTTTATAGCATACCCATAGCTTGCTTTAATCAAAGAGCAGTTTTTTTTATCTAAAAATTCCTCCGCAGCTTTGATGTTGGAATCATCTATGCTGTAGATATTTATAGGAACAATGTCTAAAGCCCATAATATTTCTCTGGGAATATTTACACCATAAGTCCCGGCTATGTGCCTTCCATCACTATTTATGGTAATTGCAGTTATAAATGCATTACGCCTTGCATCTTTAAATAATTCTAATTGATCATATAAATTATTTATCATTTTTATTATCTCGCTTAATTTGCCAACAGCGCTGCACCTATAGCGCCTGCGTATCGAGCCATATAGTTTGATTCCACAGGTTTTTTAAGTTTCTTACTCAGTTGATTTCTTATGTAATCACTGTCGCAAAAACCGCCGGTCAGAAAGAAACTCTTACTGTCACTGTTGTGTTTACCACATAGTGTATAGACCTTATTTACAATAGAGTTAACAACTCCACAGGCGATATCTTCTTTGGCGCAACCATTGCCTATTAGGCTGATAACCTCTGATTCTGCAAATACAGTACACATTGAACTTATGGTTATTTCTTCTCCTTGAGCAGCTAAATCAAATATCTCAGTGAGATTAATTCCAAGTGTATTTGCCATAATTTCTAAAAATCGACCCGTACCGGCAGAACATTTATCATTCATAATAAAATTTGATACAATCCCATTATTAATCGTAATTATTTTTGTGTCCTGACCACCAATATCTATAACAGTACAATCATCTCCGCTTAAATAAAGTGCTCCCTTACCGTGACAAGTAATCTCTGTAATAATTTTATCGGCATATGGTACTGAAACTCTGCCGTATCCCGTAGCTGTAATGCTGCAGTTTTCTCGTTCTATTTCAAGTTCTTTTAACCAATTTAATATATCTGAAGCAGTTTCTTTACTGCTCCAGCCTGTAGGCATTATTAGCCTATGCAATATTTGTTTCTTATTCTCTGCCATAACTATTACCTTTGTGGCAGTAGAACCTATATCTATACCAACGTAATACATATTATACTCCTTGTACAAAAATATTTAACTTAAATTTTCTGTTAAATTTCTTATTAATTTTTACTATTCCAATTTCATACAGAGTAATTATTCAAAATTGGAATCAATAATCTTAATCTTTTTTTGAGTATCTTCAAGTTTTTTCATACAAAACGAGTAGGCAATCATACCATTTTCATAATTTTTTAATAAATCTTCTATTGAAATATCTTCTGTATTTTCAAATTTTTGTACTATTTGCTTTAACTCATCAAATGCACTTTCAAAACTTTCAAAATTATCCTTATTATCTTTCATCAATAGATACCTCTTTTACACTAATAGTTTCTGCAGTAACAATAAAATTCTTAAAATTTATATTTAACAGGCTTTTTTCATTGACCTGTGATTTGTCTCTAATGATATTACCATTTTGATTTGTTACAATTGAAAATCCCCTTTCTAATTGTTTGTTATAATTATTGTTATTAATTTTCTCATGTAATATATCAAGTTGATAATTTAAGTTGTTTATCTTACTATTTAAACTGTTTTTAATAAAAAGTTTATAACTTTCAAGCTGGTTTCTTTGCATATATAATTCTTCTAACGGCAAATAGCTCCTTAATATGTATTTAGAAGATTTTAATTCTGATGATTTAAAATTTATATAATTTTTTGTAATGGATTTTAAACTATAAATAAGGCCTTCCAATTTGGCTTGAATATCTTTATATCCTCTGATTATCCTTTCTGCTGCCGCAGTAGGTGTATGACAATATACGTCAGCTACATAATCTATAAGTGTTCGATCAGTTTCATGACCGATGCCTGTAACTATTGTAATATTAGATTTAAAAACTTCCTCAGCTATACTAACATCATTAAAAATATTTAAATCTTCAAAACTTCCTCCACCTCTGGATATGAGTATAACATCAACATTTTTTTGATTAAAGTAATTTATTCCGTCTATTATATTTTGTTTTGAATTTTCTCCTTGTACTAATGCATTGTATACTGTTATATCTATATTAGCTTTAACACTTTCAAAAGTTTTAAGTATATCTCTAATCGCTGCTCCCGTTTTTGAAGTTATAATTCCTATATGCTCCGGATATAGGGGCACTGGTTTGTTTTTTTCAAACATTCCCTGGGCTTTCAGTTTTTCTTTTAACATCTCCAAATCCTGAAGAATTTTTCCCATTCCAACTCTTTCGATGCTTCTAACATTAATTTGATAAGATCCTCTTGCTTCATAAACAGATAATTCTCCGTCTACAATTACCTTGTCCCCATTTTTTGATATGTTATCAGTATAAAAACAGACACAATTAATACACGAGCTATCATCACATAGTGTAAAATAAGTGTAACCCGTTTTACTTGTTCTTAAATTGGATATTTCACCCTCAACTCTAAGGTTGTTAAGGATACTGTTGCTGCTTAAATACTTTTTTATAAATTGATTAAGTGCAGATACTTTAATTGGCTTAAGCTTCATTATACCACCTGTCGATTATAGGCATAAAAGCAATACCAATAGCATTATCAGATGAGTTTCCAATTAATGGAAAAATAAGTTCGAATTGATTTTTAAACTTCTCTGAAACAATTTTTCTAATAGTGCTGTTCGATGCTACTCCGCCTGTAATTATAATTGTATTAAATTCATGCTCTCTTATTAAACTTTCAATAATTTTTATGATGCATTCCGCAGTATATTTAAAAAGCGAATATATTATAGTTTGCTTTTCATATTTATTTAAATTGTATAAATTAGTATAATAGTTTTCCATTCCTGATAAATTAATATATTTATCTCCACTTATTCTTGGAATTTTTATATTTTCAATATTTGGGTTGTCTTTAATGTATTTTTCCATATGTAACCCACACGGAAATTGAAATTGCATAGCAGTTCCTATTCTGTCAATTAATTGACCCAATGTTATATCATTGCTTCCACCGATTATATCAGCCTTATAACCCGTGTGTGCTTTGGAAACTGAAAGAAATTCTGTAGTTCCACCTGAAATATGTATAGCGAGAATATTATTATATATTCTCTTATAATCATCTATTATAGATGCACCAATATGATTTTCCTGATGTGAATATTCTAAGCAGTCACAATTCAATGTTTTAGCTATAACTTTCCCAAAATTTTGCCCAACTGTAAAAACCGGCATATATGATTTTTCTACATTTCTGGGCCTTGAGCTAACTGAAACCACACCGACATTTTTTAGGTCAAATGGTATTTCTTTAAATATCTCCGGAAGATTTTTCAAATGCTGAAATACTGCATCCTGCTGTCTGAGCCCTTTTTGACCTGCAGGAACTAAAAGAGTTTTTCTCATGTCAAAAATAACTCGACCTGCTTGTGAATCAACTACTGCTACAGATGTTGTATATGCACTTGTGTCAATACCAAGAATATAATCTTTCATCATTTTACATCTCTTACTACTGTGCCTAAAATTCCATTTATAAATTTATGAGAATCTTCGTTAGAATATTTTTTACTAATTTCAACAGCTTCATTTATTGACACGCTTTTTGGTATTGAATCATCATATAGTATTTCGGATAAAGCTATTCTCAATATAGCTAGATCAACTTTTGCAATTCGTCCGATTTTCCAATCCTTAGAATTATCTGTAACATGATTATCTATTGCTTCCAGATTATCAATCATATCGCAAATAGTTTTATTTAAGTATTCTAAATCAATATCTTGCAGTTCGAAATGCTCAACATATTGATTAGGCATAGACTTATCAAAATTTTTGTTAACATCCATACAATATGCAATCTTTACCGCTTCTTCTCGTGTTTCTTTTCGTTTCATTTTTTCCTCCGATTATAAATACATAACAAAAGATATTTATACATAGACATAGCATAGATTGACAATTTGTATTGCCAACCTATGCTCAATCAAGTACTAACTATCTTGTTATTGTATTTCTGTTTCCAATTTTTCCTTGTCTTTCTCTTTTTCCTTGTCTTTTTCTTTCTCAGTAACTATATTTTGCACATGTACATTTACACTTGACACAATTAAGTCCGTCATGGTTTCTATTTCTTTTTTTACTGTTGACTGCACTTCTTTAGCAACATCATTAATTTTGCATCCATATTCGACATTAATGAAAATATCCAAGACAACAGTGTTTTCATTTATTTCAACTTTAATTCCTTTAGAATAGTTGTTCTTAGTAAAGAGATTAGTAATTCCATCCGTCATTCCTGTTCGGGCACTGTAAACGCCCTTAACTCCATTAGTTGCTATACCGGCTATTATCATAACCACATCGTCTGATATTTTCACTTGACCATTTTCAAAATTTTCATTTTCCATACGTAGCACCTCCTTGCAATAATTATATCAGAGAGTGTAAAATTTTACAAATCAATATTATCAAATTTTACAATTTTAATTTGTGAAGGTTCATAATTAGTTTCAGAAACTATTACATCTAGAATCTTTACTGCATCTGCTTGTTCTATAGTGTCGTTTGTAATGACTTTTATATAATCAGCATCAACAACTGCTACAGATTCATTATACCCTTTTGATTTGAGCATTAGTTCTATGTTATTTTCTTCCTCAATATAATTATTTTTATTCAATAAGAAGCTCTCAAACTTTTCCTTTGTTGCTTCTGATATTAGGCTGTTGCTCAAATTTTCTTCTAATTTGTCAACTAAATCCATATTGCCCTTTTCCTTGGATAATTTGAAATTTTCAAAGCTTATATTTAGATCATTCGTTTGCTGCATTACAGGTACTTCATCATTCTCGTCCTGAGCCAAATCAGTTAAATCAGTTATGTCAGTTATATCTCCAAGGTTTTCACTGTCAGCAATATTTTCCTCCTGAACTATTTCATTTTCATCCGGATTAAATACATCCTTTGGAGCCATATTCATATTAACATAGCCTATTATAAAAATAATTGCCAACGATGTCAGAAATACTAATGTTTCTTTTTTAATAATCATTTCATTACCCCCTAATTAGCTTTAATTATTTCAATATCATTAACTGAGATATTGAATAAAGTTTTTATTGAATTCATTAAAATTGAATTTATATTTTTGTTACCGGAGTAATTTACTACAACAAGCACTCCGGTTATCTCAGGATATTGATAATATTTTTCAACAACCTGGTTATTACCACCCATCACAACTTGATTTTGTTTAGTATCTCTTTTAACCTCTCTTTTTATTCCATCACTTCCTATTTCAGTATTTGTTTCACTTGTTGTATTTTCATCAAATACAGGTTCGAGCTTTGGAGTATTTTGAGTATACAACATTACCTTTACACTATTGATGCCATTAATTTGTTTTATCATTTCTTCTATTTTTGTTTCTAATGAAGATACGTAATTGTCTGTTGATTCAGACTTTTTTGAAGCACTTGAAGCAGGTATAACTTCATTCTGCTTGTTAGTGTATTTTGATGTATCTAATTTTAATATTAATGATATTATCACCAATAGAATAAAGACGTTTACAGCGTAAAACAATTTTTTGTTTTCTTTAAGTATGTTTAAAAAGTTCGTTATGTTTTTAAACATAAGGTCCTCCTGTCTTAAGTTATTTTTAATACATCATAAGTTAATTTCTATATCATCAGTGTTGATTTTAAAAATTTCTGCTATATCACTTTTTAAATTATTAACTTCTTCAGTGTCTAAAAATTTATTAAGAGTGATAATAGCCTTTAGATTCAAATCGTCTGTAAAATTAATTACAATATTTTTAATCACATCCTCTCCTTCAAAAATATTATTATTAATCGAATTGACGAAGTTTTCATCAACATTTTTTATATTGATTTCTCGTTCATATGTATATGTATTTTCAGGCATGCTGTTTAAAAACTCGTCAAACATTATGCTGCCCTTAAAGAAAATATTGTTTATAATATAGATGATAATAAATATCTTTATAGTTAATTTACAATATTTCTGCGTCTTTCCTTCCGGAAAAATTATCATTATTAAATTGAACATTAAAATAAAAATTAATATGTTAATTATAGTATTTTTCATAGGCTACCCAAAAATATTATTTAAATAATTTAGTAAAATTGAATAATATACAGTAACAATAATAATTGGAGTAACCATACATAAAAGGTAAATGTAAAAGATATCTGACATTTCATATATCAATTTAGATACATTTTCATTTATTGGTTCTACCAAAACAGATGTTACTTTGTACATTATAAAAACAGCGAAAATTTTTATCAATGATCCTCCAAATGCTGAGAGTATAAATACTATAAGTATAATTCCTAAAACATCCTTAATCATAAGCAAACTTTTGAAAAAGACACCAAAGAAATTAGTGACTGCACTTCCTATAAAAGGTATGGAAGATGGTGATAAAGCCTTTATTGAAGTAATGAAAATATTATCTGTTTTATATAATATATATCCTTGTACGGAAAAATTTATGACAACAATAATTATATATCCTGTTAAAATTAATAAAGTACCCTTTTTTAAGAACTTAAATAAAAGTTGTGCATTTATTAATTTGCTTACATTGTTTATTAAAACCACTGAAATAATAATTACTGTCATTATATCGGTGAAATTATATACAAGCTGTGTTGTAATTCCTATTATGTAGTTCATGTATGTCTGAAAGAATTGCAAAATGCTTAATTTTCCAAATGTAAGCATTGCTGCTAAAAATAATCCGTTTATATTCTCTGTAACAGTTTTAAACTTAACAAAATCATTTTTCAATATATCTTTAAGGATGTTAACATCTTTTAGAACAATTGTGAAAATAATTATTACAGAGAAAAACACAACTATATTTGAAACGCTCTGATTATTTATTTCATCTGAAAAATAATTTATAATTGTCAAAAGTAAGCAAATAACCAAAACATTTGCACAGGTTTTTAAAATATCTTTGAAAAATCCTTGTTCCTTTTGGATTTCATACAATACATAATCCTTTAAGCTAATATCAAGCCTCCCTTTAAAAGCATTTTGAATTAAACTTTTTATATCGATATTCTTGTCGCTGAAATATGAATTGTTATATTTCAAATAATTCTCCAGATCATCCGTTGGTATTTCATCGACAGCTTTGTTTATATAATTAGTTTCATCACCAAATGCGTATATTGTGTTAAAAATTATAAAAATAGTAAATAATATAATAACTTTTGTTTTCATATTTATTTTGACTTTTGTTTTCATTTTATCACCCATTCACGAGAAGCAGAATTTGGTCTATAAATATTTTTATTACGTCAAATGAATAAATTAAAATTACTACTTTCCCCGCCATTTCGATTTTTTTTCCTATAGATTCATAATTTAAATCCTTGCAAAGAAGAGAAATAAAATCACATATATACGCTATGCCTACAATTTTTAATATTATGTTAAAATTATCAACCTTTATATCATATTTATTAAATATACTAATAAAACCGGCTAAATTATCTTTCATTTGATTGAATAAAATAAATATGACCAAAAGACCAAATATCACGGTTATATAAACTTTGAATTCTGGATTAATTTTTGAAATTGTAATGCTTAAAATTATTGTAATTAAAGCGACAAATATTATTTTAGTAAGTATCATAGCCATCCCCTTCATCAATATAAGTTAAAAATTGTTTTTACCTCCACGAATAAGTCGTTCATCATATTGACAATTAGAGCCATAACAACTATAACACCTGCTAAAGTAATAAACATCGCCTGCTCGTCCCTACCTGTCCTAGATAAAATCTGATTGAATACTGCAACTAATATACCTATTGCTCCAACTTTGAAAATAATATCAATATCCATGTTCATATTTATTAACCCCTTTCTAAATTAAAATTACAGCTGCCAGACATCCAAACAAAACAGATATTTTATTGTACAAATCCTTTTTCCCTATATGAATGCCTTCGTATTTTTTCATTTCATTTGTCATATCCTCTATTGTAAAAACTAATTTTTTATCTAAAACATCCGAGTATGTATTCCCATAATAATCTATTATATTTGCAAAAGCGGAATTAAAATCTACCGGTGTCATAGCATTACTCTCAATATAATTTAAAAAGTGCTTTTTATTGCTTTTCATTACACTGTCATTTGTTATTTCTTCCAGAAGTCGATAGCATATACCTTTAAACTGCTCACTTTTATAGTTATATTTAAGCAATATTTCCTCTAGTGACATTTTCATGTCACACGAATATATCCTCATGTATTCTACAAAGTCAATAAATTCTTTCATTTTAACTATTTTTTTATCACCAATATCAATAACATACTTAAATATTAATCTTACGGAAATAATGGTTAAAAAAAATATAATTATTTTAAGCTCTATCATCAAAAATCATCCTATTCATAGTAGAATCATAAACTTGTTTAATTTTAGAAGGGCATCTGCTATTATTTAATATTATTATTCGTTCAAAAAAATTATTTTCTATAATATCTTTTAAATATATATTTCGTTTAACGTCTTCAATATCATATCCATGTGCTGTAGTTATAATGTTTACACCGCTTTTCAAAGCGTATTGTATTATCTCAAAATCATCTTTAGACCCAAGCTCGTCTGAAATTATTGCTCTTGGAGATAACGCACGAATACTCATTGCAAACCCTTCTCTTTTCATACAATATGCTAATATATCAGTTCTCTTTCCTACATACATCTGAGGTATGCCATTATACATTGATGAAATTTCACCTCTTTCATCGATTATTGTAATGTCGCATCCTTCAAAATTTGATTCCTTGATGCCATCGCTTAAATATCCCGCTATATCTCGTATCAAAGTTGTTTTTCCAGATAGCGGAGGTCCTACAATAAGTGTGTTAAATATTCTGTTATTACCAACAAAATATTTCATGTATTTCGCTGAACATCCCCTAAACTCTCTGGCAATCCTTATATTTAAAGATGTAATATGTTTAAATCCACTGAAATTATCTTTTTCATATACGCAATCACCGCCAATCCCTACTCTATGACCACCTGCTATTGTAATGTATCCGCTTTGCATCTCTCTTTCGAATGCATGTATTGAATTTAGTGTAAGTTTTGCTACAGTATCTTCAATATCACTTTTTTTGACTAAATAATAACTATCATTAAAACTTCCGGATTTCTTATTTAAGTCAAGAAAGTAATTTCCACTTACACTTTTAATCTCTACAGGACTGTTTATTCTCAATCTGATTTCAAATGCGTTATCTTCAAAAAAGCTAATGTGACTTAATACAATATTTTTAATATTGCTGCACAAAAGCTTAAGTATGTTGTTCATTAACTCTTTCATCCCCCTTGTATTTAGTTTGGTATCTTGTCCCTTAATCTATAATATTATGAATATAGAAAAATATGATAAGATTTTTAATCTATTTTAATTAAACGAAAAACAATAATTTATGTTGATAATTTTATAACAAAAATTCTAAATAATTTGAAAAACTACTTTACAAACAGAGAATTCGTGTTATAATAAAAATGTAAATTCTTCAGGGCAGGGTGAAATTCCCTACCGGCGGTTATAGTCCGCGAGCCGAAAGGTTGAATTGGTGAGATTCCAATACCGACAGTAAAGTCTGGATGGTAGAAGAGCTTTTACTTACTTAAGCAAGTGATTATTCCATCGATATCAAGCCTCTGAAGATTTCAGAGGTATTTTTGTGTGTGCCCTAAACCTATTTTTCAGAGTTTTTTCTTAAAAATAAAAGTAGGTCAACCACAATTCCTCTCGTAATCTTTAAATAGTGCTGTAGCACAAGGAGGAAGAAATGAAAAATGAATTAGTTTTAAAAGAAAGAAATTATGTAAAAACATTAACAAAAATTGCTGCACTATCGGCAGTAGCCGGCGTGTTGATGCTTATGGAAATGCCTTTATGGTTTGCACCTAATTTCTATAAGTTGGATTTTAGTGAAATTCCTGTTTTAGTAGGTGCTTTTGCAATGGGGCCTATAGCCGGAATGACAATTGAATTTATTAAAATACTATTAAATTTTGTGTTAAATGGAACTGTTACCGGCGGAGTTGGTGAAGTGGCAAACTTTTTAATAGGATGTGCCTTAATAATGCCGGCAGGTTATATTTATAAGCATCACAAAAGCACTAAAACCGCAATTTTAGGAATGGTTATAGGAACTCTAACTCTTACAGTAGTAGGCGCACTATTAAATTACTATTTATTATTACCTGTGTATGCGAAAGTTTTTGGCATGCCGATCCAAGCATTTATTGACATGGGAAGCGCTTTAAACCCATTGATTACAAATTTAAAAACTCTCATATTATATGCAGTTGTACCTTTTAACATTTTAAAGGGTGTTGTTGTATCAGCCATAACTTTGTTGATATATAAAAGAATATCTCCTATACTTCACAAGTAAAAATCTAATTAAAATTTGAATTGTAAACAGTTTTTGAAAAAACAGAGCGCATCAGGTGCTCTATTTTTTTATAAATTATTATTTTTCTTGACATTACAGTTAATGTAATGTTACAATTATTGTAATGTAAATTAGGAGGTATTTATGAAAAATAATAAAATTATTATTAAAACAGATAAGGAACTTAAAATTATAATGTCACCTATCAGACAAAAAATAATTAAGCTCATGCGTATTGAAGGTAAATCTGTTACATCAAAACATATTGCAGACAAATTAAATATATCACCATCTTCGGCACGTCATCATATAAAGCAATTAGAACTACTGGATATAATCAAACCTGATTATAGTGAAGTTATAAATGGTATCACAGCAAATTACCTGAAATTAACTGACAAAACAATTAGTTTAGGTCAAGACATAAATGATGATTTATCGGATGAACGTGATATTTTAACCAGAAATATGATATATGAAACATACGACGGTTACCAGAAACTAATTAAAAATTACAGGGATTTGTTGACTGATGAATTTAACAAAGGTAATAAAATTGCAGATGTTTTATCCGGAGTTTTACATTTAACTAATGAAGAATCTAATGAATTATATGACATAATAAGCAATTTTATTAAAGCCCATTCAAAATCAGCTTCAAATACTCACCCATTTGAGTATGCTTTAATTGCATATAGATCAGACTTAGCGGGTGAACAAGTGGAGAAATTAAAATAATGAGAATAAAACTATATTCATTAATAGTTTTGCTTAACTCCTTTTCCACAGGGTTAACTGTACCGGTATTAAGCTTATTACTTATTGACAAGGGGGCTTCATTGAGCAACATATCTATATTGATGGGGATATATTCTCTAACTGTAGTAGTATTTGAGCTGCCAACAGGAATTTTGGCCGATGTTGCTGGTAGAAAAAAAACATTTTGCATTTCATTAACTATTTCAATAATAGGCTTTTCTATTATTTTTATAAGTCATGGTGTTATTGTTTTATGCTTTGGAATAATACTGTATGGATTAAGCAGGGCTTTGTCTTCCGGTTCATTTGATGCTTTGTTCATCGATTCTTACATTGATGAATACGGTAAAGATAAGCTGCATAACATCACTACACGTTTATCTATTTTAGATTCATTAGGATTGTCATCCGGTGCTTTAGCAGGAGGTTTTCTTCCTAAAATCTCAGCCGTTTTGTTTCCAAGCTTTGGTGTATTTGATTTAAATTTAATCTTCAAATTATTGTTAACTTTTATTGTTGCAGTACTTTCTATTTTATTTATAAAAGAAAATGCAAAGACCGAAGTAAGAAAGCATATATCAATAAAACAGCAAATCAAAGATAGTTCTTCTGTTGTTATGAAAAATTCCGTAATAAAATGTATTTTGGTATCTGCTTTTTCAACAGGATTTTTCTTGCTTTCAGTTGAAACATATTGGCAGCCACACTTCGTTTCATTACTTCCGGATGATGACCTTCTTTGGCTTCTTGGAGTCATAACATTTTTATACTTTACAACCAGTATTTTAGGCAGCATTTTATCTGAAAAACTTATCGATAAATTTAACTTTAATATTAAAAAGATGTACATTATACTTCGTTCTGTACTTGCTTCATCTGTAATTGTCATGTCCTTTCAATTAAACGTAACTATGTTTATTGTGTCTTATTCTTTAATATATTTATTTTTAGGAATGGCCAACATTCCTGAAAGTGTTATTTTAAACAGCGAAATTCCCGGTGAAGTAAGGGCATCAACGCTGTCAGTCAATTCACTGATATTTCAGTTAGGTGCATTGTCAGGTTCCTTTATAAATAGTATTATAATAAATTATATTTCGATACCTTCATTATGGATAATAGCAGCTGCAATGATATTTATATCAATACTGATAATAATCAAAAAATTTGTAATGAACAGATCTACAGAGTTGTGTAATGATGAACAAATCAAATAGAAAATGCAGGTTGACATTTTCGTATATATGTTGTATTATATCATGGAGTAAGTTATACAATCGCATGTAGAGATACATGAGGAAAGTCCGAGCTCCATAGAGCAAAGGTGCTGGATAACACCCAGTGAGGGCAACCTTAAGGATAGTGCAACAGAGAGAAACCGCCACTTTTAGTGGTAAGGATGGAAAGGCGAGGTAAGAGCTCACCAGCAATTAGGCGACTAATTGGCTATGTAAACCCCACCTGGAGCAAGACCAAGAACGGACCTTGGAGTGGCTGCTCGTCACAGTCCAAATGGTAGGTCGCTAAAGTTTACTGGCAACAGTAAACACAGATAGATGATTGTTTAATACAGAACTCGGCTTATGTATTTACTCACCAAAACGAATCAAAAAACACTCGTCAATTGCGAGTGTTTTTTATAATCTCATTATTTTAAGACAAATTTTCTAATTTTTTTAGCCATAAATTGTATGACGCATCGCTTGGCATTCTCCAATCACCTCTTGGTGACAAGGATACAGAGCCTACTTTTACACCATCTGGCATACATGAACGTTTAAATTGCTGAGTAAAAAATCTTTTGTAGAAATTTCTGAGAGTTGTTAAAATTACGTCTCTTGTGTATGCTTCTTTGTATGCTATATTTGCCAGATAATATATCTTTTCAGGTTCATATCCGTTTCTAAGCATGTTAAATAAAAAGAAATCATTTAAATCATAGGAACCAACTGTTTTCTCCGTAAATTGTTGAATGTTACCATCCTTATCAGGTGGAAGCAGTTCAGGGCTGACCGGCGTATCACATACATCAAGCAGAGCTTCTTTAATATCACCTGTTGTTACTTCATCAGCATACCACTTTACCAAATATCTGACTAATGTTTTAGGTATACTTGAATTGACTCCATACATAGACATCTGGTCTCCGTTATATGTGCACCAACCAAGGGCTAATTCTGACAAATCTCCGGTTCCAACAACTATTCCGCCTTCTTTGTTTGATAAATCCATAAGAATTTGAGTTCTCTCCCGCGCCTGAACATTTTCATATGTAATGTCATGAGTATCCACATCATGGTCTATATCATTAAAATGCTGAATACAAGCATCTTTAATAGATATTTCTTTTGTAGTGACACCCAGTTCCTTCATAAGTGTACGCGCATTTTGATATGTTCTCCCTGTTGTTCCAAAACCTGGCATTGTAACCGCGATTATACCATCAAAGGGCGCTTTCAGTTTTTTAAAGGCTTCAACAGTTACAATTAAAGCCAACGTACTGTCTAACCCTCCGGAAATTCCTATTATAGCTTTATTTACCCCTATTTTTAACAATCTTTGATATAGTCCGGTTGCCTGTATATTGATAATTTCCTTACATCTATTAAATCTTTCTTCTTTATCAGAAGGAACAAAAGGTTTTGCATCAATAAATCGTTCAAGTTCTAAATTTTCATTGTACCCCAAACTAAATTCTGCATATTGATAATCTCTTTTTTCGTTTCTTCCCATGTATGAATTAAATTTTATTCTTTCATTCGTAAGTTTTTCAATGTCAATATCTGCATATATTATATTGTTTTCATCCGGAAATCTCTCTTCTTTCAGCAATGCACCATTTTCTGCTATCAGGGCATGACCCGAAAAAACGACATCTGTAGTACTTTCGGTTTCTCCGGCAGAAGAATATGCATAAGCTGTAATGCATTTTGCTGATTGCATTTTAACCATATCTCTTCTATATTCCGGCTTACCTATCGTTTCATTGCTTGCTGAAGGATTTATAATTAAATTAGCTCCATACAAGGTATGATATGAACTTGGAGGAATATTAACCCACAAATCTTCGCATACATCTACTCCAATACACAATGCTGATAGTGTATCTTTAAATAATAAGTTTTCACTAAAAGGTACTTTTTGTCCGCATAAATTTATATTATCGCTAATTCTGGAGGTTGATGAGGCAAACCACCTTTTCTCATAAAATTCATTATAATTTGGAATATAGGTCTTTGGGACAACTCCTAAAATGGTTCCATTCTTAATTAATACTGCACAATTAAATAGTTGGTTATCGGCTTTAATAGGCATTCCGACTGCAATAACTATATTTAAGTCTTTAGTTTCACATAAAAGATAATTAAGTGCATCTTCAGAACTTTTTATTAATGTTTTTTGATTAAATAGATCTGCACATGTATAACCGGTAATGCATAATTCCGGAAATATAATAACTCTTGTATCCTTTTCTAAAACAGATTTTTTTACAATAGATAGTATTTCTTCCACATTGCTCTCGGTATCTGCAATCTTTATTTTAGGTACAGCAACAGCAACTCTCATATATTCATAACTCTTTTTCATATTATACTCCTAATTATTAAGCTCTGACTTTATATTTTGTTATATCATCAATACAAGCCGCCAACCGGCTTGCTTCACAAGATACAATAAATACATATCAGGCAAGGACTTAAGTCTTTGCTTCATATTTTTATGTATTTATTATATTAAAATTTCTTCTACTGTATTTTTATTTAACATAATAATATTTAAATTACTGATTTTTTCCAAAGACGTCTTTATATTGTCCAATGAATGAAATTCAGTGTAAAAATGTCCTGCATCAATAATTAATAAATCGTTTTTTAATGCATCTTGTGCCTGATGATACTTAATATCACCGGTTATATAGACATCTGCTTTATTCTTAATTGCATCTTGAATAAACTCGCTTCCGCTTCCTCCGCAAAACGCTACTCTGGCAATAATTTTATTTCTATCATTGCAGTACAGCTTAAGATTTTTGCAGTTCAATGCATCTTTCACAAATTCAGCATATTTTACAATATTTGTCTTCTTAATATCAGATACTCCTCCATATCCATATGGATTATTCAAACTGTCATTTATATTATGAAGTACGTCAAAGGTTTCTATACCAAGTTTTTTTGCAAGAACATGGTTAACCCCATATTCGGCCATATCAAAACTTGTATGCATACTATATAAGTTTATATTATTTTTAATTAAATCTTTTATTATTTCACCGTCATATGTATTAAAGTCTATTGATTTTATTGGATTGAATATAAAAGGATGATGGGTAATAATTAAATCAGTTTTATTTTCAATTGCAGCACGAACTGCCTCTTTGTCCAAATCTAATGTAATCATTACATTTTTTATATCACTGTTTAAATTTCCAATTTGTAAACCGCTGTTATCCCAATTTTCCTGTGGCTTCATTCTAATATCTTTAATTAACAAATTAATTATATCATTAAATTTCATATTTTTTCTTCAACTCCATAATTTTATTGTTTTTAAATTTTAAATTATTAATTTTGTCGTCATATTCTGAATTGTTTTGCTTTTCCAAATTAAATATAATCGAGTTATTCGTAAATATTACTTTGTTGAGATATTCGCCCATTATTTTATCTTTTTTCTCTAAAAGAGGTTTACTTATTTCGTAAAACATCTCATCATTTTCAATTTTTCTTTCATCATTACTTTCATTTATACGAGGTTCAGCCTTTATTATAAAATAAAAATGATGAAATTCTTTAACGATACTTTCATCAATAATTATAAAATCATTTTCCGCCAAATATCTTCTAAGCTTATCTATAGCTGTCATTGGTTGTAAAACAAGTTCTTTCGCTCTTCTGGAAATTCCTATTGAAGTATCTAGAATATCTCTTATTAATTCACCGCCCATGCCTGCTATAATTATAGTATCTGCCTCAGATTCATTTAGAACTGTCAAGCCGCTCCCCAGCCTAAAATCACATTGCTCTTCTAAGTTTTTAGATGTTAAATATTCTATTGCTCTATTTAATGGTCCGCTATTTAAATCTGTTGCTATAACTTTTTCAGCTGTATTATCTCTAAGCAGCATTTCAGCTACATAGCCATGGTCTGTCCCAATATCGGCAACAATACAACATTTTGTAACCATCGATTTAATTGCTTCTAATCTATTCATATCATTTTCCTTTTTTATAAAAAAGGGACGGCTATGAACCGTCCCTCATAATTTACAATTGTTCTATCACCGTTCTCCAATTGCTGTCTATTGCTTTCCAATTGTTATTCCAGATAGTCTTTTAGTTTTTTGCTTCTGCTTGGATGTCTCAACTTTCTAAGAGCTTTTGCTTCTATTTGCCTGATTCTTTCCCTCGTTACTTCAAATTCCTTGCCAACCTCTTCCAACGTTCTGGCTCTGCCGTCGTCTAAACCAAATCTTAACCTCAATACCTTTTGCTCTCTATCTGTTAAGGTGTGAAGCACAACCGAAAGCTGCTCTCTGAGAAGTGTGAATGTTGCAACATCAGATGGGGCCTGAACTTCATCATCAGGTATAAAATCACCTAAATGGCTGTCTTCCTCTTCTCCTATAGGAGTTTCTAAAGATACCGGCTCCTGGGCAATTTTAAGTATTTCTCTAACCTTTTCGGGTTCCATTTCCATTTCCAGCGCTATTTCTTCAGGGGTTGCATCTCGTCCTAATTCTTGTAAAAGCTGTCTTTTAATTCTAATTAATTTATTTATTGTTTCAACCATGTGAACAGGTATTCTTATTGTTCTTGCTTGATCAGCAATTGCCCTGGTTATAGCCTGCCTAATCCACCATGTGGCATAAGTACTAAATTTAAAACCTTTTGTATAATCAAACTTTTCAACTGCTTTTATTAGTCCCAGATTACCTTCTTGTATAAGGTCTAAAAACAACATGCCTCTACCGACATACCTTTTAGCAATACTTACAACCAACCTAAGATTAGCTTCTGCCAGTCTTTTTCTTGCTTCAATATCACCTTCTTGCATAAGCTTTGCAAGTTCAATTTCTTCTGTTGCTGAAAGCAATGGAACTTTTCCTATTTCTTTTAAATACATTCTAACCGGATCGTCTATGTTGATTCCTTTCAATATGTCATCATCACTTTGAGTAACTATAAACTCCGGGTCATCCTTTAGTTCGGCTTCTATATCGTCTTCTACTTTTTCTAATATCATATCATCTTGAAATCCTAGGATTTCAAGGTCATTATCTTCTATTGTTTTATAAAAATCATCTATAAATTCAGGGTTTATATCCAATTTTTCAAAAGATCTAATAACTTCTTTATACGTTATAAATCCATTTTTCTTACCTTTTTCTATCAGTTTATTCTTTATAGACTCAATTTTCTGCAATACTTCTGAATTCTTATCAGATTCATTTTCCAAATTTGTAGAAATATTTTTAGTTTCGTTCATGGGTTAGCAAACCTCCTCTTTAGTTGATTTAATTTTTTTAGCGAGGCTAAAAATCTCATTCATAATTGCGTTATTTTCAATAATATCATCAGATTGCTTAATATTATTACTTAGAATTGTCCTTTTCTTTTCATAATATTTTATTTTAAGTCTTTTCATACAATCCTTAAATAAAGCCTCTAAATTATTATAATCAACCTCTTCATCTTGCACAAAAACACTTACATCCATTTTATCATCTATGATTTCTTTTAAGCTATCTCTGTTTATACTTTGATTTGCACATTTGTATTCATATATTTTTTTAAAAATGTTATAGTAATCCAAGTCCTTAAAGGTATCTTCATTAACTATCTCTTTTAGATACACGGCAAAATCATTATTATAAATTATTAATTTAATTAGCTCCACTTCATGTGATGTAGTAATTTTTTCAACCTGAACTCTATGTTCAGGCAACTGTGCATTTTTAACAAAAGTTTTTTGTTTCATATTTTTTTTATTATACTCTTTTATTATAGATTCTTTTGATACCCCCATTTTTATAGATAACTTTTCTAAAATAAGTTCTTTCTCTATTTCACTATTTACGTTTACTATGTTATCAAAAAATTTATTTATATATTCAACTTTATTAGAATTTTCATAATATTTTTTATAATAAAATTCTAAAAAGCTATAATAATCCAAAGAATTTTGAACTAATTTGTCAAATTTTGTCTTTCCATATTTGTTTAAAAATTCATCTGGGTCTTTTGCATCAGGAATGATAATAACTTTGGCATCAAGATTATTTCTTTTAAACATATTCATAGCTTTAAGTGCGGCTTTTTGACCTGCTTCATCGGAGTCAAATACAACATAATAATTCTTGGAATATCTTTTCATTAATTTTATTTGATTCTCAGTTAAAGATGTACCTAAAGCTGCTACTGCTGAATTATACCCATGTACGTGCATCTTTATTACATCCATATACCCTTCAACTAAATAGAAACTTTTATCATTTGCTGATTCCTTAGCTATATTAATTCCGTATAGATTATATCCTTTATTAAAAATAATGCTTTCAGGTGAATTAAGGTATTTAGGCATTGAATTATCCAAAACTCTGCCGCCAAATCCTATGATTCTCTTTTTTACATCAAATATAGGAAAAATAATTCTATTTCTGAATCTATCATAATATCTGTCCTTATTTTCTACCTTAATAATAAGTCCTGTTTTTTGAATTTCTTCTTTTTTATACCCTTTTTCCAATAAATGTTTTAGTAAATTATCCCATTCGGCATTAGCATATCCAATTCCAAACATTTTTATTACATTATAATCTATTTTTCTTGAATTCAAATATTGCAAGGCATGTGACTGTTTTTTTAAATTATTATAGAAATAAGTTGCAGCTTCCCTGTTAATTTTGTAAAGCTTGTCAGACAAGAGCTTATTTTCATTTTGCATATTTGATCCTTTTATTTCTTCCAATATAATGCCCGCTCTCCTTGCGAGAAATTCTGCTGCTTCAACAAAAGTATAATTCTTATATTTCATAAGAAATTTAATACTATCTCCTGTTTCACCGCAACCAAAGCAGTGGTAAATTTGCTTTTCCGGAGACACAACAAAGGAAGGGGTCTTCTCCTTGTGAAAAGGACAATTGGTGTTAAAATTAGCCCCTGCCTTCTTTAATGGTAAAAATTCTTCTATTAAGTCCACAATATCATTTGCATCTGTAATTCGTTGAATTACATCGGAATCTAATCTATAGTGCATAACATCACCATTATCCTTACATTGAAAATGAATTGTATCATTTTTGTATATAATTGTCAATAATTATTTTATATATTAATAAATTTTTAATAAAATTACCGTTTCCATGGCTTAGGTATATATATATCTTCAAAAATTTTCATAGCGTATCTATCCGTCATGCCTGCAATATAATCTTTAATTATTTCATTTTTAGTAAAGCTGTTCTCATCATATATTTTCAAATAGAATTCAGGCAATAAATCAAAGTGTTTTACATAATATTCAAAAATTTTTTCAATTATAAAAGTAGTTTTTTCGTCCTCGCTTTTAGCAATTTTATTAAAGTAAACATTTTTAAACAAAAAATCTCGAAGTTCAGCAGTACATTCTGATATTTCTTCACTCATCTTTATTTTATCCAGATTCTTGCTGTTTTCAATTACATCAACTATCATCGTATTAATTCGGGTTCCATGAGTATGCCCTACTAAATCTAAATATTTTTCCGGTATTTGATTTTTTGTTATAATATTAGCTCTTTGCGCATCATCAATATCATGATTTATATAAGCTATTCTATCAGATATGCTCACTATCTGTCCTTCAAGTGTAGCCGGACTGTACTTGAGCGGATGGTTTAGGATACCATCTCTTACTTCGAATGTAAGATTTAATCCTTGGTTGCCATTTCTAATTTCCAGAAAATCAACTACCCTTAGGCTTTGTTCGTTATGTTTAAAGCCTGAATCAACCAATTGATTTAAAATCCTTTCTCCCGTATGACCAAAAGGAGTGTGTCCCAAGTCATGGCCGAGCGCAATAGCTTCAGTTAAATCCTCATTTAATTTTAAACTTCTCGCTATTGTTCTTGAAATTTGTGAAACTTCTAATGTATGAGTCAATCGTGTTCTGTAATGATCTCCCTCAGGAGATAAAAATACTTGAGTTTTGTGTTTAAGTCTCCTAAAAGACTTAGAATGAATTATTCTGTCTCTGTCACGCTGATAATCAGTTCTAATTTCGCATGGTACTTCTTCATATTTTCTTCCTTTTGAATATTTGCTTTTTGCAGCTTTTGGAGATAAATGTTCTAATTCAAATGATTCATAGGTTTCTCTTATATTCATAACATCACCCTTCTCATTAAACTTAACACATATTTTTGTTTCTGTTTATTTATTGTCATCAATATAATCAAGTATTATACTGGCTGTTTCCTCAACAGCTTTATTTGTGGTATCAATAATTTTACAATTTAATTTCTTCATTATCTGCTGAGAATATTCTAATTCGTGAAAAATCCTTTCCATATTTGCATAATTTGCCGTATCCTTTAATCCCATTGCTTTCAGTCTTTCTTTTCTTATCTTGTTCAAATGTTCATTATCTATAACCAAACCAATAATTTTCTTGGAAGATATAAGGTTCAGTTCATCAGGCGGACTAACTTCCGGAACTAATGGTATGTTAGCAACTTTTAAATTTTTATTCGCCAAATACATGGATAAGGGCGTTTTTGATGTCCTTGATACTCCTATCAGAACAATATCTGCAAGAAGTATTCCTCTTGTATCTTTTCCATCATCATATTTTACTGCAAATTCAATTGCTTCAACTTTTTTAAAATATTTATCATCTAACTTTCTAAGCAATCCCGGTTCTCTTTTTGGGGCAAGTCCAAGTTGTTTTATAAGCGGAAGAAGGACCGGAGTCATTACGTCTACTGCACTTACGTTATTTTCATAAGCTTTTTCAACAATATAATTTCTGAGTTCTTCAACAACTATCGTAAATACAATAAAGGAATTTTCTTTTGACGCTTTCAATATTAATTTATCTATTGTTTCTATATCATTCACATATGGAACTCTTTTTATCTCAAAGTTTGCAATATCAAACTGTTTTATAACTGCTTTAGCCACCTGTTCGGAAGTTTCACCCATAGAATCCGATACGGCATATATATTTATTTTTCCCATCTTATCGATTATATCCATGATGACACTCCTTATTTAGATATATCCAATATAACTTTTGTTATATTAGTTTTTGATATTCTGCCGATTGCCTTCATTCTGCCGCCTGATAAAATTTCTACAACAGGAAGACAATCCACTTCATTATCTATAATTTTTTCAGCTGCACTTATTACATTTTCCTCTTCGGTACAGCAAACAATTTTAGGGGTTCTGGTCATTATTACACCGACTGGTATAGCACTCAAGTCCCCTCCGCTCATCGTAGCTTTCAATAAATCTTTTCTGGATATAACTCCTTTTAAAATATCTTTTTCTACAACAAATAAAGTTCCTACATTTTCTAAAAAGATTGTTACAATTGAATCATATACAGAGGTTGACTCTGTAACTGCCACAGGCAGAGATTTTATATCAGATATTTTAATAGAAGACAATTTTTCTAAAATATCTTTATTGCCTTTTTTATTTGATAAAAAATATCCTACTTTTGGTTTTGCATCAATCATACCACACATAGAGAGAACAGCTAAATCAGGTCTTAAAGTGGCCCTCGTAAGACCAATTTTATCTGCAATGGACTCACCTGTAATTGGTTGTTCTTCTTCTATTATTTTAATAATCATGTTTTGTCTATCCGAAAGTTTTATGTAAATCCCCTCTTTCATTGAACGATAGGTAAAACAGTTGAGGAACAACGGCAGAACGATTGTTCTCATATCATTCTGCTATTGTTCTCCCAAAGTTCTGCTATTGTTTTAGAATTTTATTTTTTCGTTTATAAAATTAATTAAATCGTCAATTTTTATTCTTTCCTGTTGCATTGTATCTCTGTCTCTTACAGTTACTGAATTATCTTCCAGTGAATCAAAGTCAAATGTTATACAGTACGGTGTTCCTATTTCATCATGTCTTCTATATCTTTTTCCTATACTTCCTGCATCATCGTAATCTACATTGAAATGTTTTTGCAGATTAGAATAAAGTTCCTGAGCTTGTTCGTTCAACTTTTTGGTTAAAGGAAATACGGCTGCTTTAAACGGTGCCAATGCCGGATGCAGCTTAAATACTATTCTATCTGTGCCATCTTCTAATTTTTCTTCATTGTATGCATCAAGCATCAGTGCCAACATTACCCTGTCTGCTCCTAGCGAAGGTTCTATACAATATGGAACATATTTTTCATTTGTAACAGGATCTTGATATGATAAATCTTCGCCAGATGTATTCATATGTGCTTTTAAATCGAAATCCGTTCTGTCTGCAATACCCCATAACTCTCCCCAACCAAATGGAAATAAATATTCTATATCTGATGTTGCGTTACTGTAATGAGATAATTCAGCTTGCTCATGGTCTCTGAATCTGACATTTTCTTTTGTCATTCCCAGATTTAAAAGCCAATTCATAGCATATTCTTTCCAATAATTAAACCACTCTAAATCTTCGCCGGGTTTACAGAAAAATTCAAGCTCCATCTGCTCAAATTCTCTTGTTCTAAATGTGAAATTTCCAGGAGTTATTTCATTTCTAAAAGATTTGCCTATTTGCCCTATACCAAAAGGGATTTTCTTTCTGGTAGAGCGAGCAACATTTTTAAAGTTGACAAATATCCCTTGAGCAGTTTCCGGTCTTAGGAATATCTCTGACTTTGAATCTTCTGTTACACCTTGAAATGTTTTAAACATTAAATTAAATTGTCTGATTCCGGTAAAGTTTGCTTTGCCGCAATCAGGACAAACTAATTTGTTTTCTGATATGTACTCTTCCATCTTTTCATTTGACCAACCATCAACAACTTGTTCCTGATTATTTTCTGCCATATAATCTTCAATCAACTTGTCCGCTCTAAAACGGGACTTGCATTCTTTACAATCCATGAGCGGATCGCTGAACCCTCCAACGTGTCCGGATGCAACCCATGTTGTAGGGTTCATAAGTATTGCCGAATCAAGCCCCACATTGTATGGACTTTCTTGAACAAATTTCTTCCACCATGCTTTTTTAACATTATTTTTTATTTCTACACCTAGAGGACCGTAGTCCCAAGTGTTCGCTAAGCCTCCATAAATTTCCGACCCCGCAAATATTATACCTCTTGATTTTGATAAAGAAACAAATTTCTCTAATTTGCTTTTTTCATTTTTAGCCATAGCTTCCTCCTATTTGTAATAAAATATTCTAAGGACGTATAAATTTTTAGATGTACTTTTAAGTAAATAAAAAAATCCTTCATCCCATATAGGGACGAAAGATTAATTCCGCGGTTCCACCCTATTTGATAAGGCATGCCTTATCCTCTTAATAAAAATCGACTCAAGAGCTCCTTTCATCTATATATAATATCAGATTCCACCACCTCTGACTCTCTGCAAATAATCTATAGACTACTCTTCTCTGTCACAGTCACAATATAAATATAATTTACCAAATTATATTTAATGTGTCAAGAACTTTTCCTTTGTTGATTTAAAATTTATCAAAGGAATTTTTAATATTTTCAGCACCTTCCGAAACAGTATTTTTTACATTTTCGGCACCTTCTGAAACAGTATTTTTAACTTCTTCGGCTGTTTCTTTTACACTGTTCATACTTTTTTCAACCTTCTCGTTAACATCAATTACATTTCCATCTTCTTGAAGTATCTCAACAGAACATTGTGTCAAAAGTGCAACAGTAACTCCTGCTGTAGCCAAGAGTGGTGCTAAAACAACTCCGACTACTCCAGCTGTTACAGGTATATTAACTATTGTTTCATTATTTTTCTTTATTGTAATTTTAGTTGCATTTCCTTTTTTCAATATTTTTTTTATTTCTTCTAAAATTTGTTCACCTTTCATTTTTGCATCACTTGTATTAAAGCTCTTATTCTTGGTTTCAATTAAAATAACTGCCTCTAAAACATCACCATCCGCATCTTCCAATGCCTTTTTAGCTGTTTCATAGCTTACATATGTTCGGTTAACTATTTCATCAATTTTTTTTAATTTTTCATCACTATTCATATCCATATCAATTTTCCTTCCTCTATTAATGTTTATAATTTGTAATCTTAATTTCTCACAACAGCTTTAAAGTTATAAAATTATCTTTACCTATATGATAGAATAAATAATTTCTTATAATATTCAATATTTTAATATTAATATTATCTATTGAGCTGATATCTTCGAATTTAGATTTTAAAATTCTTTGTAATGTTAGTATTTCATTATATTCCATATTTATACCACTACCATATTTTTCGCATTTCATACAATAAAATCCACCTTCTGCAATAGAAAATCGGGAATTTGGTTTTAGATTTGCTCCGCACGATATACAGTGATTTAAATCCGGTTTATAACCTAACATTGATATCAGCTTTAATTCGTATGCTGCTGTTAATTTTTCAAAATCTTTGTTAAATTGAGATAGACATCGAAGCATTTCAATTGTCATATAAAACATTTTGTAATCCACATCATTTTCTTGTGTTACATAACTTACCAGCTCTAATATATAGTTTCCATATAAAAATGCATCCATATTGTTTCTGATATTATAGAAGTTGTCTATTAATTCGGCAGAGTCAATTATATACATATCCTTGCTTTTATATAATATGCATTTGGAATATGCAAATAATTGGGATACATTTATGAGTTTAGAATTGTTTTTTTTGCATCCTCTTGACAGTAATTGTATTTTGCCATTTGATTTTGACAATGCATGAAGTATCTTATCATTTTCTTTGTACTTAATTTCTTTTAAAATAAGAACCTCTTCTTCAAATATCATTTTTTATCATATCCGAGCGAGTGCAAGAGATAGTTGTTATCACGCCAATCCTGGGATATTTTCACCCAAAGCTGCAAATTAACCTGACTACCTAAAAGTTTCTCTATATCTTCACGGGCACTTTTTCCTATACCTTTGATTTTTCTTCCGTTTTGTCCTATTACAATGCTTTTATGAGATTTTTTTTCACATATTATATTTGCTCTTATATCAACTAAATTTTTTCCCTTACGTTCTTTCATTTCTTCTATTTCTATTGCAATTCCATGAGGAACCTCATCTTGAAGATACATGAGAGCTTTTTCTCTGATTATTTCCGATACTACAAAACGTTCAGGTCTGTCTGTAATATAATCCTCCGGAAAATACATCGGACCTTGCTTCATATGTTTTTTTATAACTTTTATTAATCCGTCTATCCCTATATTTTTTAATGCAGAAATAGGCATTATATCATCAAAAATTTTATATTCATCAAACTTCTGTGATATTTTAAACACATCTTCGATTTGAAACTTATCAATTTTATTTATTATTAGAATTTTCTTTGCTTTAATACCTTTAATTTTCTCTAATATATATTCATCTCCAGGTCCTATTTTGTTAAATTCATCTGTAATCATTATAAGAACATCCATTTCTTCCAAAGCAGCATCAACCTCTGTATTCATAAACTCACCGAGTTGATTTTTTGCTTTATGAATTCCCGGAGTATCCAGGAATATAATTTGGCATTCTTCATCTGTATAAACTGTTTTGATTTTATTTCTTGTTGTTTGCGGCTTATCAGACATTATTGATATTTTTTCACCAATCATACTATTCATGAGTGTCGATTTGCCCACATTTGGTCTTCCTATTATTGTTACGAATCCTGACTTGAACATTCTATATTTCCTCTCTATTTTGCTTCTGCTATTTATTTTTATTCTAAGCTGTCCGGTCCAAAGCTATTTGGAGTAAGGTCATCTATTGTATAAACTTTGTAAGTATCAATATTTTTTGCACATATTATTTTTATATCTCTACCAAACTCAAGTATAAATTGCCTGCATACACCACAAGGAAAAGAGATACTTTTATCACTTCCGACTACTGCTATTTTCTCTATATCTCTGTACCCTTCTGAAATACATTTTGATACCGCCACTCTTTCAGCACATATTGTCGGTGAATATGCCGCTGATTCTATATTACAACCTGTAAATATCCTGCCGCTTCTGGTATATACTGCTGCGCCTACCTTAAATTTTGAATATGGACTATATGATTTTTCTCTTGCCTCTATTGCAATTTTAATTAATAATTTATCTTCCATTTCATCCACCTACCTTGGATTTGCCTATTTTCTTATTACTTAACACATATATACATATATTATATCATGAGTGTAAGCTACCAATCGAACTGCTTCACAACGATTCAATAAATACATTAAGACAAAGACATATGTCTTTGTTTCATTAATTGTATTTATTATATCATATAATATAAAATATACAAATATGTTTTTCCTGATTTTAGTAAACTACATCGGATTTTTAATTATAGTAAAATACTTTTCGATTTCAACTATTTCTGAACATTCCGGACTGTTTACTACGTATATCTGACCGCTGAATTTATCATAAAGTAATATGTATTTTATAAATTCAAACGATATTTTATCAATAAAATTTATTTTATTAATTATTAATTTCAATGTTGAAATTTCATTTAAAATCCTTAGAATCTCAGAAAATGAATTGTATAATCTAATTTTGTACACATCTTCATTTAAATAAATATTATCACTCTTAAATCCATCTAATAATGGGTTAATTTGAGAAATGTCACTCCAAAGATGTTTACTGATTGATTTTATATCGTCTTTTGAATATTGTGCTACCAGTTTATTTGATAATTCCACTAAAAAACTATATTGAAGCCTATCAGGATAACAATCTATTACTATTTCAATAAAATTATCATCTGCATTTGATTCATATTCATATTCATCAAATAAATATAATTTAGCTTTTTGTTTAGGTATATTTTTATCTACACTTGCATTTTTTATTATATTTTCCCATTTCAGCAAGTCTTCGGTCGGTGTAATATTCAATTCCTCTCTAAATACATTAATGCATTTGTTATAATACAATAATGCATTTATTTTATCATTTAAATTTAGATATTGATTAATCAATTGCACATATAATTCTTCATTGTACGGATTTAATATTAGCAACTGCTTAATTATTTTAATACAATTATTATATTTTTTGTCGTTTTTATAATATTGAATCAGAGTTTTCAGTACATCTGAATATATTTTCTGAAATTCTTCCCTGTTATTGTATACCCAATCATTAAATTCAATACAGTCTTTTATATAAAATCCATCTAAAAAACTTCCTGAATAATTATTCCATATAATAAGCAAATCATCTATTTTAAAAGATTTATCTTTTATGTCTTCATAAATGTTTTTTAATCTGCCTACATCAGTTGACAGATCTATACAACTATTTATATAAATTTCATTGTTTTCTGATATTATAAACTTATCAACATTATAATTTTTAAATATTTTATTTATCGACCACAAATTATATCTTAAATTATATTTGGCTGAACTGTCTTCACTGTTAGACCACAATAAATTGACTATTTTACTTCTGCTTTGTTTCAATCCATTGTGCGAAGCAAGAAAGCATAACATTCCTATTGACTTACTGCTGAATAAATTAGTTATGTCTTCTTCATTAAAATAAATATAAATTTTACCGAGCATTTTTATTTTAAGCCTATTCAATGTTCATCACCTCTGGACTACAGCAATTTTCATCGCTGTATATTATATTTCCCTCCTTTACAGTCATACAAACACGAGCATCTTTTATATCTTCTTTATTTATTTCAAATATATCTCTGTCAAGTATAACCAAATCTGCCATTTTCCCGTTTTTTATAGTTCCTTTTATATTTTCTTCATTCGATGCATAAGCAGCACTTGATGTATACATTTGAACAGCTTCGAAACAGGAAATTGAGCTTTTAGGTTTAGGGTGATTCACAGCACTATATATTCCAAGAATTGGATTTATTTCGCATACATCACTGTCAGATCCCCCTATTATCATAATACCTTCATCTATTATTTTTCTAAATCTATTTGAATTTTCATAATATGATTTACTGAGCCTTTTCTCATATAGACCGCCCTTGCCGCCCCATACATATTCAAAAATAGGTTGCATAGATGGTATTATATTTAATTTTTTGCATCTCTTAATTTGATCATCAGATGCAAGCTCAAAATGCTCTATCCTGTTTCTCAAATTAATGCCGCCAACTTTTTCAGCTGCAAATTCATATGCAGTCAGAACCTGGTCTATAGCGCGGTCACCTATTGCGTGGAGAGTTATTTGTATATTGTTTTTTTGTGCCTCTGCTGCAAAATTATTCAATTCTTGTTGGCTGTAATATAAATTTCCATAGTTTCCCTTATCTTTTTTATATGGTTTTTTAATTGCTGCCGTTTTGGATGCAAAAGAACCATCAATGAAAACATCTCCTCCCAGCCTTTGTAAATTATTTTTTACTGCGTTGTTTATATCTATGGATTGATAGTATAATATTATGTCTTGTTCAAATTTATTTTTATTATTTTTAACATATTCAGCATCAAGCTTACTGAATTTATATCCTCCCTCCATAGCATGTATTGTTGTCACTCCCTTTGATTTTGCTGCATCCAAAGCCGTTCTTACAGCTTTACCCCTCAGCTTATCATCAAATTTACTTGAAATTTTATTTTTTACATATGCGCTTGCTTTTCCGGTAAGTATGCCTAAAGGTATGTTGTTATCATCTCTTGGTATACCTTCGATATCGTAAGGCATATTCATTTGTAAAAGAGCTACAGAATTCAAAGCGCTTGTATGAAATTCGATGCTGTTTATCCATACAGGATTTTCCGGAGATACCTTATCTAATTCTTTTCTGGTCGGAAATCTATTTTCTTTTATGTTGCTTATGTTATAGTGAATACCTTGTATAAGCTGACCTTCTGCAGTATTATCAGCTTTATTTTTAATCCGTTCTAAAACACCATTTATAGTTGTTTCATTGCTTAAATCAACACCTAAAATCATACTGATTCCTGTTTGAACCAAATGAACATGACAGTCATAAAAACCGGGTAAAACTATTTTATTATTTAAATTAATATTCATTTTAGAATGTTGCAAAAGTTCAATGTATTCATCTCTATATCCTGTTTTATATATTTTACCATCTTTAATTGCAACCCAATTATACTTTTCACTTTCCATTGAATATATAGTTCCGTTATATAGGATTAATGATATATCACTCTTTTCCATACTGTTTCACCACCCATTGCAATATAAGTCTTGTATTTATTTAAGTTTATCATAATTATAAATAAAATAAAACAAGAAATAGAACATATTTTAATTTATATTCCATTTCCTGTTGGATAATCATCTTTAATTTATTCAATATTTATACCTTTTGCGTTACTAACAACTTGTATCCATGTGTTTCCGGGATTTAATTCCAATTCATTTTTTTCTATATAAAATTTTGTTCTGCTTTTTTCAGATTCCTTATTCCATGTAATTTCAACCGCTTCGCCATTTGTTATATATGTACCTTTTCCACTTCCAACAGTGCCTATAAACAGACGTCCTTCATTGTCAAGAATTTGTTTTGAAGTTTCCAGAATTAATATATTTTTTGCTTCTATTTGTTTGCCATCAATTTCATCAATATGTTTTTCGCCGTCTTTCCATCTAAGATATGACTTCTTATCATTATCATATTTATATTCCGTTGTGTTGTAGCTGTTATATGTAATTGAAATTTTCTGAGTTTTTTTAACATCTTTATATTTTTTAGATAAATCTAATGATTTTTCATTGAATTTATAACCTTCAAATTTAGCATCTGTCCTATATCCCCTTTTTTCTGCCTCATCCCTGATTGATTTTAATGTAGTGTACATATTGTGGGGAGCATATTTGCCTGTATCATAGTATCTCCACATAGCACCGCTGTAAAGTCCGTCTATATCCGGCGCCGACAACCTTGCTATTTCGTTAAATGCATCTTGACTACCGCCAACATGTACAAATATACCGTCATTTTCAAGGGTATAATTAATCAAATAGGGTCTTGCACTTCTAACCGGACCAACGAGTTTCGGTTCGCGCGCAAGGAAAATACAAAGGTATCTGGTATATGGAAATTCCACTTCGCATTCATATATGATTTCTGCCTGTCCCAATCCTGCCTGTCATCTGGCTTTAGGATGATTATCTATAGAGACTGCAACGGGTCTTCTTTGTAAATCTTCCTGGTAATATTTTAATCCGTCTAAGGATGAAACTACTTTATTGGCATCATCCTCCATGTCTTCTTCATAGTTTTCATCTGTGGACTCAATAACATTTTTAACATCTGAATCATTTTGTGATTCATCAAGCAAATTCTCATCTTTAGAAACCCTGCTGTTACTTTTTCCGCACGAAACCATAATCAATAAAGCAAATAACACTAATACCGTTAGAATTTTATTTTTCTTCATAAAAACTCCTTCACTATTTTTTGTTTTATTTAAATAATTGAAGGGATTTCATAATTTCTTTTTCCCTATCTCTCATTTCTTCTTTTTCATCATCTTTCATGTGGTCATAACCAAGCAGATGCAGCATACTGTGTACTGTAAGATATATCATCTCTCTTTCTAAGCTGTGTCCAAAATATTCAGCCTGCTCAATTATTTTTTGAGTAGAAAGTATTACATCTCCAAGCAATATCACTCCATCCGGGTCCTCTTCATCATCCATAGGAAAGGATAATACATCAGTATCACTGTCTACATTTCTATAATTTTTATTGAGTTCTCTTATTTCCTCATTAGTTACAAAAGATACACTAACTTCAAAATTGCCCTCTGCCCGTTCGATCTCTAAAACGGCATCTACAGCTTTTTCGATGGCTTTCATATTTTCGTCATTTATCTCCATAAAGTCTTGTCTATTATCAAACAGTACTTCTATCATTATTTTTTCACCTCATGTTTTTCATATGCCTTTATTATATCTTGAACTAATTTATGTCGAACTACATCAGATGTATCAAAAAACATAAATCCAATTCCTTCAACGTTTTTAAGAATATTAATAACTGATTTAAGTCCTGATTTTTTACCGTCAGGCAAGTCGATTTGTGTTATATCTCCCGTTATAACAGCTCTTGACCCATATCCAAGCCTTGTTAAAAACATCTTCATCTGCTCATTTGTTGTATTTTGAGCCTCATCAAGTATGATAAAGGAAGAATCGATGGTTCTGCCTCTCATATATGCCAGAGGGGCAACCTCTATTACTTGCTTTTCAACATTTTTAAGAAAATTTTCCATACCCATAATGTCAAACAAAGCATCATATAGAGGCCTTAGATATGGATCAACTTTATCTTGCAAATCTCCAGGCAAAAATCCTAATTTTTCACCGGCTTCTACTGCAGGTCTCGTAAGTATAATCCTTTCTACTTCTTTTTTTCTCAATGCATTTACTGCTGCTGCAACAGCTAAATATGTTTTTCCTGTTCCTGCAGGTCCTATACCAAAAGCAACGTCCTTAGATGCTATTATATCCATGTACCTTTTTTGCCCCATTGTTTTAGGTTTGATTACCCTTCCTGAAAAAGTTGTTACTATTATATCTTTTAAAATATCATTAAAATCTATATTGTTTTTTTCTTTATTGGCTTCAATTATATAAATAATTTTTTGTTCACTTATTTCTCCTTCTGTATCTAAAACATTCATAATATCCTTTAATATTTTCCCAACCACCTGTGATGATATCTTGTCGCCAATTACTTTGATTTCGTCATTTCTGATTAGAATATTTACATCAAAGTAACTCTTTATTATTTTTAGGTTCTTATCGTGTGTACCAAGTAATTTGCTCACATTATCTTGATTTGTTATTAGAACTCTTTCTTCAAAGTTATCCATTAATCCTCCTTGATTTCTTCATTATTGTCATTTTCTTCATTTTCTTCAGTAGGAAAAATCCTTATTTTTTCGCCTATATCCTCTATGACTTCAATTTGTGCATTTAAATAATAGCAATTTTCATCCTCTTGAAAATCAAAAGATGTATTTAATATTTTTGCATCACTTCCGCACATTTTTATTAAATCATCATATAAATTTACTTTCATTTTATTTTTAGCTGTATTCTCATCTATGTCAACTTCATCAATAGTCTCTTCAAAAAACTTGCCTTTTACTAATGAAATACCTGTAATATTTGAAAATATAGGAATTTTTATTGTACGTTCACTATAATTATAGTTTTCAAATGGCTCTGTGTCACCAATTATTTTATATCTATCTTCATTTTTTTTCAAATAGTATATTTTTTTAGCATTATTAGTATATTTTGCAATATCCTTTTTCTTGAATTCTTTCATTTCAAAGTTATAATACGTTTTTCCATAAATGGTACCTTCAGAAGGTACCATCATAAAATCATCTGAATTTTTATTTTTTACTATTCCCATAACCAGTGTTTGACCTTTATAAACTACATCGCCAACTTGAACAACAAGCTGACCATTCTTAACTATTGCTTTATTTATTATAGCATTTTTAGTAGATATAATACTTGATGGGACATTTTCTTTTATAACGGAAGATTCTGATTCCTTTTCTTTTACAAAAATAATCAATTTAGAACCTTCTATATATGCCTCTACAAATTTAAAATTTGCAAATTTCTTATGAAGTATAGTTTCAATGTGTTTTTCATTTAATCCTGCAATAGTTGAAGGCATTTTTATTCCATTTTCACTTAAAGCATTTTTAATTTCGCTTGAAATCGCATGATTTACTCCAATTACCTCTATATTCCATACTAAATTTGTAAACATAAAAAAGCAAAGAACAAGTATAATTATACCAGCAATAAACCCTTTACGCAATTTTAGTTTTTTTATTTTAAACGATAACCCTGTTTTTCCTGCGGTTTCTAATTTAGATTCCTTTATTATTTTATGATATTTTTTATAATCTTCGTTAGAAATTTTAAAACTTACTCCAACTTCCTTTTTTTCTATATCCCAAAGTCTAATTTTATTTCTCTGAAGTACATTTATAGTTTTTTCATAATTAGTTTCTGTAATATTTATTATTACATATCCTCTAATTAAATTCCATAACTTAAATGTTATCATACTTACTCCTTTGAATTTATTTTTATTTCTTCAACCACACCCCTAATAATTACCTTATAATCATTTATTTCCTCTATTTTAAATTTAGAGCCTTTAATCAAAATAGTTTGTTCTTTAGTTTTAATTCCTACCAAATCATTTTCATAAACAGTTAAACCTAAATGGTTTTCAACAATTACTCTTCTATTTCCATGTATCCTCATATCAAAGTTATCAGAAACGACATCATTAGGTATTTCTAAATCATCAGCTAATTTGCTTCTTAAATTATTAAATTTCATGAAGCACCCCCCATTGCATTTTTTTGCTCTTTAAATATATTTCTTTATAATATAAAAATATGCATATAACACTAATACTATGATATGCATATTTTTATATTATAAGTATTGCAATTGGATACTAAAAAAACCCTGGTATCAGGGTTTTTAAGCTAATGCAAATATTTTGCTACGATTTGATTTACTTGCTTACCGTCTGCCTTGCCTTTTACTTTAGGCATAATGAGAGCCATAAGCTTACCCAGATCTTTTTTAGTCTGAGCGCCGCTTTGTTCAATTGCATCTTTCACAATTACTTCAAGCTCTGCATCTGACAGTTGTGGCGGTAAATAATCTAAAAGTATTTTAATTTCTTCATTAGTAAGATCTATCAGATCTTGTCTATTGCCTTTTTCAAAGTCCTGTATTGAGTCTTTTTTTTGCTTGATTTGTTTAGCTATTATATCAATTATATCCGTATCATCCAGTTCAATTCTTTCATCTACTTCTCTTTGTTTAATAGCCGCTCTAACCATGGTCACTACATTTTTTTTGACTTTGTCTTTAGATTTCATAGAATCTTTTAGGTCTTCCATGAGCTTCTGTTGTAAAGGCATGCTTTCACCTCTTATTCTTATCTCGCTTTTTTAGTTTTCTTTCTACGAGCTGCTTCAGCTTTCTTTTTACGCTTCACACTTGGTTTTTCATAATGCTCTCTTTTTCTAACTTCAGACATAACACCTGTAAGTGCACATTGTCTTTTAAATCTTCTAAGAGCGTTATCTATCGACTCGTTTTCTCTAACTTTTACCTCTGTCATTTTGCTACCCTCCCCTCGTATCTACTACTGTATGTCCAAGACACCAGCGAGTTTAAAATAGCACTTATTCATTATATAACATAGAATAATTAAATGCAACTGTTTTATGATAAAGTTTCTGACAATTTTTTTCCACCAAGAATATGGAAATGTAGATGTTGGACTGATTGACATCCATCATCACCACAATTGCTGATTACCCTATATCCTGACTCTTTAATTTTTTCATTATCAACAATCTGATTTATTGCTTGAAATATTTCAGAAACAATAAAACTATTTTCACTGTTTATTTCATTTATTGATGAAATATGTTTCTTAGGTATTACAAGTATATGTACTGGTGCTTGAGGGTTCAAATCTCTAAAAGCTAATACATTCTCATTTTCAAATACAGCTTGTGATGGTATTTCTTTGTTGGCTATTTTACAAAAAATACAATTCATTTTTTCACCTCTAGTCTTTTGCGTTTTATCTTTATAAATATCGTAAGTTCAATTACTATCTAACCCTCATTGTATTCACTTTCCAGGTAATCGTTACTTACTTTATTCACTTTTACATCGATTATTTTGTTTCTAATATTATTATTACTTTTTATCAAAACTTTCAAGTAGTTTGTTGTATATCCTTCGTAAAGATTATTATCTTTTTGATTTTCCACCAGAACCGACATGGTATGCCCTACATATTTTTTCATAAATTCATTTGCAATTATGTCTCCCAATTCAATCAATTGTCTGCTCCTTGCAGATTTAATTTTTTCATCTACTTGCTCCTTCATATCAGCGGCTTTAGTACCTTCCCTGATAGAATATTTAAATACATGAATCCTTGAAAATTGAATATTCTTTACAAATTCATATGTTTGATTAAACTCCTCATCAGTTTCTCCCGGAAATCCAACTATAACATCTGTTGTAATTGCACTTTCAGGCATATATTTCCTAATCACCTCAACATTATTTAAATATTGAACTGTTGTATACTTTCTGTTCATACGACTAAGCACATTATCGCTTCCACTTTGCAGAGATAAATGGAAATGATGACAAACTTTATTCAACTTTGAAATTTTCTTAGCAAAATCATCTGTTATTATATTTGGTTCCAGCGAACCTAACCTAATTCGTTCAATGCCATCTATATCATTTATGTTTTCAATTAATTTTATCAACGCATCTCCTTCTTTTTTTTCAGCTCCATATGACGAAATATGAATTCCATTCAGAACTATTTCCTTATAACCATTTTCTACAACTTTTTTAACTTCGTAAATAATGTCATCATGATTTCTGCTCCTAATAGGACCTCTCACATATGGAATAATGCAGTACGAGCAAAACTGACTGCATCCATCCTGTATTTTAATATTAGCACGTGTTTTATCATGAACAGTACTAATTTTCAATTCTTCATAATCCTCTTTACCATTAAATTTTTCAATGTTAGATGTATTGTCTTTATTATTAAGCTTATCTTTAATAAGTTTACCTATATTGCCTTTATTTTTAGTACCAATAACAATATCTACATCTGTTTCTTTATTTATTTTTTCACTGTTTAGCTGTACACTGCACCCTACTGCAACAACCAGCGCATCTTTATTAAGTCTTTTAGCTTTATTTATAAATTGCCTTGACTTTCTGTCACTTTCTTTTGTTACAGCACATGTATTTATTATATAAATATCGCTTATATCTTGATGTCCTACTATCTTAAATCCTTCTTTCTCCAAAAGCTCTGTCATTGCTTCAGTTTCAAATTGATTTACTTTGCAGCCAAGTGTTGTAAAGGATACTGTATACACTTTTTCATTTATATTGTTATCCAAATTAGTATCTCCTCAAAAATTCAAATCATTAAGATAAATAATAACATAAAATTATAAAATTATCAAAGAATATTTTTATAACCAAAATGCATTTTCGATGTGTTGTATTGATTTATCGTCTAACAGAATTTCTATTACATCAAATCTACACTGCACATCATAATATTTGTTCTTCAATAAAAAGTATTTAGCAGTAGCAATTATTTTCTTTTGCTTATTTAATGTAACAGCTTCTCTTGGCATTCCAAAATTACTATTTTTCCTGCCTTTGACTTCTATAAATAATATTTCTTCATCTTTTGATGCTATTACATCTATTTCTCCAAATTTGCTCATGAAGTTTTCTTCTATTATTTTATAATTATTTTTAAGCAAATATCTTTTTGCAATTTCTTCATATTGATATCCTTTGTTCTCCTTGTACATGACAAATACCTCTGTTTTATTTTATAATATTGCCATCACAATATGTCAATTTGCATTTATAATCAGATTTTAGCGGAATAAATTAATTAATCATAATTTTATTTTCATATTTTTCAATATGTGAATTGTAAAACTCTTTCATAACTTTAAACATATAATATGTGTCTTTTATTCCTGCAGTTTCATAAGAAGAATGCATGGATAACTGAGCAAGTCCTATATCTGCCATACATATGCTGACGTGAGTTGAAGCTATATTGCCTAAAGTACTGCCTCCGGGCATATCTGAACGATTTGTATATGTCTGATAAGGAACATCGGATTTCTTACAATAAGATTTTATAAGTGCAGCACTTAAAGCATCTGTGGTATATTTCTGATTAGCGTTATATTTTATAACTATGCCTTCATTCATATACACTTTATTAGTAGGATCACTTAACTCCTGGTGATTGGGGTGAACAGCATGTGCATTATCTGCAGATAAAAGCAAGGAAGAAGCTAACGCACAAAGATATTCTTCTCTTGTTTTACCCAAATTTTCATTTAATCTGCTCAATGAATCATCTAAAAAAGTAGATGCGGCCCCTTGCTTTGTTGTACTTCCTACTTCTTCATTATCAAAGCAGCAGTATACATTGACAGACTTTGAATTTGAACCCTCTATAAATGCTTTCAGTGAAGTAAATGCACATTGTAAATCATCCAACTTAGGCGAAGATATAAACTCATCTTCACTTCCCCAGATAGATGGTTTCATGCGATTATATAAAAATAAATCAGAAGCTATTATATTTTCCTTTTCCGTTCCCGCGGATTCTGCAATCATATCCATGAAACTAGCTTTCTTATCATTGCATATTCCAAATAGCGGCAGTAAATCAACCTGTTCATTATATTTCATACCGGTATTTATTTCCTTGTTCATGTGGATTGCCACATTTGGTATTAGAACTATGTCTCTATCCACATTTACTAATTTTGTGGTAAATTCATTTTTATTATTAACAATAACCCTTCCTGCTACTGAAAGAGGTCTGTCAAACCAGGTAGAATAGATCATCCCTCCATATTTTTCAGTATTTAATTGAATATATTTATTATTTGTACTAATTTCGCAATTTTCTTTTATTTTAAACGAAGGAGAATCACTATGTGATGCTATGATATTATAGCTGTAATCATTTAAATCCTCACCTAACTTAAATGCAATAACAGATGATAAATTACGAGTTATGTAGTAACTCTTTCCTCTTTCAATAGTCCACTTCTTATTTTCAAACAGCTCTATAAAACCATTTTCATCTAATTCTTTTTTAATTATGTCAATAGCGTGAAAACAACTTGGACTCTTTTCTATAAAATTTAACAGTTCTTTTGATATTTCATTATACATTCACGACCTCCGCATATTAATGTTATACATGATTATATAAAATATTATAAACTTAATTTATATCTTTGTAAATAAAATTTGAAATTTTAACCATTCTTTTTAAATAAATAGAGATGTCTTAAAAGACATCTCCATTTATTGGTATTATACTAACATTCATTTATTTTATTTTTTATATACCCCAGTGAGCTTAAGATAAATGTGATGACAAAGCTGGAACAAAATATAAATAAAATCCTATGTAAGCCAACACTGTTCATAATCATTGCTAAAATAAACTCTATTATTAAAATTGATTTTATTTTGCCTTTATAATGAATACTTTCATTTTTGGTTATTGGCTTGTTTTTGTCTTCAATCGGACCTAATATGTATATTAATATTCCGGCTACTGCCATAATTAAAAATAAAATAAACTTGTCTGCATTTGCAGCAATATATTTAGTAATAAATAATACTGCTGTCACCGTTAAGCAAGAAATCACAAAGCATATTTTAGAATTTGAAGCATGATAACCCCCCGTATAGCCTTTTAGCGGAACAAATATTATAAGAAAAGTAATGCATTCTGCTACCATGTTCATGAAAGCACTGATTATAATCATAGCCAACAGATTTATTGAATACAAAATAGCAATTTCAGCACCATACGCATAAATATTTTTATCTTCTTCGCTTATGATTCTTTGTTCTATGAAACTATTCAATATGCTTTGACTTAATGAACTTATCATTTTATCTTGCTAAGCTTTTTTAAATCCGCAGGTGCTACAGGTTGATGCACTATGCAACAAGAAGTTGTATTTGCATTTTTAACAGCAACATTGTACATTGCATTAGCTAACGTTTTCTTTAAATTTGTTTTCATTTCGTTCATTTGTGTTCCTCCTAATAAATTTATTTTGTGTTCATTATAGTATTTTATATAATTATGTCAATAATATTTGTAATTTTTGACGTAAATTTTGTAAAATCGACAGTTTTTGTTAAATTTTAACATTTTTGTTTGATGTTTTTATACGCTAAAGGTAGTAATTGCAAGCTACAGGGGTATCGATATATTTGTAATAAATTTTAATTCTTCCTCATTGAAATAATAAAATACCTGACCCTTATACTTTTTAACAGTTTTTATCACACTTTTCATTCCAAAACCATGATTATTTGAATTCTCTTTACTTGTAATTAACTCCCCTTCTTGAATAACAGGAACTGCATCACAACTATTTGACAGTTCTATCGTCAAGAATTTACCATTTACCATATATATATCTAACAAAATTTCTTTACTTTCACTTTTTTCACAACTTTCCAAAGCATTATCTAATATATTGGAAAATATGGTGCATATATCTATATCTTGAATAATTTCCATATTTATATTTTGTATATGAAATGTAAATTTCACATCATGATTTTGAGCTAATTGCATCTTTTCATTTAAAACAATATCTAAAGCTTTATTTTTACTAATTGGTTTATGTGAAAAATATTTCATATCTTCATTAATTCCTTCTATGTATTTAGAAATTTCAAGATTATTACCAATTTTAGCAAACTCATCTATTAATCTAATGTGCTTTTTTATATCATGTTCAATTATTTTTACATTGTCATAATTTTCTTTTAATATTTTGTAATGTTTCATGTCTAATTCTGATTTCTGCTTAAGAAGAGCATATTCTTTTAAATTTGTCTGCTCCTTTATACTTTGCTCAAATAAATAAAATATGAGCATGCTTGAAAACATAAGTCCTATAGATCCAATTAAAGCCGCTAATGATTTAGTAGTGTCAATCTGAACATTCAAAGTTATTGAAATAAATACATATAAAACGGTCACAATTGTAACAGATATTACCATTAACGAGAAAAATTTATCATTAGGTATTTTATTCGTATTTTTGTTTAAGTTGTTGCAGAAAAGTTTTACTAATAAAAATAGCATTGTTTTAGATATAACAGCCAATATAATTTTTGCTTCCATTGAAAAATCAGATTCGGTTTTAAAAATAATTTTCATAATAAATAGTGCCATTACTTCAGTAACCAACATAACTAAGGTAAAAAACATCGTGTAATATATTTTAGAACTAAATTTACCATCATATAAAATTATTAAAATTATAATATTAATTATAATAAATAAACTTAAATTTTGTAACGTATTAGTTAACGAGTAAAAAACGAAAAGTAATCCATACCCACAAAATAATATGGAGTTATGTTTAACTTTATTTAATTTTTTTGTTAATACTTGTGAAAATAATAGATTCGCAATTAATGCTTCAAATATATATGTACAAAACATTGCAAATTTATATATAATTGTCATCTAAATTTCCTCCCATATAGCATCCAAGCTCGTCTCACATCCCCTATAAGTCGAGCATTAATATATTCTTCGACTTCACAATTTCCCTTTTTTAAAATTAATCTGTCATCTTCAAATCCAGAAACGTATAGAAGATTAGCAATTCGTTTTTTATATGTATGTACAAAATCAAAATTCTCTAAAATTTTTTCCATTTCAAAAAAATTTTTATTTGTTTCATAAATATTATCACATGTTTCTAAAGCTACTTTTCTGCCATCAATATATACGCGTAAAATATCAATTATTTTAATTTCATACAACTGACCTCTGTAATCTCTGACACTCAGATATTGTTTTTCTCTGTTTATATCCGCAATAACGATATCTAAAGCCCGGAACAATCTGCTTTTGTCGACAGGCTTGTTCAAATATCTCATAACTTTTAAATCAAACGCAAAATCTATGTAGCTGTCATAACCTGTTACAAACATGATTACAGCGTCAGGACACTCTCTTATTATTGATTTTGCAATGTCAATTCCGTTTATATCATCCATCTCAATATCCAAAAAAAACATATCAAATTCAAAAAGTTTTTCTGATAACAGCTTGTTTCCATTTTCATAGCATTTAATATCAAATTTTACGTCCTTATATATCATTTCATATTCATTTAGCATGTTGCTTAATTCATGACAGCATATGGCTTCATCATCGCAGATAGCTAGTTTATAAATATCCATTAGTCATCCCCTATTTACATTTTGATTACCACCATTATATATTACTTCATAAATTTTCTCAACAACTACAAATTAATTGCTCTTAAAAATGAGACATGCATAATTTTAATTACACATGCCTCCATAAGATTTATCAAACTCTAAATTATGTATAAAACACTTTATTTGCCCCCACAATATAAAGTAATCTGCCTCTTTGATAAGATCTTACACAACAATTCCCCTATGTATATTAGTGCTTACTATGCTAAGTGACCAATCCTAATATCTGTTTACATTATTTATTTAATTTCAACTTTATAATACATTTATATTAATATATTATAAAAATATGTCAATAGAATTTGTAATTTTTGCTTATTATTTTGTAAAACCGCACATATTTGGTAATTTTTAACATATACGTTGAATAACCAAAATAAAAAATCAACATAAAATAATGCGCATTATTTTATGTTGATTTTTGACTATTAAGAATTTTTTTTAGAAATGTATGTCTATGTATCTCAATAGGTCCAAATTCTAATAGTGCAGTTCTGTGGTCCTTTGTTCCATAACCTTTATTTTTAGCAAATTTATATTCGGGATATTGTTTGTCAAGTTCTTCCATTTGCCCATCTCTTGTTACTTTTGCTATAATTGATGCAGCTGCTATACCGTGACACTTTTCATCACCCTTGATTATATTTAATTGTGGAATTTCCAAATCAAGTTTTTCGGCATCTATCATGAGGTAATCGGGAATTATTTTGTTTCCATTTTTATCTCTCAAATTTTCTATTGCTAACTTCATTGCAAGCTTTGTCGCATTTTTTATATTTATATCATCTATTGTAGTACAATCTATTTTCCCTATTCCTACAGCTACACAAGAATCCAATATTATATCATATAGTTTGTCTCTCTTTTTAGGTGAAAGTTTTTTAGAATCATTTACACCCTCTATTAATAAACCTTTTGGCATTACTATTGCACATGCAACTACATCTCCTGCTAAACAACCTCTGCCAACTTCATCGATGCATGCTATATGTTTGTAGCCCTTGTCCCACAATTCCATCTCAATTTTTAACATAATGTCCCCCTTTTAACAATAGACTAACAATTGATATACAATTGTTCTCCTACTGTTCATCCATAGTTTTCCTATCGTTTACCAATTGTTCTTTTGGTCTTTCCAAAGATATTCTTCCTAAATTTCCGTCTCTGAAATCCTTTAAAATCATACGGCTTACCTTTAAATAATCTATTTCTGTCTTATTGTATACACATGATCTTTTTATGGCTATATTATCAATTGTGTCAATTACTTCTTCACCAGATTTCACTCCATATCTCTCAAGCAAAGAACCTTCAAGACCCATCTTTCTCATTCTCTCGACAAATTTAAAAGCTATTTCTTCCAGAACAAGTACTTCATCCCTTATTGCACCTGAGAAGGCAAGGTTTAATGCTCCATCTTCGTCAATAAACTTAGGCCATAATATACCAGGAGTATCTAAAAGTTCAATATTTCCGGTCAATCGTATCCATTGTTTTGCTTTTGTAATACCAGGAATATTTCCTGTTTTAGCGCTTTTCTTTTTTGCCAATGAATTAATGAGCGTTGATTTTCCCACATTTGGAATCCCTGCAATCATAGCTTTGATCGTTTTATGCAACAATCCTCTTTTTTTAAATCTCTCAACTATTTCTTTAGATGCATCCTCAATAGCCAGCTCCAATTTCCTTAGTTCTTTATTATTAGTTGAATTGTATAAAACCACCGACCAGCCTTGTTTCTTGTAATATTCTTCCCATTCTTTATTAATATTTGGGTCTGCCAAATCATATTTGTTTAATACAATAAGTCTCTTTTTATCTTTGAACAATTCATCTAAATCCGGATTTTTACTGCTTATTGGGATTCTTGCATCTATAACCTCTATAACTATATTCACAAGCTTAAGATTTTCCTTAAGTAAATCCTTCGTTTTCTTCATATGTCCCGGATACCAATTTATATTCATCATTTACCTCTTCGTTCTTTCTTTAATTATATTTTATCTACACAATAACCACAAGTAAGAAAATGTAGAATTTCATTCTGACTAGCGCATATTTTGTGAAATTGTACGAAATTAATAAAACAGTTTTGGCACATTTAGCGAAGCGGTTGTGTGCCTTTGTTTTATTAATTGAAGTTACAATTTCCAAAATTTTAGCAGGAAAAATTAAATTTTACATTACAACAACCACAGGTAAGAAAATGTAGAATTTCATTCTGACTGGCGCATATTTTGTGAAATTGTACGAAATTAATAAAACAGTTTTGGCACATTTAGCGAAGCGGTTGTGTGCCTTTGTTTTATTAATTGAAGTTACAATTTCCAAAATTTTAGCAGGAAGAATTAAATTTTACATTTTCTTACAAGCAATAAGCTGTTCAAAAAAAATTGAGGACATCCGCCCTCAATTAATATGTTCTTAATTCTTTAACTTTAGTTGCTTTACCAGTTCTTTCTCTTAAGTAGAACAATCTTGCACGTCTTACTTTTCCTTTTCTTACCACTTCAATTTTTTCAATTTTTGGTGAATGAATTGGGAATGTTCTTTCAACTCCTATTCCATAAGAAATCTTTCTTACAGTAAAAGTTGCTCTGTTACTTCCACCTTGTTTTTTTATAACTGTACCTTCGAATATCTGAATTCTCTCTCTGTTACCTTCTTTTATTCTAACGTGTACCTTTATAGTATCACCAACATTAAAAGGTGTAAGTTCACTTTTAACTTGTTCTAATTCTATTGATTTTATTAAGTCCATTTGTATACCTCCCTTCACAAAGCGTTCTTGCATTACAAAATGCAGAGGACCACCGTATACTCTATTGAATTATAGCATAATGTTATTATGCTGACAACCATTATTTATACTGATTTGTACTTTTTTTCAAGTTTTTTGAATTCTTCAATTATTTCTTTGTTTTTTATCATGTCAGGACGTCTTTGTAATGTAATTTCTATTGATTTATATCGACGCCATTCCTCAATATTCTTGTGATGTCCAGATAATAAAATCTCCGGAACATCTAAATCTAAATAGCTTTCTGGTCTGGTATACTGTGGATATTCCAATAAATTGTTGCTGTGAGATTCATCTACAGCCGATTCATCCGATCCAAGTACACCCGGCAGCAGTCTGCCGACTGCATCTACAATCATGAGAACCGGAAGTTCTCCGCTTGTCAGTACATAATCACCCATAGATATTTCTTCATCAACATACTGGTCGATGATTCTTTGATCTATACCTTCATAGTGACCTGCAATAAGTATTATGTGCTCCTTTTCAGAAAGTTCTTTAGCTTTATTTTGTGTAAATAAATTACCTCTTGGTGATAAATATATTGTATATGAATTGTCCATTTTTACAGCATCCAAAGCTTTAAACATAGGCTCAGGCTTAATCAACATGCCTGGACCACCGCCATATGGATAATCATCAACTTTTTTATGCTTATTTTCCGAATAATCTCTGAGGTTTGAATAATTTAGTTGAAAAAAATTATTCTCTATTGCTCTTCCTATTATTCCGTTATTAGCATAAATTTCAATCAGCTCCGGAAATAAAGTTATAATATCAAATTTCATTCCAGAAGCCCCTCGATAACATTAATAATAATCTTTCTATCTTTCATATTTACTTCTTTTACTACTTCTTTAACTGCAGGTATTAAAAAGGTTTTATTATTGTTTTTTACTTCATAGACATCATTAGCTCCCGGTTGATATATCTCGCTTATTTCACCTATATACACACCATCCGTTGAATATACTTTCATTCCTTCAAGCTCAAACAGATAATATGTATCCTCCGGAAGTTCTCTGAGCTGATCTTCTAATATTGATATATGTGTATTTCTAAAGGTTTCAGCAGCATTCATATCATCTATATTTTCAAGATTCAAATATACTGTCCCCTTTCTATACCAAACATCCTTGATTTTTCTTTTAACATCATCTTTTTCAGTATAGACATACTCTAGATCATCAAATCTTTCCATATCGTCGGTAAATGGTACGCATTTTAAACAACCTTTAACACCATGTGTGTTCACTATTTTTCCAACTTTAATATAATCCTTCATAATTACCTCTGTTAATTTTAATGCAAATATATAGGGATTAGTATACTAATCCCACAAATAGGTATTATTATTGAATAATCTCTACAATTACTCTTTTATTATCTTTAGTAGCAGCGGCTTTTACAACTGTTCTGATAGCTTTTGCTATCCTGCCTTGCTTTCCTATTACTTTACCCATATCGTCTGGAGCTACTTTTAATTCAATTATAAGTGATTGACTGCCTTCAACTTCATTTACGGTTACAAGTTCTGGATAATCGACTAGTGATTTTGCTATATATTCTACTAATTCACCCATTATAATCACCTCTTATTTATTTTCATCTCTTTTTTCATAAATACCATTAGTTTTAAACAACATACCAACTGTTTCTGTAGGTTTAGCTCCATTGTTTAACCATTTAATAGCACTTTCATCATTAATTTTAACTACTTTTGGTTCAACTACAGGATTGTAATATCCGATTTCTTCTATAAAACGTCCATCTCTTGGAGAACGAGAATCAGCTACAACTATTCTGTAAAAAGGTTTCTTTTTAGAACCCATTCTTTTTAATCTTATTTTAACTGACATTATTGTCACCTCCTTATAATTTAATAATTTGATAATTTGCTTTATTTTAGTATTAATTATATATGATAAAGGAAAATTCCTAAATCTGCATTTGTTTAAAACGGTAGCCTAAACTTACCCAGTCCACCCATTCCGCCTTTTTTCTTGCCCATTTTTTCCATTGAGCTGAATTTTTTCATCATTTTTCTCATTTCATCATATTGTTTTAAAAGCTGATTTACTTTTTGAACAGAAGTACCGCTTCCGGCTGCAATTCTTTTTCTTCTGCTCCCGTTTATCAGAGTTGGATTCAATCTTTCCCTCTTTGTCATTGACTGTATTATGGCTTCTGTATGTTTCATTTCATTTTCATCAACTTTTAAGCCTTTAAGTTTTTTATTGCCACCTAATCCAGGTATCATCTCAAGGATATCATCTAAGGGGCCCATATTTTTCATCTGTTGCAGCTGCGCAAGGAAATCTTCAAGATTAAATTCCTGGGTTTTTAACTTTTTTTGTAATTCCAAAGCTTGTTTTTCGTCAAATGCACCTTGTGCTTTTTCTATAATTGACAAAACATCACCCATACCAAGTATTCTGGATGCCATTCTGTCCGGATAAAACGGTTCTATTTGATCCATTTTTTCTCCGACTGAAACAAATTTTATAGGCTTGTCGACTACATTTCTAATCGAAAGTGCCGCTCCGCCTCTGGCATCACCATCTATTTTAGTAAGTATTACTCCTGTTATTTCGAGATATTTGTTAAATGTTTCTGCAACCTTTACCGCATCCTGACCTGTCATAGCATCTAAAAGCAAAAGTATTTCATCCGGTTTCACTTCTTCTTTAATTTGAACAAGTTCATTCATCAAATCATCATCTATATGAAGACGTCCGGCAGTATCTATTATTACGACATCATTACCATGTTTCAAAGCATGTTTCATTGCCTCTTTTGCTATTGTAACAGGACTTATTTTATCTCCCATTGCAAATACAGGAACATCAACACTTTCACCAACAACTTCTAACTGCTTGATAGCAGCCGGTCTGTATATATCACATGCAACCAGCAACGGTCTTTTGCCTTCTTTTTTCAGCTTCTTCGCAAGCTTACCTGTAGCAGTTGTTTTACCTGCTCCTTGGAGTCCACACATCATAAAGTATGTTATATCATTTGGATTAAATTTTAACTTACTTTCTGCTTCCCCCATTATTTTCATGAGCTCATCATGGACGATTTTTACAACTTGCTGTCCCGGAGTCAAACTTTCCATTACTTCGTGTCCGAGAGAGCGTTCTTTAACATTATTTATAAATGTTTTTACAACTTTATAATTAACATCGGCTTCCAGCAATGACATTTTAACTTCTTTCATTGCTGCATCTATATCTTTTTCTGTAAGTTTTCCTTTACCTCTAAGTTTTTTTAATGTATTTTGAAGTTTATCAGACAAATTTTCAAACATAATTGAACAGCCTACCCTTCATTTATTATTTTACTTGCCTCTTTTTGAATATTATCTATTATATCTCTGTATTTTTCATCTGTTATGCCGGCAGACAATTCTATAATCTTTTCTGCTGACTTATAATATCTGTCATATTTATAATGTAATTTAATTTTATCTTCATATTCCATCAAGCTTTTTTCAGCTCTCTTTAATGCATCATGCACACCTTGCCTGCTAATATTCATTTCTTCAGCAATTTCTGAAAGACTGTAGTCTTGATTATAATATAAATCAATTACATTAGCCTGACTGTCTTTTAATAAATTACTATAGTAATCGTACAGTATGCTAAAAATGAAATTTTTCTCTGACATATAATCACCCACTGTAAAGTATATCGCTTGACAGTGAATTTTACCTCATTTATGTGAACTTGTCAATAGTTTTTTTAAAATTTATTCAAATATCGCATCTACAAATTCTTGCGCATTAAATGTTTGCAAATCATCTATCTGTTCGCCTACTCCAATATATTTAATTGGTATATTTAATTCCTTTACAATTGGAAATGCAATCCCACCCTTTGCAGTGCCATCTAGCTTTGTTAAAATTAGCCCATTTATTTTACACGTCTCACCAAACAACTTAGCTTGAATTATACCGTTTTGACCAGTCGTAGCATCAATTACTAAATAAACATCAATTATAGCCTGTGAAAATTCCCTGTCTAATATTTTAAACATTTTGCTGAGCTCATTCATAAGGTTAACTTTATTGTGAAGTCTGCCTGCAGTATCGCAAATCAAAATATCACTTTTTCTGGCTTTAGCTGCTTGTATCGCATCGTAAATAACGGAAGAAGGATCAGATCCATTTTCAGATGATATAATTTCCACATTTGCTCTTGTACACCATTCTTTTAATTGTTCAACTGCAGCTGCTCTAAAAGTATCAGCTGCCGCAACTATTACATTTTTACCGGATGATTTTAACCTATATGCCAGTTTGCCTATGGAAGTAGTTTTACCAACACCATTTACGCCGACTACCAGGATTACTTTTTGTGAGTCTGATTCTTCTTCTATTACTTCGTGTTCTTCCAGCATATTAACTAAATATGTTTTTATTAAATTTTTAATTTCTCCTGTATCTTCTATTTTATTTTTCTTTACTTGCTCTTTTATATATTCAATAATATCAAGAGTTGTTTCTATTCCCATATCAGAAGTGATTAAAATTTCTTCCAGCTCCTCAAGAAATTCATCATCTATTTTTTTATGTGAAAATATAATATTTTCAATTTGTTCTGTTATATTTTTTTTAGTTTTTGATAATCCTTCTTTTAATTTAGTAAAGAATCCTTTTTTTTCTGTACCCATGATACCTCCAAAATTTTTTTGTTTCTTTATTGTTCATATTCTAATTCTACATCTGATAGCTTCAATGACACCAGCTTTGTTACTCCTTTTTCTTCCATAGTTGCACCATAAAGCGTATCAGCATACTCCATAGTACCTTTTCTATGAGTTATAACTAGAAATTGTGTTTCTTTGGAAAACTCTATAAGGTATTGTGTAAATCTGAAAATATTTACATCATCTAAAGCAGCTTCTATTTCATCTAATATGCAAAAAGGTGTTGGTTTCGTTTTTAATATAGAAAATAATAGAGCTATTGCTGTCAGAGATTTTTCTCCGCCTGATAAAAGCGAAATTTTACTTAATTTTTTTCCTGGCGGCTGAACAGCTATTTCTATATTACTGTTCAATGCATCAGACTCATCCTCTATATATACGTCTCCGCTTCCACCATTAAAAAGTTTTTTAAATACTTCATTAAACTTAATTCTGATATTTGAAAATTCCTCTAAGAACTTATCTTTCATTTTAGTCTCAAGTTCTTTTATAACATTATTTAGTTGTGATTTAGCTTCTATTAAATCCTTTTTTTGAACGTTTAAAAAATCATATCTTTCTTTTACTTCTTTATATTCCTCTATTGAGTCAATATTAATGTTACCAAGCTCTTTTATAGCCTTTTTATACATATTCAGTTCACTATATATTTTGGAATAGCTAATACTTTCATCTTTATAGCTTAGTGCCATAGCATAATTCATTTCATATTCTTCCCAAAATTTAGTTGAAATATCTTCTACTCGAGATTTTTCTCTTTCAATTTTAACATTCATGTTATTTTCATCATCAAGTAAAGAAGTAATATTTTTGTTTGTTTCATTTATTATGTTTTGAAATTCATATATCTGGTTTTGTAAATTTAATAAACTAGTCTTATTTTCTTGATGCTTTAAATTTATTTCAGACAGTTCGGAATTTAATAGTTCTATTTTTTTTGCATACTCACCAATTAATTCAGTCGCCTTAATAATTTCAGCATTTATATTATTGAGATTTTCTTCTTTTAGTTGTCTGGATATTATATTTCTGTCAATTTCAACTTCAATATTACTAATTTTTTCCTCTTTGAGCTTAATATCCTGTTTTAATTGTGAAACTTGATCCCTTTTATTTAATACTATTGAATTATGTTCCTCAAATTTTTTTCTGTTGCTTTCATTTTTAGAAGCTATTTCTTCTATTTGTTTTTCCCGCTCTTCAATAATATTTCTATTTTCTTCTATTTGTTTTTCAATATCAGATATTTCTTTTTTGTATCTATCTTTTTCATCAATTATATATTGTTTTTCATCAAAATATTTTTGTATTGTGATATATGTTCTGCTTAATTGTTCTTGAAGCATATTAATTTTAGATTCAGACATATTATATAAATTATTTTTTTCAATTATATCGCTTTTTATGCTTTCTATTATTTCATTATAATTTTTAATGTCACCGATTATTTTATTTAATTCATCCGTTTTTATTTTCAATGTTTCTGCATATTCTTCACTTGCTTTTTTACATTCTTCTATTTCTCTTTTTCTACCTAAAAGATTTTGATTGTTGGCAATATGTCCGCCTGTAACGGAGCCTCCGGAATTTATTACATCACCTTGTAAACTTACAATCTTTACAGAATTTCCGAGACGCCTGGATATTTTAAAACCATTTTTTAAATCATCAACTATAATTATTCTTCCCAGCAGATGTTTTATAACCTTTTCAAATTTTGGATCTGTTTCAATAAGCTTGTCTGCCGTATTGATAACACAAGGATCATTCATAACGGACTTTTCGCTATTGTTTAGAGTTCTTTCTTGTATCATTTCTATTGGCAGAAAAGTAACTCTTCCAATTTTACTGTTTTTTAAATATTCTATAATGTTTGAAGCTTCTGCTTCAGAGTTTACTATAACATTCTGTATAGCTGAACCAAGTGAAATTTCAATTGCTGTTTCGTATTCTTTCTTAGTTTTAACTATGTCGGCAACTGTACCCAGTATTGACTTATTTAACATTCCATTTTTATCTTTGTTATTCATAAGGGTTTTAACACTTTTATAATAACCGTCATAATATGCTTCCATGTTATTAAGTATGCTAAGTTTCGATTTCGTTTTGTTCAACTCATCGCTTATATTTTTAATTTCAAACTCTTTATTAGATTTTTGATTTTCTGCTTCCTGTAATTTATGTAATACTTTAATATTATCTTGCTTTCTGGTTCCTAAATATAATTTAGTTTCCGTTTGTTCTTTTTTAAGTATATTTATTATTTCTTCTTTATTATTTTTCTCAGCTTCTTCAACTGTAATTTCTTTTGATAATTGATCAATCCTTTCTTCACTATTTTTCATAAATGATTCCAAAGTGTTTTTAGTACTGTTCATTTTATTGATTTCTTTGTGAAGCTCAAACAAATCATTCTTCTCATTATCAATAAGTTTAATTATATTGTCGATTTCAGCTTTATATTCTTCTACCTCAATACTTAATGTGTCAAATTTCTCTATGCTGATTCTCAAATTTTCTACAAGAATGTCTTTTTCAGATTTTATTGTGCTTATATTTTCTTGAAGTTCTGTATTTCGATTATTCAAAGATTCTATTTCTTCGGTTACATTTTGAATATTATTCTTATATAACAGCCTCTTTTCATTTTGTACATTTGATAAGCTGACAAAATTCTCATATTCCTTGTTCTTAATTGATTGGGTATTTTCCAATTCTGTAAGTGTTGTCTGAAGAACATTTATTTTTTCCTTTTCAGTTACAATCGTTCGTTCAAGTGAATCTCTTTTTTTCTGCAAGTTCTCTTTCTGAATAACTGATTGTTTTTTTTGCTCTTCTAATGCACGCAGCTGTTCATTATGCTTTTCATACTCATGTACAAAATAATTAAGTTCGTATTTTTTTAATGTGTTTTTTAGTTCTATATATTTGGCTGCTTTTTCACTTTGCTCTCTCAGCGGCTCTACTCTTTGCTCCAGCTCACTAACTATATCTTCTACCCTATCCAAATTATCATTCGTTTTTTCAAGTTTTCTTATGGCCTCTTCTTTTCTGGTCTTATATTTAACTATCCCTGCCGCTTCTTCAAAAACTTCTCTTCTTGTTTCGGAACTTGGACTTAAAATATCTTCTACACGACCTTGTCCTATAAAAGAATATCCATCTCTGCCTATTCCGGTATCCATGAACAGTTCTTTTATATCCTTGAGTCTGCACTGCTGCTTGTTTATGTAGTATTCACTTTCTCCTGTTTTATATAGCTTTCTTTTTATGCTGACTTCGTTATATTCTATAGGAATAATTCCTGTCTGATTGTCAAATATCAAATTTACTTCTGCATATCCAAGAGGCATACGCTTTTCTGTTCCGGCGAAAATTATATCATCCATCTTTCCACCTCGGAGAGATTTAGCACTTTGTTCGCCCAAAACCCATTTGATAGCATCTGATATATTGCTTTTCCCGCTTCCGTTTGGTCCTACAATTGCAGTTATACCTTTCTCTATTACGATTTCAGTCTTTTCAGCAAAAGATTTAAAACCATTTACATATATCTTTTTTAAAAACATATTACACCCCTATATAACTTCCATTTAGATAATTTTTATAGATATCAGATTTCAAAAAACTGCTTATTTTAATATCCCCATCATATATTTCTATTAAATTATCATTGTTTGAACTACTAAATGATATATTCTTTATGTTAAACATTTTTTTCAACTTCATTGTATTTGATTTATTCTGTCCGACAAGTTCAGAAATACTTTTATTATCTGCAAATATTTTTATTGATTTTCCCTGCAGCTCTTTATCTTTTAGCATTTCTATAATTGAAATTAAAAATATTCTTTGCTCAACGAGCTGCCTGAAAGCAGAATGAAAAGGCCCGCCAACTACATCAGCCCCCTCATTAATGGAGTCAGTATTTTGGAGGCCAATTCTAATAACATTAATATTGTTGACCATATATTGAGAATATATATATGCAGTAATATCTACGGCCTCTTCAAGAGTCAGAGGCTCATATATTCCTTGTTCATACATATTTAAAAGCTCAGTATCCTTGATTATAAGTGTTGGATAAATCCTTACTATATCGGGTTTCATGGATATTGAGTCCTGACATGTCTTTTTTTCTTTTTGTATTGTACTTCCAGGAAGTCCGGGCATTATTTGATGACCTAAAGTAAACCCAAACTCTTTTATTAATTTACTGGCTTTCTCTGAATCTTTTCTTGTATGCCCTCTGTTTGATTTTCTTAATACATCATCATCTAAACTTTGTATCCCAAGTTCAATGATGTCAACACTATATTTTTTTTGCAGATTAAGTATTTCACAATCTATTGCGTCAGGCCTCGTAGACATTCTGATTCGCTGCACTACGCCTGCATCTTTATAGTATTTACCTACTGCAAGAAGCTCTTCTTGGAGATTCTTATCTATTGCAGTGAAGCTTCCCCCAAAAAACGCCAATTCTGTAGGTGTATTCTCATTGATTGTTTTTCTGAATTCTTCAATTATATCTATTGCATATTGACTGTTTACTTTTACAGTTCCCTTTCCTGTTATTGTTTTTTGATTACAAAAAACGCAATCATTTTTGCAACCAACATGTGGCACAAAAATAGGTATAATCTTCATTTTACTCATTTATCTGTCCTTCTAAAACCAATGCACTTCTTGCAGCATCTTGTTCTGCTATTTTTTTGCTTTTTCCCGAACCCTTTCCTACTACCACTTTGTTTACCAACACATTTACATGAAACATTTTTTCATGGTCCGGACCTTCTTCTTTTGTAACAACGTATCTTATTTTACATACTTGGTTTTTGCTTTGATAATATTCTTGTAAATACGATTTATAATCTGATATAATTTTTCCTTTAACTGCAAGCTGTATATATTTTGTGAGATTTTCTAAAACAAACTTTTCTGCTTCTTTATACCCTCCATCTATATATATAGCTGCTATTATCGCTTCAACTGCGTCAGCTAAAATTGATTTCCTGTCTCTTCCTCCTGAAGATTCCTCACCTTTTCCTAATAACAAAAATCCACCTACATTCAGGTTTGAAGCAACAATGCTTAAAGTATCTTCGCAGACAACTTGTGAACGAAGTTTTGTCAATTCGCCTTCCGGATACTCTGGAAATTGATTAAATATAAATCTGCTCACTACAATGCTTAAAACTGCATCTCCAAGGAATTCTAATCTCTCATTGTTCACCTTGGTGTAATATTTATCTTCGTTTGAATAAGAACTGTGTGTCAATGATTTTTCTAATATTTCTATATCTTTAAATTTATAATTAATTATTTTTTCAAATTTTTTTAATTCGTCAACGTTTATAATCACAATTTCCTCCTGCTTTAAATTTGAGATTATAATTTTTTATTACTACCATGAACAATTTCATAGAAATAATAAAAAATTATAACTATTACACGATTGTGCGATAGCAGAACAATGGTTGTCTTTGTTCTGCTATCATTCTTTTAGGGCTTAACTTTCTATTAATCTAAAACTTCTTCTAAGTAATTCACTATATCGCCTACAGTAGAAATACTTTCTATACTTTCGTCTTCAACTTCAATGTCAAATTCCTCTTCAATTGCCATGATTAATTCGAACAAAGCAATTGAGTCTGCCTCTAAATCATCTGCAAATGATGTCTCCATTGTAATGTCATCACTATCAACACTGAGTTTTTCTGAAATAAGATCCCTCAATCTCTCAAACATATTTTACCTCCTCATTATACTTTCTTCTATTAGGTTGTTAACTCTACTTTCGCAAAATATTTTAGCCTGTCGTATTGCATTTTTTATTGCAATATCGTTTGAGCTTCCATGAGCCTTAATTACAGGAGCCTTTACTCCCAATAATGGTGCACCGCCATGTTCGCTGTAGTCAAATTTATTTTTAAAATTTCTCAACGATGGCTTAATAAGCAATCCACCCATTTTTGAAGCAAAACTCGAAGTAAGCTCTTCTTTCAAACCTGACATAATTTCTTTTACAGTTCCTTCTAAGGTCTTTAAAATCATATTTCCTACAAAGCCGTCACATACTATTATGTCTGCTTCTCCTTGAAGTATTTCTCTAGCTTCTATATTACCGCAAAAATTAATCGGTAAAACAGATTTTTCTAGAAGTTCATATGTTTCCATAGTTAACTTATTCCCTTTGCCTTTTTCTGCGCCTATGTTTGCTAATGCTATACGTGGTGAAGAAACGTTAAGAACCTTCTGCATGTATATATCCCCCATAATAGCGAAATCGTACAAAAAACTTGATTTACAGTCAACATTAGCACCTGAATCAATAAGCATGGAAAATCCACCTTTCATTGATGGAATCAATGGTGCAAGAGCCGGTCTTTCAATGCCTTCAATTCTCCCAACAACAAGAAGACCACCACTCAATAAGGCACCGGTACTTCCTGCAGATAATATTGCATCTGCATCATGATTCTTAACGGCATTTAATGCTTTAACTAATGACGAATCCTTTTTGCGCCTTAGTGCTAATACAGGTTTATCTTCGTTTGTTATTATTTCCTCAGCATTAAGTATATCAATGTTTTTATTGTTTGTTGTATTTTTTTCTAGTATTTTCTTAATTTCTTGTTCGCGCCCTGAGAGAATAATATCTACATTATATTCATCCCTAGCTAAAATACAACCCTTGACTACTGCATCAGGAGCATTATCTCCGCCCATTGCGTCTACTACGATTTTCATAACTGCACCTCTATTTTTACTGTGTTTAACCTAGTAATTAGTATATATTAGATATAATTTAAATGCAATAAAAAAATAGCGCACAAATGCACTATTTTTTTTGCATACAATCAAAGCTTGTCATTGAATAAAAAATTCTTAAGATTTGATTATTCTACGCTCATAACTTCCTTACCGTTATAATATCCACATGCTCCACATACTCTGTGAGGCAACTTTGGTTCATGACACTGAGGACAATCCATTACATTAGGAATAGTTAATCTTTCTTTAGCTGTTCTTCTTCTATCTCTTCTCGCTTTGGAAGTTTTTCTCTTAGGTACTGCCATTGTAACACCTCCTTAATCTTTTAACAGGTTCTTTAATTTTTCAAATCTTGGATCTGTTATATTATTTTCACATTTACATTTTTCAATGTTTAAATTAACTCCACAGTTGGGGCATATGCCTTTACAATCTTTACTGCAAACAGCTTTCATTGGCATAGATAAATAAATCATCTGCTTTATTGTTTCGTCTAAATTAACACATCCGTCTTCTAGGACTAATTTTATTTCATCAGATTCATCGTCGTCATCATCATTCTGACTTCTTCCAACAATAGCTTCAAACTTAGCCTCTGAAGTATTTTCAAATTCTGTCAAGCATCTGGCACAATTTTCCTGATAAGAATACTTAACTATACCTGTTAACAATACATTATCTTCAACTTTAAAAAATTCTCCATTGAAAAATATCGTCTTATTAAGATGTGTTTTTTCCAAAAAATCTTCATCATCAATGATAAATTTGTCCTCAAATTTAAACAAAATATCATCCGATGATAAAAACTTACTTAAATTTATTAACATAATACCACCCTTTTTTACTAGCAGAGTTAATTATATGAGAAAAAAAAAGTTTTGTCAAGTAGTTTATTTTACACTTTATAACTTTTATTATTTAGATAAAAGTTGTGTATCTCTTGCAATCATTAGCTCTTCGTTTGTAGGAATAACAAATACCTTTACCGAACCATTATCTTTTGATATTAATGCTTCTTTACCTCTGGTGTTATTTCTATCATCATCTATTGTAATTCCAAGGAATTCCAAACCTGAACATATTTTTTTCCTATTGTCTTTTGAATTTTCACCTAAGCCGGCTGTAAATACTACTACATCCACTCCGCCCATAGCTGCGGCATATGAACCAATATATTTTTTTACGGTATAATCAAATTTATCAAGTGCCAATTGCGCTCTCTTATTTCCCTTTTCTGCCTCTTCTTCAATATCTCTAAAGTCGCTGCTTACACCTGAAATACCGAGAACCCCTGACTTTTTATTCATTAAATTATCTAAATCTGCTGCTGACATATTCTTTTTATTCATTAAAAATGTTGTTATCGCAGGGTCTATATCACCACATCTCGTACCCATTACAAGACCTTCAAGAGGAGTTAATCCCATACTTGTGTCTACGGATTTTCCATCTTTTATGGCAGTGACACTTGCTCCGTTGCCTAAATGACAAGTAATAATTTTTAAATCTTTTAAATCTTTACCAGTTAAAGCTGCCGCCCTTTCTGCTACATATCTATGTGATGTTCCGTGGAAACCATATCTTCTGATTCCAAGCTCTTGGTACAGTTCATATGGCAACGGATATATGTATGCAACCTCAGGCATAGTTTGATGATAAGCTGTATCAAAAGTACCTACCATAGGAACATTAGGTAATAATTCTTTGCATGCTTCTATACCGATAATATTTGGTGGATTATGAAGAGGTGCTAAATCAGTACATTCTTTCATAGCATTTATTACTTCATCGGTAATCTTGACTGAACCGGCAAACTTTTCTCCTCCATGAACAACTCTATGTCCTACAGCATCTATTTCTTCCAGTGATTTAACAGCGCCATATACAGGATCAACTAAAGATTTTAATACAATGTTGATTGCTTCCTTATGGCTCTTCATAGGTTCTTCTATTACAACCTTTTCTTTTCCCTCTGCTTGATGTTTAATTACACTGCCTTCAATTCCTATTCTTTCAGCCAGTCCTTTTGCCAATACACTTTCATCATTCATATTAATTAATTGATATTTTAATGATGAACTCCCACAGTTGATAACTAATACATTCATGTTTATTTTTCCTCCAATGTTATATAAATTAAATATATAATAAAATCATTTTAGATTTTATGAACTAATTTTAAACTTTCATTACTTGCACTTTATAAATTCCTTAATTTTTTTATTGTCCAATACTACAATATCTCCATTTGAAATGTGGTAGTCCCAAACATTATTGCAATCTGCTGCTTTGTAATAAATCAAGATGCTTTGTATTACACCAAAATGGGATACTATCACTGAATTATCATCTATATTATCCATAAAACAAGCTATACGGTCTATAATATCTAAGTATGATTCTCCCTTTGGAAACTTGTATTCAAACCCTTTATCAATCCAGCTATCTGTTTCGATTTTATAATTTCTATGTATTTCTTCCCACGTCATATTTTCAAAAATTCCAAAGTTTATCTCTTTTAAACAATCAACTGTACAAAACCCTACATTAATTTCTTCCGATATTATTCTGGCTGTTTCAGATGCTCTTATCAGAGGACTTGTATATATTTGCGATATACTGTTGTTTTTCAAATTGAAACCGGCAATTTTTGCCTGAGATTCGCCTTTCAATGACAACTTGACATCTGTTATACCGCAATATCTTTTGTTTAAATTTCCTACTGATTCGCCATGTCTAACCAAATACAGCATTATATGAACCTCTGAATCAAAATTGTTGAAAACATAAATATAACCTGACAAATTTCTGTGACAAAACCACATGTATCTCCGGTCATACCGCCTATTTTTTTCTCAATCCAATTTGAAATCAAATAAGCTGAAATGAGCGTTACAGCTGATGCGACAAACATTATAACCCTGTTTGGTACAATTATGCAAGAAATAACCAATATCAAAACGTTTATAATTAGTACCTCTGCATTTATAGATTCAATAAATGCAGTTCCCATTCCCTTTGTTTTTTTTGCATATTTCTTATTAAATGATCCGACTATAACAGAAGTTCTGCCTACTATCGGCATAATAAAACATGCAAATAAACTTAAATGGGAAAATAAAACAAATTGTGATAAGATAACAAATATCAGACACACTACCCCAAAAGAACCGATATGTGAATCACTCATTATTTCAAAAATTCTGTCGCCTGTCCGTCCCGAAAACAATCCATCACAGGTGTCGGCAGCACCATCAAGATGTATACCGCCTGTTACTAAAGTATAACACATAGTCAAGAGCAATCCGGTGACAAAATCGATATGGAACAAACTTCCTATAATGCCCGCGATAAATAAAATCGCACCAATAATTGCCCCCATAAGTGAATACAAACTTAAGGCTCTCTTAAAATTGTTTTCATTATATTCGATTTTATTTCCTATAGGAATACGCGTAAAAAAAGAAATAAGTACTAAAAATCCTGAGGCCATTTAACCATTTCTCCCTTATGTTTAAGCTTAATAGGAATTCCAGAAAAAATGAAATACATATAATCTGATTCTTGACCAATTCTATTATTAGTCCTTCCACTTATATCTCTAAAGTAGTTTCCCATGTAATATGACGGAACAACTCCCAATCCGGTTTCGTTAGAAACAATTATCAACTTTTTGTTATTTTTATTACAAATATTAATCAATTCAATAACATTTGCAATTATTTTCTTTTCAAGATTATTCACTTCATCAACTTGACAATTATCAAAGTCAATTTTGCTGTCAAACATAAAATTTCCAATTAAGGTAGTTATGCAATCGATTAAAATCACATCTGATTCGTTAAATTCACTGAAATTTGCAAGAGAATTAAAATTGGAATACATCTCTAATGTTTTCCAGGATTTTGGTCTTTGCTCTTTATGCTTTTTTACTCTATCTTCCATTGCCTGATCTGTTATTACAGCAGTTGCTATGTATAATACTTTCTCTCCATATTCATTTGCTTTTATTTCAGCAAATGTACTTTTTCCGCTTCTAGAACCACCAACTACAAATGTCACACTCATAAGATTACCTACATTTCATAATACTTTGACAATTAGTTGCCATTAACCTATATATTATAACATTAATAAAAAATAAATCAATAAAAAATACAAAATTCATTATTTTTTTGTATTTTTTATTGATTTATTTTTATACTTAAATAATTATTAATAATATATACTCACTTGAAACTTTTCTCTCAGTAAGCAGGTTCTAAATTCATTGTTTAAGTGCTTTTATTTTTATGTATTTTTATGATTAGTTATACGTTTTTGATATAAATTACATCTTTGTTCATTTTTCAAATCATTTTGGACTTCTAAATGCATTTTTTTGAAGTTGACTGCATTTTCGTTTGGCGTAGATGCTGTTTCATTAGTTTTCTTGCCAAGTCATTTTATATTTATGCATTTATGATGACGCAGAACAATCATTATACAATATATACAATTAAGTAAGAAATGTGTTAATTTTTTTCATTCACAGGTATTTGACTAATTTTGCACCATCGAATATTATGTGACGTTTCTTTTGTTTAAAATGATGAATTGGAGTAATCAAATATATGATTCATATATTACTGCATAGATTCAGTAGTTATCTATTGTATTTTAAAAATATTGATAATTATGTATAAAGAAGTTATAATAGGTAAAAAGTATCTTTTATGTTGACACAGATTGAAAGGAATTAGATATGAAGATTGCAGGTATAGTTGCAGAATACAACCCATTTCACAAAGGACATGAATATCAATTAAAAAAAGCCAGGGAAAAATCCGGCTGTGATTTTGTTGCTGTTGTAATGAGCGGGAACTTTGTTCAGAGAGGTGAACCGGCTTTGATTGACAAGTATAAGCGTGCAGAATCAGCTATATATGGAGGTGCAGATTTAGTTATTGAACTTCCGATGCCATTTTCTTGTCAAAATGCAGAACAATTTGCAAAATCCGCATTAATTGAGTTGAAAAAACTTAACATTACACATTTAAGCTTCGGATGTGAAAATGATGATTTGGAATTATTGAAAGAAATAGCTTTAATTCAAATAACTGATAAAAATTTAAAATATGAAGTTAAAGCTGAATTGGCTAAAGGTATTTCATACCCTGCAGCTCTGACAAATGCCATAAATAAAGTTTCCGGTAAAGAAATAGGACAAATTCTTAAGTCTCCAAACAATGTTCTTGGAATTGAATATATCAAAAGTTCAATAAATTTAAAAGGCAATTGGAATTTTACACCTGTCAGAAGAATAGGAAAAAATCATAATGATATTGATTTATCAGGACAATACGACAGTGCTACTGCAATTAGGAATAATATTATTTCCGGTATTAATAACCGTTATTCCAACTCTCTGACGGAAAAAAGCAATGAAATGGTTGAAAGATTTTATAGTGAATATAATGGATTTAACCACCTGGATCGTTATTTGAACTACATATATTATAAAATTTTGGATATTGGATTGGAAGGATTAAATAATATATATGAAATTTCAGAGGGATTAGACAATAAAATATATTCCAATATTTTTAAATACGAACTTGCTGATGATTTCATTATGTCACTTAAATCTAAGAGATACACTTATTCAAAATTAAGACGTATACTATTAAATATATTACTAAATATAAAAAAATCGGACATAGATAATTATGCTGCTGCTAATTTGAAGGTATGCAAAAACTACGTAAAGGTTTTGGCATTTAATGATAGCGGAAGACGAATATTGAAGCAATCAAAAGATTCTGGTACATATATAGTAACTAAATTTTCTGATTATAAAAAGTTCAAATTAAATCTTGATATATTCAATTTAACTAGCAAATCTACGGATATTTATTATCTTCCATTTAATAATAGAAAGATAAATGAAGAATATATCCAAAATGCTATCTATATAAAATAAAAAAGCATATTACACCTCTAGTAACAATATTATATGTTATATGGAGGTTGTATTATGTTGAAGAGAAATTTTATACCCATATCAATTTTATTGATAATATTTGCATTTATACTTAATCCGGGTATTGTATCAGAAGGTGCTTTTAGAGGTTTAAGCATATGGATTAACAATATTGTGCCATTTTTATTTCCTATGTTTATTTTATCTAATATCTTGCTGCAATACAATTTCATGTATAGTCTCTTAGAAAGATTATCTTTTTTTTCGAAAAAAATATTAAAAAGTAAGTTTGCTTTGATACCATATTTTATAAGCTTTATATCCGGCTATCCGTCAGGAGCAATGATAGTAAATATCATGTCTGACAACAAGAAAATAAGCACAAATGAGGCAAATTATATTCTTACTTTTACCAATAATTGCAGTTTCCAGTTTATCGCAGCTGTTGTTTCTTTTTCTATGCTAGGTAATTTTAATTTATGGATATATATTGCTATTCCACACTATTTGGGTGCAATAATTCTGAGCTTTTTATTTAAACATAAAGAAACCAACTTATCTACAAATACGCGAATGAGGCAAAAGAATATACATTTTAACGAGGTGTTCAGTTCATCAATTTATAAAGCTATTATAAGTATTCTTACAGTTGGTGGTGTAATAGTAATTTTTTCTGTATTTTCACAGTATGTAACCACAGTTCTTTTGGGAAATGAACTGTTTACATCATTGAATTCAAGTCTTAAAGATATAATTTTCTCGTTAGTAATAGGTTCTCTTGAAATTACTAATGGCTGCAGCATAATATCTGCTTCAATGCTTCCGTTAGAAATTAAGCTTATTATTATTAACTTTCTAATAAGCTTTTCTGGAATGTCTATTATTTTTCAAACTATTGCAGTGACGAATGATTTAAATTTTAATATTACAGATTATATAAAGTCAAAATTCATTTTTGGAATTATATCTTCGCTTCTGTGTGTATTATTGCTTATTATATAATTATATTTTTTATGTGTTGATATAAAATTACATATTAGTTATAATAGTAGTAACTTAAAAAGCAAGGTGATTTCGAATGATAAATGTTACTTTAATTGGAACGGGTGGAATGATACCGCTTCCTGACAGATTTCTTGCATCGTGTTTAATCGAATATAATGGTAAATCCATACTTATTGATTGCGGTGAAGGCTGTCAGATTTCTTTACATAAAGGGAAAATTAGTATTAATAAAATAGAAGTTATTTTAATAACTCATTGTCATGCAGACCATATTACCGGACTTCCCGGTCTTTTATTAACAATAGGTAATCACGGACGAACTGAACCCGTGTATATCATTGCACCCAGAGGCTCCTATAACATTATAAACAGTCTGTTAGTTGTATGCGGATATTTGCCGTTTGAAGTAGGAATAATTGAAATTGATGACAGTAAACCTGTTCTTTTTGAAAAAATTGGACTTGATATAACATCAATACCCCTATCGCATCATATTAGCTGTCTCGGATATAGCGTGGAATTGAAATTAAAACCTCATTTCATTCCTGAAAAAGCTAATAAGTTGAATATACCGGTCAAACTTTGGAAGTTGCTTCATAACGGTCAAAGTGTCAATTTTAATAATACTGTGGTTACTCCTGACATGGTTTTAGGAGAAAACAGAAAACCTATAAAAGTTTCATATGTCACTGATACCAGACCAACTAAGTATATAAATGAAGTAATAAAAGAATCTGATTTATTCATATGTGAAGGGATGTATGGCGATGATGAACAATATGAAAATGCTTTAGAAAAAAAACACATGTTGTTTTCAGAAGCTGCAAGCATTGCTAAGTCAGCTGATGTAAAAGAATTATGGCTTACACATTATAGCCCTTCTCTGAAAAATCCGGAAGATTATATTGATGACACGGTTAAAATTTTTGCAAACACATTTGCAGGATTTGATTTAATGTCTAAAAAGTTAATATCAAAATAAAAAGGATTTTTGTTTCAAACAAAAATCCCTCAAACTGCCTATAATTTTCCTTTTAATTTTTTTAATCTAAAGAAGTCTTCTCTTTCCTTTTCTTCTAAAACATCTTGTATATATTTGACCTGTTCTTTATATTTAGGTATCAGTTTATGCTGCAAAGCATTTGCACGTTTTTGAGTTTTTTCTATTTCTTTGGCAAGCTTAAATATTGAATTTTCAATTTCAGCCAGCTCATACACCCTAAATCTAACATTTTTAAACTTTTCTCTCGCTTCATCAAGTGCTGAATTTGTATTATAAAATCCATATGTAGGCATAATCTTTTCATCTTTATACTTTACTGTTGGAATATCAACACCCATTACACTTTTCAAAAGCACATCGAAATGTTCATCAACCGGTATACTGTATGACATATCTTCAACATTTTTTACACCTAATGTAATGTTAGCTTTTTGCAAAGCTTCATATGCATCAGCTATAACATCGTATATTTCATTATGCATGTTTCTTGCTTTGTCAACAAATTCCATCATTTCTTTAATAAGTACATTCCTTTTTTTATCTAGGAGTTCATAACCCTTCTTTGATAATACAAGGGAAGATTTAGATTTTATTAAATTCGATTTGGTAGGAGCAATAATTACTGCCATAACTATCTCTCCCTGTTACGAATATAGTATTTCTCTATCATTTCCGACTTCATACGGTCCAGTTCATTTATCGGAAGCATTGATAAAATGTACCATCCTAAATCTAAAGTTTCTTTGATGCTCCTATTTTCATTTTTACCTTGAGAAATAAACTTATTTTCAAACTCACGTCCAAATTTAAGATATAATTTGTCAATATCACTTAAATCTTCTTCACCTATTATTTGTGATAAGCTTCTGACATCCTGAACCTTAGAATATGCTGCAAATATCTGGCTTGATAAATCAGCGTGGTCTTCCCTTGTATATTCTGCACCAATACCATCCTTCATCAAACGGGATAATGAAGGAAGTATATCAATCGGAGGATATATACTTTTTTGATTTAATTCTCTGTTCAATACTATTTGTCCTTCAGTTATAAACCCGGTTAAATCCGGTATAGGATGTGTTATATCATCATTAGGCATAGTTAATATAGGTATAAGGGTTATGGAACCTTCACAGTTTTTTAACATGCCGGCTCTTTCATATATAGTTGATAAATCACTGTACAAGTATCCCGGATATCCCTTACGAGATGGAACTTCTTCTTTAGCCGTAGAAATTTCTCTCAGAGCTTCTGCATAGCTGGTCATATCAGTCAGTATAACCAGAACGTGCATATTATGCTTAAATGCAAGATATTCAGCTGCTGTCATTGCACATCTTGGAGTTGATATTCTTTCAACGATTGGATTATCTGCTGTATTAATATACATAACAACGTGATCCAATACTCCCGCCTGCTCAAAACTTCTCTTGAAGTAATCAGCATCATCATGCCTTACTCCCATGGCACCAAAAACAACTGCAAAGTTTTCACTTGTTGCACCTTCAATTTTAGCTTGCTTAACTATCTGTGCAGCCAGTTCATTGTGTGATATCCCATTTCCAGAAAATATAGGTAATTTCTGTCCTCTTATTAATGTCATCAGGGCATCTATAGAAGATATTCCCGTCTGAATGAAGTTTCTTGGATATTTACGAGCTACAGGGTTGATTGGTCTGCCATTTATATTTTGCTTGTATGTTGAAACAACCTGATAAGAATTATCGATAGGTTCCCCTACTCCATTAAATGCCCTCCCAAGTATATCCATTGACAATGGTATTGCTAATGGTTCTCCCATAAATTTTACTGAAGCATTAACGGTAGATATACCTGATGTTCCTTCAAATACTTGGACGATTACTTTATCGCCCTCTATTTTAATGATTTTACCTTTCCTTAACTCTTCATTATCTATTTTAATATTTACTGTTTCTCCATAAGAAACATCTTTTATACCGCCAAGAACTATGAGGGGGCCTTCTACTCTTTCCAATTTCAAATACTCTTTTTTCATAATCAACTCTCCCTACTCATATTTTTGTCTTAGATTACTATATGTTTCAACTATTTTTTTCATTAAATCATCTAATAATTCTAATTTATCATTTGGAATGTCATATTTCATTTTTAATATTTCTTGAAGAACATCTTCACTTCGTATCGTTGAAATAGGAATTCCCATCTTGACACATTTCAAAGCATTTTCATAAAACAAGTCTATAACTTGAAGCATTTTGTACTGTTTTTCCAAAACGACATATGTATCCTCCGGGTGAAGAGCATTTTGCTGCAAAAATCCCTTTTTAATTATTCTTGCTGTTTCCAGTACAAGAGCCTGATCGTTTGGTAATACATCTTCTCCTACAAGCTGAACTATTTCATTTAATTTTTCTTCCTCTTGCAGCAACTTAATCATTTTATTTCTAAGTTCAATCATATCGTCTGCAACATTTTCCTTATACCATTCTTCAAGCATAGTTACATATCCACTGTAACTGGTTAAATAATTTATAGCAGGATAATGTCTGGCATAAGCTAATTTTTTATCTAAAGCTAAAAATGCCGTGACAAATCTTTTTGTATTTTCTGTAACCGGCTCAGAAAAATCTCCTCCGGCCGGGGAAACTGCACCAATTATAGTAACTGATGCCTCTTGCCCATTTAAAGTTTTTACACATCCTGCCCTTTCATAAAATTCAGCTAATCTTGAAGGCAGATATGCCGGATATCCTTCTTCTGCAGGCATTTCTTCAAGACGTCCGGAGATTTCTCTAAGTGCTTCTGCCCATCTCGATGTTGAATCAGCCATAATTGCAACGTCATATCCCATATCTCTATAATATTCTGCCATTGTAATACCGGTGTAAATACTTGCTTCACGTGCCGCAACAGGCATATTGGATGTATTTGCTATAAGGATAGTCCTCTCCATAAGCGGTCTGTCGGTGCGTGGGTCAATTAGAGTAGGAAATTCTTCAAGAACATCTGTCATTTCATTTCCACGCTCTCCGCATCCAATGTAAACAATAATGTCTGCATCACTCCATTTTGCAAATTGATGCTGTGTAACTGTTTTTCCGGTACCAAATCCTCCCGGCAATCCAACCGTACCGCCTTTAGCTACGGGAAAGAAACTATCTATTACTCTTTGTCCTGTTATTAACGGTTTATATATTGGTATCCTTTCAGCTATAGGTCGTGGTCTCCTTACAGGCCATCTAAATGACAATGTAAGGTTTATATCATCTGATTTACTTTTTTCTAATATTACAATCGTATCTTCTATTTTATACTTTCCATCCTGTTTAACTTCCTTTACTGTTCCGCTCTGATTATTGGGAACCATAAGTTTGTGGAGTATGCTTTGTGTTTCTTGGACAGTAGCATATATGTCACCTGCTTTTAGAACATCTCCAACCTTAACAAGAATTGTTACCTGCCATTCTCTTGATTTGTCTAAAGACAACAGTCCAATGCCTTCCGGTATAAAATCACTGGAAATCTCCTGTATCCGCTCCAGTGGTCTTTGTATACCATCAAAAATATTTCCTATCATGCCGGGGCCAAGAGTTACAGAAAGAGGACTCCCTGTCGGATATATTTTTTCTCCTGCCCTTAATCCTTCAGTTTCTTCATAAACTTGGACTGTAGCAATATCTTCTTCAATAGAAACGACTTCACCAATCAATTTCTGTTCTCCTACAGTAACCATTTCATTTACCTTAAAAGAACTCATGCCAGAGCCTTTCACAACAGGTCCGTTTATTATATCAACAATTCCTTCTCTATATTCCACTATATTCACCTGCCTCCAGCGACTCAAACAATGTTTGCATTATATAAGTCTCATTTTCTTCTAAAATAGATTCTATAGTCATATCGATTCTTATATTTTTATCAGGGAAATCAATAATAATTCCTCCAACAATACTATCATCGACTATTTTAAAATTAATGCTCTTATAATTGTGTTTTGATTCCAGAGATTCTTTAATTAATTTGCTGTACTTTTCATTATCTTTTTCTGTCAAATATATTACTAAATTAGTTCCTTCAACATTACTCATTTCGTTATTGAATTTTTCAATACCCTTTTGTAAGTATTTTTCATATTTTTCAGAATCCGAAAACTCTTTCAGTGATTCCTTTAATTTAGCCATCAAAGTTCTATAATATTTCTCTTTGACTGCCATAGTTTCTTTTTTTATGTTTATTTTTGTCTTACTCAATATTTCTATTTTACCTTCTTCTACCTTTTTTCTTGCATTTTCAATAATATCCTTAACTTCCTTCTCAACATCATCCTTGCTTTTTTGCAGCTTTTCCTTATATTGCTTTTCTACTTCTTCCAACTCTTCTGCAAATTTTTTATCCATTGATTGATGTATAAGTTTTGAAAATAGCAATAATTTCTGTTCAATTGTAACCATATTACATCACCTCATATTTTAATACCAACAGAATCTCTAATATAATTTGTTATAGCATCATAACCTCTGATAGATCCATGTCTGTCTGGAATTTCTATAATAAGAGGTTTTTTGGATTTCAGTTTATACTCCATAATCTCATCCGTCGCCATATCAACTACTTTTTCTGTAAGTATTATAATTCCTATCTCGTCATTTTTCATTGCATTTTTTATAGCAATAAGAGCATTATCTTTGTCATGTACAATTATTCCATTAATTCCTGCTAATTTCATGCCTACCCATGTATCTCTATTATCACTTATTAAAAAAGATTTCATATATATATCTTCTTTCTTTTTTTATTGTTACCGGTTGATACAAAGACTAATTCTAAACAAATAGAATTAATATTGAAATAATCATACCATAGATTGCAATACCTTCTGCCATACCAACAAATATTAATGTTTTACCAAGTATAGTTGAATCCTCTGAAACCGCACCTACAGCAGAAGAACCTACAGAACCAACGGCAACACCTGTACCTATAGTAGCAAGACCTGTACTTAGGGATGCTGCTATATATTTAAATCCTTCACCCATTGAAACTCCGGCTGCAGCCTGCACTCCATTTACCGTGTCCGCAAAAACATTACCTCCAAATAAAGTTGATACAATAGCACCAACCATTACAAGTGCAAACGCTGACAAGGTTGTCAGCAATGCTTTTTTAATGCTGCCCCTTTTATTTTTCTTTATTGCTTTGTAACCGTAAATAATAGTTCCTATTGATATTGCTGAAGCTAATAACATTGATATAATTTGCATATTTTTACTTCCCTTCATTTTAATTTTAGTTTTAATTTTTTTGTACATATAAGTTTTACTTATTTCTATAATTTAAATAAAATTTATTTTTTTAATTTTATCGGATTGTATTCAATTCCATCACCATTAAAATATTTACTGAACATCTCATAATATTGAAGACGAAGACCCTGAATAAATACAACCAGTCCTTCAAGAGTTAAAATTAACACATTTCCTAAAAAAAGTATCACTATTTTTATAACTATATTATTTGTCATTTCCGACATAACTAAAAATGCTAAAAATAATCCTGCGTGGTTTAATGCAAAGGCGCCCACACGTATAAATGAAATGGCATTACTAAGCGCATTTAAAACAGTTTCAACTCCTTCAAAGATACTTTCTGTTAGGTATGCGCCTACACCACCGTATATAAGCGGTTTTTTATTTAAGAACAAATTAGTTACGGGTTCTTTCAATATAATAATTATTAAACTTAATAATAGAATACTTATAGGAATTACAACCGGTAAATTTATGATACCGGTAATTGCCACTCCGGTGAAAACCAAACTAATAAAGAACAAATAGCCCGATACACCATTTTTACCAAACAAACCTTCCTCAATATCCCCTCTTCTTAATGAATTAAGAATCCCGTATACAAATGATACAGTAAGTAATACAACACCTATTACAACTCCCGATATTAATATCATCGGTATGTTTTTAGGATCCAGCGGTTTACCAATCAAGCTTGGCAACCAAGGTATTTCTTCTTGTTCAAGACCAAAAAAACTTCCATATACAAATCCAAATATAATAGAACTAACTCCAAGCCGCATAACAAGCGAACCTGCCATCTTCATTTTATTATACTTATTATAAAGAATAAACCCTGCTATAAAATAAACCAGCCCCTGCCCTATATCCCCAAACATTATACCAAACATAAAACAAAATGTTACGGCTAAGAATGGTGTTGGATCAATTTCATTATAAGAAGGCATCCCATACATCTTTACAATTAGTTCAAATGGCTTAGCGAACCAATTGTTTTTCAAATTAGTAGGAGGTTTAACTTGACCGCCTACCTCATTAGCTGTTTTTTCAGTTATAACAAATTTATTAGTTACTGTACCAATTGATTCTTCTACCTTAATTTTATCTTTTTCTTTGACCCAAGCATTTAAAACAAATAAGTTGTGTCCATAATCAACAAGTTTTTCTAATTCAGCTATTTTCTTTTCAAGTATTAATGTATTGAAAATTCTATTTAAAATATATTGATTTTCTTCCTTATCAATTTCCAGTATATTAGAAACCTCAACTATTTCATTTTGCAGTATTTCAATTTTCTTATCTATTTGTTCAATCATCTGAGCAGAATTGCCGCTTAACCCATCAGGTATATTGAGTTGATTCCAGTTTAATGATTTAAGAATATTCTTTGTTTCATCCTTAAATTGCTTAGGATATATAATTATGTACATATCTTCAACTGATGATTTTATATTGCCTAATTTAAGCACTATTGCCGTAAGATTTTCATAATTTTTCTTTAAACGCGATTTGTTTTCACTTGAAAGTGCACCAATTTCGTATTCAAAAAAATTTAAATCTGCAATCTTGTCAAATTCTATACTCTTATCATAAATGCAATCAATCTTTTCTCTGAATTTTAAAAGCTTCTCTATTTGAGCTTTTTTATTTTTTATTTGCTCGACTTTATTTCCAATTTCAGATTGAATGACATCTAAATCCCATTTAACATCCTCTATACTATATTTATTTCCAAATAAAACTTTTTTATCTACTTTTAGATCTAATCCCAATCCATTACATAAGTCTTCAACTATTTGTTCATACCTAATACATTCATTATGCATGTTATCATAATCTATTGGTTTATGTATTGATGAACTGATTAAATCGGCTTCATATTGATGTACAAAATAATTATTATTGTACGCATTGTTATTATCTGTATTCAGATGAACATTTTCACACAATATCAGCTGTTTTAAAATAGGATGCATCTCCTCTAAAGATCCAACTATTTTTAGTAATACCATCTTCTCGATAGCCATCTGTTGCCTCTCCTCCGTTCATCAAAACTTATGCGCCAAATAACCTTTCAATTTTTCCTTTGGCACTTTGTACTTTATTCCTTCTGTAATACAAATTAAGTCATCAATAATTGTACCTAATTTATATATATAAGATATAACTGAACCAATATTATTGTATTTATTATTCTTAAGAAAATAATACATGTTATAGTCTATACCAATATCTGTAGTAGAATCGCTTACTCCTTGAAATAAGTCAAAGCTCATATAATCTTTAACTAGATTTTTAAATTCTTCCTTCGTTTTAACATAACATAGATTCTTCAATCTTCGGTATGTTATTTTTTTACCGCCCTCTAAGCTGTAAATAAGCATTTCTTCCGGTGAGATATCATAAAAGCTTATAGCCCTATAAATCCATTGGATATTTTCAAGATCTATTTTGAATCCTATAATTTCATTTACAGTTTCCTTATCCTTATCGTTAAGTTTTTCTGCTTTTTTTATTAAATTTTTGTATAAAACAACCTGCAGTTTCATTTCAATATGAAATTCTCGTTTAATGGCATCTTCATTGGTCAAAGTTTTCAGCCCATTATAATAAGGAGATCCTCTTAAATTCTCAGTAAATTGAACAACACTCCTCGAAGATAGCAGTCTGTTATAATCAAGTTTTGTATAATTTTCTGAATGTACAAATCTTTGTTCAATATCTTTTAAATCTTCACCTCTTGATATTTTCCTTAATATTAAACTTATATCAGATATTTCATTTTCCATAAGCATTGTTATTAAAAATTCCTTGTATGGTCCTGAGCAATAATGAAGAATTTGTTCTATTTCAATTGTTTTATAGTTTCCCAAGATGATTTCCAAACTATCCCTGTGAATATCGTTATTTTTCATATCCTGAAACGCTTTTCTTATTTCCGGTTTATTCTTGAGAAAGTCGGTTATCTGATCTACGGTTGAAAAATCTAACAACTTCTCCCAATCATCTCTTTTTAATATATGACCTCTTTTAGAAACGATTTTCGTATTTATAGCTTCATATGAGATATAAGGATTCATATTATCACTCCAGTACAAATAACTTATTAAATATTTTTTGTATTACATCATTTTCAACCTGCAAGTATCTATTTTCCATTTCCATAGATATTCTTTTAATTTTTTCTTTTTGTATGTTTTCTTCTTTTTCCAAATTTGTTTCAACATTTGCATAAATTATTTCTGCATTTTTTTTAGCTATAGCTATTTTTTCATTTCTATAGTTTGTTATAGCATTTTCATACTCTTGCTTTTTTTTTATCAAAAAATCTTCATTTTTCTTTTTATTTTCAAAAGCAGCAGAGTCAACTTGTATAATTTGATTAATTATATCTTCCAAACAAATCACTCCTATTGGTTAATTTTAGTATTATAAATAAATATTATATCACTTTGATGTTTCATCAGCAAATTCTTAGCAAAGAGATTAACTTACATAAATTGATATTGCACCTTCATTATGAAAGATAAACTTCAATTTTCTATTGTATGCTATTGATAGCTTCAATTATCTGCTGATATTATGATAATATAAAAAAATTTATATTGCTATTATTATTGATATTATTTCATTGATTATTAATATTAATTGGGTTAAAATATAAATAAATATCAAAAATATTATCTAAATTAGGAGCGGCAAATGATTAACATGCAAACAATCAAGGAATACATATTAGTAACTATCGGGACACTTATAGTTGCTCTGGGAGTATATTATTTTTTAGTTCCGGAAAACTTAGCAGCCGGGGGTGTATCCGGTTTAGCCATAGTATTGAATAACTATATTCCTATGTCCATTTCTGTTATTAATTTTGGATTAAATATTATATTGCTCATTATAGGATTTTTGTTTATTGGCTTTGAATTTGGCGGTAAAACAATATTTTCTGTAGTGGTTTTTTCATTGTCCATGTTTTTAATGGAGAGTATTTACCCTGCGACAACACCTATAACAGATGAAATTTTATTAAATTTAATATGCGGAATTGTAATATCTGCCATAGGGCTGTCTTTGGTATTTAATCAAAATGCATCCACAGGCGGTACTGATATTATAGCCAAAATATTTAATAAATATTTTAATTTAGATATGGGAACCGGACTAATGGCAGCAGATGTTGTAGTAGTAATATCTTCATTGTTTACATATGGACTTAAAACGGGTATAGTCGGTGCTTTTGGTTGGTTTTTAAACGGAATTGTTGTAAATTACTTTATTGATGGTTTCAGCATTAAGCGTGAGGTAGTTATAATAACCAAAAACCCTGATGAAATTAAAAATTTTATATTTTCAAAAATTGAAAGAGGAATAACTGTTTATAAAGCCGAAGGTGGCTATACTAAGGAAAACAAAGATGTTATAGTTACTACGGTATCTAAAGGCGAGTATTTCATGCTCAAAAAAGAACTGAAAAATTTAGATCCGGATGCCTTTGTTACCGTAAGAACTGTACACGAAGTTATAGGTTCAGGTTTTCAAAAATTATAATAAAAAAGATTGCATTTAGTTCAAAATTGCAATCTTTTTTATTATCCTTAATTCAATTTACTTTTCTCTATTAAATCTATTGCTCTGTTTATTGATAAATTGTTGCTCTGCCATGTTAATTCCATATTTTTGTATAGTATATCTATATTTTTCAGGTATGTTCTTGCTTTATATTTTGTTAAAACATCAACACCATCACTATTTGAAAGCCTTATTATTTCAGGGACTGCATCAATTGATAAGCTCATCAAATAATCTATATCTATTGTTTCTGTCTGACCGTTGAAATACATATCAATGTTCCTTTTTGCTATAACATTATCAATCTGAATTACGTTAAGAGTTAAATAATAAATAAGACCTATAGATACATATACTATAAAAATATTGAAATTAGGTTTCAATATGAACTTAAATGTGATTATTAGTCCTATTGATTCAAATATCAGAAATAAATAAACTAACACTCTAAGCCTTGTATAACCATATTCATTATCATATAACATCATTCGATAAAAAGAGGATATCAGCATTACTAATGTCAGTAACCCTAAATAAATCATAAATATTTTTGTAACTTTAGCCCACTTACTTTTATCTACATAAATTTTTTCTCTCAAAAAATAAACTGTAACTAATATCAAACCAATATTTAAAACACTTAAAAACAATAATTCGAAAAATCCACGCCTTGCATAGTCCGAATAATTTAATCCGTATGGTAATTCCGCACCGGAAAATAAATATTTAAACTGTATTATTATGAAAAACGAATATACAATCAATATAGAAAATAATAAAATGTTAAAAACTATTAAATCAGCGCATTTTTTTAAGTCCATATCATTGTTATGGGTTAAGTCACTAAATTTTTTTATTATAGTATTATCATCAAAAATGGTATACAAAAGTCCAAAAAGATATAACCCGACAAAAATTCCATATAATAATTTAATTATGTAAACAAAATTTATAACATTTGATATCCATTTAAAAATTGAATTTATTTTTCCTGAAAAAATCATATCCGCTGATGAGAGCATTACAAGAAGGAACAAAACACATGGTATTGAAATTAAAAGTCCTATTAGAACACGCCTTATTATAAGCTTTTTTGTATTCTTTCCTTCGCTTGAAGCGTACCATTTAATAGGAATAACAAAATTTATAAATGGCTCAAATACTTTAGCAGCTACTTTAATTACAAATGCAAAACTGTCTTTTTTTAAATCCAATTTGTTTCCTATAATTAAAATCATAATACTATATAATAATAAAATCGTAAAAAAATTAGTAGTCCTCCATAATTCACTTCCACTGATATATCTATTTAACGATAATATGAAAATAGGTATCATCACTAAAATTCCATATTTATTTTCTATCTCAGGTCTGTCTTTAATTACAAAATATATTGAGATAAACTGTAAAGCAATAAATATCGGAACGCTAATTCCCGGGATTACAGGTAATATCAAGTATACAAAGCTAAGAGCCGAAACTAATCCGTATAATGAAAGTTTTATTTTTATTGATTTATCTATTAAATTATTCATATAGCTACTCCTTCACAAATTCTATAATATCGCCCGGTTGACAATCAAGAGCGGTGCATATTTCTTCAAGTGTTGAAAATCTAATTGCTCTCGCCTTATTATTTTTTAATATAGAAAGGTTGGCAGGTGTTATATTTACTTTTTCTGCAAGTTCCATAAGTCCTATTTTTCTTTTAGCCATCATTACGTCAAGCTGTATTATTATAGCCATTTCACTGCCTCCTATATAGTTAAATCATTTTCATCTTTATAATTGATTGCCTGTTTAAATAAATCCTTAATAGTAAGGCAAAATAAGCTTGCTATCATAAACATAACAATTATCACTAAAGTCGATATAGTAAAAGAAAAAAGACACTTAATAACATATATTAATGATATTAATGAACTGGATAAAGCAATTTTTCGAAGACTTGCAACATTTTCAACGATAAATGGATTTCCTACCAAAAGAGTTTTAAATATAACTTTCAGCTGCCATAAAATATATACGGATGCAATTCCGGATAACATGAGGACAACAATCATGAAAGTTGTGGTATTCCCTGCAAAGTTAAAATATTTTATCAGCCATGATGACGAAAACGGAACCAGTAAGCAACATACTATCCCAACATAAAAAAGCACATCTACACAAATTTTAGCAATATAGTGAACAATACTTTTTTTATACATCTTAATACCTCCAAAGATTTTTTATATTTATTATTATAGCAGTTATTTTATCTTTGTCAATAATAATTTATTGTTTATCGATAAATTATTATTGACAAACATTTCAAAAAAATTTGTTTAAAACAAAAAAACTATGGTATCATAATATTAGTTAACAATTTATAATAGATTTTTTCAAAGAGAAAGAAGGATGATTATAATGAATGCACAAAAATTTACACAAAAGTCATTGGAAGCAATACAAGAAGCTCAAAATATTGCAATAGAATACCAAAACATGCAAATTGAAGAGGAACATTTGCTATATGCCCTTGTAAATCAGGATGATGGATTGATATCTCAGCTATTGACAAAAATGAACATAGATACTTATTCGTTTAACTTACAATTAAAGCAATTAATTGAATCAATACCACACGTTACAGGCTCAGGACGGGAAAGCGGCAAAGTATACATATCACAAGATGTTGATAAAATCTTAGTAGATTCTGAAAACCAGGCCACTCGTATGAAGGACGAATATGTTTCAGTTGAACATATAATTCTTTCTATTTTAGAAATGCCTAAGCATAACATCAAAAATTTATTTATTTCATTTGGATTGGATAAAAGCAAGTTTTTAAGTGTATTATCTCAGGTCAGAGGCAATACAAGGGTCACAAATGACTCTCCGGAATCAACATATGACGTACTGTCAAAATATGGCTCAGATTTAGTTGAACTTGCAAAAAATAATAAATTAGACCCGGTAATTGGAAGAGACGCAGAAATAAGAAATGTAATTAGAATTTTGTCTCGAAAAACAAAAAACAACCCTGTTTTAATAGGTGAACCCGGTGTCGGTAAAACTGCCATTGCGGAAGGTTTGGCACTTAGAATAGTGAGGGGCGATGTTCCTAATAATTTAAAAGAAAGAAAAATATTCTCTTTGGATATGAGCTCATTAGTTGCCGGAGCAAAATTCAGAGGAGAATTTGAAGAAAGGCTGAAAGCAGTTCTTCAAGAAGTTAAGAAAAGCGAAGGAAAAATTATTTTATTTATAGATGAGCTTCATACCATTGTGGGAGCCGGCAAGACAGAAGGTGCCATGGATGCCGGAAACATGTTAAAACCAATGCTTGCAAGAGGAGAACTGCATTGTATTGGTGCAACCACATTAAACGAATATCGTCAATATATAGAAAAAGATGCTGCTCTTGAAAGACGTTTCCAACCGGTAATGGTTGATGAACCAAATGTAGAAGATACAATATCCATACTTAGAGGTTTGAAAGAAAGATATGAAGTATTTCATGGAGTAAAAATTCAAGATCAGGCTCTTATTGCAGCATCCGTTTTATCTAACAGATATATTTCAGACAGATTTTTGCCAGATAAAGCAATTGATCTAATTGATGAAGCTTGTGCAATGATACGCACTGAAATGGATTCAATGCCATCTGAATTAGATGAAATATCGAGAAAAATAATGCAGCACGAAATTGAAGAAGCTGCATTAAAAAAAGAACATGATAAACTTTCCGAGGAGCATTTAAAAGAGATACAAAAAGAGCTTGCCAATATGAGAGAAAATTTTAAAGAGATGAAAGCTAAGTGGGAAAATGAAAAGGATGCTATCTCAAAGGTTCAGAAATTAAGGGAAGAAATAGAAAAAACAAATGCAGATATTGAAAAAGCGGAAAGAAATTATAATTTAAACGCTGCTGCCGAGTTAAAGTACGGTAAGTTACCTGAACTTCAAAAATCTTTGCATGAAGAAGAACAAATTGCAGAACACGCTCAAGGTTCAAACACGATACTCAGAGATAAAGTTACAGAAGAAGAAATCGCCAGAATCATCGGTCGCTGGACAGGAATTCCTGTATCAAAGCTAATGGAGGGAGAAAGAGAAAAACTTTTAAAACTAGAAGATATATTACATAAAAGAGTTATTGGGCAATCTGAAGCTGTAGAAAAAGTTACCGAAGCAATCATTCGTTCTAGAGCTGGAATACAAGATCCTAACAGACCTATTGGTTCATTCTTGTTTCTTGGTCCAACTGGAGTTGGTAAAACAGAACTGGCAAAAGCACTTGCACAATCATTATTCGATGATGAACACAATATTATTAGAATCGACATGAGCGAATATATGGAGAAATATTCTGTGTCAAGATTAATTGGAGCACCTCCTGGATATGTCGGTTATGAAGAGGGTGGACAATTGACGGAAGCAGTGCGCAGAAAACCATATGCTGTAGTTTTATTTGATGAAATTGAAAAAGCACATCCTGAGGTCTTCAATATTTTGTTACAAGTACTTGACGATGGAAGAATAACAGATTCACAGGGTAGAACTGTAGACTTTAAGAATACCATAATTATTTTAACTTCTAATTTAGGTTCAAATTATATACTTGAGGGAATTAGTCAAGATGGAGAAATATCAAGTACTGCAAAAGACGAAGTAAATAATTTGTTGAGGCATCAATTCCGACCGGAATTTTTAAACAGGTTGGATGAAATAGTATTTTACAAACCATTAACCAAAATAGAAATATCACAAATTATTGAACTAATGTTTGATGATCTGGGTAAAAGACTTAAAGATAAACAATTGTATATTACGGTGACAAATAAAGCAAAAGAATATATCGTAGAACAAGGTTATGATCCAGTATATGGAGCCAGGCCTCTGAAGAGATATATTCAAAAAAATGTTGAAACTCTAATTGGCAGAATGATCATATCGCAAAATTTGGAACCTAATACTACGCTTGAGATTGATTACGATGATAACAATTTATTAATTAGAAGCAAGTAATTTTTGCTGTTTAACGATGCTTTATTCCCCTTTGTTATAAACAAAGAAATAGAGATGCGGTTGCAACCGCATCTCTATTTCTTTAGAACTTACTCTATTGTTTTAAAATTATAATTTCTTAGAAAATATCGCAAGAACAACTATAATTCCAAGTCCAAATAACATTAGACTTGTTTGTTCAATTGATTTAATTCCCATAAATGCAACAATAGCAATTGCAATAGGAATAATATATTTAATTAAATTATACCATATTTCGAATAACCCAAATTTTATTGTTCCACCATTTGTAAGTTCATCTTTAAGATCTTCTTTTTTCATAACCCATCCAACAAATATAGCCAATATCATACCGCCAATTGCCAAGAATATTTTATCGGTCAGTATATCGAAGAAATCAAAGAATCCAACACCAAATAATTTTACTCCAGACATAAGGCCCATAGACAATGATGACAGTATACCTGTAACAACCATAATAGCTCCTGTAATGTATACTGCGGACTTTCTTTCCATGTTTTTCTGATCAATCAAGTAAGCAACAACTACTTCCAATAATGAAACTGATGAAGTTAAAGCTGCAACCATTAAAGCTATAAAGAATATGATTGAAAAGATAACTCCAAGAGATCCCATTTCAGCAAATATAGATGGTACGACAACAAAAACTAGCCCAGGTCCTACAGCAGGTTCCATTCCGAATGCAAACAATGCAGGGAATATTGCAATACCTGCCAGTATTGCTACACCGGTATCCATCAAAGTTACCATTAAGGCACTTTTTGTTAAATTTTCTTTTTTATCGAGATAACTGCCATAAGTTATCATACATCCCATACCTAAACTAAGAGAGAAGAACGCCTGACCCAATGCTGCCAAAAATGTCTGACCGCTTACTATTCCCCAATTTGGTTTAAATAAGAACTCTAATCCGGCACCCGCTCCTTCTAAAGTAATGCTCCTTATAGATATTAGTATAAGTAGTACGAAAAGAGTTGGCATAAGAACCTTGCTTGCCTTTTCAATTCCACCCTTTATACCTTTTGCAACAATAACTACATTTAATGCTAAGAATATAAGCATCCAAATTATTGGTTGTACTGGACTTGAAATAAAAGTATTAAACGAATCACCTATTGCCGCAGGTGCACTCAATAATCCTGTAAACGATTTTACAATGTATGCAAACGCCCAGCCGCCTACAACTGGATAGAAACCCATAATAAAAAATGCACTAACAACTCCTAACACCCCTGCAAAAGTCCATCTGTTGTCAATGGTTTTATACGCACCAACAGCAGCAAGACTAGTCCTTCTACCAACAGCAAACTCTGCAATCATGATACTAAGACAAATTACTAAAACACAAATTAAATAAAGTACAATAAATGCGCCACCGCCATTTTCACCAGTCATATATGGGAATCGCCATATATTACCTAATCCAACTGCTGACCCTGCTGCCGCCATGATAAAACCAAATCGAGAACCCCAATTCTCTCTTTTTCCTTTTCCTGATTTATCCACAGGCATATCCTCCCTTTAAAATATTATTGTTTTTTCAAAAAACAACCTATTCTAATAATAATACAAAAACGATATTTTGTCTAGTATAAAATAACAAATTTTAAAAACGTTTGCTAATGTTATTTTATTATTTTAATTATATTCATAAATCAGCGTATTTATGAGCACAGCCAATCTATCATCATTCAATGTAGCTTAATTCATTTTTAAAATTAAATTTTATTTTTAATTTCAAGCTATTTTGGGATATTACTAATAATTATTTCAATTTATTTATATGCTCTTTTAGTTTGATTTTCCATCAACTAATTACGTCCTTAATCATATCAGGTCTGATTTCCCAAATATTAGCTTGTATTCTAAATATATCCCAATTGTCTATTTCAAATACCCTTTGCCAACTATCTATAACTTTCTTTTTCTCCATTGGATAAAAATGCGCAGCCTTTCCATCAATAAAGGAAAATGTATTATCAAACCCTTTTTCTTGCATGTCTTTTTCATAATCATCTTCATCTTTTTTATCCTTTGGTAAATAATGATGATTGAGAACATAATCCCATTTAAATCCATCGAAATAAATAATTTCAGACTTGTCAACTTCCAGCACATAAATTACATGACCTTCTGTTTGCCTCAGCATACTTTCCTCACTAATTGAACACCAAATTGGAAATTCAACTTCATCAGGTTTAGGAACAATTTTTTCAGCTTCATTTACAAACCAACTATATAAGTTCATAATATAACCCGAAATTTCTTCAAACTTTTCTTCGAGGTGCTCTCTCTTTATTCTGATCACACCATTTTCTTTCAGTTCTGCTAAACTTTTTATATCTTGCCTGGTCCAAAGCTTTACCTTATTTGGATCGTCCATTATACTTACACCTCCTATGTTATTTTATATATAATATAATTATACTGGTTAAATCAAATGTCATCAATATTTATTTACAATTACAATTTATTAACTTTCTATTTTCATCGACACATATTGATAGAAGTTTTTAATTGTCAAATTGTTTTTTTTATTATATTATATTATTTGAAAGCTTAATAGAATTTAGAGGAGAATTTTAATTGATAGAAATGATACAACAAATTGATAATATAATACTTGATTTTATTTATAACAACTTGCGTTTTTCTATATTGGATACAGCAATGACATATATATCATTTTTGGGAAATGCCGGTGCTATTTGGATTTTAGTAACCATTCTTCTTTTGATATCTAAAAAGACCAGATACACCGGTCTTTTAATGTCAATTTCATTAATTTTATGCCTATTAATAGGAAATGTTGCTTTAAAGAATCTGGTTGCAAGAATACGCCCTTGTGACATTCATCCCGAAGTCCCACTTTTAATTCCACGGCCAACAGATTTTTCATTTCCATCAGGTCATACAATGTCATCTTTTGCTTCGGCTACCGTGCTTTTATTAAACAACAAGATTTGGGGTAAATATGCTGTTATTTTAGCTGTTCTTATAGCATTTTCCAGGCTCTACCTGTATGTACATTACCCTTCGGACATATTGGCAGGAATGATAATTGGTATTCTTATTGCAATAAATTCTGTAAAAATATACAAATTAATATTTAGGGCAAAAGCAAAAACAAGTGCGTAATTGATAATACATTATACACAATTAAACTGTTATTTTTATACTACTTCCTTTTACATCCTTTTTTACCACAATTTTTTTGTCTATACGTTCTCTTAATTCACCTACGTGTGAAATAATGCCAACCAGTCTGTTCCCATTTGTTAATGCATTCAGAACATCTATTGCCTGGTCGAGAGATTCTGAATCTAAAGAACCAAACCCTTCGTCAATAAACATCGTATCAATTTGAATACCACCTGCAAAACGCTGTATCATATCAGACAACCCTAGAGCCATAGATAATGATGCTTTAAAAGACTCTCCGCCTGACAAAGTTTTTACACTTCTAATTTTTCCTGTATAATTGTCTATGACATCTAGTTCTAATCCTGTTTGACTTCTCAAATTATTTGCCTCTTCTTTTCTAATAAGTTCAAACCGACCATTTGTCATATATGCAAAACGTCTGTTCGCTTCTGCAATGACTTGGTTGAAATATGTTGCTTGAACATAATATTCGAATGCAATTTTTTGTTTTCCGCTTAAATCTCCATTTGCTGTGTCTGATAACCCCTTAAAGCATAAGTATTTTATTTCTGCTTCATCCATTTCTTTTTGTTTCAATTTAATGTTATTATAAACTTTTCTATTAATATTTAATCTGCCATATACATTGCCATATATATTATCAGATTTATCCTTTTGTTTATTTAATTCGGTTTTCATGTTAACATAATCTTCTATGTTAACATGTTTAATATCCTTTGTTTCTTCTTTTAGATTTAATATTTCCGTTTTAGTTTTTATGATTTCATTATAATATTCATCAATATCATTTTTAAGCAATTTAATTTTATCTTCTGAAATTAACATTCTTTTATAATGATCTTCATCTTCAAATCCGCGAGCATTCAAAATCTCAGATAATTTGTTTTTAACAATATATGTTTCTGATTTTGCAACGTTTAATCTACTTAGAAGGTCCAAAATTACTGCTTTTGATTTTTCAATTTCTTCATTGCATTTATTATATGCCCTTTCAGAATTTTCCAAGGCAGATTTTAGTTTATTAAGCTCATCTGTTTTATTCCTAATATACTCTTCAGCCTGTTTCTTTTCTTCAAATTTTATTTTATCTTTAATTGTTTCTGTCTTTGATAACAGACTGTTTTGTTTGATCTTTAATTCATTTGCTTCGTTTTCAAGGTTTTCTGTTGCTGTTATCGCATCTTCTAACAATTTATCAATTTCAATTTTTTTTGTTTCCCATTTATTCTTATATTCAACCTTTTTTTCTATTTCCATTAATTTTTTTGTAGATTCTTTTAAAATTACATCTGCTTTTTCTGTCTCTAAATCTAAAAATTCAGGAATTTCAACAATCTTATCTATTCCCAATAAATTTTTAGAAGTCTTCAATACAACTTCTTCTTTAGAATCCAGCTTTACTCTTTCATTGCTTGCATTTTCGCTTAATTTATAAGCTTTTTCTTTTGCATTTAGCGCGTCCATTTTTGCATTCTTTAATTCCTCTGCCGTTGGTGCTGTTAATGTCATTGCAGCCGGTGCCGGATGGTCTACAGAACCACACACGGGACACGGAGTTTTGTCCTTAAGCTTTCTAGCTATAATTCCTGCTTGTTCATTCAAAAACAATTGCTCTAACATTTCATATTTTTCTGTTTTCGATTTGCTGATTATTTGAGATTTCAAATATATATTTTGTGCATTTTCAAGTGTTTTATGGCTATTTTCAAGTTCTGAAAGCAGAATTCTTAATTGATTTAAATTTTCATGTAGATTATATGCATCTTCTTTTTGTTTTTTTGTCTGTTCAGCTAGAACTTCTATTCCATTCAAACAAATCAATTCTTCCTGCAACTTAATTTTCATATTTTCAAGATTTGCCCTTTTTTCTTTTTTTATGCTAAGTATGCCAGTTTTTTGAGTAATTTTTTTATTTATTACTTCTAAACTGCTTTCCAAGGATTCTAATTCCTCATATATATGCAAGTCGTTTTCTACAGAAACAATTTGACCGGTCAGAGCTACACGTTCTGAATCTTTCGATTTTTCAAATTCATATATTTTTAACAATTTTTCTAACTCAACATTTTTTTGTTTTACAAACTCATCATATTTTGTAATGCTTATATTTAAATCTTGAGTTTGCTTATTTGCCCTTTCTAATTCATCTGCTACAGGTTTTACATAGTATAGAGCATTTTCAGCTAAGGAAATTTTAATTTTTTTGTTGTAATATTCATCACTAAATTTTTCAAGTTCACCTAGTTTTTTAACACATGCTGATAGCCTGTCCAATCTTGTGTTATTAACAGTTGCTATTGCAATTTCAGTACTTAGTTTATTAAGCTCCTCTTGAATTTGTTTTCCTATATTTTTCTCTTTTTCTTCACATATAATATCTTCTTCTATCAAATTCTTAAGAAGCTCCATAGTTTTATGTAAAAAATTTATGTTATTTCCATTCTTTATATCCTCAATTTCTAAATATAAGGAATAATCTTCTGGACAGTTTATGTCATTTATATGCTGCAAAATGCTTTTACGCAAATCTTCATATTGAATTTTAAAACCACTGGTCTTGGACTTTAGCTCATGTTGAAATTGAAGATAAATGTTTGTATTAAACACTTTTCTAAATATTTTACCTCGCTCATCAGTACTCGATAAAAGCAATTTCAAAAAATCACCTTGTGCAATCATAGCAATTTGCGAAAACTGATTTTTATCTATTCCGATGAGATTCTTAATTGCATCAGTAGCATTGCTGTTGCCGGTTATCACCCTGGAATCTGGAAATGTCAATGTTGCATTTGCATTGACTAAAGTTGTGCCTTCTCCGCGGGTTTTTACTTTCATATATTTTGGAGTACGCTCTATTTTGTAGGTTTGTCCTTTATATAAAAATTCTAATAATACATAGGTTTTTGTTTCAGGAAGTGCAAAATCACTTCTCAACATAATATTTTCTCTGTTTGTTCCGCTTGCTTCACCAAATAAAGCAAATGATATTGCATCGAATATTGTAGTTTTACCGGCTCCAGTATCGCCAGTGATAAGAAACAATCCACTACCGCCAAACTTAGATAAATCTACTTCTATTTTATCTGCATATGGACCGAATGCACACATAGTAAGTCTTGCTGGTTTCATTGCAGTCCACCCCCCAATTCCTCAAATAATTCAGAAACAATTTTACTTTTTAAATCCTCTAGTTCAACATTATTCTGCAATGTGTAAAACTCTTTAAATAATTCAAAATGTGATTTTAGATTAACATTTTCAGGAGCTGACCCGACTCCTTTAGCTCTGGTCTTGCTGTTGTCGAAATCTAGACGCATAACGTTTGGATATACTGTATGAATCTTCCCTATAGCATCCATAATGTCATCTTCATCAGTCAGAGTGACATGAATATAATCAGCTGTATTTGTATCTATATAGTTTTCAGGTAATAATAATTCATTTATAGGTCCTTTGATTTCTCTCATATCCCTTATCGGCACAAGAGAAATTTTATCTATTTTTATATTGTCTTTCTGCCCAAAATCAATGACAGTAACTGATTTCTGTTGTCTAGACTCTGAAAATGAGTATTTTAGCGGCGATCCCGCATAGCGTATCGTATCCCTCCCAATCTTTTGAGGTCCGTGAAGATGTCCCAGAGCTACATAGTCAAAACTATCAAATATTGAAGCATCTACCCTATCTATACCCCCAACTGAAATATTTTCTGATTCACATCTTTCAGGTTCAATTCCGGAACTGGTTATAAATTGGTGCGCAACCAAAATGTTTCTCTTAGTTGAATCTATATTGCTCTTCTCAATTACGATTTTAATGGCATCTTCATAACTCTCAATTTCATAATCAGGATAGAATCTTCGAACATTGGCAGGCTTAATAAATGGCAGCATATAGATATTTACTTCACCAATGTTATCAGTAAATACGGTATGTTCAATTGTACCATTAAACACTTTAGAAATATGTATTCCCTGTCCGTCCATGATACGTGATCCAAATGCCACTCTTTCTGCCGAATCATGATTTCCACTTATAATGAAGCATGGCAAATTTCTTTTGGCAATCTCAGTTAAAAATTCATCAAACAATTCAACAGCCTCTGCTGAAGGCATTGATTTATCATAAATATCACCTGCTATTAAAACAATATCCGGTTTAATATTATCAGCTATTTTTATTATTTCATTTAAAATATATTTTTGGTCTTCAAGCATATTGAATTCATTTACCCTCTTTCCAATATGTAAATCAGACAAATGTATTAATTTCATTAAAAACCTCCATTTGCTATGATGGTACATGCTATTATTATAACAGGCAACATATTCAATATCAATTAATTAACAAAAAACATTTGTATTATTTTAAATAAAACTTCCCATTAAGCGAAGAAATATACACGATATTTCTAAAATTTATTGCTCTAAAAATTCCCCATTAATTATAAGCTTTTTAATAACGTGTCTATACTCATTTTTCAGATTTCCTTTATATATTACCTTCCCATTTAATTTGAGTAAGTCCTGAGGCCTGACCAGGTTCCTAGGCTTGTTCAGTTCTGCAGCTCCACTTTCATTTAGTAGATAATAAACAAACTCAGAGCATAAAAATCTATTGCTGCAACAGTATTCTTTATTAATTAAACTGTTTATAATTCCAAAATAATTATATTTATAATATTTAGGATTTGAAATAAATTTGTTTAATAATTTCTTTATATTTTCATATTGTTTATACGTAACTTCAATTTCTAAAACCAGCCCCTTCAATTCATTATGAATTCCAAATATACCTTCATTTAAATTTTCTTCAACAAATCTACCAATAAAAGGATTATAAATAAACTCTCTTCCAAAACTATACATGGAATTTAAATCTCTATCTAAGGAAATTGAAGCATGTGTATATTCATCATTTTTAACAGCGGCTATAAGTTTTGACAATATTGTTTTGGTTCTTGTGAGAACTATATAAATTTTCTTATTTTCCATAATTCCTCCAAAATCTTTATAGGTTATTATGGAATATGAGATTTAAAATAGTATAAGCAAAACATTAATAGAAAATTAAAATTAAATTGTATTTCCATGAAAAATTTCTTTAACAATAATTTTTTAAGATCATCTCACACTTTGCAATCCTCACCTTTTGAATATTCCTCTACCACTTTTTTCTTAAATTCATAACTATATTTTGCCATAAAAATACCGATCTCCTACTTTTTAGATTTTTAGTCTAACTTTTGGGAGTCGGTACAAAATTGCAGCTGTTCTACTATTTATCTACCGGAACTACTACTATTAAACATGCTATCCAGAATATGAAGTTTTTTTATTTGTCTTGATTCTGTCAACAGATGCAATTACAACAATCGTACCTATGAAACAAAGAATGGTGCTAATAAGCAACAACAAAGATGCGCCACTTAAATCAAGTATGGCACCGCCCATTAAACTTGCAAATATATTGCTTAATGTAATCATACCAGTTATTAAAGCCTGTCCTTTTACCGCCTCACCCTTATCCATAACCTCATCAACCAAATGAACAGATGCACTTAAAAAAATGGGAAATGAAATTAATTGAAATAAGAATCCAAAATATATAGTAGCAACCGACTTCGCAATAAAAACAATAAAAATTTTAATAGTGAAAGCAACAGATGCTACCTTTAATAAGAATTGACAAGAAAACCTTCTTCTAAGTTGATTAAAAAAAATTAAGCAAGGAAGTTCAAGAATTGCCATGAAAGAAAACAAGTTTCCCATCTGGCTGCTGGTTCCACCTACATTCAAGAGAATTTGCATCAGATAATTATTTAATACCGAATTTTCAAAATAAACTCCAACAATACCTAAAGAAAAAATTATAAACACTTTGTTGCGTTTTATAAATTTTTTGAGGCTGATTGTTTCTTTATATTCAATGTTCTCAACCGTATTAATAAAAACGGTATTCTTAGATGTGTATTTTTTATATGACTTTTTTGTCAGCACAAGGGATGTTAAAAGAAATATAAGCACTACAATACCTGTCGCAGGTATTGATTGTATACCGTACAAAATAACGAGGTAACCTAGTAAAGCACAAAGTACTGCGTAAGAAATAGAACCTCCACCTCTTGTAATGCCAAAATTAATTTCATAACCACTTTGACTAATGTAAAAGGCAGTAGAATTTATAAGCGGCTGGAGAGCAGTAAGACATGCCCCAATCATAACAAATATAATGGAAAGAATTACTGATTTACCAGTAAATATAAACATTGCTGCAGTTGAAAACAGCAGTAGGGCAGTGACTATTACTGTAATATCTATGGGAGATACTTTTTTTGATCTATCAGCAACGTCAGCCAAAAGCAATTGCAATGCAACAGCTAAAATGCTCGATGATGCAAGGATAACCCCTATCTCAGAATTTGTGTAATTTTTTCCAAGAAGAAATATTGATGCGAAACTCATTATTACACCATAATACATCCAATAAGTACCCTGTATTGTGCCATACTCAAAGTTAAGAATTTTTTTCATGTTATTGCTCCAATTTCACAGTCAATTTTTATTATAATTAGTGATACAATGTATCATAAGTAACATTGTATCACTAATTATTTCTATAATCAACAAAATTACGCAATTTGTTCTTCTTCATTAATGTCTTTAAGAAACAACTTATCCTTCTTATTTTTCTTATAATTCTTGTCTTTCAGAAAAAATGCCATTACCAAAGCTATTACAATTAAACCAATCATCATGGCAAATGTAGTATCAATACCTTTCAAAGAGGCATCAAGAATTAATGATTTATAAAGTGCAGAATTAGTTGTAGCAAGAGACTCAACAGGAGCATTTTTAGAAGTAACATTTGACATTACTGTAATTAAAACTGCAGTGCCAAGAGAACCTACAATCTGTTTAGCTGTATTGACAACTGCATTTCCGTGGGCCAACAGTTCTTTTGGCAGGCTGTTCATTCCTGCAGTCTGCATCGGCATTATAACAAGTGCTATTCCCAAATATCTAATTGCGCAAAAAACTGTAATAAACATAAGTGATGTATCTTTTTGCAAGTTTGTAAAAGGTACCGTAGAAACAATTAGCAATATGATTCCCGGCACAGCCAATTTTTTTAAACCGTGCTTATCAAACAGCCTTCCAGATACCAGCATCATAACTGCCATTAATAGCGCTCCTGGTAAAAGTGCTAACCCACTGTTAAATGCTGATTGACCAAGAATGTTCTGAAGAAAAATAGGTATTAAAATACCAACTCCCACTGATGCTATATTTAAAATGCTTCCTATCGCCGTGGTTAATGTAAATGTCCCTGAAACAAAAACACGAAGGTTGAGCATTGGATCGTCCATCGAAAGCTGTCTGAATAGCGCACAAAACAGTTCCTATTCCAAACATAGCTACTGAAAACATAAATAATTTTTTAGTTGGAATTTTCTCAAGTAACAAAGCTGTCAAAGGAATCATTATGGCATTAATGAGCATGAACGCCGTTGTAAGCCATTGTCCTGTACTTGCTGTAATTTGAAAGTATTTCATTATTTGAGGCAATGCGGTAGACAGCAGAGTTTGATTTAAAATAGAAACAAATGATCCAATCATCATCACAGTTATCAGTAAACTTTTATTATATGTCTTTCCATAAATATCTTTGTCAACAGACTTTTCTTTATATAATATTTCTTCCATTAATCTTTCTCCATCATTTCTTTAAAATTTTGATTTAAAAGCTGAAATTTTTTATTTTTAAACAATCCTCTGACCCATATGCACCATTCAATTCCAATTATCGCTTCATTCATTATCCTTTGAGTTAATACATAATTACCAAAGGATGTTAAAAACGCAGTTTCCATATCATCACTTGAACTAAGGCTCATCATTTCTATAGCTTTTTTACAATTATCAAGCCTTTTCTTGTACCTTTCTTCAATCTCATCAAGAAGTCTATTAACCAAGTCATCATCCATAATTTGCATGCAGCTTATTTTAAAAGACATTTCATCCCTAACAATTGATTGCTTTGTATCTGATATAAACCATTCGCGTAAAAGCTCCATACCCTTATCAGTTAAGCTATATATTTTTTTATCCGGCTTATTTAATTGTTTTCTTAATTCAAATTCAATATATCCTTTTTCCTCTAAATCAGAAAGTAATGGATATATTGCACTGTGAGAGCTGTGTGAAAACTTGTTAATTCTAAGGGTCAAATCATAACCTGTCATTGGTTTTGTTGATAATAAGCTTATTAGACCATAAGATAATTTTTTAATTAGGATCACCTCCGCATATAAAATATTTGTTCTAAATCATTATTATTAATATGTCATTAATGACATATATGTATAATACATTAATTTTCTTAATATGTCAATAATGACATATATAGTGAATTATATTATCACCAAATATTAACAATTTTTTCTAATTAGCATAATATATATTATTTGTTAAAGGAGGTGATATTTATGCCGACTGCATATTTTGGCACCTTAACGCATAATGTATCTCAAGGAGATACTCTCTTTAATATTGCTCAAAGATATAACACAACTTTAGAAAATGTATTGAAATTTAATAACATTCCTAATATCAATTTAATTTATCCTGGGCAAAAGATTATTATTCCGCTGTCTCCTCCAGAGGCGATACTGTATACAGTCAATCCTGGTGATTCATTGTATAGTATCGCAAGAAGGTATGGTACATTTGTTGATAATCTTGTAAAATACAACTACTTATCTCCACCATATATAATTTATCCTGGTCAACAATTAGTTGTAACCGCATCTCTAAGATAAGATTAAATTGTAAATGGAATGATAAAAAAAGAATCAAATAAATAAAAAAATGGGCTCAAGCAAATCTATTGCTTAATAAGCCCTTTTTTATTTATATATTAAAAAATTTTAAATCCTGACACGTCCAGATTTTTAAAAATTCCGAGCAAACTGTTCAGTTGAATTCGTATATCGTCACCATTAAGTGTCAATATCTTAGATACATAAATATTAACCAAATCTTTTTCGTATAAATCAAAGCTGCTTTTTTCTGATGGCTCACCGAACCTCACCTTAGGCAAAGGAATAGATGCTCAACCGCAGCCGTTTTTTATATTCTCAATTGTCACAATACCGCCATTTTTCAATATAAAATTTCTCGTATTTTCATTCATTATTATATTTGGCATAAACTAATCCCCTCCTAAAATATTGTAACCTTCAAATATATTACCCTTTTTCTTTATATATAAACAATTAATTTTTATTTATTATCTAATAACCTTTTGGTCTCGGCCATTTTAAAGATTCATGTGATATGAAAGTATCATAATTCAAAAATTTCGAACGATAAAAAACAAACCATACTGATGCTATAAAATAGAATACAAATCCAGCAGTAATGTTTATCCAATAGCTGAAGTACATACCGAACAATGTTGCACATACCAATATGAGTACTATGACAGAAGGTATGGGATGCCATGGTGACATATATCCTCTGTTAATATATCCCATCGGATACATCTTACGAAATTTAATCATCATTAAAGCACATAAAATGTAAACCAAAAGAGCAGAAAGTATGGAGAAAGTTATTACCTGATCTAACAAACCTGTAAATCCAAATGCCAATGAAATAGGCATTAAAAATAATATTGCCCTGTATGGTGTTTTGTATTTCGGATGAAGCTCTGCAAAAGTTATAGGAATTAATGTATCCTTTGACATTGAATACCAAGCTCTGCTGGCATCTGCAATACATCCATTCGCGCTGGCCAAGCACGAAAGCATTGTCCCTATGAATAATATTTTAATGATTATATGACCTCCTGTTGCAATAGCGGCATCATATAAAGGATATGTCGAACCTCCAAGACTTTCTGCATCTACCAACCCCGATGATACGAACCATGTTATGGATGCTCCGATTATTAATGTTATTAAACCCATGATCGCACCTAAAGGCAGAGCTCGCCCTGTTGATTTACATTCCCCTGCTACAAGAGCAGTACCTTCGATTCCCAAATAAAACCAACAACCAAATTGGAGAGCACCCAAAATACCTATCCATCCATATGGGATTCCATTTGTAAATTCTTTTAAGTTAATCATACTTTCCGTGGTAGAATAAAACTTAGTGCTGAACAATAAAATTATTATAGACAAAAATGCAATTCCGGTTAAAATAATATTTAAATTCAACGTAGCATGAACACCTCTGTAATTTATAAATGTGAGAACTAATATACTTAAAATTATATATGGTAAAGGCTGAATATCAGGGCTTAACGTCTGAAGTATTTCTCCAACAACCAACGCATCTGCAGCTTCAAGCATAACATACTCAAAAACCAGCATAAGTCCTACATTAAAAGCTGCAAGCGGTCCTAAAAAATATTTTGCCATTGAATACTGCCCACCCGATTCAGGAATCACAGAACCCATTTCTGTATTTATCATAATTAAAGAAATATATAATATACCAATTGTCCAACATGCTATTATTGAACCTAATGATCCACCTTTTACTATTGAGAAGTTCCATCCCATGAACTGACCAACCAGCACTATTCCAACTCCTAAGGCCCATACATGTACGGGTCCAAGTACTTTCGCTAAGTTAGACTCATCATTTTTTTCCATAACTTAAACCTTCCCTTCTAAAATTTTAAGTAGTTTTCATTTATCGTTTTTTGATCTTTCTTTTTCAATTTTTATAAAATCTGTTATAAAAAACAAAACGATCAATCCACTCAATGCCCATGAAATATAATTCATTATTACCCAGAAATTCATTTCTCGCTCACCTCTTCACTTTTTTTATTTTTGTAAACATGCTTAATCATTAATTTCAATCCTCTTTGTGACTGGCTAAATAAAAAAAGCAAATAAGCAGTAAGACATATAAATGTGACAATCAATGTTTTGGGGTTGATTATGTAACTTATTTTTGCATTATTGTCTTGCAGCAGCATAGCACTAAGCAAAGTTGCAAAGCATAGAATCATAATAAACATAGAATCAAATATTTCTATAAAAATATCAATTTTTTTATTTCTATTATTTTTCGTAATCATCACCTCTTTTCTCATTTAATCTCAGTACAAACTTTTTCGATTTTTTTTCAAATGCAGTATAACCGCCGTGCAAGAAGCAGTTGCAAAAGCACCTACCAATGTTCCTATGATAAATATAATTGCTTTTAAAGTTTGGTCTTCAACAATTCTACTGATGTTTAACATAGTTACAATTAAAATTGTCCATAAAATAACTGTTATAAGAATTATTGCTAAACAATCCATAGTATACATTCTTTTATTTTCCATTAATCAATAGTACGCCTCCTTGAATTATTATCTATACTTCTCAAAATTGACACAAACTTTTAACCAGTTTGTTTTGTTCCACCGTCAATTTTAAAGTATCTGAATTTGGAATGTAAATAATCAAATTATATTCCATAAATATATAAGCAAGTATTGTGCCAATTCATGTGTATCTACAGTTATAATAAATTATTTGCTTACAAAATTGTTATTTCACGACTTTAAATTACACTATTTAAACGCACTAAAAAAGCTATACTCACATATTCAGTGAATATAGCTTTGACTATATCTTATCATTTTTATTGTTTTGTGCCACCAACGCTTTTTGCATATGTATGGTGGAGGCGGTGGGAGTCGAACCCACGTCCGAAAATATTTCCACAAGACTTTCTCCGAGTGCAGACGATAATTTAAGTTTCGCCGCTCCAACCGCCTATCGCCAGGCTGAAGGTTTGGCTATCTTCAATTATTCTACTTAAGGTCGAAGAAGCCCTTAAGTAGTTCCCTGCTTTAGATGATGCTCCCGTTTAGCCTGCAGGTCGGCTAAGGGGAACAAGCAAGCAGCTTACGCTGCGAATGCTAAATTATTATTTTCTTTTGCGTTTATTTTTTTTGCCACTTTTATCGTTGTTTGGCGACAACGACTCGCTTATCTTCCTTCTATACCCCCGTCGAAACCATTTACGCCCCCGTAATATGTTTTTGACGATTATAGCTAATCATCGTGTCTTAGCATTCTTCTCTCTGCATCTTTTTTAGCAAGAACTTGTCGTTTATCATAATTTTTCTTACCTTTTGCAACAGAAATTTCCATTTTTAAAAGACCGTTTTTTAAATATAAACTTAATGGCACAATTGAATAACCTTTTAGTGTTACCAGTCCAACTAGCTTTCTTATTTCTCTTTTATTCAATAGAAGTTTTCTAACTCTTAAAGGATCAACATTATATATATTTCCTTTTTCATATGGACTGATATGCATATTATAAACAAAAGCTTCACCGTCTTTTATGTTAACATAGCTATCCTTCAAGTTAACCTTTCCTTGTCTAACTGATTTAACTTCTGTTCCTACCAGTACCAATCCGGCTTCATATTTTTCTTCTATAAAATATTCATGATATGCTTTTTTGTTGCTTGCAACATTTTTAGTATTTTGAGCCATAATTATCACCTACCATTAAGTGTAAACTGATTATATCATTATTTTTTTATGTTGTCAAATGTCAGTTTAATTACATTTTTTGAACTTATCACATTTTTTGATAATTATGTAAATTCAAAGCACATCATGAATTTAATTATTTTTTAGATAAAGATAAAATCAATTTCAGCTTTTGCAATGCTCACATTTTTTAATTTTACTTTGACTACATCGCCAATTTTAAATACCCGTCTTTAGAAGTTAACACCATAAATCTTTAGGAGCAAATTTAATACAAATTGCCTACAAACGCCTAAAAATAAGGCTTTTTTTTATAAAAAAAAACTTGCAAAAATATTTTTTATGTGATATAATAATGGCGTTAGTAGCGTTATTGTTGGGAGGGTATTTAAATGGCATACTATCTAAAAAAGACAAAACTTAAAGGTCGTACTTATCTCTCTATTGATGAGAGCTTTTACAGTCACGAAAAGAAAGGAACTGCTCATAAGTGCTTCAAATCCCTTGGTTCCGTTGAAACTCATATTAAAAACGGCATGGAAGATCCTATTTCTCATTTTCAAAAAGAGGTTGATGCTCTAAATCAGAAAAGATTTTCAGTAGGAGTCAAAAAGATATCTGATAAATCTCCAAATTTGTATTTAGGTTATTTCCCTCTTAAATCTATTTTAGATAAACTTTACATAAAAAAATATGTAGATTATTTCAAGCTTACAAATGATTTTAAATACGACCTTTATGAATTGCTTTCTTCCCTTATTTATGCCAGAGCTGTCAACCCATGCAGTAAATACAGGACTTTTCATGAAGTATTGCCTGAACTATATGAATCTGTCAACTATTCTTACGACCAGCTTATGGACGGGCTATCTTTTCTCGGAAACGATTATGAAAAATTTATAGAGATATTTACTGTGCAGACGAACAAGATTTACGGATTGGATGTTTCCAAATCATATTTTGACTGTACAAACTTCTACTTTGAAATTGACAGAGAAGATTATTTTAGGAGGAAGGGTCCAAGTAAGGAAAACAAAAAAGATCCTATTGTTGGACTTGGATTATTGCTTGATCGTAACCAAATACCTGTTGGAATGAAAATGTATCCGGGAAACGAATCGGAAAAGCCTGTTTTGAGGGACGTTATAAACCGTTTAAAAAAGCAGAATAATATTACCGGCAGAACTATACATGTGGCGGACAAAGGACTTAACTGTGCAGAGAATATTGCCTTTTCAAAAAAGAATGGTGATGGATATATATTTTCAAAAACCGTCAAGGGACTTTCTGAAAAGGAAAAGGTATGGGTTTTATTAAGTGAAGATTTTAAGGAAAAGAAAGATAAGGATGGAAGAATTCTATATTATTACAAATCATGTATAGATAATTTCCCCTATGATATAGAACACAATGGGAAAAAAGTTACAATAAATCTTACAGAAAAAAGGCTTCTTACATATAATCCCACTCTTGCTTCAAAAAAAAGATACGAAATAAATAGAATGGTAGAAAAAGCAAGATCATTAACTTTATCTCAGGCGAAGAAAAGTGATTATGGTGAAACTGGAAAATATGTTAATTTTACTGATGGTAAAGGAAAAAAGGCAACTGTAGGAATTAATCAGGATGCAATTGACAAAGATTTGAAATTTGCGGGTTATAATCTTATGGTTACATCTGAAATCGAAATGACTGATGAAGATATATATGACACCTATCATAATCTTTGGCGTATAGAAGAATCGTTTAAAATAATGAAATCGGATTTAGATGCAAGACCTGTATTTGCACAAAAAGAAGAAACAATAAAAGGTCATTTTTTAATATGTTATCTTACTGTGCTTTTGGAGCGTGTACTCCAATTTAAGGTTCTTGAAAATAAATACTCAACTTCAGAAGTTTTCAGCTTTATAAAAAATTTCAAAGCCACAAAGGCTGATAGAAATTATATCAATACTACAACTTATACTGATTTTATTAATGATTTTTCAAATATATCTGGGCTTCCTCTTACGAATTATCATTTGACACAGACACAGATAAAGTCAATTTTTAAGTATAAAATATAAGTTAAAATCATAAAGGCTGTGCATTTAATATCAACTGCAGCAGCCTCTTATTCTTTTAGTTAACGCCATTTTTGGGTGTCTGATACCAAAGTCAGGTTATATCATTATTTTTTTATGTTGTCAAATGTCAGTTTAATTACATTTTTTGAACTTATCACATTTTTTGATAATTATGTAAATTCAAAGCACATCATGAATTTAATTATTTTTTAGATAAAGATAAAATCAATTTCAGCTTTTGCAATGCTCACATTTTTTAATTTTACTTTGACTACATCGCCAATTTTAAATACCTTTCTACTATTTTGACCTATAAGCTCTTTTTTCTCATTGTCATAAATATAATAGTCATCAATAATATTTGATATGTGAACTAAACCTTCTACAGTATTATCTAGCTCAACAAAAACTCCAAAACTAGTAACCCCTGATATAACCCCTTCATATTCCTCCCCGATTTTATCTGACATAAATTCAGCAATTTTAATTTTATTTGTATCACGTTCTATTTCATCTGCAATTCTCTCCATTTTAGAAGATTGCTCTGCTACTGCTGCAGTACGTTCAAACAATCTATTCATTTCATTTTCTGATATCCTACCATTAAGTTGACCTTTAATAATTCGATGTATCTGCAAATCAGGATATCTTCTGATTGGAGATGTGAAATGACAATAGTATGTTGCAGCCAGACCAAAGTGATTTGAGCACTCTGAGGAATAAACTGCTTTCCTTAAAGATCTAAGCATCAAAGTGTTTACTAGTGTCTCTTCCTTTTTACCCTTAACTTTTTCCAGTAATTTTTGCAATTCTCTGGGGTGGACATCTTGATTTCCTTTTATGGTATACCCTAAATTATGAACAAACTTGCTGAATTCATACATTTTTTCTTCATCCGGATCTTCGTGTATTCTATACACAAAAGGCATATTAAGCCAATAGTAGTTTTCTGCTACGGTTTCATTGCATACAAGCATGAATTCTTCTATAATTTTATTGGAAACTCTTCTTTCATACTTTGTTACATCTATAGCTTTACCTAATTCATCTGTAATAATTTTAGTTTCATCAAAATCAAAGTCAATACATCCTCTAATTTCTCTCTTTTTACGTAAAATCAAACTAAGTTCTTCCATTTCTTTTAGCATAGGAAGTATTTCTTCGTATTTGGAAATTAATTCTTCACCGTTATTTTCAAGAATATTTGATACATCTTTATATGTCATTCTGTAGCTACTTTTTATAATGCTTTCAAATATTTCAAAGTCAACTACTTTACCCTCTAAATTTATTATCATCTCCACTGATAAAGTTAACTTATCTTCATTGGGATTCAAGCTGCATACACCATTTGACAGTTCTTTTGGAAGCATAGGAATAACCCTATCACTTAAATATATACTTGTTGCTCTTTTTAAAGCTTCTTTATCAATTTTTCTATCCTCTTTTACATAATGGCTTACATCTGCTATATGGACACCTAGTTTATATTTTTCATCATCAATCTTTTTTACATATACAGCATCGTCTAAATCTTTTGCATCAATTCCGTCTATCGTAATTATACAAAGATTTCTCAAATCTCTTCGTCTCTTTATTTCCTCTTCTCTAATTTCTTCAGATGAGACCTTTATAGCTTCTTTAATTACATCTTCAGCAAAAAATTGTCTGACTTTTTTTTCTTTTAAAATAGCTTCTATATGAGTTTTTGTATCCTCTATATTACCAATTACTTCCACTATTTTTCCTTCAGGATTTTTCCTTTTCTCCGGCCATTCTGTAATTTTAACAGAAACCTTTGTATCATTTTTGGCATTGTTAGAATCCTCTTTTGGTATAAAAATATCGTAAGCAATCCTTTTGTCATCCGGAACAACAAAACCAAAATTTCTACTTTTTTGATATGTTCCAATAATGAATGTATTTGCCCTTTCGATAATTCTGATTACTTTTCCCTCAGGGCTTTTCATATCTTCTGACAATTTTGTATTTCTGACTATTACCCTGTCACCATGCATAGCACCGTTCATATCCCCCGGTGGAATAAAAATATCTTTAATATTTTCATCATCAGGTTTGAAGAATGCATAACCCTTTTGGTGCCCTTCCAAGGTACCGATTATTAGATTCATTTTTTCAGGCAGGCCATATCTCTCAGATCTGGTAAATATTATTTTACCTTCTCCTTCAAGTTCATTTAACGTTTTAATAAGTTCTTTCTTTAAATTTCCTTCCGGATTTAAAACACCCATCAGTTCCCTAAAAGTCAATGGTTTATATGCTTCTTCTCTCATAAATTCTATTATTTTATCTTTAATGTTCATAAATTACCTTCTTTCGTAGGTTATTACTCAATTTATATATAAATCCTATTATATATTAGAATTATATTTTTTCTGCTCTTCCACTCTTTCCATTTGATGCCATTTTATTCAATAAGTCTATATCATATGAATATATGTTTATATTTTTTTGGTTCTGCTGTAATTCAGATAGCTCAAGTATTCTTGTAATTAGGCTTGTAAATGAAACCCCGCAGCTTTCCCATAAATAAAAAGCAATGGAACCGGGTATTGTATTAATTTCATTTACATATATATCATTTCCATCATAGAGGAAATCTATTCTGGCATTTCCGCAGCAATCTATTGCTTCAAAAGATATTTTAGCATAATCTTGAATTAGCTTTGTAGCTTCTTCACCAATATCTGCAGGAATTTTTCTTTTTGATGTACTATCTTTTACTTTGTTTACATATTTATCTTCATATGTTAAAAACTCTTTCCACCCAACGGGTTCTTCACAAGATGATACTGATAAATTATTTTCATATCCCATAACAGCACAGTTAATTTCCCTTACATTTTCAATGCATTTTTCTACAATAATTTTTCGGTCATATGACATAGCAATTTCTATACAATTCAAGAGTTCTTCCTCATTTTTAGCCTTACTAATTCCAACACTTGAACCTAAATTTGCCGGTTTAACAATTAATGGATAGCCTATTTTATTAATTTCTGATATAATTTTTGTTTTATTTGTTTCCCAATTGCTTCTTAAAAACCAAGTATAATCAACTACCGGCAAGTTATAACTTTCAAAGACTTTTTTCATTATTACCTTATCCATTCCAAGAGAAGAACTTAACACGGATCCAAAAGCACACGGAACACCATTCATTTGAAACATGCCATGTAAAGCCCCATCCTCAACATTTGTCCCATGTACTGCAGGAAATACAATATCTATATTACATGAGTCATATTTTTTGCTAAAAAAACCCTGTTTAATTTCTGGGTGTGGATATAATATTAGTTTTCCTTCTCTAAATCCCGGCAAAACTTCATATGCATTGTCGAATTTCTTTGCTTTATAATTTTTTATGTCATGTAAACTTTCTCCGCAATACCATTTTCCATCTTTCTGTATGTATATTATCTTAGGTTCATATAAGTTTTTATCAATATTATCTAAAACTTGAAGTCCTGTTATAATTGATACTTCATGCTCAACTGTCTTTCCGCCTATAATTATGCCCACTGATTTTTTCATATAACCTCCAAAATTATCATTTATTTTTCATTGTATGTATCGGGAAGATCATTCTCAAAGAGAACAACATCATTTACTTTTGTAATAGATTTAAGGATTTCACTCGCTTCATCTAAAGAGTTTACAACAAACAAATTATCACTGCTATATTTTAATTTTTGAAAACCTTTTAATATCGGTGCCGTTCGTTTTTCTCCTACAAGAATTACAATATCACATACTTTTGAAATATATTCTCCGAATTTTTCATTTTCCTGTTCTTCAATTTCACCAAGTTCAATCATACCAGGTGTCACTATTATTTTTCTTTTATCTTTGAATTCATTAAGTACATCAAGAGCCGCTTTTGCACCATCCGGATTAGAGTTAAAGGCATCATCAATAACTATAACCCCGGTTCCCGGATCAATAAGTTCTAATCTATGTTTTACACTTTCTATTTTTGATATACCCATTGCCATTTGTTCTAATGTCAGCCCTAATACTTTCGCTATTGAACAACCGGCAAGAATGTTCAAGATATTGTGCTTACCCAGAAGTTTAGTTTTACACTCTATTGTTCCTAAATCATTAACACATAATATAAATGTAGAACCGACATCGCTGACCTTTATATCAGTGGCAAAGATATCTGTATTCTCAATGTTTTCTACACCGTAAAGTATCTTTTCTTTAAATGTTCTGTCTGCAAGTTTTTTTACATATTCATTATCATAGTTAAATATTGCAATTCCTTCATTTGGAAGGCTCTCAATAAGTTCATATTTTGTTCTCATTATGTTGTCAATTGATTTAAACGTCTCCAAGTGACATGGTCCTATAGATGTAATTAAACCAATCTTCGGACTCGTCAAAGCTGCCACCTCAGCTATATCTCCTATATGGGTTGCACCAAGTTCTGCAATAAACACATCATATTCATCTGACATTTCATTGTTTATTATTTTACTTATGCCCATTGGAGTATTATAACTATCAGGTGTTTTTAAAACTTTATATTTTTCTCTTAAAATTGTTGCGGTTATAAATTTGGTACTTGTTTTACCATAGCTACCCGTAATGCCAACGGAAGTGACACTATCTAACTCCTTAATTTTTTTAGAAGCATCATCGTAAAACCTTTTGTTTATATTATTTTCTATTGGCTTCACTAAATAATTGGCTAATAAAATATAATAACCAAGAAAATAATATAAAATAGATTGAATACCTGCCCATACTGGAAAATAAAGAGTTAGATTTTTAACTGCCATAAATACAATACCTAGTGTTATGATAAAATCAGCAACAACCAACGATAAGGTCATGGCATATAATCTTTTGGCTCTTTGCGTATAAACAAGCGGTTTTTTAGATTCATATTTAACTCTGACATTAATAATAAAATAAACAATTGTAATTATTCCATATAGCAAAGCAAAAATCGTTGTTTTATTCTTTATATCATAAGAAGATAATAGAAATGCCATTAAAATTAAAATAGATAAAACTACAAATATTTTATCATTTTTTGTATGTAATTTATCTTCATGATTTTTCATCCATTCATTATATTTATTGTTTTTATATCCTTCTAGTTGTATCATATGTATAAAATATTTTACTTTTACTGAACATAATAGAAACCAAAATAAAACAAATGATAATATTATAAAAAGTATCATCTCTTCACTCCTAACTTATTTATTGAAATTCTCTTTTAAAAATACCATTATTACAGCTCTAAACTGTTCATAACAATCAACGTAAGAAAAGTGCCCCGCACCTTTTAATACAATTAATCCACTATCATCTATTTTTTCCTCCATTAATTTACCCATATATAATGGCGTATCTTCATCATTTTCCCCCCAGATAAGAAGAGTAGGGATTTTTATCATAGGTAATAGCTCTATTAAATTATCATTGATTACTTTCACCATTGTTTGCCGCATTATCCCTTGAGAAGATTTATAATCATCTGAACCAAATTTATTATAGAAATTATCAAGTTTTTTATCCTTTGAATTTCCTTTTGCAAATGTTGTGTACATGGCTTTTAAAAATTTAAAACTATATACTTTTAAATAATATTTTAATTTTCTCCTTGGAATTAATCCCGCACTATCTATCAAGATGAGCTTTTTAACTATATTATCATATTTAGTAGATAAAATAATTGAAATCCTGCCACCGTGTGAATGTCCAAACAATATTATATTTTTAATGTTTATTTTATCAATAAATTTTTTGACAAAATCAGCGTAATTATATGAATCCCATGGCTCATTTGGCATATCACTGTCTCCAAAACCCGGCAAATCCAATGCAATCACTCTGCATTTATCTTTTAAAATATTGAATATAGGCATCATAGTTTGAATGTTTGCACCCCAACCATGAAGCAATAAAACGGCATTTCCGATACCTTCATCTATGTAATTTATATGTAATCCATTAATATTAATATGCATATAATCCCCTTCATGTTCTTCAATCGCTTTTATTGTTTTACTACTATTATATGAATTTTTAGTAAAATGATTATACCATATCAAATAATAATTCTGCAAGAAAAAAGACTTCCTTTTGGGAAGCCTTTCATATTTATATATTTTTTAGAATAATTTTAACAATATCCCACCATGTGATGCAATTGTAGGTCCAAATACAAGCGCTACTATTGTCATAAGCTTAATTAATATATTTATAGAAGGTCCTGATGTATCTTTGAATGGATCTCCAACTGTATCTCCGACTACTGCTGCCTTGTGAGCATCACTGCCTTTTCCGCCGTGTACACCTGATTCAATGTATTTTTTAGCATTGTCCCAAGCTCCACCGGCATTTGCCATCATTATTGCCATAAGAACTCCTGATACTAATCCACCTGCTAATAATCCACCAAGTGCTTCTGTACCAAGTAAAAATCCTACTACTAATGGAACTATTACTGCCAAAAGTCCAGGAACAATCATTTCTCTTAATGCTGCTGTTGTACTAATATCGACACATGTTTTGTAATCTGGCTTATCTGTACCTTTCATAATTCCTGGGATTTCTTTGAATTGTCTTCTTACTTCTTCAATCATTGCAAATGCTGCTTTACCAACTGCACTCATAGTGATTGCAGAGAATAAGAACGGCAACATACCACCTATAAATAATCCTGCTATAACTGTAGGCTCAGTTAAACTGATTGAAGTAATTCCAACAACTTGTGTGTAAGAAGCAAATAGTGCAAGAGCCGTTAAAGCTGCCGAACCAATTGCAAATCCTTTACCAATAGCTGCTGTTGTATTTCCAACTGAGTCAAGTTTATCAGTTATTTCTCTTACTCCATGAGGTAATTCACACATTTCTGCTATACCGCCTGCGTTATCTGCAATAGGACCATATGCATCAACTGCTACCGTCATACCTGTAGTTGAAAGCATTCCAACCGCCGCAAGTGCTATACCATAAAGTCCTTGAACTGAATCCATAGAACCTCCTGAATATCCAGCAACATAGTATGCTCCAATTATACCAACTGCCAATACAACAATTGGGTATGCTGTTGATCTCATTCCAACTGATAATCCGCTTATAATAGTTGTAGCTGCTCCTGTTTCTGATTGATCAGCTATACCTTGAACTGGTTTGAAATCACCAGATGTATAGTATTCTGTAATTTTTGCTATAATCAAGCCTACTGCCAATCCAAGTACAATTGCACCGAAAGGTCTTGCATCTCCAAGTAATGAATTACTTAAGAAGAATGCCGCTATTACTACTATTACAGAGCTTACATATGTACCAGAGTCTAATGCTCTTTGTGGATTTCCGCCTTCTTTTCCTCTAACAAAAAGTGTTCCTATAATAGATGCAAGGATGCCAACCGCAGCTAATAAAAGTGCAAATAAAACTCCTCTTCCGCCTTCAGGAAATGCCAATAATCCAAGAGTTATTGCTGAAACTATTGAACCAACATATGATTCAAATAAGTCAGCTCCCATACCTGCAACGTCTCCAACATTATCTCCAACGTTATCCGCTATAACTGCAGGATTTCTTGGATCATCTTCAGGAATACCTGCTTCAACTTTACCAACCAAATCAGCTCCAACGTCAGCTGCTTTTGTATATATACCACCGCCAACACGTGCAAATAACGCTATTGAAGAAGCTCCCAAACTGAAACCAGTTAGGTAACTAGCATTACCAAATACTATCCATAATGCACCAACTCCGGCTAAACCTAAACCTACAACAACCATTCCCATTACTGCTCCACCTGAGAATGCTATCTCTAAAGCTTTGTTCATTCCTGAAGTTCTTGCTGCATTTGCAGTTCTAACATTTGCTTTTGTAGCAACTGTCATACCAAAAAATCCAGCTAAAATAGAAAAAACAGCTCCAACTGCAAACGAAATCGCTGTTTGCCAATTAATTCCAAACCCTAATACAAAAAATAATACTACTGCAAATATTGCTACTGACTTGTATTCTCTAGTAAGAAAAGCCATTGCTCCTTCATGAATAAATGAAGATATTTCCTTCATTCTATCCGTTCCGGCATCAACCTTATTTATGCTCATAGCTTTGTAATAAGCATACAATAATGCCACAACCCCTACTATAGGGGCTATTATTAGTGTTCCCATTTAATTATTCCTCCATTGTTATTTTAATAATTTTTTACACAACAATATATTCCAAAATTCAACTGATTGTCAGCATTTTTAGAATATATCGCATAATATACAACATTATTATTGAATTACTATCAATACTAACGAAGCAACTACAAATATAATTGCTGAGGCAGTTGTTAATTTTTCAAGCTTTCCTTCATAACTTCTACCTTTATTCTTGCCCCATAATGACTCAGCTCCACCAGCTATTTCACCAGACATACCTGCTGACTTTCCTGATTGAAGTAATATACTAGCAATAAGAATTAAACTTGCTATTATTAAAAATATTCTAACTATTAGTTCCACTATCCACACACCTCCCGTGAACTATTTTCTCTGCATAACGTTAAGATTATAACACTAACTAATTACAAAATCAATAAAAATTTAAGAAACAATTTCCTGTTACTAATTTTGTAATTTTGGGGTAATAGATATAGCGATAGATTTGCTATCGCTATATAACATTGCTATCGTTTTATATTATAAAAAACTTCCATACCCTTATACTGTGCTGCATCTCCTAAAATATCTTCCAATCTTAACAATTGATTGTATTTTGCTACTCTATCTATTCTGGATGGAGCTCCGGTTTTAATTTGACCGGCATTAACTCCTATTACTAAATCAGCTATAGTAGAATCATCCGTTTCTCCTGATCTGTGAGATACAACTGCCGTATACCCTGCCCTTTTCGCCATTTCTATAGCGTCAAGAGTCTCGGTAATAGTTCCGATTTGATTCAATTTAATAAGTATTGAATTAGCTGTCTTAAGTTCAATTCCTTTTTTTAATCTTTCTGTATTTGTTACAAATAAATCGTCACCAACTATTTGAATTTTATCTCCAAGTTTTTGATTTAATATAACCCAACCTTCCCAATCTTCTTCGTTCATTCCATCTTCTATAGATATAATCGGATATTTATTTACTAAATCCACATAAAAGTCAACCATTTCCGATTGAGTAAATTCTCTGCCTTCCCCGGAAAGTGTATATATTTTTGTTTCCGGATTATATAGCTCTGTAGCCGCAACGTCAATAGCCAGCATAACATCTTTGCCGGGAACGTATCCTGCATTTTTTATTGCTTCTACTATTGTAATTAAAGCTTCTTCATTAGACTTTAGATTTGGAGCAAATCCTCCTTCATCTCCGACAGAAGTATTTAAACCTTTATTTTTTAATACACCTTTTAAGCTATGGAATATTTCCGCACCCATTCTTAATGCTTCTTTGAAACAGCACGCTCCAACCGGCATAACCATAAATTCTTGAATGTCTACGTTATTATCTGCATGCTGCCCACCGTTTAATATATTCATCATTGGAACGGGTAATGTTTTTGCATTTACTCCACCAAGATACTGATATAATGGCACTCCTAAAGTGTTGGCTGCAGCCTTGGCACATGCCATTGATACTCCCAATATAGCATTTGCGCCTAGTTTTGCTTTGTTAGGTGTTCCGTCAAGTTCTATTAACATTTTATCAATAGATACCTGTTCTAATGCATCCTTCCCTATTAATTCAGAAGCAATAATATTATTTACATTATCTACCGCATTCAAAACACCTTTACCAAGATATCTTGATTTATCTCCATCCCTTAATTCCACTGCTTCAAAAGCTCCAGTAGATGCTCCTGACGGAATTCCTGCTCTTCCGTAGCCTCCACTCTCAGTCCAAACCTCAACTTCAATTGTTGGATTTCCTCTCGAATCTAAAATTTCTCTGGCATATACATCTGATATTATTGTCATTTTCATTACCTCCACATTAGTTGATTTAATTATTTTCTTGTTTATGCACAATCAAACTTTCCCCGGTCATCTCAGATGGTTTTTCAAGCTCCATGAGCTCTAGCATCGTTGGTGCAATATCACCCAAAATACCTTCTCGCAGTTCTATTTTATTAGAATTTTGAACAACAATGAACGGAACCTTATTAGTGGTATGAGCTGTCATTTTAGTTAATGTTGCATAATCCAACATTTCTTCTGCATTTCCATGATCAGCAGTAATCAATGCTGTACCGCCTATTCTAATTATAAAATTTACTACTTCTCCAAGACATTTATCAACTGCTTCAACAGCCTTTACAGCAGCATCTATATCCCCTGTATGACCTACCATATCAGCATTTGCAAAGTTGATTATCATAACATTATATATATCTTTTTCCATTTCCTCTAGTATCATAGACTTTAATTCAAATGCGCTCATTTCAGGTTTCAAGTCATATGTTGCTACATGAGGTGATGGAATCAGAACTCTTACTTCATTTTTGAAAGGTTCTTCTAATTCACCGTTAAAAAAATAAGTTACATGAGCATACTTTTCCGTTTCTGCTGCTCTTAGCTGCTTAAATCCATTTTCGCTTAAATATTCTCCCAATGTATTTTTTATAAGATGAGGTTTATATGCTACTTCAACATTCTTAATAGTTTTATCATATTGAGTCATACAGATAAACTTTATATTTTTCTTTTTTCTGTCAAAATTAGTAAAATCATCATCAACAAAAGCTCTTGTTAACTGCCTTGCCCTATCAGGTCTGAAATTAAAAAATATTACCGAATCATTATCTTTTACCGTTCTCAACTCACCATCTTCATCTTTCACTAGTAAAGGCTTAATAAATTCATCTGTAACATTATCCATATATGAATCTTTCACAGCTTCAACAGGGCTGTCAAATACTTCGCCCTTGTCATTTACTAATGCATCATATGCATTTTTGGTTCTATCCCAATGCTGATTCCTATCCATGGCATAATATCTGCCCATAATTGTTGCTATATGACCTATACCTATTTCTTTAATTTTTCTTTGCAGTTCTTTTATGTAATTTATGCTGCTGGCAGGACCAACATCACGTCCATCAGTAAAGCAATGTATTTGTAATTTATCTATTCCTTTATCTTTAGCAAGTTTCATTAAGCTATACAAATGCGAATTGTGACTATGTACTCCACCATCCGATAGAAGCCCCATAAGATGCAATGTCGAGTCGTTTTCTTTAACGTAATTTATCGCATCATTAAAAGCCTCATTGTTTTGAAATTCATTATCTTCAATAGACTTGGTTATTCTTGTGAAATCTTGATAGACAATTCTACCAGCTCCAATGTTTAAATGACCAACCTCCGAATTACCCATTTGACCCTTTGGTAATCCAACTTCATACCCGCTTGCAGTCAACACCGTATTAGGATACTTTTTCATAAGTAAATCAAAATTAGGTGTTTTTGCCTTTCTTATAGCGTTTCCGGGATAATCAGGGCCTAGACCCCAGCCATCAAGAATAATCAATGCTGTTAATTTTCTCATAATATCTCCTTGCTGCCTTTTTGGTATTGTTGATTATAATCTATTATTTTTACAAACTCTTCTGCCCTTAAGCTTGCTCCTCCAACCAATGCACCATCTATATCGGATTTATTCATTAACTCAGAAGCATTATCACCCTTTACGCTACCACCATACAATATTACTAATTGCATTGACATTTCTTCGCCGTACATTTCTTTAAATGTATCTCTTATAAAAATAGCCATTTCATTAGCTTCATCACTTGTTGCAGTTTTACCTGTACCGATTGCCCAAATTGGTTCATAAGCTATAACTACCTTTATTGCTTCCTCATTTTTCAAATCCTTTAATGCATTAATGATCTGATTTCTAACTGTTACCTTTTCTAAATTACTTTCCCTTTGTTGCAAGGTTTCGCCCACACACAATATCGGTTTTATTCCAATTTTAATTGCTGATTTCAGCTTCTTATTAACAGATTCATCAGTCTCATTAAAATATTGCCTTCTCTCTGAATGTCCAATTATTACATAGTCAATACCAATATCCTTCAACATAAGTGGAGAAACCTCACCTGTATATGCACCTTTTTCATCATAATGCATATTCTGCGCTCCAAGCTTAATATTAGTACCACTAAGTAAAGGCTTGATTGAAAATAGTGATGTAAATGGAGCACATACTAAAATTTCAACTTTATTATTAATATCCCCAGTCAATTGAATTAAGTTCTTTACTAACAATAAACTTTCATCAATATTATTATTCATTTTCCAGTTTCCAGCTATTAATGGTATTCTCATTTTATCTCCTTTATTTGTTGTCCACTGCATCTATTCCAGGTAACACCTTTCCTTCCAGAAATTCAAGAGATGCTCCACCGCCTGTAGATATATGTGTAATTTTATTGGCTAAGCCTATCTTCTCTACAGCTGCTGCACTGTCTCCACCACCAATAATAGATACTGCTTCTTTATTATTAGCTATACATTCAGCTATAGTATTTGTTCCTTTGGCGAAATTATCCATTTCAAACACACCCATAGGTCCGTTCCATATAATTGTTTTGGAAGATTTTATAACATCACAGAATTTTTCTATTGTTTTTTCACCTATATCAAGTCCCATGAAGTCATCCGGTATATTATCTTTGTCAACGGTATAAAATTCAGTATCATTTTTAAATTCTTTTGCTGCAACTACATCCACAGGCAAATAAAATTTAATATTTTTTTCTTTTGATTTCTCAATAATCCCTTTAGCAAGGTCAATCTTATCTTCTTCTAAAAGGGACTTTCCTACATTGTATCCTTCTGCTTTAAGGAAGGTGTACATCATACCACCGCCTATAATAACATTGTCGGCAATACCCAAAAGATTTTCAATAACTGCAATTTTATCGGCTACCTTTGCCCCACCAAGAATTGCTGTAAACGGTCTTTTAGGGTTTTCTAAAGCATTGCCCATAACATCTATTTCCTTCTCAACTAAAAAACCTACTGCAGATGGTAAGTATTTGCATATCCCAACATTTGAAGAATGAGCTCTGTGAGATGTTCCAAATGCATCATTGACAAATATTTCAGCCAATCCGGCTAAATCCCGTGCTAATCCATCTCCATTTTTAGTTTCTTCTTTTTTATAACGAGTATTTTGAAGCAACATTATTTCACCAGCCAATAGTTTAGATGCATCTTCTTTTACTTTATCATCTACCACGACATCGCAATCTTCAAATATTATTTTTTTCCCCAATATTTCTTCCAATCTTTTAGCAACAGGTAATAAAGAAAATTCTTTTTTCGGTTCTCCATCAGGTCTGCCAAGATGAGAAAGAAGAATCAATGATGCACCATTATCCAGTAAATAATTTATCGTAGGAAGTGAGCTTGTTATTCTTATATCATCAGTAATATTTCCGGATTTGTCAAGGGGTACATTAAAATCGCATCTTACAAGTACTTTTTTACCTTTAACATCTATATCTTTTAAAGTTTTCTTATTCATTAAATAACCCTCCATAAATAACATTGAAGTAATAGAAGAGCAAAAGATTAGCAATAGAACAGCGACTGAAAATCAATTATCACTCTATTGCCAATCAATTGCTCGACAATTGTTTATTATTTTATTGTAGCCCAGTATTTTGCCAATCTAACTAATTGAGCTGTGAAAGACATTTCATTATCATACCAAGCGATTAACTTAACCATTTGTTTGCCGTCTACTTCAAGAATATTAGTTGACAATGCATCAAATGTGCATCCAAATTTTGTTCCAATAACATCTGATGATACAATTGGATCCTCTGTATATCTTAAAGTTTCATTTGAGGCTTCTTTTACTGCATTATTTATTTCTTCAACAGTAGTATTGTTTTTTAATTCAACTACTAAATCAACTACTGAACCTGTTATGGTAGGAACTCGAAGTGCCATACCATCTAATTTACCTTTTAGTTTTGGAAGTACTATGCCCACTGCTGCCGCTGCTCCTGTGGAAGCCGGAACAATATTTGCTGCTGCAGAGCGTCCTCTTCTTGAATTTATACCTTTTTTATGCGAGTTATCAAGAATGTTCTGATCATTTGTATACGCATGTACAGTTGTCATCAGACCTTTAACTATTCCAAATTTATCATCAATGACCTTAGCTAATGGTGCTAAACAATTTGTAGTACAAGAAGCTGCCGAAATAACCGTTTCATTTCCATCAAGGATATCATGATTAACGTTAAATACTATTGTTTTTAAATCACCTTTACCAGGTGCTGATAATAATACTTTTTTTGCTCCAGCCTGAATATGTTTTTCCGCTTTTTCCTTATCATTGAATTTTCCTGTGCAATCAACTACTAAATCAATATTGAGATCTTTCCAATTGCAATTTTCCGGCTCTTTTACTCTTGATGTAAGTATTTTTTTACCATCTACATACAAGGCATTCCCTTCATGTGAAATCTTATCTACCATAAAGTTGCCTTGAGAAGTGTCATATTTTAATAAATACGCTAAAGTTTCAGCATCAGAATTTGTGTTGATAGCAACAACTTCAAAATCACTGTCCTGAATCATTAGTCTTAATGCTAACCTTCCAATTCTTCCAAAACCATTAATAGCTACTCTAACCATTGTTAGCCTCCTAAATTATTTATATTTTATTATATAATAATATTTATAATATATTACTAGCATTGTTTTCTATATTGCCTTCTCATGCAATATTCATTACATTTTTATAAACTTAAAATTTTATTTGCCGCACCTTCATCAGTAACAAGGATAAAATTATTACTAAATTTAGATATGGCATATATAGCTTCTGCCTTTAAACTGCCTGCTGCTACCGCAACAACATCCTTTATATTCTTATAACTTTCAAGTGTTATCCCAACTGAATTTGTTTGCATTTTCATTTGTCCATCATGGTCAAAGTAGTACCCGAAAGCCTCAGCAATAAGATTATCATTTTTTATTTTATTAAATATTTCATTATCTGCGTTGCGTCTTAAAGCCATATCCTTTGCATTTCCTAATCCAAAAACCAATAAGTTTATTTTCTTAATATCTTCAAGGACATCACTGATTATTTTATTATTTTTCAGTGCTTTTAATTCATTTAAATCCAGATTATCAGGTATATGTAACAACTTGTATTCTGAATTTAACTTTTCAGCTAAGTTTGCTGCAATTGTATTAGCTTCTATCTCCAAGTCTTCATTTAGTGCTCCTCTGGCAGGTAAAACCAAAATATTCTTACTATTATTTTTCTTTTTCATTTGATTAACAACACATGCCATAGTTGTTCCGCCAGTTATTCCTAAAATTGTATCTGCCTTAATAAGCTCAATAATAATTTCTGAAGCTTTTTTCCCAAGCTCATTAAATGTAAAACTATCTTTATCAGCATCACCTGCAACTACAACAACTCTTCTAAGTTTTAACTTTTCTTTTAATTTTAATTCCGTTTCTGATAAATTTTTTATGTAATAGAATGTTTTTTGAATTTCAGAAAGCATTCTGTTCCCTTTATTAGTTAACTTAACACCGGAAGATTGGATTAGAATAAGTTTAATTTCTTTTAACTTTTCTATTTCAGTCCTCATTGTTCTTTCGGTTATACCAAGTTTATTGGACAGAGCTCTCCTACCAATAGGTTGATACTCACTGATAATTTTTAGAATTTCATATCTGCGCATGAATAATTCAACCGTTTCAGGCACTATTTGATTTTGTATTTCAAGAATTTTATTTACTTCCACAGCAACCTCCGGGATACATAACGTCCCTGATGTACGTTTTCTGTCCCTTACTTTTATTTTAACATATTTAGTTATTATTGCAATACTTTTTTGTAATTTATTTGAAATTTAAGAAAATAATTGGATGTCTAATGTTATTTCTTTTCGAGAGATTTATGTTATACTATATTCAATTAGTATGTATTTTTAATTTATATAAGTCATTGTAACACATTCATATATAATTGTATAGTAGTTTTGATGAATTTTTTGACTAATATTACCCTGCATAATCTGTTGCAAAATAGACAAATTCAAATATGTTAACAAAAAAAAATATGATTAGTAAATCAATCATATTTTTTTAATATATTAGAATAAGTGACATGCCACTTTATGATTATTCTCATACACTTTCAATTTTGGAATTACCTCATGACATATAGGCTTTGCAAATGTACATCTTTCCACAAACCTACAACAATCCTTAGGATTAATAGGGCTGGGGATTTCACCTTTGAGCTTTATTCTTTGTTTATTTTTTGCTATTACGGGATCCGCCTCCGGGATTGCCGATAGCAAAGCCTTGGTATATGGATGCATTGGATTCTTATATAAATCAACTGCATCTGCTTGCTCAACAATCATTCCAAGGTACATAACTATTACTTTATCTGATATATATTTTACGACACTTAAATCATGGGCAATAAATAAATATGTTAGCCCTCTTTCTTTTTGTAATTTCTTCAACATATTTAACACCTGGGCTTGTATAGATACATCAAGTGCTGATATCGGTTCATCACATACTATAAATTCAGGATTAACAGATAATGCTCTTGCGATTCCTATACGTTGTCTTTGTCCTCCTGAAAATTCATGAGAGAACCTTGACATATGATCTCTGTTGAGTCCTACCGTATTCAATAAATCTTCTATTTTTTCATCTACTTCTTTTTCGGATATTTTTTCATGAAGTTTAATTCCTTCGCCAACTATATCTTTAACGGTCATTCTTGGATTTAATGATGAATATGGATTTTGAAAAATCATTTGTGTATTTCGGCAGTATTCAAGTTTATCAGTCTTGTTATTTGCAGTAAATATATCTTTATCTCTATAAAGTACGGTTCCTTTAGTTGGATTATATAATTTTACGAGGCATCTGCCTGTTGTTGATTTACCACATCCAGATTCACCTACTAACCCTACTGTTTCACCTTTAAAAATATCAAATGATACATCTTCAACTGCTTTTAATGTTTCTTTCTTATTTATTTGAAAATACTTACTCAAATTTTTAACTTCTAACAGAGGTTTCTTTTCTATATCCATTATAGCACCTCCACTTTTGTTTCTTTTTTACACGGAAGTTTTACATCTTTTGCATGTTCATGTTCCAACCAACACATTGTTCTGTGTTCTTCTGTTATTTCATACTCTGGAGGCATAATTTTGTAACACACTTCCATTGCATAATCACATCTGGCCGCAAATGGACATCCTGGCGGTGGAGAAAACAAATCTGGTGGCGTTCCCTCTATTGGTTCCAGTTCTTCGTCTTTTTCTGTTCCCAAACTTGCGATAGAGCATAGTAATCCTGATGTATAGGGATGCTTAGTATTATAAAATATATCTTCAACCATACCTCTTTCTACTATCTTGCCACCATACATTACTAAAACTCTATCGCACATTTTTGCAATGACACCTAAGTCATGCGTAATCAGTATTATCGATGTATTTAATTTATATTGTAAGTCTCTTAACAAGTCAAGTATTTGCGCTTCTATTGTAACATCAAGGGATGTTGTAGGCTCATCAGCTATAATTATGCTTGGATTTCCTACAAGGGCTATAGCAATCATTACCCTTTGTTTCATCCCACCACTCAATTCATGCGGATATTGGTTATATCTTCTCTCACCATCTGATATTCCAACCATTTTTAGTATTTGCAACGCTTTTTCTTTTAATTCATTCTTATTGTAAACTTTCCTTTGAACAAAAATCTCCTCTATCTGTTTCCCAATTTTCATAGTAGGATTTAACGAAGTCATTGGATCCTGGAAAATAAACCCTATTTCAACTCCTCTAATTTTTCGCATTTCTTTATCAGACATCTTGGTAATTTCTTTGCCCTTATATTTTATTGACCCTGCATCAAAAAATCCCGGTGGTTCTGGGTTAAGCCTTATTAGGCACTGTGCTGTTACACTCTTACCACATCCCGACTCTCCTACAATTCCAATAATTTCACCTTCATTGACATCAAAGCTTACACCTCTTACCGCTTTAACTATCCCTCCATATGTGTGAAAGGAAAAATTCAAATTATTAACTTCTAATATTTTATCCATTTTTTCACTTCCCTTCTTTTATTCTGTACCTCTTAATTTAGGATCTAATGCATCTCTCAGTCCATCTCCTAGGAGATTTAACGCAAGCATAGTCGTACATATAAAGAATGATGGTATAAATAACTGATATGGATATATTCTTAACATTTTGACTCCCGATTTAGCTAGAATCCCCCAACTGCATTCTGGAGGCGCAATGCCCAGTCCAATATAGCTTAAAAACGCTTCATTAAATATTGCTTTTGGAACTGCCATAGTTAAATTTGTTATAATCAAACCCATAACATTAGGCAATATATGCTTTATTATTATTGTAAAATCAGATACTCCAAGAACTTTTGCGGCTGCAACAAAGTCCTGTTCCTTGAGTTTTAATATTTCACCTCTTACAAATCTTGCAGTTCCTATCCACCCGACAATTACCATTGCAACTATCAAAGATGTTATGCCGGGACCTAATACAACCATTACAAGAATAGATACTATAAGATACGGAATTCCATACAGAATGTCTATTATTCTCATTAAAATCCCATCTAAAACTCCGCCGTAATAACCGGATATTCCTCCTACTAAACCACCTATAACTGTATTTAAAATTGTTGCAATAAATCCAATAGAAAGCGAAACTCTGGCTCCCCTCCAAATTCTGGTCCAAAGATCTCTTCCTAATTCATCTGTTCCAAACCAATGTTCCGATGAAATAAATTGATTCATCTTAGCTGAATTAATTTCGGTATATCCATATTGACTGATTATAGGTCCAAATATAGCTAAAATTACATATATAATTAATATTACCAGACCTGAAAATGCAACCTTGTTTTGTTTAATCCTTCTCCAAGCATCTTTCCAGTAGGTTAAATTAGGTCTAGATATTGCTTCCATCTTTTCTATATTCTTGCCCACCGTTCTAAATTGAGACATATCTATATTTTTGATTTCTGAGTTATTGTCCATGATACACCTACTTTCCTGTTACTCTTATTCTTGGATCTATTACTCCGTATAATATATCCACCACCATATTAGCTATAACTAAAAAGGCTCCATAAAAAATTGTCATTCCCAATATTAATGAATAGTCTAAATTCTGTACACTTTGCACATAGTATTTCCCCATGCCTGGTATTGCAAATATTGATTCAATTACAAACGTACCCGTTAATACGCTTGCCACCGTCGGTCCCAGAACAGTTACAACAGGCATAATAGCATTTCTAATTTGATGTTTGTATGTTATTCTGAGTTTTGAAATTCCTTTAGATTTTGCTGTTTTTATATAGTCCTGTTGAACCACTTCCAGCATACTTGCACGCATTAATCGCGATACCATGGCTAGGGTATAAAATCCAAGAGCTATGGATGGCAATACTGTGTACTCAATTCCTTTATATTGAGCAACCGGAAACAAACCCCATTTTATTCCAAAAAAATATTGCAGTAATCCTCCTATTATAAAGTCGGGTACAGATGTACCTATTATCGCTATCACTACACATACATAGTCTAATTTCCTCCCCCGATTTAAGGCAGCAATTATACCCAAAACAAGTCCAAATGATATAGAAAGCGATAATGCCCTCATACCTAAATCAAAGGAATATGGAAATGAATCTCCAATTATTTTATTTACAGATTGATTGACATATTTCATGGAATATCCAAAGTCGCCATGTATAATGTTTTTTAAGTAAGTAAAATATTGTACAACTAACGGCTTATCAAATCCGTAATATCTTTCAATATTTGCTCTTATTTCGGGGGTCATCTTATCACTTGAGAATGGATCACCTGGCATTAACCTTACTAATATGAAAACAATAGTTGTTAACACCCATATTGTAGCAAGTGAAATCACCAATCTTTTTAATATATATTTACGCACATAATCACCTCTGCTTTTATTTATAATTCTATAAGTTCTCTTGTTGAACTTGTTAGAATTTCATTACCATTCTTAGTAATTAAAATTTGATCTTCTATCCTCACTCCTCCCCAATTTGGTATATATATACCAGGTTCAATTGTTATTACATTATTTTCTCTCAATATTTCGTTTGACCTTGGTCCCATAAATGGAATTTCATGTACAAACAATCCTATTCCGTGTCCGATTCCACTATAATGATATTGAAAATACTTGGTATCCTGTATAGGTTCAATTGATGCTTTATATACATCAGTTGCAGGAGTTCCGGCAACCATTGCAGATGTAGCTTTCTCAAGCATTTGCTTTTCAAAGTCATAAACCTCTCTTTGCTCTGAGGTCGCTTTTCCAACTACAACGGTTCTTGTCATATCTGATAAATATCCATTATATCCACAACCATAATCCATAAGAACGAAATCACCATACTCGACCGCTTTATTAGATGGTATTCCGTGTAGCAAAGATGTCCTTTTACCGGAAATTAATATATTACCATATGGTTTTGTATCCGAGCCTTCCATTACCATGTAGTGTGATAATTTAGATGCCAACTCTTTTTCCGTTATACCTACCTTAATATCTTTAATTATTCTGCTAAATGCTCTATCTGCTATTTGACAGGCCACTCTGAGATTTCGAATTTCCTCATCTGTTTTTATTGACCTAAACTTTTCGACAACACCTGTCAAAGGAATAGCCTGTGCATCAATTTGGCCAGAAAGTTCTTCATATGTGCTGTAAGTTACAAAATCTGATTCAAATGCGAAATTCTTAATTTTCAATTCTTCTATTATTGATTTAACTGCCCCGGCCAATGTTTTTCCCTGTTCTCTCCAATTTATCAATTTATACTCAGGACATTCCTGCTGAGCCTGTTCTGTATATCTTGGGTCGGTAATAAAAAACTTTCCAGTTTCAGTAATAAATAAATATGAATCATCACCTGTATATTTACTTATATACCTAACGTTTTGTGGTCTTGAAATAAAAAAGCCTTCCACATTATTTTCATTTAAATATCCAATAAGTTTTTCTAACATTTTTATCTCCTTTTTATCAATACAAATTTAAAATAAAGATGATTCTATTACAGAATCACCTTTATAATTAATCATTTATTTAATTATTCAGTAATATCTGCATAAATGTAGTCATAGTTTATTCCAACAAAATATGTCTCAAATCCTTTTACTTTTGGATTCATAAGCATAGCATTTCTTCTCAATTGAAGAGGTACTATAGCTCCATCTTCTAACAGTGTTTTTTCAGCATTAAATAATGCATCCATTCTCTGTTTTGGATCTGTGTCTGATAATGCTTCTTTTATATATCCATCATATACCGAACTGCTGTATGAGCCGTGGTTGTATGGTGAATTTGTAGGCCATAATTCCAAGTATGACATTGGATCTGGATAATCAGGAACCCATCCCGTTACAACCATTTCAAATTCATGATCGGATTCCATTTTTAATCTCTGTTTGTAAGGAACCTGCCTAATTGTAATAGTTATACCTAAAGTATTTTGAATTTGACTTTGAAGAATCTCTGCTTCTATTCTTGTACGTTCTTGATCAGTAGTTAATAATTCGATATCTATCTTCGCAGGGTCGGTTATACCAAGAGCAGTCATAGCATTTGCCAAATGTTCCTTTGCCTTTGCTGCATCACCTTTCAGCGGGAATGCTTCATATGGATATTCTTCACCATACTCACCATTTACACCATTTACTTGTGGTAATACATACCTTGGATTTGGTTGAAATAAATTTTGACTGCTTAAAAGTACAAAATCTTCACGGTCAAGTGAATAATTTATTGCAAGTCTCAAATCTTTATTACTTAACTCACAGCTTCCATCCATGTTCAGCTTAATGAAATCATTAGCACCATCGTTGTAATAAGAAACCTGATCCTTATAATTTGATAAAACTTCTGCAGGAACATTTACTTGATCCAACTCACCCTGTTCATACATAGCAACGGCAGTCATTGGATCTGCGACTGTTAGAATGTCAACTTCATCAAGTTTTATTGCGTCTGCATTCCAGTAATTTGGGTTTTTCTCTAATATTATTCTATCTTCGTGCTTCCATTCTTTTACTATAAATGGACCACTGTATACATTTTTATCTGCATCAGCAGAGAAATCCTTTCCATACTTCTCTACTAAATCCTGTCTGGTCGGACATAGTTGAGACATGGAAAGCATACTTAAGAAATATCCCGTTGGATTGTTTAGTTCAATAACCAATGTCTTGTCATCAACTGCTTTTACTCCAAGCTCTTCCACAGGCAGATTACCTGCATTAATTTCGCCTGCGTTCTTAATTAGAGATGTAACCAAAAAAGAATAATCACTTGCTGTTGCCGGGTCAACTAATCTTCGCATTCCATATTCATAATCTTGTGCTTTTATTTCAACACCGTCACTCCATTTTGCATCTCTTAAATGGAATGTATACGTTTTTCCATCTTCTGATATTTCATAGCTTTCAGCCATACCTGGCAATATTTCTCCAACATGATTTCTCATTAATCCTTCGTAAATGTGAAAACCTACAGTACCACTTGGTATTGAATTCATTAATTGTGGATCTAACGTAGGCGCATCTGCAAGCAGTGAATATCTTAATACCTTTTTATCCGGTGTATTTGTTTCCGGTGCAGTTGTTTCCGGTGCAGTATTTGGTTCCGTAGTTTCTGTAGGTTCTTCTTTTTGTCCAGGTGTAGAACATGCGGCCAGTGAAAAACACATTGCAATAACTAAACATATTGATAATACTTTCTTCAAATTTAACATTTTCCCTCCATTTTTATTGCTTAGATTTCAATAAGATACTTTATTGAGCTTTTTAAGTTATTACGTGTATCATTATAATTCTTGCTTTAACACCTTCTATACTTGTCTACCGTACTAAGTCAATTATAATGCAAAAATAATGCCATGTTTTAAATGCATGACATTATTTTTATATTAACTATTGTTAACATCATATAGATTATTTCATTTTTTTAATAGGTATATACTAAAACAAGTAATTAATATGTGTTTCGTAAACATTATTATAATACATTTATTTTTTTCACAGAATTATTAATAAAATTTAACAATATAAATTTTCACGCTCACCTAATTAATGTAAGATTTTCCGTCACATTTTATACAATAAACCGTCACATGTAACTATTTCTGGATATATTAAATTAAAACCTTCTCCTCATAGATGATGCAGGAATTCGCATTTCATCTCTATATTTTGCAACAGTTCTTCTTGATATGTTTATACCACTTTCGCCTAATATATCTGCAATCTTCTGATCGCTAAGGGGTTTTTGCGAACTCTCATTTTTTATCAAAGCTTGAATTTGAGTTTTTACACTTGTTGAAGAAACACTTTCGCTCCCATCATCATTATCTAAGCTGCTTGCAAAGAAATATTTCAGTTCAAAAATTCCCCTGGGTGTTTGAACATATTTACCATTGGTAGCTCTACTTACTGTGGATTCATGAACCCCTATATCTTCAGCAACATCTTTCAATACTAAAGGTTTAATTGCGGTATTACCCTCATCAAAAAAACTTTTTTGAAATTTAAGAATTGATTCAACAACTTTATATAAAGTCATTCGTCGTTGCTCAATACTCTTTATTAGCCACATAGATGAATTGAGTTTGTCCGTTAAAAATTTATTAGCTTCCTTATCATCCAGATTGCTAATCATATCTTTATAATAGCTGCTTATTGTTAACATGGGTAAATTGCTATCATTAACAATTATAACATAATCTCCATCAATTTTTTCTATACTAATATCAGGAACTATATATCTTATATTATCACTATCAACGATAAAACCTCTGGCCGGTTTTGGTTCTAACATTTTTATTATATCAAAAATACTTTGCACTCTTTTGACTGTTATATGCAATTCTTTAGAAATTTTCTGTATTTTGTTGGTAGCAACATCCTCTAGATATTTTTCTACAATAATATATGCATTCTTATCTTGAATACCTTTCTCTTTAAGTTGAATCATTAAGCATTCACTTAAATTTCTAGCTCCAACACCTACAGGGTCAAAAGACTGTACCAATCTCAGAATTCTTTCTATCTCAACAACATCTTCATTTAACAAAAGGCTTATATCTTGCAATGTACATCCAAGATATCCTTTTTTATCCAACGATTCTATTATGAATTCGCCTATTCTTCTTTCCTTTTGAGATTTTACCGAAACACCAAGCTGAAGCATTAGATGGTCTTTTAAAGACATTTTTTTAGATGTGTATGTTTCGAAAGTTTGTCGTTCTTCTGAGTTAACAACATTTCCATATGCTTTATAACTTATATCATCATATTTCTCAATAACATCTTTCCAGTCAATTTCATCCTTTGCATCATTCTTTTTTACTTCAATTTGATTGTCTTCCTTTGAAGTTGCCTCAGTATTTTTATCAATTGATTCAAGAAAAGGATTGACTTCAAGCTGCTTGTCTATATATTCTGTCAATTCAACATTATTAAATTGTAAAATTTGTATTGCCTGTCTTAGTTCAGGCGTCATTATAAGCTTTTGAGTTTGGGTTAAGTTTAGTTCGAACCCCATCTTCATAATATCACTCCTCACTGAGCTTTATATATATTATACCAAATTCTATTTATTTTTCAATCATTTTATTACATCATTCCCAATATATTTGATAACGATTTCTGTACTATCTCCATTTATTGCAAAATTAGAAATTTCTTGAGTTCTGGCTAAATAATTATTCCAGTAGTACCCCTTATGGAAAAAAATTATTCCACTTTTTATTTTCACCTCCATAATATATTTATATTATATCAAAATAATTATAGAAATGCTAAATAATTTTATATATTAATTTATATATTAATTACAATAAATGTCTTGATTTTTTTATAAATATATTATATACTATGCCTTAATTTAATACTATGGATGATATTGGAGGGAGATTATATCGACCGTCAATTGACATAACTCTGGAGAGACTCTCTTTATGAGCGCACCGAAGGGGAAAGTTATCTAATGACGAAACTCTCAGGTAAAAGGACAGAGATATAAATACATAATTGTATTGTATATTTTTGTGATATAAAGAGACTTCCTGGAAGTCTCTTTTCATTTAAATTTATATATGGAGGATAAGATGAAAGCAATTTTAACAATAATAGGTGAGGACAAAATAGGGATTATCTCAACAATATCTACTCTTTTAGCAAATAGAAATGTAAATATTTTAGATATAAATCAAACAGTAATGAAAGAATATTTTACAATGATAATGCTTGTTGATTTAGATAAGTTGGATACAGAATTCTCTAATTTACAAGATGAATTAGTAAAAAGGGGAAGAGAAATGCACATGGACATTAAAATCCAAAGAGAAGACATATTTGATAAAATGTATGAAATATAAACAATTTAAGGATGGTAAAAAATGATTAATACAAGAAACATATTAGAAACGATTAAAATGGTTGACAAATATAATTTTGACATCAGAACCGTCACTATGGGGATTTCTCTGTTGGACTGTGCAGATACTAATGGAGAGAAATCCAGAATTAAAATTTATGATAAAATAACAAAGTTATCAGAACACTTCGTTGAAATAGCAGAAAAAACAGAAAGAGAGTTTGGGATTCCGATAATTAACAAAAGGATATCTGTCACACCTATTTCGATAATAGCCGGTTCGAGCAATGATACTGACTATGTGAAATATGCGGAAATCTTGGACAAAGCTGCTGATATTTCTGGTGTAAATTTCCTTGGTGGTTTTTCTGCCTTAGTTCAAAAAGGATTCACTAAAGGAGATAGAATACTTATTAACTCAATACCACAAGCTTTAGCATCAACTAATAAGGTCTGTTCATCTATAAATGTCGCTACAACCAGAGCTGGTATTAATATGGATGCTGTAAAACTAATGGGAAAAATAATAAAGGAAACTGCCTATCTCACAAAAGATAATGACAGTATAGGATGCGCTAAACTCGTTGTTTTTGCTAATGCTGTAGAAGATAATCCATTTATGGCCGGTGCATTTCATGGAACAGGAGAGTCAGAAACTTGTTTAAGTGTTGGCGTCAGTGGACCTGGGGTTGTTAAACATGCCCTTGAAAAAATAAAAGGTGAAGATTTTGAAACAGTATGCGAAACCATTAAAAAAACCGCATTTAAAATTACTAGGGCCGGCGAAGTAATAGCTAAAGAAATAGCTGACAGAATGAATATTCCGTTCGGCATAATGGATTTATCTTTGGCACCAACGCCTGAAATAGGAGATAGTGTTGCGAGAATCTTAGAAGAAATTGGACTGGAAAGCTGTGGAACTCACGGTACAACTGCTGCACTTGCGCTTTTAAATGATGCAGTTAAAAAAGGCGGAATTATGGCATCTTCAAACGTTGGAGGTCTTAGTGGTGCTTTTATACCTGTCAGCGAAGATGAAGGTATGATTGCGGCTGTAAATAATGGCTCTTTGAACATAGAAAAACTGGAAGCGATGACATGTGTATGTTCTGTGGGGTTAGATATGATTGCAATACCCGGTGATACTCCTGATTCAACTATTTCAGCAATTATAGCTGATGAATGTGCAATAGGTGTAATAAATCAAAAATCAACTGCAGTCAGACTTATTCCCGTTTATGGCAAATCAGTCGGAGAAACTGCAGAGTTTGGAGGACTTTTAGGCAGAGCACCTCTAATGGCCGTAAGTAAATTCTCCAGTGAAGATTTTATAAATAGAGGAGGAAGAATCCCTGCTCCGGTACATAGTTTCAAAAACTAAAAATTCGGGGTCGCTTTAAGCGGCCCCAAATTGATGGCAAAGTCATCAATTTGTAAAGCTTTTTTATTAGCAGTCAAGCTTCTCCTTTGAAATAAAATCAGCATCGGCCAATGCTTTGATTGCTTCATTTGTCTTAGATTCATTTACCAGTATTATTGGTCCTGTACATCCCATTCCGCTTTCAGCAT
>DALZMP010000002.1:0-94593 GCA_032006665.1 Sedimentibacter sp.
TATTACTGCTGTTCTTCTCTTGCGACAGCTTTAATAGCTTATCACAGTTGTCGATGCTTGTCAAGAACTTTTTTTATTTATTTTTTACTGTTGCTGTATTGCCTCTTTGTCGTTTTTTGACGAGCAACTTGATTAGTTTATCATACCGCTTCATCATTGTCAACTGTTTTTTTATTTCTTTTTTGTTTCTTTTTTTATTTGCTGTTCTCTTGGGACAGCTTTGTTAGTTTAGCACACCTTGTTATATGTGTCAACTACTTTTTTTATTTTTATTTTTTAGTGCATATCATTGCCTTCGTGAAGCAACTTGACTACTTTAACACAGGTTATTTTAATTGTCAACTATTTCTTCCTCTATTATAGTTACCAATATTTTCTGACTTATGCATTCCATTTACAAATTAACCGTCTTCTTTATCATATAGTTTTATTCATTGATTAGGCAAAAGCTAACCCCTATTTACATTTAAGTACAAAAAAGAGCAGTTATCCTGCTCTTTATATATAATGTTATATTTAATCTATGGGTTTCATTGTTGGAAACAATATGATATCTCTTATAGATACTTGGTCTGTTAACATCATAATTACTCTGTCAACACCTATACCAAGTCCGCCTGTAGGTGGAAGACCAACTTCTATTGCATTAACGAAGTCATTATCCATCATATGTGCTTCGTCATCACCTGCTTCTTTTTGCTTAACTTGCTCTTCAAATCTTTCTCTCTGATCTATAGGATCATTTAACTCTGAAAAGGCATTAGCAATTTCCCATGTATTTGCAAAAGCTTCAAATCTATCTGTTAATCTTGGATCCTCAACATTTCTCTTGGCAAGAGGTGATATCTCTACTGGATGGTGTGTAACAAATGTTGGTTGTTCTAAGTGCTCCTCGCAGAATTCTTCGAACAAAGCACTAATTACATGTCCTCTCGTCATTAACGGAGTAATTTCTATATGTTTTTCCCTTGCTACTTTAATAGCTTCTTCATCTGTATTAATTAAATCAAAATCTATGCCAGTATATTCTTTAACCATATCTTGCATTTTAACTCTTCTCCATGGTGGAGTAAAGTCTATTTCTTTTCCCTGATAATTTATTTTAGTCGTTCCTCTTGCCTTCATAGCCACAAAAGCCACAATATTTTCAGTCAAATCCATCATGTCATTAAAATCAGCATATGGTTTGTAAATTTCTATAGCCGTGTATTCTGGATTATGTCTTGTATCCATCCCTTCATTTCTAAACATTTTGCCCATTTCATACACACCGTCGCCTAAACCTCCTACTACTAATCTTTTTAAGAACAGTTCATTGGCAATTCTCATATACATGTCTATATCTAGAGTGTTATGATGTGTAATAAACGGTCTGGCATTAGCCCCTCCAGCTATAGGACTCAATATTGGCGTTTCAACTTCTAAATACCCTGCATTATCAAGATATTCCCTAATTCCCCTAACTATTTTATTTCTCATTAAGAATACATCTTTAATTTCTGGATTAACTATTAAATCAACATATCTTTGTCTATATCTAGTATCTTGGTCTTTCAATCCGTGAAATTTTTCAGGCAATGTTTGTAGAGATTTAGATAAAAGTTTAACTTCCTCTGCTCTTACAGATATTTCTCCCATCTTAGTTTTAAAAACTTCACCCTTTACCCCTAAGATATCTCCTATATCATAAGTTTTTAACCAATTGTATTCCTCTTCGCCAATAGCGTCTTGCTTAACAAACATTTGAATTCTTCCATCACTGTCTTGTATATCGTAAAAGCCTACTTTTCCTTGACCTCTCTTTGACATTATTCTTCCAGCTATAGAAACATGCTTGCCTTCCATTTCCTCAAAATTGTCTTTAATTGTTTTAGAATTTGTTGTAACTTCATATTTGGAAATTTTAAAAGGGTCTCTACCTGCTTTAATTAGCTCCTTCAATTTCTCAACCTTTACCTGTCTTAAATCTCCTGAATTTTGTATTTCACTCAATTTCTACACCACCTTATCTTTTATAAAAGTTTTTTTTTATTTTTCTTTTGTTAATCCACACTAAACGGATACTATTTCATATTTAATCATATCTCCTGTTGGAGATGGAACTTCTATTGTTTCTCCCAGTTTTTTCCCTAATAACGATTTACCCAAAGGTGACACATTGGAAATCTTGCCTTTAAATGGATCTGCTTCTGCAGAACCGACGATGGTATATTCCATAACTTCATCATATTCTAAATCTTTTATAGTTACTTTTGAGCCTATGCTTACAATCCCCCTTTGTTTCGCTTCTTTAATAATTTTTGCATTTTTTATCATTAGCTCAAGTTTAGCTATACGACTTTCTACATTAGCTTGTTCATTTTTAGCTTCATCATACTCTGAATTCTCGCTAATATCTCCAAAAGCTAACGCAACCTTAATCTTTTCTGATACTTCTTTTCTTTTTACTAATTTTAATTCTTCCAGTTCATTTTTAATTTCTTCTAATCCCTCTGCAGTAATCAAAGTTTCATTATTTTTCATATTATTGCTCCTTTAACACTATGTGATGGTTATTAAAAAACATCTGCAAAAATCCTCATTATGCATATTATTTGTATATCTCTCTAAATATATATAATCCATTTTATTATCGATTTAAAATAATATGATAATTTGTTGATAATTCTTTTTTAATTAATTAGACTATTATAATCAAGGTACTATATTATGTCAAGATTCTTTTTTAATTTTTTTATTTTTTTATGTCAACATTTCTAATCAGAATAATAACTTTCTAAATATACATTTAGAACATCAAAAAGTTCATCCATATCTGTTATTTTATTAATTTTATTTCGTATATCTGATGAATTTTTCATGCCTTTTATATACCAACCAGCATGCTTCCTCATTTCAAGTACAGCTAGTTTCTCATTAAGTTCCTCTTTAAGCATCTTTACATGTTTAACTAACATATCTATTTTATCTTTTGGAGTAACTTCATAAAGATAATTTTCACCATTTAATATTTTAACGGTATTTATCAATAACCATGGGTTTCCTAAAACGCCCCTACCTATCATAACTCCGTTACAATTAGTTCGTTCTATCATATTTATTGCATCTTGAGGTTTAAATATATCTCCATTTCCAATTACAGGAATAGCTACATTTTCCTTTACTTGTTTAATAATATTATAGTCTGCTTTCCCGGAATAAAATTGTTCTCTTGTTCTCCCATGTACGGCTAATAGGTCTGCTCCATTATACTCTAATATTTTTGCAAATTCTACTGCATTAATATTATTATCATCCCATCCTGACCTAAATTTGACAGACAGAGGTTTATTAGATATTTTTTTTATCTTATTAACTATTCTTCCGGCAACACCCGGATTCTTCATTAATGCACACCCATCACCACTTTTCACAATCTTAGGCGCCGGACATCCCATATTAATATCAATTATATCTATATCATTTCTTTTATTTATATAATGTTCTACAACATCTGCCATTATTTCAGCATCACTTCCAAATATCTGAAGTGATATGGGTCTATTTTTTTCATCAATTTTCATTAGCCTTTCTGTTTTTATATCTTTATAATATAAACCCTTTGCACTAATCATTTCTGTATATACAAGACCTACACCAAAGCTTTTGCATATCGTTCTAAATGCTATATCTGTTATTCCCGCCATCGGTGCTAATACAACATTATTTTTCAATTCTATATTTCCAATTTTAATCTTTTCTCTCATACTTTACACTTATATCTCCTGAACTTATAATTTCTTCATTTCCCTTGTCATCAACAACCATCAAACAGCCATTGCAATCTATATCTGTTACTGTAACCTTCCTGGCAGTTTTCTTTCCTGGTTTTACTATTTCAATATCTTCACCTATTAGCATAAAGTTGTTAGTAAATATATCAACTGCTCCAATTATAGTATTAAAATTTATCAGTTCATCATAATATGTTTCAAAATTATTTAAAATATACGCTATAAGTTTTTCTCTGTCTGCTTCCATTTGAATTTCAGTCTTTATAGATGTAGCTATTTGTTTTAAATTTTCATCCATATATTCATCATCTAAATTCACATTAATGCCAAATGATATTATTATACCTTCTGTTCGATTTTTTTTATTAATTATATTGCAGCTAATACTACATACTTTTTTCTGATTAATCCAAATATCGTTCGGCCACTTTATCTTACATTTGATATTTTCATACATATGATTTATAGATTCGCATACCGAAACTGAAGCAATGGTTTCAAATTTAGATATTACATAATTTTCAAACGTAGGTTTTAGTATTATACTTAAATATATGTTTTCATAAGGGTAGGAAAACCAATCTCTACCAAATCTAATTTTAAATTTTGATTGACTTTCAGATAAAACTACCGTTCCGTCAGGGCATGTGTCAAATATGCTCTTTGCTTTAATTAAAGTTGAATTCAAATCATCAAATTGTATAATAGTCTGACCTATGAACCTTGTATCTAAACATCCCTTTATTCTGCTTAAATCGTACATTATATTCTTCCTTTCTTCTCGCTTATATTACTATATAGATTAATTTTCGTCAAGAAATGGTTATACAAAAAAATCACTAAATAATTGCTTAGTGATTTTTTCATACATTACTAATTTACATTTTATAGCTTCAATATATCATCAATATTATCTAAAAGTTCCTTTACTTCATCAAGTGTTAATTCTGCCATATGTGCTATCCTAAAAGTTTTCTCCTTAAGTTCTCCATACCCATTAGAAATGGAAAATCCTCTCTTCCCTAGTTCAGTATTCAAATCCTTCACACTTATATCTTTAGTATTTTTTACTGTAGTTAAGGTAACAGATGCATTTCGTTCATCCGTAAACATATCAAAATTCTTTTTAGCCCAAGTCCTCGTGTACTCTGCCATTTCTTTATGTCTCAAAAATCTACCTTCTAATCCCTCTTCTAATATTTTATCAAGCTGATAGTCCAACGCAAACATTAGTGATAAATTAGGTGTTGAAGGGTACTGATAATCCTTTTTCTTAATAGTGTCATACAATTGCACTAAGTCCAAATAAAAACCTCGATTTTTTACAGTTCTGGCTTTTTCAATGGCCCTATCTGATATTGTGCATATTGCTAGACCAGGAGGCAACCCTAATGCTTTTTGAGAAGATGTTATACATACATCAACTCCTAATTTATCAACTTCTATTTTTACACCTCCTGCAGAGCTTACAGTGTCTAAGCAAAACATTACTTCTGGGTATTTTTTAATAATTTTACTTATTTCTTCAACCGGATTCATTACACCTGTTGAAGTCTCATTATGTGTAATTGTTATTACATCATATTTATTGGTTGCTAAAACATCGTCTACCATTTCTGGCATTGTAATACTTCCAAGCTCTGATTTAAATAAATCTGCTGGTACTCCATTAGCTGTCGCCATATCGTACCACCTGTCGCCAAAAGAACCTATCGAAAATACAGCCACTCTCTTTTTAGTTAAGCATCTCACTGAAGATTCCATTAATCCGCTGCCTGAGGATGTAGACAATAAAATTTCATTATTGGTATAAAATAGTGTTCTGAGTTTATCAGATATATTCCGCTGTAACTGTGATGCTTCTTTGCTCCTATGTCCAATCATAGGTGTAGACATTCTTTCCAAAACATCTCCTTTTACCTCTATAGGACCTGGTATAAATAACTTCTTATGCATTATAATCCTCCTATTGATTCCATTATCCGTAATTTCATTTATTAATAAAAGTATATACATTGATTTTAACTTGTCAACTAAGAATATATAATATATTAAAAAAATTTAAAAAATACTTGACACAAATAATGTATTTGTGTATTATTAAACTATGATACTAGTTCACATAAATTTGCACATGAGAGAGTGGTGATATAATGGAATTTAATAATAATATCCCAATTTATTTACAAGTAATTCATAGATTAAAGCAAGATATTGTAACAGGTAAATTAAAACCAGGAGAAAAAATGCCTTCTTCAAGAGATTATTCTCATGATTTAGGACTGAACTTTAATACTGTCGCAAGAGTATACAAGGAGATGGAAATGGAAGATATAGTATATACTAAGAGGGGTTTGGGTACATTTATAACCGAGTCTTCAGAAAAAGTCGAGAATATAAGATTAGAAATGGCAAAAGAATTAATTGAGAATTTTGTTAAAGGGATGAAACAGATTGGATTTACAGAAGAAGATATGATTTGTTTTATCAAAGATTCAAATAAAATAACAAAAGAATAACATATTATAATGAAAGGAATGATATAAATTGAATCAAATTTTAGAAATTAATAACTTAACTAAAAAATACTATAATAAAATTGCACTTGACAATGTTAGTGTATCCTTCGAGAGAGGAAAAATATATGGTCTTATGGGTCCAAATGGAAGCGGCAAAACAACGCTTATGAAAGTTATAATAGGTCTTCATAAGCAAACTTCTGGAGACGTTTTAATAAATGGTGTCCCTCTTTCATATAAAACTAAAGCAAATGTTTCATATATGCCTACAGAAAATTTTTTATATGATAGTTTTAAAGTAAAAGACATAGTAAAATATTATCAGGATATGTATCCTGACTTCAGGACTGATTATGTATTAAAAATATTAAAAGATATTGATGTTGATTTAGAATTTAGAGTTTCAAAACTTTCTTCAGGATTAGTCGGAAAATTAAAAGTTGCTCTTGCCTTGTCAAGAGATGTTGATATTTACATGCTTGATGAACCACTAAATGGTGTTGATATATTAGCGAGAGATACAATATTAGAGCTTATAGTAAACTCCTATAATGAAAACAAAGTAATTATATTATCCAGTCACTTAGTATCTGAGGTTGAAAAAACATTAGACCATGTCGTTTTTATAAAAAATGGAAAAGTTGAGCTTAGTGGAAATGCAGAAGAGTTGAGACATCAAAAAGGATTATCTATTGAAAATATATACAAGGAGGTATACAAATAATGTTTAAAATAATTAAATATGATTTTATACGAAAATACAAGTTAGTTTTAATAACATTTATTTTAGCCATTTTATTAAATATATTAGCAATTGCAAAGTCTGGAGCGGCAGGAAGTGGTGGTTTCTTAGTAGCATTCCCTATTTTAATGGTAATTTTATATATAGGTGATATCATAAAGATGTACAGCGATGATTTAAATAAAAGAAGTGGATACATGCTATTTATGACTTCAAACAGCGGGTATAAAATAATAGTATCTAAAGTTATTACTGCCATCTTGGAAGGAATTACAATACTCTTATTATATTTAGTTTTTATACTGATAAACTCAGTTTATATAAGTTATGCTCAAGGGTTCCAATTAAGTATTAACATGAATGAAGTTATTCGAGGCATAAATCAGTTTTTATCAGGTAGTCTTGGTTTTAATTTGGGGCATGTATTCGTATTTTTAGTTAATGCATTAATTTTATCAATAAGTTTTATCTTAACGGCATATACAGCTATTACAATTAGAAAAAGTATTTTTTCCGAAGTTAAATTAGGTGGAATTTTAAGTTTTGTAATATTTGTAGCCATAAACTGGATAACTTCATATGCAACTGGTAAATTAATGTCCATAATGTCTCCATATTACGATTCAATGCAAGTAGGAAATATGATTTCTGCCACACAACTATTGATGGCATTACTTCCTATAATGATAATTTCAACTATAGAATCCATAATAATGATAATAGGTTCAGGCTATCTTTTAGAAAAGAAAATCAACTTATAATTTAGTGAGGCAGTTATGCATTTATCGGAAAACAGGTGTTTTGATACTACACAGTTAAAATTAATTGCAATGGTTTTAATGGTCCTGGACCATATATATGAATTTTTCTCTTATACCGAATTAATTCCTATTTGGTTTACTTGGCTTGGAAGGCTAGTTTTTCCAATATTTATGTTTACAATGACAGAAGGCTTTTATTTCACTAGAAGCAAGGAAAAATATATGATGCGGTTATATATAGGATCGGCTGCAATGGGAATATTTAACTACTTATTAGTCTCTATATTCCCCAGAGAGGATGGCTTTCTTATATTAAATAATATTTTTGGAACATTTTTTATAACGGTTTTTTATTTATATTACATTGAAAAAATAAAAGAAAATAGAAGGGATGGTCAGAACATAATTCCAACAGTTGCTGCTATGATTGTTCCAATTTTACTAAGCGCCATTCCATCCTTATTTACTTTCATATCATACAGATTAGAATTTGACCCTCCTCCTTCCTTATATATATTATTAAACGGATTAATTCCATCTCCGCTATTTGTAGAAGGAGGACCATTTTTGGTTATCCTTGGTATAATAATGTATGATTTAAGGAATAATAGATTAAAACAGGTTATTGTATATGTATTTATTTGCCTCTCTTTATATACAGGGGGAGGCTTTAATATAAAAAACCTGTTATATGTTAATTATCAGTGGATGATGGTATTTTCAGTAATATTTATGCTGCTGTATAACGGAAATAAAGGTATTGGGTATAAATATTTATTCTATATTTTCTACCCCGTACACGTTTATATTCTGTATATTTTATCAGTAATTATAATATCAAAATAAAACAAGAATAAAATGAAAGGAAAGTAAAATGGTATGAAAAAAATTGGTTTATCATTAGTCGTTATTTTAATACTTGCACTTTTTACAGGTTGTACATCTGATTTTAAGATAAATGACGCCGTAGTAAAGGACATTTCCGATAAAATAACACACGCCGTCATAGAAACAGTAGACAGCGATATCAAATCCGAAAGACATGATTCAAAAACTGTAGATTCTAATGATTTAACTGAACTAATTGTAAAAAGCGAAGTTGGCGATATTGAAATTGTCACTCATGAATCTACTGAAACTTTAATTGATACGAATATCAAAGCCAGGTCCAACACAAAAGAAGCAGCAGAAGAACTAGTAAAGTCTTTTGATTACTCTGTAGAAACAAAGGGTAAAAAGTTAAGCATTGATACAACTGAACATAGCAAAAAATCAAATAGTGATGAGCTTATAGTTGATTTAGTTATCAAAATACCGTCAAATATCGAAAAAGTAGAAATTTCTTCTAATGTTGGTGACATTAATATTGAAAGTATTAATGGAAATATTAATCTTACATCAAACATTGGTGATACTATTATAAAGAGCTCCAATGCTTCATATTATATTAAAACAGATGTCGGTGATATCAATGTTCAAAACAGTTCGTTTTCAGATTCATCCACATTCTATTCAAACGTAGGAGACATAAACATAAATGCCAACGATATATCTATTGCTAAGAACTTATCTTTTGAAACCAATGTAGGCGATATTAAAATATTAATTCCTAAAAATTCTAACTATGAAGCCAATATACAGGAGTTCTTGAAAGATCCAAAAATTGAAACTGTAGGAACAGGTAAAACAAAAATAAAGCTTATTACACATGTAGGAAATATAGATCTTGAATAGTAAATAATTAAAATTAGAAAATTTTTTAAACACACAATTTATAAATGTGTGTTTTTTTGTGTATTGCATATTTTTATGTTTTACAACAGTTATAGGTGGTATAATTATTACATAAGAGTTTCTTTCAAATTATATATTATTATAATATGATTTACATAATTATATGGTATAATGAATTAGTAATTACTACCAAATATAGGAGCGATATATTATGTCAATTGAAAATACTAATCAATTACCTGTCTATTTATTTCATCAGGGAACAAATTACTATTCATATAAGTTTTTAGGCTCGCATATTATATGTTCGGGGGAAAAAAAGGGAGTTACATTTAGAGTATGGGCTCCAAGAGCAAAAGTAGTACATATTGTTGGAAATTTTAATGATTGGCAAAAAAATGAAAATTTTAAAATGAGTAAAATTTCAGACAGCGGAGTATGGGAACTATTTGTACCCGATATACAGGCTGGAGAATTATATAAATTTCTTATAACAACAACTAATTTAAAAAATATTTACAAGTCTGATCCTTATGCTTTTTCGTCTCAAACCCAAACTGAAACTGCATCAATAGTATACGATATAAATAATTATAAGTGGAGAGATTATAATTGGTTTAAATATAAAAAGTCTACTAATATGTATGAACTTCCAATCAACATATATGAACTTAATCTTTCATCATGGAAACGCAAGTCTGATAATAGCTTGTATAGTTATAGTGAAATTGCATCAATGCTAATTCCATATATTAAAGAACATAATTATACTCATATAGAACTTATGCCAGTTATGGAACATCCATTTGATGGATCCTGGGGTTATCAGCTATCTGGTTATTTTGCTCCAACTAAACGTTTCGGAGAACCTGACGATTTTAAATATTTAATAGATGAATGTCACCGTCATGGTATAGGCGTAATCTTAGACTGGGTTCCGGCACACTTCCCTAAGGATTCCCATGGCTTATATGAATTTGATGGAAAACCCCTATTTGAATACGAGGATGAACAACTAAGGGAAAATAAAAGTTGGGGTACTCTTAAGTTCAATTATGGTAAACCTGAAGTACAATCATTTTTAATCTCTAACGCTGTATTTTGGTTAGATATATATCATGTAGACGGATTAAGGGTTGATGCCGTAAGTTCAATGCTGTACCTTGATTATGATAAGAAAAAGGGAGAATGGATACCAAATAAATATGGCGGGAATGAAAATCTAGAGGCAATATCATTTTTGAGGAATTTAAATAAGACTGTTTTCAAGCTTCACCCAAATACACTGATGATTGCAGAAGAGTCCACGTCATGGCCAATGGTGACAAAGCCTGTATATTTGGGAGGACTTGGTTTTAATTTTAAATGGAATATGGGATGGATGAACGATATGCTTGACTACATGAGTACAGACCCGTTTCTCAGAAAATATAAACAAAAAAACATTACTTTTTCTCTTCATTATGCTTTCAATGAAAATTTTATACTTCCATTGTCTCACGACGAGGTTGTTCATGGTAAAAAATCATTACTTGATAAAATGCCTGGGACATACGAAGAGAAATTTGCCAATGTTAGAGTTCTATTAGGATATATGATATCTCACCCAGGCAAAAAACTTAATTTTATGGGATATGAAATAGGTCAATTTGTTGAATGGAACTATGAAAAAGAATTGGAATGGTTTTTACTAGAGTATGAATACCATAAAAAACTTAATGTGTTTGTAAAAGATTTAAATGACTTTTATTTAGCATCTACTGAGCTATGGGAGGTAGATTTCTCATGGAATGGTTTTAAGTGGATTGCAAATGATGATTTCGAACAAAATATTATAGCTTTTAAAAGAATAGACAAATGTAAAAACGAGATGATAGTAGTTGTTAACTTCTCTCCTGTAGAAAGAAATAATTATTCAATTGGTGCTGATAGTGGAACGTATTATGAAGTTTTCAATACGGACAACAAAAAATACGGCGGAACAGGTGTTGGTAACATAAATAAAATTATTTCTGACAGCATTCCAATGCATGGATACAATTGCTCTATATCTTTAACATTGCCGCCCCTATCAACAATATTTTTAAAAAAAGAAGAAAGTATCAACAATAACATAAATAAAGTTGGAGGTAAAGTTTATGATATCTAATAAAAAGGAATGTGTTGTAATGCTACTTGCCGGTGGACAGGGAAGTAGGCTCGGCTCACTAACAAACAAAATAGCAAAACCCTCTGTACCTTTTGGAGGGAAATACAGAATAATTGATTTTACCTTATCTAATTGTGTTAATTCAAATTTAGACACCGTAGGTGTCTTAACACAATATCAGCCACTAATACTTAATTCATACATAGGAAATGGTAAGCCATGGGACTTGGACAGGATGAATGGGGGAGTAAATATCTTGCCCCCATATCAGAAAGTTGATGCATCTAAATGGTATACGGGCACTGCAAATGCAATTTATCAAAATATAGATTTTATTGAAGAGCATAATCCTGAATATGTTTTAATTCTGTCAGGTGACCACATATATAAAATGGATTATTCATTAATGATTAATTTTCATAAGGATAAGGGAGCTGACTGTACAATCTCGGTAATAAATGTACCTATTAAAGAAGCCTCAAGGTTTGGAATACTAAGCTCTGATTCCAATGGAAAAATTGTTGACTTTGAAGAAAAACCATCAAAACCCAAAAGTACAAAGGCATCTATGGGAATTTATGTATTTAATTGGATTAAATTAAAAAAATATTTGGAATTAGATGACAAAAACATTAACTCCACTAAGGATTTTGGCAAAGATGTAATACCTTTAATGCTTAATTCAGGTGAAAATATTTATTCATATGAATTTGAAGGATACTGGAAGGATGTGGGCACTATTGACAGCTTGTGGCAAGCAAATATGGATTTGTTAAGTGATGGAAAATTTGAATTATCAGGAGATTGGCCTATATACTCAAGACATATGGAAAAGCCACCACACTTCGTAGGTAAAGCTGCTTCTATCAAAAACTCTATCGTTTCAGAAGGTGCTGAAATTTTAGGAACAGTAGAAAATTCAATTATATTTTCCGGAGTTAAAATAAATGAAAATGCAATTATAAAGGATTCAGTAATTATGGCAGATGTATTAATCGATGAAAACACTGTTGTAAACTACTCAATAATTGATGAGTTGTGTGTAATAGGCAAAAACCTTAAAATAGGAAATCCAAAAGAAAAAAAATCGGATATAACTGTTATACCTCGCGAGAGCAGATTAGTAAATCTATAACGTTAATAGGAGGAATCATAAATGAATGCTTTAGGAATAATTTTTTCAGATACGCAAGATTGGAATATGACAGAACTTGCATCACATAGATCTGTAGCAGCCATCCCTTATGGAGGAAGATACAGGTTAATAGACTTTACTCTTTCCAATATGGTTAATTCTGGTTTAAATAAAATGTGTATTATTACAAAAAGTAATTATCGTTCATTAATGGAACATGTCGGTTCAGGTAAGGATTGGGATTTATCAAGGAAAAAAGGTGGCGTACTAATATTTCCTCCATATGCTTTAGGCGAAAACCATGGTCTTTTTCAAGGAAGGCTTGATGCACTGAAAAGAGTTCTGCACTATATTTCTTCTTCAAAGGAAAAATATGTAATCCTTTCAGACTGTGATATGATATATAACATAGACTACAATGATGTTATTCGTTTTCATGTTGAAAAAAATTCTGAAATAACTGCCGTATATACAAAAACTAATGTAGAAAGAGATGATTCAATTCATAAAACCCTTTACGAAATAGATGGTGACGGACGGGCAAATGATATATTAGTTAATCCTATAACAGAAGGTACTTATAATGTTGGATTAAATACTTGGATAATGAATAAAGATTTTCTTGAAAAGTTAATATATGATGCGATTGCACATAACTATAAGGATTTTAGTTATGATGTTTTAGCTGCAAGAGCGGAATCTATTAAAATATATTGCTATGAACATTCTGGATATTACGCTCATATAGATTCTCTTAAAAGCTATTATAATCACAGCATGGAACTTCTTTGTAAAAATAAGCTAAGCAACTTATTCTATGCAAAAACTGGTGCAATATATACAAAAACAAAAGATTCACCCCCTACTAAATACGGTAAGGATGCTGACGTTAAGACCTCATTAATAGCAAGTGGGTGTGTCATTGAAGGTCATGTAGAAAACAGCATCATATTCAGAGGTGTAAAGGTAGGAAAGAACAGTGTTATAAAGAATTCAATTCTCATGCAACATACAACTATTGGAGAAAATACAAGACTAGACTCAATTATAACGGATACATATGCTATGATAAATGATGACCGTGTTTTACTTGGATATTCAAGTTGTCCATTCTTTATAAAAAGATATTCAGTTGTATAATATAATGATAAATATAGGAGTGTGATATAAATGAGTAAAGAAAAAATAAAAATACTTTTTGCAACTGCTGAAGCTACACCTTTTATTGCTACAGGAGGATTAGGAGAAGTAGCAGGTTCTCTTACAAAATCATTGGTTGAAATGTATGAAGATGATACTGATATTAGAGTAATATTGCCCTTATATCAAGGAATAGAGAATAGATCCAATTTTGAATTTATCGCAAGTACTAAAATCCCATTGTCTTGGAGAGAACAGTACTGTGGAATTTTTAAAACCCAAATTAATCATGTAACATACTATTTTTTAGATAACGAATACTACTTTAAAAGAAATGATTGTTATGGACATTTTGACGATGGTGAAAGATTCGCCTTTTTCTCTAAAGCTGTATTATATGTACTGAACATTATAGATTTTATGCCAGATATAATACACGCTAATGACTGGCAGACATCTCTGATACCTGTATATTTAAAATCTAAATATTCCGCCTATCCCGGGTACGATAAAATAAAATCTATAATTACAATTCATAATATTGAATATCAAGGTGTCTATGACTTAAAAATTGCAGAAGATATTTTTGACTTATATAATAGTGAAATTTCAATAGTAGAATACAATGGTTCAATAAATCTCCTCAAAGGTGCCATTGAAGCATGTGATATAGTAAGTACCGTTAGCAAAAGTTACTCCGAGGAAATATTTGATGATTACTTTGCGCATGGGCTTGCTCCAATATTAAAAAGAAATTCTGCAAAAGTTAGGGGAATTTTAAATGGTATAGACACAACCCTTTATAATCCTGAGACCGATAAGGCTCTATTCAAGAACTATAGCATAAATTCTTTAAAGAACAAATATAATAATAAAACTAATTTGCAGAGAATGATTGGTTTACCCCAAAATGTTGATATTCCTATAATTGCTATAATTTCAAGGCTCGTTCATCATAAAGGTATAGATTTAATAATGTATGGAATTGAAGAAATTTTAAAAGAGAAAGTTCAATTTGTGATTCTTGGAAAAGGTGATAGGGGCTACGAATTATACTTTAAATCATTACAAGAAAGATATCATGATAAAGTTGCTACCAGAATTGATTTCAGTACTGATATGGCAAGAAAAATATATGCAGGTTCTGATTTTCTGCTTATGCCATCCATAAGTGAGCCATGTGGAATAGCTCAGATGATAGCCTCAAGATATGGTACTGTTCCAATTGTAAGGGAAACCGGTGGATTAAAGGATTCTATTCATGATTGCAGTCTGGGCTTTGGTAATGGTTTTACATTTTATGAGCAAACGTCTGAAAACTTGGTCAACACAATAAAACGAGCTCTAAATGTTTACAAAAATAAAGATGATTGGAACAAGCTTGTTTATGCCGTAATGAATGAGGATTTTAGCTGGAATCATTCTGCTGAAGAATATCATAGTATGTATTTAAACTTAACTGATAAATAGAGGAGCTTTTTATGACAGAAAATTTAATGAATAAAAATCATATTAACAATAAAATTGATGAAGTAATTTCCCGTTATTGGAACATAGCTCCAAAATTTGCAACAGAAGTTCAAATTTATAGAGCACTTTGCATTGTAATAAGAGATATTCTAATAGAAAAAAGATATGAATTTAAAAAAGAAATTGACAAAAAAAAGCAAAAACAAGTATATTACATGTGCATGGAATTTTTGATTGGAAAATCCTTAAAAAATAATTTATTTAATTTAGATTTAGAAAATGAAGTTTCAGAAGCATTAAAAAAGTATAATGTTCTGCTTGAAGATTTATATAAAATAGAAAAAGACCCCGGACTAGGTAATGGTGGTTTAGGCAGACTGGCAGCTTGCTTCTTGGACTCACTGGCAACGCAAGTTTATCCCGTTACAGGGTTTTCTATTAAGTATGAGTTTGGATTGTTTAAACAAAAAATAATAGAAGGTTGGCAGACAGAATTGCCTGATGACTGGCTGACAACATCTGACGTTTGGCTCATTCCTAGAACTGAAGAAAGAGTTGTAGTAAAATTTGATGGTGAAATCAAAGAAGAATGGACAAATGAAGGATTGGTAATTAATCATGTCAATGCCACAGAAGTCGAAGCGATCCCCTATGATGTCATGATTTCCGGCTATAAAAGTAAAGGTGTAAGCCTCCTCAGACTTTGGGAAGCACGGAGCCTTAAAAGTATTGACATGAATTTATTTTCTCAGGGTGAGTATATCAAAGCTCTATCAGAAGATTCAATGGCTGAAGCGATATCAAAAATTTTATATCCTGCTGATAACCATTCGGAAGGTAAAATTTTAAGAATTAAACAGCAATATTTTCTTGTATCAGCTTCTGCACAAACTATTGTCAATGAACATTATAATAAATACAATACTCTTGAAAATTTCTGTGATAAAGTTGCAATACATATCAATGATACCCATCCGGCATTAATTATACCAGAGTTAATGCGTATTTTTATGGATGAATATCATTGTTCATGGGATAAATCGTGGCAAATGGTTACAAATTCAGTTTCTTATACCAATCACACCGTTTTACAGGAAGCATTGGAGACATTGGAAATAGAGACCATCAAAAGTAAATTGCCAAGAATTTATTCAATTATTTGTGAGATTAACCAACGTTTTATAAATGATGTACTATCTAAATATAATGGTAATATGGATAAAGCATCACAAATGTCTATCTTTTACTATGGAAAAATTAACATGGCTAACATTAGTATAATAGGCAGTCATTCTGTAAATGGTGTGGCAAAGCTTCATTCCGAAATATTAAAAAATACAATATTTAGAAACTTCTATGAATATAGTCCCGGTAAGTTTACAAATATAACAAATGGTATAACTCATAGGCGTTGGCTTAACCAAGCAAACCCTGAACTTAAAAACCTTATAAACGAGCTAATAGGAACAAGTTATTATTTGAATCCTGAAAACTTATCATTATTGAAAAAATACAAAGATGATGCTGACGTACTATTAAAGCTTGATAAAATAAAACATAATAATAAGATGAAACTTGCAGGCTACATATCAACTAAGAACAACATATTAGTAAACCCAGATTCTATATTTGATATACAGGCAAAAAGACTCCATGAGTATAAGCGCCAGCTTCTTAATGTGCTAAGAATAATCAGTATTATTATTGATATCACAGAAGGTAAAACTGATAACATATTGCCGGAAACATTTATATTTGCTGCAAAAGCTGCTCCAAGCTATTATAGAGCAAAAGAAATAATACATTTAATTTGTACGCTCAGTGATTTTATAAATGTTAATCCCACTATTAAAGAGTATATAAATGTAGTTTTTATAGAAAATTATTCGGTTAGTTTAGCAGAAGTAATTATACCTGCCGGTGAAATTAGCGAACAAATATCTCTTGCAGGTAAAGAGGCCAGCGGAACAGGAAATATGAAATTTATGCTCAATGGTGCATTAACACTTGGTACATATGATGGTGCAAATATTGAAATACTGGAACAGGTAGGAGAAGAAAACTTTTTTCTTTTTGGAATGCAGGATTATGAAGTAGAAAAACTTTGGAGAAGTGGATATAATTCAGTTGTATACTATCAGCAAAACAAGAAATTAAGAAAAATAATTGACTTTCTGAACAAAGGTATAAATGGTAAATCATTTGAGTCAATTTCTAGATATTTACTTGGTGTGGAAAGCGTGGGAGATCCTTATATGTGTTTTGCAGATTTTGAAAGTTATATGAATGTGCACTACAATGCTACTCAAATGTATTATAACAATAAGAAAAAATGGAATCAAATGTCACTTCTAAATATTGCATCAGCCGGAATTTTCTCTTCAGACAGAACAGTAAAGGAATATGCTCAAAAAATATGGAACTTGAGAAAAATAGAATAACTTTTGTTTAAGGTGGTAATTATGATTATTTTTGATAGCAAATCCGAACTTTTTAGATATCCTCAAGGGGCAGTAAAAGAAAATGAAAAAATTACGTTAAAATTACATATTAAACGTGATTTTCTTTGCACTCCTAACATTATAATAGAAAAAAGAAAAGATTCTGATAAGTTTTTCTATAAAAGTTCAATATTAGAATGGATTGGTACAGAAAAAAATTATGATATATATGGTACTGAATTTAGTATAGAAGAATATGGGAACTATTACTATTCATTTGAATTTAAAAATAGTAATAATCTAAACCCATATACAAAAATCCATGAATTATTGATTTATAAAAGTGATTACAGTACTCCAGATTGGATAAAAGGAGGAATTATATATCATATATTTGTTGATAGATTTTATAAAAACAAAATTTATAATAAGAATGACAGCATTATTATAAGAAATGACTGGGGTGGAATACCATACTATAAACCTGATGAAAATGGAAGAATTCCAAATAATGATTTCTTCGGAGGCAACCTGGACGGAATTGCACACAAGCTTCAATATCTTAAAAATCTTGGTGTAACATCCATTTATCTGTCTCCAATATTTGAAGCACATTCTAACCATAAATATGACACAGGAGACTACTTAAAAATTGACCCCATGTTTGGTAATGAAGATAATTTTATAAATTTATGTAAAGAAGCCGAGGAATATGGCATATCCATTATATTAGATGGCGTATTTAGCCATACCGGTGACGACAGCTTATATTTTAATAAGTATAATAATTATAAATCAGTAGGAGCATATCAAAGTACGGATTCACAATATTTTGGATGGTATACATTCAGCAATTGGAACGAAGATTACAATTGCTGGTGGAATATAAAAATACTTCCGACATTAAACAAAACAAATCAAAGCTATTTGAATTTTATTATGGGAAATAATGGTGTTTTAAAACATTGGATTAATCGAGGTGCACGAGGATTTAGATTAGACGTAGCTGACGAATTGCCCAATGAGTTTTTAAATGAGTTAAGAAAGTCTGTTCAATCAGAAAAGCATGATACAATAATTATAGGTGAAGTATGGGAAGATGCATCAAATAAATTTTCTTATGGTAAGCTAAAGGAATATTTCTGTGGCAATCAATTAGATTCAGTTACTAACTATCCTCTGCGCACTTCAATTATTGACTATCTCAAAAATAAGGATTGTACTAATCTTTACCAAACAATAAACATGATGACAGAAAAGTATCCTTTTCAATCAATGAATTGTCTTATGAACATTTTAGGTACTCATGATACTGTTAGAATCCTGACAGAGCTAGGGAGTGAGATCATTCCAAACAATAAGGATGAAATGGCAGAATCAAAATTGTCGGATAAAGAGTTATATAATGGTATACGATTATTAAAAATCGCTTCTCTTTTGCAAATGACTCTTCCTGGTGTTCCATGCATTTATTATGGTGATGAAGCAGGTGTAGAAGGATGGAAAGACCCTTTTAATAGAAAGTGTTTTCCCTGGGGAAATGAAAATAATGAAATTTTAAATCACTATAAATTTCTATCTAAACTTAGAAAAAGTAGCCCTGTTTTTATTGACGGAAAGTACAAATGCATTTCACATGATATGGGCGTTTTTATTTTCGAAAGATACAATAACAAAGAAAGAATAGTTATTGGAATAAACCTCTCAAATAAAGCAATCTCCTTAATTTCTAGCGAAAAAATGAAAAAATATTCTGCCATGGAAATAGAAGAAGAATTCATTGTTGAAGAAAATAGTTATATAATATTATGTTCCGGTTAAAATCATATTGTATTAGTTGAATATATCAAATAGTCGACTAATACATTTATCTCTATTTTATTTTTTTGATGACACAACAATTGAAAGGTTAAGATTAGTATTTCATAAAGCTATGCGTGTGTAATTTTGGTCCCAGTCACTAGTTATAAAATTGAGGTACTTTTTTGTGTAACACAATTTAGATATATGCATATATTATGTTGTATCTTGATGACATTTTGTATTGATAAATCAAAAATGGATAAATATAAATTTAAATTTTTATATTAAACATATCAATATTTGCTGCGAGGTACATCTCAAAAAATAAAACGCCTCAAATATTCCATTATTGATTGAAAATTAGAGATAAGCATTTTCTGCTAAACTTTTAAAAATTAATTTAAGCAAATGCATAAACATTAACAATGATAAATCGAATTATTAGAAGTATGCATCATAACCTCTTACTTCTTATGACCATACTATTGATTGTTTCTGCTAATAAATCAGTTAAACTATCTTTTTTGACTCTCCATATCCAATTTTCGCCAACAGTTGAGGGCGTATTTATTCTGCCCTCAGAACCAATACATAAAAAATCCTGCAAAGGAATTATGCATAATTTGGATTTACTCATATATATGGATTTAATAATTTTATAATTAATGTTGCCTTCTGCTTTTTCTATGCCAAGAAACTTAAGAACGTCGCATTTCCTTTCATAACTTAGCTTTTCAAACCAGCCTAGTAAAGTATCATTATCATGGGTTCCGGAATATGCTACTGAATTTTCCTCATAGTTATTTGGTAAATAAGGATTATTTTTATTTCCATCAAATGCAAACTGAAAAATCTTCATTCCCGGAAAACCAAAACTGTTTTTTAATTCCATAACACTATCGGTTATAATGCCCAGATCTTCAGCTATAATTTTTACATCACCAAATTTTAGCCTTACACTTTCGAAGAATTCCCGACCATATGCCTGCATCCAAAGTCCGTCCACCGCATTTTTGGCGCCATAATTTATTGCCCAAAATTCATCAAATCCTCTAAAATGGTCAATTCTTACTACATCATATAATTTAAATGAGTATTCAATTCTGTCCAGCCACCATTTATAGTTTGTACCCTTAAGATAATCCCAATTATATACCGGATTACCCCATAACTGTCCTTCCTTAGAAAATGCATCCGGAGGCACACCAGCTACTTTAATTGGAATTCTATTTTCATTCATCAAAAATATATTGTTGTCTGCCCATACATCTGCACTGTCTTCTGCAGCGTAAATAGGTATATCTCCAATTATTTTTATTCCATTTCTATTAGCATATTTTTTCAAGTTAAAATACTGTTTATGAAATAAGTATTGAAGAAACACCCAGAAATCAATATCCCCATTTAACTCTGCCTTTGCTGAATCCATAGTATTTTTATCTAATCCGGATTCCAAGCAGTTCCATCCATTCCAAGGCAATTGATTATTTTTATACTTTAAAGACATAAATAAAGCATAATCATAAACCCAATTATTGTCTTTTATATAATCTTTAATTTCCTTCCCATATATTTTTTTTGAATTATCATAAACCTTCTTTAGTATTTTATATCTGATATTGAACTGATTTTCATAATCTATGTCAACTGTATGGTTCAAAAAATCGAGAGATGTCAGTTCATCTTTTGATAATAAACCTTCATCAATTAAAATATCTAAATCAACATAATATGGATTACCTGCAAAAACAGAAAAAGGAGAGTAAGGTGAATCTCCATATGAAATTGGACCGATAGGCAGTATCTGCCAGTACTTTTGCCTTGACTTCTTTAGAAAATCCACAAATTCATATGCTGCTTTCCCAAAGGTACCAATACCGTAATTTGAAGGCAATGAGCTTATTGGGAGAAGTATCCCCGCGCTTCTATCAAACATTTATATCTCCTGCAAAAAAGATTACTGAATTTTGTCCAGTAATCTTTTTTTCCTCTATCTATATTATTACAAATATTTTTTCAAAACTTCAACTTTATCTGTCTTTTCCCAAGGCAAATCTAAATCATTCCTTCCGAAATGTCCATATGCCGCTGTTTGCTGATAAATAGGTCTTCTCAAATTTAATTTTTCTATTATGGCTGCTGGTCTCAAATCAAAGTTTTCGTGAATTGCTTGCTCAATTTTTTCTTCTTCAATCTTGTTTGTTCCAAATGTATCAACCATTATTGAAACAGGTTTAGCCACACCTATTGCATAAGCAAGCTGAACCTCACATTTGTCTGCCAATCCTGCAGCAACAACATTCTTAGCAATATATCTGGCCGCATAAGCTGCTGAACGGTCAACTTTAGTTGCATCTTTTCCAGAGAAAGCTCCTCCACCGTGTCTCGCATATCCGCCATAGGTATCAACTATTATTTTTCTTCCTGTTAAACCAGAGTCACCTTGTGGTCCTCCAATAACAAATCTGCCTGTTGGATTAATATAATACTTTGTATTTTCATCAATTAAATCTAAAGGAACAGTTGTTTTTATGACATGTTCTTTTAAATCTTTTTCAATAGTGCTTATTTCAACATCTGGATTATGTTGAGTTGATATTACAATTGTATCAATTCTAACTGGTTTGTTATCATGATATTCAATTGTAACCTGTGTTTTACCGTCAGGTCTTAAATAATCAAGAGTTCCGTCCTTTCTGACAAGAGAGAGTTTTCTTGATAACTTATGAGCTAGACTTATTGGCATAGGCATATATTCTGAAGTTTCATTGCATGCATATCCAAACATCATGCCCTGATCTCCAGCTCCAGTAACATCATTGATATCTAAATGATCTTTCTTGTATTCTGCAGCAGCATCTACTCCCATCGCAATATCTGATGATTGTTCATCTATTGCAGTTATTACCGCACAGGTCTTATAATCAAACCCAAATTCAGCATTTGTATAACCTATATTTTCTATAGTTTTCCTAACTATTTTAGGAATATCAATATAACAATTAGTACTTATTTCTCCTGCAACTAATACTAAACCTGTAGTAGTACTAGTTTCACATGCAACTCTGCCATTGGGATCCTGTTCCAATATTGCGTCTAGTATACTGTCAGATATCTGATCGCACATTTTGTCCGGATGACCCTCTGTAACTGATTCAGATGTAAATAACCATTTTTTCATTTAATTTGTCCTTTCTTTTTTACAATATAATTTACATTTAAAAACAAAAAAACTCTTCCACTGAAGAGGTATATGTCATTCGCTACTTATAGCCTCATCTTCCGGAAATCCGCGGGATTTGGCACCTTGAACTAAACAGGCTGCCGGGTTTCATAGGGCCCAGTCCCTCCACCACTCTTGATAAGGATTATCATGGCTACATAATATCATATAGTTTTTTCATTGTCAATTAAATATGTATATAATTCAACAACTTTTTTGGAACTTATGCATACCTTTTTTCGTCTATAAATAAGTGTTATATTTAACCCTATATTACTATAATTTACTATAAGAATTAAATAAATACATGACAAATTATATATATTCTGTGATATAATTATGCAATAAGGCTAAAAAATTTAAACAATTCATATGGAGGTAATAATTTATTATGGTTATGAAAAAAATAGCTGCATTTTCAGTTTCCTTGATGCTTATGTTTACATCTACAGCATTGGCGAGCGATCTATATACAGTTTATGATTTATCAAAACAAACTAAGCTTTCAAGTGGTATTACATATGAGAATATTGAAAAGTTTACAACCCAGGGATGGATGAATCTTAATGTCATTCGCGTAAATTTAAATGATCAATATACTAAAGTAGCACCTGTTACAAGCGACAAAGGAGTTTCTAACAGAACCTCTCTCAGTTCTATGCTAAAATCTGCCGGAGCAGTAGCCGGAGTAAATGGTGACTTTTTTTACATGGGTGATCCTACATACACATACGGTGCATTAATAAAAGATGGTAAGGTTATTACTTCTCCACTTCCTTACAGCTATGGCTATCCTACAATTTCTCGTTTGTTGGACGGTTCCGTTAATGTATCTCTTTGGAATCCTAAAATAACTTTATATGGAACAGATAGCACTGCATTTGATGTTGTAGTTTACAACAAAACATCGTCGTTAGACTATGGACCTGCAGTATTAACATCAGACTGGAATAGCATGTCAGTTGGATATAATGGAAGCAAGGATATAGTTGAAGTTGTAGTAGTAAACAACTTTGTATCGGAAGTTAGAGTCAATCAGCCTTCTACAATAATACCGAAAGATGGATTCATAATTGCGAGCACAAATGCAGCAACAAGACAACAACTTATTAATTCTTTTGTACCCGGAAATCCAATGTCACTGGATATTCAACTTGATTTTAATCCAGATAATGTGGAATGGGCTGTAGGAGGATTAAACTATTTGGTAAAAGATGGTCAAGTAAATGATATAAGTGATGAGGTTCTTGGAACACATCCTCGTACCTGTGTCGGTTTTAATAAAGATAATACTGAAATGATTCTTGTAACAATTGATGGTCGAAACAAAGATTATGTTGGTGTCAAACAAACCGAACTCTCACAAATTATGGTTAGCTTAGGTGCTTATAATGCTGTTAATATGGATGGCGGTGGCTCTACCACAATGGGTGTTGATTTTTTAAGAAACTCAAATGTTACAGTTGTAAATATTCCATCGGATGGAACAGAAAGAAAAATTGCATGCGGAATTGGTGTTTTCAACACTGCACCGGAGAGCAATGTTGTCAGTTCAATTAAAGTAACGCCTTCCGACAACAAGGTATTTAATAATACAGAACTTTCTCTTGATGTACTTGGTTACAATGATTACTTTGCACAAGTAGATGTCGATAAATCAAATGTAAAATATGAAGTATCTCCATCTAGCGCCGGAACAATAAAAGATAATGTATTCACACCTAAGCAACCGGGAAAGGCAGTAATTACAGCACATTATAATGATACTGTTGGCAGTGTGGAAGTTGACGTTTTGGATAGTCCCGTAGCTTTAACATTCCAAACAGATAAACTGGTTCTTGAATATGGCGAAACCTATGAATTAGGAGATATACTTGGCATAGACAAAGACGGGAAAACTGCTTTAATACCTTCCAATTATATTACTTATTCATATAGGAATAAAATAGGTAAGGTTGAAAATGGTGTATTCACCGCCGGTGAAACCAGCAATACGGGAGCAATTACAGCAACTTTTGGTACCGCTGTGAAAAATATTCAAGTAAAAATTGGATATAAAATGAAAACTCTCAACAGATTTGAAAGTTTAGAAAATCTTAAACTTACTCTTTATCCCGAAGGTTCAGATGGCAGTTTTGAAATCACTAAAGATTATGTGAAAGAAGGCAATAATGCTATAAAGCTTAACTATGATTTTACTAAAATGACAGATCAAAGTATTGCATTTGTAAATTTTGGAGAAAATGGAGAGGGTCTAAAGCTTCAGGATAAGCCAAAGGGTATTGGAATGTGGGTGTATGGTGACGGTAAAAACCACTGGCTAAGATGCAGAATCACCGATGTTTATGGAACTCAAAGTAAAATTACGTTTGAAGATGAAGTAAATTGGACTGGATGGAAATGGGTAACTGCGAAAATACCTGCCGGTACTGCATATCCTATAACTCTTGACAACATATATCTAGCTGAAATAAATGAAACTAAAAAAGATGCCGGAACTATTTACATTGATAATTTAAGATTAATGTATGAACCAAATGATAAAGAACTTAACTTAAAACAAGAAACTGAATTTAAAGATTCATTAGAAGTTTCAAAGGTTACCAATTACAATGAAAAACTCACTATTTCACCAACTAAGTCACAAATAGTATCTTCCAATGGAAATGTTATAAGCAATGGCAAAATTATATATTTTGATGGAATAATTACTAATGGAACAATGAGTGCAAGCAATAAGACAATGTGGAATAACATTAAAAGTTTAGCAAATTTCAAGGATAAAGTATTAGTTTTATCAATGAATGCAGGTTTTGATGCTATAAGCGATCAAAGAGAAGTTGCGGTATTAAATGATATCTTGAATAAAGCATCTGCAAATAATGAAGTTTATGTTGTTTGGAACAGTGATAATGCTCAGACAAAAATAGAAAATGGTATAAGATATATTACTTACGATGATAGTTTTGAATTAGGAGTAAACGGTGATTCATCATCATATAAAAACTAAGAAATAGTAATCTTGTATTAACTAGATTGAAAGAACTGCTGATTGGCAGTTCTTTTGTTTGTAATTTTTTGTTTTTATTAGATAATGACTTTAATAAACTGACTTCCTTTCCAACATATCTATTGATTTAATAAAATATTTCTGATAGAATAAGTTTAGTATCATTAAATTACGGAGGTCAACCATGAGTTTATATAAAGAGTGGGATGAAGAATTAAAAAGTATTAATACACAAGAAGACTATGAAAAATTTTGGAACGAGTACATGGGAAAAGAAGCTGATTGCTATAAAACAATTCTTGAAACAAAGAACCCGGTTATCGAAGGAACTTTAAAGGATTTAGCCTTAAAATTTGATATGACCAACAAACAGTTTGTTGGATTTTTAGATGGTGCAAATACCAGTCTTAAAGAATCTCTGGTTTTAGAAGACTTGACTGAAGAGTCAGAGATTAAGGTTGAATTTGATTTTGAGAAACTTCTATGGAATATGCATGATGCTAAAGCTGACTGGTTATATGGCATGGATGAATGGAATAATATTTTTGATGAAGAAAAAAGAAAAGAGATCAAAAAAGATTTTAATCGATCAAAAATAGTTGTTAAAGGTGAAAAAATAGGAAGAAATGACCCTTGCCCATGTGGCTCAGGGAAAAAATATAAAAAATGTTGTGGAAATAAGTAGTACCAAATAATATGTTCGGGGGAATCCAGTATTCTCCCTTTCAGTCGAGGGACGATATAATGAATAAAACTAAAGGAATCGCGTGTGCAGTTTTAGCAGCATTTATTTATGGATTTACTCCCATTTTAGGTAAGTTTTCTTATTTAGAGGGAAGTAATTCATTTTCATTGACATTTTACAGAAGTGCTCTATCGTTGCCTATGCTTTTCATAATTTTAAAGGCAAATAAGATTTCATTATCTATTACCAAAGCAGAGATAAGAAATTTAACAGTCTTGGGTGCATTAGGTCCAGTTTTAACAGCACTTACGTTATATGGAGCATACAATTATATCTCTGTAGGGATGACGACTACCATTCATTACATATACCCTGTACTTGTTGCTTCTGCATGTGTGATTTTCTTCAAAGAAAAACTTAACAAGGAAAAAATTATAGCGTTAATACTTTCAACAATCGGTATTCTCTTATTCTTTGAAGGTGATTTTACAGGTAGCATAACAGGCATAATAATTGCATTATTGTCTGGGATATTTTATGCTTCGTTTATAGTTTTCATGGATAAAAGCGGTATAAAGACAATATATCCATTTAAGATTTCTTTTTATACCTGCATTGTTGCAACTATATTGCTATTATTTTTTGGAATCACTACAAAAAGCCTTACCTTTAACATGTCATCTCTTGGATGGCTTTATACCTTCCTAGTAGCAACATTTGTTTCAGTTATAGCAAATACATTGATGGCAGTTGCTATAAAAAATACAGGTTCAACTATAACAGCTATTGTTGGAATGTTTGAACCTATTACAAGTGTTATATTAGGAATCTTGTTTTTAAAAGAACTGATTTCTTTTAAAAATATATTGGGTTGTGTACTAATATTAATTGCCGTTTTAGTACTTACGTTAACAAAAGATGAAGAATGTACAGATAAAGACAAATTAATATCAAATTGATTTGTCTTTTTTATTTATTCCTTATTCACAATTTCTAATAAAGTAGACTTCAATTTTTCATATTCCATAATATCCTTAATAATAAATTTTCCGTATCTTCCCTCTATATTATCATGATTTACACACGAACTCATACAACCGGATATTACTACTGCAAAATCACATATCATATTACCTCTTTGAGTAATAATATTAATATCATTAAAGTCTTCTTTTATTTTATCCACTATTTTCTTCCTGTCATATCTTGGGTTACATCCTCCGCAATATTTTACACATATATCCATCTGGTTATCACACTCCCTTACTCAATATTTGATTTAATTAATTAAAGCTCAATCCTGCTAATACTATCCCCTGCTAACTTTCCTGTTGAAAATGCAGCTTGTATGTTATATCCACCCGTATCCCCATCAATATCAAGTACCTCTCCAGCAAAATAAAGGCCACTAACTATTTTTGACTCCATTGTTTTAGAGTTAATTTCATCTGTAGATACTCCACCCTTGGTTACCATTGCAACATTATAGTTTCCTAAAGTTTGAACTTTCATTGGATAGTTAGATAAAAGTTCAACCAATTTCTTTCTACTACTTTTACTTAATTCACTACATATTTTATCGTCATCAACATTTGCCAATTCCATTATTTTATCAATGAATCGTTTAGGCATATTTAATTCTCTAATTAATGTTTTTACATTTAATTTACCTGACGAAAAAATTTTTTGTTCAAAAGCATCTTTAAATTCATCATTATTTGTATATCCTGTAAAATTAAATTTTAGTATATCACCTTTTTCCATATAACGTGAATTATTTATAATAATTGGGCCTGACAAATTTTTATGTGTTAAGAGCATATCTCCAAAAAATTGCTTTATTTTTTTATTATTTCTCCACAAAGTCATTGATATATTTTCAAAGGATATTCCTGATAGTTCTGAAAACTCATAGTTCTCAACATAAACAGGAACAAGTGCCGGATATGTATTTACTACTTTGTGTCCTAAATTCTCAGCAAATATGTAGCCATCACCGGTTGAACCCATATTAGTATATGATTTGCCTCCGGTTGCTATTACCAATACTCTGCCAGAAAACAATTCACATTTTGATTTTACAGCAAAGCATTCATTTGCTCTATCATATTGAATATTTTTAACCGCTGAATTATATCTTATTTCAACACCTTTACTGTTGCATTTATTTATTAATGTGCTCAATATGTCCCTGGAAATAAGTGAGCTTGGAAATACCTTTTTGTCCTCTCTAACAATGCTATCAACACCTTCCATTTGAAAAAACTTTATTGTTTCTTCATTTGTAAAGTTATATAGAGCAGGCTTCAAGAACCTTCCCTTGTTTCCATACTTATTAAGAAAATCTTCTATTTCACAAGAGTTGGTATAGTTGCATTGTCCGGCTCCGGATATAAGAAGTTTTTTCCCCGGTTCTGAATTTTTTTCTAATATCAATACATTCTTATTATTTATGGACGTTGCGGTAAATAAACCTGCCGGTCCGGCACCAATTATTATTACATCATATATTTCAATCATACTGTTTTTATATATTTCCTTCCTCATTTAAATCTTGCTCTTCCTCATTAATAGCAGGACTATCTTTTTCCTCCAACTCTTCTAAAGTCTTTATCGAATACTTTTCCATTAGCTTATCAATACCCATAACAACCTTTATTGAGTATGTTATATCATCCACGTCAACATAAGTTCCAGTAAAGTTAATTGTATTGTTTATACTATCTACACTAAATTTTAAATTTCTATCTTGAAATTCAAAGTTTAATTTTTTCTCTTCACCTGTAATAAAATCGAATATCTCATATGTTGGTGCTGATGAATCTGTTTTAGCTTTTTGAATAATAATATTTGATGTACCTGGCAACAAATATACATTATCATAATTTATTTCAAATGTACTTACAATTTTCTTTTCACTTATATCTAAAATTTTCTTTTCAATTTCAGGATTCTTTCCTGAGTCAATTAATATGTATTTATCTTGCATCAACCATTTCCAATTACCATCTTTACTAAAGTATGCATCATCTACGACAACTGGTTCATTTTTACCTACCTCCCAAATAAAAATTTGATTGTAGTTTTCACCGTATCCAACAGTATAGAATAAAATGACATCATCATTTTTATTAAGTGGGATTACTCTAACATCTTTAAAGTTCTTTGATAATGTACTCTTTCTTTCCTTTATGTAATTAATAATATTATTTTTATCGGTTTCTTCCAAAGAAAACTTTGGCAGCTCTGATCCTTCAGCTTCTATTTGTTTTAGTGTAGATTCCGCTTCATTAAGCTTACCCATTATTAAATCATTATTTTTTGCAATACTTAGATAATCATCTTTTAAATCTTGTAGCTCTGTTGTAGTTTTCTCAAGTTGATTTTTTAATTCTTCGTTTTCTATTTCTAATTCACTTAGACCTTTTATTTTAGAACCTTTATATTCGCCGGGAGTGACCCCTGTTTCTTGTGAAGCCGGAAGTTTTGTACATCCAAATGCAGTAAATAGTGTTATCAATAGTATTATTGCTATCCTTTTCATAGTTTACCTCCATTCTAGTATTTAACTCTAAATTGACATAATTATTATATTTATTCTATTATACTACATAATGAATACAATTTTAACAAGAAAATATATATAACAAGAAAATAATTGCAATTGCACATGGCATAGATTACGCCTGCAGGAGACCAACTAAAAATAATAGGCATGTTGTTACTCTGCCTATTACTTCTTGCTCTTATTTAATTTAGATAGAAACTCAGCATGATGAAGCAAATCTGGATATGATGCTGTTGTCACACCCGACCAATATATTGTCACTTTAAATACTGTTCTGTCAGTTTATTTAATTTTTCGTAATCAACTATGAAATATACCATACCTTCACCGCTAACAACCTCTCCCGGAATTTCAAAAGTCTTAATATCGTTAAATTCTGCATCATTCCACATGTCTATGTACTCGGGAATTTTCGAAGCAGGAAAATTTGTTTCAATATTTTTTAAAATGCCTCCGGATATTTGCATTATCTGTGAAATGCTCCCATTACTGACTTTTTGTTTTATCAGCTCACGCATAAATTCTCGTTGAGTAAGATCTCTTGCAAGGTGTGAGTCGCCTAAGTAACTTATTGATTTTCCCTTGCGAAATCGAAGCAGCTGCTCTGCTTTATTTCCATCCAACATCTGCATACCCTTTTCCAATGATATATATAAATTCTGGTAAGGGTCTTCATATTCCATTTTAAATGGAACCTCATACTTCACTCCACCCAAAATATCTACGATATTTTTTAACCCTTCTGCATTAAGCTTTACATAGTAGTCAACAGGAATTTTAAGATTGTTTTGTAACGCATCAAGCACAGCTTTCTCATTATCCATGACAAACATATTTCCTATGAAATTTCTTATATTATTATCATTTCCAATCCTTGTATTACTCGGAATTGAAAGTATTGAAATACTCTTATCGGAATTGTCAAATGAAAACAACATTATTGTATCCGCACTTTTTTGGTTTGTATCCCCTCCGATTAAAAGTATATTTGTTTTGTCCTTTGTGAGTTTGTCCTCATAAGACATATTCTCAGAATTTAATATCCCACTTACAAACAGTGTTGATGCAAGTATTATTACTGCTGCAATAGATGAAGCTGCTATTATAGTCTTACTTTTTTTAGTTGCTGTATTAATCGCAATAAACCTCCTGATAATTTGATCTTTATCCTTTGCCATGGCTGTGGTAAATATCTGTTCTCTTGTCCTATTTGAAGATATAAAATTCAAGATTGTACTCATGTATCCATTTTTTTCTCCTTTGTCCATGCTTCCTGTAACAGCAAGGTCACAGGATATTTCGCATTCCTCGTTTATTTGTCTGGCAACAAGATGTATGAAAGGATTGAACCAATGGACGGAGCTGACAGTAAGGGCAAACCATTTATACCAAAGGTCTCGTCGCTGCAGATGCGTGAGTTCATGCATAAGAATATATCGAAATTCCTTTTCGCTGAGCACATTATTAGGAAGCCACATTGAGGTTCGAAATACCCCCGATATAATAGGGGCATCAACGAAGTCGGTTACGCGTACACATACCTTGTTTTTCATTTTCTTTTCCCGTAAAACTGATGTCATTTCAGGACATGAAATCATAACAGAATTTTTGCTTAATGTTTTAATAAATAGACCATATCTAATTAATCGTGTCATAAAAAATAAAAATGTCCCTAAAATCCATATGTAAGTAAATAAATCATACCGACCTGCATAAACATTTTTTATTGTGACTGATGCCCTATTTCGCGGGGCTGCAACCTTAACTTCCTGTGTATTTAGAACTCCGGAAATCTCCTGATCAACAACGTATTCGGCACTATCTTGACCATACTGGCTATCTAATGTATCCATGTCAATCTGTGCTGTTTCATCCGGAAGGTCAATCCTGACAGGCAGCACCATAACAATTAAAACTACAAGCCATATGTAGTATTGCCAGTGGCTTCCGAATACTTGTTTAGTAATGGGCTTCAATGCAAGCAAAGCAGCAGTCAATACACTTCCTATCAAAGACATAAGTAGTACGTTCGTAAAAATTTGTTGTACCATAGTTACTCCTCCAATTCAAAGAGCTTTCTTATTTCATCTATATCATCATCTGACATCTGCTTGCTTTCAAAGAGCGATGCCACAAGATTTTTTACCGAACCATTGTACAAATTGCTTATAAAATTTTTAGTTTCATATGCCTTGTATTTCTTTTCATCAACAGCAGGAGTATAGTAAAAAAATCTTCCTCGTCTTTCATATGTAACCGTCCCCTTGTCAACCATTCTTGAAAAAAGGGTTGCAATAGTTGAGTATTTCCACTCTTTACTTTTTATCATACTTGAAACTTGCTGTGCAGTCATGGGCTCCTTACTTTTCCAAAGTACATTCATAATTTCCAATTCTGCCTCAGTAATATTAATTTTATTTTTTTCCATAAACACCTCCAAAATTAAATCTACAACCGTAGATTTAATCACAGTCTACAATTGTAGATTTAATTTGTCAAGAGTTTTTTTAGTTTTTATCAATAATAGCATATAGTACTTTTTTGTATAAAAAAAGCAACCAAAATATTTAAATTTCAGTTGCCTGTATTTTAACTACTATTGTATCATTATACTAACTGCAACATTTTCTCCGCCTTGAGATATTATAGTGCACATAATGTTATTTCCTTCTGATATATTCTTTATGTATTTAGTGCTCCCAGAAGTATCAAATATTTTGGTTGAATTTAAAACCCTCACATATACAAGTTCAGTTTGACCATTATCTTTAATATTCTGCATCATTATAAGTTTATCATCAACATTAACAAACACTACTTTACCAGAAAAACTTTTTGCAGTTTGAATTTCTGCAGCTTCGATAGTAACAATCTCGTCACCGGAAGTATTTACATTAACTTGATAGCCAAGTCTTAGATCATAAATAGTTGCATTTTTGCTGCCAATATTTATCTGAACATTATTACTAACTGGATACTCTTTAATAGTTCCCGAAGAGTTAGCAATTTTTATTTTATTTTGGCTTGCTATCAATATTTCTTTTATGGTCCCGCTTAATTCTGCTTCAGCAGCATTTGTATTTATTAATATCATCTCACCGTATTCTGCCGTTACAGTAACTGTATCTCCAATTCTTATTTGATCAAAACTTGAATCATTACCATTCCTCGTTACTTCTACATCGTTTGAGTATTCAAATGTCATTGATTTATTATCATTTGTAGTAAGCATCGTCAACTTTATAGGTAAATTTGTATAATCAATTGCTGTAATTTTTCCTTCATATTTCTGAATTCTGCTTGTTGAATCTATTTGATACAATACATCGTCTTTTATTCTAAGGGATATCAAATCTTTTTCTACAAGATTCTTAAGATCTGTTTCTTTTCCATCAAGATAAATTTTCATATTATCTGACGGTACATTATAAGTAACCTTATCGTCATCTTCGTCTATTATGGTTATTTTAGCCGGTGATGTATAAGCAACATAAGATATCTTACCTTTAACAATTTTAGTTAAACTGTCGACATTTAATGTTCGTGCTATCCTCTGTTCGTTTATTTCACATGTAATTAGCATATCTTTCTTTATTTTTGAAATCACCGATGATTTATCATTTAAACGTATTTTTGTATCTGAGTCTACCCGTACTATAGTCGTATCATTGTTATCATTTGTAATGTATACATAGGATTCTACATCGCCCTCTGTTACATCTGTTATAATACCACTTATTTCTGTAGTGGGATCGTAGGTTGACAGTTCAGGCTCTATATCATTTTCATCTATGTATTCATATGCTCTATCTAGCATTGTAGCCATAACAGCTCTTGTTATATAGTCTTTGGGATTAATGTTTTCTTTAGTATCGCCCTTTACAATAGATTTGTCATACATTACATAGATATATGGTCTGGCTGATGTGGCAATTGAAGCTACATCCTTAAAAGGCAATGTATATACCTTTAAATTTTTGGCTTCATCACTAAGCATCATAGCTTTTGTCAAAAGTACACATATTTCCTCTTTACTTGCTTTTTGTGCTATTGACTTATCTTTAAACATAGTTTCTAAACCACTTTGAGAGACGATACCAAGCTCTATATCCACCGAAAGGCTTTCAAAAGCCCAACTATAATCTTCCGCATTAGACATATCTTCAAGAACAGGTTTATACTCATCTACTATTTGGTCTTTTATATCGTCATCTATATCATATAGCCTTGACATCATAACCAATGCTTCTAAAACAGTTACTGAATTCTCCGGTTTGAATGTACCATCATCGTAACCCGTGACAATCCCGTTATTTGCAACTTTTATTATGTAATCTTTTGCCCAATGATCAGATATGTCATTAAATGTTACAGCATTTGCAGCAGTTGTAAATATCATGGTAAGCAAAACTGTAATTGACAATATCTTCATAAATATCTTATTTTTCATACATTCCTCCTATCCTTAATGCAGAATTTTATTTAAATTATAACACATTACTATATATTTCGCAAACTAATTATTTTCAATAAATTGTTACGATACATTAATTTGATACAACTTCATTTACATAAAATTTCATAAAAAAATAAAAAAACTATTGACAAAGTTTGTTATTAATAATATTATATTAAAAACTTTATATTAAAAATGCTATGATAGAAGAAAGTAAATCTGAGGAAGCTACCAGGGAATATTCGTCGTTGACTGAAAGCGAATATTAGATTAATCATTTTGAAGTTCCTTCTTGAGCACTCGGCTGAATTAAGTAGGCTTGATCGTATTTCCTACGTTACAAGGATAGAATATCAGATTATAATCTCGTATTTGAAAAAGAGCAGCAAAGTTTTTGCTGAATTTGGGTGGTACCGCGGAAAAGTTAAATTTTAACCTTTCGTCCCTATATCGTTAAAGATATAGAGGCGAAAGGTTTTTTGTTTTATATAGAAATCAGAAAAGAATCGAGGTAAATTGATATGTCATGCAACAATAATTTGCTAGCGGAAATAAATAAATATGATAACCTAATGAAAGAGATATTTGAAAAACGAATGTCGGTATTGGACCAAATTATTTTATTTGAAAATAATAAAAATCACACAACAAGCAAAATTTCTTCCATTAATAACAAAATAAATAGTAAAAATGACTATGCATATTTTTCTAAAAATTTGTTAGCTTTAGATAAAAATTATAAATATAAAAAAAATCTAGAACTAGAAAATAATTTTAATATAAATTGTATTACTAATGAGATTAATATAAGCACTGTGTGCTATCAAGGTCTGCCATTTTCATATTCAGAAGGTGCAGCAAAAAGTTTATTTAAAAATAAAAATTATATTAATAAATCGTCTTTTGAAGATGTTTTTAAAGAAGTTTATAGTGAATATGCAGAAGTCGGTGTTGTTCCGATAGAGAATTCTACAGCAGGTTATGTTAATGATGTTTATGATTTACTCTTAAAATATGATTTGTATATAAATTATAATTATGTTAGAAAAGTAGATCATTGCCTTGCTGGAACAATGGATTCCTGCATTGAAGACATAAAAGAAGTTTATTCTCATCCACAGGCAATTATGCAGTGCAGGGATTATATAAACGAGCGAAAATTAAAAGCTATAAATGAAACAAATACTGCCGTTGCAGCACAGAAAATATATTTAATGAACGATAAAAATATTGGCTGCATTTGTTCACCTGAGGCTGTTGAAAATTATGGACTCAAAATCCTCAAGGAAAATATAAACTCAAATCAAAATTATACGAGATTTGGCGCAATATCAAAATACTTGTTAGCTGATAAAAAGCATAATAGGATAAGCATTGTTTTTACAGTACCTCATGAAATGGGCACTCTCGAAAATGTCCTATCACTATTTTCATACTATAACATAAATTTATCCTACATTTACTCAAGACCTGATTTAAAAAGTCCTTGGAAATATTTATTCTATTTAGATTTTGAAGGAAACATATTAGACAATGGGGTGAAGACCATTTTATACCAGCTTACAAATGAACTTCCCTTCTTGAAAATACTGGGAAGCTTTCAAGCATAAAAATAATGGTGTTTTCTATATACTGCTTATATAAAAAATATATAATAATTATAAATTTATTGTTGACAACTTCAAATTCTGTGTTAAAATATCATAAACAATATTTGAAGGGGAAAATTCATAATGGTACTTGTAAATAGATTTTATGTAAGCGAATTATATAGCCGTTATTTAAGTAATTATTATTACTTTTATTGTTGTATAAAAAAATTACATAAATATATTTATAAAGGATTAAAACTAGCGTTTTGATATAAAATTGCTTTTATACTTGGTGATTTTTTAATTTTCTCGACTTATAAGATGATTATGGGAGAGTCCTTTATAGGACTCTTTTTTTTATATTATTAGAACAAAATACAAATCGGAGGTCATTAAAATGATATTAGTTATTAATAATTTAGCTAGTGAAGAAGAAATTTCTGTAATAAAGGAAAAAGTCTGTAGAATGGGTTATGAACCACATGAAACAGTTGGGGTAAATTATCGAATAATCGGCATCGTTGGAGATACCAGTAATATTGACCAGAGTGTATTTCAAAAAAATAAGATTATAGATAAAGTTATTCATGTTCAAGAGCCTTACAAAAAAGCAAATAGATTATTTCACCCTGAAAACACAGGAATTAAAGTTGGAAATGAGTATATAGGTGGTAAAAAATTATGCATAATTGCCGGGCCTTGCTCTGTTGAAAGCGAGGAACAAATTCTATCAATAGCACAATCTGTAAAGTTAGCAGGAGCAGGATTTTTAAGAGGCGGAGCTTTTAAACCAAGGTCTTCACCATACAGCTTTCAGGGATTAAAAAAACAAGGACTTGAGCTTTTAAAATATGCGAAAGAAGAGACCGGACTGCCAATAGTTACAGAGATTATGTCAACCGAATTCCTTGATGATTTTATAGAAGATGTTGATATCATTCAAGTTGGAGCCAGAAATATGCAGAACTTTGAGCTGCTGAAAGAATTGGGCAAAACTAGAAAACCAATTTTATTAAAGAGAGGACTTTCTTCAACAATAGAAGAACTTCTTATGTCAGCTGAATATATCCTGGCTGGTGGCAATGAAAATGTAATACTGTGTGAGAGAGGTATTCGAACTTTTGAAAAATATACGAGAAATACCTTAGACCTAAGCGCTATACCTGCAATAAAAAAGCTAAGCCACTTACCGGTAATAGTTGACCCTAGTCATGCGGCAGGTTTATGGTGGATGGTTGAACCATTATCTAAAGCAGCCATTGCAGTGGGTGCCGATGGACTTATAATTGAAGTTCATAATGACCCTGAAAATGCATTATGTGACGGTGCACAATCAATCAAGCCTGATAGATTTGAAAATCTTATGAAACAATTAAAATTAGTCGCAGCTATAGAAAATAGAGAAATATAACTATACAAGAGAGGTATTGAAATTGAAATCCATATCTGATTTAAATATAACAATTGTAGGAATAGGTTTAATAGGAGGTTCTTATGCCAAAGCTATTAGGAAAAATATTAATATTAATAAATTGTGGGCAATTGATATAAATATTGACTCATTAAATGAAGCTGTATCAACAGGTGTAATAGATGATGGCTATGTAGCACCTCAATTTCCACTCGAAAATTCTGACTTAGTAATATTATGTACATATCCAAATATAACCATAGATTTTTTAAAAAATAATATGAAGCATTTTAAGAAGAATGCTCTAATTACAGATACTATAGGTATGAAGAATAAAATTGTGTCAGAAGTGTTAAGTATAAAGAGAGACGACCTTGAATTTATAGGAGGTCACCCTATGTCAGGTAGAGAGTCCATCGGTTATAGTTGTTCCGATGACAGTATATTTAAAAATGCACAATATATTTTGACTCCCGACAAAAATACTTCTGCTAGTTCTCTTAATCTATTAAAGCAAATAATAACCGGCATAGGATTCAGTGAAATTATTGAAATGTCACCTCAAAAACATGATGCTAAGGTTGCCTTCACCAGCCAGCTCCCTCATGTTATTGCATGTACATTGATGAATAATTCTGAGCTTAATGATGATTTACAGTGTGTGGGTGGTAGTTTTAAAGATGCGACTAGAGTAGCAGATATTAATTCTGAATTGTGGAGTGAGCTTATATTTGAGAATAAATATAACATATTAAACGTTCTTAATGATTTTATTGTAGATATAACTAATATTTATGATATTATTAAATCTGATGACAAAAACAGTTTAATATCTTTTCTGAATAAAAGCAGTATAAGAAGAAAAGAGATGAATATATGACAATTCTAAATATGAACCTACAAGCTAAAAAGTATGATATATTAATAGAAAAAGGGATTTTCAAAAATATCGGATTTGAAATTAAAAAAATTTACTGCGGTGTTAGAATTGCCGTTATTACAGACAAAAACATCTATACGTTATACGGTGTTACAATGAACAGCTCATTAGTGAATTATGGTTTCAAACCAAATTTTATCGTTGTAGAACCCGGTGAGAAAAGTAAGTCGATGAAGATGCTTGAGCATATATATACCAGACTCATAGAGTCAAAGATAACCAGAGGTGATATGATAATTGCATTAGGTGGTGGAGTTATAGGCGATTTAGGTGGTTTTGCAGCATCAACTTATTTAAGAGGTGTCGACTATGTACAAATTCCTACCTCTCTTTTAGCACAAATTGATTCAAGTATAGGAGGCAAAGTGGCAGTAAACCTTGCGCAAGGTAAGAACTTAATTGGGTCCTTCTATCACCCCAAAAAAGTATTGATAGACCCATCTCTAATAAATTCTCTTTCCTCAGAATTTATTAGAGATGGTTTAGGAGAAGTAATAAAATATGCATGTATTAAAAACTCGGATTTTTATGAATTATTAGATAGTATAAAATCCAGAGATGAATTATTAAATAAAATTGAAGAAATTGTTGTTACATGCTGCAATATTAAAAAAGAAATTGTTGAACAGGACGAAAGAGACACGGGAATTAGAATGATATTAAATTTTGGTCATACCATAGGTCATGTCATAGAAAAATATTACAATTATGAAGTATATACACATGGAGAAGCTGTAGCTATTGGCATGTATTACATAACACAAAAAAGTGAAGCCCTTGGGTATACAGAATTAGGAACATCAGAAAAAATAAAAAAATTATTACTTAATTTTAACATAGAGTACAGTTTCCCTGATATTGATATAGGCCATGTAAGCAGATTAGTAACATTAGATAAGAAAAATATTTCGGGAACTATAAATTTAATATTATTAAAAAAAATAGGTGAAGCATTTATAGATCAAATACCTATTAAAAATATAGATAATTTTCTGCAATAGAATTATAAACAGGAGAATTCAAATGAGCAATATAATAATAAGACCGTCAAAACTTAATGGGACAATAAAAGCTCCCCCATCTAAAAGCTTAAGTCATAGAGCAATAATATGCGCTTCTCTATGCAATGATGGAGGCGAAAGTGTAATAAATAATGTTATTTTATCAGATGATATTAAGGCTACCATAGAAGGAATGAAAAATCTTGGTGCGGAAATAAAATTGATTGAAGATGGTAGTAAAACATATAGCGTAAAGATAAGAAGAGAAAAAGGTATTATAAAAAATACTTATATTAACTGTAGAGAATCTGGCTCAACACTAAGATTTCTAATTCCACTCGGTTTAGTATTATCAGAGGAGTGCACATTCGCAGGTTCTGAAAAACTTGGAGAAAGACCTTTAAATATTTACTACAAAATCTTTGAAGAACAAAAAATTAAATATAAAACAACTGATGGTGTCCTGCCCTTATCCGTAAGTGGAACATTATTGGGTGGAAATTACGAGGTTTCAGGTAATATCAGCTCACAATTTATATCCGGCTTGCTATTTGCACTTCCTTTAATTCATAATAATTCAACAATTAAAATTACAGACATCATGGAATCAAAAGGTTATGTTAATTTAACACTCGATATACTAAGTAAATTTAATGTTTATATTGAAAATCAAGACTATACAGAATTTCAAATTCAAGGTAATTCTCAGTATAAATCAACGAACTATACTGTAGAAGGAGATCTATCACAAGCTGCTTTTTTCTTAGTAGCTCATGAAATTGGAAATGATTTGAAATGTATCGGAATTAATAATGATACAAAGCAAGGAGATAAAGAAATATTAAATATAATAGAAAGATATAAAAGTATCGAAAAAGATAACCTTGAGGAATTTATAATAGATGCATCTCAAATACCAGACTTAGTTCCAATTTTAACAGTGCTTGCAGCATTAAAAGATGGAATAACAACAAGAATAATTAATGCTGAGCGCCTTAGAATAAAGGAATCTGACCGGTTAAAGGCAATATCTTGTGAAATGAATAAACTTGGAGCAAATATAACAGAATTACATGATGGTCTATTAATAAAAGGATTAGGAAACTTAAAGGGAAATGCTACTGTAAACAGTTGGAATGACCATAGAATTGCAATGTCACTTGCAATTGCGGCTACAAAATGTGAAAAAGAAATTATATTAGAAAATTATACAGCTGTAAATAAATCCTATCCACTATTTTGGAATGATTATAAATCCTTAGGAGGTGTCATTGATGAGCTCAATGTTGGGAAATAAATTAAAAATAAGTATTTTTGGTGAATCTCATGGTGAAGGGATTGGTGTCGTTATTGATGGACTTCCATCAGGAATTAAACTTGACCTGAATTATATTAAAACTCAAATGCTGCGTAGAGCTCCTGGTAATAATAACCTCTCTACAACAAGAAATGAAAAAGATTTATACAATATTATAAGTGGATTTTTCAATGATAAAACAACAGGTACTCCATTATGTGCAATAATATATAACAAAGATAAAAAGTCAAAAGATTATGATATATTAAAGGATAATATGAGACCCGGTCATAGCGACTACCCCGGATTTATTAGATATTCAGGATACAATGATTATCGCGGGGGAGGTCACTTTTCTGGCAGGATAACTGCACCATTAATGTTTGCTGGTGCAGTTGCGATGCAAATACTCGAAGAATACAAAAACATTCTAATTGGCAGCCGTATAAAAAGTATATGTAAAATATATGATGACAGCATTTTGGATATGGAAACCCAAACCATAAAAGATTTAAGAAAAATGAATTTTCCTGTTATTTCAGAAAAAAAATCAAAATTGATGCAATCAGAAATACTTAGAGCAAAGGATGAGGGTGATTCCGTAGGCGGAGTAGTTGAAACATTTATAATTAATGCTGATGCAGGTTTAGGTCAACCGTTTTTTGACTCAGTAGAGAGCAAGCTATCACATATGATTTTTTCTATACCTGCTGTTAAAGGAATAGAATTTGGTGCAGGTTTTAACATTACAGAGATGCGAGGTTCAGAAGCAAATGACTTATATCATGTTCAGAATAGCAAAATTTTTACACAAAGTAACAACAATGGCGGTATAACCGGTGGCATAACAAATGGTATGCCCATAATATTCAGAACAGCAATAAAACCAACGCCTTCTATATCCATTACGCAGAAAACTGTAAATGTATCATCAATGGAAAATACTGATTTGAATATATCAGGTCGACATGACCCATGTATAGTACCAAGAGCATTACCCGTTGTTGAAGGGGCTGCAGCGTTAGTAATACTTGACTTAATATTAGAGAGAGAGGGTGAAGTATGGAAAACAAGATAAATTTAAATGAAATTAGAAATGAAATCAATTCAATAGATGAAGATATAGTAAAGCTTTTAGAAAAAAGGTTCAACTTAGTATTAAAAGTGGGAATATACAAAGCAACACAAAATCTACCTATATTTGATGAAGCAAGAGAAAAGATTGTTATTGAAAAATGTAAAAATCATCTTAAAAATAAGAAATACTCAAATTATATAGAAAAAGTTTATATACAATTGATGAATACATGCAAGGATATCGAAAGAGATGAAATTAAAATATTGTAATAGAGGTGTCTACGATGGAAAATTTATATGGTTTAATAGGTGAAAAGCTAGGTCATACCTACTCTCCGCAAATTCATAACAAAATATTAGAGGAAACTCATACAAATGGTTATTACGGTCTGTTTCAAGTAAAAAAGGAAAATTTAAAATATGCTGTTTCCGGATTAAAGGCACTTGGATACAATGGTGTAAATGTTACTATACCATATAAATTAGACATAATTAAATATCTAGATTCTCTAAGTCCAGAAGCATCAAAAATAGGAGCTATAAATGTAGTAAATATCGATAAAAATGGTATGGCAATAGGGTACAACACTGATTATTACGGATTTGGAATGATGCTTAACCATGCAAATGTAAAAATTGATGGAGAAACAGCTGTCATCCTTGGTACAGGCGGTGCCTCAAAAGCGGTAACTCAGTATCTGAAGGATAATGGTATAAAAGACATAATTATAGTATCTAGAAACGTAAAATTGGCAAAGCGAAAATATCCAGACGATAAAATTATTATGTATGATGAACTAAACGAAGTTAGTAATTGTTCTGTAATAATTAATTGCACACCGGTGGGTATGTTTCCTAAAATAGAATTTAGTCCGATAAATAAAAAATATTTAACCAATTTTAATACAGCTATTGACTTGATTTACAATCCAACAAATACTCTGTTTCTAAAAAATGCTAAAGAAAATGGTCTAAGAACAGTAAATGGATTATATATGCTCATAGCACAGGCGGTAAAGTCTCAGGAAATATGGAATAATACAAAAATTTCAAATAATGTTATAAATAACATATTGGATATATTTTAACAGGAGGTTTATATGAATAAAAACATTGTAATTATAGGTATGCCCGGTAGTGGTAAAAGTACCATTGGATATATGCTCTCTAAAAAAATTAATATGGAGTACATAGACATGGATGAATATATAGAAATGAATGAAAATAAAAGTATAAAAGAAATGTTTCAAATTAGTGAAGATTACTTCAGAGATGTTGAAACAAGATGTACCAGGTCGCTAAGTAAGTTAAACTCTCATGTAATAGCTACAGGCGGAGGTGTGGTAAAAAGAAAAGAGAATATAAAAATATTTAAAGAGAGCTGCATTATTGTATTTTTAAATAGGCCGCTGGAAAACATCATGCAAGATATTGATACAAATATACGACCACTTCTTGCAGAGGGAAAAAACAAATTATATCAGTTATATAATGAAAGAATTCACTTATATAAAGAATACTGTGATATTGAAATAATGAATAACAGAGAAATACCATATGCATTGGATCAAATCACCGAGATTATAGCAAATCGAAATTAATGTCTCATTAATATGCAGAAAAGACATATTTAGGCGTCTGATTGTGTAAAAATAAAGAATCAAAAAATATATAATCTATTTTACTCAGTTTGACGCCCCAACTTGTTTCCTGCCACCATTCATACAAAATTTGCCCGTCATTTGCCTCAAGTGTTTATCTCCCTTAAATCTCTTTTATTGTATTCCCAAATTTGGTAGTTACGTGTATATTGGCGAGAAGTTAAAATAACAATTTTATTTTCATTTTCAAAAATGTAACCTGAACCCATTTGCTCTCTGTATCTGACCTTATCATCTTCTTCAATATGTGAAAACAATTCATCCATATTATTTGTTTTCGTAATATATGTAACAGGATTATCCTTTATTTTTGCAAATGTTTTTGAATCATTTAATTGCAAAATTCCGCTAAAAACAGGAAGGGGATTTCCTTCTTGAAAAATCAGATTTATATTGAGTAAAAAGATAAAGCTAATAATTATTATAATTATTGCTGAAATTATCGTAGATCTCTTCATTGGTATTCTCCATCCATTTATAGAGTAACTTATAGATTATTTAAAAAAACTAAATATCTCAATCATACCTTAATTTAATGTACTCATCATTAAAATGATTTCCTCATTTAAATTAAATATTTCTTAAGTAATTTACTACTGCATCATTCATTAGACGATTAAGATGTAATTTTGTTCCATATAATTTAGTATAATTTAGAAAGCATCAGATTTTTATTAACATTATTTTATAATATTTGTACGATTAATAAAGCTCCACGAGAACTTACATTTACTCTTATTTGTTTTTTCACAGTTATCATTAAAATAAATTGAACAATTATAAAAATTAATGTAGAATTATATAGTTATAATTAGAAAATTAATGTGTTTGGAGAAAAATATGGATAACTTAAATAATAATATGACGAAAGGCAATGTATTCAAGGCATTGCTCTATTTTACAATTCCTCTGATAATTTCCGGTTTTCTGCAGCAATTATATACAATAGCTGATTCTGTAATAGTAGGTAATTTCATAAGCGAGGCTGCATTAGCAGCAGTTGGCGTTTCATCACCTGTTTCTAATGTCTTTATTTATGTTATCACCGGACTTGTTTCTGGATATACAATATTAATTTCCCAGTACTACGGTGCAAAGGATTATGACAAGGTACTTAAATTAACCAATACATTTTTTATATTTGTAACATTATTCTCTTTTCTATTATCATTTATAGGCTTTTCACTTAAGGATAATATATTAGTCTTATTGAATACTCCAAGTGAAATACTAGAGCAATCTATTGAGTATCTATCTATAGTTTTTATGGGAGTTCCATTTTTAGTTATTTACAATCTTTACAGCTCTTTGCTCAGAGGGATAGGTAACAGCAAGATACCATTGTATTCAATTATACTTTCGTCTGCAATCAATATTATATTAGACTTGATTTTCATAAATACATTTGGATTGGGAATTAAGGGAGCGGCAATTGCTACTGTGATAGCACAAATAATTTCGTGCATTTATCTTTATTTATACGTTAATAAATATTATTCAATGTTCAAGGTAAACTTTAAAGCTAATTCAATAAATTTAGAGTTGTTTATTGAAAGCTTGAGGCTTAGCGTGCCAAGAGTCATACAATCGGCAATAGGTTCTCTTGGAGAACTTCTTCTACAAAATATTATGAATTCATTTGGATTTAATGTTGTTACAGCCATTACTACTGCTTATAAAATTGATACGCTTACAATATTGCCGATAATAAATATTTCAATCGCAATTTCTATATTTGTAGGGCAGAATGTAGGAGCTGGCAACATGGAAAGAGCAAAGGAAGGTTTGAAAAAAGGCATTATAATTATTTTGACTCTTTCTGTTGTAGTAACAACCGTTGTTGTTTTAGCCGGATTTAACTTAATGAAATTTTTTGGTGTTTCTAATGAAGTAGCACAAATAGGACAAAACTTTTTCTATATATGTGGAGTTTTTTATCCCGTATTTGGTTTGGAAAATGCGTATTCTTCATTCCTACAGGGAAATAAGGATGTTAATTTTACATCTGTAATTAGTGTAATGGCCTTAGGTGTAAGACTTTTTTTATCCTACACATTGGCTTATTTGATTGGCTATAGAATCATAGCTGTTGCCGAAATGTGTTCATGGGTATTTGGAGCAGTTATGTATTATTCAAGATATAAAAGCAATCTCTGGCAACAATACAGTATGTTTAAATAGCTTTTATAACTGCATAAAGTTTCCTATTTTACTGGGTTATGTCCTACTGATATTTTCATACTAACACAAATCGCAATGAATAAATATGAATTTTTTAACTAAAAATTTATATTTATCAAATACTAATGAAAATCATTACAATTCAAAATTGGTGCACTCTTTTAATTCTACCAAAATTAAAATATATAATTAATTCTCAATTTTAAATGGAACATAAAAAACATTTATGTCCCATTTTATGATACTTCTTTTACAAAATCCACATTCTCATATCAAATAGCTCTTACTTACTTTCACGATTATTTTTTATGGCATCTACTATTATTATAGTACATAATACTATTATTGAACAAAGAATCGATAAAGCACTAACTACAATTCCTATTTCATTAGGACCTGAACCAATTAATCCGCCAATATTTATAGATAGAAATTCGACAGACCCAAAAACTATAATTCCCACAATTATATAACATATATATATCATCAATAAAATTCACCTCCTAATTAATTACTTGCTACTTTTTACTATTGTATAAACTAAAATTATCTTTTTTCTTTCAATATTATATATTACTTTGTTTGCTTATTTATTATACTATATTACCTTAACACAAACAATTATTGTCTTTTTATAGATTCCTTTTGCTTTTTAGTGTTAACAAAATCTGCAGGTATCAAACAACAAACTAAAAACCACCTATGCTTTAGTACATAGGCGGCTACATTTCAATCAAGATGCATTTTTTCTAAATAAAAGCAATAATCTAGTTACTGTAAAATCTCACACTGTCCATTGTACTAGTACCCGTAGAAAAACCTATGGATAGTCCATCAAATGAAACCGAAGGATTTATACTTATATATGTATAGCCATATTCTGCATACCCTACAATATCAACTTGATTAGTTGTTGCACTAAGTTGTATTATCATTGAACCTGAGGATACGTAGTATCCCTTATTATCGATATTTTTAGCTTTTGCAAACTTTATGTACGAAGCATACAAACCTCCAGCTGCTGGATTATGAGTGTAAGTTTTTGAATCAATACCATAAGTATCTTTATATAAAACTGAACCTGTACTTGAAGTTACCTTCATCGGTGATGACCAAGCAACTGCAAAAATATCATCAAACCAATTAGATGCAAGACCTTCCCATCTAAATTCTACTATTAATTTAATGGATGTTCCGCTACTGCTATGAGTGTAATTTCTGAAACCTCCTGTAACATCACATGTTGATGATGCTTGTAATAGCATTTCTTCGCTACCATTGAAAGATTGAATTGCCTTTATCTGAGAATCATTGTAATCTAAGTTTTTTAATTCTTCTACACTTCTGGACTGTAATTTCTTAATTTTGTCCGTATATACTTCTTTATAATTTTCAATTGCATAAATTGTTTCTTCAGGCATATTGTCAAATCTTGATTTTTTTAATAGACCATTCTTTTTCAATTCATTATATTCTTTATTTGCAACTTTTAATGATTGATATTCATTAATGGTTACCTTACTTGTTTTATCTTGTGCATAAACATTATAACTAACCGTACTAAATATAGCTGTTATTAAAAATAAAAAAGTAAATATCTTAGTAAATAACCTCATCTTCTTCATTTTTCTCATATCCGTTATCCTCCTATAACCTTTCTAAGGCTTATATAATTTAAACTTTCTATATAAGACTATACCTCTTAAACACTCAAAGGAATCCCCCCCTATCATTATATTTTTCCCCCTTTACCATATAGACAAATTAAGAAGTGAAAATGTAACATTTTTTTATATATTTATTATATAATTAACAAATACATGATATAATAAATATATACTAGAGGGGGGATAATCTATGTTCTTATTATTAACGGCATCGGATATGGAAGAGTCAGGTATGGAAGTAAGTAATCGTGACTATGCAACTTACTTATATGAAAAATACGGTAAAACTTTGTGGAAGTACGCATATAAGTTATCTAAAAACCATGACATTTCAAACGATATGGTTTCAACAACTTTTCTTAAAGTCATTGAAAAGATAGAAACAATAAAAAAAGTTCATACATACAAGTTAAAATCATATTTAATGAGTATGGTTAAGAACACCTATATTAATTATATAAACCGAGAAAAATCAAATGTTGACTTTGACAGTATATCGGAATATATTTCTTTTACTGATGATGATTTTACTGAAAAAGTTGGCATTTCAGAAGTTGAAGATGCATTAAATCATATACCCGAACCATATAAATCTATTTTAATATCTAGATATGTTTACGAGGAAATGACTTATGAAAATATAGCAGCAATCTTAAATATAAACGTTAAAAGTATTAGAATGTATAAGAAAAGAGCGATAGATATGTTAAAAACTAGAATGAAAGGTGGCGAAACAAACCATGAATAAGAATGATAACTATAATTTTGATGACGACTTTCTTTTAAAAAAAGCTGCATTATCACTTGCTGAAAAAGACACTAAACTATTTGACAAATTGGAAAAAGACAATACTATAATAAATCCAAAGCAGGATGAATTGGATAAAAAGATATACTCTCTTATTAATGAACATTTTATTAATGATAAAGCCAAATTATTAAAACAAAAAAATTTGAAAAAATTTATATTTAAAGTAGCAGCTTTAATAATAATTATAACTTCTGGATTTATCGTTCCGTTCGTTACAGTAGACGCCTTTAGAGAAAAAGTCTTGAATTTTTACATAGAAAATTTTAATACACATGATTCTTTTGCGCCTATAGAGGAAAATAAAAGCCTACTAACTTTTAAAGTCGGCTATATGCCACAAGGTTATAATGTAGGCGATGAGTATAAGTCAGAAAACTTTTATTCCCTCACTTATTACAATTTTCAAAATAAAATGATTGATATTGCACTATATGATCAGAATGCATCATTTAGTATAGATACGGAAAATTGTGAAAAATATAATATTATTATTAACTATGTTAACGGATATATATATAGAAAGCCAGGAACAGTTACAATGATTTTTAAATTTCACGGAAATTCGATTGTAATTAGTGGCAATGACGACGCCTTGTCAAATGAGGAACTTATATCAATAGGAAAATCAATAAAATAAAAATTATTGTTACATTTCCCTTTTATAAATTGTCTTATATATATAACTAAATAAATCATAGAGGGAGTATAAAATGAAAAAAACAATAAGTTTAATTATGGTTCTAACTATCCTATTATCATTTGGATTGAAAGCAACGGCTGTAGAAAAAGGTACTATCGATATTTCGCCTATGTGGACAAACTTGATAACTTTGGGCACAACCCTTAGCATAGATAGTTCAGGGCAAGCTACATGCACAGGCAATATGACTCAAAATTTGACTGATGGAACATGTATATTAGTTATGAATTTACAGAAACTGGATTCTAATAATTCTTGGAATACTATTGCAACCTGGACAAAGAAAGGTTCTACAAAATGCGTAAATACTACATATAAAAACATTTCAAAAGGTACTTACAGGCTTTCACTAACAGGCAAAGTGTATAACAGTTACGGAAATTTTATAGAATCTGGTACAATTAATTCAATAAACAAAACATATTAATTAAACAATAAAGCTATGTTGGTATAAAACTCTATGTCTTACCCTGCAAGCGTAAATTTGCCCAGAACATACTAAATTATTTTATCATAAAAGAAAAGAGTCGGTAAAAATATCACCAACTCTTTTCTTTATATTGGAGGGTCAATTGGTTACCCTTATACGAACCTTTAAATTTAATCTATAAATCTACTGATAACTTCTTTAACAGTTGTCATTTTATTAATACTCTCTAGATTTGCACCGGAAAATATTAAGCCGTCTTTTCCCTGAACAGAATTTATTAAACCAACTGAAATGCAATATGGAATTTTTCTAGAATCACAATTGGGCATACATCTATGGCATTTAGTTATTTGATCACAACCGTTTTCCAGAGCATTCATTAAAAAGTTTGTTTTGATAGCTCTTGCAGGCATTCCAACAGGACTTTTTATTATTAATACATCATCATGAGTCGCATTTATGTATGCCATTTTGAAATTTTCATGTGCATCGCATTCGATTGTTGGCACAAAAACACTAGCCAATTGAACCCCATCTGCACCTGCTTCAATCAGTTCCTCCATGTCCTTCTTTGTTCTTATTCCACCACCGGATATAACAGGAATTTTTACATTATATTTTTCTTCATAAGTATTTATCAACTCTTTGACTTCTATGGTGAGTTGCTTTAATGTTTTGCATGTATTTTCTAACAGTTCTTCACTCTTAAACCCCAGATGTCCGCCAGCTAAGGGTCCTTCAACAACAACAGCATCCGGCAGTCTATCATGCTTAAGCCAACTGTTTATAATTATTTTAGCTGCCTTTGCCGAAGAAACTATGGGTGCTATTTTTGTGCTGCTATCTTTAACAAGTTTTGGTAATGCAATTGGAAGTCCAGCGCCAGAGATAATTAAATCTATTTTTTCCTTAACTGCTTCTTTCACATACAATTCGTAGTTATTCATTGCAGCCATTAAGTTCATTCCAATAATACCTTTGCTTTTTTCTCTCGCTTTTCTTATTTCACTTCCTATTGCTCTAAGGTTTGCCTCAATAGGGTTTCTAAAAAAATCATGTTCTCTGAATCCAATTTGTACTCCTGAAATTATACCAATACCACCTTCGTTTGCAACAGCCGCAGCCAAGTTAGACAATGATACACCTACACCCATGCCACCCTGAATAATGGGTATTTTAGCAGTTAAATCACCTATCTTAAGTTCTGAAAGTTTCATAAGTTTTTATCTCCTAATATTTCTAATTACAAGTATTTCGATAATCAAAGTATATATTAAACATTACTACTTTGTCAAGAAATATTATTATATATATCAAAATAACAAAGGGAAATGCAATGCATTTCCCCATTTGTATTTTTATTTATATTCTTCAAAAGCAATTTTGTCCTGTTCCTGTTTAAGTCTAATTGCTTCTTCCAGCATCATATCTTTAACCTTCATTAACCTTGTTTGATTTCCTCTTTCATTTTCATCAAGTTTCATTTGTATATACTTGATTGTTTCTTGAAATTTAGGAATCATAACATACTCAAGAGCATTAACCCTTCGTCTTGTTTTCTCAATTTCCGCGGCTAGAAGCTGAACTTCCTTTTCTAAAGCAGCAAGCTTTAGCATAATAGGAAATATATCTGATAAATTTGCAATTGCACTGTCCAATTCACCCGATGTGCTTGCAAATCCATATGGATATATATTGGATGTATCATCTGTAGTTGTTGTAAATTCAAATACCGGCACATCAACACTCATTATGTTTTTATTACCTACTTCTATAGAAACGCCTTGCTTTGGATACATTAAAGCTTCATCTAAAACCTGAGATGACATTACGGCACTTGCTATGATGAAATTTGAATACACCTCTGCAAGTTGCTTTTCAACTTGTTCTCTTAAAGTCTTATTTTCTCTGGCAAGCTCTAAAAACTGTCTCATAAGCTCATCACGCTTGTCTTTTAACATTTTGTGACCTTTAACGGCCACCTTCAAACGCTTTTTCAGAGAGGTTAATACCATTCTGGTTGGATTTACATTTAACCTTGCCATACTAACACGCTCCTTACTTTATATTATTCTTTATTAGGAATATATTTATCTATATACTCATCTCTAATACGTTTAAGTTCACTACGTGGAAGTAGAGTAAGGAGATTCCATCCAACTTGTAAGGTTTCTTCTATAGTTCTATTAGTTTCATATCCTTGGGATACATATTCTCTTTCAAATTCGTCTGCAAACTTAGCATAATGTTTATCTGTATCAGAAAGTGCTGCCTCACCAAGTATAGCCATCAGCTCTTTACTTTCCTTACCTCTTGCATAAGCTGCAAACAACTGATTAAGTACATCTGCATGGTCTTCTCTAGTTTTTCCTCTACCAATACCTTTATCCTTCAATCTAGATAATGATGGCAGAACATCAATTGGAGGTGTGATACCCTTTCTGTAAAGCTCACGAGAAAGTATTATCTGACCCTCTGTAATATATCCTGTTAAATCAGGGATAGGATGGGTTTTGTCATCCTCTGGCATTGATAATATAGGTATCATAGTTATAGAACCTTCTACATCACGTTTCTTTCCTGCACGTTCATATATAGTTGCTAAGTCTGTATATAAGTATCCAGGATATCCACGTCTTCCAGGAACTTCTTTTCTGGCAGCAGAAACCTCACGAAGAGCTTCTGCATAGTTTGTAATATCTGTAAGTATTACAAGAACGTGCATTCCTTTCTCAAATGCTAAGAATTCAGCAGCAGTAAGAGCCATACGAGGTGTTGATATACGCTCAATAGCCGGGTCATTAGCAAGATTCATAAACAATACTGTTCTATCAATTGAACCTGTACGTCTGAAATCAGATATAAAGAAATTAGCTTCCTCATATGTTATACCTATGGCAGCAAATACAACAGCAAAATTACTGTCACTTCCCAGAACCTTAGCTTGACGAGCAATTTGAGCCGCAAGGTCTGCATGAGGTAACCCGGATCCAGAAAATATAGGTAATTTTTGCCCTCTTACAAGGGTATTCAATCCATCTATTGCAGAAACACCTGTTTGTATAAACTCAGCAGGATAATCACGTGCAGTTGGATTCATAGGCAAACCGTTTATATCCATTCTTTTTTCAGCTATTATTTCTGGACCATTGTCAATTGGTCTTCCCAATCCATCAAAAACACGTCCTAACATATCAGAGGATACTGCCAGTTCTATTCCTCTACCCAGAAACTTTACTTTACTTTCAGCAAGATTTATACCTGCAGAACTTTCAAATAATTGAACTAAAGCATTAGTTCCATTAATTTCAAGTACTTTGCAACGTCTTGTCTCCCCGCTTGGAAGTTCTATTTCTCCAAGTTCATCATATGTTACATTTTCAACATTCTTAACAAGCATCAAAGGTCCTGCAACTTCAGCAATGGTCTTATATTCTCTAATCATATTATTCACCCTCCTTGCTTGTTAAAATAAGTTCTATATCTTTATCCATTTGTTTATTTATATTATTGTAGGCTTCTTCTATTTCATTTTCTTCAATATATTTAAATCTTCCTATTTTTTCTCTTATAGGAAGGGCTGCTAATGATTTGAAGTCTGCACCATCTTTTATAGCTTCCATGCTCCTGTTGAAATATCCCATTATTAATTTTAATAATTTATATTGTTTGTCAAGAGATGTGTATGTGTCTACTTCATGGAATGCATTTTGATGTAAATAGTCTTCTCTGATAGATCTTGACGCTTCTAACTTCATTTTATCACCATCTGATAATGAATCAACACCAACAAGCTGTACTATTTCATTTAATTCTGCTTCTTCCTGCAATAACCTCATTGTTTCTAATCTTAATTTTGACCAATCTTTAGCAACATTAGAATCGTACCATAAGTTTAATCTATTAACATACAAAGAGTAACTCTGCAACCAATCTATCGCTGGAAAATGACGTTTATATGCCAGAGAGGAATCCAAAGCCCAGAATACTTTTACTATACGTAAAGTTGCCTGTGATACCGGTTCAGAAATATCTCCGCCTGGAGGTGAAACTGCACCAATTGCTGAAAGTGTTCCTTCTCTTCCATCAGTTCCTAAACTTATTACTCTTCCTGCCCTTTCATAGAATTGAGCAAGACGTGATGCTAAATAAGCGGGGTAACCTTCTTCACCGGGCATCTCTTCAAGACGTCCTGACATTTCTCTAAGTGCCTCTGCCCAACGTGATGTTGAATCCGCCATAAGTGCAACAGAATAACCCATATCTCTAAAATACTCAGCTATAGTTATACCTGTATAGATAGATGCCTCACGTGCGGCAACAGGCATATCAGATGTATTGGCTATCAATACCGTTCTTTTCATAAGCGACTCACCGCTGCGTGGGTCCTTTAATTCCGGAAACTCCATCAAAACATCTGTCATTTCATTTCCACGTTCTCCACAACCTATATAAATTACTATATCTGCATCTGCCCATTTTGCCAGCTGGTGCTGAACAACCGTTTTACCGCTACCAAATGGACCCGGAACTGCAGCAACCCCACCTTTTGATATAGGGAAAAGAGTATCTATAACTCTCTGTCCGGTTACTAAAGGCATTTCAGGAACTAATTTATCCTTATATGGACGACCTTTTCTAACTGGCCACTTCTGCATTAAGGTTAAGTTAGCTTTTTCACCGTTATCCTTTATTACAACACATACAGTTTCTTCAACTGTATAGCTTCCTCCCTTTATTTCTTCAATAGTACCACTTATTCCGTATGGAACCATAATTTTTTGTTCTACTATAACTGTTTCTTGAACAGTTCCAATTATATCACCAGCTTGAACTTTATCTCCCTTTTTAGCTGTAGCTACAAAATCCCATTTTTTTGTTCTGTTAAGAGCTGGAACATTTATTCCTCTAGTAATATTTGGTCCTGCTGCCTTTTTAATCTCAAACAATGGACGTTGAATACCATCATAAATTGTTTCTATAAGACCAGGTCCAAGCTCCACCGAAAGTTGAGCACCAGTTGTTTCAACAGGGGCTCCAGGACCTAAGCCTGATGTTTCCTCATATACCTGAATTGATGCCATTTCTCCACGCATTTCAATAATTTCACCTATTAAACCCTGCTCGCTTACACGAACAACGTCAAACATATCAGCTTCTTTCATGCCCTCAGCTATAACAAGAGGACCTGACACTTTTACTATTCTTCCTTGGCTCATTACCACAATCACCTGCTTTCACTTTTTGTTAACCAATGAATCTATACACTTTATATGTTATCTTAATTATTATCGAACAGTATATCTGCACCTACTGCTTTTTCTACTGCCTTTTTGATATTTTGAACACCGATACCTAAAGAGCCGTCTAAGCCTGGTATTGGAATTATAGCTGGTATACGTACCTCATTATACTCATTTATTTCATCAACAATCCCTCTGCAAATTGTTTCAGTTACATAAATTATAGCATAATCATCCTTCGCAATTCTATGCAGTGTATCCTTAGCTTCTTCAGCATTTGAACAATCAAACACATCCAGTCCAACAGCCTTAAATCCTTGCACACTTTGTTTATCTCCGATAACACCTATTTTATACATATGTCTCTCTCAGCCTCCCTCTAATGAGATCAGAAGGTATTTCAGCAAGCTTTCCTGCCATAATAATTCTAGCGGACTTAATCTCATTTTCTTTTGCTACTAGATAACCAACAAGTGGCTCTATGCCATAAGAAATATATTTAGCAGTTTTAATATGCTCCATAAGTTTATTGTCGCAAAGCTTTTCAAGGGTTGTAAATTTACCGGTTTCTTTTAATTCATCTGTTCCTTCTAAAAATACATCCTTAAATCCATATGCTATTAAATCTTCAGAAAAGTTTTCAAACGGTTCATCATACGATGTAACAAATGCTTTTTGAGGTATCTTTCCTCCATCTATAAAAACTTTTGAAAAGAAGTCCCATGATTTACCCATTTTTCTAAGCCTTACAAAGGTTTTAATATTTATTGTATCTATCAGCATCTTTACATATTCGGTCACAAATTGATTATTCAGCGCTTCAGCAGATTTCAGCATCTCATTGTAACAATATTTATCAAAAACAATATCAATAATCTGAGGATCTTTATTTTTAGGAAAAATATCCAGAACTTCATTCAATGCATTTCTCATATTTTCTGTTAATACTGTAAAGTCTCTTTCTTTTATAGCATACTTAAGGATTTTTACATTTACAGTACCTGTATCAACCAATGATGCCGATGCATCTATACCTAAAAATTCAGCCTTCATAATTACTTTCAAATTATGATAATCATATGCATACAAGAATATATTAAAGTTATTTAATTCTGGAGCAGTTGACATTATAAAGTCATAAGTTTTTTTATGCTCATCCTCTAAAAGTTGTTCGAAATCTCTAGCTGCAACTTGTTCTTTTGAATTTCCATATTCACAATCATACAATACTTTTAAAGCATCATCAGCTGTTTTTGCATCTATCATTTTTTCTAATTTCTCTTTAGATAGCATATTTTTTTCAACACTTCTTACAAGTGCAGAAGAAAATAGATAATCTGTATCTTTAATCTTTGCCAAAACCATTCCTCCTCTCAGGCAGGATTTTATTTAAAAAGCGCATTTGCTACTTCAAAAGTAAGACTTTCTTTCATAGAGCCTAGTATCATTTCAAAAGTATTGTTAACTTCAATATCACCATTTCTGAGTACAAATCCACCCTTTGTCTGAATGGTGTGATTACTTAATACTACTTTTTCAGCTTTTAATTTTTCATTTACAGCTTTTACAAGTTTTTCACCAATATTTTTATTATCCAACTCGTTTAGCAGTATCTCACCTTCGCAATTAGGGATGTTTAGGATTTCACCTACAAGATATTTTATATATTTATCTTCCGGCATTGTTGAAAGTTTTTCAAGTGCGATGTCAAAGCTTTTCTTAACAACTTCTTGTCTGGCTGCAAGCATCATCTTTCGCTCCTGCATCTTACCTGCTGAAATTTTTCTGCTTTTTATTGTATCTATTTCGACATTAGCCTTTTCAGCTAATTCATCAATAATTTCACTGGCTTCTTCCTTTGCTTTGTTTATTATTTCCAAGCTTTGTGTCTCAGCAGCCTTAATAGAATTTTCCGCATTGCTGTTTGCTTCACTTAAAATCTTCTGTGTTATATTTTCTATGCTCATTACTTCACATCCTTGCTATAAATTTTGAAAATTTAATAATACAAAACAGATTAAATTACAATACCATTAATTATAAGGAAAGAAATAAGAAGAGCTAAAACTGCATAAGTTTCAACCATTGCAGCGTAAACCATAGCCTTAGCTATCTGTTCCGGTTTTTTTGATATAAGCATAATACCTGATGCACAAACTTTTCCCTGATGAATAGCGGAAACAATACCAACTATACCAATAGGAAGTGCCGCAGCAAAGAAATATCCGCCTTGCACAGCTGTTAAATCAGCCATTCCACCACTCAAAAATCCTATCTTATTTAAAATTATAAACGCTATCAGAAGCCCATATATACCTTGTGTACCAGGCAACGCCTGCAAAATTAAAGTAGATCCGAATTTTTTAGGATCTTCTGCTAAAACCCCTGATGCAGCTGAACCTGCATATCCAATACCTATTGCGCTACCACAGCCGGCAAGAGCTGCAACTGCGGCACCCAAAATTGCTAAAAAATTTCCTGTTGTAAAAAGTTCCATTTAAATTACCTCCTTGGTGATTTTAATATATTTTGTTTTTTTCATTAGCGGATTGAACATATCCCCACCGCCTTCATAGAACTTACCGAAAAATTCAACATATTGCAGTCTGGCCGCATGAACAAACGAACCAAGTCCATTTATTGCAATATTGAATGTATGACCAAATATAAGAACTACTATTAATAGGATAGACCCAAATATTCCATCTCCTCCTAAAGATCCAAGTACGCTTATTACTGATGAAATAACTCCAGTCGCTAATCCAAGTGCTAACAATCTTGAATAAGACAATACATCACTTAAATAACTTGTTATATCATATAAACTTAATAATCCACCAAATATTTTAGAAAATATATTTTTCTTTTCTCTGCCTTGCGTCAAAACTAAGCCAACTGCAAATATAATAGACATCCATTTTCCTACAGCTCCTGAGCCTGGTAAAACAGAGTTTCCAAACAACAATAACACAAGCCCAATAATTAAACCATACCAGAATCCTATATCAAATAATGCTTCCCATGGATGACCATCTCTTACCATGATATATGCCTTTACACCCATACCTATGAAAAGATGAACTACTCCAATTATAAATGAAAATATCAACAACGTCATAGGTTCATCTATAGGGTTTATCCAAATTGGTTTAATTACAAAGTCTGTATGAAAAACAACTTTTGCTATTGTAGTTATGGCATCTCCAAACCAACTTCCAAACATAACTCCCCAAAACACAGTAGATATGCCACAGTAAAAAAACATATTAAACATTTTTTTCATTGTTCCTTCTATATTAAATTTCTTCAATATAATGAAACAACCAAGAGACATAATTAAACCATATCCTACATCCGCAAGCATAAGTCCAAAGAATATAAAATAAAAAATGGACATAAGTGCTGTTGGGTCAACGTTTGATGAGGAAGGCAAACTATATAATTCCGTTATCGATTCAAATGGCTGTACAAATGAACCATTATCCAGAAGTATCGGATATTCTTCACCTTCTTCAGGTTTGGTAAATTCATACCAACACTCATTCTTTTTAAGGACACTTTCAACATTCTCCTTACATTTTTCAGGAATCCATCCATTTATGTAAAAAGTTTTTTTAGTCCTCAACATGCTGCTCAGAACTTTATTTCTATCTCTTTCCATTGTTAAATGGTCATACAGCAGTTGTATATCGTCTTTGTTCCTAACTAATTCTGAAATTTCAGATTCAACACCAACTTTTTTTTCAGAAATAGCTTTTATTTTCTGTTCATATTGAGCAATATTCTCCGAAACAGTTCCTTGTATATCTTTGAAAGCAACTGTATTAAATCCAAATTGCTTCAATATCTCATAGACATCCTCTTTATCTGTTTTCATACAAACTACTGATAAATAATCTTGGTCTTTATCGCTTCCAATTAGTTCAACAATACAGCTATTGGTTTTTTCGTCAATTCTAGACTTAAGATTTTCAATACTCAAGATGTTAGGAACTACGCCAATAAATATGCTTGTATAATTTGTTTCTTCTAATTCCAAAGGAATATTATAGCCTAACCAAGGTTTCAAACTAATTATATTAGTTGTAATTTTGTTTTCTTCAGTATTGAGCTCATTTAGCTTGGTAACAAGATTAAAAATATATTCTGCACTTTCTTCAATTTTATCCATATTTTTCAAAGTACTTTCATACTCATCTGCAGAAATTACTTTTCTTGTTTTAAACATAGGTGATTTAGATTTATCATATCTATCAAGATTTTCAATGACCGTATTTACCTTAGATATTTTGGAGTCCAAATTTAATACTTCAATTTCATTCCCATCTCTTTCGACATAAGAAATCCAATCGGGATCAGTGAGTTTAGAATCTTGAGAACTAATTTCAACAACACCTAAATCCATTAGTTCTTTTATTAATCCTGCCTTAACAGTGTCAAGACCTATAGCACTGATTTTATTCATTTTAACTATTGCCATTTGTCTTCACTATCCTTTCCAGAATAATAGATACTGCTTTATCCATATTTGATTCTGCGCTCTGTAAAATATCTTTACATTTCGTCTCAGCTTCATTTATAATCTGATCATAAATAAGCTGTGCCTCAGATTCTGCAACCTTAATAACATCTAATTTACTTGATTCAGCCTTTGCTGAAGCCTCATCTAATATACGTGATGTTTCCGCATTAGCATTAGTAGCAATTTGCTTTACATGCTGTGCAGCTTCTTTTTTTATTAATTCTGCTTGTTCTTCAGCCTCCTTTATTAGTTTCAAAACTTCAATAGACACTATACATCACCTCTTATCTTAAAAATTTAAAATAATAAACCTTGCAATAAAAATAATTTTTCATTTATAAAAAATTATAAGCATAAATTATGCCAATAATTAGATATATTAAATTTATGTTGATTTTTCAATTTGAAATTTTTCATAACAAATCTTTAATTATAAAATTTAAACTTAATTAAAGCACTTAGTATGAAAATTTGGACATGCATATGAAACTATAATCACAAAACTTGCAATTATGTCGATTCCTACCATAATAAAGCTAAATCTATTATTTGTCAATAACTAAAAAAATATGCTAAAATATAATTGTTATAATATATAACGTTTGCCCCTTTATTTAATAAACAAATTTAAATAATTAATTATTTTAATAAGCTTGTTTATAATAATAATTGAAGAATACAAAAAATATACCTTCATTATAGATTTATCCTATAATAAAAGTCTTTTATATAAGTTTTATAATCATGATTATAATATATAAATAAACAATATGATTAGTATTATTTCATTCACTAATCATATTGTAATATATATTTTGCAAATTGCAAGTATTAAATTATTTAAAAAATGTCATCAATATTTATTCAGCACAAAAAACAAGTTCTGCTTCTGCTGCTATGTCATCGCCTACGTAAGCTATTGCAGTGCCTACACCAAACTTACCTTTCATTTTTACTATTTCAGTAACAAGCTTTAATGTGTCACCAGGAACTACTTTTTGCTTAAATTTGGCATTTTTTATTCCTCCAAAATATACGGTCTTATTTTTATATTTTTCAAGTGATAAAATTGCGACTGCTCCTGTTTGTGCTAATGCCTCTATGATAAGCACACCAGGCATTACAGGATTTCCCGGGAAATGCCCTTGAAAAAACTGTTCGTTCATTGTGACATTTTTTATTCCCACTGCCTTCTTACCCTCTTCTAGCTCAACTATTTTATCTATTAACAAAAAAGGATATCTATGGGGTAATATTTTTTGTATGTCATTTATATCATAAACCATATTTGCCTCCTGGATATTATTTATTTCACCTTTTTAATAACCAAAGCCGCATTATGTCCACCGAAACCTAATGAAGTAGAAAGTGCATATTCAATTTGTTTATTTCTTCCAACATTAGGAACATAGTCTAAATCACAATCGGGATCAGGTACTGAGTAATTAATTGTAGCAGGTATAAATGAATCCTGTATCGCTTTCGCACAGATTATTGCCTCTACGGCTCCAGCGGCACCCAGCATGTGTGCTGTCATAGATTTAGTTGAACTCACCGGTATATTTTTAGCATTTTCATTAAAAACTTTTTTAATTGCTAATGTTTCAAATTTATCATTATAAGGAGTACTTGTGCCATGAGCATTTATATACCCAATTGCATCAGGAGTAATTCCTGCATCATCTATCGCATTTATTATCGACTTTGAAGAGCCTTCTGCACTTGGGTCTGGTGAGGTTATATGATACGCATCGCATGTTGATCCATACCCCGCAACTTCAGCATATATTTTGGCTCCTCTTTTTACTGCATGTTCATATTCTTCAAGTACTAATATACCTGAACCTTCTCCCATTACAAAACCATCTCTATCTTTGTCAAATGGTATAGATGCCCTGTTTACATCTGTTGATGTAGATAAAGCCGTCAGTGAAGTAAATCCTGCTATTGATGCTCTTGTTATTGCCGCTTCTGTTCCTCCTGCTAACATAACATCGCATATGCCATCTTGAACTCTTTTATATGCCTCTCCTATTGCATTAGATCCTGAAGCACAAGCTGTGACTGGACAGAAATTTATACCCTTTGCCTTATATTTTATTGCAACTATTCCAGAAGCTATATTTGGCAGCATCATAGGTATAAAAAATGTTGAAACTCTATCTGGACCCTTTTCATTCATTTTTCCAATTTCATCCTCAATTGTTTGAATGCCACCAACCGCACTGCCGATTATTACTCCAAATCTGTCATTATCTATTGCATCCACATTTAAACCTGAATCTTTTACTGCCAATTCTGATGCTGCTACTGCAAATTGGCAATATCGATCTTGCCTCTTCGCTTCTTTTTTTTCCATATATTCCTTAGGATCAAAATCTTTAACTTCTGCAGCTATTTTAACAGTATAGTCAGTTGTATCAAAAGCTTCAATTTTATCTATTCCACATTTTCCTTTTTTTACATTTTCCCAAAATAATTCTATGCCTGATCCTATTGGACTTATGACACCCATACCTGTAATTACAACTCTTTTTTTCATTTAAAATTTTACCTCCATATTATCAATAATACAAACAATCCTCATATAATTGTTCTCCTATTGTTCTTCCATCGTTCTCCAACTGTTCAACAATTGTAAAACGCTACATGTAAAATCCACCATTTACTGAGAGGACTTGACCTGTAATATATGATGACTTATCGGATATTAGAAACTCAACCGCGTCGCCTATATCACTTGGCGACCCCAATCTTTGTAATGGTATATTTTTCATCATTTCTGCCTTAATTTCTTCAGGAATTTTATCAGTCATTTCTGTTTGAATAAAACCTGGGGCAATTGCATTCACTAGTATATTTTTCTTAGCAAGTTCTCTTGCCATAGATTTAGTCATACCGATAATACCTGCCTTTGATGCAGAATAATTCACTTGACCTGAATTTCCCATTAATCCGACAACCGATGAAATATTAACTATTCTTCCGCATTTTTGCTTCATCATTTTTTTTGATATATGTCTAGAACAATTAAAGGTTCCCTTTAAGTTTGTATCTACAACATTATCAAATTCGTCCTCAGTCATCATTGCCAAAAGGTTATCTCTTGTTACACCTGCATTATTTATTAAAACATCTACGGTCTTAAAATTATCAAATGCTGTATCTATGAGATTTTTTGCATCATTAAAATTTGAAATATCACACTGTATCACTATATTTTTTGTTTCTTTATTTACAAAATCATTTATAAGGGCATTAATAGAATCTGTACTATTCTTGTAATTTAATACCAGATTATAACCAAGTTCATTTAACCTGTTTGCAATAACTGCACCAATGCCTTTTGAAGCTCCTGTTATTATAGCAGTTTTCATAATTTTATCCTTTCTAAAATATTATGCAGTATTATATTAAGAATTTGTAATATAATGCTGCTAACAACTCAATTAGATATAACTTCTATGCATATGATAATTGCAGATATTTTTCTAGTGTATTTATATTTTCTATATTTAAGAATTTTACGCTTTTATCTATTTTCTTTATAAATCCACATAGTGATTTACCAGGTCCGACTTCAATAAATGTATCTACTCCGTCAGCAATCATTTTTCTTACGCATGATTCCCATTTAACCGGATTATAAACTTGTTTTTCTAGTTTATCCGCAATTTCACTTTCATTTTCATAGTACTCTGTATCAACATTTGAAATTACTTCAAAAATTGGTTTAGTAAAATTAATTTTGTTTAAATCCTCTTTAAGTTTATCTCCTGCAGGTTTTAACATTGAAGTATGGAATGGTGCACTAACCTGTAACTTAACCGCTTTTCGTATATTAAAATTTGAAGATTCTTTTATAGCATATTCAATAGCAGAATTTTTCCCGCCAACTGCAATTTGACCGGGGCAATTAAAATTAGCTGGCTCAAGAAGATCACAGTTATCTGTTACATGCTTGCAAAAGTTAATTGCATCTTCATCTGTACATCCCATAAGAGCTGCCATACCGCCTTCTCCTACAGGAACTGCGCTTTGCATATAATTTCCTCTGTTATAAACAAGTTTAACTGCTGTTTCAAAATCCATAGTATCAGCGGCTGTCAAGGCAGCATATTCGCCAAGGCTTAGCCCACCCATAACGACCGGATTATTATTACTTCTATTTTTTCTTATTATTTCATATATTGCCATACATACTGTCAATATTGCAGGCTGAGTTATTTTTGTAATACTTAAGTTTTCATCAGGTCCTTCAAAGCATAATTTTGCTATATCAAAACCTAACGCTTCATTTGCCCTGTCAAATATGTCTTTACTTTCTCTGAAATTATCATAAAATTCTTTTCCCATTCCTGCATATTGTGCTCCTTGACCTGGGAAAACAAAAGCTGTCTTGCTCATTTAATTCATCCTCCTACGAAACAAATTTTTTTACATTTTTAATAATACATTCAGCTTCATCAAACATTTCAGAAATAATTTCTTTGCATGTTTGTTCTTTGTTTACTAATCCAGCTATTTGACCAGACATTACGGAACCGTAATCCACATCGCCTTCAACAGCCGCCATATATAATCTTCTTCTGCCTAAATTCTCATAATCCTCTACAGGTGCATTCTTTTTCTCCAGTTCTTTGAATTGATTGACTAATTTATTTTTCAAAACTCTAACCGGATGACCTGTAACCCTTCCGGTTACAGCTGTATCTGTATCATTTGCCTTTAAAACTCTATCCTTATATCTTTGGTGTACATTGCATTCTTTTGCTGCAAGAAATCTCGTTCCAACTTGTACTCCTTGTGCACCAAGGGATAGTGCTGCAACTATACCTCTTCCATCGGCAATACCTCCGGCTGCAATTACCGGTATGCTTACAGCATCAACTATTTGAGGTGTTAAGCACATTGTTGTTATCTCTCCTACATGTCCGCCAGATTCTGTGCCTTCGCATATCAATGCATCTGCTCCAACTTTCTCCAAATGCTTTGCATATGCTACTGACGGAACAACAGGAATTACTTTTATTCCTGCTTCTTTCCACATCTTCATATATACTCCAGGATTTCCTGCCCCGGTAATTATAATGGGAACTCTTTCCTCGGCTAATAAAGCACTTATTTCCTTTGCATATGTATTTAAAAGCATAACATTAACACCAAAAGGTTTATCTGTTAACAATCTAATTTTATCGATTTCTTTTTTTAATTCTTCAGGTGAGTTATTCCCTGCTGCTATGACACCTAATCCTCCTGCCTCCGACACCGCCGCTGCAAGACAAGCATCTGAAATTTGTGCCATACCGCCTTGAAAAATAGGATATTTAATATTTAACAAGTTGCATATTTCTGTAGTTATCATATATAACTCCTTGTATCTATTTTGATTTCTTTTAAAAAAACGAGAGGTATAGTTATTATACATCCCGTTTTAATAGTTTAATGCATTGAATGTCTTTACTATTTTTCTCTTTTACAAATCTTTACTGCATAACAAGACCTGTAGAAAATTAGAAGCTATAATACATTCCTAATTATTTTTTTTATTATCGATGTAATTCACTATGTCCTGAACTGTTATAAGTTTAGCGTAATCTTCTTCTTCTATTGTTACATCACATTCATCTTCCAATTTGCTAATTAATTCAAATAAATCTAAAGAATCAGCGCCTAAATCTTCTTTTATTTTGCTCTCAAGCTTTATATCTTCTTTTTCAACATCTAATTCTTCTTCTAATATTTCTACTATTTTTTCAAAAACCATAATTTCCTCCGTATTGAATACATAAATTGTAATTTGATATTTTGCACCACGACTTTTTTGATTATCGTTTATATCCAAAATCAAATATTTTGATATTCGAAGTATAATACAAAAAAAATATTTTGTCAATATATTTTTAACAAAAGAGTTCTTGCTCCTAATTTTAAAAAATCAACCTGTCGAAATATTTACATACTTGACAGGTTGATTCTTATAACATTTTTTTCTTTATTGCATTTACGATATACTCTGCAGCCTTTCCATCTCCATATGGGTTAACTGCATTTGCCATCTTTTTATATTCTTCTTCATTATTGACTAAAGCGTCAATATATTCATATATAGTTTTTTTATCGGTACCGGCAAGTTTTGCCGTACCTGACTCTATCCCTTCAGGCCTCTCCGTTTCTTCTCTGACAACCAGTACGGGTTTCCCTAAAGATGGTGCCTCTTCCTGAACTCCTCCTGAATCCGTAACAACAAGGTAGCATTTGGACATAAGATTTGTAAATGGTAAATAATCTAAAGGCTCCACAAGATGAATTCTATCTGTATTACCAAGTATCTTTTCTGCTATTTCCCTGACCTTAGGATTAAGGTGCATGGGATATATAACTTCAACATTTTCGTTTTCATTGACTATATCATAAATTGCAGAAAATATATTTTCCATAGGTTTTCCTATATTTTCTCTTCTATGTGAAGTCAAAAGTATTACTTTCCGACTTTCAAAATTTATATTATTAATTATTTCATCTTCAAATTTATAATTCTCGTCTATTACCCATTTCAATGCATCTATCGATGTATTACCTGTTACAAATATTTTATTTTCTTCATATCCCTCTCGTAACAAGTTAGCTTTAGATTTTTGTGTGGGTGCAAAATGAAAATCTGTTAATACTCCAGTAAGCATTCTATTTGCTTCTTCAGGATATGGCGAATACAAATTACCACTTCTAAGTCCAGCTTCAACATGTCCTATTTTTACACGGTGATAAAAAGCTGCCAACGCTCCTGTAAACACAGTTGTAGTATCACCCTGAACTAATATTAATTCTGGCTTAAATTCTTCTATAACCCCTTCAAGACCTGTCAATGCTCTACATGTTATCTGAGTTAGAGTTTGACCGCTTTGAAATATATTTAAATCATAATCCGGTTCAATATCAAATATCCTTAGAACCTGATCCAACATATCCCTATGTTGCGCTGTAACACATACCTTAGTTATAAAACTTTCCTCATTTTTAAGTGCTTTAATTATTGGCGCCATCTTGACTGCCTCCGGTCGAGTACCAAAAATTATAAGTACTTTAATTTTTTTCATAACTACCTCCATTTCTAACAATAGACGAGCAATTGAAAAGCAATAAATGAGCACTGGACGAGCAATTGTTTTATAAAATTTGTTTTTCAATTGATGCCTCATTGCTGACCTATAGCTTAATCCCTTACTAAATCAGTCGTTATTATTTCTCTAATTTTTTATTAAACAATCCAAGCTTATTCCCAAGATAAAGAACTAAAACTACTACAAATCCTACTACCATGATACCCGTTGTCGGATCTGCATCTGAAACAATAACAGCTGCAAGTCCCAGCATCATACTGATAAAGTACATAACTAATACGGTCTGTCTTTGGTTTAATCCTTTTCCCATAAGTTTGTGATGGAGGTGATCTTTGTCTGCTTCCATTATAGGTTTTTTATTAATAAACCTTCTTATTATTGCAAATGTAGTATCAAAAATTGGCAATCCTAAAGCAAAAATAGGTACCACTAAAGTAACAGCAGCGACACTTTTAACCATACCAAGGATTGCTGTAACTGACAACAAATATCCAAGTAAAAGTGAACCTGTATCTCCCATGAATATTTTTGCTGGATTAAAGTTAAACGGTAAAAATCCTAAACATGCACCTGCAATTATAGCACACTGCATGACAATAAAGTCATACCCTTTTAAAGCGGCTGTAAATAAAAGCGTAGTTGCTGCGATACTAGCCACTCCGGAAGCCAAACCATCCAAACCATCTATTAAATTTATTGTGTTAGTAATACCTACTATCCAAAACAGTGTTATTGGTATAGTTAAATTTCTTAACAAACTCATACCTGTAGCGGACAAAGGATTAGTAATGAAATGTATCTTTACTCCTCCGTTTATCGCAACAATTGCAGCTAAAATCTGCATTATCAATTTTATCTTTGCCGGCATGCCGTACATATCATCGACAATACCTGTAAGTACTATAATTGTCGCACCTATCATAATAGATATATTAGTCTGGCTGTGAGGCATATATACAAACATACAAGCCATAATAGCTACATATATTGCTATTCCCCCAAAGTACGGCATAGGTTTATTGTGAATTTTCCTTGCATCTTTGGGAATATCCAGAGCACCTACCTTAAATGCAAGCTTTCTAGCCAACGGTGTCAATAAAAATGATATAACTAATGCAGAAAAAAACGCTATATAATAATTAGCCATCATTAATCCTCTTTTACTGGTTTTGTTTCTATTTTCATAAGTTTGTCTACACGGACTCCATGTCTGCCACCTTCAAAATCGGTTGTCATCCATGCATCAACTATTGATAAAGCTAAGCCGCTTCCTATAACTCTGTTTCCAAGAGCCAACATATTGGCATTGTTATGCTTTCTTGACATTATGGCCATATATTCATCGGTACACAAAGCACATCTGATACCACTGACCTTGTTTGCGGCCAATGATATACCAATACCGGTACCACATATAACTATACCTCTATCCACATTCTTAGATGCTACCATTTCTCCTGCTCTTTCTCCATAATCAGGATAATCTACAGAATCCGTATTATAAGTTCCTATATCTGTTACTGCATATCCACTTTTTTCCAAATGTTCTTTCACTATTTCCTTTAATTCAAAACCACCATGATCACTTGCTACTACTACTTTCATCAATTCCTCCATTGTATTTCAATTTACTGATATTCTTTACTATTTTATTTAATTCTTCCTCTATTTCGAACATACTTTGCTCATACACATTATAATCCATTCCATATGGGTCGGCAATATCCAAATTGTTCCTATTCACCTTTTCACCATTTATTTTATAAGCATATTCTTTCAGTGTAAATACACTTGGACACGGCGAATCCTCATCTAAATCATTATGGATATAATTAGTTATTACATTTTTATGTGAAACTGTCATGGTTAAAATTAAATCAGATTGGTATATCATATCTCTTGTAATTTGTTGTGCTCTGTGTGATTTAATATTTATTCCCCTATTTTTCAATGCCATTATGGCCTTCTCATTTGCATGTTCTCCTTCAAAAGCACTAATACCCGCTGATGAAACGTTTATATCCCTTTCACCTATTTGTTTTAGTTTTTCTTTCAAAATTCCTTCTGCCATACTGCTTCTGCAAGTATTTCCAGTGCAAACAAATAATATATTCATAATTACCTCACTTATACAATAATTGTTTTTCCTGCAGCTTTACCTAACCTATTCATAATCGCCTTTCCAAGTCCTTGTTCGTCAACAGCCTCAGCTAATATTATATCCGTTCCTAATTCATCAAATTTTCTTAAGTCTTTAAATAAATTAGACGAAATAGATAATAAATTAGTTCTATCGCCCACACAAATTGTACTCCTCCCAGCATAGTATCTCTCCGTTTGTGAGGTAGACATTATTCCTACTTTCTTTCCTTCCAACTCAAATTGTTCATAATCATGAATAATACTATTTACTACATTCTCCAAATCACCTTTGTACATTATGACATCAGCCTTAGGCGAATAATGTCGATATTTCTGCCCCGGAGATTTAGGTATAATTTTTTCATCATTTTTAATAATCGCAGGATCATATTCACATCTCCCCAACACCTTTATGATATCTTCAATTGTGATTCCACCCGGTCTAAGAATCATTGGAATATCTGTCGTCATATCCACTACTGTAGATTCTAGTCCAATATATGTACTTCCACCATCTATAATCATATCAACCTTACCCATAAGATCTTCGATAACATGAGCCGCCTCCGTTGGACTTGGTTTACCTGACGTATTTGCGCTTGGAGCTGCTATTGGTTTTTTACTTTCTCTTATTATAGCCAATGCAATTTCGTTTACCGGTAGCCTGATTGCAGCCGTTTTAAGACCTGCTGTTATTTTATCAGACAATACATCTTTCTTATTTAAAATCATAGTCATAGGTCCTGGCCAATATTTGTCAGCTAAAGCTTTGACCTTTTCAGGTATTTCCGATACTAGATCATATAAGTCATCAAAGTCAGCTATATGAACTATCAACGGGTTATCCTGTGGTCGTCCTTTTGCCTTAAATATTTTGTCGACGGCATCATCATTTAATGCATCCGCACCTATGCCATATACCGTTTCTGTTGGAAATACAACTGTACCACCATTATTTATTATGTGAGCAGCTTCTCTTATTATATCATAATCAATATTATTAGGATCAACTTTAACTATTTTAGTTTTTATTTTATCGTCCATTATTATTATACTGTTCTCCCATCATTGTCTAATTGTTATCCTATCATTCATATGAATTATATACCACTATAACAATATGTACAAGGGTATTTTAGTTTTTCTGGTTTCTGCTCAATTTTAATGTTACTTAATTCAATATTTTAAACATATACTTTATTATTCAAGAATAATTTATTGGGAGGATAATTAGTTTGAATATATTAAACTTTTTTATGACAGGATTTATTATTGGGGGCATAGGCACATGCATTGGGGGATTATTATCTATATTTGTACGCACTCCCAGCGATAAGGTCGTTTCGTGTTTATTGAGCTATGCTGCGGGAATAATGTTGTCTATAATTTCCTTTGATTTGTTGCCTAAAGCATATGATGTCAGTGGATTCTTTATAGTGACATTAGGACTTTTCTGTGGACTGCTAATAATATTTTTTGCAGAAGAAATGATTCCATCAAGAAGTATTAATAAATATGTAGGTAAAAAACAAGATTATTTCAAAATGGGTATGATTATTATGGTTAGCTTAAGTCTTCACAATTTTCCAGAAGGTGTTGCACTAGGCTCAAGTTATGTTTATTCGAGAAGTGTTGGAATAAAAATGGGTGTACTGATTGCTGCTCATAACATACCAGAAGGAATGACTGTCGGCGTTCCTCTTATTATGGCTGGCGTTTCTCCATTGTATATATTGCTTTTAACATTGATGACAGGACTTCCAACAGCATTCGGAGCCGTTTTAGGAGAGATTCTTGGTAATATATCAAATTACTTCATTGGCTTCTGTCTATCTTCTGCTGCAAGCAGCATGCTGTATGTTACAGCAAATCAATTAATACCCGAAGCTAATACTCTTCACAAAGGAAGAATTAAATCAATCTTTCTTTTATTGGGCTTTATATGCGGTTGTTATTTATCATTCACAACTTAATTTATATGGCTGTATAAATATTGCTGTATTCCAGTTTATTTTTATTTATAATGTCTTCTAATTTATCTTTATCCAGCATGTTAAATCTAACGCATAATCCGCAGCTAGAGCTAATACTGCGTGGAACTGGAATAATTTTAATTATTATATCGTATTTTTTTAATGATGTTTCAAATTTCATAGCATATGAAACTGATTTAAAAGTAATATATCCGTATTGTTCCATTTTAGTTTCCTCTTATTATTTTATAAAACAAGTATAACAATAATAATTTTTACAGTCTAATAAAAAAATATTATTGCTAAATTTTAAGTATAACTTTTTATTATATGTATTTAAAAGACGTATCTTATACGGTGTTGCTATTTTATTGCAACAAACTATTTGTTATTTTTACATTTTATTTAAAAATGACTATTTTAATATTTTTAGTAATGGTATATAATATTCTATTAAATAAACATATGAAAAGTTTAGGAGTACACATGGAAAAAATCAATTTCAATATAAATGATATACGTGTTTTTGCAGCAAATCCCAGGACATTTGCCAAGGGGTTAGAATATTACAATAAAAATCAGGTTTCAAATATAAATTATAAAAAAAAATACGATCCAAAACTTGAAGAACATACAAATATATATTCTACTAAAGTTAAAGGACATTACCATTCATCATACGATATATCGGTTATAGTGGATATCAATGGTGATCTTATTGATTTTGAATGTGACTGTCCCGCTTTTTTAGAAGGTTCCGGCGGATGTAAACATATTGTTGCAACTATGTTGAAATTATATCATAAATACGATTCAAGACAAATTTCTTTTGTAACTAATTTAGATTTACTTAGGCAAAGCAGAGCACAATCACCTATTCGCAACTATCAACTTGAGGATTTAATAAGTATTTTTGAAAATAAAATTACTGAAAGTGTAAAAAATGAATATACTGAAGGTTCTATTTCCCTCAAACCAATTCTATTTATTTCTGATAGGGATTCAATTGGTATTGAGTTTACAATAGGTGATATAAGACAATATGTTGTGAAAGATGCATATGTATTAGCTAATTGCATAAAAAATAGCACAAATATTAAATATGGAAAGAGCCTAGAATTTAATCACGAAATTACAAAATTTGAAAGGAATTCTCAGCCTATAGCCATTTTTTTGAGAGATGAAGCAGAGGCATACAGACAAGTTATAGCCAAAACTCAAGGTACATTTAATTCATTAAATATAAGCGGACGCTATTTTAAAATTCTACCGTTTTCAATTGATAGTTTTTTTGATTTGTTTGAAAATCAGACATTAGAGTGTAATGGTTATAATTATAAATATGATAATGTTACATTTATTAACAAAGATCCTGAAGTAGAATTTTTTATTAAAGAGGAAGACCAAAAATATTATTTTACAGCAGATTTATTTATTACATTTATTTGTTCGTCTAAAAATTATACCTACGTAATAGCAGGAGATAATTTCTATAGATGTTCAAAAAATTTTACAAATTATATTCTTCCGGCAGTAAACAAAATTATGATGCAGCCATCAAAATCTATTAAGCTTTCTGATAATTATATGGGAAAATTTTGTTCTGCTGTAATACCTCAAATATCTAGGTTTTCTAAAATAACCTCTGATTTTGAAATACCTGATAATTATAGGGTACAACCTTTATCAACAAATATTTATCTAGATACCAACAGTCAAGGTTTTATCTACGCTAATGTTGTATTTAACTATGGAGATATAGAAATAAACCCTTTAAGAAAATCAATGGCAGATAACTCCATTGCCCGTAACCTTGTTGAAGAGGCTAAAGTGGAATCAGCAATGGAAAATGCAGGATTTAGAAAGACATCTGTAAAATATTCAATGACTGATGAAAATAATATTTATGAATTTCTAACATCAGGCATAAACACATTAACCAAACTTAGTGAGGTTAATGTAAGTGATGATTTTAAGAAAATAAATATTAGATATCCAAAGTCAATTTCAATGGGAGTTCGTTTAAAAAGCAATTTAATTGAAATAGATATAGATAAGCTTGAATTTGATCCTTCAGAACTAAAAGATATACTTAATACTTATAAAAGAAGAAAAAAATATTTTAGACTGAAGGATGGTTCTTTTTTAAATCTTGACAACGATTATTTCAGTACAATGGAAAAATTAGTTGAAGATTTAGATATATCAAGCGAGGAGTTTGAATCGGGAAATATTCAAATTTCAAAATATCGATCACTATACCTAGACAGTTTAATAAAAAACAATTGCTGGGTAGATGCTCAAAAAGAACAAAACTTCAGAGATATGATACGAAACATAAAGGAATCTGATGAAGCAAATTTTGAATTGCCACATGAATTAAAACATATAATTAGAAATTATCAAAAGACTGGTTATAAGTGGCTTAAAACCTTATCAATGTATTCGTTAGGTGGGATATTGGCAGATGATATGGGCTTAGGAAAAACACTACAAATAATAAGCTTGTTGTTATCTGAAAAAAACATAAATGATGGTGACAAAAAGCCTTCAATAGTTATTTGTCCAACTTCACTGGTATATAACTGGAAAAGTGAAATAGATAAGTTTTCTCCAGATATAACAACTTTAATTGTTTCTGGTACAGCGAATCAAAGAACCGAAATTATTAATAAAATAAATGACTATGAATTAGTGTTTACATCTTATGATTTATTGAAAAGAGACATTGAGTTATATCAAAACTTTGAGTTCAAGTATTGTATATTAGACGAAGCTCAATATATAAAAAATTCTACAACTCAAAATGCTAAAGCAGTTAAGCTTATAAAGAGTGATGTTCGCTTTGCATTAACCGGTACCCCTATTGAAAATTCTCTAGCTGACCTTTGGTCAATTTTTGATTTTATTATGCCCGGATTTCTTTTAACCTATAATAAGTTTAAGGACAAATATGAAATTCCAATAGTGAAATCTAATGATAAAGAAATATTATCTAGACTTCATAAACAAATAAAACCTTTTATATTAAGGCGTCTAAAAAAAGATGTGTTAAAGGAACTTCCTGACAAGATTGAGACGGTATCTTATGCTCACATGGAAACAATTCAAAGAAAACTATATACTGCCGAGCTGATGAAACTTCAAGAAGAATTTAATAATGAAATATTGGAAAAGGGTTATGAAAAAATTCAAATTAAAATTCTTGCAATGCTTACACGCCTTAGACAAATTTGTTGCCATCCATCCCTTTGTTTTGAAGATTACAAGGGTGGCAGTGCAAAACTTGATTTATGCATGGAAATTGTGGTCAGCAGCATAGAAACAAATCATAAAGTGTTGATTTTTTCTCAGTTTACTTCTATGCTAAAAATAATAGAACAGCATTTACAAAGTCTATCTATAGATTATTATAAATTAACCGGTTCAACTAAAAGTGAAGAAAGACTTGACTTAGCAAATAAATTTAATTCAAACAGTGTCCCTGTTTTCTTAATTTCATTAAAAGCGGGAGGAACAGGTCTTAATCTCACCGGTGCAGATGTTGTTATACATTTTGACCCGTGGTGGAATATAAGTGCACAAAATCAAGCTACTGATAGAACCCATAGAATAGGACAGGAAAATAAAGTTCAAGTTTTCAAGCTTATTGCAAAGGATACTATTGAAGAAAAAATTGAGAAACTTCAACAAAACAAAAAAGACTTAGCTGAATCAGTAATTCAAAAGGGAGAAGTAATAATCAATACCCTTTCACAAGATGAAATAAATAGTTTATTTAAATTATAAACAAAAATGGAATGGATACTTCACTTCAATTTGAAGTATCCCATTCCATTTCATCTAGTGTTAAATTATATCCTTCAATAAATTCATCCATAAATATTTTTACATCTTCCCTGTCCATGCTATTTATTTCATCTAAAATTGATTGCTTAGCCTTCATGAACTCTTTATTTCCTGATTTTTCTTCTTCTAAACACTTTATATAGGCACTTATCTTATCGGCCGCCTTAATAGTTTTCCATATCTGAATCTCTTCATCTTTCGGAATCAAAATTGGTTCAAATTCCTTATAAAAATCATCTGGTAACAGGCTTAAAAGTCGTTTATTTGCAGAATGCTCTACATCTTTATAAGCTGTTTTTATAGTCGGATTATAGTATTTTACAGGTGTGGGTAAATCTCCAGTAAATATTTCCGATGAATCGTGATAAATAGCGTATAAAACTGTTTTTTCCGTATTAACATCTTTATTTAACCTATACTTTTGTATTATGGCCAAAGCATGTGCTATAATCGCAACCTCTAAACTATGCTCTGACACATTTTCTTCTTTAGTATTCCTCATTAAGCCCCATCGATTTATATATTTCATTCTAGATATAAAAGCAAAGAAATTAGATTTTTTCATGTGTATCTCCATTTAAAAATATAATATTAATGGTAAGTAGATATCAAATATATCGTATTTCCCACTTTTTATATTATATAATATTCAACGGTTTTACACAATGCAATAATGTTAAAATTTCATCACCACGCTGCAACAGTTCCATCTGTTCTTGGTTCTGTTCCGCCGACAAGAACCCCATCTTCATTTCTCCAAATTATTTGTCCTCTTCCAAACGATATAGATTCAGGCAATACTTTCATGGAATGCCCCTTTCGCAATAATTCTTCTGTAACTGAAAATGGAAATGCTCTTTCAACTTCAATATTTTTTTCACCTACCCATTGCCAGCGCGGAGCATCTAATGCCTCTTGAGGATTCATATTAAAATCAACCGTATTCATGACAACCTGAACATGACCCTGAGGCTGCATGAATCCTCCCATTACTCCAAATGGTCCAACTGCCTTTCCATCTTTAGAGAGGAATCCCGGAATAATAGTATGATACGGTTTCTTTCCTGGTGCAATGCAATTTTCACTTTCTTCATCTAGATTAAAATTATTTCCTCTGTTATGAAGTCCTATACCTGTACCCGGTACCACAATTCCAGACCCAAATCCCATATAATTGCTCTGGATATACGAAACCATATTTCCTTCCTCATCAGCTGTGCACAAATACACCGTACCACCGCAATCAGGGTTTCCAGGCTCTGGCATCAACGCTTTTTCTCCAATAAGATTTCTTCTGCTTTCTGCATATTTAGATGAAAGTAACTGTTCTGCCGACACTTTCATAAAATTAGGATCAGATATATATTTTTGACCATCAACAAAAGCCAATTTCATTGCCTCTAACTGTTTATGGAATGTATCCGCAGAATCCTTATCCGTAAATTTATATCCCTCTAGTATATTTAATGCCATTAGTGCAACTATCCCATGACCATTAGGAGGTATTTCCGACACTGTATATCCCCTATAATTTGTACTTATCGGTTCTACCCATTCTGGATGAAAAGCTGATAAGTCTTCTTTTCTTAGATATCCACCGGTTTCTTTAGAAAAATTATCAATTTTATCTGCAATTTGACCTCTATAAAATGATTCACACTTTGTAGATGCCAGTTCTTTCAGTGTTTCAGCATGATGTGGTAATTTAACTATATCTCCTGGTTGAGGCGCTTTTCCTTCAGCAATAAATGTGTCAAACCAACTTTTAAAGTAATCTTCCTTGAATTCTCTGGAAAATGTGTTGTAGCTATTATTCCATAGCTTAGAAACAATTGGTGATACAGGATAGCCTTCTTCTGCATATAAAATTGCAGGTTTCAATAGTTCTTCAAATGGAAGCTTTCCAAATTTCTCTGAAAGTGCTGCCCATGCAGATGGAATACCTGGAACTGTCACCGGTATCCAACCGTATTTCGGCATTTTATCTCCATATTTATCTTTAATGGATTTTAAATCAACTTTCATTGGTGCCGGACCACTGGCATTGAGACCATGAAGCTTATCTTTTACCCAAATTAAAGCAAAAGCATCTCCACCTATACCATTTCCTGTAGGTTCAAGTACCGTTAAACACGCTGCTGTAGCTATAGCAGCATCAATAGCATTTCCTCCTTTTTTAATTATATCAAGACCTGCCTGTGCAGCTAATGGCTGTGATGAGCAAACCATACCCTTTTTACCGTAAACAACTCTTCTTGTAGAAGAATAGCTGTATTTATGTGCATCAAATTTAAATTTCATTTTATAATTCCTCCAAACTTTTCGTCTTGAAATTAAATAAGTTTTGCAAATATACCTGCCACCAAAATGGACACTGTCGTTACTGACACAAAGCCAGACACAACAAATGCAGGTGTCAATTTCTTTACCACGTAATCTTTTTCATCTTCTGTTTCTGCTACAGCTGTAGCGACTTCATTCACTATTAAAAAAGTAGCGGGAAATCCAAGCAGCTGAGACATAGCAATACCTATTGCTAAATTTCTAGATCCAATAAATTTCCAAGTAGGCAATATGTATAAAACTATGTAGCAACCAACCAGAACAGCTCCAAATATGGCAAAAGTTTGAACACTTAATGCCATTAAATCTGTAATCGAAATTTTTGCCAGGGATGGAATCAAAGTACAAAATGTAGCAACCATAAATAAACCGGAAGCTTTTCCTTTATCCAAAATTTTGGATGGAACTAAGCCCAATTGATTTGTTATCATTCCTAAAAGCAGACACCAAATAGACAAAGATATTCCTGTAATATTTCCTATTAAGGAAGCTATGTACGCAAACATTGCAACAACTGCTATAGTTACGTAACCGGTAAAATATTTATCATATTTAGTGTAAAATGGAATTTTCTTAGTTTTTCCTTCTGCGATATCTAATGCAACTTCTTCAGTCATTAGATTGATTCCTTTTGCTTTGTTAATTCTGTAGTTTTCTACCAAAAGTTTTGCTTCGCTTAGACCACATCTTGAAGCAGGTATAGTTCCAACAAATTTTTGTACGGCAAATACAATCGTTCCCAATGCTGCTGCAATTGCATAACCCTTTGTAAGGGCTGCTTCAGTCATTATTTGTGTTGCAACAATACCTCCATTTACAATTGGAATGCTGACAAGAGCAGATTGCACGCCAATGAACGGACTTATCATCAGCACGGATCCCATTGTTACTGCCATTGCCAACAAGGACATTACTACCACTTTCCATTCCTTTTTCATTTCAGCTAAGTTCACTGATGTACCCATGTTAAATACAACAAAAGCTGTTGACATTTTACCTATACCGGTCAAATTGGCTTGCTCAATAATATCCGGCGGAAGAATACCCGTCAAAAATCCTACTAAAAACAACATCAATGCAACAAATACAGATGATAGTTTCGCTTTGGTCGCAACTCCAAGAATATCTCCAATAGCAAATAAACCTAATGTAATTAATAAAAATAAATACATAATTACCTCCTTTATATCATTATATTTAGTTTTTGTCAAAATCTTAAATAAGCAACATTACTATGGTCTTAGCAGTATGCCTCCATATGCTAATCCAAGTAATATCATTATTAGTGGGTGAACCTTAATTACACCTAATCCCACTATTGCTATGACACATACAATAACAGTTTTAATGCCGGTCAAAGAGGTTGGTATCATTGTCCATGCTGCCTGAGCCAACATTATCATTACAACCGGTCTAACACCCGCCATCATTCCCTTTAACCATGACGCATCTTTAAATTTATTATATATTCCAAATAATAAAATTATCGCTATTGCAGTTGGTGCTACAGTAGCTATTATCCCTACAAGAGAACCCAAAACTCCGCCCATTTTATACCCTATTAAAGAAGCCATTTTAGGAGCTATGGGACCGGGCAAGGTGTTTCCTAATGCCAACGAATCTGTAAACTCTTGTACAGACATCCATTTATAAGTTTCAACCACTTCCTTTTGTATTAACGGTATTGATGCAGGCCCCCCTCCAAATGTTAATGATCCCGGTCCTAAAAAAGCCATAAAAATATCTAAATACAAATTATTCATTAATTCTATCACTTCCTGATTCTTTATAATTATAACGCGCTATAAAAATTATTTAAGCAATAATCATGCCATGTATGTAAAATTAATAATATTTATATATAAATGATTCTTTCAAACCATTTATATATGCAGCTATTTTAAATTTATATATTTTTTATTTACTTCTGTATTTTTTAATATAAGCATTGATTAATTTTCATCCCGGTAGTATAATAAAAATTAATTTAAATCCTTTAAACTTTATAAAAATAAGTAATATTCTTATTTTTTTATACTTTAATCATATGATTTTGGGGTTAAATTGGGATGTTTTTAGATTGATTATAGGTCTGTTGTTTAAAAAAGCTAATTTCATGGAGGTAATATGAAAAAAAAGCTCGCATTAGTAACTATAAGAAATGAAATAAGAAACATGTATTATTTTGAATTAACAAGTGTATTCAGCGATTATTTTGAAATAGTATCATACAGTTTGGAAACTGAATATAGCAATCCTAAAAGTATAAGCATTTTTTATAATGCAGATATTATAATAATAACTAATCCAAATACATTTACTTTAGTCAAACCCTATGTTAAAGATGATTGTAAAGTAATATATTTAAATTATTCTTTTCTGAAAAATAAAATAGATTATTTGAAAACATTTCCAGAAAACACAAATGCCCTTATATGTTTTAATTTTTATTCTGTATCTCTTCAAACAGCTTCAATACTTTATGAATTAGGTGTAAGAAATTTAAATCTTAAAGTGTATAATCCTGAAAGTGATTCACTTGATAAAGACTATGATTTAGCTATTGTAGGCGAAAATTCTGCTATAGTACCTGAAAACATAAGTAAAATAGTAAGTTTAGGCAAAAGAAAAATTGCATTTTCAACATTGATGGATATAGCTATAAACGCTAAAGTTTTAGACGATACCTTAGAAAACAGAATATATTCTTATTGTCAAGATTTGATGACTCCATATAACTTTATAAATGATATGTACAATAACTCTGAACTTACTAAAACTCAGTTTCAAACTATAATGAATTGTATTGATTATGCCATAATTATATTTGACAAAAGTTTTAATGTTATAAATTATAACAGCAATATGCTAACCATGTTCAACATAAATAAAGTTATACTAAATTTAAACTTGACAAAAATAAATGAATTTAATGATATATTTAAAATGCTTTCCCTTAAACATGAATTTAAAAATAAATTAGTAGAAATGAAAAATGGAAAAAATATATTGATTTCAAAGGAAATAATTAATAAAAAAGAGAATTCTGATGATATTTATATTGTATTAATAAAAGATATAACAGAAATTATGAACTTGGAAAACACTTTAAGAAGACAACTAATCAAAAAAGGACATATAGCTAAATATACTTTTGAAAGTATAATAGGAGAAAGCAAAGAAATAAAGGATTGCGTTAAAAAAGCAAAAATTGTATCAAAAATTGATAAACCTACATTAATTACAGGTGAAAGCGGAACAGGCAAAGAATTGTTTGCACAGTCCATACATAATGAATCTTCAAGAAAAAGTTTTCCCTTCATTGCTATAAATTGTGCTTCATTACCCTCCACTTTACTGGAAAGTGAACTGTTTGGATATGAGGAAGGGGCATTTACAGGCGCAAGAAAAGGTGGAAAATTAGGGTATTTTGAAATGGCGCATAAGGGTACTTTATTTTTAGATGAAATAGGCGACATAAATCGAGAAACTCAGGCAAAATTGCTTAGAGTATTAGAAGAAAAAGAAATTATGAGATTAGGAAGCGAAGAAATTATTTCTATAGATGTAAGAGTAATTGCAGCAACTAACAGAAATTTAAAAGAATTGGTAAAGAGCGGAGATTTTAGACTGGATTTATATTATAGACTAAATACTTTAATTATAAATATACCACCTATTAGAAAACGTACAAACGACATACCTTTATTAATTAAATTTTTTTTATATAATGAAAACTTTAGCAATACCACCATAGAACATGAAGTAATGAAATTTTTGACAAACTTTTCATGGCTGGGTAATATTAGAGAACTAAGAAATTGCATAGAATATATGGCAAACATCTCAAATGGACATATTAGAATGGAGCATCTTCCAGAATATATATTAGAAGAAGCATATGATAAAAAAGCTGATACCACAAAAGATTTTTTAGAGGATATTAGCATTAACGACAAAAATATAATAATCAAAATTTTGGAGGTAGTGTACAATTTTGGAGGTGGAAGGAGAAAAATACTTGAAGTTTTAAAACAAGAAAATTATAATGTCAGTGAATATAAAATCCGAATATTGTTAAGTGGTTTATGCAATATAAATTTTATTGAATTTGGAAAAGGACGTTCCGGTGCATTTCTTACGAAAAGGGGCAAAGAATTTTTGCAAAATCATATAGAAAATAAGTAAAATGAGTAAGAGGGCTTTGCCCTCTTTTTCATTTATTTAATATATAGCTCACTTATTTTACTGTTATTATCTATTGCATAGACTTGCATCATATTATCTGAAAAAGTATATAAATAATCTCCGATATAGATAATTCTTTTTATTTCATATCCATATGTATATTCACTTTTGATATTTTCCATATGGGTTATTTGTGTTTTTAATTCTAAATTATCGTTATTTATATTATAAACATATGCCCCTACAAAATCATTTGTATAGTTATCTCCTGCTCGGCTAATTGGGAATGCCATGATTCCTTTATTCAGTGAAAACATTAATGCTTTATGATTATTCAATAGTTCAGAATACGTTCCACTTTTCCCTATGATGTCTGTTGATATCTCCTTAGGTTTATTTACATCGCTTACATCAAACATTGAAATTTTAAATCCTCCTGTACTAAGTCCACCCCATTCATTCTGTACAGTTTCATAGCCAAATCCAAGAATATGAGTTTCGTCAACAGGATGAAGATATGTGCTGTAACCTGGAATTTTTAAGTATCCAAGAACCTTTGGCTTGTTTGGATTTGATGTATCTATTACAAACAGAGGATCTACTTGCTTAAATGTCACCATATAAACTTTGTCGTCCATAAATCTGGTTGAATATATTTTTTCTCCTGGTGCTAGGCCTTCTAGTTTTCCTATTATATTTAAAGTATCATTTAAAATATAAATATTATTTTTTGATTCATTTTGACCGGTTTGCCATATTGCGCCCGTTGTTGTCGCTATTCTAAGTAATCCATCATGTTCATCCATTGAAAACTGGTTTACAATATTACCGGGAACTTTTCCTTGTACAACCGGATTGATATATCCATCCTTTAAACCAAATTTATATATCACAGTGTTTACACTATAAACAGGGTTATAAAGATCAATAGATTTTGTTTCTGCCTCATACGAAAAATCCGTAACAGTAGCATATAAGCTATCTTTAGAAACAAAGATTGATTCTGTTGAGCCTATGTATGCATCTACATCAGGCTTTGAATATTCATCGGCTAAGTTGATTCCCACCGTCAACATATATTTTGAATCAACATAATTAGGAAAATATTTTATTTTGTCAAAGCCTATTTCTGTTTTTTCATTTGTAATACAATCCGTATAAGTCGGAAGAGGAATACTTATGCTTTCTTTATCAAAGATATTATAATTAACATTGAAATACTTTGTTGTAACAAGATATAAACTATTGTCTATAGTTCTGCCGGAAGTATAACTGCCATCAAACAAATACTCTCTTTCTAATATAGGTTTTTCAATATTCTCTATATTATAAATAAGAACGTCACATCTGTTGTCATAATATGTTGGGGGCATAATACCTATTTTCATCTTTTCATTTGTTTCATCATTTTGATTATATATATGATAATAATTATTTTGACCTATTACAACTAATTTTTTTTCTGTTATGTAAATTTCATTAATATCCATATTTTCAGGAACATCAACTTGTGATATTATTTTAGGTTGTTTTGGATTTGAATCTATTATTTTTACTTTATCATATGATTTTATAAAAATATGCTCACCATCATTTTTTACAATGTCTCCCTCTTCAACACCTTCAACTTGATTGTTAGTATTTGAACTATCATTTCTTTCTGATACAGAAGGAGCTTCTGCAGCTGTTCCGGAAACAGTATCCATATTTTTCTCAATTGTCAATGGACGCATCAAGCCAACATAATTGTAAATTTTCGAATTATATTCTAAAAGCGCAATTAAGTTATCCTTCGTACCAACGGTAGAAACAATATTTTTGTCAACAGAAGATGTTTTATTTGTAGTAATATACACACTGTTAGTATCTCCGTCCCAGCTGATATCGTGACCTAGGTTCTCGCTGATAAATCTAAGTGGTGCAAATGTTCTGCTGTTTATCATTTTAGTTGATGTATCAATATCCCTAATCTCACCATTTACCATAACTTTATTCTTATCAAGCATCATTTCTATTTCATTGTTTTCATCCTTAATTATCACTTGCATAATATTCTTGTTCCAATCTACCTTTGCATTCAGCTTCTCAAACACACCTCTCAGCGGAACTAAAACTCTACCATTTTCAAGCATAGGATTTACATCAAATTTAACTTTTTCATTATTCACATATACTGTTATCTCTTCGTTTTCTGCAAATACAGACACTCCCAGACTAATAGCCAAAATCATAGTTAAGATAAATATCTTACACAAAGTCTTGCTTATTTTCATTGATTTTCACTCCTTTCATTTATTTAATTAGACGGATAAATGGGTAGTAAGTTCCAAATTATTATGTACATCTAAATTCTTCATTAAATAAAAATATGATACCTGAAAATTCAGGCATCATATTTTGCTAAGCAGTTTTAATCATGGAATTTAAACGTACTACAGCAAGTTTCAACTGGACCTTTAGCATTTTTCCCATTAACTAAAATATCAGAGGCATCACATCTTTTTTCCTTGTTGTAAACACAATTAGTTGCAGCACAAGATATTTCAGTTCTTTGTCTTGGGTTATCAACAGAACTCATCATACCTGGTTTTTGTTGTATAAAAGTGTCACAATTTGTTGTTCGGCTTTCAAAAGCCTTTTTACCATCAACCTTTATAGCTGGTGCAGTACAGCCATTTGTTCTATTATAAAAGCAATTTGTAACTGTACAACTTATTTTTGACATTACATAATCTCCTTTCATTTATGGTTTAGTTATTTTATCCCAAAAATGAAATTTTATTTATGTTAATACAATATTTAATTTTGATGCAATTCAGGCAACAGTTCTTTTTGATTGATTAATGTCAAACAAAAAGAACCATATTTAAAATTATTTTTTTTTATATAACTTACTATGGGGACCACGACTTACACGTATCCTCTCACGGAAAGTGATCTGCAAAATTTCTCTCAGCCAACTACGGCGCAAATCGGTGCCGATAAAAACACAGCTAAACTTTTCTTTACCTTTTATGTCCATGCCGGTAACTGAATATGTACGGTTCACCACATCAAAACGCAGCACTTCCTGACCGCAGGGCAAAATTCCTTTTGCGCGCACAATTTTGCCAAATACACCAAAAACCACTGCCTCCAGAAAAAATATTAATTTTGACGGAGTATCCAGAGATATATCTGTCAAAGAAATGGACTCAAGTTCCGTAGATTCCTCACTTTGATTTTTTGACATCTGCGCAGGGTCGAGAAAGTCCGACATCAAAGAGTCCCACCATTCTTTCGGCTGTTCAGAATAGTGCGAAAGTATCAGCTCCGCATGCTTATTTTGACTTAGAATAATATTCCTCATTTGCTGCAAATCCGTTGCATCTGCCTGTTCTATCTTGGAAATTACAATTCTGGAAGATACCTTAAGCTGATCGGTATAAATATCTCCATAAGACCTCATATATTCATCAAAGGTACTTCCGTCTAATATAGTAACGGGCTTGAGCAAAGCTATATGTTCATATTGTATTCTGCGAATGTTATCCAGAATATTGCTCAGTTTTGCCACACCGGTAGGCTCTATTACTAAATATTCAGGATCAAGAGTATTGGCAATGGTAAGGATGGATGTTGCAAAATTCTGTTTCATTGTGCAGCAAACACATCCTTCAGTAAGTTCATATATATTAAGGTTGCTGTTCTCCCGAAGAATTGCACTGTCAATATCCTCCTGTCCATATTCATTTTCCAGAATTACAAAGTCCCGTTTTGTTTTTTCAGCAAGTGTTTTTATAAATGTTGTTTTTCCAGCACCTAAAAGCCCAGAAATGACTAATATTTTCATAAAAGTGCTTTTCCTTTTCTATGTAATTTTACTTAAATAAAAATCCGACAAGCATATCATAATAAAAAGATCACGGTCGGCACCTGGAATATCTTCTTTATACCGACCGTTGTTTATTTATATCAATCTTCCAATTTAATTACAGGCTTAATCAAATCCGGAGTCTTATCTTTCATCATCAGAAGTGCCTCCTCCATATGATCCCATCCGTCAAATACATGTGTAGCAAGATGAGAAACATCAAGTTTCCCGGAGGATACCAGTGCACCAAGTTTTTCCATGCGAAGGCGTCCACCTGGCATTAGTCCTCCGACAATTTGTTTATGTCCCATACCTACTCCCCATTCCACACGCGGAATAGTTATATAGTCTCCTGAGCCAAGATAGTTGACATTGCCTATTTTTCCGCCTGGCTTTAAGCTTTTAACAGCAGCTTCAAAAGTTTTTACGTTTCCGCCTGCAATAACAACCTTGTCAACTCCTTTGCCGTCGGTCATCTTAAGAACTTGATCTTCAATTTTTCCGTTCTTGTAATCTATAAATTCTTCAGCCCCATATTTCTTAGCCACTTCAACGCACTTAGGACGAGTTCCCACTGCTATAATTCGAGATGCCCCACGCAGCGCCGCACCTGCTACAGCCATCAGACCCACAGGCCCTATTCCGATTACAAGAACAGAATCACCAAACTGAACGTCTGCCAATTCCACACCATGAAATCCAGTAGGAACCATATCAGACAGCATACACGCATCAACTATATTAATATTTTTGGGCAGATGAGCTATGTTACCGTCAGCATCATTTACATGAAAGAAATCAGCAAATACACCGTCCTTAAAATTGGAAAACTTCCAGCCTGCCAGCATACCGCCTGAATGCATCGAATAACCAGCTTGAGCCTCTAAAGAATTCCAATCAGGAGTAATAGCCGGAACAAGAACTCTGTCTCCTGGTTTGAAATCATTAACAAGAGAGCCAACCTCAACTACCTCTGCACAACACTCATGACCTAAAATCATATCATGTCTTTCACCGATTGCACCTTCCCAAAGTGTATGTACATCAGAAGTGCAAATAGCTATCGCCAGAGGTTTACATATGGCATCCAAAGGGCCGCATTTAGGAACATCCTTCTCAATCCAACCGGCTTGACCGATTTTCAGCATCGCATAACCTTTCATAATCAAAATCCTCCTAATAATATAGATTTAACAGGCATTATTTAAATGCCAAACCCATTGTTTTTGGGTTTTATGTTATGTTTATATATAAATTTTTCCTGTTATGGGATAATGTAAATATAAACAAAATCAGAACAGGATAAAATTTATGTCCATTAAATATGCTGAGCTTAATTCACCTGAATTTAATTTTGCATTGATAACGATTTCTTTTTTACTGTAATAACACTGCTGATGGTAAAAATTCAAAGATATTTTTCTAGCTGCTTTTCTTTACAATTCCTTAAATCAAAGCATTCTTAAAATAGTGGATATTTATATAGTAGGAACATAATTTGTCATTTAATGTCTCTTATTTTGCCACAAAGAGCATTATCTATTGTTATGAAAAGATCATCTTTATTAATTAGTAAACTAAAATTATATAAGATAATATTAATATATTATCAATAAGCGTGATTATTGTCAAGATATTTTTTCACATTTTTTCACAATCTTTATTTTAAGGGACGGTTCTTTTTGATTGAATTTTGGATTAATCAAAAAGAACCATCCCTTAAAATCTACCTTAAAATCTATTTCTTTGAAGAGCTAGCAATAAATCAACCATTCTGCCATAACTTTTTACTCCATCAGCTTGATTATTTGCCTTTAGATATGTATCGTTTACATTATGTGAAATTTCTGCAATTTTTGTTTCAAACTGCTTCCAATAATTTGACGTATATATTATATCAGTTTTAACATCTTCAGAATATTTTTCATGCAACTTCACAAAGGCATCATAATCTTCAGAGTAAAGTGCATTCATGCTGTATGTTAATGCAAGCATTGTTCCGCTATAGGCGAAATCATTATATCCAGAGCTAATGCACGCTAAATACGAAACAAAGTTAGCTTCATCTTCTCTCATAAACCCTCTGAGGTGAACGAGTTCATGACACATTGTGGCAGGTATTTGGTATGATGGTATATCTACATTTACATTTGACTCAAAAGTAAATGGAAAAAATATACCAGTTATTTGTGTGTGTGACATCGCCCTTGAGAATATCACCGGCTTTGGCTTGGGATAGTTGCCTTTAAGTACTTCGTATTTGTTTGAAATATTATTAAATGAATACTGTGCCCTTTTAGATACTTCATATATATTATCATCATCTAGAATTGCAACACCATTTTCATCAGAACCTAATTTTTTTCTATACTCATTTGCATCATTAATTAAACTGTCACAAAGTTGAATCAGCTCTTGTTTTGACGATTTTTTTATTTCAAGACCGCTGTATGCCGTAAACTCATATCTATAATAATTCATACCACAAAATAGTACGAATAAAAAATATAATATGGATATTACAACCAATAAATTAATAATGTAGTTTTTCAGAAATCTAATAGATCTTTTTCTCAATAATTTTATAATAGTCAACAAAGTATACGAAATTAATAATATAACACTTAATATCAATAAAAATTCTGCAATTGAAAAAGAAAAAAGGCCCGTTATAAATCCAATGCTTTGAGCAAATACCGGATATATTTCAGTAGAGTAAAGCTCAGCAAAACTTATATTGTATTTTGCAATTTGCGTCAAAATAAATGATATAGGTATTAATATAATAAATAAAGTTCTTCTGTATTTAATTAATTTCATTTCAATCCTTTCTTTAATTTTCAAATTTCGAATTTTAAGGGATGGTTCGTTTAGGCTATAGTCTGAGCAGAAAGAATCGTCCACTAAAAATCAATAATGTTTTATTCACTTCAAAATTAATATTTATTATATCATAAAATTTATAATTTCTTCAAGTGGGTGTCAAACAAAAAACCATATCTAAGATTCCCAAAAATCTAATTGAAATTAAAAATAATTGCTGGTATAATGGTTAAAAATAGAATAATTGCGCACAAAAAATATGTATAAAAAGTGTATATATTTAAAACATATGATTATAACATTGCTTAAGCAAAAAAGAAAGGGAAATACAATGAACACAAGATATATTTTTGCATTTTTATTAACACTTTCATTGATGTGGATTATAACACCTCAATTAATAAAATTAGCATTAAAAATTGATTTTGTTGAAAAGCCAAAATTAAATGACCGAAAAATACACAAAGAATCTAAACCTTACTTAGCATCAATTGGAATGTTTTTTACTTTCTGGATAACCATTTTAATTTTTATCAGAGACTTTGATATTAAAATAATTTCTATGTTTATAAGCTCTTTTTTAATATTTGGTATTGGGATAATTGATGATTCATATAAAATTAAGGGCAAAGATCTTAAAGCTTTACCCAAAATGACTGTACAAGTTTTTGCATGTGTTATTATATACATTGCAAACATTAGGTTTGTAGGGTTTATAGAACCATTTAACAATTCTTATATATTTTTACCAAATTGGCTTCAATTTATTTTAACAGTTACATGGCTATTTGGCGTTACAACAGTCATTAATTTTTCAGATGGACTGGATGGTCTGGCAGGTGGAATTTCTTGTATCTCTTCAGGTACTCTTTTTCTTGTTGCCTTAGCAAAAGGAAGTGAAATTTCTGCATTAATGTCAATTATGTTAGTAGGAATATGTTTAGGATACTTGAAATTTAATAAATATCCTTCAAAAATACTGATGGGAGATTCGGGGGCTACTTTTTTGGGATTTATGTTAGCTGTGATATCCTTGGAGGGAGCATTTAAACAAGCCACAATTATATCAATCTTCATTCCTATATTAGCATTAGGAGTCCCAATATTTGATAATATTTTTGTTGTTTTTAAAAGAATCAGAGAAGGCAGACCTATTTATGTCGGTGATACAAGCCAAATTCATTTCAGATTGATAGCAGAGGGACTCAATCAAAAACAGACAGTAAGATTCTTATATCTTTTATCTGTTTGTTCAAGTTTATTTGCAATTATTATAGTTTTACTTCAAGTATAAGGTTTTTTGGACAGTTATTTTAGGGGACGATTATTTTTGTTTGATTTTAAAATCAAACAAAAATAATCGTCCCCTAAAAACCTCTTAATTTGCTAATTCATATATTGCAGAGACCATAATCTGCACATTTTTTATAAGTGAATCTATTTTAATATACTCATCCGGTTTATGCTCAACTTCCGGCTCACCTTTGAATATTGGACCAAATGCAACTATATTTTTCATTGATTTGGCATATGTTCCTCCTCCAATGCAAATCGGTTCACCAATATCACCAGTCTTTTCTTCATATACTTTTCTAAGCTTCTTAACAAAATCTGTATCTGCTGGTATGTAAAGGCTATTTGAATGTTTAATAAATACTTCGACGAAATTGTTAGTACTCATAACATTTTTAAATTTATCTATAAAATCCTCATATTTTTTAGTAACGGGATATCTCATATTAAATACAATGCCTACTTCATTTTCATCACCTGATATTATTCCCATGTTTAATATAAAATCACCTGAAATTTCATCGTGTATGTAAACACCCATAAGTTTTCCTCTGGTATCTCTACCAATATACTTATTAATAAAGTCTACTAATTCTCCGCTAGTTCCATCCAGATTTAATAGAGATAAATATTCAGATAATACAGATATTGCATTTATTCCCCTTTCTGGAGTACTACCGTGTGCAGATAATCCAAAAGCCTCAACTATAATCCCAAAATCTGTTATTTCAACTTTGATTTTCTCTCTTTTTTCAGCAAGCTTAACAGCTTCACCCTTTATATTTTCTGCCATTACAATTTCTGCTTTTGCATAATCTGGAACAACATTTGAAGCTATCCCTCCATTTATACATTTTATGTATTTCTGACCTTCTGGCTTCATTTTCTTTACATATTTGCATCCAACAATTCCTTTTTCTCCATTTATAATGGGATACCCCGCATCTGGTGTAAAACCTGCAACAGGCAAATCTTCTCCTACACTAACATAATGCTTTACACATGAACTACCTGTTTCTTCATTTAGACCAAAAATGATTCTCACTCTTCGTTTTAGTGAAATTCCTAGATCCTTTATAGCTTTCAACGCATATAATGCTCCAATAATAGGACCTTTATCATCAATGGTACCTCTTCCATATATTTTATTATCATGAATTTCTCCGCCATATGGAGGATACGTCCATCCATCGCCTTCAGGAACAACATCTAAATGTCCCAGAACTGCTATCATTTCTTCCCCTTCACCATACTCAGCATATCCGACCATATTATCTACATTTTTTGTTCTAAAACCAAGTTCCTCGCTTAATTTTAAGCAATATAAAAGAGAATTATGCACTCCTTGACCAAAAGGAAATCCTGATTTATCATTTGCCTCAACACTTTTTATTCTTACTGCTCCTTGAACACTTTTAATAATTTCATCTTTCAATTCAAGTACTTTATTATCGAAGTTTTTACTATCCACAATATTCCTCTCTTTCAATATATTTTTATTTAATTATATAACAATTATTAAATTTTTAAAAGAACAACTTAACCTAATTGTATTAAAAAACAAACATTTTAGAGGACGTTTCTTTGATTTGATTTCTAGTTCAAACCAAAAGAAACGTCCCCTAAAATTGGTTTTATGTTAATTCTTAATCTAGATATATAATTTTTTCTATTCCCTTAATTCCAAAACCTGGCTCTTCGCTTACTATTATTTGTTTTTCTTCAAATATGGAGCCCCCAATAACTGGGTCTTCACTACATAGTACCGGACCATCTAGATCTACCTTTGTTATAATACCCTTTCCACAAGCTAGATGTACAGCAGCATTTACACTTACCTTTGCCTCAAGCATACAGCCTATCATGCACTCCACTCCATAAAGTTCAGCATTTGAGCATATTTTTAGAGCATTGTATATTCCACCTGTTTTCATAAGTTTTATATTAATAAGGTCAGCAGCTCCTGTCTCTATAATCTTGAGTGCGTCAGTTGGAGAAAAAACACTTTCGTCAGCCAAAACAGGTATGTTTATATTATCCTTAACGAACTTCAAACCACTCAAGTCGTGTGCTATTACAGGCTGCTCGACTAATTCTATATTCAGCCCTTTATCTTCCATATCACGCAATATGTGTACTGCTTCTTTAGGTTTCCATCCCTGATTAGCATCTATTCGTATATTTATATCGGACCCTATAGCATTTCTAATCGCACAAAGTCTTTCAATATCCTTTTTAGAATTTTTTCCTACTTTTACTTTTAATGTATCATAACCTCTTTTTAATGCTTCTATACTGTCTCTTACCATTTCTTCCGGTTCATTAACGCTTATTGTAATATCTGTTGTAATTGATTTTCTTCTGCCTCCAAGCAATTTGTAAATTGGTGCATTATAAAGCTGTCCATACAAATCCCATAAAGCTATATCAACAGCAGCCTTTGCACTTGTATTTTTCAAAATACAGTCATTTAAAGTAATCATCAGGTCTTCAAATTCTTCTATATTTTTACCAATCAGAGATTTTTTTATATGTTCCTTAATAGCACCTACAATAGACCCTGTCGTATCACCTGTTATTACTCCTGTAGGTGGGGCTTCTCCGTATCCTATATTTCCTGTGTCAGTGTGAATTTCTACGATGATGTCATCCACGCTATCAACTGTCCTCAATGCTGTTTTAAAAGGCACCCTAAGCGGTACCGATATTTTGCCTAGTCTTATGTCTATAATTTTCATTAATGCCTCCATGATTATAAATCATTAATTTTCCATATATTCATCATATACCATTTTAGATATTTTACCTATTATTTCTCGTCCGTCTTTATTAGTATCTGTTTGATTAGTAAGAACACAAATTATATATTCTTGTTTAGGCAAATAAACTATTCCTGCATCATGTTCAAGATTATCTAAATCTCCCGTCTTATGCGCAATAACTACTTCTTCAGGCAAATATAAATCCAATCTACCTCTAACTTGTTGCCTTTTTAAGACATTCAGCATAATATCACTATACTGTTTATTAATATTTTTACCTTTGTAAATAAGTTCTAAAACACAGCTCAAGTCATTAGCCGTTATAAAATTCTCTCTTCCTTCTTTTGCAGCCTGAGAATCCATCATTTTTCTTTGCAGCATAGTGCCTTTAAGTCCAATATTCTGAATAGCTGCGTTTATATTATTCATTCCAAGTAAACTTATTAATATATTTGTAGCCATATTATCACTTACTATAATCATTAATGTCATTATTTCTTCCAAGGTAAATTTGTGACCATATTTTAATTCCTTGAGTATACCATCTCCGCCAGTTTTCATATCTTCTGTCAATTCAATTGTATCTTCCAGCTTAAGTTTTCCTTCATCAATCCTTTTAAAAAGTTCTGTCATTATTAAAAGTTTGATGGTGCTCGCTGACGGAAATACAAAATTTTCATTTATTTTTATTTCTTCATTAGTTTTTAAATTCTTTACTACAACCGCCACATTTCCTTTTTGTGTTTCAATAAACTCTCTTATTTTATTCTCTAACATAAACATTCACTCCAATCATATTATCCAAAGAACGCTCTAATTACAACAAGCAGCAATGTACATACAGTTATTGTAACTCCAAACTTAACCATATTTTTCATATCCTTTGATCTTGCAAGACCCATTTGACCAAGCATGTCTGCCTCCGGATATGCAAATGATGTGATTTGTGAACCAACTAATAATACCATCCCCCACAATGTTGATGACATATTCAAACTTGTAACAAGCGGTTTAAACATATTATCCATTACAACAGACTGTGCAACAGCAGCTCCGCCTATACCAAAGATTCCTGTTAAGCTTGAAATTAAGGCAAATACTACTTTACTTTGTGAGTGAAGAAGTGGCTCTATTAATGATACTAAAGACTCAAATGCTCCTGCCTCTGAAACAAAAGTAATAAAAGGGGTAAATAGTACAAACATAATAAATAACCACATCATACGAGCAGCGCCTTCAATCATTGTTTCGAATAAATCATTTGGCTTCAGCCCTCCTGCTAATCCCGTTATTATAGCTGTTACAGAAATGACTATTATTGCATATGAAGATCCGCTTTGAAGGTATATGCCATATGCAATTAATGCAATTATAGATATGCAAAATGCTAAGGTTGCTCTTTTAGCGCCATCTCCGGCAACGTAATCTAAGTTTGCTTTTTCAACATTTTCGTATACATATATACCTTTAGTCTTTTTCTGAATTCTATTTGCCATAATAAATGTAACTATCCAACATACTATAGCAACAGGGAGTCCTACGCTTAACAGATATTTGCCATAATTCAAATCTGTAAGCCCCATAATTGTTACGACTTGTGGAGAATATGGCCCTATGAACAGTCCCGTAATTCCTGCGCCCATTAAAACTGCAGCAAGAGTTGAAGGAGTAATTCCTATTAAAGCAACAAGAGGAATTACTATTGGAGCTATAATTGCATTTGCCCCTGCTAAAGTTCCAAGTAACGCAACAAGAACTATTGAGCTTATCATTGATGCTAATATTGCTTTCTTTTCATTATCTATTCCTATTTTTTTCATAAGAGACATAACTAAGAATTCGGCAACACCTGTTTTTTTAAGGACTGCACCTAACGCTGACCCCAGCATAATGATAAAGCCTATCATACCTAAAAATGATCCTAGTGAGTCAGCTAAAACTCCTCCTAAAGATGAAAAAGGCTGCATGGTTATAATAGCACTTAGAATTACGCATATAACAACATTTAATACAGGATTAATATCCTTGAATGCCAATATAATGTAGATGATTAGCGGTATTAGCGCAAAAATTGGTGATAAATTAAATAACATATTAAAATCCTCCTATATAATATTAAAATTTTTATATACAGCTTACTAATTACATACATTTTAAGTATTTATATGTTTAATTATCAAATAACTATGTTTTTTCATCTTTAATTCTCATAACATCACCTCCATTATTTTTTTAAATACAAAAAACCCAGCAAAAAAACAAGTAAACTTGTTTTTGCTGGGTTTCATTTACTCCGATATAGTTGTACTAAATCACATAAACAAAGCAGCTATATTAATAATATTTTTTTTTAACTTCCAGATATTTTTTTAAAGCATCTTTATATGATACTATGACGGCCTTCTGAGAAGTGCCATGATAACGTCTTTTAACCTCTTGTTCTATTTTATCATATTCATTAATATTTTTGCCTATAAAAACACTTTTAATAAATTTTTCAGTTATACTCATAGTATGGGAACATCCTGCATCTACGATCCCATCAGTTTCTACATTCACCTCAAAAGCTATATAAAATGAATTATATATTACAGTTATTGCATTATCCATATTGGTTCTAGATTCACCTATAATATAGACTGTATTGTAATCGCACATAGCATCATCACCCTATATATAATCTTATATTCAGTTTTAAAAAAAAAATGCAACCTATGTAAACATTTTCTCATATAGTATATAACAAATTAAAACAATTTTCAAGTATTTTTTGCAGATTTAAATATTTTTTTCTGATTGATTTATGATTATGTCTTAGTATACAACAATTGATAATGCCCCCAAATATAAAAAACATTAACATAAAAACATCCTATGGACTTGGATAACCTAATAATCAGCAATAGCAAAAAGTACCTAAGAATAAAAAAGTTTGGCACATTTCTTTCTTAGTTGTATATATTAGTAATGGTTGTCTATGCTGCTATAAATACATAAATATAAAAACAGTTCAGCAAAGAAAAGATAAAAATGCCTTCTACCCAAATAGGCAAGCAGCAATTTAAAAAAAACGATGGTTTGAGGTCTAAAATACCTTGAAAAAT
>DALZMP010000002.1:94606-462501 GCA_032006665.1 Sedimentibacter sp.
AAACAATCATGCTTTTATTGCAAAAAATCTGCATATTATTCATAAAATGTATAAATAATAAAAATTATTGCATTTGTTCGCACAATTGTTCTCTATGCCTCTATAAATGCATAATTATAAAAACAGTTCAGAAAAAAAAGATAAAAATGCCTTCTACCCAAATAGGCAAGCAGCAATTTAAAAAAACCGATGGTTTGAGGTCTAAAATACCTTGAAAAATAAACAATCATGCTTTTATTGCAAAAAATCTGCATATTATTCATAAAATGTATAAAACTAGCAAAAATTAATTGGTTAATTAATAGTAATTTAGATTTTTAAGAGACGGTTTTTTTATTTGAAATTTCGCTCAAACAATAGAACCGTCTCTTGAAATACTCTAAGTAATTTAAAAAAATATCGATACGCTTTAGCGCGCATCGATATTTTAATTATTTAACTTCTACTACTTCATAGCCAGCTTCTGTAACTGCGTTTGACAATACATCGTTATTTATATCCTTATTTAAAGTAACCTCTGCAGTTTTACTGTTTAAATCAACTACTGCATTATCAACACCGTCTATTCCTTTTAATGCTTTTTCCACTGCTGCTTTGCAATGACCGCAGCTCATACCTTCTACTTTTAATGTTTTTTTCATTTTATTTCCTCCATTATTTTTATTATTTGAAAAGTCTTTTTTTATATTGGCTTTTTCATCATTATTTATAACTATACTTTCTGTCTTTTCAGCTGATTCTGTATCATTTATCATCTTTGTAGGTTTAAAAAACTTAAGTCTCAATGCGTTAGATACTACGGAAACAGAACTTAAACTCATTGCACCTCCGGCAAACATTGGATTTAACTTCCAGCCAAGTATTGTGTAAAATACTCCTGCCGCTAGTGGAATGCCTATTGCATTATAAATAAATGCCCAGAATAAGTTTTGTTTTATATTTCGGATTGTAGCTTTACTCAATTGTACTGCGGTTACTGCATCTAGCAGATCACTTCTTATCAATACTATATCTGCTGATTCAATAGCTACATCTGTTCCGGCACCAATTGCTATACCTACATCAGCTCTGGCTAGTGCCGGTGCATCATTTACACCATCACCAATCATAGCCACCTTTCTGCCTTGTTCCTGAATTTTTCTTATTTCTCTCTCTTTGTCCTGAGGTAAAACTTCTGCAATAGCTCTTGATATACCAAGCTGCTTTCTTATTGCTTCTGCTGTTTTTTTATTGTCACCGGTAAGCATTACAACTTCTATACCCATTGCTTCAAATTCCTTTATGGCTCTTTGGCTTGTAGGTTTAACTACATCGGCAACTGCTATAATTCCCAAAACATCACTTTCATCTGTGAAATAAAGCGGTGTCTTACCCATTTCTGCAATTTGAACGCTTTTTTCTTCATAATCATTAATATTGATGTTTTTGTCATTTACTAGTCTTATATTACCTAAATAATATTTCTTATTATTGACAACAGCTTCCAATCCCTGACCAGGTATTGCTTTAAAATTAGATACATCATATAAATCAAGTTTTCTGTTTTTTGCTTCTTCAACTATTGCATCTGCTAGAGGATGCTCGGAACCTTTTTCTGCTGATGCTGCTATCTTTAACATTTCTGTTTCACTTATTCCACTGGACAATATGTCAGTAACTCTTGGTTTACCTTCTGTAATTGTTCCCGTTTTATCCATGACAACAGTCTGCAATTTATGAGCAATCTCTAATGACTCTGCTGATTTTATAAGTATTCCGTTTTCCGCGCCTTTGCCGGTACCGACCATTATCGCGGTAGGTGTTGCAAGTCCTAAAGCACATGGACAAGATATAACTAAAATAGCTATTCCTATCGAAAGGGCGAATTCAAATGTTGCACCTAAAATCAACCACACTATTGTAGAAATTACAGCAATTGTAATTACTACCGGAACAAATATACCGCTTATCTTATCTGCAAGCTTTGAAATTGGTGCCTTAGATGAACTCGCTTCCTCAACCAGACGTATTATTTGGGAAAGTGTAGTGTCATCTCCTACATTCTGAGCTTCAAATTTAAAGTATCCCGATTTATTTATACTTGCACCAATTACCTTGTCACCTATTTCTTTTTCAATAGGTATACTTTCACCTGTCAGCATTGATTCATCAATTGATGTAGTTCCAAATGTAATAACTCCGTCTACAGGTACCGACTGACCCGGTTTAACAATTATTATATCTCCCTTGACTACATCTTCCACAGGGATTTCTTCCTCAATTCCATTTCTTTCTACCAATGCAGTTTTCGGCGATAAATCAATAAGCTTTTTGATTGCATCTGAAGTCCTACCTTTTGCTCTGGCTTCAAAAAATTTACCCAGTGTTATAAGTGCTAAAACAATTGCTGCTGACTCAAAATATAGGTCCATCGAATATTTCATAACTAAATCCATATCCATATGACCCAGTCCATATCCGATTTTATATATTGCATAAACCCCGTATGCAAAAGCTGCAGATGTTCCTATCGCAATTAAAGAATCCATATTAGGTGATCCTTTAAATAATGTTTTATAACCTATTGTGTAATATTTCTTATTTATAATCATTACAGGAAGACAAAGTAAAAACTGCGTAAAGGCAAAGGTCAATGCATTCTCCGGACCACGGAATATACTCGGTAACGGCATATTGAGCATATGACCCATGGCAATATAAAGAAGTGGAATTGCAAACACAAATGAAATAATAAGCCTTTTTTTCATTTCCTTAAATTCTAATTCTGCATTTGATTTGGAATCCTGATTTTTGTCTGGTGATTTTTTGCCTTCAGCCGAAGATGCGTCGTATCCTGTATCCTGGACAACCTTAATTATATCCTTTTCATTTATTATTGACTCATCATACTTAACCATCATACTGTTGCTTAAAAGATTTACATTTACCTCTTTAACACCTTCAGTTTTATTTATATTTTTCTCTATTCTAGCCGAACATGCCGAACATGTCATGCCAGTAACATTAAATTTTTGTGATTTCATATGTCACTCCTCCTTTTATTTAGAAAATTTATCTATAAGGGAGACCACCTCTTCTATTTTATCAGCCTCATTTCCTTTCTCAAAAGCCTCTTTGACGCACGATTCCATATGTGCTTTTATTATTTCTTTATTAGCCTTTCTGAGAATAGATTGAACCGCTAAAATCTGATTGGAAATATCAATGCAGTACCTATTTTCTTCAACCATCTTCGATATTCCCTCAATTTGACCAGCCGCCGTTTTTAGTAACCGGTTTATACTAACTTTGTCTGCTTTCATATTTGCCTCCAAATAAATTATATCCCACCCCACCCCCAGGGGGTATCGGATAAATTAATCATATATCAATCATTAGGTTTTGTCAATATATTATTAAAATAATTTTAGTTAATTTATAATAATCCATTTACACTATAATTTAGCAAATAATTATTTAATTTATTTTTAGTTATGTTATAATATATATTATTATTGATGATATCATTAAAATTATTAAGGAAAGTGGTGTTTTTATGAAGAAAAAGTACATAGAAAAATTTGGTTTTGATCTTCCTTTGTTAGCATTTGGATGTATGAGATTTCCGACTGTAAATAATGAAATTGATTTTGAAGCTTCTAAGAAAATGATACATCATGCAATTGCTAATGGTTTAAATTATTTTGATACAGCATATCCATATCATGACGGCAAATCTGAAATTTTTTTGGGAAAAGTGTTAACTGAATTTCCAAGGGAAAGTTATTTTCTTGCAGATAAACTTCCTATTTGGGAAATAAAAAGTAAAGATGATGCTGAAAAATATTTTAATGAGCAGCTTGAAAAATGTCAAACTGAATATTTTGATTTTTATCACTTACACGCTATGGGATCAAAACGAGCAGAAATAATGGAAAAATTTAATTTATATGATTTTATGAAAAAGAAAAAAGCAGAAGGCAAAATAAAATATATGGGGTTTTCATTCCATGACAAGAATGATATTTTAGAAAAACTAGTTTCTAATTACGAATGGGATTTTGTTCAACTCCAAATTAATTATTGGGATTATTCCGAAGATGATGCAAAAGAAGCTTATGATATTGTTGCAAAGCATAATATACCTTGTTTTGTAATGGAACCGGTCAGAGGTGGCTTCTTAGCTTCATTTGCACCTCAAGTTGAAATGCATATGAAAAATTATGCTCCTGACAAGAGTATTGCTTCTTGGGCAATAAGATGGGTTGCTTCTTTACCCAATGTTGCGACCGTATTAAGCGGTATGTCAAATATGGAACAATTAAATGATAACTTAAATACTATGTCAAATTTTGAATCTATAAATACTGATGAATTGAAAGTAATTGACACGGTTATTGGTGAACTTAGAAAAATAAAACCTGTACCATGCACAGGATGTCGCTATTGTATGGATTGCTCTTTTGGTGTAGATATTCCTAGAATTTTTGAAATATATAACAATTACAAAAAAACTGAAAACAAGAAATTAACTTATAAAAATTACTTTGAAAATGTTTCTGAAAAATCTCAGGCGCATAACTGTACTAAATGCGGTGAATGTATTTCTAAATGTCCACAACATATAAATATACCTGATGAGCTGCAAAAAATTGAAAAAGAATTATCCACTCTAATTCCAAATTAAAATATCTAAAAAGAGTTGCTACGCAACTTCCGCTAGGGGGACCTATGTCCCCCTTCGGCGTAAATGCTTAGTACTAAGCATTTTTACTGAGCACCCCCTCTAACGGCAAGGACGTCTAAGACGTCCTATTTATATTGCACATTTTGCGGCATTTTAATTGTGGTATCAGCATATTATTATATGAAGCTGAAAATAGGAGTGCATTATGAAAAAGGAAAATTTAATTTTAGGTACATTAATTTTAACCGTCTCTACAACTATAACGCGAATAGTAGGATTTGTATTTCGTATATACTTGGCAAATGTTTTGGGAGCTGAAGGCATTGGTTTATATCAGCTTATTCTTTCATTTTACATGCTTATGGTTACCTTATCTACATCCGGAATAAGAATTGCTGTTTCAAGGCTTATGTCAGAAGAACTTGCTCTTCGTCACTATTCAAATGCTAAAAAAGTATTGAATCAATCTATTGCTTTATCTTTTTTTACCGGTTTTTTTGCTGCATTTTTAATGTATTATTTTGCTAGCTATGTAGGAGTAAATATTTTAAGAGACGAGAGAACTGTATTATCATTACTATACCTCGTTCCAAGCTTGCCTGTAATTGCTGTCTCTTCATGCTATAAGGGTTATTTTTATGCCGTCGGAAAAGTTGCTAAACCAGCAAGTGCGCAAATACTAGAACAAATAATTCGGGTTTTTGTAATTTTTTCAATAATGAATTATTATCTTCCAAAGGGACTTGGCTATGGTTGTGCTGCAGTCTCAATAGGAATGACAATTGAAGAAATATTTTCACTAATTTATATTTGGTTTTTATACGTAATAGAAAAAAAGCCGTATTCAAACAAAATTAAAACAAAGTCAGACAATATGATTTATAAAATTTTAGGAATATCTATTCCGCTATCTGCTACATCATATGTAAATTCAATATTAAGAATGGTAGAAAATATACTGATACCGTCTAGGCTTATCCTGTATGGTTCATCTACAGTTCATGCAATGAGCCTGTATGGCATGATTAAAGGAATGGTTTTACCTTTGTTATTTTTTCCATCATCATTCCTCACTTCACTTGCTTCTATTCTAATACCTTCTGTAGCTGGTGATAATGCAATTTCAAATGAAAGGAAAGTCACTTATACGTTATCAAAAGTTTTGCACTTCACAGCACTTTCTGGAATTTTAGTTGTAAGTTTATTCCTTTGTTTTCCTGATGAAATAGGAATGACTGTTTATAATGACTCACAGGTTGGAGTTATGCTCAAAATCATTTCGTTTGTATGTCCTTTTATGTATTTAAATATGGTTATATCTTCTATGTTAAATGCGCTTGGTGAACAGGTTAGTTCTTTTAAAATAAATATTATAGAATCCATAGTGAAAATTGCGATTATTTACTTTTTAATTCCAATATACGGATTTAATGCTTACATATTGGCACTTTTCGTTACAACGCTGCTAAATACAATATTATATTTAATTAGACTTTTACAGGTATCTTGTATTATTTTTGATGTATCCAACTGGATTTTCAAGCCAATAATTGCTTCCTTACTATCATCTGTAGCTTCTAGAACACTGTTTGTTTTATTTTTATCAAGTACCTCATCAAAGATATTTGCATTATTATCAGCAATAGCAATTCTTTGTTTACTCTATTTAGTATTTCTAATTTTACTTAAAAGCATCAATACAACAACTATGAAAAATGTCAAAGCATTAGTGAAGCATTAAAAATACATAAAGAGATTTTATTGCATTATTGAACAAATATTGGCATTTATTATTTGATTTTAGAAGCATATTTTTATAAATTCTCCAGAAAATATTATAACTTGAAAAGCAAAATATCAGTAAAGGAGATATAAAATATGCAATACAGCTTAATATACTTAATTATGTTTTTTTTGATATATGGCTTTGGAGGATTTATTTTAGAAAGTGCATTTGGAACCATAATAAATAAAAAGAGAACAAGAAGAGAAGGATTTTTGACAAACTATTTTTGTCCCTTATATGGACTTTGTGGAGTTGTAATAATTCAACTATTTACAATATGTGAAATATCTTTTTCAAATAGATTTATAGCCTTGCTCACAGCTACAATCAGTTCTATGGCAACAGTGACATTCTTTGAATATGTAGTGGGATTTACTCTCGATAGAGTTTTTCATCATAAAATGTGGGACTATAGTGAAAACTATTTTAATTTACATTCTTATATATGTTTAGAGTTTTCACTTATATGGGGTATTATGGCAATTACTCTCTCAAGTTTCATACATCCGGTAATTGAAATTGCAGTTTTAGCAGTACCTGAAACATTAGCATATTTAATAGTTTCATTAAGCATATCGATTATTGTTGTAAATTCATCTTATAATATTCGTAAGAATTATAACTTTCACAACATTAGATTATGATTATAATATGTATGTGAGGTGCCGAATACTGACACCTCACTTTTTATTTATCATCCGTTCAATAAAAGTTCATCTATTGGTCTGCCTGGAGGAACTATAGGATAAACACTGCATTCTGGGCTAATTTTACATTCTATAAAAATTGCTTCATTAATATTATATGTTTTCTCTAATATATCATTAAGCTCTTTTAATGATTCCGCTTTGTATCCTTTTATTCCGTATGCATCTACAAGTTTTTGATAGTTAACATCGTCATAATTATCTGTTTCAGAATACCTCGCTCGACTAAACATTCTTTGCCATTGTCTCACCATACCAAGGGTATTATTATTTAACATAATAATTTTTACCGGAATTTTATATTTTGAAATTGTTACAAGCTCTTCGCATGACATTCTGAAACTTCCATCACCTGTAATAAATATAGCCTTTTTGTTTGGATTACCTATTTGAGCACCAATAGCCGCACCAAACCCAAATCCCATGGTTCCAAGTCCTCCGGAAGTTATAAATTCATTTGATTTGTTGAATTTCCAAAATTGTCCTGTCCACATTTGATGTTGACCTACATCAGTAACCACAATAGCATTTTTATTATATATTTTATTAATATCACTCAATATATTTTCTGGTACAAACTGTCCTTCTAAATTAGATTTTACTTTACAGGACATTATTTCATTCAACCAATCATTTCTGCCTTTTTCATCTGCTTTTTCTATTAGCTTAATTAAAATGCCCTTCATGTCACCAATTAACGGTATGCATTGTGAGGTATTTTTATCTACCTCTGTAGAGTCAATATCTATGTGTATAATTTTAGCGTTTGGTGCAAATTTATCTGGATTTCCAATAACTCTATCACTAAATCTGGCCCCCATAGCTATTAGCAAGTCACAATTTGTAACTGCCATATTTGTTTCTTTAAAACCATGCATCCCAACAAATCCAAGCGATAGCTTATTATTTCTGGGAATTGTTCCAAGACCCATGAAGCTATTTGCAACTGGAATCCCAGTTTTTTCAGCCAGTTTGAGCAATAGGTCATCGTTTTTAGATATTCTTATTCCACCGCCTGCATATATCACAGGTTTTTGAGACTTGTTTATTAAATCAACAGCCTTATCTATCATATCCTCACTAGAAACTTCATTAACTTCATTAAAATCAATATTGTCCTTAGTAATACCTATATACTCACACTGTTTTACAAATACATCCTTTGGTATATCTACTAAAACAGGTCCCGGTCTCCCGCTTACAGCAACATCTATTGCTTCTCTGATTACAGATTCTAAATTTTCGACCTTACGAACTAAATAATTATGCTTAGTAACTGATAATGTTATTCCCGTTATGTCAACTTCTTGAAATGAATCCTTACCAATTAATGAATTCGCAACCTGTCCGGAAATCACCAACAGAGGTGTCGAATCCATATATGCATTTGCTATACCTGTTATAGTGTTTGTTGCACCTGGTCCTGATGTCGCTATAAAAACACCCAATTTGCCGGTACTTCTGGCATATCCATCAGCTGCGTGAACACCATTCTGCTCGTGTGCGGGTCTATACATCTTAAAGTAATCAAGCTCATCATACAGAGCATCAAAGAAGGGTATCACTGCACCACCTGGATATCCAAACAAAGTGTCTATTCCTTTTTCTCTTAAAACTTTTAAAATTATTTGTGAGCCTGATAGCTTCATATTTTCACCTTTTCTTATTTATTTTTCATCATCTTGTGCATTGTTGCTTATCCAAGACATCATTCCTCTTAATTTCTTGCCTGTTTCTATTATAGGATGTTCTAATTCCATGTTTTTCATTGCATGGTACATAGGCTTCCCAGCTTGGTTTTCTGAAATCCAATTGCTGGCAAAACGACCTGTTTGAATTTCCGAAAGAACTTTTTTCATTTCTTTCCTTGTATCTTCATTAATTATTCTTCTGCCTATCATATAGTCGCCATACTCTGCAGTGTCTGATACAGAATATCTCATATTTTCAAATCCACCATCGTATATTAAGTCTACAATAAGTTTCATTTCGTGTAAGCATTCAAAATATGCTATTTCTGGTTGGTATCCCGCTTCTGTTAATGTATCAAAACCTGCTTTGATAAGTTCAGTTACACCACCGCAAAGAACTGCCTGTTCTCCAAATAAATCTGTTTCTGTTTCTTCTTTGAATGTTGTTTCTATAGCACCCGCTCTGGTTCCACCTATTCCCTTTGCATATGCCAGTGCAATATCTTTACATCTTCCTGTATAATCCTGATGAATTGCAAATACATCGGGAACGCCTTTGCCATCTCTATATGTTCTCCTAACTAAATGTCCAGGTCCCTTTGGTGCAACCATAAATACGTCAACATTTGCAGGTGGTACAATTTGTTTAAAATGAATGTTAAATCCATGAGCAAAAGCTACAGCATTACCTTCTTGTAAATTTGGAGCTATACATTCATCATATATTTGTTTTTGAGCTGTATCAGGTGCTAATATCATTATAATGTCAGCTTCTTTAGCTGCATCAGAAACGCTTTTAACAGTTAAACCAACAGCTTGAGCCTTTGCAATTGATTTACTTCCTTCTTTTAATCCAACAACTACATCAACTCCACTCTCTTTCAAGTTAAGAGCGTGTGCATGTCCTTGGCTTCCATATCCTACTATAGCTACCTTCTTGCCTTCTAATAATTTCAAATCTGCATCCTTATCATAATACATTCTTCCCATCTTGGTCTTTCCTCCTAAAAAATTTTATAGTTTAATATATTTAAATATAAAAAAACTCCTATCGCTATATATAAAATAGTTTATATATAGGGACAGAAGTTGTCATCCGTGGTACCACCCTACTTTGCGGCAAAGCCGCCTCATTGACCGTTAACACAGGTCGGTGCCCTAACTTCAGCATTCACAACATCAGTAAGAGTGCTCCGGAGCTGAGTTATTCATACAAATCAATTTATCAGCTCACACCAACGCTGACTCTCTTGAAAACTAAATCTGTATCTTTATTCTCCATCATTGCTTTTATAATAAAATATATTTTTCTCATTATAATTACACAACTGAATTTTGTCAATACAACTTTTTTAAAAATGTCCCTTTTTTTTTTCAATATTTATTTTTAATATTTGTGTTTCTATAGTATATGCTGCTTTCGATACGCTTACAATATCTTAATAATTGTTATCACTGAACTTCCATTACATCATAAACATCAATAAGTTTTTTCATCTGAAGTATTGCCCTGTCCAATCCTAAATTTTTTTCATCAAGTAAGGTTACTTTAAACTCTGATTTACCTGAATCAATTCCAACCATAGAAAATTCCTTAACATCAAATTGCTTTCTTCTAAGTGTTGTTAATACTCTAACCGCTGAATCCATACCGCTTGATACTTTAAAACTAACTGTTCTACACATTCTATTTACCTCCATTTTTATTTTTGACCTGCCAACCCATTTTTCAGAAAAAAACTCTGAATAATGTAGTTAGGATTCGCAGTTTCGTTCACCAATTCATTTACTCGCTACCGCTCGTATAAATTGGGAACTCATTGCGGTTGACCTACCACTATTTTTCTCTCCCTCTGGTCGGAAAAATAGGGTTAGGGCATACAAAAAAACCTCTCATCCCTATACACATATGTATGTATGTGTATAGGGACGAAAGGTCTTTCGCGGTACCACCCTATTTTACGATAAAAAAATATCGCCTCATTCAAGTCGAAAAAACATTGTTTTTTGAACTCTATCCTTATAACGCAGGAATACGTCCTCGTCTACTCTAATTCAACTTGGAAGCTCTGGAGTGATCATTTTATACCCTCTAACACCGATTTTCACCAAACATCGGCTCTCTAAAGTTATTTCAGATATTTTTGTCTCCGTCAAAGCTTTTTGATTTGCTTTGTATTAGTATACAAAAATTAAATTTCATTGTCAAGAACTTTTTTAAAAAAATTAATAAAATCTTTTTCTTGACAAACTATTTTTTTAGATATAAAATCATAAGCAAATTTAAAATCTACTTCGTTGAAGGAGACAGGTGTATATCTTATGCTTACAGAGAGCTGTTGATTGGTGTAAAACAGCAGTATAAATATTCACATATCACTCCAGAGAACTTTTCCGAATAATAATCATTATTGATATATTAACTAAGAAATTGCGTTTGGCACCGTTAGAATGCCTATGTTTATTAGAACTGATAAAGAGGTGTTTTACACAATTAAGGTGGTACCGCGGGTTTTCTCGTCCTTTCGAGAATACCCGTTTTTTGTATGCCCTAACCCCATTTTCTCGAGACTGCGTAAGGCCCTAACCCCATTTTCTCGACTGTAAGGGAGAAGAAAATGGTTGGTAGGTCAACTGTGATAATTCAATTAAAATAAATATTAGTATTATTGGAGGTAACATATGAAAACAAATATCTTTGATTTTGAAAACATTAATCATGAAGAAAAAATAAGAAATGCAGCACAAAATCTCAAGGGAACAATCAAGAAAACAGATTTAATATACAGTGATTTCTTTAGCAAGGAGTATGGCAACAACGTTTATATTAAACCTGAGAACTTGCAGGTTACAGGTTCATTCAAAGTCAGAGGTGCTTTTAATAAAATTGCAAACCTAAGCGATGAAGAAAAATCAAGAGGAGTCGTTACTTCTTCTGCCGGAAATCATGCCCAGGGAGTTGCATTATCTGCACAAAAATCAGGTATAAAGTCAGTCATTGTCATGCCAAACGTCACTCCACTCATAAAAGTTGAAGGAACACGATCATATGGTTCAGAAGTTGTTATACACGGAAATGTTTATGATGAATCATACAAAGAAGCTTTGAGGCTTTCAAAAGAAAAAGGATATACCTTTGTACATGCATTTGATGATTATGATGTAATATGTGGACAAGGAACCGTCGGACTTGAAATCATTGAACAACTTCCAGATATAGATGAAATACTTGTTCCTGTTGGAGGCGGCGGGCTAATAAGCGGAATTGCCCTTATTGCTAAAAGCTTAAAACCATCTATTCGTGTCACGGGAGTTGAACCAACAGGTGCACTCACTATGAAAACATCTCTTCACAAAGGTCATATTGTAGAATTAGACTGCTGCAGAACAACAGCAGAAGGTGTTGCAGTAAAAAGACCTGGTGATTTAACATACAGTATAGCTAATAAATATGTAGACGGTATAATTGAAGTAACTGAAGAAGATATGACAGAAGCATTGTTGATGCTTGTAGAAAAACATAAACTTATAGCAGAGACTTCCGGAATTTTGCCTTTAGCTGCACTGAAAAAATTAAACATAAAAAACAAAAATATTGCATGTATAATCAGTGGCGGTAACATTGACGTACTCACAATATCATCTCTAATAAATAAGGGACTTGTATCAAGAGGTAGGATTTTTTGTTTTTCTGTTGATTTACCGGATACACCAGGTCAGTTAATGAAAATTTCTCAAATATTAGCCGAAGCCAGTGCAAATGTCATAAAACTTGAGCATAATCAATTCAAGGCCATGGACAGATATATGAATGTTCAACTTGAAGTTACAGTTGAAACGAATGGTGAAAAACATATAAATAAAATATTGGAGCTTTTAGAAAAAAGCAACTTTCATATAAATAGAATATACTAATGCAACTGTAAAGCAATGAGTAAATATCCAAGCGACGGGTGAGCAATTGTTATCCAATTGTTCACCTATTGCTTTACTATTGCTACCCCATCGTTCTAATAGCATTTATAACACTTGGTACTATTTGTTTTTTTCTTGAAACACATTTGTCAACATATATTCCTTCATAAACATTTTCTGTTTCAAATATATTACTTACCAATTTTTCTTTAGTCGAAGTGTAAAAAATATATGAACCTTCATTTACAATGTCAGTAACCGCCATTATAAATATATAATAATCCCTATCTGCAGTAATTTTATCAATTAATCTTATATAATCTTCCTTTTTGTTCATTATCTCATTGATATCCATTGTAAATACCTGTGAAATTCCAACATTTTTATACTCTAAATTAAACTTTTTAAAATCTTGATAAATAATTTCTTCAATCGTTTTTGATTCCAGAGATGTACCAACTTTAAACATTTCCATGGAATATTTATGCAGATCAATTCCAACTATATTTGTAAGTTCATTGACGGCATCTCTATCTTTATTTGTTGAAGTAGGTGACTTCAACAACATAGTATCTGAAATTATTCCCGACAACATAAGTCCTGCCATGTTTTTTTCTATCTCAACATTATTTTCCTTATACATGTTATATATTATTGTATTTGTACTTCCTAATGGTATATTTCTAAAACTGATTGGTATCGAAGTTTTTATGTCCCCAATTTTATGATGATCAATAATTTCCAGAATTTCTGCTTCTTCAATTCCGTTAGCACTTTGACCCAATTCATTATGGTCTACCAATATCACTTTTTTCTTTGCAGGATTAATAAGATGACCTCTGCTAAGCAAACCAAGATACTTTTTATCCTTTGATACAATAGGAAATTTTGAATGTTTGGAATTTTCAATGTCTTCTTTACAATCATCAAGATAATCATCCTCTGTAAAGCACATCAAATTTTCGGATTTCATGGTATAATTCACATATTTCGATAACCCTATATTTCTCGCCGTATGATACGTATTATATGGTGTTATAATTATATTTACCTTATTTTGCAAAGCCATATTAACTAAATCTGATGGCACATTTAAATCCCCAGTTACTATTATTAATTTTACTCCTATTTCTATCGCGTATTTGATTATGTCATATCTGTCTCCCACAATAACTATAGAATTTGAATTTAATACATCCGCATTTCTGAGTGTCTTTTCCTCAAATGCCGCAACTGTAATAGTCCCATCTATCAGTTCATCACATCTTATTATTGGTCTACCCAAAAGTGTTTCAATAATATTATCAAAAGATGTATTCAAAAGTTTTTGATCTGTATTAATTAAGCTCATAGCAATATCTTTCATTGTGATAATACCTACGAGATTATTTGCATCATCAACTATAGGCAGCGTTCTTAACCTGTTTTCATTCATAAAAAAATATGCAAAATGAATAGATTGTTCAACTTTAAAAGGTTTAACTTTATCATAGTTCAAATCTTTAATTTGTACCTTAACGTTATCTAATTCCTCTGGTGTGTCCACATTAAAATATTTCAGTACAAAATCTGTTTCCTTATTTATCTTGCCTAAGGTATAAGGCATTGATCTCTCATTTAATTTGTTTTTCAAATTTGCAAGTGTTATTGAAGCGCAGACACTATCTGTATCCGGCGTCTTATGTCCAAAAATTAAATTGTGTTTCATAATTACATTTCCTTTTATTTTTTAGTATATTTTATTTCTTACTTACTTTCCCATCTCAAATCCTTGCCGTAAAACTTATGTGCAATAAAATTATTAAATACTCTGGACATTATTCTGTCGGAATATGTTTCAGCCAGTTGTTCTAAAGATAAGTTAGTAGAAATTATAGTTTTTTTATCAGAAATTAACCTTTCATTAATAATATTAAAAAGTTCTGCATTTGTAAAAGAATTATTAAACTCCGTTCCGAGATCATCAATAATAAGAAGATCGCTCTCAAACATCAAATTGTAGTTAATTCTATTTTCCTCTGTTTCATTAAGCCTGTTAAATTTATGATTTTCTAAAATTTCAAATAAATTAAATGCTGTTTGATACAGCACAGTCTTTTCCATATCAATCAGGGCTTTAGCTATGCAGTTGCACATAAATGTCTTTCCTAAACCTGTACCCCCATAAAATAGCAAATTAACATTTACCTTGTCAAAATTATTGCAAAAGTCCTCACAAGTTTCCAATATGTTATACATATTTTGCTTAGGTGTATATGTCTCACCATGGTAGGTTTCATTACTAAATACATTTATATCAAAAGTATCAAAGTTTTCTTTACTTAACATATGTACTATATTAGACATTTCATATAAATAATTAATAATTTGTTTATTAAAGCATCTGCACCTTTTTCCATCAATGGTGTATCCTGTATCATTGCATTTTTTACATTCATAATCCTGGTCTAAAAAATTTTCAGGAATTTTATATTTCATTAACATTTCTTTCTTTTCAATTTTTAAATTTTCTAAATCTTCCCGTATTTTAAATATTTCATTATTAATGTTTTCAGGATTTGACAAAATAAGCTTAGATAGCTTTATGCTTAAAAGTTTTATCTGTTTATCTATATTTTGTAAATTGGGTACTCTTTCATAAAGTTCCTCTTTTCTAATATCAGCTTCCTTAGCTGCCCTAAGTCTTTTTCTGTTGTATTCAGTCATTATATTCTCAATTATTTGCTTCTTCAACTTTTATCCCCTCTTCCTCACCGGATGTTGAAAGGCCAAATTTGTCTAATTTTTTATTCAGCCTCTTTCTAACTATCTGCTCCAACTCCTTTTCTGAGTAATTTTTCATCTTTTGCTCAAAATTATGGAATTTGTTAGGCTTAATTATTTGTTTATTTTTTTGATTATCTGTAACCTTGGGTTCTTTTTTATCATTTTTTAAATCTTCAATAGTTTTATATCCTTTTTTATTCCATTTATCTAATATGCTATCAAAATAATTTATATTAGGATTAGATATTTTAGTAGAATTTTCTAGACATTTCAAAATCATTTCCATAGAGAAGTTCATTTCATCTATCCATCTATCTATGGTTTTCATTTCCGCTTCCGTCAATATTCTATTGTTAAATCCCAAAGCCTTACTTATTCTAGAATAAATAGAAAACCTATCATTTCTTTTTTCTAAATAAGCAACCATAGATTCTGTGTCACATACTCCTTCATCATGCCAGGATGACACTACTGATTCAATATAGCTGAACTTTTTTATCTTTTTATTATTGATACAATAGCTAAAAGCTTGTGTCATAATTTCAGGTTTCATCTTATAGTTATTCATCCATGACACAATTTTCTGCTTCTCATTAATTTTAATAGGCCTTCCGAACATGTCTTCAATTTCTTCCATCATCTTTTTATTTTCGACATTTCTATTAGCACTTATTAATTCATCACTACCTGTGTAATTACTCTTTTCAACAGGTATTTTTGATATATATTTATATACATTATCTATATACAATTGCTTAAGATTAATAAATTCAACTTTATAATTAAAGTCATCTTCCAAATCATATTTGGTGACAATACCTTCATTTTCCCAGTAAGTCCAGGCATTTAAAACATCTGACAATGGTATTTTAAGATTCTTCGCAATTGTTTCATTATTAAAATTACTTTGTCTATCCTTCGCATATTTATATCCTAACAGATAGACCTTTACATAAGTCCCATCTGCAATAGGCATGTAATCTGTAATAAATATATTTTCAATAGGGGTATCTCCCAAATCAATTTTCTGTTCTTGTAAAATAAAATTCATATTTTACTCCTTTTTGTAAATAATATGTTGTAATATGTTTGTAATATATTTGTAATAAAATTATTATAATTTTGTGAAAACATTTTACCGTAATCTTGTTGACAGAATTTAAATGTTATACTATAATGTTACAAGATGATTACATTTTTACTAACATCATATCAAACTTATATTTATTATAACATCCTTTACATAAAATGAAAATTACATTTTTTGTATTATTGTATATAATGAATTGATAAATGAAAAACAAAATAAGGAAGTATGCTATGGAAAAATTAATTAGGCCGTTAATTGAAAAATTAAACAAGAAAAAAACTAATGAAATTTTTAAAAAGTTACCTGAAGAAAAAATCAGACAAGATATAATGACATTTCAATCAAAATTTAAGGACCAAATAAAAGGAGCTATTTCACTTCTCTGTGCAACCACTTTAGTTCTAGGCGGCTCTTATTCAATAGGATATTTAGAAACACATGAAAACAATGTATATTCAACTGAAAGCTATTCCATATTAGTTGATGGCAAAGAGGTTTGCAAAGTAAGAGACAAGGATATAATGGATTCTACTATTAAAAAAATAGAACAAGATATAGAAAACAATTCAAACTTTGATATAGCTATAGAAAACAAATTTGAAGAAGTTAGCTCCAGGGCTAAGGATTCAGAAATAACGTCGTCAGAAGACCTATACAATGTACTTAAATCAGAAGTCAGTTACTCACTTTTAGCTTATTCCATTAAAATTGATGGTAAAAGCGTAGGAACAGTAGAAACAGAACAAGAAGCAAAAGATATAATTGACAGTGTCGAGTCTTATTTTACTGAAGATATTGATCCTAGCAGTATCATTGAAGTTAGCACAGCAGAAAAAATTCAAATAGAACAAGTTAAGGTCGCTAACTCAGATCTTAAAGACCCAGAAGAAATTAAAAACTACATAATAAATGGAACAGATAAAGAAGAAAAATATACAGTTGAAGAAGGAGACACATATTGGACTATAGCCGAATATTACAATATGTCATTAGATGATTTAATTTCAGCTAACCCTTCATCTAATCCAGAACTGATACAAATTGGAGACGAATTAAATTTAATAGTACCAGACCCTTTTATAAACGTTCAAGTGAAAAGAAAAGTAAAACAAGAAGAAAAAGTTGATTATGATACAAAATATGAATATGTATCATATATGTATAATGATGAAGAAACAGTCGAGACTGCTGGTAAATATGGTCTATCCGAAATAGAAGCTATTGTTACGGAGCAAAATGGTATACAAATAGCAAAAGATGTAGTTTCAGAAAAAGTAATAACAAATCCACAAACAGAAGTTATAATTACTGGTACTCAAGATCCGCCGCCTTCACAAGGTACAGGATTTTTTATTAATCCGTTACCAGGATCAACAATTTCATCTCGCTTTGGATCAAGAAGCGGAGGTTTTCATTTAGGTCAAGATATGGCAAAGGCTTCCGGTTCATCAATAAAGGCTGCCGATGGTGGAACTGTAGGGTTTGCAGGGTGGTCAGGTACCTATGGTAAAATGATAGAAATAGACCATGGCGGTGGATTTACTACTAGATACGCCCATTGCAGTGCCCTATATGTGTCAACCGGAGATAAAGTGTATCAAGGTAAAGTAATAGGTTTAGTTGGTATGACAGGAGTGGCATCCGGTCCTCATCTACATTTTGAAGTAAGAAAATATGGCAGTGTAGTTAATCCCGCAAATTATATCGGCATACAATATAGATAAAATATATAAGAATCATGGATTTACATCTGTGATTTTTTTATTTCTATTATTATTAACTATGTCATGTATATACCCTAATTTTTACTAATTTAAACATAAATTTTAATTAAATTTTAACTTGCAATATGTTCAAAAATATAATACTATGTAGTAGTGTTATAAAAAATATTACATCTCTATCCCCTAAGCAAATTAGGTTTCGTTATGTAATATTTAATAAATTATAACAAAAAGGATGATTATATGGAATTTTATGATTATAGGTTTATTGAAATTGCACGTCCAATTATTGAACATGAAGAATATCAGCAAATGAAGTATATAAAACATCATGATGAAAGTGTTTACGACCATTCGATAAGAGTAGCATACAGTTCGTATCAGATAGCATATAAAAATGATTTAGATTGGGTATCAACCATTAGAGGTGCATTATTGCACGATTTTTTCTTATATAAATTCAAGAAAAGTTTAAGTCCCAAAATAATAACGGATTCAATAAAACACGCTGTGAAGCATCCAGTTATTGCACTTGAAAACTCAAAAAAATATTTTGATTTAAATGATAAGGAGAAAAATATAATAAAGGGCCACATGTTTCCATTTGGTTTACCAAAGTCGAAAGAAGCGTGGATCGTAAGCTATAGTGATAAATATATAGCAACAATTGAGTATTATTCAAATTTAAAAAAGATAACAAAAAGAAAAATACATGCTTTCAATGCAAATTAGTAAAATGAGATGTTAAAAACATCTTTTTTTATTTGTTGATTTATATTATAATTAATAAAAATATTTTTATAAAAGGAGTGTATATGCGTACTGTAGATACTCAACAAATACAAGAAAGAGTTAAAGAACTTCTTCTGGAATCAAGCTATAATATAGGAGAAAAAACCTTTCAAACATTGAAACAAAATTATGAATCAGAGACTAATGTTGTTTCAAAATCTGTATTGGATCAGATAATAAAAAATGATGAAATTGCACTGAATGAAAATATTCCAATGTGTCAAGATACAGGAATGGCTGTTATATTTTTAGAAATAGGTCAGGAAGTCCATTTTATAGGCGAAAATCTATATGATTCAATAAATAATGGCGTTAGAGAAGCTTATAATACAGGATATCTTCGCAAATCAGTTGTCGATGACCCTCTCTTTGACAGAATAAACACAAAGGATAATACACCTTCCATAATACATACAGATATAGTTCCTGGAAACAAGGTAAAAATTACAGTTGCACCAAAAGGGTTTGGAAGTGAAAATATGAGTGCTATAAAAATGCTTAAACCATCTGACGGAGTAAAAGGATTAAAAGACTTTATTATTCAAACAGTCAAAAATGCAGGGCCAAATCCGTGTCCTCCTATTGTTTTAGGTATAGGAATAGGCGGTACATTTGAAAAGTGTGCCTATATGGCAAAGAAGGCTTTAACGCGCGAAATAGGTCAACACAACAAATCTGAAAAATATTCAAATTTGGAAAAAGAATTATTGGAGGAAATAAATAAACTTGATATAGGACCTGCCGGTCTGGGTGGAAAAACTACCGCCTTAGCGGTACATATTGAATATTTTCCAACACATATTGCAGGTCTGCCTGTCGCAGTTAATCTATGTTGCCATGCATATAGGCATAATTTTGATATTATATAGTATAATTAATATAACAAACAAAATACTAAGCGAGGATAAAATATAAATATGGAGATAAAAAGGATAAAATTACCCCTTAATGATAAAGTAATCGAAAACTTGTATGCAGGTGACAATGTACTTTTAACCGGTTATATGTATACCGGCAGAGACGCTGCTCACAAAAGACTATGCAAATTAATTGAGGATGGTGAAGAACTACCATTTGACATTAAAAATGAAGTAATTTATTACGTAGGTCCTGCTCCAGCCAAACCCGGATATGTTATTGGACCCGCAGGACCAACAACAAGCTACAGAATGGATGCATATACAGTTCCGCTATTGGAAAAGGGGTTAAAAGGTATGATCGGTAAGGGGTTGCGTTCGTCAGAAGTAATAGAAGGTATTATAAAACATAAGGCAGTGTACTTTGCTGCTATAGGAGGTGCTGCAGCTCTTATTTCAAAATCGATTAAATCTAAAGAGCTTATTTGCTATGATGATTTAGGCACTGAAGCCATACAGAAGCTATATGTAGAAGATTTTCCTGCTGTAGTAGTTATTGATTCAAATGGAAATAATCTATATGAAAGATAATTAATTTTTAAATTATATGATTAGTGATTATTTTTTTGGGTAATATTAAGTTATATCATAAAATTAATAAACTTGAAAGGAGTTGATTGCATGAAGGTTAATATTTATGGAAAAAACATGCAACTCACAGAAGCATTAAAGGAAGCTACAATAAAAAAGATTAAAAGACTTGATAAATTTTTTCAGCAAGATGTCGAAGCTAAAGTAGTTCTTAGTATCGAAAGAAAAGATCAGAAAGTTGAGGTTACTATTCCTTTCAATGGTAGGATAGCACGTGTAGAAGAATTCTCCGATGACATGTACAATTCTATAGATGAAGCTGTTGAATCATTAGAGCAACAATTAAGAAAATATAAAACAAAGCTTCAAGATAAGAGACAATCCAGCGAATCAATAAAATTTGAAAATTTTGAACAATTGGATGTAGAAGAAAGTGATTTTAAAGTTGTTAAAACAAAAAGATTTGCGATAAAACCAATGAGCATAGAAGAAGCAGTTTTACAAATGGATTTATTAAAACATAATTTTTTCGTTTTTTTAAATGCCGATTCGGAAGAAGTAAATGTAGTATATAAAAGAAAAGATAATAATTATGGCTTAATTGAGCCAGAACTTTAATATAGTAAATTTCTTTCAATACCTCCGGTATGTTATATATAAAGAAAAATATTTTACTTAAAATCAAAAATACGTAATCAACCCTCAGTGATTACGTATTTTTGTATAATCGTCGACTTTAAAATATTTTATAATCTAATTCCGTTCCAATATTCCCCCGATTATTCCGATTATTCCCTCAATCATCCTTGCAGTAACCTACTTATCCTTAGTATGCCGTTCAATAGTAAGTCAGTTCTAATATAAGTATTCATTTCCCCCAAAATGTACCCAAGAACAATTATATTATATAATACATAAATTTGCATGTATGTCGAAACGTGTCATGATAGATACATTTTATTTGACCTAATAATTATACCTAATATTCATTTTAACATTTAAAAAAAGTTGTCCACAATAGTTGACAACTTGTGGATACTTTTAATTACATTTATATGAAATTTTCAACGATAAATATTTTAATTAAATTATAAAAAATATCTTGACAATATACACCGTTAAAATCTTCAACTTTAAAAGTTGTTAACAATTCTATCCACAGTTGTGGATAACTCTAATTTTTAGGGAACAAAACTTCTATTTCATTTTTTTTATTACAATATGTTAATAACCATAAAATTTTATTAAACTTTTACTTAAATAATTTTAAACAGTACATATAGTTAATTTTAACAATTGCATATTTAATTATTATTTTAACATAGTAAATCTTAAATTATATTTTAGTTCGATGTATAAATAATAATTAAAATACAGACATAATTTTCTTATTAATACATTATTAATATTATTTGTCGAAATTGCATATAAATATTTGAAATTTGTAGTAAGTAATTAATTTTTATGTTATAATATTAAATATTTCATTTATTATATATTAGGAGAGAAAATATGTTATTTATTGCTAGAGAACATCTTAAACCTGGAATGATTTTAGCTAGGGATATTAATTTATATAGCGGTGATAATTTTAGTACCGTATTGCTAAAAGAAGATCAAATTTTAAATGATCTATATATAAATAAAATCATATATCATGATATACCCGGAGCATATATTAAAAGTGATGCTTTTAATGATTTAACTATTGAATCTAGTATAAACCAAAAGCTTGAGGCAAAGTCACTGTCCGAAATAAAAGATGTTTATCATAAATTTAGGAATACTATGGGTAAAATTGATTATTCGACAGTAAAACAAATTTCTAGCGTTGTTGATAAATTGATATCAGAAGTGTTATCAAAAGAAGTTTTATCAAATAATATTATTGAATTTAAAAGCTATGATGATTACACTTACCAACACTGTCTCAATGTAGCCGTCCTAAGTATTTCTACCGGTATCTCACTTGGTTTAAGTGAATATGAACTGCATGAGATTGGTATGTGTGGTCTATTGCACGATATAGGAAAAATGCTTATACCCCTCTCTATAATTAATAAGCCAGGTAAATTGACAGAAGATGAATTTGCCATAATGAAAACCCATCCTATAAATTCAGTTAATCAGCTTCAATATCTTGTTTCAACTGAAATTTTAAGAGGCATAGAAAGTCACCATGAAAAAATAGACGGTACTGGATACCCATATGGAAGAAAAGGTAATAATATAAATAAATACGGTAAAATTTTATCTGTATGTGACGTATACGATGCATTAACTTCAACACGCTCATATAGAAAATCCTGCTTTCCAAGCGAAGTTATAGAATATATAATGGGTTGTGCCGACACACAATTTGATTACGATATACTAAATAAATTTCTAAAAAATATTGTTGCATATCCCGTTGGTACATTTGTTAAACTAAGTAACGAAAAAATAGCTGTCGTTGTTAAAAATTTTTCGGATAATATTATGCGACCTGTCGTTCGTATAATTAACGATGACAGTAGCATTGGTAAAGATATTGATTTATTAAATGACCCTGACTATATGAATATTACTATAACAGGAATGGGATATGAATATGGAAAAATAGATTATAACAGTATTACAAAATCAAATCCAAATATTAAGGATGGTTCAAATGGAAAATAACTATGAATATATAATAAGCGCTTGCCTATGTGGTGAAAAATGTCGTTATGACGGAAAAGAACTTACTTCACATAAAATAAAGGAATTAGTAGATAACAAAAAAGCATTAATGGTTTGTCCTGAAGTTTTAGGGGGATTGACCATACCACGATTACCTTGCGAAATAATTGGCGATAAGGTATTGAACATAGAAAAAGAAGACAAAACAGATAATTTCGCTAGTGGAGCTGTAAAAGTTTTAGAAATTGCTAAAAAGTATGGAATTAAAAAAGCTATTCTTAAAGAGAAGAGTCCATCCTGTGGAAGTGAATACATATATGATGGAAGCTTTAGCCGAAAACTTATTCCCGGAGAAGGTATGACAACAAAACTTCTTAGAGAAAATGGCATTCAAGTTATAAGTGATGAAGAATATTTATTGAAAAAAGGCATTTAGATTTTATCTAAATGCCCTAATTTTAATTGTTTTGAATTTCTCTAACCGGCTCTTCATCAACCTTGTCAAGATTATCATCCCAGAGATATTCTTTTGTTTCTTTTACTATTATTCCGCTTAAAGCTATCAGTGAAATTAAGTTTGGAACCGCCATTAATCCATTAAATAAATCTGCTAAATCCCATACAAGGGATAAAGACATTACAGCTCCGAAAAATACTGCTATAGTATATATAACTCTGTATGGTAGTACTGCTTTTTTGCTTCCAAAAAGGTATTCAACACATTTTTCTCCATAATATGACCATCCAAGTATTGTTGAAAATACAAAAGTTAAAAGTCCAATAGTAAGAACAATAGGTCCAATAGCTCCAATATTTGCGAAAGCAGCATTAGTTAAAGCTCCACCATCAAGTCCTTGATTCCAAACACCAGCATTTACAATTGTTATACCAGTTATTGCACATACTATAACTGTATCCCAGAATGTTCCTGTTGAAGATACAAGCGCCTGCCTTACAGGATTTCTTGTCTGTGCTGCTGCTGCAACTATAGGCGCACTACCAAGACCAGACTCATTTGAGAAAAGACCTCTGGCAACACCGTATCTTGCAGCTGTCATAACAGTAGCACCGGCAAATCCGCCGACTGCTGCCTGACCAGTAAATGCGTCTTTGAAAATTAATGCGATTGTAGCAGGAATTGTTTTAAAGGTCATTCCAAGTATTATTACACAACCTACAACATAAAAAACTGCCATAAATGGAACAAGCTTATCACATACGCCGGCAATTCTCTTTACTCCACCAATAATAACTATACCGGTTAATAATGCCAATCCAATTCCAGTAGCCCATGTAGGAACACTAAATTGATTTAACATCATCGTTGATATTGAGTTAGCCTGAACTGTATTTCCAATACCAAACGCTGCAATGCTGCCAAATAACGCAAATGCTATAGCAAGTGGTTTATTTTTGAGTCCATATTCCAATACATACATAGGACCGCCAGCCATAGTACCATCAACAGTTTTAACCCTGTACTTAACTGAAAGCAGTGCCTCAGAATATTTTGTAGCTATACCAAATACCCCTGTAAGCCAAGTCCAAAGAACAGCACCAGGTCCTCCAAGTGCAATTGCTGTTGCAACACCAACAATATTTCCTGTACCAATCGTTGCAGCTAAAGATGTTGCAAGAGCACTAAATTGACTTACATCTCCGGCAGCAAGTTCATCTTTTGTTACTGAAAGTTTAATTGCTTTACCAATGTGTCCTTGGATGAATTTGAGTCGGAATGTTAAAAAAAGATGAGTACCAAAAAGTAAAATTAAAAGCGGCCAACCCCAAACCCAACCATCAATTGTTGAAATCATTTTTGCAAAAGAATCCATTTACTTACCTCCCTAAAATCTGTAAACGTTTTACGTTCCATTATAATTATACCTATTTTTTAATACGTTTGCAATGATAATTTTTGTAAATTTGTAGATTTTTATATATTAAAATGTGAACAAAAACTACTTATGTATACAAATTAAAGACGTGATAATTTATGCATAACCAAACTCCAATAAATTTTAGATATCTCAAATATTATTATATAATGTCAATTCCAAAAATGAGACAGTTAAAGCACGCCAGACTGTACAAAACTACAGTCTGGCATCCCAACATATTCATTACCTCAATCAAGCAATTAATTTATATCTGCTTACTTTATACGTATTGTGATTAAATATACTATTTTCAAAGCATTTCCATTATCACTAATTTTTCAAAATATTCAAACTTTAAGCAGTCCTTTTTCAAAAATCGCTGCCGTTTCGTTAAATTTAGATGCACTTTTATGAGTTTTTTTGTTGGACATTCTTTATATCAAGAGGACAATGGGGACGTGTTTAAGTGTCTCACTTATAGGGGACAATGGGGACGTGTTTAAGTGTCTCACTTACATCTTGCAATAACTCCTCTAGATATTCCTGTGGCTCTTTCAATTTGTCTTATTGAAAATTTTTCTTCATTCTTTAAATATGAAATAATTCTGTCCCTTTCTTCTTTTGGGAACTGCCCAAGCTTAAAAGAATCATCGCCATTTAATACTTCTTTTATTCTGTTTCTTATATATGAATCATCTTTTTTATTTGATTTAAAATTTAATTCAAATTCCATATTTTCTACTTCATTGTTAAATTTAATAAAACATTCTTTATCCAATAATGATAACAAAAAATATGTATCAGTTAACTCGCCTTGCCCCGAATACTCTTTGAAACTACTCCACTTATATTCATCTACACCAGTGGATATTCCTGCTTTAACAGGATTTTGATGTATATATCTTGCCAAAGTTAATAAATACTCATCAGATTCTACGGGTTCACTCTTGAACCTATTTGAAATTAATATGCCGCTTCTCCCATACTTTCTATTATACCAACCTGCATACCTTGTTAGCATTCTTTGCATTATTATAGATATATCCCCGATGTTTGCTTCTTTAACTAAAATATGTACATGATTACTCATTAAGCAATAAGCATAAATTTCTAATTTCATCATTTCTTTTAAATCAGAAATTATCTCTAAAATCTTCTCATAATCTTTATCTTCCTCAAAAATATCATATCTATTTACTCCTCTGAAAATAACATGATATATACCCGTTTCACTTAACCTTCTAGCTTCCCTTGCCATTAGATCACCTGCTTTTTTCCTTAATTATACAAATATTATCATATAATGTCAATAAAAAAATGGGACAGTTTAAACACGTCCCTAGATATCACTGGCAACGGTATTTCTATACCTGTTCTAATTATCTCACTTACAATGCCAACAGGTTCGTTATATTCATCTAGTGTAAACGGCTGTGGTTCAAGATCTATATCATAATCCATTGCATTTAATAGCAAAAAGTAAATACCATCAACCCTTTTTATATCTTTAAAATAATCAGAAAATATTGCTATATCAACATCACTATATTTATGCTGTTTTCCATTAGCATATGACCCAAATAAAATAACCTTTTCTACAGGTATAACTTTACTTAACTTCATAACATAATCTTTAATTATTTCCTGTATTGACTCAGGGATTCTATCCATTTAAATACCTCCTCTGTATTATCCAACACATTTTTAGCTCTAACAGAATTAATGCTACTAGAAACTTTCTCTTTAAACGATGGATACCTTCCTGATATATAAAATGATAATAACTCTGCAAAAAAATTTTTATATTTTTGAAGAATATCTTCAAACTCCCTAGTTTTTAAATATTCTTCAGTCTTAGATTCATTCTTAACTTGTTTAAATATATTCCAAATATTATGTATTCTAGGTGCCTCTTCATCTGTATATAATGTATAAATTCCTTTAGTTAGTTTTTCTATCGATTGCTGACACATAAATGCCACATACATGTATCTTCCTCCATCCATCATAACCCTTGCTGATTCCAAGTCATAAGTAGCTGCTTCTAACCAATATTCATATTTTTCCATTGCATTCACACATATCACACCCTTTTAATAATATTATACCCATTTATTTTAAAAAATCTACTATTTTTTCACAATTATATAAAGTTTATAGAATAAGTTAATAAACTGGTGCAATAAGTCCTTTTGTCACATAACTTTTATTTTGAGATATATCAACATCAGAAAAGCGAGACAGTTTAAACACGTCCCCAGATGTCCCTCCAAAGCGAGACAGTTTAAACACGTCCCCAACTGTCCCCACCCAGATGTCCGTCCATACACATAAAAAAAGCACCCTTAAGGGTGCTTTTTTTGTTTATTTTTGTTTATTTTTAATTAATTATTTTGACGGCATAATCAAGATTAAGTCTATTTCTTTATCAGAATTTAAGTAAACTACTACTTCATTTGCATTTTCGCCATATTTAACATTAGATAATTTACTTACATCATCTGCTTCGTTTTCTTTATCCATTTTAACTACTACTGCATCTTCTGACATTTGATACCATTGGTTTGGACTCATTTCAAGACCTTTTTTGCTTCTATCTAAAGGTTGGCCTCTCATTACATATCCATAAGCCTTATCACTACCAGTTAATAATTTACCATCTTCATCTAAAGCTTTTATTCCTGTAGCTGTAGTTGGCATATAAACTTTTGTAGCAGTATCTATTAACTCTCCATCATAATCTAAAGCAAATACACCTTCAGCTCCAATAACTGTATCAGAATCTGTTGTTTTTATTTCAGTATCAATACCTTTAGTGTACAATAAAGCATATTGAACTTCTTCATCAGTATCATCATCAGCATATGTTGGGTTTACATCATAGATATATGCATAAGTTACTTCTTTTGCAGATTTAACTTGACCATCAGCAGCTACTAAAACTTCTATATCACCGTTAGAATTTCTAACAACAAATGCTATTACATCTGATGGAAGATCATCTACATCTACTGTATCAAAGTCATCATCACCTGCATCAAATATTACAGCATTTGATACAAATTCATTTGTAGATTTATCTAAATCAAGTTTAGAATCTGGATAAGCATTATCATCTAAATTTTGTACTAACTCAATCTTAGTTATTCTGTTATCAGAATTTAATTTATATTTAACTAAAATATTATCGTTTTTGTTGTCATTGTTTTCGTCTGCTACTATTTCACCTTTGAAAACTATATTATAATAATCTTTGCCAGTAACCTTTTCAGTATCTAGTAAAGGAGTTTTATCAGTATACTTAGCAGGCTTATCTACAACTACATTATTACCATCTTTTTCAACATCTGTTTCTACATCATAAACAACTGCTTCGCCATTTTGAGTTGCAAGTTTGATTTGTGGATAATCATCTACACTTACATCACCAAAGTCTGATTCTGTAGTTCCAACTTTTAGACCTAATACAACAGCATAATCTGTAGGACCAGCTGAATCTCCGTCGTAAGCAACTATTTCACCTTTGTGATCCAAGTAGAATACACCTTCATCACCTAAAGCAAAATTGTCATCAACAGGCATTGAACCTAAATCATAATCTTCACCATCTATATAGTAAGTATCACCATCTATTCTTGTTACTCTACCTTCAACTGTGTCTCTTGATACTACTAATTTAAGAGTAGTTACATCATCTCCATCTTTGTCAGCATATGCTACTACTATATCATCTTCCTGTATATCTTCTAATGAAGTTGCATCTCCAGTTACAGTTAAGTTATCAAAGTCAACATCATCATCATCATTAAGAGGTAAATAAATACCATCTAATGAGTCATCGCCTTCTTCGTATTCATCTTCTACTCTTACAACATCAGTTCTTTGTTCTACAACAAAACCTCTGATTTCATTTTCTTCTATTTTTCCATTATTATTTCCGTCTTCATCATTTGCAACAACTTTAATAGATTCAGCATCTTTTAAATCTTCCAAAGCTATCTTATCACTATTTAAAGTACCATTCTTAAATACAAGATTTTTTCCTATATTTTTACCATTGTCAGTTTTAAATGGACCATCGTCAAGATCAAAGTCTATATCCACATCATTTCCTGTTGCAGGATCAACTGTTAATGTAGCAGACTTATCATCACTAGCTACAACTACATCATCAACTTCGCCTTCAACAACTAATGAGTTATTATCTTTGATATAAACAACTTGATCATCATCATTTAAATACACTTCCAAGAATTGGAACATATATGGTTTTAAATCAATTAACTCTCCTGCAAAGTTTTTGTTTGCTGGATCAACCTTATCTTCAGTTATTTCATAGTCTTCTTTTAAATCAGCTATTCTGCTTAAAAGTTGAATTTCTTCACCATTTTTCATATTTTTTACAACGTCACCATCAGTATTGATAGTAACTAATGTAGCTTCTAACGCATTAAACAATAATTGAGCTACTCCGCCTCTGTCAGCTCCAGTAGCAGACATTGTTACATCATCAGTTAAACCTAACTCAGCAGCTTTAACTTTAAAGTTTGTTGGCCAAGTCATGTTTTTGATTTCATTACAGCTATCAGTGTAACCTAATGCTCTTACTATCATTGTAATAGCTTCATCATAAGATACAGCTCTGTCGGGAGTGAATTTTCCGTCTCCAGTTCCTATAACTATATTTTTACCTGCAGCCAATGCTATCCATGAATCTGCCCAGTGTCCTTGAGTATCTGAGAAGTTACTCTTTGAACCTGCTACTAAATCTCCAAATCCAGAAATTTCAACCAATAATTTAGCCATTTCTGCTCTTGTTACAGTTTTTTCAGGTCTGTAAGTACCGTCTTCATAGCCTGTAACTATACCTAAAGCAACTAAAGCATTAATTGCTTCTGCATAATCAGTATCAGCTATGTCTTCGAATGATGTGCTTGCAAATGCAAAGCTCATGCTTGATAATACCATTGCCATTACCAAAACAAGTGATAATACTTTTTTCATTCTTTATTTCCTCCTGTGGATTTTGTTTTTTCGAGTGTTAAGGTCCCCGTACCCTTCATTGTGTCAGCACAACGATAAGCTATTATAACACCTTGACTATATGTAGTCAATAACCATACAATGTCTGTAATGTTTTTGTAATATTCAAGGCGTAGTGCCAACGATGTTCCATGTATATAATATAACATAGGTTTTGTGTTTTAACATTACAGAAATATTACAGGTTTGTACGACAGGACATGAAGAGCGGTACATGGGGACAGTCCCTTTTGTCCGAAAAGGACCAGACAAAATGGACAGTCCCCATGTACCTACCCATGTCCCTATTGCTTATTTGTCAGCTTCTTCTGCATTTTCAAAACGATATTCGTCATCTTCGTTGAAATCACTGTGCTCGTATTTAACGAATTTGTTTGATTTTCTGCTTATATCAAAGGTTTCAAATAGTATTAGACAGCCAATAATTACAAATGCTAATCCTATTATTATAATAACTGTATTTAAGGCTGCTCTAGAATTGATTATACAGTAAATTGAAAATATTGCTCCTACTGCAGATAATACAATCAATATCTTATCTGAATAGTCTTTGTTTTTAACAGACTTATATATAATAGGTAGAGATAGAGCAAGTATCACTACTCCTATAATGAACATAGTTAGCTGAGGTTTAATGAATACTAGTACAGAACCACACATACTCAATATCATATACATTTTATCCGTTGCAGATGAAAATGGGTACGAAATTTTAAAGTTCAGTAAACTTAGCGCAAATATAACCATCATTGCTATTCTTATAGCAATATTTCCTACGTAATTAGATGCGAGAATAAATACTATTCCTATAAACGTCAATATTAAACTAATGATTCTCAAAGTTTTGGTTTCAACATTTAAATTAGCAAAAATCATATGGTTCAACCCCTTTCCTTTTTTAATTAATTATACCACTGTGGGACATATTTATCAACGACTGTATATTCTTATTTTATAATGACAAATTTTTAAATTATTGTATAAACAGTTGGTTTTATATTATAATATATTTATGAACAAATGATGAGGTGATTTTTTGTGTAATTTTATAGTTGATACATCAAATACTTATTATTTAAATAATATCTATAGCGATGTTGATAAATTGTGTGACCGGTACAGCAACATATTAAGGAAAGAAATTATAGGTAAATCTGTGGAAGGCAGAGATATTATAGCATTGAAATTGGGCAGCTCTGACAGGGTAAAGCCATCACTTTTGTTAACTGGTGGTATTCATGCCAGAGAAGACTTTTCTGTTATGCTCTGTATGAAGATGATCGATTACTATTGCTGTCACTACAGTGAGGAAAAGTGCTTCGATAATTATAATGTTCCCGATATAATAGATTCCGTTGACATATGTTTTATACCGGTGGCTAATCCTGATGGTCTAAATATAGTCCACAATGGTTTGAACAGCTCTCTCAATTATGAAAATTTGAAGGATATGAAAATATGGGGTGAAGATCATATTTATTGGAAGGCAAATGCCAATGGTGTAGATTTAAATAAAAATTTTGATGATGGTAACTGGGATATACGGCTGTGTGTACCCGGTACTGATGTACCATGTTCTGACAGATTTAAAGGGTTTTCTCCAAACAGTGAACCTGAAGTAAAGGCTTTGATTAATTATTGCAACAAAAACAACTTTTCTATGATGGTTTCTTATCATTGTTCCGGCAATTGCACTTTCTGGGCTGATAGCGGTACACATGATATGTTCAAGGGATTGGATGAAAAAATAATGGATGAACTAAATAAAAAGTATATCTACAGAAAAACAAAAATAAGTATGGACCCTGCTGTTTATGGTTGTGGTTTTGAAAATTGGTTCAGAGCTCGTAAAAGAAGACCCGCATTTTGTATTGAGCTGTCACCTTTCGTTGAAGGTGGGAAACAGCATGATGATAGTTTATTTGATGAATTGGTATGGAAGTATGCCGGGAGTACAGGATTATTTTTTGCTGAAAAAACAGTAGAATTTAATAATATTATATATGATGATGCTGAAAAGTATGCTGCATTGACATCGTAGGCGGTACATGGGGACGGTACACTTTTGTCCAAAAGAGACTGGACAAAAGTGTACCATCCCCATGTCCCTCTTTAAACTTATTTGAAATAAACTGGAAATTTTTATTGTTAAATCTGTTTTTTTGTTCTATATTAATATTGTTATGTATTTTTAAATAAAATGGAGGAAATGAATATATGAATGCTGAAATTTTGTGTGTTGGTACTGAGCTTTTGCATGGTGATATAGTTAATACAAATGCCCAATATATATCTAAAAAATTTGCAGAGATTGGTATTGATGTGCATTACCAATCAGTTGTCGGAGATAATCCTGAACGTATGAAAGAAGGATTCCATTTGGGATTTTCAAGAGCGGATATTGTTATATGTACAGGTGGATTAGGACCTACCAAGGATGACATTACGAAGGAAATATTAGCTGATTATTTTAACCTTGAAATGGTTTATAATGAAGCCAGCTATGAACATGTTAAAAATATGTATGCACGTTTTAGAAGGGATATGCCTGAAAACAACATGAGACAGACATATTTTCCAAAAGGATCTAAAATACTAAATAATGAAAACGGTACTGCTAATGCTTGTATTTTGAGAGAAAAAACCAGTGAAGGACAATATAAAATAGGTATACTGCTTCCTGGCCCTCCAAAGGAAATGAAGCCTTTGATGGATGAACAGGTTATTCCTTATTTAAAACAATTCTCTAAAGAAGTTGTTGTAGGTGAAAAGGTAGTTGTTGTAAATATTGGAGAATCTGCAGCAGAGGAAATGATAATGGATCTAATTGATAATCAGACTAATCCTACTATAGCTCCTTATGCCAGTGCAGGTAAGGTTATTTTCAGAGTTACTGCAAAAGCGGAAAGCAAGGAAAAAGCTCTTGAAATGATAAAGCCTGTCAAAGAAGAACTGTTCAGACGTTTTGGCAGCAATGCATATGTTACTGAGTCCGGATTGGTTGAGGACAGAACTGCTGAGCTGTTATTGGAAAGAAACCTGACAATTGCCATAGCTGAATCGTGTACTGGTGGTATGGTATCTTCCAGGCTGATTGCATATCCGGGTATATCTAAATCTTTTAAAGAAGGTTTTATTACTTATTCTAATGAAGCAAAAATTAAAACTTTGGATGTTAAAAAGGAAACTTTGGATAAGCACGGTGCAGTAAGTGAAGAAACTGCTAAAGAAATGGCATATGGGGCTGCCAAATCTGCCAACACTGACATAGGTGTTTCTACCACAGGTGTTGCCGGACCTGATGGCGGCAGCGATGAAAAACCTGTAGGTTTAGTTTTTGTATGTGTATATTATAAGAATAATTATAATGTACTTAAGATTAATGCCACAGGGAATCGTGATACAGTGAGGGAGAGAGCTTCTACTTCTGTTTTAAACTTGATTAGGGAAAGTATTGAGAAATAGCGAGATGTGATAGAACGGGACATGGGGACAGTCCATGGCGGTACACGGAGACGGTCCCTTTGGTCCAAAAATGACTGTACAAAAGGGGCCATCCCCATGTCCCGGACAAAATGGACTGTCCCCATGTCCCTAATTTTTATATTAAGTTTCTTTCTACTATTTGTTTTACTATAAATGTTGCTACGTGATTTGCAAAGCTTCCTGTTCCAAAACCTGCATCATATCCTAATTCTTGAGCCAATTCATGTGATAAACGAGGTCCGCCACATATTAACACAACTTTATCTCTTAACCCTTCTGCTTCTAACATCTCAACTAACTGAGTTAGGTTTGGAATATGAACATCTTTTTGAGTTACTATCTGAGATACAAGTATTGCATCTGCATTCATTTCTATAGCTTTCGCTACGATTTCTTCATTTGGAACCTGGCTCCCCATGTTTAGTGCTACCATTCCTTTATATCTTTCAAGACCAAAGTGATGTGCATAGCCTTTCATGTTCATAATGGCGTCTATTCCAACTGTATGAGCATCTGTTCCTGTGCATGCCCCGATTACTACTACGTCTCTTTTTATATTTTCTTGTATATATTCTTCTACTTCTTCTTGACTCATGAATTCTATATCTACTTTTGGTACTTCTATTGTTGTATAGTCAACAGTATGTGTACATTTACCATACATTACAAAAAATGTATAGCCTATGCCCAAGTCATTTGAATAAACTACTGCAGGGTTATCAAAGCCCATTTTTGATACAAGCTGTTTTGCCGCTTCATTGGCCTCATCGCCGTATGGCACTGGCAATGTAAAGCTCATTTGAACCATTCCGTCATTTAATGTATCGCCATAAGGTTTTATTTTGGTTAAATCTACTTTTTCTATACCTGCCATTACTTTGCACCTCCAAGCATTAATTCTATAAATGGATTGAAGTATCTTTCATCTTTTTCTGTTACTCCATCTAGCCCTTTACCACCTGTGAAGCTTCTTTTAACTCCACCGAACTTTCCTTTTTCTATAGTATCAAAAATTCCTTCTCGTTCTATGTCTCTTAATAATTCTTCTGCCTTAGAAAGTACTTCCTGAGCTCGTTTTTGAATTATGCCGTCTTTTTTATATTCAACTTCATCACCAATGTTTTTAGCATTATTAAAAATGTATTTAGCATTTTCTATTGAAAGCATTCTATCATGTAAGTGTGGTGTGTGTATTGCTTCTGTAGGCATTCCTAAAAGCTGTAAGCCCTGATGTGTCCAGATTGATACTAAATTAAACATTGCATCTTGCAAATGTCCTTTAAAAATATTACCTGTCATAAATTTGGTAGGAGGCATATATTTTAATGGTGCATCAGGAAATATTTCTCTTGCCATCTGTGCTTGTGCCAACTCGAACAGGAATCCATTTTCTAAATTTGGTTCCATTTCAAAAGCATGACCAAGTCCCATTTGTTCCTCCGGTAATCCTGCTTTTAATGCAAATTGTTCATTTATGAACTGTGATGCTAAAACTGTATGAGCTTCTTCTACAGCGTCTGCTGTTGTAAGATAGTTATCTTCACCTGTATTTATGATTATTCCTGCAAACCCATTAATTATTCTTGAGAAATACTGGTCAACTAATGTTCTTTGCATGTTTATGTCTCTGAACAATATGCCGTAAAGAGCATCGTTGAGCATAACATCAAGTCTTTCTATAGCTCCCATAGCTGCTATTTCAGGCATACAAAGTCCTGAACAGTAATTACAAAGTCTTATATATCTTCCTACTTCTTCTCCAACTTCATCCAATGCTTTTCTCATTATTCTGAAGTTTTCTTGTGTAGCAAATGTACCTCCAAAGCCTTCTGTCGTAGGGCCGTATGGAACATAATCTAATAAGCTCTGTGCTGTAGTTCTTATAACTGCAATTATATCAGCACCTTGCTTAGCTGCTGCCTGTGCCTGAATTACATCTTCGTATATGTTTCCTGTTGCAACTATAACGTATAAATATGGTTTTTCACCTTCACCTATTGTATTTAAATAATTATCTCTTGTCGCTCTGTTATTCTTAATCCTCTCTACCATTTGCTGTGCTACTGCATATACTGCATCCATTATTTTTTTGTCTTCAGCAATAGGTAATTTAGTTATATCTATTTCACCAGCACTAACTTTTTCAGCAATTTCTTGAGGAGTATTACCTGTCTGAACTATTGCATTTCCTATCCAGAATGCTGCCCCTCTTGATAGTCCTCCACCTTCAATTATATTATCAATCAATACATTTGGAAGTGGTTTATCTATTTCATCTACCCCATCTACTCCCAAAAGTCTGGCTACTGTTCTCTCTACAGTCACTGTAGTGTTTTTGTCGATAAATTCCTGAACATTTTCTGCTATGTTATGCGCTGCTGTTCTTGCACTATCAATTAACTTGTGGTCGAGATTTAATTTGCTTTGCATTTGATTGCCTCCTTTGTTTTATTATAAATATTTTTCAGCATCTTTTATTATTTTATCTTGAATTCCTGCCATTTTTGCTATTTTTAAAGCATCTTTTGGTATGAAATTTTCATGTTTAACTTCTATGAGCCTATAATCCATGTATTTTGAAATTTGATCAATGCTACTGATTTTCATTTCTTTCACATCCAAATCAGGAAAGTTCAATCCTGCTACCTGCAAATTTTTTACATCATCATCATTTGCAACATTGTCATAATGTGTTGTCAGAATTGTTATGCAATCTTTTTTCTTTAAATAGTTGACTACTGCTTTTGTAATTGCATATCCCTCTTTAGGATTCGTACCACCTGCCAATTCATCTATCAGTATGAGACATCTTTCATCTGAATTTTCGAGAGCTTCCTTTAAATTAACTATCTCTGCACCAAATGTACTCAAACCTTTTTCTATTGACTGGTCATCTCCAACTGATATATGAATATGCTCGAACAAGCATAGCCTTGCATATTCGCACGGAACAAACATGCCATAGCTTGCAGCTGATGTAATTTGACCAATCATTCGAAGACTTACTGTTTTGCCTCCCATGTTGGCACCCGTTATACATGTTACATTAGTTTTTAATGATAAATCTATAGGTACATATTCTTTGTTCTTTTCTTTTAGTGTTTTTTCCAGCTTTAAGTTTCTTCCATTTTTTACTTCTATCTCAAGCTCAGCTGTTATATCCGGTTTGACAGATTTTGTTTTTTGAGCATAGTTTGCTTTAGCTATTATATAATCTATTCTACCTATAGTTTTAGTATTTTTTATTAAAGTATCATAATTGCTTTTTATTTCTCTTGAAATTTTTTGCCTGATTTCATATTCTTCTTGTTCCTCAGCAGCTGTTAATGATTCAATTTTATGTTCATACTCATCTATTATTTCATTATTTTTTATCTTAAAAATAATACTTAAATAATTTTCTGCTGATACCCTTAAATTCTTTTCTTTTATCAGTTCATCCAATTTATCTTTATCTGACTTACTGACAGTAACCTCATCCCTTAAATTTAATTTTATATTGTATCTCTCTTGAAGTTCACTTTTTATCTCTTTTTTTAACCGTCTAATTAAAATATCCGTTTCTTTTTTCTGCACTCTTAAATTTTTCAATCTTTCAGAATACTCATCATATATATAAAATGTATACATTTTTTCATTTGCCGGATCTAATATTTCATAAAGCTGTGGTAAGGGCGACAATTTTAAATCTTCATATATGGATATCAAAGTGCCTCTTAAACTCTTTTCCATTCTTTCAATCTGCATTAGGAAGTTCTTTATTTCAAATAACTCAACTTCATCTAACACCTGATTGTTTTTCGCCCGTTCTATAGTTTCAATTATATTTTTAATATGCTTCAGAATATCAATAACGTCTCTTCTTTGTCTCATTTCCAAGAAAGCTTCAATTTTATTGAATTCCTCAAGAAGCTCTGCCTCCTGCCCTTTAATAAAAGGCTTTGCATCCTGTTTAGCTTTAATACCATACTCCGTTATCGGTCTTATTTCATTAAATATATAATCAAAATTTATATTTCTTTTTGTACTTTCAGTCATAAAATTTTTCAATTTTCTTCACCGCCCGATACCACATCAATTATTTTTATATTAGAAAGATAATGCGAAATTTTTAATTTGAATTCCTCACTATCAAAAAAATATCCTGCTGGTGAAACTGGATTTAAAGTTACAGCTATTACATCTATTGAATTTAAAGTCTGCAGCTTAAGCCCCTTACGTTTCAAATCGTTCCAAACATTTATTTCTACAAATATTTTAGTTCCGTCTTCTATTACTATTTTTATATTTTTTATAAATTCACTCTGGCATATATCTTTAAGCATTTTAGAGGTCACCGCACCTCTAATAAACACGTGAGTAGTATTTTCATCTATTTGCTCAGCAATTTTCTTGCCGCCAGTTATACTGGTTTCTATATCAGGTATGATAACATTCTCTGAATTCTGTATAATACAGGTTTTGTTATTCTCTAATATAAGCTTTTTAAGATTACTGTCAACTTCCTCAAATGTATAACATTCTACCATATGCGCTGTTTTTTCGATTACTATTTTCATATCTCTGCTAAGCACTGCACCTGTTGCTATTATACATGCATCTGTTATTACGGGAGATGATACGGCCTTTCTGTCAATAGCTCCATCAACCAGTACTACTTCCGCTCCAAAATAAGTTAGACGTTCACATACATATTTCATATCGGTGGTACTTACAGGTCCCGCTACCTGTATATTCCCGCCCTGTCTAACTTTAACCAGAATAACTTCTCCCATAGGAGTTTGTATTCCTGTTGTTTCGAGGATTTCTACTTTTGCATCTGAAAGCATCAGTGCCTTTTTTGCCGTCGCCACATACATGCCTTCTGTTGCAGAAATTGATGGTTTTTGAGTATTTGTCACAAGGTCTATATTTTCTCCGTCTCTACCTGTAGATGTAATGCCTACTATTACATTGTCAGTATTTGCTTCTTCTATGAGATAATTGAGTGCTACTGTCTTTCCTGCATTTTTCGCAAGTCCTATAATTGATATAGTTTTGTAGTTTTTTTGCTTTATCTTTTCAATTAACCTCATATTAAAACCCCTTCTAACAATAGCTGAGCAATTGTTTTGGTCGCAAAACGACCTATCTTTTAACAATTGTTCTCCTATTGCTCAGCTATCGCTTCCCTATTGCTTTCCCATTGTTTAATGGTGTACTCTGTCTCTTCTTGCTAATTTTGTCGGCTCAAGAGCTAAATCATTACCAGCCAATAATCCTGCAACTCCTGTCAAAGGATCTTGTTTCTTTCCTTGACATACATCACATGTACACTCTAATTCTGGTAGATGTGGCTCTGTATAAGTTGTAATAACTCCTTCAAAGTTTCTAAGAATTACTTTATCGCTTGATTGAGAGATCACATAGTTTGGAGCTACCGGAATTTTTCCTCCGCCTCCAGGTGCATCAACAACAAATGTCGGTACTGCATAACCTGAAGTATGACCTCTTAAACTTTCCATTATTTCTATACCCTTGCCTACAGAAGTTCTGAAATGTTCTATTCCTAAAGATAAATCGCACTGGTAAATGTAGTATGGTCTAACTCTATTCTTAACCAGTTCGTGTACCAAGTTTCTCATGATATGAGGACAGTCGTTAATTCCTCTCATCAATACTGACTGATTGCCTAATGGTATACCTGCATCAGCTAATTTTCTTAAAGCTTCTTTTGCTTCAGGTGTAAACTCTTTTGGATGATTAAAATGTGTATTTAACCAAATTGGATGATATTTCTTAAGCATATTTACTAAATTATCAGTTATTCTCTGTGGACAAACAACCGGAGTTCTTGAGCCAAGACGAATAATTTCAACATGTGGTATTTCTCTCAGTTTCTTGATTATATACTCTAATTTATCATCTGATACTAATAAGCAATCTCCGCCTGAAAGCAATACATCTCTAACCTGTGGTGTATTTCTTACATATTCAATACATTTGTCTATGTTCTCCATAGAAACATCATTGTCAGCCTGACCTGCAAATCTTCTTCTTGTGCAATGTCTGCAATACATAGAACATTGGTCAGTTATTAAAAGCAATACTCTGTCAGGATATCTGTGTGTCAATCCTGGTGCAGGTGAATCAGTATCTTCATGAAGTGGGTCGAGCATATCAGCTGAGCTGATATGTGTTTCAGCTATTGTAGGGACTGCTTGCATTCTAATTGGATCTCTTGGGTCATCTTTATCCATATGTGCTGCATAATATGGAGTTATACCCATTCTAAACTTTTCAAGAACTTTTTCTATGTCTTTTTCTTCTTGATCTGTTATATTTATAATTTCTTTAATTTTATCTACTGTATCTATTCTATTTTCAATTTGCCATTTCCAGTCATCCCATTGAGCCGGTGTAACATCTTTCCATAGTTCAATTTCATTGTAATAAGCCATTTTATTGCCTCCATTTGATGATTAGGTATACACCCATTTAATTTTTAACAGCGTTCACCTATACTTTAATGTAAATAGGCAAAATACTAATTAAATATATTAATTAGTATCATGCCAATATTTTTATGCGTATAATTTTGTGTATAAATCGCTTAATGCTTTGCTTTCTCTCATAATCTGAAGTGCAGTATCTGCATGTCCCTTTGTATATCCATTTCCTATTATCATATTGACATCTTTGCCAACACCCTCTGCTCCTAGTGCAGCTTTAGTGAAGCTTGTAGCCATACTGAAATAGTAAACTGTTCCGTCATCCTTTGTTGCAAGTATAGCTGACATTTCACAATTTGGTCTGCTTACACAACTTATAACTAAATCACAAAGTTTGCCATCTGTTACTTCCATAATCTTTTCATAAACTTCTATTGCATTTGTAGCATCTCCGGCTAAATACACATCCGCAAGACCAAGATCTCTAACCTTATCAAGAGAGCTTTCTCTGTGAGCCATACAAATTACTTTTCCTGTAGGTCCAACTAATTTTTTTGCTTCATATAAGCAAAGTATCCCCGATTTACCTGCTGCTCCAAGAACTAAAACAGTATCTCCTTCTTTAACAAGTTTAGCTGTTTGTGCCGGTGCTCCTGCTACGTCTAAAACTGACAATGCAAGATTTTCAGGAATGTCTGAAGGTAATTTTGCATATATACCGCTTTCAAATAAGATTGCCTTACCTTTAATATCTACTTGGTCTATTTCTTTCCTTACATCAAGTATTTCTTCGATTACCAATGGTGTTAAAGATAATGAAACGAGAGTAGCTATTTTATCTCCCACTTTTAAATCTGTTTTTCCTTCTAATGCACTGCCTATTTGTTCAACAGTACCAATTAGCATTCCTCCAGATCCTGTTACAGGATTTTGATGCTTACCTCTTTCAGCAACTATTCCCTTCATTATTTCTTTAATTTTTTCCACATCGCCGCCAGCTTGGTCGGATATTTGTGTGAAGCTTGCAGAATCCACATTCAATGTTTGAACATTAATTAATACTTCATTATCGTATATTTCCATGTTATTGTCAATCTTAACAGCTGGTTGTGGTAAAACTCCTTTAGGTTCAATTACCCTGTGAGTTCCAAATGGGTTTCCTTTTTTCAATGTAACGCCTCCTAAAAAATTTTTTTGTGGGTTTAATTTTGTTTGATTTTTGGGGTTTTTGAATATATTTTGGGTTTATAATTATTCAATATTTCATAATGCAATTACTATGCCAATTAAATATTTTATTAACAATCTGCATTTTTCAATATTTGACTATATATATTCAAATATATTTAATTCCAAGTGCCTAAAAATAAGCACATGATATTTATCTAAATAAAATAAATTATTATGCATATATTATGCTTAATAATATCGATTTTATAAATATTAAATTTTATTAGTCAACTTAAGTATTGATTTTTCATATAATGTATGGAATAATAATAAATGTATTATATCATATAATAAAGGAAAATAATAACATGGATAATAGACCTATTGGAATATTTGATTCAGGTGTTGGTGGACTAACTGTAATGAGAGAAATTATGGAACAACTGCCATATGAAAATTTAATATATTTTGGTGATACAGCAAGAATCCCTTATGGTTCTAGATCTGTTCAAACCATCAAGAAATATGCATATCAATGTGCAAGTTTCTTAAAAAGCAAAGATGTAAAAACAATTGTAATAGCTTGTAATACTGCGAGCTCCATAGCTCTTGAACACTTACAAAAAAACTTTGATATCCCCATAATTGGTGTTATAGATCCAGGAGCAAGAAGCGCCGCTGCTGCAACAAAAAATAGCCGCATTGGTGTTATAGGAACTTTAGCAGCAATAAATAGCGGTGCATATCAGTCAAAAATTATGGAATATAGGCATAGTTCTGAGGTAATAGGAATACCATGCCCTCTTTTTGTACCAATTATTGAAGAAGGTTGGGAATATTCAACTGTAGCTGAATTAACAGCGGAAAAATATCTTGCTGAACTAATTGAACATGATGTTGACACTTTAGTATTAGGCTGTACTCATTACCCAATACTTCGATATACCATAAAAAAGGTTATAGGTCCCGATGTAAAACTTGTAAATCCTGCATTTGAAACAGCCAGAGACTTAAAGAAGGTACTTGGAAATCAAAATCTTTTAAATGAAAATTTTATTTTACCCGAGTATGAATACTATGTAAGCGATGCACCTGAGCGCTTTAGAAGAATTGGTGGAAACTTCTTAAAAAAAGAAATTAACAACCTTTCAGAAATAGCAATAGATAATTTATAAGTGATTTGACAATACAAGAATACAAAGGATGTGATTATTTGGAAGAAGTTAAGGTTAAGATTACAACTATTCAAACTGTTGATGATGCCGGCAATGAAGATAATATTGAAATGATTACTGAAGCTACACTTGAAAAATTTGACGATTATTTTATAGTAAATTATGATGAAAGTGGCCTGACTGAAACTGAAGGCAGCAGAGCCAGACTTAAAATATATGAAAAAAAAATGCTTTTAACTAAAGTCGGTACATTTTCATCTAAAATGGAATTTGAAGCAGGTAATAGCTATAGCGATGTTTATTCTACACCTTATGGTTCCTTCGATTTAGATTTTGTTACTGTCAGCTACATAAACAAGCTTGATGATAACGGAAGAGGTACTATAGATGTTGAATATAAAATTATTTTTGGAAAAACCGGAGAAAACTATAATAAATTGAGAATAGAAATTTTTTAGTTTATTACTATGTGATAATATGATATTACTGCCGATATTTAGGCGTATGGTGCATAATTTTCGGCAAAGCCTTGTTTTTGATAAAATTATAAGGAGCTTATTATGGAAAAAAAATATTTTGATTCTTTAATAAAAGCAATTGATTTAATTGATGATGGTATACATATAATTGATTCCAGCGGGAAAATTGTTTATTATAACAGTGCGGCTAAGCATCTTGATGAAATAGATGTAAATAAAGCAATAGGACGCCATATCTTAGAAGTTTACCCATCACTGACTTTTGAAACAAGCACGCTTTTAAGTGTTATGAAAACGGGCAAGCCCATATATAATATTGAACAAAATTTTGTCAATTATAAAGGTGATAAAATATCTACTGTAAACTCATCTCTCCCAATTATTTACAATAATAAAATAGTAGGTGCACTGGAAATTTCCAGGAACATAACCAGGATGAGAGAATTATCTGAAAAAATTGTAAATTTGCAGAGGGAATTATATGAATCAAAAAACAGTCTGGATGAAACTGATGCAGGAATTGAAAAGAAAAAAAAGCCAAGTGCAAGCTACACCTTTTTAGATATAATAGGTCAAAGTAAGGAAATGCTGAAGTTAAAGACCCTCGGTACAAAAGCCGCCATGTCTGATTCGCCTGTTATGGTGTCCGGAAGCACAGGCACCGGCAAGGAACTGTTTGTTCAATCAATTCATAATTCAAGTCACAGAAAATATAAGCCGTTTATTGCACAGAATTGTGCTGCGTTACCTTCGAATCTTTTGGAGAGTATTTTGTTTGGTTCTGTTAAAGGAAGCTTTACAGGTGCGGAAAATAAACCCGGCTTATTTGAATTAGCAAACGGCGGCACTTTATTTCTTGATGAAATAAATTCAATGCCGTTAGAACTGCAGGCAAAACTTTTGAGAGTCCTGCAAGATGGACGTATTCGACGTGTTGGTTCCAGTAATACAATAGATGTTGATGTCAGGATTATTTCTGCAATAAATACAGATTTAAATACTGTATTAGAAGAAAAACAATTAAGGCAGGATTTATTTTACAGATTAAACGTAATAGCTCTCGTAATTCCTGACTTATCTAAACGTAAGGAAGATATACCTATTTTAGTAGATTGTTTTATAAAAAAATACAATGAAAAATGCAACAAATTTTTTATTGGCGTTTCAAAAGAAGTTCTGGATATTTTCTTAGATTACAGTTGGCCAGGAAATGTGCGTGAATTGCAGCATGCAATTGAAAGCGTTATTAGTTTATACGATGGAGATATTATAAGGGAAGAACATCTTCCATTTCAATTTAAAAATTTTCATCCTAATAAATATTTTACATTGGATACAACTGCAATTCAACCTCTGAATGTCACTATTGATAAGGTGGAAAAAGAAATAATAACATCAGCCCTTGAACAAACCGACTACAATATATCAAAGGCTGCAAAATTAATTAATATACCAAGGCAGACTTTGCAATACAAAATAAAAAAATTGGAAATACCTTTTGAACAATAGAGGAGCAATGGCTGAGCAATTGAGGGGTAATTTAAAGGGAATGCTTGTGCATTCCCCCTTTTATACAGCATATTTATTTATTCGAAGATAATGAAGTTGCGTAGGTTCTTTGATTGTTGTCAGAATACAGTCCTACATTTTCTATTTTTCCTTTTTCAATCAACTCAAAAATTCTGGATTTTAATTTTATGTCATTAAGTCCTCTCTTTGTTTTAATAGAGTCAATCTCTTCCTGTGTAAGAACCTCTTGTAATTTTTTTTCGGTATCAATATCAAACACCGGCTCTGAATCATCTGCATTTCCGAAATTTACAAAGCATAACGACGGAAACATAACACACCACCAATTTTTCCCTTGAGCTTTTCCGATTTCAATCTTTACAGCATCATAATTACCTTCAGGTAAAACTATATCTTCGTATTGCTTTCTTGGAAACTTATAGTTACCATAATAAACATTTATATTATAGTCGTAACCTTCGGCCTTAACAGTTGATTCAGCTATTTCCCTTATTTCATCTAATTCTTTTAAAATTATTTTTTCACTTTCTTTTTTTGTTGTAATAAATTCAAATTCCTTATCAAATGTTTTTATTATATTATTCCTCACTTTATATTTAAGTTGTTGATCATCAAAGGTATCCGAATTTGCAATTACGTGTAATCTAATAACCTTGTCCTTAATTTGATAAATACTCCCATACGCCTCTACAGTGTAGGAAATTAAAATAACTGTTAATACCAAAAATAATGATAATGTAACTTTTTTAGAATATGTCATAACGCCTCCACAATATGTTTTTACTATTATTTCCATACAACGTAATAATATACATAAATTTACACTATTATTTTACTAATCCTGTACTTTTAATTTCCATGCTATAATGCACATTTATATTTGCATCTGAAAATACTTGCTCATAATTATCTTTTATTTTATCATAACTTGTTTTATGATATTTATATAGCTTATCCTTGATTTTCAGCAAATCTGATTTATACACTTTTTGTAACCTATTTATTGTTTGAACTGTTTGCTCTGATATTTGATTGATGGCAGTAGATTTTATTTCATCCAGAAATTTTTGATCTGCCAGGCTCTTATTTCCAAGTTCAAATGAATCTATGTAACAAAATAGGTCAACATAATAATCTGCTGCCAATTTATCACCATTTAAATCTATTCGTTCTATAGTTCTAATGCTTACTGCTCCTAAAGATATTTCCGCATCTTCTACTTTGATATTAATATTTTTCATATTAGAATTTGATGGGTCTAACAATAGTAATATTATTTCATTTTCATCATAACTTAGATTGCCTATGTACTGGTAGTTTTTCATAACAGCCGCACGTTCTACTCTAAGACCATGATCAATCTTTTCAACCATCGGAATTATTTCACTGTTAAAATCTTTAAAATTAAGCAGCGCTTCATCAAAAGTATAAATATCCTGATAATTTTCCTTCTTTAGCTTCACTAAAAGTTCACTTAGATATCTTCCTACTATTGGATTGCTGGGGATTTCAGTTGTTATTATATCCTTTGCATCGCCCTTTGCTACAGCTATTTTAACTCGCCTATTTATTTGAGGTGAACGTTCGATTTCATCAAATATTCTCTTAATACAATTGGGATCAGAAGCAGTACTTTCGCCTATAACAATAACTTGCATCAATCTATCTGATATTACCTTGTCTGATCTTAGGAAGCTGTCATTATAGAAATTAGCAAAGTTCTTGCTTTCTGCTGTATATATTAAACGCTCTTCTTTGCTGCCTTCATTTATTTTTGGTATTTCTGCAGTAAATATTAAATTGCCATCTTCACCCTTATCTATTCCAACGGCGAAAATGTATTCTCTATTATTTATTTCAACATTATCCCAACATCCCGTCAACGAGAATGCTGATATTAATAAAATGAATATTAAAAATGTTTTTTTCATACTACCTCCGAACTTTACACAACAAATCAGCTGTTTGCTTTACCTCTTTTTTTTCCTTTGTATATTATTAATATAGGTATCAATAAGTTTAATCCACTAAAAATATATGCAGGTATTTTTATATATGGATACAACATGTACATTCCGGGCAGTGCTGCAGCCATTATGTACAATATAGGTATCTGAATGAATATAAAATATCCATTTTCTTTTGTTTCCAATGTCTCCTGTATTGCCAAATTGGTAAAATACATGAGAATACAAACACATGTGAATGTTACTATAATTTGAAATGACATACCTACAATCTCCGTGCTTTCAAAGAAAAATCCAGGTATATTTACAAATTTCATAACAGACAAAAATGGCCAAACAAGATTCCCAGCCTCTTCCATACCAAATTTTATAACTATTAATATATAACTTGCTATATAAACAACCATGCTTATAATAATAAACTTTTTATTCAACAACATATTTTTCTCAGTTTTTGACACATGGCTGTTTGAAAACATCAATACCACATAACCAAAAAAACCAAATAATGTATTAGGTACTGCCTTGACTACCCCTTCAACATCTACAGGATACATAGGAAACACATTAGTATAATTTGAATAATATGCAGAAAAAACTATTACTGCTAAATATGGTATAAAAGCAATTAAAACAGTTATGTGAGCTATTTGAGAAATTGTTTGTATTCCTTTTTTAGCAGCATAAGACGCTGTTAATAGTATTGTTATTATAATAAAGCTAATTGGTGTTCTAAAAAGCATCAAAAGTTTAATTTGTTCAGCAAAGTCTTTCATCAATAAACTATTTGCTATTATAAATAAAATTATATAATAAGCACCTATCGATTTAGAAATATACTTTGGAAGAAGGTGACTTGAAATACCAACAATTGTATCTTCCTTATAGTCATCCATAATTTTATTTATAGGTCTTATTGTGAAAAGTAATATCAATGCACCTAATATTATTGATATCCACCCTACCGGTCCATCGACTTCTGATAGTATAATAGGCATCATTAAGGTTTGAAATGCAAATGAAACTAGTAGCAATATTGATACATTTTGATATGGTGTTATTCCTTTTTCAAACATTTATAGCCCCTTCTCCTTCTTTGATTGTAAATATTGTGGTTTATGAACCAAATTATTAATTTTATGTCTGATAATTGTATCTTTCAGGTCCTTTCTATTTACCACGAAACTTGAAAACGGGGATAAATATGGTATACCAAAACTTTTTAGAGTACACAGGTGTATAATAAGGATGCATAACCCTATTGATATCCCAAAAAGACCCATCGTAGCTGCTAAAAATATAAAAGCAAATCGTATCATTCTAAGTGAAGTAGAAAAATTGTAGCTTGGAATTGCAAATGATGCAATGGCTGTTAACGCAACAACTATAACCGCTAAAGGTGTTATGAGACCTGCCTCAACCGATGATTGACCTATTACCAATCCGCCTACCAACCCAATTGTAGAACCAACAGGCCCAACTATACGTGTTGCTGCTTCTCTGATTAACTCTATTACGAGCTCCATTAGAAATGCTTCAAAGTATGCGGGGAAAGGAACATTGGCTCTAGATGCAGCCACATAAAGTGCAAGTTCTGTAGGCAGCATATTTGGATGAAATGAAGTTATTGCTACATACATAGCCGGTAATAATATAGTTATAGGGAGTGCTATATATCTGATTATGCGTATCATACATGCAGATAACCACCTCTCGTAATAATCCTCTGACGATTGCATAAAAGCCGTAAAGATTGCAGGAGCCATGAGAACTGTCGGCGTATTATCAACAGCTATGACAATTCTGCCCTCTAACAATGCCGATGCGGCCGCATCAGGTCTTTCTGTATTTTCTAACTGTGGAAATGGTGAAAAATTATCATCCTCTATTAGTTCTTCTATGTATGAGCTTTCTAATACAGCTTCTATATCTATACTATTTAATCTTTTCTGCACTATTTCTAATACATTTTCATTAGCTCTTCCCTCTATATACATAATTGCTACATCAGTTTTTGATGAGCTTCCAATCTGAATATATTTGACCTTCAGCTTTGGATCACGAATTCTTCTTCTAATTAAGGTTAAATTGACTTTCATTGTTTCATTAAATCCATCTCTGGCACCTCTCAGAACAGTTTCTGTTGATGGTTCAGAAATACCTCTCATAGGCCATCCCCTGGAAGATAGCATTATGGCCTTAGAACATGTATCTATAAAAAGAACTGTTTCTCCAGAAAGTATTTTTAGTACAGAATCTTCTATTGTTAATACAGGCTGTACTTCTAATACCGAAATACTAGTTTTAGCTATAGCTCCCTGCAGTTCTTTCTCAGGATTATTTTCGAGTTCAGTTAAATCTAAATTTGAAATAAGATTGTCAATAGCATACTCACTTACTGACTCCTTGTTAGTCATGCCGTCTACATATACGACACCCATTTTTATTTTTTGGTTTTTTCCGCATTCAAGACGTCTATAAATTATGTCATCTGCATCTTTAAATATTTCTTTTAAAGTTGTTATGTTCTTATTTAAATCTGTTTCTATTTTTGTTTCTATTTTTGTATTTTTATTATTTTTCACTATTTCACATCCTTATATATTTAATACTACGGCAACAGCTATTGCCAGTATTCCATATAGAATACCTGTAGTTTTTACTATTTTATAATCTTTATGGAAATTCTCACGCTTAAGTTCTTTACTAGTTCTAAAAATTAAAGAATAGCTAATTATTAAAAATAGTATTATTATTTCATTACTTAATATTTGTTTTAAATAAATTATGAAATACATTATATTAATAATTACCTCCCAATTAAAATATAAAAAAAGTTGCTACGCAACTTCCGCTAGGGGAACCTATGTCCCCCTTCGGCGTAAAAATACTTATTACTAAGCATTTTTACTGAGCACCCTCCTTAACGGCAAGGACGTCCCGTCCTTTGCAATCCTCGTTTTTTATATGCTAGGAGGAGAACTTTCCCACGAAAATAAAAATCTATTTTCATCATACCTTGTGTATGCATTTAATGGAGGTTTCCTAGTATATAAAAAACACCTTATTTACAATAATAGTAATATTTGCAAAATTAGGTGTTTTTATTCTGTATTAACAAATTTAATTTTTTTATAATTCATTAAATGAATTATATGTTGTATTTTTGTTTTTTTCTTACTAGTGTTGATATATCTATCCCTAGTATTGATGATGCTTCTTTCATATTTTTTGATAACAAAAGAGTTTTCTGAATTATTTCTTTTTCATATTCTTCCATTTTTTCTTTTAATGATTTATTGTCTAACATTAATAAATCATTATCTGTAACACTAATATCATTGTCACCGTTCATAAGATTTTCTCTAAATAAATCCGTATCTATGCAAATATCATCTGACATTAGTATTATTCTCTCAATTATATTTTTCATTTCTCTAATGTTTCCAGGCCAATCGTAATTTAAAAAGTTTTCCAGACAGCCTGCAGAAAAATAACAATTCTTTCCGTATTTATTGTTATAATATTCTAAAAACTGATGTGACAGGTGTATTATATCTTCCTTTCTATTTCTGAGAGGCGGAATAACAAACCTCACAACATTTAATCTGTAGTATAAATCAGCCCTGAATTTTTTTTCATCGACAAGTTTCTTTAAATCTACATTTGTTGCAGCTATAATTCTAGCATTAAATTCTACAGGTTTTATTCCACCTATTCGATAAAACATTCTGTCATTTAATGAGCTAAGGAGCTTAACCTGCAATGTATATGGCATGTCACCTATCTCATCTAAATATAGAATTCCTCCATTTGCCTCTTCAAAAAGACCCTTTTTCCCACCTTTTTGAGCTCCTGTAAATGCACCTTCCTCATATCCAAAGAATTCAGATTCTAAAAGATGCTCGGGAACTGCTCCGCAGTTTATTTTCACAAATTTGCCTTTATCTTTCCAGTTGCATTTATTATAGATGTATGAAGCAATAAAGTCTTTTCCTACACCAGTTTCTCCGAGTATTAACACAGTACTATGAACTGATGCAATTTTTAGGGCTTTATTATAAATATTCTTCATGTTCTCATTATTTATTACAGGCTCTTTTTTAGATTCAATTGTTCCTATATCATAATCTTTCTTACTTTTAATAAATAAATTTTCTTCTTTTGCAATGTTCTTCATCAATATGTCAAGTTCAGAAACATCTCTTATTACAGCTATAGTCTTAGAAAGCTTTCCTTCCTCATCATATATGGGTGAACCTGATACAAGACATCTTTGACCCTTATAATAATTATTTATAGTAGATACCGGTCCTCCGGTTTGTATCACTTTTGCACAACAAGAATTGGGAAGAATGTCCGAATTAATTAAGTCGTAAACTGTTTTTCCAATTATTTGCTCCCTGTTTAGACCGGATAAATTTATAAATGCATCATTTACATACTGTGTGACGCCTTCTTCATCTGTAACGTAAATTCCATCATCAAGCTTATTAAGCATTTCATTATACAGGTACTGTTGTCTGTTTAATCTGAGAATTTGTTTCTCTAATTCACTGTCAAATGAAAAATCATAGAAAAAAAACACATATAGTTCATGATCATAAAGCTTTAATTCTTCAATCATCACATAATATACCGAATTGTCAATATATTTGACAGGATAAAGTTCCTGTTTTTTATCAACTTTAATATCTTGAAAATATACTGTAATTTTTTTTTTCAATATATCTTCATTATTATTTACAATTTTCTTAAAATATTTATTGAAATAAAGTATATTGTATTTATCATCAGTCAAAAGATATCCCATATTCATACTATCATTATGTATATTTCTAGATTCTCTCATTTTTCCTCCGTACAAAAATAATTATATATCTGTATTAAATTATCTCTATGGTACTATTGTATTAAATGTTGTTTTTATGGTATAATATGTATAGTTCTAAAAAGACTATGTGTTATTGTAACATAAAATATGCAAATTTGCAATTGTATTATATGACAATATGCATTTATGCATAAATTAATATATCATATCTAGAAAAGTTTATATAAGCAAACAGGTAATAAATTTAATTACGTTAGAAAACCAATATTAAATAACTAAAATTAAATTATTGGCACGATACTTGCTTTTAATTTAAACTATATATTATTAGGAGGAAATTATATGATAAAAAAAGTTGTTATTGCATCTGCAGTTAGAACACCAATCGGATCTTTTGGAGGCGCTTTCGCATCTGTATCTGCAGTTGATCTTGGTGTTGCTGCTGCAAAAGAAGCTATTAAAAGAGCTAAAATAGAACCTTCAATGATTAATGAAGTATATTTAGGAAATGTACTTGGTGCCGGCTTAGGTCAAAATGTTGCCAGACAAGTTTCATTAGGAGCAGGTATCCCTAATGAAGTCCCTGCACTCACAATTAACATGGTATGCGGCTCTGGTTTGAGAACAGTAAGCATGGCTGCACAATTAATCGCTAACGGAGATAATGATATAATTCTTTGCGGTGGTACTGAAAGTATGACAAATGCACCTTATTTACTGCCTAAAACAAGATGGGGAAACAGAATGGGTGATGGAAAAATAGTTGACTACATGGTATATGATGGATTAACTGATGTTTTCAATAACTATCACATGGGAATCACAGCTGAAAATGTAGCTGAACAATATGGAATTACAAGAGAAGAGCAAGATCAACTTGCAGTTCAAAGTCAAAACAAAGCTGAAGCTGCTCAAAAATCCGGCAAATTCACAGATGAAATAGTTCCTGTAGTTATCCCTCAGAGAAAAGGAAATCCGATCGTTATTGACACTGATGAGTATCCAAGACATGGTGCTTCTATAGAAAAAATGGCTAAACTGCCAACTGCATTTAAAAAAGATGGTACAGTTACAGCTGCTAACGCATCAGGAATAAATGACGGTGCTGCTATACTCGTACTTATGAGTAAAGAAAAGGCAGATGAACTCGGAATTGAATATTTAGCAGAAATAGCTGGTTACGGTTCAGCTGGAGTTGACCCTAAAATAATGGGAGTAGGTCCTGTTAAAGCTGTTAAAAAAGCTTTAGAAAAAGCTAATTGGGCTGTAGATGACTTAGATTTAATTGAAGCTAACGAGGCTTTTGCTGCTCAAGCTGTTGCAGTTAACAAAGAGCTTGGATTTAATACTGATATAGTAAATGTAAATGGTGGTGCCATAGCACTTGGGCATCCAATTGGAGCTTCTGGTGCAAGAATTCTTGTTACACTTTTATATGAAATGAAAAAAAGAGATGCTAAAAAAGGTCTTGCTACATTGTGTATTGGTGGCGGAATGGGAACAGCATTGTTGGTAGAAAGATAAATATAATATATTCGTAGGGGTAGGATACATATCCTTCCCTACAATTATTTAAAATTATATTGTTTGTAATTAAAAATTATATTATATAAAAATAATTAGAAAGGGTGATTTAATCTTGATTAACAAAATTATTTCAATAAGCGAAGCAGCAGATAAAGTAAAAGATGGCATGACCATAATGGTAGGTGGCTTTTTAGCTAATGGTACACCTGATGATTTAATTGATGCATTAGTAGCTAAGAAAGTTAAAAATTTAACACTTATATGTAACGATACAGGATTCCCTGACAAAGGTGTCGGCAAAATGGTTGTTGCTAAACAATTTAAAAAAATGATAGCATCCCATGTCGGAACAAACCCAGAAACAGCAAATCAAATGAATTCCGGAGAAACTGAAGTATGCTTAGTTCCACAAGGTTCGCTTGCAGAAAAGGTAAGATGCGGAGGTACAGGCCTTGGTGGATTTTATACCCCAACAGGAATTGGTACAGAAGTTGAAGAAGGAAAAGAAAAAAAGATTATTAATGGTAAAGAATATATATTGGAATTACCTTTAAGAGCTGATGTTGCTTTATTGAGAGCAAAAATAGTAGATAAGAAGGGAAATATGGTTTTTGCAAAATCAGGCAAAAACTTTAATCCACTTATGGCGATGGCAGCGGATGTTGTTATTGTTCAGGCTGATAAAATAGTTGAAATTGGCGAAATAGACCCAGAACAAGTAATGAGCTCAGGAATATTCGTTGACTACATTGTTGGAGGTGACAAATAATGGATGCAAAAGTTGTAATAGCTAAAAGAGTCGCAGAATTTTTAAAAGATGGAGATGTTGTAAATCTTGGGATTGGTCTTCCGACTATGGTAGCCAATTATATCCCTGAGGATGTAGATATTACATTTCAATCAGAGAATGGATTTTTAGGTTTAGGTCCTGCACCTGAAGCAGGTAAAGAAGATTGGGAACTTGTAAATGCAGGTGGTATGCCTTCTTCCATACTTCCTGGAGGAATGTTTTTTGATAGTGCTACATCATTTGGTATAATACGTGGTGGTCATGTTGATGCTACTGTTCTTGGAGCTATGGAAGTCGATCAGCATGGAAATCTTGCTAACTGGAAAATACCTGGTAAAATGGTTCCTGGAATGGGTGGAGCTATGGATTTAGTTGTTGGAGCCAACACAGTTATAGTTGCCATGGTTCACACTCAAAAAGGCAAAGCAAAAATACTTAAAAAATGTACACTTCCTTTAACTGCCAAAGAACAAGTTAACTTAATCGTTACAGAAATGGCAGTTATAAGAGTTACAAATGAAGGTTTGGTGCTTGAAGAACTTGGACCAGAAGCTACTGTAGAAGATGTAATCGCTGCTACTGAAGCTGAATTAATAGTATCACCTAACATTAAAAAGTTTGGATTGGATAATTAATTTTATTTGAATTTATAAAGGGGTATATGAAAATATATCCTTTTTTTATATACTAGGAAAGTTCTACTCCTAGTATATAAAAAACGAGGATTGCAAAGGCCGGGACGTCCTTGCCGTTAAGACTAAGGGGGGGTGCTCAGTAAAAATGCTTAATACTAAGCAATTACGCCGAAGGGCGACATAGGTCCCCCTAGCGGAAGTTGCGTAGCAACTCTTTTTATTATGCTATGTAATATTCTTCACCTATTTATCACAGTTATGTTATACTATTATTAATAATGGCAAGGTATACCTTGTAATTTAAGTCACCGACAAAAGGAGAATACAAATGAAATTAAAGTATAGTTTAAAAAACAAGCTTTTTATAGCTATCCTTTTTGTACTTCTATTTAATATTATTCTTTCACTTATTCTTGGAACAACTTTTTTTGATAAACTATATACCTATGATAAAATAGATAGTTTAAAAAAGGGAGTTGATGAAATAAAAACATCTTATCTTAAAAATAATTTAGATGATATTGTCAGTACAATAATAAATCATGAAATTCAAAATATGTCCATTTGCATATTTTCTTTGGATGTTAATACCGGTAATGGCGAACTTGAGTATTATTCAAGGCAAAAATACTTTTCCGCAAATCCGTTTGACAAAGATGTTCTTTACTTAATCCAAAAATTATATAATGAAAATGCATTAAGCAAACTGAATGACAAAAATAAATATTATATAATTGATAATGAAGAAAATCACCAAGGCAATAATATAACAGTTGTATCTAATATAAAAAATAATAAATATATAATAATGCAAACACCAAAAAAATTTATTAAAGATATTTCTGATTTAGCAATAAAATACAGTTTATATATTTCTATTTTTACTTTTTTAATTGGAGCATTAATAATTTATTTTATAGCTGACCGTACAACAAAACCTATACGAGAAATTCAGAAAATTGCAAATAATATCTCCAATTTAGATTTTTCACATAGGTGTGACATACAATCTAATGATGAGGTTGGTTTATTATCCCTTAGCATTAATGATATGGCTGAAAAGCTTCAAGATTTTGTATCCCAACTCGTGGTGGCAAATGAAAAGTTAAAAGACGATTTAACAAGGCAGGAAAAAACGGATCAAATGAGAAAGCAATTTATTGCAAATGTGTCCCATGATTTTAAAACTCCTTTAACTTTAATTATGAGCTATTCCGAAGCACTGTTAGATATGAAGGATATGGATGAAACAACAAAAATAGAATATTTAAATATAATTGTGAATGAAGGAAATAAAATGTCTGAATTTGTGCAGGAATTATTAAAATTATCACAATTGGAAAGTGGAATGATAAAACTAGAAAAAACTAATTTTAGTATAAATGAAATTATTAACGATACTATTAGAAAGAATAAAATACTTACTGAATCTAAAAACTTAACTATACAAAAGGAAATATCAAACAATAATATTGTTTTTGCGGATTATTACAGAATAACTCAAGTTTTTCAAAATCTGTATGAAAATGCAGTTAAATATGCGCTAAACAACGGTTCCCTTAGAATTTCAACATCAAATAATCAAAATAAGTGTGTTGTAAGTATTTTTAATACAGGTAAGTCTATTTCCGATGAAGATTTGGAAAATATTTTTGTCAGCTTCTATAGATCTGATAAGTCAAGAAAAAATATGGGAAGTTATGGTCTGGGTCTTGCAATTGTTAAAGTAATAATGGATATGCACGGTGAAAACTTTGGCGTTAAAAATATGGATGATGGTGTTGAGTTTTGGTTTGAACTTGAAAATGCAGAAATAGAAACAGAAATGGAGGAATAGTAAATGGAAAGTAAAATTTTGTTAGCTGAAGATGAGGATAATATAAGGAAACTAATTTCAAATTATTTAGTTAATGAAGGATTTAAAGTTATAGCGGTAGCAGACGGTGAAGAAGCTATATCTACATTCGAAAATAATTATGATTTTTCACTCATAATTCTTGATGTCATGATGCCGAAAATAGACGGATATGAGGTTAGTCGTTACATCAGAAAAAGTTCCGAAGTTCCTATACTTATGTTAACAGCAAGAGATACTGAAGCTGATGAAATAACCGGATTTAATTCTGGTGCAGATGAGTATATTGCAAAACCATTCAGCCCCAGAATTCTTGTAACCAGGGTTAAAAACTTATTAAAAAGAACCTCTATGAATAGCATGCAGGATATAGAATTAGAAGGAATCTCTATTAAATACCGTGAACGATTAGTCTTAATTGACGGTAAAAAGGCCATTTTGACTCCTAAGGAATTTGATTTATTTTACTACTTGCTGCAAAATAAGAATATAGTCTTAACTAGAAGTCAAATTTTATCAACCGTTTGGGACTGGGATTATTATGGGGATGATAGAACTGTAGATACTCACATCAAATGTTTGAGGTCTAAAATAGGTGACTATGGCAAAAATATAGTAACAATAAGAAAGGTTGGATACAAATTCGAACTAAACTAAGCATCTCGTTTATGATTTTTTTTAAAATAAAAAACAGGTATTTTTAAATAACTGTCACTTGGGGGGGAAGCATGATTAATTATATAAATACCTGTTTTTTTATTTATTTAAATCCAATATAATGGGTTAATACGTGTTTATCATTTGTATTTTAGTAGTTTGCTGGTTTCTCTTTTAATGTCATGTCGACGGTTTTTTCGTCTCCGCCTCTGTTTATGGTTACCTTAACTACATCATCTTTTTTATATTGATACAACTGTCTTTTTAAATCTGCCATAGTTTCTATTTTATTGCCGTCAATTGCTGTAATTACATCTCCCATTTCTAATCCTGCTGCTGTCGCTGGCGAATCCTTTACAGCTTCTATTACAACTACTCCATATTCAGCACTCACATCAACTCCAAGAGATTTTTCATATGTTTCAACATCTACACCTTTAATTCCGACATAAAGTGATGAAACGGTTCCATTTCCTATAATTTGCTCTAAAATTGATTTTGCTGTATTTATAGGAATTGCAAATCCTAAACCTTCTGCTGTGCTCATCTTAGCTGTATTAATTCCTATTACTTGACCTTCCGCATTAAATAGTGGCCCTCCGCTGTTTCCTGAATTTATAGATGCATCAGTTTGTATAAGTGGCTTTATTGTTGTTCCATTTTCAAATGTTATAGACCTGTTTAATCCGCTTATAACGCCTTGTGTAACTGTTCTTTCTAAATCTAGCGTCATTGGATTTCCTATTGCGACAGCTGGTTCTCCAACCATTAGTTCATCAGAATCACCAAGTTCTACTGCAGGCAATCCTGTTTTATCCACTTTTACAACAGCCAAGTCAAGAGTGGTGTCATACCACAAAACTTTACCTTCCGTAGAAGTGCCGTCAATTAATGAAACTGTTATTTTATCATACTCACCATCGCCTATAACATGGGCATTTGTTAAAATATATCCATTTGGGTCTACTATCATTCCGGAACCCATGCTAGTTCCCTTTTGTGTTTGCGGTCCGAAAAATGTATTAACAGTTTGTGTAATATCTGTAGTGATTCCAACAACTGTTTTTTGTGCTTTTTCTGCAACTGCAGCAGCAAAATACACATTATCTGATAGGTTAATATTCACTTGCTGCGCTGATGTACTTTTTGAATTTTCAGTCGGATTATTACCTGAATTGTTTAATTGATAGTTTACAAGAGCACCTCCTGCTACACCTCCAAGCATCGATGCCACTAGGGCTACTGAAACAAAACTTGCAACTAATTTTTTTTTGATCTTATGTGGCTTTTTCTGTTTTTCATTTTTCTTTTCATTTAAATTATCATCTTTAATTAAAAAATTAACTTCACTTGCAGAATTGTCATAATCAGTATGATTGGATTTTTCCGATTGTACTGATTGGTCAATTCTGTCTTCATGTTCTTCTAATTTATCAATTCTTTCATTCTGATTAAATATGTTTCTTTCATTATCATCCATTATTCTTTCCTCCTAATATTTATATAACAATTAATTATTTTATATATCTTTAATAATGCAATAATATTATTATATTGTGATAGAAGTGTGTTTTTTGAGTGTAAATAATTTGAAATTTTTATTTTTTATATAAAATTATTGTATTTTATATAAAAACATTTATTATTATATTCCATAATTGAGCTACTTTTCTGTCACTGTTATTATCCTTATTCTTCCACCACTTGCTTCCGACTTATCATAATATGCTTTTATATTATAACCTTTATTTCCTATAATATCAGATAATGGTATTATTGAATACCCTGTGTAATTTGTGTTGTCATATACAACAACATTGCTGCTCAATAAATATATTTCACCTTTGGAGGTTTCCAATTGAACTCCATTTATGTCCGTAATAGCTGCAGAAATCACTGACAGTGGTTTAATAGAAACAATGCTGTTTCCATTAGTATCAAAAGCTGCAGGCTGCCCTGCTTTTACATTTGTATAAGCTGAATTATTACTGGAAAGTGACATTGTATTACCATTTATATCACACTCATATTTGGATGAAATACTCATTCCGCTGGTTGTAACATCTGCATCTGTCACTATCCCATATTTAAGTGCATCTCCTGTTACATTTTTCAATATTAAATTGTCTATTTCACCATTATTGTTCTTACTGTAATATAGTATGTCTGAACTATTAATTTTAACATTATTAATACGCTGAGGATACGTAATTATATATTCAGAATTCATACTTGAATCTACTGTTCCAACATCCATTATATTTATACCCGCTGCAATAGGAGTTGAACCAATTTTTTTATTTCCCCAATCAAATGTTCCGTTTAAACTTCCTCCACTTGCTCTGCTTGCAGCTGCAAGACCATTTGTAAATTTAACTGTTACTACAGAGTTAATAATGCTGGAATAACTTTTATTTGATTCATATTCTAAAGTATCTCCATCTGTAGTAACTATTTCTATATAATTTACATTGTATTTGTAACCTGTATCATTTGTGACCTCTTTTGTTCCGCTGCCGGTTAAATAACCGGTAACACTAACCTTCGTTTCAGTTGGTGATACAACGTCCGCAACTTTACCATCCTTTCCGATTAGCAAGGTAACACTGTCGCCTATATCAAATGTACCTTTAGATGACAACTTATTGAATGCTCCCGATGTTTCTAAAGGATATTCCGTTCCTGACACAGTTATTGATGAAGGTTGATCTTTATTAGGTGATGCACTTTCATAAATCCCAGTGATTTTTTTGTTGTATGCCCACAATGTATTTAGAGATTGTGAGTAGTACAATACATCGTTCGTATTTATATCACTTACACTAGATTTGTTACCATTTCTCATTACAGATACATTTGTGTCGTCTATATTAAATATGCTGTTCCAATTTGAATTATTAGCTATAACAGGTCCCTGCATCTTATTTCCCGATACAACTACATAATCTATGTTTCCGCCTGATGAAGATACTTTTACTATATCTCCGACGCTTATGCTGGAAACTATATTCTCAACTGTTGTTTTCGTACCTTTGTAATATACTGTTGTATTTTCATTAAGTCCAAGCGATTCTGTATATCCACCTGACGATGCCACAATTATATCATCATCGATTGCTGCATATGCTGTATATGTTGTGACTTGTTCGCTGGAAGGGATGAAGCATATAATTTCATCATTGTTATTCAATATTGCATTACCCTTTTTTCCTGTGTTATCTTTATTGAATGCACTTGAAATCTTATATGTACCAGACGAAGTGGAAATTTTTCCGGCGCTGATAGATGAATCATCATCAGATGTAGCAATTAAAATTACATCCTCCAGCATTTCATAACCAAGTGAATCTACATATGCACTGCCTGATTTTGTATTGCTATTTAGCATATTGTATATTAATTGCATTGCATCATTTCTAGTTATTTCCATTCCCGCTTGAGCAGAAGAATTTTTTAATAAACCAATATTTGTAGCTAAGCTTAATTGACCATATGGCCACGATGAACCAAAATCATCGCTTGTATATCCCATTAAATTAAGTATAACTGTTACAGCCTCCTCTAATGTTACATTTTTATTCGGCTTAAATGACGAATCCGGATATCCTGTTATAAGCTTATTTGACACTGCAACACTTATATATGGGGCTGACCAATCAGAATATGGGACATCCTTAAATGGTGATGTAGTTGACTTCGATGATACACTGTTTTTATACTGAGATGCATTTATTATTATTTTAGCAAATTGAGCTCTTGTAAGTTTATCACTTAAATGCATGCTTCCATCAGCATATCCATTCATTATATTAAGCGACTTCATCATTTGAGCTATGTCATCTTCTGAAGTTTCTGCTGCAAATGATGTATTAAAGGGTATGCATAGTGTTATTATAATTAATGTAAGTGCTATTATTTTTTTCAATTCTATCAATCCTTTCTTTTTTGAGGTATTTTTTAGTCTTGTCGTAATGCGTCGATTGGATGCATTTTCGCAGCTTTATTGGCTGGAAAGTATCCAAATGTTATTCCTATTATAACCGAAACGGAAAATGCAATAATTACTGCATAAAAGGATGGTTTAACGGTCATATTTAGCAAAGACCCAATTCCATATGCTGATACTACTCCAACAATAATACCAACTACACCACCTACGGAGCTTGTAGTTGCAGCTTCTACAACAAATTGACTCATTATATCTCTTCTCTTTGCTCCAAGAGATTTTCTAATACCTATTTCTCTTGTTCTTTCTGTTACTGAAACAAGCATTATATTCATAATACCAATACCCCCTACAAGAAGCGATATTGCCGCAACTCCCACCAATACTAATGTAACTGTACCCATTAGCTCATTTACTTGGTCAAGTGCCTGTGATGCACTGAATACACTGTAGTAATTAGTGCTGCTAAATACTTCTGACAATTTTTTATTTATTAATTCCATTGATTTTTCTACAGTTTCTGTAGATGTAGCGCTAAATGAATAGTTGCTTATTGAACTCATACGTGAAAGTCTGGAAGCTGAAGTATATGGTATCATTATAATATCGTCCGCTCCTCCCTCTTCTGAATCTGCTTTCTCTTCTAAAACACCGACAACTGTAAATGCCGTCCCATTTATTTTTATCTGTTTACCTATTGGTGATGTATTTTCAAAGAGTTTCTTTTCAACATATGAACCAATAACACATGTTTTTTGTCTTTTTTCAACATCTAGATAGCTTATGTACCTTCCGTTTTCAACAACTGAGTTCTTTATTTGTGGATAATATTCATTACTCCCTGTACAAGTTGTTGATAAATTATTATCTTCAAACTTTACAGTTGCATTGTTAACAGAAACTATAGGTGTAACCGCTGCTATGAAATCTGGATTTTCTTCGGCAAGTTCTTGCATTTCTTTGGGTTTTAATGTGATGTTTCCGCCTCTGCCTCTGATATTCACAGAAATAAGGTTAGTACCCATACTTTCAAAGCTTTCTGCCATATCTGCAGCCATTCCGCTTATTAGACTGACTAAAAGTATAACAGAAGCAACGCCAATGATAATACCCAGCATTGTTAAAAATGAACGCATTTTACTGCCCCTTAAACTCTTTATTGCTAAACTGAAAGATTGTTTAAAGTTCATTTTCAGCCACCCCCAATACCTCATCTTCTATTATCTTGCCATCATGAAGCCTCACAATTCTTTTAGCCTGTTGTGCTATGGAATTATCATGAGTTATAAGAACTATAGTATTTCCCTCTCTATTTATTTCTTTAAGAAGATTTAATACTTCTGCTCCGGTTTTTGAGTCTAATGCACCTGTTGGCTCATCTGCAAGTATAACAGGAGGGTTTCCTGATAAGGCCCTGGCTATTGAAACCCTTTGTTGTTGCCCCCCTGAGAGCTGTGATGGCATATTCAATATTCTATCTGTTAAACCAACGCGTTCCAATGAATCTTCTACTATTTTTTTCCTCAGATTTTTTTCTACTCCTCTATATATCAGTGGCAATTCCACATTTTCAAATACATTTAATTTTGAAATTAGATTATATTGTTGGAATATGAATCCTAAAGTAAGATTCCTTATTTCAGAAAGCTCATCTTCTTTTAATTTGCTCGCATCTCTTCCGTTTAAAATATATTTTCCTGATGTTGGAATATCTAAGCAGCCAATCATATTCATACAAGTTGACTTTCCTGATCCTGACTGTCCTACTATGGCTACAAATTCATTTTCATCTATATGCAAATTTATTCCATCAAGTGCTCTTATTTCACTATCTCCTATTTTATAAATTTTATATAAATCTATTAAGTCTATCATACTTAACCTCCCAATTAGCCACTACATACCTCCTTGGCGAAATACTCTACCACCTTGAGGCATAGCTCCTCCGTTCATGCCGCCTCTAAAATTTTGCTGATTTATAGTTGTTGTTTCTTGTGTAGGTACTGCTACTACATCTCCTTCTTCAAGTCCACTCACTATTTCTACATAATCAGTATTATTTATTCCAATTTCAACAGTTACATATGTAAACCCATCTGGTATATTTCCCGTAGATATAGATTTTTTACCCTCATTATTTGCCTTGTTTCTTTGTTGTTGACTTGCAGCTTTAGAACCATCTTCATCTTTTACTAATACTCTATTATTTCTATAAAGAGCTGATGATGGAATTCTCAATATATCTTGTTTAGATTCAATTACAATCTCTGCGTTAACATTCATTCCTATCATTAAATCTCCGGTATTATCCATTACAACGGTTACAGGATATGATGCCACGCCGTCATTACTTGTTCCTATAGCACTTATATTTTCAATAGTCCCTTCAAATGATTTGCCGCTAAGAGAATCAGCTGTTACTGAAACTTTTTGTCCGACTTCTATTTTACCTATATCAAGTTCATCTACATCTATATCAAATGTCAGCTTTGACATATCAGCTATTACGGCCATTGTTGTACTTTTTGTATTAGAATCTAGTGTATCACCAGCTTTAGATGTTTTTTGAACAACTGTTCCGGCTATTGGAGATGTGATATTGTAATCATCTAATTGATCATATGTATTTTGCAGAGCAAGTTCTGAATCTTTTAAAGATAACTCGCTTTGTTTAAGTGAAATCTCTGCACTTTGACTCTCTAAACTCACTATAATACTGCCTGCATTAACTTTATCACCTGTCGTAGAATTGACACTGACTACATCCCCTGATGTTTTGGCTGTAACTGTTTTTTGTTCAAGATAGTCAAATGTGCCAGATGAATTGCATGCCATATTATTTATTATTGCTGTTGCTTTATCTTTATTTGTTATGGAACCTGGATTCTTAACTTTTATCTTTACTGTTGATATTGTTGCTCCAGAATCTGCTACAATCTCTCCTGATGAAACATATTGAACAGTGCCGGTTGTTTCGTAAAATGAATTTTCAAGAGTTACCTGAGCTGTATCTCCAACTTTAATATTTATGGCATCATTTGAGTTAAATGGTATTTCCAGCATCATGTAGTCACTATTTATAATATCCGCAATTTTGGTGCCGCTTTGCACGGAATCGCCATTCTTTACATAACATTCCGTTATAACACCTGATATCGGAGAGGTTACGGATAATCCTGAATATGAGTCTAAAGTTTGATTATGTGATAATTGTTGTTTCTCCAGGGACACTTTCGCCTTTTCTATATTATTATCTATATCCTTTGTATCAATTACATATAGTAAATCTCCTTCTTTTACTTCTTGCCCTTCCTCAAAATCAGATTTAAGTATTTCTCCTGTAGCTAATGATGTTATTTCATACATCTCTATTGGTTCTATAACGCCAGAACCTTCTATTGATACTGTAATATCACCTTTTGTAACTGTAGCAGTATTGACTGTTTCTGAACTTTTTCCTGAAAATATCTTATTATATCCGTAAATACTACCTCCTAAAACTACTACACCTATAATCACAACAAATATTATTTTCTTCTTTGTGAATTTAGGTATATTTATTTTCTTAAGCTTGCTCAGTTTTTTCTCCTTTTCCATACAAACCTCCTAATATACTCTTTTCCATCTACTACAAATAATAGAATTTTTTTGTGTTCAAAATGTGTTCAATGAGTGTGTTAAAATTGATATATACTGAAAAATAACTTATTCATATATATTCAAAAAAAGAGCACAATATATTATTGTACTCTAATTATCCTGATTTTACTTGTGTCTTTTAGTTAATTCTTCTTTTATATCATCTATTGTTACGCCTTCACTTACCATTAAAACCAGGGAATGATATATTAAATCGCTTAATTCATATACAAGCTCTTCTTTATTTTTATTTTTTGCACCAATTATTACTTCGCTTGTTTCTTCCCCAACTTTCTTTAATATTTTATCTAGTCCTTTCTCAAATAAATAATTTGTGTATGATCCTTCTAAAGGGTTTTCTTTTCTGTTTATAATTTGATTGTATACTTTATTTAATATGGCCTGATCTGTAACATTTTCTTCATATGCTTTATTAAAAAAGCATGAATATGCTCCTGTGTGGCACGCGCATCCTATTTGTTCAACCTTCATCAGTATTGCATCTGCATCACAATCGTAATACAAACCTTTAAGATTTTGAACATGCCCTGATGTTTCACCTTTTCTCCACAAGCTTTGTCTGCTGCGTGAAAAATAGCATGCTCTCTTTTCTTTTAATGTAATTTCTATTGATTCTTTATTCATGTATGCCACCATAAGGACTTCATTTGTTATATAATCCTGTGCTATAGCAACAACAAGTCCTTTGTCATCAAACTTAATTTGCTCTAATAATTCTTTAGTTTCCATAATTTTATCCTTTATATTATATTTTTTTTAATAATTTTCATAATTCTCTTTTTATTTGTTTATATTCTAATTTCTACTCCATTGTCTTTAAGATATTTCTTTAAATCGACAATTTTTATTTCTCCAAAATGAAATACTGATGCTGCAAGTATACCATCAACATTTGCATATTTTGCTGCTTCTAAAAAATGTTCATATGTACCGGCTCCTCCTGATGCTATAACAGGAACATAAACCGCACTTGTTATTTTTTTTAAAAGTTCTATGTCATAACCATTTTTCATGCCATCTTCATCTATACTGTTTACTACTATTTCTCCTGCACCCAGCTCCACACCCTTTGTTGCCCACTCAATTGCATCTAGTTCTGTTTTTTCTCTTCCGCCTTTTACATAGACGCTCCATGAACCTAAATCATTTTTTTTAGCATCTATGGATAATACAACGCATTGATTTCCAAAACGCTCTGATGCCTCTTTTATTAAATTTGGATTTCTTACAGCAGATGAATTTACAGAAACCTTGTCTGCACCGCTTCTCAAAATATATTTAAAATCATCAAGAGTTGAAACTCCACCTCCTACTGAAAATGGTATGTTAATTTCTTGTGCAACTTTTTTTACAAATTCTAGTGATGTTTTTCTTTCTTCGTTTGATGCTGTTATATCATAAAATACAAGTTCATCAGCACCTGACTCACTGTAAAATTTACCTAAGCGAGCAGGATCATCAACATCTTGTATATCTTTAAAATTTTTACCCTTAACTACACGGCCATTCCTCACATCTAAGCAAGGTATAATTCTCTTCGCCAGCATTATTAGTCACTCCCTCAAATTATTTAATTATTCCAGCATTGTTTACCTATAGTTCAGCTATAGTTTTAAGTGCTTCTTTAAAATCCAGCTTATTATCATATAAAGCCTTCCCTATTATTGCTCCGTACATTTTCATGTTATTTAATTTTTCAATATCTGAAATTGTAGTCACTCCGCCGGATGCTATTATATCCAGATTTGTTTTTTGTGATAATTCCTCATATACATCAAAGTTTGGACCACTAAGCATACCATCTTTTGATATATCTGTATAAACAATAGTTCTTATTCCTATTTGTTCTAAAAACTTGCAAATATCAACTGAATCTGTATCTCCTACGGACTGCCATCCTCTAACTGCAACCTTTCCTTTATACGCATCTATTGATACTGCAATTTTTTCTTTGTATATTTTAGTTAGTTCTTTTAACAATTCTTGATTTTCTATAGCCATTGTTCCGACTATAACTCTACTTACACCAATGTCTATGAGGTTCTTTATTCTTTCCTCACCTCTGATACCTCCGCCGGTTTGCATTGGTATTTTAATTGTATTTGCTATTTTTTCTATAGATTTTCTGTTTTGAAATCCTTCATTTTTAGCACCGTCTAAGTCTACCACATGCAGGTAACTTGCACCTAGGCTTTCCCATTTCTTAGCCATTTCCACCGGATCGTCTGAATACACATTCATATTTTCAAATTTACCTTGTTTAAGTCTTACACATTTATTATCTTTTATATCTATTGCAGGAAATAATATCATAATTTATCCTTTCATTCTTCACTTTTTTAATTTTCAATAATTTCTTTATATGCCTTGAGTATATTAAGCCCTGTTTCTCCGCTTTTTTCAGGATGAAACTGAATTCCGTACACATTTTCATTTCTAACTATTGCAGAAACCATTTTTTCATATTCTGCATATGCAACTAGCTCTGAATTATCTGACACGGCATAGTAGGAGTGAACAAAATACACATATTCGTCTTCTTTTATATATTTTAATATTGGATCATTTTTTTTGAACTTTAAATTATTCCATCCCATATGAGGTATTTTAAGTTTAATATCCATATATTCTATATTTCCCTTAATGAGACCTAATCCCTCGTAATCTCCATATTCAAACCCTCTTTGATACAATAACTGCATGCCTAAGCATATGCCAATTATATTTTTACCTTTTTTTACTTCATCTTTTATGGTACTAATTAAATCATACTCTTCAAGAGCTTTTACAGCATCTCTAAATGCACCAACACCGGGCAATATTAATGATTTTGCATTTTTTAAATCTTCAATTTTATTGCTTACTTTAGTTTCAACATCTAGTTTTTCAAATGCTCTTTGAACTGAAGCTAAATTGCCCATTCCATAATCTATTATAACATGCATTTTACAAGTCTCCCTTCGTTGATTGTAATGTGGACGATGTTATGCGGCTTGCATATTTTAATGCCCTTCCTAACCCTTTAAAAACTCCTTCGATTTTGTGATGGTCATTTTCTCCGTACAACAATTCAATATGTAATGTAGTCAAAGAATTGTTTACAAATCCTTTAAAAAATTCCTTAAAGTCTTCTGTAGCCATATCTTTTATCATTTCTCTTTTAAAATCTACAAGGTAAACAAGGTATGGTCTGCCGCTTATGTCCACAACGACTCTGGCTAAAGCTTCATCCATAGGTAAAAGCATTGTTCCATAACGTTCTATACCCTTTTTATCACCTATTGCTTCTTTAAATGCTTGACCTAATGTAATTCCTATATCCTCTGCTGTGTGGTGAGAATCTACATCTAAATCACCTGCACATTTAATTTTTAAATCAAATCCTCCGTGAAATCCAAATAAAGTTAACATGTGATTTAAAAGCCCAATACCGGTGTCTATTTCTGTTTTTCCGCTTCCATCTAAATTTAATTCAACTTCTATATTTGTTTCGTTTGTTATTCTTTTAATATTGCTTTGTCTCATATAACCGCCTCATTTAATATATTTTTAATTTCAGATAAGAGTATTTCATTTTCTTCTTTTGTACCAACTGTTATCCTGTAATATATATTTCCGCCGTAATTAAATTTTCTGATTAATACTCCACAGCTCATGAGTTTTTCATATAAGTTATCCACAGGTGATTTGATAAATATGAAATTTGAACCTGAATTATACACAGTAAAGTTTAATTTTTTTAAATTGCTCATTAATTCTTCTCTTAAGGCTGCAACTTCTTTTGTGTATGAATTTACAAGGTTAATATTTTCCAGAGATTTAACTGCTGCATACTGAGATAATATATTGATATTGTAAGGAACTTTTACTTTCCAAATATATTTTACCAACTCTTCATTTGCAATCATAGCTCCCACTCGTAAGCCTGCTAATCCAAAAGCTTTTGACAGTGTACGCATAACTATTATGTTCTCATACTGGTTTATTAAATTAACTATTGAATTTTCGCAAAAATCAACATATGCTTCATCAATTATTATTATGGAATCCTTAACATTGTCTAACAGCTTTATTATATCTTGTTTTTCTGTAACATACCCTGTAGGATTGTTTGGAGTGCAAAGGATAACTACTTTTGGCTTTATTTCTAGGGATTTATCAATAAGTTTGTCTATATTTTGAGTAAAGTCTTTTTCTGTTTCAACTCCCGCATATTCAGCTCCACACAAGTCACAATATGTTTGATACATGCTAAAGGATGGTACGAAACTTGTTACTTTATCTCCTTTTCCACAGTATGCATTTATAACCATGTTTATTAATTCACTTGATCCATTGCCTGCTAAAATATTTTCAGGTTTGCATCCATAGTACAAAGCCATTTTTTCTCTTAATAATTTAGAGTCGCTGTCAGGATACAAATTTGGTTGAAAATCTTCAATGTTTAAACCCCCTTGGAGCAAATAATTGCTTCCTTCATTTGCATCAAGTTTAACTTTGTATGGTACATCATTTACAAAATATGCATTTAGCTTTTCTACGCTTGGTTTTAATTTTATCATGTTTGGCCTCTTTCTAACGATATTATTATAATTTTATTTTTCCCTTATTTTCACTGCATTTGCATGTCCTGTTAACCCTTCATTTTCAGCAAATCTGATTATATCTTCTCTGCTTTCGTTCAATGCTTCTTTACTGTAATATATAATAGATGTTTTTTTAATGAAATCATCTACACAAAGTGCTGATGAAAATTTAGCCGTAGAACTTGTAGGCAGTGTGTGATTAGGTCCTGCAAAGTAATCTCCCACAGGTTCCGGACTGTATTCTCCTAAGAATATTGCACCTGCATTTTTTATTTCTTTATACATTTCAAAACAGTTTACTGTAAGAAGCTCTAAATGTTCAGGAGCTATTTCATTGGCTATGTCTATGCTTTCTTTCACACTGTCTGTTATGATTATTGCTCCATGATTGGTGAGAGATTTCTCAATTATTTCTTTTCTTTCTAACAAATTTACTTGCCTTTCTAGTTCTTTTACAACTTTATCAGCTAGGCTTCTTGATTCTGTAACCAAAATAGATGCTGCCATTTCATCATGTTCTGCTTGTGAAATCATATCTGCCGCAATGTATTTTGGATTTGCGCATTCATCAGCCACTATGAGGATTTCACTAGGTCCTGCTATCATGTCAATTCCAACAAAGCCTGAAACTTTTCTTTTTGCCGCTGCTACAAATATATTACCTGGTCCGGTAATTTTATATACTTTAGGTATGGTTTCAGTACCATAGGCAAGTGCTGCAACACCTTGTGATCCGCCAACTTTAAAAATTCTGTCAACTCCTGCTAATGACGCAGCAACAATTATTGAATCTTTAATTTTTCCGTCCCTTTGCGGAGGTGTAATCATATTTATTTCATTTACTCCTGCTATTTTAGCCGGAATAGCATTCATGAGAACAGTTGAAGGATATGCTGCTTTGCCTCCCGGCACGTAAATTCCAACTTTATCTATTGGATTTACCATTTGTCCAAGTATTATATCCTTACCTTCTGGTTTATACTTATATCCTTTATTTACTTGCTTTTGGTGAAAATCATATATATTTTCTTTTGATTTTTTTATAGTGTCTAACAGTTCTTTATCTATAGTATTAAAGGCTTCTTCTATTTCTTCTTTTGTTACTTCTATGTTTTGTATAGAAACCTTATCAAACTCTAAAGTATATTTTTTAACTGCACTGTCCTTATTATTTTTTACATCTTCTATTATTTTGTCAACTGCCTCGTATACATCATTGTAGTCTTCTGCATTTCTTTTTTGAAGGTCTTTTAAAAATTCAAGTTTATTAACATCATTAATTATTTTTATCAATTTTTTCATCCTCCGCTCTTATTATTTCAATTGTTTCTTTGATTTTTCTTCTCTTAAATTTATAGCTTATTTTATTTGATATAATCATCGCATTTATATCGTACATATCATCAAATATTTCTAACCCGTTTGCCTTTAATGTATTTCCTGTTTCAACTAAATCCACTATCACATCTGACAGTCCTAAAATTGGGGCAAGCTCTATTGAGCCATTGAGCTTAATGATTTTAATTTTCTGACCTTTTCCACTAAAATACTTTTTAGCTATTTCGGGAAATTTAGTTGCTACTTTTAATATGGTATCATCTTTAAATATTTTCTTTTCTTTTATCCCTGCCACAGACATTTTACACCTGCCTATATTCATTTTATAAAGCTCATATATATCTGCATTTTTTTCCATTACCATATCTTTGCCTGAAATTCCTATATCTGCAACTCCATTTTCAACATATGTTATAACATCTGAATTTTTAAGCAAAATAAACACAATATCATTTTTTTTGTCTTCAAATATGAGTTTTCTTGAATCTTCATCAATTGTTTCGCCAATTCCGGCTGATTTAAACATATCTATTGTTTGACTCCCAAGTCTTCCCTTTGGTATTGCAACTGTTAAACTCATATTGTCATATCCTCCTCATAAATGGTTTTAATTAATTCATCTAATTCTATTGAAAAACCTATGGCCGGTATCTTATATCCATATTGCTCTGTGAAAGAATCATATCGTCCTCCTTTTATGATTACTTTGTTTGACCCGTCTATGTAACCCCTAAATATAATTCCGTCATAATAACTAAGTTCAGAAACCATTGATAAATCATATATAATTTTATCCGTAACATTTTTTAAATTTTTATCTAAGTTGTATAATTCATCAAGACCTTGCTGCATTAAATCATTCATATATAATCCTTTAAGGTTTTGAAATATTTCATCAAGGCTTCCTTCTAAATCAAATATATTTATTAGTGTGCTCATTGGTTCTTTGTATGGAATCCTTGACAGGTATTCTTTTAATTCTTGCTTGTTTTTAGAATATAATAAATTTAAAATGTTTTTATAATCATAATTGTTAAATGAGCATGCCTGCATTATTCCCTTTAGAAACTTGCTGTTACCTATCTCAAATAAATATTGGTCGCTGTATTTATTCATAGTTTTTATAGCTGTGTTTAATACACTTTCATCTGTATTTCCATTTTTTTCTCCTATGAGTTCTACACCCATTTGCCTGTTTTCTTTTATTCCTATTCCATTGTTCATGTATGTTTTGCCATAATAAAATATTTTAAGTGTAAGTCCTAACTCCCATCTTGGCATCAACCTGTTAACTATTCCAGTTGTTATATCAGGAGATAATATAAATATATTTCCACTGTTCTCCAGAAGTTTTACTGTTGATTTTTTGTCCACTCTTAAGTTAATTCCTGTGAATTCATCATAGTTTTCATATATAGACGGCTCTACGTTTCTATATCCCTCATCACATAAAAACTGTTCTATTTCTTTTTTTAAAATAAACATTCTATGTGAAAACTTAACCTCGTCTTCAATTTTTAAAAATTCCATACCTTCCTCCTTCAAAATAAAAATAAGAGAAGCCATCTGACTTGTATATCAGATGGCTTCTCTTATTGTTTATATTATTCACCACAGATACAAGTCTTTTAATTAAATGACTAAAAGAGCTTGCATCTGTGAACTTAAATCTTACCTAAAGTTCCAAAACAAACCCTGTTCTGTGATGATGATGTAATTGTACACAAAATAACTTAATATCCATGTTACACCTCTCAAATTTTCATAATTATACTATGATTATTTTTATATGTCAATATCATTTGCAATTTTTTTATAAAAAATATTTTATATGTATATGTACTTAATTTAGCTCAACCTGACCAAATATTTCTTTACCATATTTGAAGGATGATAGGATTGTTTTGCTTTTCTTAAGCCTTCATTTCCCGTATCTTCTTGTCTGTTTACAAACTCTGTATCTGAAAAACTTTCCATTAAAAATTTTCTGTTTATAAAAGAATAAATACCTTTATATTCTAGTTCTCCTCGTTCAACATGTATTACAGCTAACTTATCATTAATTCTTTCACCAACAGAAAACCCAGCTAATTTTCCGTCAACATAAATTGCTATAGATTCTAAATTTAAATGTTGTAATTCAACAAAAATATCTTTTATTGCATCTATTTCCATACACATTTCTTTATCAACAGTTTTTAAAACTTCCTCATGCCATCTATGAAGCAATTCCAGACAATCCTTAATAACCTCTTCAGTAGTTATAGTTTTTATTTCATATCTATATGTTTTTTCAAAGGTATTAACATGATTTTTTTTCCCATGATATTTTTTTCCTCTCAATTCAATTAAATCTGATGTTTTGTATACATATTCGAAATCATCCACATCTTCTTTAACTTCAACTTTATAATCTGTATACTCATTTAAATCATCTACAAAATTTTGGTCTACATCACCAAATAAATACTCTCTATCAGTATAATTTTCATTTCTTTCCATTAAAATTTCAATTAAATTTACTAAATTTTCCTTCTTATAATTTAGAGGCTTTGCATAAAAAGTCCCCTTCCCTTCCTCATTTTTTTCTATTACCAAGGCTTCATCTATTATTGCATATTTAACACTGTTTAATTTTCTCCACATGTACAGCGATGAAAATAAATATTCATAAGATTCTACATAATCTTTATCAACAAATTTATTTATTATCTCGTTATCCTCTAAAGTCAAACACTTAAAATTAATAATTATAATCACTCCCTAATATCATCTAAGATAAATATGTATTTTTTATTTTGTCATTTCTTCATTATTATAATTTACCCATTGGATAAATTTTTAAACAATAACATTTTGTAAAACCATATTTTAGTATATGTCAAATAGATGATGTTTTCAATATAAAAATTTATTATTTTACTATTTATAGCAACTTGACAAAATAAAGTTACTATGCTATATTAAATTAAAATCTTGTAACTAGGAGGGATGCCTTGTTTAGTGGATTATCTGTTGTTAATAATGTTAGCTTTATCTTAGTGTTTTTTGAAGGAGTTTTATCTTTTTTTTCACCATGTGTGATACCACTGATCCCAGTCTATATAAGTTATTTAGCAGGTAATGGTAAAATTATTAATGAAGATGGAACTATTATATACCAAAGAAAAAAGGTTTTAATTAATACGCTATTTTTTATAGCTGGTATTTCTAGTACTTTTTTTATACTGGGACTTTCATTTTCAACATTGGGTACATTTTTTAACAGCAATAAAACATTATTTAGCCAAATTGGCGGCATAATAATTATTTTACTAGGATTATCTCAAGTTGGCTTATTAAATTTTAGTTTTCTTAAAAGTGAAAAAAAATTTAGTATGGAATTGACCAAGGAAAAAATGAATCCAATTATTGCTTTTGTCATGGGCTTTACATTTAGTTTTGCATGGACACCATGTGTAGGTCCGGCATTGTCATCAGTGTTGATATTAGCGTCTGGTGCATCTCATCCATTTATGGGAAATATGCTCGTACTTGTTTATGCTATAGGATTTATTCTTCCTTTTTTAGCATTAGGTATATTTACCACACAAGCTTTAAACTTTTTCAAACAAAATCGAAGTTTAATGAGGTATACAGTTAAAATAGGTGGTATAATTTTAGTTATAATTGGATTATTGACATTTACAGGATTATTTAATAATTTAACTAGGTTGCTTGCTTTTTAATATTAGTATATTATCTTAAAATTATAAAATAATATTAATATAATTTTAAAATCAGCATAGTTAATAATATTCAAGGAGCACTCAAATGAAAAATCAATATAATTTACCATGTAATATAGCTCAGACATTAAATATCATAGGAGATAAATGGTCCTTACTTATTCTGCACCAATTATTGATTGGAAGGGAAACATACAAAGAAATACAAGATAATTTAGATACAATTCCAACTAATCTGCTGTCTGAGAGACTAAAGTCCATGGAAAGCGATGAATTGATTAATAGAGAACTATATCAAACTCATCCACCTAGATATAAATATTATTTAACTAAAAAAGGATATGATTTGGAAGATGTCTTCAATAGTTTAATATTATGGGGAGAAAAATATTTAGATAAATGCTATAAAAAATTGGTTCACTCTAAATGTAACCACAGTGTTGTGCATAGTTACTACTGCCCTAGTTGTGATAAAACAGTTGAAGCAAATGAACTTTCAGTACGTGATCCAGAAGAACAATAAATATACTAATTGAGGTGTAATATGAGTGATATGATTGATGTTGCAATAATTGGTGCTGGACCGGCAGGTCTCTCGGCAGCAGTAAACACTTTAGCTAGAGGAAAAACACTGCGTTTATTTTCTAGCAGTGAAAATTATTTATCTAAGGCTGAAAGAATTGACAACCATTTAGGATTTTATAACATAAGTGGAAAAGAATTAATGAATCGTTTTAGAGAACATGTAAATGCTATGAATGTCAATATTGAAAAAGAAAAAGTAGTAAATATATTACCTTTTGATGACCGTTTCATGGTCAATGTCAATGGAGAAATTGTAGAAGCTAAGAAAGTTATACTTGCTATGGGAATACCCAAAGTTAAAGAAATACCAGGTGAATCTAAGTTGCTTGGAAGTGGAGTAAGCTACTGCGCTACATGTGATGGAATGCTATACAGGAATAAAACTGCTGTAGTCTGGAATAAAAGTAAAGATGCTTCTAGAGAAGCTAATTTTTTAAATAAAATTGGTGTAAAAGTAATTTTTGTATCTAAAGGTGAAAAACCTTTAGAACTTGATTCTAATATAGAATTTATATCTGGTGATATATCTGAAGTAAATGGTGATGTAAAAGTTGAAAGTGTAGTTGTTGGAGATAAAGTAATAGAAACAGATGCAGTTTTCATGCTAAGAGAAGTTGTAGCACCAACAGCACTTATTGATGGATTGGCTTTAGATGGTGGATTTATTGCAGTTAACAGTTCAATGGAAACTAATATTGAAGGCGTTTATGCTGCTGGAGATTGTACAGGTAAACCACTTCAAATTTCTAAAGCTGTAAGTGAAGGTCTTATTGCTGCACAAGATGCAGCTAAAAAAATAGATAAAATGTAAATTACAAAAATAAATATTAGATGAGGAGATTTATAAAATGAACATATTATATCCAAAAAATACAAAAGAATTTGATGACATTATCAACAAAGAAAGATTAGTTTTAGTTGATTTCTGGGCTACATGGTGCTCTCCTTGCAGAATGATTGCTCCGGTCATTGAGAAAATTGCAGAACAATATGATGGAAAAATAACTGTATTAAAAATTGACGTTGATGACCAACAAGAACTCGCAATACGATACGGAATTCAAAGCATACCGACGGTAACTTTATTTAAAAACGGTAATGTTGCAGCCAAAGAAATTGGAGTAAAACCACTTAATTCTTTTACAAACATGGTTGACGCTCACATAGCGTAGTATTTAAAAATGTATATTGTATGGATAAAAACCGCCTAGTTACTCCACAGGGCGGTCTTTATCTATTATTTCAGTCCACAATTCCGATGAATCTTCAAGCCTCATATAAAGGTGACTGTTAGTTGCTTCTACCATTGCTTCATAATACCACATAGATTCTTTTAGATCTGGAAATATTTTAGCTTCTTTTAATATATCATCTTTATGTATTCCTCTTCCTAATACATTATTTACCATAGTTACAAATTCTGCCCTTGTTATATACTGATCAGGTCTAAAAGTTCCATCAGCGTATCCTTTAATCCAACCTTTCTCAGCCGCAGAATTTATATATTTAGCTGCCCAGTGACCTTCTATATCATGAAAACTGTTAGTTTCAGAATTATCTAATTTATCAAATTTTGATGCTATAGTAGCTAACTCTGCTCTTGTTATAGATTTTTTAGGTTTAAAACTTCCATCTGGATAACCTTCCACTATATTCCCGTTAGATAAAGTAGAAATATATTTTAATGACCATCTATCAGAATTTACATCATTGAAGTTTTCTTTTTCCGTAAAAATACTAGTCCTGTAATTTGAATCTAAAAGTCTATAAAATACTGTCGCAATTTCTTCTCTCGTTATAAGTGCTTCTGGTCTTACTGTGTTGTCTGGATATCCTTGAATATATTTTAAATGATCTTCTTTATTAAGTTGGGCCGTTGGTACTTCTAAATTTTTAATTGTTACAATTTCATCATCATTGTCATTATTTTCTTTATCATCAATAACCTTAGACTCTCCAAGATTAATATATATTGGCATATATGCTGTAACCGATTGCAATTCATTACCTGCCTTAACATCCATAAGAAGTGAATATTTTAAATCTATTGCATCTCCTTTATTTAAACTAAATTTATCATTTGAATCTAAAATGTAACCACTATATTCATCATTTCCAGATTCATATAATATATTTTCAAGACTTGTATAATCAACTAGTGTTCTATTAAAAGAAAATAATAAACCCTTTTCTATTTTTAATTTAATATTTTTTAAAAAGGAATTAAAAACAATGTCTCTAGGATTGTTATTTCTTATTTCCATATCTTTAATCCCTATTGCTAAGTTATTTACATCTATTTTCTTAAATTGATTTTGAATTCTAACAACACCATTAATTCCGCCAATTCCTTTTTCAGCATCTAAAGCAGTGGCTGGATATAGTTCACCATCAAAGAGATTTCCAACTTGTGATATGCTGCCATCTTTGTTTATTGTAATCAAAACATTGGGATTTTTTTCATTAATGGCAGAAAATGTGTAATCCATAAAGTTGCTAGCTACCACACCTCCTATTAATACAATCACAAAAATCCTTAATATAATTTTAAATAATTTTTTTATTGACTTCAACTTGTTCACTCCCTTTGATAGGATATGCATTATTTATTATTGTATTAAAATACTATTAAATTTTACTTTTTATTTGTTCAGAAATATTATTAGGTATTGAATTTCCTGAATCCTCTGTTTGTTCATATATATCTGCATACTCTAATTTAAATAAAAATATCTCATCATCATTTGACACATAAAACTTATTAATTTTTTTATAGTTATCACTATATTTATATAAAATAGGCTTTCCTTTTTCATCTGCAATTTTTATTAAATCTTCAATAGATTTTACAATTATTGAATCTTCAATAATTATATCTGTATTTAAAGCAACTAATCTATCTCCATGCTTCTTAAATATTTTCTTAAGCTCCTTTTCCATCGGGTCTTTAATAGGTGCTAATTGAGTAAAAAATATTAATATTGTTAATGCTGTTACCAAAATAAACATTATAATTCCATAAATTATAACTTGCTTTTTATCAACCGGAAGCTGTACTTGAATTGTTTCTTCTATTGTTCCAGGCTGATCTATTATACTGTTTCCTGTAATTTCAAACATTGAAACATCTAATGGTATTATAAGATTTGGTGATATGGATTCTTTGACAGGACCCTTATCTGTAAGACCTGTTAAATCAACATTTATAGATAAAGTCAATGTCGTATTACAATTAATTTTTGACGATTCTTTTATTTCCTTAACAAATGCATTATAGTCATTTATATTCAATTTTATATTTTCATTTATTGATACCTTACCATTATTAGAATTAATAGATTTATATGGAATAAGGGTAAAATTCTTATCCCAAATATTTATTAACTTCTCCCCTTCACCAATGAAGCCTTGTATCTTTGCAATAACATTATATTTACCATTTATATCGGCGGCTCTGTCACCGGTAAATTCATATTTTAAGTTTGTATCTAAATAATCTACGAACTCCGTTATATAGAGTTTCCCTTCATCCATAATTTTGCCTGTATATAGATTATTAGGTTTTAGATATACTGAATAATTTATTGATCCTTTGTTGATATAACTGTAAACAGGATTTTTTTGTTCTTCAAAACCTGGATTGTATACTTTGTTGTAAATTAAATATATTGTTAAAAGTATTGAAATTGTTATAATTGATATTAGTGTAATTTTTAGGTTTTTGTTTATATTTAATTTCATAGTCAGTACCCCCTAGGTCATTTGTGAACTAATTGTATCTATTTATTTTATTTTTAAGTAAAGAAATTGTAGTAAAAGTAGCAGGGATAATCCCCACTACTTTTATTTTTTAAATACTATTGGTTAAATTGTTCAAATGTAGGTGTAAAATTTAAAGCATATGTAGTATCTTCATCTACGGTTTCTCCACCTGTAAAATTCAGATTCATAACCATATATCCATTTATAGGTACAGTATTTTGATCGTTACCCCATTGAGCTGGTTCAAAAGGATTCATGTATACCTGTGTTTTCAAATTATTATTTTCGTCATAGTATTGTATATTCAATGATGCCGAACCTAATCCTACAGAATGCCATTGACCATAGTTTGCAGGATCTGACGTTAAACTTGCTAATTTAACAGGCATTGTACTGTTATTCTTCATTTTTAATTTAATGTTAAATTTTGCACCTGGGTATGCCTTATTTACTGTTACAAGTGCATTATCCCAATCATTTTGCCCGCCTTCAGAATCTTGAGAATAGCTAGCACTTGCATTCATATACAAATCTGATCCTTCTAAAAATGTAACTTCATCTTCAATATCTACAAAGTGAATATCTAGATGACCTGTATTAACGTTCATATCCATTTTTAATGTGTCGGTCCATGCCGCATATCCTGCTCCAATCATCATTATTGCAACTACTAATGTTAATGCAATTAATTTTGTTTTTTTCATTCAAATATCTCTCCTTTAAGTTTTATTTACCCTTCTTGGGTTTATATTGACTTAAGTATATATTTGTTTTTATTTTCTTACTACATACTTATGTATAGTTTTGCAGTACAATTAAGTGTAATTATTATACTACTAAATTACGCTAAATTAGAACTTTAGTAGTATATGGTTTTAGAAAACTATATCGTCAAGAGATATTTTATTGTTACTTTTTATAAGAAGTGTTGGCCATCCTATTTTAGGTATTGTATATTTTATTGTTCCTTTTATATCCTGCGGTTTCACTAAATCAGAATCTGCAATTGAGTTATTATCACCCTTTGTTCTAAATGAAATTCCTTCTTCACCGTTCTTAATTTCTATTATTCTATGAGAAATTAAGATTCCATCCCTTTGAAACTGAATTATATCATTTATATTAAGATTATTTATATCTTCTATATCTGTTATTTTTTCAACTAAGATGATATCCCCTGGCATTATTTCAGGTTCCATACTTCCTGTCGCTATAACTGACGGATATATTGGGAATACTCCAATCGCAAACCATATCATGCATATCGAAATTATACTTGTTATGATCCAACTTAATATGTCTTCCTTATCTTGCTGCCTTTTATTTTGTTCTTTATTAAGCTTTAGATATAGTGATTTAAAATACATTAGAAAAAAAACGGGGCACAATATGCCTACTAATGCCGTAGTTATCCACCTCAAGTTTGGTAATATCGGTGAAAACCAATGAAAACCCTGAATTATTCCCAAATAAATAATTGATGTTCTTGCTCCGCCTAAATACACTAAGTATGTAGCAAATAAATTCTGTGAAAATTCAGGTATAAAATATTCTGCCATGAATTTAACTGTACTTTCTAAACTTTTTAATTCCAAATATTTATTAATAGTGAAACTCGTAATTGTCATTAATAAAGTAATTATAGTTAAAACTAAATAACTTTCTTTTTTAGTAAAATTACTCACTAAATAGTTCCTAATAAATTCTCTTCCAACTAATGCAGACCCTACAAAAATTAAATTAATAAATACACCTTGTACAGTGTGACTATATGGACTTTTTCCCAACCCATCAAAGAATCCGGCAAATACCATTATACATATATATAGGAAACCAAAATATTTTGCCCACATGTTTATACTTTTTTGATGTTTTATCCTTGAATTTGATTTAATATGTGGCATTTGCCACAGTATTGCTGTTATAATAATCCATAATATTGGTTTTATTATATATGAAAATATTTTTCCGTCTATATATGATGTAACTGCTGAATTTTCAAATATATATAATAATATATATATAATTGTTGCAATAATACCTTTTTTATTTGATTTTTCCGTAGGTAAATATTTAACATAATTATGCATACTTGTCCCCTTAAGCATTGTTAATTAATAATAGAAAATTTTTTCTACATCAATTATTTAATTCTACTTTTTCATTCTGCTATTTTCCTCTCCTCCTGCTTCTTCTCGCTCACAATTTGTTTCTTCTATTTTTTTATCAAGTTCTTTTGATTCATTATTTGAACCTTCTATATCATTTCTAAAATTTTCTGATTTTTCATTTGCCTCGTGCTCTACAATTTCTGTATTGGATACATCATCATTTTTATCAAAATCTCCTTCATCTTCATCACCCGATATATTTTCTATTTCTTCTTTATTGTTTTCAATTGTAACATCTTGATTTATTTCTTCGACATTATCATTTATTATTTCACCACTGTTTTTTTCTGGAATTTGTTCTACTACTTTTTCATCCAAAATATTTTGCTCTTCTTGTAGTTTTTCTTGTTCTAATTTTATTTTTTCCTGCTCTGCAATCATCCTTTGCTGTTCTTCATATAATTTTTGTTCTTCTAATTGATTTTGCAGTCTTTCAAGTTGTGAATTCATATTAGTTAAGACAACAGGATCTGGAACAACTTTAATATTCCCTACAATAGTAAGTTCTTTTTGCCATCTGCCAAACCCAACAGATATTAAAAGTATTGATGCTAAAATACAAAATAAAACTATAGTTAATTTACTTTTCATAAATTTCCTCCACATTATGAAAAACTAAAATTATAATTTATAATCCTTGGTTAAAAGTTAAAATATATTGAAATTCATAATTTTCTTCTTTATTATATAATTTAATTTTTTCCTTAAGGTCTTCAATTTCCTGATCTAATTTTATAATTTTAGCATTAGAGTTAATACAATTTTCACTTAATTTTCTTAACTTATCATCATCACTATTTGGATTTATATTTAGTTCAAAGGAATCAATATTATTTTTATTAAAACTGGAATCAATATTTAAATCTGATATATTTTTATCTTCTTTGTATAAATCTTCAAATACTGAGGGTATAGTTCCTTCATCCGCTATTTTTATTGATATGTCTTCATTAAAACTAGGATAAATTTCACCGTCTATATGTAATGTACGCCTATTATCATGTAGTGAAAGAGATAATTTACCATTATTAAAATTTATCCTTTCGTTTTCTAACAAGAAAAGAGGTTTTATAAATCCTGTCTTTAGTGATAAATTTATTTGAGTTCCATCATCCCATGTTGCATATCCAACTCCAATTATGCTCATAGATATTATAATAGATATAAATATGATTTTTTTTCTAACATATTTTTTTTTATACAAAATCACCACACCCCTAACTAAATTTTAACTGCATGATTTGCCAATAGTGCAACTTGTGTCCTATGGTTTAATTGAAGTTTTAGCAAAATACTGCTTACATGTTTTTTTACCGTATTTTCTGATATAAATAACTTCTTTGATATTTCATAATTACTTAAACCTTTTCCCAATTCCATCAAAACATCATATTCTCTAGGTGTCAATTCTGAAAAATCATTATCTGATAAACTATCTACTTGATATTTGGTTATTTCTGAATCAATAAACTTTTTACCCCTTAACACCACATGAATTGCATACATAATGTCTTCTGCAAAAGCATCCTTAAGCACATACCCATCCACACCCGCTTCACTAGACCTTATAAAATCTTCTTTCCTTAATGAAGATGTAAGAATTATAAATTTTATATTTATTCCCATATTTTTTGCTATTTTAATAATTTCTAACCCATCCTCTTTGCCTAAATTTAAATCTACTATTGCAAGTATGGGTTTTCTAGAACTAATTAAATTTATTGCTTCACATATATTTGAAGCCTCTAAAATATTATCAATATCTTTTTCACATGAAAGTGCAAATGATATTCCTTTTCTAACTAATGGATGATCGTCTACAATTAGTACATTCATACAGCAGCTTCTCCTTTCGTCATTAAATTTGGAAGTATAATTTCAATTGCTGTTCCAATGTTCAATTCACTTTTAATTTTTATTTTTCCATTTAAAATTTCTGTTAACTGATTCAGATTTTGTATACCTAATCCTTTTGCTGAATCTTCCATTACTTTTTTTAAATCAAAACCTACACCATCATCAACTATACTAAGATTAGTACACTCCGATGTTATATTTAATCTTACTTCAATATTTTTTACTTTGCCATGTCGAACTGCATTTCCAATTCCTTCACAAATTATTCTATATAAAGATTTTTTTTGTTCTATTGACAGAATCTCTAAATTCCCATGAATACTAAATGGAATATTTACTTGATTTAATTTCTTTATATTATTAATATATTGAATAATATCTAAACTAAAACTACTGTGTCCTGACTTTTTCCAACTTAATCCATATATTTTTTCACGAAGGTCTTTCATTGTTGAATCTATTATCTTTCTAAAATAGTTTAGTTCATCTGTAACTTCATTAGTTGTATAATCATTTAAATTCTTAATAATTGAAAATATACCACAAGATAAACTAAATAGTTTTTGTAATACACTGTCATGTATTTCATTAGCTATTCGATTCTGTTCCTCAGTTATTATCAATCTATCATTGATTTCTTTCAAAATTAATCTTTCAAATGCATTTGATAACAATTCAGATAAAAATTGTAGCTGATAAGCATTATTTCTATATACTATACTCTCTTTATTATCTGTTGTTTCCATTCCCAACAACCCATATGTAGCATAGCTATTTCCAATATGAACCATTATAAAATTAGAATTTGATATAGAAATTTCAATAGGATCATCAGACTCTAGAATTTGCTTTTTATATTTTTCTATATAATCTTCTATGTAATCTAATAAACAATTACTTTCAAAGGAAATTATTTTGTTAGAATTATTAGTAATATCATAGTAAAATACAGAATTTGCCTTTGTTATTCTCTTTATATGTTCAAATGAAAGTTTTATAATACCTTCTTTATTTCCTTGGTTAGTTAATATATTTACTGATTGATATAATTCTTTAATATGATTAATCGATTCAAGTAATTTATTATTAGCTACTTCTAATTGTATGTTTGCTTCTTTGAGACTTTTACTTTTTTCTCTAATTTTTTCAATGGAAAATGCTAAAACTTGAATTGCCGCTATTATCATAATAAAGCTCAATAATAAATTAGACTCATCTTTAAATATTTTTAGTATATAGTCATTATTATTTGTAAATATATTGATAATTATTCCATAACATAATAAATATAACAAAAAAATAATTAATCCATACCTTTTCTTCAAATAAATAATGCTTATAAGCATTGTATTTAAACTATACCAAATAAACGGACTTTTTAGTCCTCCTGATGGTATTAAAAGTATTGTATTTCCTATAATTTCAATTATAAGTAATAATTTTATGATGTTTTTATATTCTTCATATGTAGAATATAAATAAGACAATATAATTGAAGAAATAAAAAGACAACTAATAATTAATATTTTTCTTGAAAGCTCATGCTCTGGGTGATTTAGTATATAAAAGGTAGATGTAATAAATATAGATATAGCTCTATAAGTAACTAATATTTTTGATTCATCTGAGTTATCTTTAAAAAGTAATTCTACCTTTACAACCAATTTTAATAACAATACTATCACCCCAAATATATAAATGTGCTTTGTCATTATAGTTTTTATTTTTTTATTAAATAATAAAACCCAATATATGTATACATATACTGGGTCGGTTGCGCCACTGACTCATCATGTGTAAGGCACCCACAGTTATAACACATGAATCAAAGTCTCCCTAATTTAATAAAAGCTTTGAAATTATTATAACAACTAGCTTGTTCACATTATGTCGAATATTGTTTTTCTTTTTATAATTTTTATTCCAATAGCTTTTCCTGTTTAGCTATTATAATAGGTCTGAGTTTTTGTAAATCATAAAAAAATTTATACATAAAACCTGCCGTAGTGCGTTGTGCCATTGTTAAAACAATTGATGTTATTTTATAATATCTCATATGCTGATTTTTAACTTTCAAATATTTCTTATATGTATCTATGGCTTTTTTACTGTTAAAATCAATATAATATTTCAAAGAGTTTAAATATATTCCACCACTGTAAATTTTAAATTCATTATGATATCTATATACTTTAATTACCCAATTCTCATAACTTCTATGATTGTTTAATAATTTTACATTTGCATGTTGAGGAACTGTTAAATCTTGAATCAAATGGCAAGCTGCACCAAAATAAAACATTGCATTTTTCATATTGCCATTTGAGTATTCATTTATTGCTTTAGTATAATATGTAATACATTCCTTTTTAGCATCGCTATTTCCATATAATCCATTTTTTGTTTCTGGATTATAAAAATGGCTGCTACTTTTTAAATCTTGATCCGCCCAAATAACTCCTGAATTTATTTCATTTATATATGAAGCAATAAAATTAGAAGCATTTAAATAACCGTCATTTTTTAATATTATAATTGATTGTTTGTTTATAAATTGATGCACATTACATTCAGTTCTTATTATTCTTTTTTTTACTGGATTTACAACTTTTAAAACATTTTTATACAGATAGGAAACAAATTTCTCTATATCATACATAATTACCTTCTCAATTAATTTATTTATTATCATCTATTATTTTTAGCATATTTTAAATAATTATGCTAAAAAATAGGATACCTAAAGATTAAAACTGAGGTATTTTTTATATAAATAATTGTAACACAATTTAAATATGTGAATATACTATGTTGTGTCCTAATAATATTTTCTATTGACATAAAATTGCATTAAATAAATATAAATTTTTTAACTGAAATGTATATTAAACATATTAATATTTGCTGTGAAGTACATTGAAAAGAATAAAAAACCCATAAAAATGTCATTACTGATTGAAAAATAGAGATAAACAATTTCTGCTAAACTTTTAAATATTAATTTGGTTGGATCCATAAATACCATCATTGTATTCGTTTTTAAGTAATCCATATAAAAACATATTATATCTTATATTATTTCTTAAAACGAATTCTCTATATACACCTTCTTTTTTAAATCCTGCTCTTTCATATAATTTTATTGCAGATGTATTAAATTCTAAAACATTTAATTGTATTCTATACAAGCCCATATCATTAAATCCATAATCTAATAATATTTTTAGAGATTCATTTCCATAACCCTTTCCTCTTAAATTCTTGTTTCCTATGCCAATGAAAATAGTTGCTACTTCATTTGATTTGACTATATCATCAAACCCTGCTATACCAATAATCTTTCCATCTGATAATAATCTTATTGCAAATACAACAGATTCGCTTTTTATTTTGTAATCATTAAAAGTGCTGTTAACTTCTTCTTCACTTTGTGGTATAGGAGGTATATAATCATAATATTTTAAAAATTCTGTATCAGAAAACCATTGATATAAATATTTCATATCTTCTTTTTCTATATTAGAAAAATACAAATTTTTGCTTTGAATCATAATTAATTTTCTCCTTGCTATTTGTTATTTTTAAATTTATATAAATTTATGTATTACTATAATTAATAAAATGGTTGTTATACCTGTAACTGCTATTGCTAATCCACTTGCTGCTCCAATTTCTTCCCCTAGTTCAACAGCTTTAGATGTTCCAATAGCATGTGATGATGTGCCTATTCCTATTCCCTTGGCTATATCACTTTTTATTTTTCCATATTTTATTACAAGTGGTGCAAATCCTGCTCCCAATATACCCGTCAGTGCAACTGCAATTATAGTTATAGATTCTTCTCCACCAAGAATTTTAGTGGCCTCTACAGCCATTGGAGTTGTTATAGATTTTGTAAATATTGATAACATTATTGAATACTCGATATTAAATATTTTACATAAACCTATAACAGTCATAAAAGTAGTTAGTATTCCAGCTAAAATACCTCCCATAATAGGTATAAAATTACTTATTAGAGCTTGTCTGTTCTTAAATAAAGGTATTGCTAACACAACTACTAATGGACCTAGAAATTCTGTTATTACTCGTCCGCCCTTATTATATGTTGAATATGGTATTTTAAATAAAACTAATAATAAAATTATAAAGCAAGATGCTATTAAAACTGGATTTAATAGCGCTGATTTTAATTTAAGATAAAGCCTATTAAAAAATACATATATAACTATTGTTAGTATTATGTAAAATAAAACTGTTAGTACTTCCTTACTCATAATTTTTTCCCTTTCTAATATACAAAATTAATAAATCAGTAACCTTGCATGAAACAAACATTACAAATATACATGAAATGACTAATATAATTACCAATTTTATAAAATTGTCATGAATTAATTCAAATGAATCCATAATACCTACTACCAACGGAACAAAAAAAAGACCCATATATTTTAATAGAAAATTTCCTGTATCTTCAATCATAGATAACTTTATAATATTTGTACACAAAAAAACAAATAATATTATCATTCCTATTAAACTGCCCGGAATAATTATAATAGATGAAATAATTCTACTTATAAAATTTCCCGCTACAAATACCACACAAATTATCACTGCCTGCAATAATATTTTTATAGTTTTTAGCATTTAAAAGTCCTCCTTATATTATAAATTATTATAACCTATTTTAAACAAAAAACAAATGACTTTTATTATACTTATGATATAATAAGCTATCTATACACAAATAGTTAAACATATCTTGAATGGAGAAATAATTTATGATGTACTTATTTTTATCAATAATTTGTAGTGTAGCAATTGCTGTTATATTTAAAATAAATGGGTCAAGGGAAGTCAATAAATATGCCATGATATCGGTAAATTATTTGACTGCTGTGATAGTCAGTTTAATCGCTTCTATTAATAAAGGAAATTTATATATGCTATTTTCTAAAAATACATATGTTATATTCTATAATGAATTCTTTAATGTATTGGAAAAACAACACATCTTTTCTCCAGAAGGATCCGTTGTTTGGGCTATAATTGTAGGATGTACTTTGGGAGCAACTTACTGTCTATCATTTTTTAAGTATCAAAAATCAATAGTTGAAAATGGTATGGGCATAGCAGCAATGTTTTTAAGAATAAGTGTAATTATACCAATGATAATATCTATTATAATTTGGAATGAATATCCTACTTTTATTCAATTTATAGGACTTTTTTTATGCCTTGTTTCTATAATCACTCTTAATATTGACTTTAATAAAATAAGTAAAAACAAAATAAATTATGACTTATTATTATTACTAATATGGGGTGGTTTATCAAATTTTTCTGTTAAATTATATCAGAATTATGCTTTAGTTGAATTTAAAGAGATTTTAACTTTATTTACATTTCTTGTAGCATTAATAACAAGTATAATTATTTTATTTAAAAGAAATAGAATAATTAATAAAAATGATATAATTGTTGGTATTGAAATAGGTATACCTAATCTATTAACAGTCTCATTTCTAGTATTGGCTTTAAATTACATAAATACATCTGTGGCATATATGCTGTCAAGCGTATCATCAATTATTATAGTGATGTTTATTGGTATATTCTTTTTTGAAGAAAAAATATGCAAAAAAGATATTATTGGAGTTATTACGACTATTATAGCAGTAATACTTTTAAATGCCTAGAACATGTTAAATGATAAAAAATTGTAGAAGTTATAAACATAAAAATTATAAATTCAACTACATATCCACAATTTATTAACTTTCTAAAATTATATCATCAAAAAACAAAAGAAGATAAAATATCTCCTTTTGTTTTATTTATAATTTTATTTAGATTAGTTACTATTTAATCTGCATTCCGCCTTGATTTGTCATTTGTCTCTGTGCCATTCCAACTAAATTTTTGACCATGTAACCACCTACATAACCATTTTCTCTTGAAGTCAAGTTTCCCTTGTCTATCTTATCATAATTTTTTAAACCTAATTCATTAGCTATTTCTAATTTCATTTGATTTAAAGCTTCTTTTGCTTCAGGAACTACTATTTTATTACTTCCATTATTATTTGATGCCATAATTTTATTTCTCCTTTCAATTACTAACTGAAATTCTTTAAATGTCATTAGAGAGAAATATCTTGATTAAATAATTGACAATTTATAATTTCAATTATTCAATCAGATTAATATTATTATGACCTTTTCTAAAAAAATTACTCGTAAAATTTAATTTTTAATTTTTTTAAATTGTATTTAATTTTAAACAAATTTACCTTGTAGGTACTATTTCAATCCAATATTCATCCGGGTCAGTTATAAAATATATACCCATTTCTTTATTTTCAAATATTATACATCCCATATTCTTATGCTTTTTATAAGCAGCTTCATAATCATCTACAACCATAGCTAAATGGTATTCTGATTCTCCTAAATCATATGGTTCTTTCCTATCTCTCATCCATGTTAATTCCAATGTAAAATCGGTGACTCCATCCCCCAAATATACTAATATAAAACTTCCATCTGCCGCTTCTTTCCTTCTTACTTCGTTAAGTCCTAATGCTTCTTTATAAAAATCCATACTTTTTTTCAAATCTAATACATTAAAATTGAAGTGGTTAAATTTAAATTTCATAATTAAATCCTTTCATAAATATATTTTATTTATATATTAAATCAATATTTTTTTATTGTCAAATTATATCCGTAATTAATTGAAAATATGTGTACAAAGTATTATAATATTAGAAATATATTTTAATAGGAAAGGAAGAAATGATGATTAATATAGATTTAGATAAGTGCACAGGCTGCAGTTTATGTGTTAAGGACTGTCAGTGTAGTGACATTAAAATTAAAGATGGAAAAGCTTTATCATTGAATAAAACATGCTTAAATTGTGGTCATTGTATAGCAATTTGCCCTCAAAATGCTGTTTGTACTGATTTTTATGATATGAATGATGTAAAAGATTATAATGATAATGAATTTGTCATTGAATCAGAAAAGCTCTTAAATTCTATAAAATTTAGAAGAAGTATTAGGCAGTTTAATAATAAAATTGTTGAAAAGGAAAAGATAGAAAAGATAATTGAAGCTGGTAGATTTACTCCTACCGGTGGAAATAGGCAACCCATTAGTTATATTGTCGTACAAGAAAAAATGGTTGAATTAACTCATAAAACAATTAAGGTACTTTATGATATAGCATGTAGCTATAAAGAAGACGAACATAATTTTATTTCAAGTGAAACTAAAAGGTATTCCACTATGTGGAAATTTATGTATAGGCAATCACAGAAAGGTAAGGATACTTTATTTTTTAATGCACCTTCAATGATTATTGTTCTTGGTGATGAAAGATTGTCAGTAAATCCAGTTGTAGATGGAGCTCTTGCCGCTTCAAGCATGGAAATGATGGCAAATTCTTTAAACTTAGGGGTTTGTTATAATGGATTTTTTACTCTTGCTTCTCAAGATGATGTTATAAGAAATTATTTATTTATTCCAGATAATAAAAAAGTAGTCACAGCTTTGTTAATTGGATATACTGATAATAAATACTTAAGAACAGTACCAAGAAAAAAGGCTGAAATACAATGGATGTAACTACAAAAATAATGTAATTTATTAAATTCTAAATAAAGCTAACTATATATCATAGTTAGCTTTATTTGTGATATTTATGGTTCTACAGTGCTATCTGTAGTGTTTGTTTGATTATTCTCTGTTCCTGCATCATTTGTAATAGTTTGACCATTTACAACAATATTCAATTGTTTAAGTATATTTTCTAATTGTTTTAAATATTCACCGTAAGCTGTCCAATCACCATTTCTAGATGCTTCGTTGGCTTTAATATACATATCATTAGCTTGTTGAATAAGATTATTTATTTCTTCATTTTCATAATTATTATCTGTTGGATTAGTTGGTTCTGCTGTACCTTGCTCAGCATTTTCAGAAGTACCAAATATTTTATCTAAAGCTTTTTGAAGAGTAGTTTCCATGACCGTTCTATCATCAAATGAAACTACAACCATTTTCATTTCAGGAAAATTACTTTCTGTATCAGATTTTAAGTAAATTGGTTCCACATACAATAATGAATTTTCTATTGGCATTACTAAAGTATTACCTCTAAGTACCGAGGATCCTCTTTGGCTCCATAATGTAAGCTGAGACGATATTACTGTATCTTGGTCAATTTTTGTCTCTATCATATTAGGTCCGGGTATTGTTTTTGTTTTAGGAAATTCATATAATACTAATTGCCCATAATTATCCCCATCATTTCTGGCTGCTAATAAAGCAATCATATTATCTTTATTTTGAGGTGAATATTGTGTTGTTAATAAAAATTCCACACCATCTCCTTCTGGAAGCTTAAACATAACGTAACTCGATTCAACTGAAACTTCACCTGTATCCATATATTTTTCTGTCGAAATATCCCAATAATCTTCTCTACCAAAGAATACTGTTGGGTTTTCTATGTGATATAATCTATACATATCAGATTGAATATTAAATAAAGCTTGAGAATATCTTATATGTTCTTTTATCCCTTGAGGCATTTCACTCATTGGTTTAAATAAATCTTTAAATATTTTACTGTATGTATTTATTATAGGGTCGCTTTCATCAGAAATGTAAAAATCAGTTTTTCCATCGTACGCATCAATCACCACTTTTACAGAATTTCTAATATAATTGACATTCATACCTTCTATAAAATTGTTTGTAGGTTGAGAATATGGATATCTTTGGCTTTCTGTAAAACCTTCAATTATCCAATAAAGCTTACCATTTTCTTGGTTTGCTACTAAATATGCATTTGAATCGTAGTATATAAATGGTGCTATTTCATATACTCTTTGCAAAATATTTCTATTAATTACAATTCTACTGTCTTTATTTATATTATTTGAAATTAATAATTTATAGCTTCCTTCTCTAATACTAAATAATACTCTATTCATTAAAGACAACTTAATTCCAGCACTGCCTTCATAAAATGTTTCTTCATTATCTGATCCAGAAGGATAATCAAATTCTTTCTCGTCTGTATTTAATATTACATATTCATTTGTCTTTTCACCAAAATAAATTTCAGGTCTTGTTATTTTTAAATCAGTATTTGTAGTTGGTGGAATATTTTTTACAATCATCTCAGGCTGACCTTGTACTGTAACTTCATTGACTGGTGAAAGAGTAAATCCATATCCATGTGTATATTTTAAATACTGATTCACCCATGTTTTTGCTTGATCATTTAATCTAGTTTGGTCTAATTCCCTTGCAGACAAAAAAACTTGTGTGTAATCGCCATTTATTTTATATCTATCAACGTCTACATCATTAAATACATAATATGGTCTAATACCTTGCAATTGATTATATACTTGTATCAAAGGTTCTTGATCGTTTATTTTTATATTTTGTATTACATCTTTATTTTTTTCTAAATCCTCTACGGTTAAATTATTATCTGCAGAAAATGCAACTTTTTTTACATTTTTTAAATCATATGCATCTTGAGTACTATTTATACTGTACTTCATATATTTTGTTTCTTTAGATAATTGATCAGGTTCAACTATAAATTTTTCAACTACTCCACTTAAACCAGTTCCTAAAATAGAGATAATTATCAAGGCTGCAGGCACTACTAAAGCAATTTTTAAATTTTTCTTTCTTGCTCCCAAAAAAAATGTAAAAGCTGCTATAACACATCCAACTGCCAATATTCTATATAAATTTAATGTAACAAATATATCAGTGTAACCTGCCCCAAAAACTCTTCCTAATTGTGAGTATAATAAATCGTAACATTTTAGAAAAAACTTAAATCCCAGTAATATTAATACTAAAGAACCTATAACTGATATTTGATTTATTATCTGAGTTATAAATTTTTTATTTAATAATTTATTAAAATCAAATAGCTGATTTGGATTAAATTGTGACATATCTTCAAACTGACCTGAAACACTTTTTATTCCTTTTTTTAATGCTAAATATCCATAAAATAAAACAGTTACTACAATTAGCAAGAATAATATATTTATTATAAAGCTAACTAAAGTATTTATTAGTGGAAGATTAAATACATAAAAACCTACATCATGCCCGAATATTGGATCTGATATATTAAAACTTTCAGCATTAATATACTGTAATATTTCAAACCACAATGTAGATACAATATTTATAGTAAACATCAAACTTAATATTATTGAAACTATATTTATCCCAAGTTTAATTTTCTTATCATATTGTGTATCTATTATTTCCGATTCCTTAAAAAATCTCTTTTTAAGTTTATTCAAATAAATTATCAATAATAATGATAAAACAATAAAAAGAGGTATCCCTATAGAAAATTGTGCCTTTAATTTTGTTAAAAAAGTTTCAGTATACCCAATTTCATTAAACCATTTATAGTCGGTTAAAAATTTAACTATACCGCCAAAGGAATTAATAATTATAAACAATACAATTATTATACCTATAATAAAAAATCGACTTTTATTTTTCATTTTTTATCCTCCTGTTTATATTATTTATTATTTATCAATTTCCATTCTCAATTTTTCCAAAGATTTTTTTTCAATTCTAGATACCGTCATTTGAGATATATTAAATTTCTTAGCTATATCGCTTTGAGTTTTATTATAAAAATATCTATTAATAATTATCTGTTTTTCAAGTTCATTTAATTTATTAAGTGATTTATCAATAAAATCGATATTTTCTATTTGTGCAAAATATTTATCATCAACTCCAACTAAATCCATTAACGTTGCTTCACTTTCGTCTCCACTAGAATCTAATTTTATATCTAGTGACTGTGAAGTAAACATTTTTCCTGCTTCAAATGCTTCTAAAACTTCTTCTTCTGTACATCTAAGATACTCTGATATTTCTTTTATAGACGGAGTTCTCTGTAATTTATTACTTAATAAATTATTAGTTTCATTAACTTTTTTTGATATTTCTTGTATTTTCCTAGGAACTTTTATTGCCCACCCTTTATCACGAAAATATTTCTTTATTTCTCCTAATATAGTAGGAGTAGCAAAACTAGTAAATTCATATCCTTTTGATATATCAAATCTATCTATAGCATAAATTAATCCCATACATGCTATTTGAAATAAATCTTCATATTCAATGCCTCTATTATTATATTTTTTTGAGATTATTTCTGCCATATATTTATATTTATCAAAAATTTCATTTCTTATTTCTATATTTCTCGTTTCTCCATACTGAAAAAATAAATCTTGATTTTTCAAATTTTTAGAATTCTGCATAATTTCATTCATATCTTTCAACGCCTACTCAATATTTAAACATGTTTTTTCAAACCATATTTTTTTATTTTGTAAATCTATTTTATATTTATTTGATAGACTTTCAATAATTAATATGCATATTTCACTATTTATTTTATTATTTTCAGTTATTTCTCCATCATTTAAATCACATACTTCTATTCTCAATTTATTTTCTTCAATAAAGTATTCAATTTCAAAAGGTTTATCATTTTTTTCAATGCTGTTTATAAAAAAAATACAAATTTCTGATAAAATAACTTTTAAATCATCTATATCATCTATATTATAACCATTAATATTTGATAATGCTGATGTTGTAAGCCTTATTGTACTTAAATATTCAGATTTTTTAGGTATAACTAATTTAACATTCTCCATATTTTTCAACCTCACTGAATATTAAATACTTTATTTAAACCAGTAATATCAAATAATTTATATATATTGGGTTTTAAATTTATTATTTTTATATCCAAATTATTTTCTTTTACTTTTTTTAGAATACTCATTAAAACTCCAAGACCTGTACTATCTATGTATTCTAATTCATCAGCATTAATTAAGATATTAATATTTTTTGTTTCTATTATTTCGATAACTTTGTTTTTAAATTCTGGAGAAGTATATATATCTACTTCTCCTATTGGCTTAATTTCTAAATAATTATTATCTGAAGTTTTACTGTATTTTATATCTAATGACATTATTTGTAACCTCCAATTTAATATTCTTCTTCTTTTTCCATTTCATCTTCATCTGCTATTATTTTAGCAACTGAAACAACTTTATCTCCTTCATTTAATCTCATAGCTTTTACTCCCTGAGTGTCTCTTCCCATTCTAGAAATATCTGAAGAATGCATTCTAATTATTGATCCACTTGAGCTTAAAATCATAAGGTCATCTTCTTTATTAACTATTAATGAACCGGCTATGTTACCTGTTTTTTCATTTATTGTATGAGCTTTCATACCTCTGCCACCTCTATTTTGGCATCTGTATTCTTTTGATAAGGTAATTTTACTATAACCATTTTCTGTTATAGTTAATATTAATTTATCTTCATCATCTTTTGTTAATATAGACATTGCCACTAATTCGTCATCTTCAGATGTAGTAATAGCTTTCACACCCATTGTATTTCTTCCGGTTTCTCTTACATCATCTTCATTAAATCTAATACCTTTTCCATTTTTTGTTACAATAAATATATCTTTAGTTCCATCTGTTCTATTTACACTAATAAGTTCATCATCTTCTGCTATTTTTATTGCAACAAGTCCAGATTTTCTCGATGTATCAAAATCGCTAAGTTTAGTTTTCTTAATAATTCCCTTTTTTGTTGCTAATATGAGATATTCTTCTTCATTATTAAAATCCCTAATAGGAATTATAGCTCTTATTTTTTCATCACTATCTATATTTATTAGATTAATTGCAGCTGTACCTTTTGCTTGTCTTCTTGCTTCAGGTACTTCATAAGCTTTTATCCTGTAAACTTTTCCTTTATTAGTTAAAAACATTAAATAATCATGTGTTGATGTAATAAATAAATCTTTAACAAAATCTTCTTCTCTGGTTGTTAGTGCCGTTATTCCTTTTCCACCACGCCTCTGAGCTTTATAAGTATCTTCTGGCAATCTTTTTATGTATCCATAATTTGTTAATGTTATTGCAACATTTTCTTCTTCTATTAAATCTTCTACATTTATTTCATCTTCATCATGAGTTATTTCTGTTCTTCTTTCATCATAATAGGTATTTTTAATTTCTTTTAATTCATCTTTGATTATCTGATCTACTAAGAATTGATTTGCAAGTATTTCCCTAAATTTATTTATCATTTTAATTAATTCTTCATATTCTAAATCAAGCTTTTCTCTTTCTAATCCTTGTAAACGTCTAAGTCTCATATCAATTATTGCTCTAGCTTGAATTTCTGATAAATTAAATCTTTCCATGAGTCGCATTTCAGCATCATCATATGATGATCTAATTATTCTTATAACCTCGTCTATATTATCAATTGCTATTCTTAAACCTTCTACAATGTGAGCTCTTGCTTCCGCCTTGTTTAAATCATATTGAGTTCTTCTTACTATTATTTCTCTTTGATGAAGCACATAATAATGAATCATTTCTTTTAAATTTAAAACTTTTGGTTCATTATTAACTAATGCTATCATAATAATACTAAAATTATCTTGAAGCTGCGTATGTTTATATAAATTATTTAGTACAACATTAGCATTGTAATCTCTCTTAATTTCAATTACAATTCTCATGCCGTTTCTATCACTTTCATCTCTTAAGTCTGATATTCCATCAACTCGTTTATCTTTTACAAGTTCAGCTATTTTTTCAATTAATTTTGCTTTATTTACTTGATATGGAATTTCTGAAACAATAATTCTACTTTTATTATTTTTAATTTCTTCTATTTCAACTCTAGACCTTACTTTTACAAAACCCCTACCTGTCATGTAGGCGTTTTTTATATTATCTCTACCCACTATTATTGCACCTGTAGGAAAATCAGGTCCTTTTATGTATTTCATAAGTCCTGGTACATCAATATCTGGATTATCAATATAGGCTATTGTCCCATTTATTACTTCACCCAAATTTTGTGGAGGTATGGAACTTGCCATACCAACTGCTATACCAGAAGATCCATTTACCAATAAATTTGGAAATCTACTTGGTAAAACTACAGGTTCTTTCAACGTTTCATCAAAGTTAGGTCTAAAATCAACTGTATCTTTGCCAAAATCTTTTAGAAGCTCCATTGCCATTTTTGACATTCTTGCTTCTGTATATCTCATTGCTGCTGCTCCATCACCATCAACAGATCCAAAATTTCCGTGTCCATCAATTAATGGATATCTCATTGAAAAATCTTGTGCCATTCTTACCATTGCATCATATACTGCTGTATCTCCATGAGGATGATACTTACCTAATACATCCCCAACAATACGCGCACTTTTTTTATATGGCTTATCTGGTGAAAGACCCAAATCATTTGCAGAATAGAGTATTCTTCTATGTACAGGTTTTAACCCATCTCTTACATCTGGTAATGCTCTACTAACAATTACTGTCATAGCATAATCAAGATAAGATTTCTTCATTTCACCACTTATATCGGTAATCAAAACCTTATCATTATTATCAAGTTCACTCATTATAACCTCCGAAAACTATTATCAACCAATTATTATTTTACTATATATCTAAATTTTTAACATATTTTGCATTTTCTTCTATAAATTCTCTTCTCGGTGCAACTTTATCTCCCATTAATGTATTAAAGGTTTCATCTGCTTCAATAGCATCTTCTGCCTCTATTTTTAAAAGAATTCTATTTTTAGGATTCATTGTTGTTTCCCAAAGTTGTTCTGGATTCATTTCTCCAAGACCTTTGTATCTTTGTATTTCAACTTTATTATCTCTACCAATTTCATCTAATATTTTGTTTAATTCTGGATCACTATAAACATATTCTTCAAATTTACCTTTTTTTACCTTATATAAAGGCGGCTGTGCTGCATAAATATGCCCTTCTTCAACTAATTCTCTCATATATCTATAGAAAAATGTTAAAAGAAGTGTTCTAATATGAGCACCATCAACATCGGCATCTGTCATTATTATTATTTTTCCATATCTGAGTTTACTTAAATTAAAATCATCACCTATTCCACATCCAAATGCAGTAATCATATTTTTAATTTCTTCTGAATTTAGTATTTTATCGATTCTTGATTTTTCCACATTTAATATTTTTCCACGAAGAGGTAATATTGCTTGTGTTCTTCTATCTCTTCCACCTTTTGCAGAACCTCCAGCGGAGTTACCTTCAACTATATATATCTCACACAAATCAGGATTTCTCTCCGAACAATCTGCCAATTTACCTGGAAGAGCCATGCTATCAAGAACATTCTTTCTTCTTGCTAAATCTCTAGCTTTTCTTGCAGCATCTCTAGCTCTTGCAGATCTTAATGTTTTTTCTATAATTAATTTTGCAACTTTAGGATTCTCTTCACAATAAGAATATATAGCCTCGCCTGTTATTCCTTCGACTATACCTCTTACCTCACTGTTTCCTAATTTAGTTTTTGTTTGTCCTTCAAATTGTGGATTAGGAATTTTTATCGAAAGAACTGCTGTTATTCCTTCTCTTATATCCTCACCTGTTATAGCAATTTCATTTTCTTTTATTAAATTATTTTTTTTAGCATAATCATTTATAACTCTTGTCATAGCTGCTTTAAATCCTATCAAATGGGTTCCACCTTCAATAGTATTTATATTATTGACAAATGAATATATATTTTCTGAATATGAATCAGTATATTGCAATGCTATTTCTACAATTGCTTTATCTTTTTCACCTTCAGCATAAATAATTTCCTCATGTAAACAGTCTTTTTTACTATTTAAAAAATGTACAAATTCTTTAATACCGCCTTCATAGTGGAAATTATCGTGAACATTATTCCTTTTATCTTCTAAGTTAATTCTAATTCCTTTATTTAAAAAGGCTAATTCTCTCATTCTATGTTTTAACGTAGTATAATTAAAAACTATTTCCTCAAAAATAGTTGCATCAGGTAAGAATAAAATTTTCGTACCAGTTTCATCAGTATTTCCTATTAACTCAAGTTCAGATTTTGTTATACCTCTTTCATATCTTTGTCTATATTTTTTTCCATTCCAATTTACTTCTGCAATCAAAAAATCTGATAATGCATTAACACAAGAAACCCCAACACCGTGAAGACCCCCAGAAACTTTATATGCATCATTATTAAATTTCCCTCCAGCATGAAGTACTGTTAAGACTGTTTCAAGAGTTGACTTTCCGGTCTTAGAATTTTTTTCAATAGGTATACCTCTTCCATTATCTACAACTTCTATTGAATTATCTTCATTTATAGTAATATTTATAGTATCACAAACTCCTGCTAGAGCCTCATCTATACTATTATCAACTACTTCATATACTAATTGGTGTAATCCTCTTTCTCCTGTGGATCCAATATACATGCCCGGTCTTTTTCTTACAGGTTCTAATCCTTCCAAAACTTGTATCTGCTCTGCACCATAATGTTGACTATTATTTTTTTCTACCATCTAATACACCTCTAATTTGTAATATTTCCAATTTTTCCATCATTTATGTAAAATATTTTTTTATTAAAATTATCTGTTAATTTCTTCAAATCATTATCATCTGTTGTTGTTATGACAGTTTGAATATTTTTAATATAATTAATCAAAAATCCTTTTCTCTTATTATCCAATTCAGATAAAACATCATCCAACAATAATATGGGATATTCGCCAATTTCATCTTTAATAATTTCTATTTCTGCTAATTTTAACGCCAGTATTGCTGAACGTTGTTGTCCTTGCGACCCAAAATATTTACATTCTTTGCTATTTATATATATAATTAAATCATCTTTATGAGGTCCATAAAGCGACGTACTTTTATGTATTTCATTTTCAATACTTAAATTTATTTTTTGATAAAAAGTATTTTTAATAGATATTTTATCCATATTACTGATATTACCAATATTACATTTATAGTTTAAATCAAATATTTCTTTGCTACCTGATAAATCTGAATATATTTTTACGGCATATTTTTTTAAATTATTTATATACTCATTTCTATAACAAATCAATTCTGTTCCTGTGTCTATTAAATAATCGTTCCAAATACTTATAATATCCTTATTTTCCTTATTTGTATAGTAATTTTTTAAAATATTATTTCTTTGGGTTACAATTTTTTTGTATCTACTGAGTAAATACTTATATTTAGGCTTAATTTGAGATATATCTATATTAATAAATTTTCTTCTTTCTACAGGACTCCCTTTTATTATTTTCATATCATCAGGAGTAAAAATTACATTATTTAATATTCCTATCATTTCACCTGTTTTATCTAATTTAACTTTATTTATTTTTACTTGCTTTCTCTTTCCCTTTTCCAGAAATAATTCAATATTCAAATTATAGTTATTCTTATTTAGGCTAATTTCTATCATAGATTTGTTTTCATTAAAATTAATTAATTCATCTTCACTATTCAATCTAAAGGTTCTTCCAATAGAGCATAAATAAATTGACTCAAGTAAATTTGTTTTACCTTGTCCATTATCTCCAATGAATATATTTAAAGTTTTATTTAAATCTATATCAATTTCTTTAAAATTCCTATAATTTTTTATTTTCAAATTATTTACTATCAATTTATTCCTCATTTAAAACAATATATTTTTCATTATTAAATTCTACATTGTCTCCATTTCTAAGCTTCTTTCCTCTTTGTAATTCTATTTCACCATTAACTTTAACAAGGCCCTCTGAAATTACATATTTGGCCATTCCCCCTCCTTCAACAACATTTACATATTTTAAAAATTGATCAAGTTTTATATACTCTGTATTTATGTATATTTTTTCCATATTTTCTCCCATTTACAAATTAACTTATTCTTACTGGTAAAATCATATATATATATTTATCATTATCTTGTTCTTTTATAAAACAAGGATTATTTTTTCCAATTAAATTCATAGTAATGTATTGATTATCTATAACTTTTAAAACATCTAGTACATATTTTGAATTAAAACCTATTTTAATATTTTCTCCTTCTTTTTCAACAGGAATATTTTCTTCAGCATTACCATATTCAGATGCTGAATTAATTTGCATATTATCATCTACAATATCCAAAATAATTAAATTATTCTTGTCTTCTCTAGCAAGAAGAGATGCTCTTTCAATACTATTTTTAAAATTAAAGTTGTCAATTTTAATTACTGAAGCATAGTTATCTTTTAATATTCCTTCATACTCTATAAATTTGCCTTCTAGTAAATTCGAAATTATGGTAGTATTTTCTATTTTAAAAGATATATGGCTATCTGACAATGTAATTTTAGTATTTCCCTTATTCTCCTCTAGAATTCTTAATATTTCAAGTAATGTTTTTGAAGGTACAATTGCAGAAATTTCATCTTCGTAATCTACAATATCTTTTTTTATGGCCATTCTAAAACCATCTAGTGCAACAAAAGTACATATTTTATTTTTAATTTCAATTAAACATCCGGTAAATATGGGTTTTATATTATCCTGAGCAGCAGCAAAATGGGTATATTTTATTAAATTTTTTAAAGATTCCGATTTAATTTCAAAAGATTTTCCTTCATTATCAAATGTATTATCCGGATATTCAAAAGAAGAATTACCTAATATATTGAATTCAGAATTTAAACATTTAATTTCTATACTATTATTATTTTTTACTTCTATGCTCACAGTAGAATTAGATGGTAATTTTCTGACAAAATCACCTATTAATCTTGCATGTACAACAATAGAACCTTCTTCTATAACTTCACAATCTGAATAAGTTTTTATTCCAAGTTCTAAATCGGTTGCGGTTAATGTTAATTTATTATTAGATGCTTCAATTAAAATTCCAGATAAGATAGGCATAGTTGTTCTTGATGAAACTGCTTTTTGTACTATATTAATAGATTTATATAATTCATTTTGGTTAATTTTAAATTTCATTTTATTCTCCTTAGATATATAAACAATTTTTGAAAGAGGAATTTGTATTAATAATATATAAAATAATTATTAGTAATATTAGTAGTGTCTGTTAATTTGTTGAAAACAAGTTTTATCGTTGATATTAAAATAATAAATGATAAACATACTTGTTAATAAAATTTATTATTCTTTTAATAGATTTTTTTAAAAAAAATTTAATTAACAAGTCTTAACATTTTATCAACATGTTAATTGTTTATAAATAGTTAAAAATTAATTATTCAACATTGATATAATATCATCGATATTCTTTTTAACTTCCTGATTATTTTCTATATCATTTTCGAGTTTATTAAATGCATGTAAAACTGTTGAATGATCTCTACCTCCAAAATCTTCGCCCAATTTGGGAAGTGAGCTGTCTGTAAGCTTTCTTGCAATATACATTGCAACTTGTCTAGGGAAAGCTATGTTTTTTGTTTTCTTTTTAGATACTAAATCTTCAACAGAGATATTGTAATAATTTGCAACGACTTCTTTAATATCTTTAAGTGTGATTTTTTTATTAGTTGATATCAGGTGTTTTAAAGCCTCTTGGGCAAGCTCAAGTGAAACTTCTTTTTTATTCGTTAGAGATGAATAAGCAAAAATCCTTATTAGAGCACCTTCAAGTTTTCTGATGTTAGATTGTATATTTTGTGCTATATAAGTAATAACCTCATCAGGTACATCATAATTTTCCGCTTCAGCTTTTTTTCTAAGTATAGCAATTCTTGTTTCGTAATCTGGTGGCTGAATGTCAGCTATTAAGCCCCATTCAAAACGAGAACGAAGTCTGTCTTCAAGAGTAGGTATTTCGCTTGGTGGATTATCACTAGAAACAATTATTTGTTTGTTAGCTTCATGTAAGGCATTAAAAGTATGGAAAAATTCTTCTTGTGTACTTTCTTTTCCTGCAATAAATTGTATATCATCAACTAATAAAACATCAATTTTTCTATAAGTATTTCTAAAGTCAGCATTTGTTCCATCTTTAATAGAGTTAATCAAGTCATTTGTAAATTTTTCTGATGTTACATATAAAACAGAAGCATCTGGATTATTGTCCAAAATGTAATGTCCTATTGCATGCATGAGGTGAGTTTTTCCAAGTCCTACACCACCATATAAAAATAAAGGATTGTAAGCTGTAGATGGTGCTTCTGCAACAGCTAATGAAGCTGCATGAGCAAAACGATTACTATTACCTATTATAAAATTATCAAATTTATATTTAGGGTTTAGTTTTCTATTAGATACTTCACTTTCTTCATCTAAAGAATTGTTATTTGTTTTTTTATTATTTTCATCTTTATCGATATTTTCTCCAGGAATAGTAAATGTTAATTCAGTTTCCTTCTTTAATACATAATTAAATGCATTTTTTAAGAAATTATAATGCCTTTTTTTCAAGGTATTTCTTAAAAAATCATCTGCAGTTTCTAAGTATATAGTATTATTTTTGTATGCGACTATTTTAAGAGGTTTAAACCAGGTATTAAAACTTACTTGATTTGTGTCTTCTTTTACAATTTCTAATACTTCATTCCATAGTTCTTCAAAGTTCATATTATTCCTCCCCAAATGTTAATAAAGAAATCCCAAGGCTGTTAATAAAAATATATAATTTATTTGAATTTTTAATATATAAACAGTTGTTAATACATTTTGTAAACAGTTTTAACATTGTTTTTTTAATAATAAACAATAATTGTAAATAAGTTGTCCATAAAATAATCAAATATAAAAAGTTATCCACAACTCATACTATATTAGCATTTTTTATCCACAATTTCAAATTAATTTTATTTTTTTTAAAAAATATTTGCAAAATACTTAAAAATGTAGTATATTACAATAGCTATAATATTTTGATATATATTTAATATGCTTGACATAAATACTTAAAAATATTATAATTTAAATCATATGAAAAAAATTAAGATATTAATATAGATATCTGCAATACAAGGAGGTGTTTTTATAATGAAAATGACTTATCAGCCAAAAAGAAGACAAAGAAGCAAGGAACATGGGTTTATTAAGAGAATGAGCACTAAATCTGGTAGAAATGTTTTGAAGAGAAGAAGAGATAAAGGTAGAAAAAGATTGTCAGCATAAGGCCGCTTAAGTGGCCTTTTATTCCATTAAGGAACTAAAAAAAATGATAATAATAAAAAAAAATTTAGAATACAAGTCAGTGTACAATTGTAAAAATTCTGTTTCTGATTATAATTTAGTGTTATTTATAAAAAAAAATAACTATGGTTATAATAGATATGGGTTTACTGCTGCAAAAAAAATAAAAAAGGCAGTGACGAGGAATATTATACGAAGAAGGCTTAAAGAAATAGTAAGACTGAATGAATGCAAACTAAAAGAAGGATATGATATTATTTTTATGGCAAGAGTTAACGCTTCAGAAACTGATTATAAAAATTTACTAAAATCATTTAATAAGTTAATTAAAAGAAATAATTTATTTAAGGGTGATTTGAAATAAGTAAAATATTAATTGGAATTATAAGAATATATCAAAGGTTTTCTTCTAGTACCGGCATAAGGCATTGTAGATTTTATCCTACATGTTCCCAATATTTCGTTGAGGCTTTACAAAAATATGGTTTTATAAAAGGTTCATATTTAGGGATTAAACGTATTTTAAGATGTAATCCATTTAATCCGGGAGGGTATGATCCTCTGAAATAAACTTGGAGGAAAATAATGAATTTAGATTTTATATGCTACCCTATTGGTATGCTTGTTAAATTGTTATATAATATGGTATCTGTCTTGGATACTTCAGTACTTTCTGCCTATGCAATTTCAATTATATTGGCAACAATATTTTTTAAGTTAATTTTGATGCCTTTAACTTTAAAGCAAACCAAATCTATGAAAGTAATGCAGGATTTAAGTCCTCAAATAAAAGAACTTCAAAAGAAATATGAAAAAGATCCTCAAACACTTCAAAGAAAGCAAATGGAATTGTATAAAGAAGCAAATTATAATCCAATGTCCGGATGTTTACCAATGTTAATACAAATGCCAATATTAATAGCTTTTTTTTACGTAATAAGACAGCCTGTTCAGTTTGTTTTTCATGACCAAGCATTCTTTGATGCAATGAATAAATCTTTCCTTTGGATTAAAGATTTAGGTTATACTGAAAACTTTTTATTTGATAACGGTATCTACAATGGATTAGGATTAGGTGGAGTGGTAATTCCTTTTATTGGTGGAGTATTTCCTATATTAGCAATAATATCTGGTTATTCAACTTATTTAACAAGTAAAATGACTACTGCATCACAACCATCTATGAATGATCAACAAGCATCTACTCAAAAAACTATGACAATGATGATGCCGGTTATGTTATTTGTGTTTTCAATTCAAATGCCTGCAGGACTGGCCTTATATTGGGTAGTATCTAATATATTCCAAGTTGTACAGCAGTATGTAATATTAAATTCATCCAAAAATACAAAGGAGGAATTAAAATAATATGAAAAGTATAACTGTTGAAAAAAATACAGTTGATGAAGCTGTTGAGGCAGCTTTACAAGAATTAGAGGCTGAAAAAAGTGAAGTAGAGATTGAAATAATTAAAGAACCGACAAAGGGTTTATTAAGTTTTCTTGGTAATAAAATAGCTAAAATTAAGGTAACTGTAGTAAATGGACCAGAAGAAAAGACCAAGAAGTTTTTTGATGTTTTGTTGGATAAAATGAACATTGAGGCTGATTTTGAAATAAAATATGAAGCAAATATTTTAAAAGTTGATATTGTCAAAATTGGAGAAGATGATAAAGGTATTATAATAGGAAAAAGAGGCAAAAATTTAGATGAAATTCAATTTCTTTTAAATTTAATAGTAAACAAAGGTAGAGAAACTTATATTAGAGTAGTATTTAATGTGGAAGATTATAGGGAAAAAAGAGAAGAAACCCTAAGAAGATTAGCAAAAAAAATGGCTGAAAAATGTAGATATTATAATCATAAGGTTAAGCTTGAACCTATGAACCCTTATGAGAGACGAATAATACATTCGACATTGCAAGAAGAGAAGGACATTATTACATATTCTGAAGGAGATGAACCCTACAGAAAGGTAGTTATAGATAAAAAATAAATGTCTTAATATTTGACATTCCTATCTGGATAAAAGAATATAATTTTTATTTTTATTTATCATAACCCGGGCTTCCGGGTTTTATTTTAATGTGAAAATGAATTATTTATGTACTTTTATATAATTTTATTGTAAAATGTATATATTAATATTGAAAGTGGCAATATATGCAAAGAAAGACATGGTGATATTATGAGCAATGATACAATAGTTGCAATAGCGACATTTCCAGGAAATTCTGGAATTAATATTATAAGAATAAGTGGAGATAATGCGTTAAATATAGCAGAAAATATTTTTGTTGGGAAAAATACAGGTATTTCAAAAAAAATGTTTTTTAAACCAAGATATTTACATTATGGTTATATAATAGATAGGGATAATAATAAAAACTTAGATGAAGTGCTTTTATCATATATGAAAGGTCCAAACACATATACAAAAGAAGATATTGTAGAAGTTAATTGCCATGGTGGCATAATTTCCGCAAAAAAAATATTAGAGCTAATTCTTAAATTTGATTGTAGGTTGGCAGAAAGAGGAGAGTTTACTAAAAGAGCATTTTTAAATGGTAGAATAGATTTAACTCAGGCTGAAGCAATAATTGATATAATTAATTCTAAAACAGATTCAAGTCATGAAATCTCTGTAAATCATTTAGAGGGAAGATTATCTAAAGAAATTAATAGTGTGATAGATGAAATAATGGATTTATTGGCTAATATTCAAGTAAATATTGATTTTCCCGAGTATGATGAAGATGAAATGACAATTAGTAAGATAGAAAAAATAAGCAAATCAATAATAGTTGAGATAGACAGGTTAATAAAAACTTCAGATACAGGTAAGATTTTTAAGGAAGGAATAAAAACTGTTATACTTGGTAAGCCAAATGTAGGAAAGTCTTCTCTCATGAATTTTCTTTTAAATGAGAATAGAGCTATAGTGACTGAAATACCAGGTACAACAAGAGATACAATAGAAGAGTATGTAAACATTAGAGGTATTCCTTTAAGAATTGTTGATACGGCTGGTATAAGAGAAACAAATGACATGATTGAAAAAATAGGTGTGGAAAAGGCTCTTAAAAAGGTTAGCGAAGCTGATTTAATAATTATGTTGTTTGATTCATCAAGAGAACTTGAAGTTGAAGATAGGAAAATCATAGAATATATACGAGAAAAAAAGGTAATTTATATAAGTAATAAAACAGATTTAAATAAAAAATTAAATTTAAATGAATATGAAGATATTTCAAAAAATATAATTAATATTTCTGTTTTAAAAAATGAAGGGTTAGAGGATATTATTGAAAAAATTAATGAAATGTTTTTTCAAGGCTCGATTAATTTAGAAAATGATTTAATAATAAATAATATTAGGCATAAAAATTTACTAATTAATGCAAAAAAAAGTTTAGAAGAAGTTTTAAAATCTATAGAAAATGGAATGACTATAGATTTCATTGAAATAGATTTAAGGGATTCAATGGAAAGTTTAGGTCTTATAGTAGGCAAGGCAGTTAGTGATGATTTAGTCGAAAAAATATTTAATGAATTTTGCATTGGTAAATAGACAATATAAATAGTTAAACGATATAAGTTATTAGAAAGTAGAAAGGAAATTTTTATGAAAGATAAAGTTAGAGAGTTTCTTGAAGATAAATATGATGTTGTTGTTATAGGGGCAGGTCATGCAGGTTGCGAAGCGTCACTTGCTTCTGCAAGACTTGGAATGAAAACTCTAATGCTGACAATGAGCCTAGATTCTATTGCTATGATGCCATGTAATCCTAATATTGGAGGAACGGGAAAGGGACATTTAGTTAGAGAAATAGATGCCTTAGGTGGTCAAATGGCTTTGAATATAGACAAAACTATGATACAATGTAAAATGTTAAATATTTCAAAAGGACCGGCAGTACATTCACTCAGAGCTCAAGCAGATAAAAATAATTATCATACCGAAATGAAGAAAGCTATTGAAAACCAAAGAGGTCTTTGTTTAAAGCAAGCAGAAGCATCGGATATAAGAGTTAATGATGATGGCAGTTTTAATGTATATACTAAGTATGGATCATATTTTGAAGCTTTGTCGGTTATAGTAACGACAGGAACCTATTTAAAAGGAAGAATATTTATAGGAGAATTGAATCATCCTTCTGGACCAAATGGACTAGCCCCTTCTAACGAGTTATCAGATTCACTAATAAAGCTTGGAATTTCATTGAGAAAATTTAAAACAGGTACTCCTGCTAGAATTAATTCTGATAGTATTAATTATGAAGTTATGGGTGTTCACAGTGGTGATGATGAAATAATTCCATTTTCATTTATGACTGATGAAATAAATATTGAACAGGTTCCATGTTATATAACCTATACTACTGAAAAGACACATGAAATTATAAAAAATAGCTTAGATAGATCTCCTCTTTATGAAGGAGTTATAAAAAGTGTGGGACCAAGGTATTGCCCATCTATAGAAGATAAGGTAGTAAGGTTTTCTGATAAAGACAGACATCAATTGTTTGTTGAGCCGGAAGGTTTAAATACAAAAGAAATGTATATTCAAGGTATGTCTACATCACTTCCTTTAGAAGTTCAAATTCCTATGTATAGATCTATGATTGGGCTTGAACAATCTGAAATAATGAGACCTGCTTACGCTATTGAATATGATTGTATAGACCCAACTCAATTAAAGAGTAGCCTTGAATTAAAGAGTATAAAAAATTTATTTTTTGCAGGACAAGTAAATGGAAGTTCAGGTTATGAGGAGGCAGCTGCTCAGGGGATAATTGCAGGGATAAATGCAGCTTTGAGTATAAAAAGTAAAGAACCTTTAATTTTGGATAGATCCGAAGCATATATAGGAGTATTAATAGATGATCTAGTGACTAAAGGGACAAATGAGCCTTATAGAATGATGACATCAAGAGCGGAATATAGGCTCCTTCTAAGGCAGGACAATGCTGATGAAAGATTGACAGAAAAAGGATATAAATTAGGAGTTGTTACTGAAGAAAGATATCTTAAATTTAAAGAAAAAAAGGAAAAAATTGAAGAAGAAATAAGTAGGATTAAAAACTTTAAGATTACTCCGAAAACAGAAGTTAATGAATTTCTAGAAAGTATTGGAAGTGTTCCTTTAAAAATGCCTATTAGTTTGTTTGAGCTGCTCAAAAGACCTGAAATAAACTATTATAATATTATTCATTTAGACATAAATAGGCCAAAATTAAACAAAGAAATAAAAAATTATATTGAAACAATTATTAAATATGAGGGTTATATATCAAAACAATCAAAACAAATTGAACAGTTTAAAAAACTTGAAAATAAAGTTTTAATTGATACTATAGATTACAGTTCTATAAGTGGACTTAGAAATGAAGCTAAACAGAAACTTGATAAAATTAAGCCTAAATCAATAGGCCAAGCTTCCAGAATATCAGGGGTTTCGCCTTCAGATATAAATGTATTGTTGATTTATTTAGAACAAAGAAGAAGAAATAATCAGCACAATCAGAAGGAGAGTGAAATAATTGAATCCTGATATTTTAAAAAATGGATTTAGAGAGTTAAATTTATCATATGATAGAAACAAAAATGAAAAATTTGAGAAGTATAAAGAACTCTTGAAAGATTGGAATCAAAAAATTAATATAACTGCTATTAAGAATGATGAGGAAATATATATTAAACACTTTCTAGACAGCATTATTATAATAAATAATAATATGGAAAGTGAGAAAAAAAGCATAATAGATGTTGGTACAGGTGGAGGATTCCCAGGTATTCCTCTAAAAATTGCAAATATCAATTACGAAGTTACACTTTTAGATAGCTTAAGAAAAAGAATTGACTTTTTATCAATAGTAGTAAAAGAACTTGGGTTAGATGGTGTTAATCTTGTTCATGGGAGAGCGGAGGATTTTGGACAAAATGAAAAGTATAGAGAAAAATTTGACATTTGTGTTTCAAGAGCAGTGGCACCATTAAATATTTTGAGTGAACTATGTATTCCTTTTGTCAAAATAGGTGGATATTTTGCAGCTTATAAAAGTGAAAATATTTCCGAGGAAATAGAAAATTCTGAAAATGCTATTATCAAATTAGGAGGGAAAATAAAAGAAATAAAGGAAATTAGAATACCAAGTTCCAACATTATTAGAAAAATAGTTATAATTGAAAAAGTAAAAAGCACTGACAAAAATTACCCGAGAAAAGCAGGAAAACCAAATAAAGATCCATTAATATAAGGGGGAGAATATTTTGATAAATAATATAGTAAATATAGATATTAACAAAATAATTCCAAATAAAAACCAACCTAGAAAATTCTTTGATGATAAAGCTCTAGTAGAACTAAGTTTGTCTATAAAAAATTATGGAATAATTCAACCTATAACTGTAAGAAAAATTTATGATGATATATATGAGATAATAGCTGGAGAAAGAAGATTTAGAGCAGTTAGATTACTAAATATGGAAACAATTCCTGCAGTTATAATTGAGACTGGTGAAGAAGAATCCGCCGCAATGGCATTGATTGAAAATTTACAAAGGGAAGATTTAGATTTTATTGAAGAAGCTATGGCTTTTGAAAGGCTTATAGAGGATTTCGACCTTAATCAAACTCAACTTGCTGAAAAATTAGGCAAATCCCAGTCAACTATTGCGAATAAGATGAGAATTTTGAAGTTACCTGAAAGTGTCAAAATAAAAATAAAAGAAGGCGGATTAAGTGAACGCCACGCCAGAGCTCTTCTTAAAATTGAAGATGAAGAAATACTTTTGAATTTAGTAGAAAAGATTATCAAAAAGGAATTAAATGTAAACGAGACTGAAAAATTAATAAAATCAATTGTAGAAGATTTTAATAAGCAAAAAACGAAGGACAAAAAATATGTTAGAAACTTTATTAATTATAAAATATATATAAATACAATTAAGAATGCTTATAATGAGATAGTTAAGACCGGTATAAATGCAAAGTTTGAGCAAGAAGAATCCGAAGAATTTATTGAGTTAAAAGTTAAAATACCTAAAAAAAGCATGTAAAGGGTGATAAAATGTCTAAAATAATAAGTATATTCAATCAAAAAGGTGGAGTTGGAAAAACTACAACAAATGTAAATCTTTGTGCAGCGTTGGCTCTTAATGGTAAAAGTGTGTTAAGTATTGATATTGACCCCCAAGGTAATTCAACCAGTGGTTTTGGTATAGAGAAAAACAAGCTTGAATATACTATTTATGATGTACTAGTTGAAGATTATGACATTAATAAAGTTATTCATAAAACAGAAATAGAAAATTTAGATATAGTTCCGGCAAATATTCAACTTGCAGGTGCGGAGATAGAGTTAACTAATACTAAGTATAGAGAAAAAACCTTGGATGAAAAAATTCAAACAATATTAAAGAAATATGACTTTATTATTATAGATTGTCCGCCATCATTAGGTTTATTATCACTGAATGCACTTACTGCCTCAAATACTGTTCTAATACCTATACAATGTGAATATTATTCTTTAGAAGGCGTAAGTCAGTTGATGGATACGGTAAAACTTGTTAGAAAAAATTTAAATTCAAACCTTGAAATTGAAGGTGTAGTATTAAACATGTTTGATGGCAGAACTAATCTGTCTATTCAAGTTGTGGAAGAAGTAAAAAAATATTTTAGAGATAAGGTATATAGAACAGTTATTCCAAGAAATATAAGACTTGCAGAAGCACCTAGTTTTGGACAACCAATAATGATTTATGATGAAAAATCAAAAGGTAGTGAAGCATATTTGAGACTTTCTGAAGAAATAATAAAAAACAATTAAGGAGATATATCATGGTAGCAAAAAGAAATGCCTTAGGTAGGGGATTATCAGCCTTAATACCTGAAGATTTGGAAAAGGAAGATACAAATAAAATAGAAGAGATTGATACTAATTTAATATGTCCAAATCCAGTCCAACCTCGTAAAGTATTCGAACATGATAAGCTAGAGGAACTTACGGAATCCATAAAAAAATATGGTGTGATACAGCCTATAATTGTTAGAAAAGATGGTAACTTGTATACAATAATTGCAGGAGAAAGAAGATGGAGAGCATGTAAAAGTGCTAATATAAGTAAAATTCCCTGTATTGTTAGAGATATAGAAAACAAAAATGCTTCAGAAATTGCATTGATAGAAAATATTCAGAGAGAGGATTTAAATCCTATAGATGAAGCAAATGCCTATGAATACATTATGGAAAGATATGGTATAACACAGGAGGATGTTTCTAATATAGTTGGTAAATCAAGAGTTTATGTTACAAATATAATGAGACTAGTTAATCTTGATAAGTATGTCCAAGAAAAGATTGTTAAAAATGAAATATCTGCCGGTCATGGAAGAGCAATGCTAAGTTTATCCAAAGAAGATCAAATAGAAATAACCAATAAAATAATTAAAGAGAATTTGAGTGTAAGAGATATTGAAAAGCTTGTGCGTGAAAGTAAAAAAGTAAAAACCAAAAAAGTTTTAGTAAAAGATAAATATATAACTTATGTTGAAGAATTGTTAACAGATAGGTTTTCAACTAAGGTACACATTCAAAACAAGAAAAATAAAGGAAAAATAGAAATATTATATAACAATAGTGATGATTTAAATAGAATATTGGATATGTTAAAAATAGAAGAATAAACATTGCTAATTAATTAGCAATGTTTATTTATGTCATAATTAAACCTTCAACATCCGGTATAATATTGTAAGTCTTCAATTCATATAATAATTTTTTTCATACATTTTATTCCAACTTTAAATTAATTTATTAACAAATATTTTGTCATGTTTTAGATTCTAATTACACTACGACTATAAATATAATTTTATATTTAAAATTATTAATTTTAGTAACTAATTTATTAATATACTTACTAAAGCAAATATTATAGAATAATAATTGACAAATTATTAACATGAATATATAATTATATGGTCATGGATTAATTATTGTATAAAGTATTAGGGAGGTTATCTAATTGCAAAAAGTACTTGATGTAACATCAAAAAAAGATGAATTTAAACAACTTAAAATGTATATGGACTCAATTAAAGGATCTCAAGGAGTTTTGATGCAAACGCTACACAAGGCTCAAGAAATATTCGGTTATTTGCCAATTGAAGTGCAAAAGTACATTTCTCAAGAAATGGATATTCCATTGGCAGAGGTTTATGGAGTTGCAACATTCTATACTCAATTTTCTATTGAACCAAAAGGTAAACATAAAATAGGAGTTTGTTTAGGAACTGCATGCTATGTAAAAGGTTCTCAACTAGTTTTAGATAAGTTGTCAAAGGAATTAGATGTAAAGGTAGGCAATACAACAGAAGATAATCTGTTTACATTGGAAGCTACCAGATGTTTAGGTTGTTGTGGATTGGCACCAGTAATGATGATTGACGATGAGGTTTATGGAAAAGTTGACCCCAAAAATATTCCCGACATTATAGCAAAATATAAAGGATTAGAGGTATAGTACATGAAATCATTAGACGAATTGAAAAAATTAAGAGATGAATCATTGAAAAATATGGAAATGAGAGATAGTAGTAAAGAAATTAGAATAGTTGTTGGTATGGCAACATGTGGCATAGCTGCCGGAGCGAGACCTGTTTTAAGCTCTCTAGTTGAAGAAGTTGCAAAAAGAAATCTTAAAAATGTTCAAGTTGTTCAAACTGGTTGCATTGGAATGTGCGTTTATGAACCGATAGTTGAAGTATATACCCCTGATAAAGAAAAAGTGACATATGTTCATATTAATGAAGAAAAAGCTAAGAGAATTGTTGCTGAACATATAGTTAATGGTAAAGTTATAAATGAGTATACAATAGGTGCTGTTGAAAAATAGTTTTATTAAAGACTAAATGGAGGTAAAGTTATGGCAATTTTCAGATCTCATGTTTTGATTTGTGGGGGAACAGGCTGCACATCATCAAAATCTGATCAAATAAAGAAAAGATTTGAAGAAAAGGTTAAGGAAGTAAATCTTGAAAATGAAATTCAGGTTGTATCTACAGGTTGTTTTGGCCTATGTGAAGAGGGCCCGATAGTTATAGTATATCCTGAAGGTTCATTTTATTCAAGAATGACTATAGATAGAGTAGATGAAATAGTAGAGGAACATTTAGTAAAAGGAAGAATTGTTAAAAAATATTTATTTGAAGATAGTAATGGCAGTGACAAATTAAAATCATTAGGTGAAGTTGATTTTTATAAAAAGCAGTTGAGGGTAGCTCTTAGAAACTGTGGTGTTATAAATCCTGAGGATATAAATGAATATATTGCCAGAGATGGATACATGGCATTGGGTAAAGTATTAACTGAAATGACTCCAGAAGAGGTTATTAAATTAGTTAAGGATTCAGGTCTTAAAGGCAGAGGTGGAGCTGGATTTTCTACAGGTATGAAATGGAGCTTTGCAGCTCCAAATCAAGCGGATCAGAAATATGTTATATGTAATGCTGATGAAGGAGATCCCGGAGCATTTATGGATAGAAGCGTTCTGGAGGGAGATCCTCATTCAGTGCTTGAAGCTATGGCGATTGCCGGCTATGCAATTGGTGCTACTAAGGGATTTATATATGTTAGAGCTGAATATCCAATAGCTGTTCACAGATTAGAAATAGCTATAAGACAAGCAAAAGAATTAGGGTTATTAGGGAAGAATTTATTTGATAGCAGTTTTGATTTTGATGTTGAAATTAGGCTTGGAGCAGGTGCTTTTGTATGCGGTGAAGAAACTGCTTTAATGCAGTCAATAGAGGGTAAAAGAGGTATGTCTAGAAATAAGCCTCCGTTCCCGGCAAATAAAGGTCTTTGGGGTAAACCAACAATAATAAACAATGTTGAAACATTAGCAAATATACCTCAAATAATTAATAACGGAGCAGATTGGTTTAGAAGTTTTGGTACTGAAAAATCTGCCGGAACGAAAGTCTTTGCACTGGGTGGTAAAATTAATAACACTGGGCTTGTTGAGGTACCAATGGGTACGACTTTGAGAGAAGTTATATATGATATTGGTGGGGGATGTCCTAATGGAAAAGCCTTTAAGGCTGTTCAAACAGGAGGACCTTCAGGAGGTTGTTTAACAGCGGATCATTTAGATACGCCAATAGATTATGATAATTTAATAGCACTTGGTTCAATGATGGGCTCCGGCGGAATGATTGTAATGGATGAAGATAACTGTATGGTTGATATAGCTAGGTTTTTCTTAGACTTTACTGTTGATGAATCATGTGGAAAATGTACTCCTTGTAGAGAAGGTACAAAGCGTATGTTGGAAATTTTGAACAAAATATCAGATGGAAAAGCTACTATGGAAGATTTAGATAAGTTAGAGGTTCTTGCTCAAAATATTAAAGATACTTCTTTGTGCGGATTAGGACAAACAGCACCAAACCCAGTATTATCAACAATGAAATATTTTAGAGATGAATATGAGGCACATGTTAAAGAACATAGATGTCCTGCTGGAGTATGTCAGGCATTGTTAAGCTATGTTATAACTATGAACTGTAGAGGTTGTACTAAATGTGCGAGATTATGTCCGGTTGGAGCTATAGAAGGGAAAGTTAAGGAACTTCACACAATTGATCAAAGCAAGTGTATAAAATGTGGTGCGTGTATGGATGCATGTTCGTTCCATGCAATTATAAAAAAATAGGAAGGTAGGTGTTCATTTTGGATAAAATAAATATGACTATTAACGGTATACAAGTTAGTGTACCAAAGGAATATACTGTATTATTGGCAGCCAGAGAAGCTGGAATAGATATACCTACGCTTTGCTATTTAAAGGATATAAACGAAATAGCAGCTTGTAGGGTTTGTGTTGTAGAGGTTGATATTAATGGTGTTCCTATGAGAAATCTTCCTGCTTCATGTGTATTACAGGTGCAGGAAGGAATGAATGTAAGAACAAATACTCAAAAAGTTAGAAATGCAGTTAGAATGAACGTTGAGTTGATATTAGCTAATCATAACAGAGAATGTTTAACATGTTTGAGAAATGGAACCTGCGAGTTACAGAAACTTTGTGATGAGCTTGGAATTAAAGATATAGAATTCGAAGGAGAAAAAAGGGAATCTAAAATAGATAATTTATCTCATTCTATAGTTAGAGATTCAAGTAAATGTATACTTTGCGGTAGATGTATAAGTACATGTAGAGATGTTCAAGGAATTGGAGTTTTAGATTTTGTAAACAGAGGCTTCAATACTGAGGTAGCTCCTGCATTTGACTATAGTATGAAAGATGTTGATTGTATATATTGCGGACAGTGTATTCAAGCATGTCCTGTTGCCGCACTGCGTGAAAGGACATATATAGATGATGTCTGGGATGCAATTGATGATCCAGATAAATTTGTTGTCGTGCAGACTGCTCCTGCTGTTAGAGCTTCCCTTGGAGAGGAGTTTGGACTTCCAGTTGGTACCAGAGTAACAGGAAAAATGGTTACAGCATTAAAAATGTTAGGATTTGATAAAGTATTTGATACTAACTTTTCTGCCGATTTAACTATTATGGAAGAGGGAACAGAGCTATTACAGAGGGTACAAAATGGTGGTAAATTACCAATGATTACTTCTTGTTCTCCAGGTTGGATTAGATATTGCGAAATGAAATATCCTGATTTCTTAGATAATCTTTCTACTTGTAAGTCACCTCAACAAATGTTTGGTGCAATATTAAAATCGTATTACGCTGAAAAAGAAGGTATAGATCCTAAAAACATAGTTTCAGTTTCAGTTATGCCTTGTACATCAAAGAAAACTGAGGCTAATAGACCTGAAATGGAAGTTGAAGGTTTGAGGGATGTTGATTTTTCTATAACCACAAGAGAACTTGGTGATATGATAAAACAAGCCAGAATAAGTTTTAACAAATTACCAGATGGGAACGCCGATAGTATTATGGGTGAATATTCCGGTGCAGGTGCAATATTTGGTGCCACAGGTGGCGTTATGGAAGCTGCTCTTAGAACAGTAGCTGATATTCTAACAGGAAAAGACTTAGATCAAATAGAGTATAAAGAAGTTAGAGGAATAGAAGGAGTTAAAGAAGCTTCAGTTGTACTTCCTATAAGTGGTAAGGATACAGAAATTAAGGTAGCAATAGCACATGGAACTAAAAATGCAGCTAAAGTATTAGATTCTATTAGATCTGGCGAAAAAGAATATCATTTTATAGAAGTTATGGCATGTCCCGGTGGTTGTGTGCATGGTGGCGGTCAATCGCATGTATCTGCGAAAAATAGGTTAGAGGTTAATCCTAAGATTAGTAGAGCTAATGCGCTATATGATGAAGATAAGTCTAGAGCAATTAGGAAATCCCATAAGAACCCTGAAGTAATTAAATTATATGAAGACTATCTTAAAGAGCCAAATGGTCATCTTTCACATAAGCTGCTTCATACGCATTATAAAAAAAGGGATATTTATGAAGTTAATCAACAAGAAGAGTTTGATAAACTGTTAGATGAATTAAAATAATGAACATGAACTATTAAAAACCGGCATAGCCGGTTTTTTTATATAAATAAACAAATAATTGATATAAAATTACTTTTAGTTAAAAAGTTTTTGTGATATAATAAATATATGACAATTGATGGAAGTAATTACAAACAATAAGGTGGTGATTAAATGATTTTGATAAAAAATGGCAGAGTGCTTAATGCGAAAACAAAAATGGACCAAATACTTGACATCTTAATAGATAAAAATACAATAATTAAACTTGAAGAAAATATAGAAATTAACGATATAGAGATGATTATTGATGCAGACGGAAAAATTGTATCACCTGGATTTATTGATGTTCATGTGCATTTTAGGGATCCTGGTTTTACGTATAAAGAAGACATTTTAACAGGTTCAAATTCTGCCGCACGTGGAGGTTTTACTACCGTAGTTTGTATGGCCAACACTAATCCAGTTGTAGACAATGAAGAAACTTTGAACTATATAATAAATAAATGTAAGAAATCAAAAATTAATGTACTTCAAACAGCGGCAATAACAAGGGGATTAGACGGAAAAGTTTTGGTAGACATGAATAATTTGAAGTCACTGGGAGTTGTTGGTTTCACTGATGATGGTGTATCCCTTATGGATTGTGATGTAGTTTTAGATGCAATGATGAGAGCAAATGAGTTAGACGTTCCATTGAGTTTTCATGAAGAAGATCCATGTTTTGTTGTAACTGCCGGTATTAATGATGGAGAAGTATCCGAAATGCTTGGTATCAAAGGTGCGTCTCATCTTGCAGAAGATTTAATGGTTGCAAGGGATTGCATATTAGCAATGGAGAGTAAGGCTAAAATAAATATTCAACATTTAAGTTCTGGAAATTCAGTTGATTTGATTAGATTTGCAAAGGCTCATGGTGCAAATATCACTGCAGAGGTTTCTCCACATCATTTTTCACTTACAGAAGAAGCTATAATTAAATACGGCACAAATAGCAAAATGAATCCACCTTTGAGAGATGAAGAAAATAGATTGAGATTAATAGAAGGGTTGAAGGATGATACAATAGAAATTATAGCTACGGACCATGCACCTCACAGTTTGGAGGAAAAAGATAGAGAATTTACAAAAGCACCAAGTGGTATAATTGGATTGGAGACTTCGTTAGCATTGGGTATAACAAATTTAGTAAGAGAAGGACATTTATCTTTGATGAAATTAATTGAAAAAATGACTGTGAATCCGGCAAAATTATATAACTTATCTTCAGGCTCTATTGAAGTTAATAAAGTTGCAGATATAGTTATTTTTGATCCTGATGAAAAGTGGGTTGTAAAAGATTTCTATTCAAAATCTTCTAATTCACCATTTATAGGATGTGAGCTATATGGTAAAGTTAAGTACACCATATGCAATGGTAAAATAGTCTATCAATGTTAATTATTATATAGGTAGACTATACCCAATAAGGCTTTATAAACATATAATATATAAACATTAGATTTTAAAATTAAAATAGGCAGGTGATATTGTGATTTATTTAGATAATGCAGCTACTTCATTTCCAAAACCCAGAGAAGTATATCAAAATGTAACAAAAGCAATGACAAAATATGGGGCAAATCCTGGTAGGGGTAGCCATGCTATGGCAATTGAAGGAGCTAAGGTAATATACGAAACAAGAGAACTTCTTGCACAACTTTTTAATTTAGATGATCCTATGAGAGTAATATTTACATTTAATGCTACCGATGGTTTGAATTTAGCAATTAAGGGATTGCTGAAGGCAGGTGACCATGTTATAGTCACATCAATGGAGCATAATTCAGTTTTAAGACCGGTAATGGAACTTCAAAAATTAGGGGTTGATAATACAATTGTTTCATGTGAAACGGATGGAAAAATTAATGTTTTAGATATTGAAAATGCTATAAAAAGTAATACTAAACTCATTGTAACAACACATGTATCAAATTTGACCGGTACAATTTTTCCTATAGAAGAAATTGGTATAATGTGTAAAAAGCATAAAATAACTTATTTACTTGATGCATCTCAAAGTGCTGGTGTACTGGATATTGATTTGAAAAGATTAAACATTGATTTTGTAGCTTTTCCCGGTCATAAGGGATTACTGGGACCTCAAGGAACAGGAGCATTATTAATAAATAGTGATGTTCAAATGAATCAGTTAAAAGAAGGTGGCACAGGTAGTGAATCTAGCAATTTATATCAGCCTAGTTTTTATCCTGATAAATTTGAAGCAGGCACACCAAATTTGCCAGGTATAGCAGGTTTAAATGCGGGATTAAAGTATATTATAAAAAGAGGCACAAAATCAATTTATAGCCACGAAAAAAAACTTCTTGATCTATTCATCAATCAATTAATAAATAACGCGAAAATCGAAATATATGGCCCTAAAGATATAAACGACAGATGTGGCGTTGTTCCTATAAACATATTAGGAGTAGATTCTTCGGAAGTAGCATATCTTTTGGATACAAAATACAATATAGCTGTTAGACCGGGTTTGCATTGTGCACCGTTAGCACATAAGTCCATTGGCACAGAAAATATTGGAGCGGTAAGATTTAGTGTGGGACCATTTAATAGAGAGTCAGATATCATTTCAGCAGCAAAAGCTCTTGATGAAATTTCCAGAGGTGAATGATATCTTGATAGTATATTTTTATTGATATATTTTTGTTAAACTATTTTTAAAATTAAGAAATGTAATTTATATTTTGTTACATTTCTTAATATTTTTTTAATGCAAAGAATGTTTATATTTGATATAATGTTTAATATACAAATTTTTACAAAGGAGAAATATGAAGAAGTTTTTACTTTTTTTATTTATAATGGTGATTATTTTTGGATTATCATTTTGGTTTGCTGGGGGTAAAAAAATAATTTCTAGCTTTGATAATAATAAAACTTATAAATTTACTGAACAAAAAATAAATGATATTAATACGTTAGATGATTGCAGATTATTTAGCAATGGAATATTAACATATAATAATAAAAAAATTACTTATATGGATTATGAAAATAATCCTATATGGATGAACGAAAATAGAGTTTTTATGGAGAATGTATTTGTAAGTGGAGATTATATATATAAATGCTTAGAAAATGGCATTGAGATACTTGACAAAGATAATCATAATTATGTAATAGCTGAAATACAAGGAGAAGTCCTAAATGTTTCACGTGAAAATAATAGTGCTTTTATAATAACAAAACAAAACAGCGGTAAAAATTCATTGTATATATTAAATGAAAATAATGAAGTTGTATTAGAAAATAAACAATATAATGATAGTATAACAGGAGTGGCTTTAAATGACAAGTCAGATAGCTATTGTATAAGTACTATAAAATACATTGATGGTGAAATAAAAAATACTTTATCATATAATTTAATTGATGATATGGAATTATGGAACAAAACTATTGATGGTGAAGTAATTATTAAAATTAAAATAGTTGATAATAGTATTTTGGTACTTGGCACAGGAAATATTTATTGTTTTAATTTAAATGGAAGTCTAATGTGGAAAAATAGTAATTATAATAGGATAAAGGACTTTCAAATTAGCAATAAGGGAAAAAAAATATATATACTTTATGAGCAAGATGAAAAGATTGAATTATTAGGGTATAACTTTGAGGGAAAAGTCAAAGAAATATACAAACTTCCTAAAAATATAGAGAAATTTAAGATATTTGATGATAAAATATACGTGTATGATGAACATTCAGTAAATTTATTGCATGATAATATTGTGGACAAATTATTTGAAAAATTAGACTCTCAAATAATTGATTTTGATGTAATAAATAACAACCTACATATTTTGCTGAAGGATGAGTTGGTATCTGGAAAAATTAAATGATTTTATATGATATATAACTAATAATATTTAAGTATAAAATACTAAAGAATAAATATAAGGAGGGGAAAATATGAATTTTATAGATATAATAATAATTATATTTATTGGATTAGCCTGCATAGAAGGATATAAAAGAGGATTTATAAAAACATTGTTCGATACTATTGGTATAATAGTTGCTTTCTTTGCCAGTAAGGAATTATATTATATAGTTGAAGAATTTTTATTAAAGCATACAAAATTATTTGCTAAGATACATGATTTTTTTGAAATAAAAGCTTCAGGATTTACAGAAATTTTACATAACAGTTCAAATGACATAGCAAATGCCTTTAGGGAATCATTGAATTTGCCTATAGAACTTCAACATATGATTAGCAATATATTTAGTAATAGTACATCAACAACAAATGTAGATACTTTATCTGTTTTTGTAGATAATATTAGTATTATAGTAATTAGGTCGATAAGTTTTCTCATAACTTTTTTAGTAATATATATTTTATTGATTTTAGCTTCAAATTTTATAAATATTATGTTTAAGCTTCCTGTTTTGAATCTCACAAATAAATTGTTTGGGGCAATAACAGGAGCATTGAAAGCTATAATAATTTTATATATAGCATTTGCACTTTGTTCACCAATTGTCGGATTTGTACAAGATAATACGTTAGTTGATGGAATTCTAAAATCAGAATCAAGTAAAATATTCTATGATAACAATATAATATTAAATTATTTATCCTATAAAGGATTTTATGAAAATTAAATGGAGGTAATTATGAAAATAGTAGATGCAAGAGGGAAAACATGCCCTCAACCAGTAATATTAACAAAAAAGGAAATGGATTTAGGAGAAAGTTCAATAACAACAATAGTTGATAATGAAACTGCTAAACAAAACATTATTAAACTTGGTACAAAGCTAAATTATAATTTTACTGAGATTGAAAAAGAAGATGGTATCTATATAACCTTGAGTAAAGCTGAAACAAGTGAAAAAGATGAATCTATTCCATCTTTGGTTAAGGATATTAAATCTGATAAAGGCTTTGTTTTTGGTACTGATAAACTTGGATCAGGTTCTGAAAAACTTGGTAAAATACTTATGAAAGGTTTTATTTATACCATAACTGAAACAAAACCATATCCAAATTTTTTGATATTTTTAAATAGTGGAGTTAAATTGACAACAGAAGGATCTGAATCAATTGATGATTTAAAAAAACTTGAGGATGCAGGAGTAAAAATTGTTTCATGTGGAACATGTTTAGATTTCTTTGATATTAAGTCAAAATTATTAGTTGGTCAAGTTAGTAATATGTATGATATAGTGGAGACGATAACAAACTCAGATAATGCGGTTATGATTTAGTTAAAGGAGAAAATATATGCCCATGCAGTTAAATGTTGGAGATGTAGTTAAACTAAAAAAAAAACATCCCTGTGGTGGTTATGACTGGGAAATACTTAGAATTGGTGCTGATTTCAGAATCAAATGTACTACTTGTGAAAGACAAGTATGGCTACCACGAAAAGAAGTTGAGAGAAGAATAACTAAAATAGTAAGTACAGTTGAAGTGGATAAGGATGATTTAACTTAAAATAGGATAAATAATATAGAAATAAAAAAAGTTGCCAAGCAACTTTTTTTATTTCTATATTACATTTTAATTATATTATTTATATTAATAATCTATGATAAGATTATTAATCCATTTTTTACTCAAATATCTTTTTAAAACTACAAGAAGTTTTAATATCTCTTCACTAAAAACTAAAGCCATTACAAGATGTACAGGTAAATTCAATACCAGAACTGCGAAAAAAGAAAGCGGAACACCTATGAACCATATTGTGACTATATCAACAAACATACAGAATTTGGTGTCACCTCCAGCTCTCAATATGCCGCAAATAAACATATATGTGAACATTTTTGGTGTAAAATATAAACAAAACACAATTAATGCTTTATCAAGATAATAATTTGTCGTTGGAGATAAATTAAAGAAATTAATAATCATACCTCTAAAAATAAATAATAGAACTGAAAATGCAATGCTTAATGCAAGTGTAATTTTAATAAATTTCTTACTGTATTCAAATGCAATATTTATATTATTTTTCCCAATTTCATTTCCAAGCATTACAGCACAAGCACTTCCAACACCCATAAATATGGCTTGAAAAAAATCTGAAATATTAGTAGAAACCTGAACTACCGCAATTGCATATGAACCTATAAATCCATATGCGACAAAATAAATTGAGGTACCTATCGACCATGCTGATTCAGACAAAATTACTGGAAAGGATGTCTTTAATATATTTTTAAGCATGACTTTATTCCAGGATGTAAATTCTTTAAAAGTGCCAGCCAATGGATGCTGTCTATTACGATAAATAAAGAACAATAAAGCGGTAAATTCAAATAGTCTTGATATAAGTGTTGCAATTGCTGCACCTCTGACACCGTAAGAATGGAATCCCAAATTACCAGTTATCAAAATCCAATTTATAAAAGTGTTTATAGATAAAGCAATTGCATTAATAATTGTTGGCATTTTCAATTTATGAATAGCTCTTGAATTAAAACTAAATGCAAATGATACTGAAGTAAAGGTATATGAAAAAGCAATAATTTTCATATACTGTGAGCCTAACTCTATTACATAGAAATCTTTAATAAAGAGTCCAAGTAATTGTTTGGGGAAGAAGAAGACAATAAACGAAAATATAAACGATAAAAAAATACCAATTATTAAATCAATACCGAAAACTTTTTTTATACTTTTTGTGTCTCCCGCACCCCAATATTGAGCTATAAAAATAGATGCACCACTAAATATACCAAAACAAATTGTTGAAAAAATAAAATAAAATCTATTGCCTAACCCTACAGCAGTAATTGCATCTTCTCCTAATTTGCTTACCATTATAGTATCAATCATGTTTAATCCTATGCTAATGATGTGCTGGATAATAACAGGTAAGGATATAAATAGTAATGTTTTATAAAATACTTTATCTTTAATAATGCTACTCATAAAATACACCAATCCTTATAAAATATAACAAACATACAAAATATATTATATATTAAAAGAAATTTTAATACAATGAGAAAAATACTAAAAATGTATTGACATATACCATGAAATGCATTATGATAAAACAAATGAATACCTTTAATCTGGCACTGAGAGGCTGGGAAGGAAAATAAAAACGTATAGAGTTATTACGTCTTCCATAGTCATGTCTGCTTGGAAGACATTTTTTATATGCTGTGAAAATTTTTCTCCTAGTATATAGAAATGAGGATTGCAAATAATGTCCCATCCTACCGTTAAGGAGGGATGCTCAGTAAAAATGCTTATAATAATGAAATTAATGATGGGTGATAAAATGACATTAGATTACAAATTAATAAAAGGTAGTAAACATATTACAAATAATTGGTCTGGGGGAACAACTACAGAATTAGGTATATATCCGGAGAATTCATCATATCAAGATCGAAATTTCACGTGGAGAATTAGTTCTGCAACTGTGGATTTAGAACAATCTATATTCACATCGCTTCCTGACTATAATAGAATTATTATGGTTCTAAAAGGAAATTTAGTACTTAATCATAAAGGACAGCATGCAGCGACACTAAATGAATTTGAGCAATATGAATTTGATGGTGGTATTAACACTGAGAGTTTTGGTAAAGTTACAGATTATAATTTAATGATGAGAAAAGGGGCATGTGTTGGACAAATTGAAGTTATTAAGTTAGATCCAAAATCAATTTTTACTACTGCTTTCAAAGAATTTAAAAAGGAACAATATAGTGAAAGAATAGATGTTTATTACAACATTAATGGTGAAGTTAAGTTATCAATAAATGAAAGTAATACAATATTATTAGAAAATAAAGATATACTATTAGTAAACAGAAAAAATGAAAAGCAAAAAATGATATTTAAATGTTATAATAATTGCGAAAAAGATGCCATTATTGTAAGATCCTGTGTGATATTTAATAATAAAATATAAATTAAATATATCTTTAAAATAGTCCAGAGAGGCTAAAAAGGAGGAAATATGTTAAAAGGAAGAAGTTTAATTGAACCAATGGATTTATCTTTGAATGAACTTGATGAAATTTTAGATTTGGCAGGTGAAATTGCAGCTAATCCATTGGAGTATTCAGATGTATGTAAAGGAAAGATATTGGCGACATTATTCTATGAGCCAAGTACAAGAACGAGATTAAGTTTTGAAGCTGCAATGTTAAGACTTGGTGGTAGTATCATGGGATTTTCTTCAGCAGATTCGAGTTCGGCTGCTAAAGGAGAAAGTGTAGCGGATACTATAAGAACCATAGCATGTTATGCAGATATAGCAGCAATGAGACATCCAAAAGAAGGAGCACCAAAAGTTGCTGCAACGAGTACAGATATGCCTGTTATTAATGGTGGTGATGGTGGTCATCAACATCCCACACAAACACTCACAGATTTATTAACAATAAAGTCATTAAAAGGCAAATTGGATAATTTTACCATAGGATTATGCGGAGATTTAAAATTTGGTCGTACGGTTCACTCACTTATAAAAGCATTGTCCAGATATAATAATATAAAATTTGTTCTTATATCTCCAGAAGAATTAAGAATTCCTGAATATATCAGAGAAGAAATATTAGTAAAAAATAGTGTGGAGTTTAAAGAGGTTGAAAGACTTGAAAGCGTCATGGGAGAACTGGATGTGCTATATATGACTAGAGTGCAAAAAGAAAGATTCTTTAATGAAGCAGATTATATTAGGTTAAAGGATAGCTATATCTTAAATATGGAGAAACTTGAAATAGCCAAAAAAGATATGATAATAATGCACCCACTACCAAGAGTAAATGAAATATCTGTAGAGGTCGATAATGATCCAAGAGCATGTTACTTCAAACAAGCTAAATTTGGAATGTATGTTAGAATGTCCTTAATAATGAAGTTGCTGGGGGTAGAAAAATAATGCTGAAAATAGATAGTGTAGAAAAAGGATTAGTTATTGATCATATACAAGCAGGAAAGGCTATGGAAATATATAAATATCTCAATTTGGACAAATTAGATTGCAGCGTAGCAATAATAAAAAATGTAAAAAGCAAAAAGATAGGTAAAAAGGATATAATAAAAGTAGAAAATAATATAAATATTGATTTAACTGTACTCGGTTTTATAGATCCTAATATTACAATTAATATTATAGATAATGATAAAATAATAGATAAAATTAAACTTGAATTACCATCTGAAGTTATAAATGTAGTAAAATGCAAAAATCCTCGATGCATAACTTCTATAGAACAAGAAATAGAACATAAATTTAAATTGACTGATAAAGAAAAGAAAACCTATAGATGCGTATACTGTGATACAGCTTACGAATAAGAGACTTAAATAAAGCTGATGATTGATTCATCAGCTCTATTCTTATATATAATAAATATACGTATGGAGGAACAATAAAGTGATAGTAGATAAATTATATGAACAAGTTGAACAAAAAGGACATGTGTGTGTTGGGCTTGATACAGATTATAGCTACATACCAAATTTTTTTGCTGAAAAATTTTCTTCTAAAGGGGAGGCAATATATAATTTTAACAAAGAGATAATAAATGCTACATACGATGTAGTAACTTGCTATAAGGTTCAAATAGCTTATTATGAAGCACTAGGAATTCAAGGACTCAAAGCGTACAGCGATACACTAAAATATATTAGAGAAAAGGGATGTATATCTATTGCAGATGTTAAAAGAGGTGACATAGCAAAAACAGCAGAAATGTATGCGGAAGGTCATTTTACAGGTGACTTTGAAGCGGATTATATTACTATTAATCCATATATGGGTGTAAATGATAGTATAGAACCATTTCTTAAATATGTAAAAAACAATGATAAGGGACTTTTTGTGCTGGTGAGAACTTCAAATAAAGGTGCAAAAGATTTTCAATATATAAAAAGTGATAATGGAAATACTATATATGAAATAGTCGGTGAAAAACTAGAAGAATTAGCAAAAGATAATATGGGAAATCATGGATTTAGCTCCATTGGTGCTGTAGTTGGATGTACAAATAATGAAGAAGGACGTTTGCTTCGCAATAAAATAAAATCTATGTTCTTATTAATACCGGGATATGGAGCACAAGGCGGTAAAGCGGAAGATATAGCAACATATCTTGTAGATGGAAATGGAGCAGTTGTTAACTCTTCAAGAGGTATACTTTTAGCTTATAAAAAGGAAGAAAACGGTAAAAGTAATTTTGCGAAATGTGCAAGAAACGAAGCTATCAGAATGAGAGATGATATAAGGTCTTTTTTATAGATAAGGAGGGTATATTTTGAAGGTTCAAAGAAGTATAATACTTGAAAATAAATTAATTTCAAATAAAATATACAGGCTAATTATAGAATCTGATGAAGTAATAAAACCAGGTCAATTTTTTATGCTGAAAACTTTAGATAATTCTTTCCTATTACCACGCCCCATAAGTGTAAGTGATGTTAATAATAATACAATTACATTTCTGTATAGAGTTGAGGGAGTCGGTACAACTGCAATAAGTGGATTGAGGGAAAATGATGAACTGCAATTATTCGGTCCGCTTGGCAATGGATTTGATATAACAAATCTACAAGGCAAAGTTGCTGTTGTTGGTGGTGGTATTGGAATAGCGCCTCTATTGTATTTAACAAAAAAAATAGGTAAAAACGCAGAGGTGTATTTAGGATATAAAGATAATGTATATTTATCTAAGGAATTTGAAAAATATTCAAATGATACAGTTATAGTGACAGAGGACGGAAGCATGGGTAGAAGAGGTTATGTAACAGATTATGTTGATTTTGAAAAATACGATACAGTAGTAACCTGTGGTCCAGAAATAATGATGAATAAAATAGTTAGTAAATGCAGAGAGAAAAAAATTAAATGTTATGTATCTCTTGAAAGAAGAATGGCTTGTGGACTAGGAGCATGTTTAGGATGTACGGTAGAAACTATCAACGGAAATAAGAGAGCATGTAAAGATGGTCCTATATTTTCTAGTGAAGAGCTAATATAGTTATGGGAGAAAGATATGGCTGATTTGAAAGTAATAACAATGGGAATGGAATTTAAAAATCCTGTATTAACTGCTTCAGGAACTTTTGGATTTGGGGAAGAATTTTCGCAAATATATGACCTTTCAATATTAGGTGGAATATGTAGCAAAGGGCTTACACTCAATTCAAAGTCAGGTAATAAAGGTACAAGAATATGGGAGACTCCCATGGGTGTAATCAATAGTATTGGGCTTCAAAATCCAGGTGTGGATAAATTTATACTTGAAGAGCTTCCTAAAATGAAAACATATGAAACTAGAATTATAGCTAATTTAGGTGGGAATACAACAGAGGAATATTTAGAAGGTATAGAAAAATTAAATAACACAGATGTAGATATAATAGAGCTAAATATATCTTGTCCAAATGTAAAAAGTGGGGGTATGGCATTTGGAATAAAATGTAATGTGGCAAATGATATAGTATCTAAAGTCAGAAAAAAATGTATTAAACCACTCATGGTAAAGTTATCGCCAAATGCAGAAAACATAGTTGAAATGGCGCTAGCATGTGAAGAGGCGGGAGCAGATTCTATTTCATTGATTAACACAATTAAAGCAATGGCTATAGATGTAAAAAATAGAAAAGCAGTTTTTGAAAATATTTATGCAGGTTTATCAGGTCCATGCATTAAGCCAATAGCATTAAGGATGGTACACGAGGTATCAAAGGCTGTTAAAATACCTGTTTGTGGAATAGGTGGTATTATGACAGCTTTGGATGCTATTGAATTTATCATGGCCGGTGCTACTCTCGTTCAAGTTGGAACAGCAAACTTTATTAAGCCTGATATAACAGTAGATATAATAAATGGTATATCTAATTTTATGGATAAGGAAGGCATAAATTCTCTAGGAGATATTAGAAATATAATTTAAGTCATATTATGCACTGCTTATTAAATTAAAAAATATATATAAAAACCAGGAGGAATAGATATGAATATAAATGTAGTAAAAATATTAAAGGAATGCGATGCGTTATTAGAGGGTCATTTTTTATTATCATCAGGTAAACACAGCAACAAATATTGTCAATGTGCTAAGCTAATGCAATATCCTGATAAAACAGAGAAAGTAATTTCAATTGTAGCAGATAAAGTAAAAGATATAGGTATAGATGTAATAGTCGGACCAGCAATGGGGGGTATAACGGCAGCATATGAACTAGGAAGACAATTAAACATTAGATCAATCTTTACAGAAAGAGAAAACAATGTAATGACATTGAGACGAGGATTTGATATTAAGCCGGGTGAAAGGATATTAATAATGGAGGATGTTGTAACTACAGGCAAATCATCTATGGAAACTGCTAGGGTTTTAGAATCTTTAGGTGGAAAAGTAATGGGAATAGGGTGTATAGTTGACAGGAAAGTAAGTGAAATAGAATTACCTCTATTTAGTGCCGTAGAATTATATTTTGAAACATATGATAAGGATGAATGTCCTTTATGCCGAGAAGGTTCATCTCCCATAAAACCTGGTAGTAGAAAATTTTAGTGTATTTTAAAAATACTTAAAAAATATCCTATGGCAGCACTGTGGGCTTGCCATAGGATTCTTTTGCTTAAAAATTATAATCTGTACAGAATTTTAATGGGTTATAACTAGAAGAAGAAAAATGGCCAGAACATCCACCAAATGGGATTTCTACATCTTCCATATCTATCACAGTCCGGATAATTATAATACATGTTGTTATTATCCCATCTATTATCCCATCTATTATCCCATCTGTTGTTTCTTCTGTTGTTAAATCTATTAATACTGTAAAGTTGGTCTTCATCACTGTAGGTATTATCATACATATTATTATCATAATTTTGGTTATTTCCATTGTTGGCTTCCATATATATACTCCTTATATAGATTTTGATATATAATAATATATGATGCAATTTATGTCTTGTTACTATATATTTTGTAGTTGTACATAATTTCCCGGGAAATTATAAACTGAAATATCTGTACAAAACTTTAGTGAATTCCGGTATATTTTTTTGTATAACTTCAACGGCATTGTTTTTTTCATTTCTGATTTCATTTTTTATACACTTATCAGCAAAGTTTATCAATTCAACAGCATTTAATTTTTGTCCTGTTTTGTAATAATACATGTCAGAAATTATATTTAATGCTTCTTTGTTATTAATTAGTGCAAATGCAGTAAAAATACAAAATCCAAGGTTTGAAAGCAGAAATATTTGTCTGTACATTAATTCTAAATCATCAATATTTTCAAATTCTTTAAATAATTTATCAAGCACTATATTGAAATTTTTCTCTTCATTAATTACAGGTTTAGTAACTAGTTGTTCAAGGCTTTGATTTTCTCTAAAAAAATTATAAATACCTTGTGTTTTAGAACCTATAATTTTTCCTAAAATTGTATTGTTTTCTATTTCTGTTAACAAATTATATATATCATCTTTTGAAGGTATTTTGTTTATTGCTTTAAAATATAAATTGCTGCTAAATACAAATTCTGTTGAATCAATTCCTAATTCAAATGCTCTAGTATTAATTTTTTTAGAAAATAGTATGTCTTCTATATTATAACAGTGACTTAGTGCTGCATTCACTTCACTTTCAGCCGGAGCGGAAAAAGCTTCTTCATCGTTTCTGCAATGTCTGTTCAAGCATCCAATTACACACAATGGTGCACAGGTTTTATTAATCTTTTTAGCAGGATGCCCTTTTTCTAAAGATGACTTTACTTTAGTTGCATAAGGTTTAGAAAAAGGAATATTTTCTTTGTTTTTTAATAGTTTAATTAATGTTATTGAGCCATGACCAGGTAGTGCTTGACCACATATGGGGTTACTGATTATTAATTTAGCAAGCTTTTTACTTTCTGCAGAAAAGTTTTTTTTATCAAAACATTTATTTTGAAAATATTTATCATGATTTACAATGATTGCTTTTAGATTTTTACTGCCAAATATATCACCAAAACCGTTTCTTGTGCAATAGTATTGTGGATAACCTTCAGGATAAGTAGAAAACATTGTGGATAAAGGTATAATATTATTTGCTGCAGGTCCTGTTCCCATAATGGCACAATTATCTCCATATGTTGCTTTAATTTCAGATATAATTTCAGAAACAAATTTCTTATTGCAATTTTCTAAATTTTTTATTTCTATTTTGTTTTTATCAATGTAAATTATTGAGTTGTTATTTGTAGATTTTCCCGATATTATCAGAGATTCAAAACCTAAAGAAGCAATTTTCTGAGGTAATGCACCGGTCATATTAATTATTTGCATTCCAAGTCCCTTACCCTTTTTTGTTGCTACAGAAATTCTTCCTGTACTTGGAGCGGTGGTGCCTGTAAAAAGTCCGGGAGTCAAAACTATAACATTTTCATCATCAAATCTGTCAGTTGACGGAGATGTACATTTATTAACTAAATATGAAGTAAGACTCCTTCCATGATATATTGTATTTTCAATATTATAGTCTTCGTAAGATATTTCATTAGTAGTTAAATTAATATAACATATTTTACTCATATTGGTCTCCTTTGTATTTGAAAAATTTAAAAGCTTCAATTAATTCTTTACTGTATTCACTATTGGCATTTTTATAAAAATACTTAAAATCATCATGTTCTAAAAGATAACCATCTTTGAAAATAGCTATTTTATCCCAATAGTTGCTATGAAAGTCAACTTCATGGAGTATTGATATTAAAATTATATTTTTTTCTTTTTTTACTTTGTTTAGTAATTTAAATATTTCTTCACTGTTTTTTTTATCCAACATGGAAGTGCATTCATCTGCAATAATAATTTCAGGATTAGTCATTAAAGAGCGTGCTATACAAAGTTTTTGTTTTTGACCGCCGCTTAATATGTCAACTTTTTGGTTTAAATAATTTAACAGGTTTTCATCCACATTCATGAGACAATCTTCTATTGACATATAATCATAATTATTTCTTTTGCATATGGTTAAAGTTTCATTTAATGTTTGCAAAACAGTAAAATTTTTTTCAAGAGCACTGTATGGATCTTGAAAGATATATTGAATTTTAGCGCATGTTTCAAAGGATCTTTTTTTGATTGATGGAAGTATTTTATTATTTAATAAAATACTTCCGCTATTTTGTTTTTCTAACCCAATTATTAATTTCGCAAGAGTAGTTTTCCCGCTTCCGCTTTCACCTACAATGGCAGTACTCTCACCGGGGTTAAAATCGATATTAATATTATTAAGTACCTTTTTACTGCCATAACTTTTGTTTATATCAATAATCTGTAACATTTTATTCCTTTCTAAATCTTAATAACTCTATCGCAGAGTTTAACAAGAAAATCATAGTTGTGAGAAACCATAATTATTGTTGTTTGATTTCTAATTTTAATCATAAAGTTTACAATAGTTTTTAATGTAATTAAATCAATAGCTGAAGAAGGTTCATCAAATATTAGAAGTCTTGGATTTTTTATTACACTTAACATTATAACGATTCTTTGTTTTTGACCACCGCTCAGCATGTATGGATAATAATTTAAAAGTTCAATATCTAATAATAAATCATTAAAAATGTTAGAAATTTTTTCTTTATTATAATTTAATTTATTTCCTTTGAGTGTGAGATGAATATGTTCATTTACAGTTATTTTAGGATTTAGAGCATCCTGAGAAAATTGAGGATTGTAACTTATATATTTATATTTTTCTTTACCAAGGGTCGTTAAATCCTTATTTAACAGTTTAGCTTTTGAATAAGATACTTGTCCTTTGAAATTTATACCAAATAAGGAATCCAGCAAGGATGATTTACCACATCCGCTGTTTCCGCTAAAGCCTATAAACTCATGTTCATTTATTTTTATATCATCATATTTAATTATTTTATTATTATCAAAAGTAATCATATAATCTTTAAGTTCTAACATAACATACCTCAATTGTTATTTATCATCAAATATAAGTAAAGAAAGAGACAATATATAAATGAATACACATATTACTGGTGGCAATAGGTACCAAAATATTACATTATCATAAAATAAATTTTCATAATTCATTGCAGATTTAATTAACTTCCCCCATGTTTTAGATAGGGGGTCGCCTATTCCAAAAAATGATAATGTTGTTTCATACATTACTGCTTTGTTGCATTGTAAAATAAAGCTTGTTATTACAACCGGATACATATCGTAATATAATTTTTTAAATATATCAAATATATTTCCTTTAATAAGAAAAGTGTATTTGACCTTGTTTTTATCCATATAACCCATTAACTTTGAGCGAACCATTTTGAATACTTTAGACCAAGAAAAAAATATTATAGCTAAAATTGTATTTATCATAGTAGGGCTTGCAAATATAGCAAAAAACATAATTATAATAATTTCAGGTATTATTATGAAGAAATTTGCTATATGGCAAATGGCAGTATCAATTTTACCTTTGTAATAGCACGATACAAATGATAATATAACACCTATTGAAGTGCTGAATATCCCTGAAATGATGGAAATTAATATTGACATTTTAAATCCGTTTATGAGCAGTGAGAATAAATCATGACCCATTTCATCTGTCCCTAGAATATGTTCAAAGGACGGAGCTTGAAGTACTTCACCACTGAAATCATTTATTGAAAAGGGCATTATTAAATTACTCATTATTGCTATAATAATATAAATAAAAATTATAATGGAACATATTTTTTTAGTAGTTGATAAATTCTTTTTTATTATCATGTGAATAACCCCTCAATTATTAATATTTTTCAGTATTATTCCTCAATACTATTTCAAAGATAAAGTTAACAATTAAACCATAAAAACAAGTTAAAATTAATATTCCTTGTATAAGAGGATAATCTCGGCTTGATGCAGCTGATTTTAAAAGTTGTCCTATTCCGGGATATGAAAATATTGCTTCAACAAAAAGTGATCCTGTTATAGCGTAAATTAATTGAATATTAAGCTTGCCGAGTATTTCTGGTATTATATTTTTGAAAATAAACTTTTGGTTTATTTGTTTTTCTTTTATATTTAAATAATGAGCCATTATAACATAATTTTCTTTTTTAATTTTTTGAGAACTGTTATATGTTAATATATAAATTCCAGGAACTTCACAAATTATTAATGTAAGTAAAGGCAATATAAGATGTAAAAGAACATCTATATAAAAAGAATGTGTAAAAAAAACTATACCAGGCTTATATGCTCCCCATGCAGGAAGCAGTTTAAGCTTATAAGCAAAAACTCCTTGAATAAGTACTGCAACTAAAAATGTAGGCATAGATTGAATACCAATCATAATACCAATTTTAAAGTTGCTCGACTTATTAAGCAGTGAAGTTTTGATTCCCCATGATATACCAATGAATGATGATATTACTATAGCTGAAAAAGACAAGAGCAATGTCCAAGGCAACCTTCCTAATATAAGACTCGAAACAGGTAACCTGTAAAAAAAAGAATATCCAAAATCAAACTTAGATAAGTTATATAGATACTTTAAAAATTGATTAAAAAAAGGTTCATTAGGAGCATAATATTCTTTAAAAGCATTAAAAGTATCTTCAGGCAATGATTGATTTAATATATATGTATCATTATGATTATATGATAAAGGACTCCCGGGGATTATCCTCGGGAGTATAAAGCTTATCAATAATATTAAAAAAATATATATAAAATACTTTGCTAAAACTTTTAATTTCATTACTTATTCCACTGTCCTCTGACAAAAACTAATTTATTATGAATAGTTGGCACTGCCAATGAAACACCATCCTTTGTGAAGAACCATCCATCAAATACCTCTGAATTATATGCACTCACTGATTTTTTATAGAAAAGAGTTAGAGTAGGTAATTCATTTGAAATTATATTTTGTAATTTTCCAACTAACTCATATCTTTTTTCTCTATTAAGCTCAACAATTTGTTGATTAAAAATTGTGTTAAATTCTTCATTACTCCAGCTTTCTCCACCCTGTGTTGTTACTTGAGGTGTTGAAGCAGCTGTTTCTTCAGAAACAAAGCCCTTTAATAAAACAGGATCTCCTCCAAATGAACCATGGCCATTAAATGCAAGAGTAAATTTACCTTCTTTTATTAATGATGCAATTGTATTTTGATCCATAGTTTTTACTTCAATACTTATTCCTATGTCACCAAGATATTTTGTTATTAATTCTGCAAGGGCAATTTGTTCTTCAGGAACTATAAATTCATATGATAAATCTTTTCCATTGTATTCAACAATACCGTTTCCATTTGTATCAGTTATACCAGCGCTTGTTAAAAGTTCTATTGCAGTTTCTGGATTGTAGTCATAGTTCTTAATATCTGGTGAATACCATTCCGATGTAGGATGTATATGACCTGGATTTCCTGCTTCGGCTGCTCCTTTAAGAGCTTTTTGAACTAATTCATCTCTGTTTATAGCATAGTACATTGCTTGTCTTACTTCTTTAATATTTAATTCTTCTATTCCAAAATTAAAATAAAGTCTTCCAACCCATAAACCCGGTCCTTCTATTACTTTATATTTACCGCTTTCTTCTTTGAGTTTCATAACTTCGCCATATTTAATATTAGAAGCCATATCTATTTCACCAGCTACTAAAGCTTCTTTTGTGTTTTTTACAGAAGACATTATAAGCTTGTCAATTTGAACTTCACCCAAAAAATAATCTTTATTTGCATTATAAATATAAACTCCGGATTCTTTGTCATAACTTTCTAATATTAACGGTCCTGAACCAATTACTGCTTCTTTTGTATTAAATTTTTCAGGTTCAGTTACATTTTCCCAAATATGTTTTGGCATTATTGGAACATTACCGGCTATATCAGTTATAAAGGGCACATATATATCGTTTAAAACTATTTGAACAGTTTTTTCATCAACTGCCGTAACTTCTTTTACAGGGTCTACACTAATCCATTGATAAGGATGATCTTTTAAGTAATCAAAAGAAAATTTAACATCTTCAGCAGTAAGTGGTGTATCATCAGTAAATTTAATATTTTCATTTAAATTAAATGTGTATGTTTTGTTGTCATCAGATATAGTCCAATCTTTTGCAACAAGTGGAATTACACCAGTTTCATCCTTCCATACCAATGTATCAAATGTAAAGCTTACTAACAAATATCCTCTTCCTTTAGGTGAAGAAGTAAAAACCGAAGGATAACCTAAATTATCGCCATCCATTCTTAGTACTCTTTCTTCCCTTGAAGTTTTATCAAGTTCTTGCTCACTTGTTACAGGTTGTTCAGTTTTTTCAGTTTGTCCATCTGTTGCACAAGCTGCTAAACTTAAACTTAACAACAAGATAATTATTAAAGAAACAAATTTTTTCATAAACCCTCCGATAATTTTTAAATAATTGTTATATAAATAACCATATATATTATATATTGGAATATATTATAAATAAAATGAAATATAGTTAAATGATAGGAATTAATTATGAAAAAAGGTTATAAATATAAAAATAATAAAATATTATTAGTTGATACAAATATAACTATATTTGGTATTTACAAGATCAATTTAGTTGTATAAACTAAAGATAATTTATAAAGTTGTAGGAGGAAGCAATGAAATATGAAAATATTGTAGAAGGTATTTTTATTGAGAGAATAAATAGGTTTATCGCAAAAGTTGAAATAAATGGTCAAATTGAGCAAGTTCATGTTAAAAATACAGGTAGATGTAAGGAACTATTTATAGAAGGCAGAAGAGTATTTCTACAGGAATCTAATAAAGCTAACAGAAAGACGAAGTACTCCCTTATAAGCATTTATAAAGGGAATAAACTAATAAATATAGATTCACAAGTACCTAATGCAGTTGTATATGAAAGTATAGTATCAAAATCCTTACCAGAGTTTTGTAAATTAGTAGAAGTAAAGAGAGAAAAAACATATAAAAATTCTAGATTTGATATATATTACAAGAAAGAAAATGGAGTAGAGGGTTTTGTAGAAATTAAAGGTGTTACATTGGAGTATGACGGTATGTCTATGTTCCCAGATGCTCCCACAGAAAGGGGCAAAAAGCATATATATGAAATGATAGATGCTGTAAAAAATGGATATGAAGGGACAATTTTTTTCCTAATTCAACTGGAAGATGTATTAGGTTTTAAGCCAAACAGAGAAACAGATGAAAAGTTTGAGATAGCTTTAAATAAAGCCAGGGACAATGGAGTAAACATTTTAGTTTACTCATCAAAAATTACAAAAGAATCTATATGTATTGATAAAAGAGTTAACTATTAGTATATTTTTAGTAGTAATTATATGTAGAATTAAAGCATATATTAATAGTAATATGTGGGGTGATTTTTTTGATAATAAAAATCCGTATTAAAAAGATTATATTTGCAGTATTAGTTTTACTAATAATATTTGCAACATTTTTTTCTATTAAAATAAATAAAACGATATCGACTTCAACTAGTCCAGCAATTAGATTACCTATAATTATGTATCACCACATATTAAAAAATTCTAAATATTGGGGGAAATATGTTGTATCCCCAGATGATTTTGAAAGTGATATTATTTATCTAAAAAAAGAAGGATATACAACGATTGTAGTTCAAGATCTCATAGATTTTGTATATAACAAGAAGGATCTTCCTGAAAAGCCTATTATGCTAACATTAGATGATGGATTTTTGACTAATTATACATATGTATTGCCTATATTAGAGAAATATAATTGCAAAGCAGTAGTATCAATAGTAGGTAAGTATGTAGACGACTGCTCAGATGTATCCGGATGTAAAGGTACTTACCTTAGTTGGGATCAGGTTAAAGAACTTGTGGATTCACCATATATTGAAATTCAGAATCATTCATATAGCATGCATGAAGATAACAATACTAGAAGAGGAAGCTGTAAGAAAAAGGGTGAGTCATATGAGGAATACAAAAAGGCATTAAATGATGATGTTGGAAAAATGCAAATTTTAGTAGAAGAAAAAACGGGATATAAACCTGTTGCTTTTACATACCCTTTTGGTTTTATATCTAAAGAGTCCAATCAGATATTAATTGATATGGGATTCTTGTCTTCATTATCTTGCTACACAGGTGTTAATTTATTAACAGGAAATAAAGATGAGCTATATGAATTAAAAAGATTTAACAGAGCTAATGATATAAATCAGGAGAAATTCTTTAAAGAATTCAAAAAATAAAAAAAATTTTTATTTACAAATCGACCAAAAAGTATTAAATTATATATATGAGTTTTGCTGCCGTGGCTCAGCAGGTAGAGCGACGCACTCGTAATGCGTAGATCACCAGTTCGACTCTGGTCGGTAGCTCCATAGTAATTTGCGGGTGTAGCTTAGTGGTAGAGTTCTGGCTTCCCAAGCCAGCTGTGTGGGTTCGATTCCCATCACCCGCTCCAAAAACAAAAGGTAAAAAAGATTTATTGCTTACAAAGCCAGTAAATCCAAGCCTTTCAAGAGCTTCCACGATGAAAAGTGGAAGCTCTTTTTTCGTAGATTTATTGGGGTAAAAGCTTCACTCTGACAGGACTCAAACCTACAAGTAAAAACATTCATGAGCAGCGCCCTTTTTAGTACAGAGCGAAATGAAAAAGGGCGCCACTCAAAATACAATCAGATGAACAAGCTGAAATCAAAAAGGGCTCCGATTTTTAAGGCTGAATGAAAGCCGATAAAGTTAGCGCCCTTTTTTTATATATACACCAAAATCACATTAAATTTGAAAGCATTAGAAGGCCGGAGAATCGGAGTGCAGGAATGCACTTTTATTCTCCGGCTTTTTTGTTTTCTGGAAAGGAAAGGTCATGCTGGTACACTATAAAAGAAATAAACAAACCGCCTGCTACGATTCAAACAATCTCTCCACTGTAGGTAGAATACCCCCGGCTGAACGGCCATGCGGTCCATTTCAAAGCTGTGGCGGCTGCCCATACCCGTCCCACGGCTTCATCTGCTACAGCGCTGAGGGAGATTGCCTTAGAACGGATATGCAAAAAACTGCAAAACGCAAGGAAGGTGCAAGATGAAACATGGAAACTGATTTAACAAAGAGGTATCCGATCAAATCAAGGTACTGCTGCTGTATAACGCCATGAAAAAGTGGTGCGACGGAGCTGTTTTTGTGTAATCACAAACCAATATTTACAGGGAGGTATTCAAATGAGCGTTAACGCCAGAAAAGAAGAATATGAACACATAGAATTGTTTGGAAAGCCAGCACTTTTCACCAATTCCCGCATCGACCGAACCACGGTGCCGGTGGGCTTTTACTGCTACGATTTGCGCGGCTCCGACTATGATCCAGGCAGGCCGGTGAGCATAGAAAATAAGGTTACCGTTAACCACGCCGGAGCCGTTTTGACACCGGAGCCGGTCACTATCTCCAAGGAGGGTTTCCGCAGGCTGCGGGACAACATCAATTTCCTCGGTGAGTCCCTGACTCTCGCAGACTTCTGTGATGAGCACAAAATCACTCTCGCATCCGAATTATCCAATCCAGATGAGTCAGGCGTGAAGATGGGAGGAATGACACTTGGATAAAGGAAAAATCTTTGAAGTAGAACTCAGCCGGTGGAACCCTTCCGGTGCAAATCCGTCGGCACAAATCGCACTCCCCGCCACACCCTATGAGCTGGCGGATGCGTTGGAAAAAGCAAGAATTACCGGAGATACCGTCTATTCCGCGGAGGTTTTAAGCTGCAAGCTGGACTATCTGCCGCAATTTATCGCCCCCGATATCAATCTGTATGAGCTGAATCACCTCGCCCAGCGGCTGTCTTCCCTAAGTGCATGGGAACTGGACTGCTTCGAGGGCATGGTGATGATGGATGCCGTTCAGACTCAATACGCTCCCATATCAGTGGAGCGGCTCATCAATATGACACACAGCACCGAGCATTGCCAGATTGCCTATGAAGCTCATGACGATCCGTCTCTCGGCAAATTTTATGCGGATAATGATTTTGTACCGGCACTGGAAAGGGTATCGGATGAAGTCTACGAATATCTGGACTTCGCCAAAATCGGCAGAGAGATGCGCGAGGGTGAGGGCGGCGTGTTCACGCCCCATGGCTATGTAGTGCAGAACGGCGAGATTGCCTCCGAATACCACAGCGTCGATACCAGAACCCTTGACAAGCCGGATTATGCCGTGCTTCTCCAAGTAACCAAGGGGCATTTTAATGATCCCGCCTATGACAACGAAACGGTTGTCTTCCTCAAGCTCCCTGCCGGGGATGCGGCGCTTTTGCAGGCGGTTGATGCTGTCGGAGCCGCCTCCCCGGAGGAATGTGCATTTTCGGCGGAGGACTGCATGGCGCCAAGCCTCACTGAAAAAATCAGCGACGTTCTGTATGCATCTGAGGGCGACTGCTATGGGCTGGTGAATGAGCTGGCAGAGCAGCTCCGGCAGCTTGAAACGGACAACCATCTGCTGACCTACAAGGCAATGCTGGCGGAAGCTCCCGGTGATATATCTTTGGAAGAAGCCCTTGACCTTGCGTTTATGACAGAGGAATTTGAGCTTTTGACTGATACTGCCTCTCCCGCTGAGTACGCAAAAGTGGAAATCCAGCGAATGCTTTCTTTGGCAGGTGATAACGGACTGAGCCTGTTCTGTAATCTGGATAACTACGGGCGGTATCTTTTGGAGCAGCGTGCCACTGCCGAAACCGAATACGGGCTGCTGGAGCCGCAGAACGGCATGACGGTGGACCAATGCCTCAACCGCCCCGGACAGAGTCTTGGCATGGAAATGAAATAGCAAATCTTTGTTGGGTTTTGGTATAGCTATTCTCATGAAGCTGTGGCATTGTGTTGTGCTGAAGGGAGGCGAAGAAGATGGACGAGAAGCTCATGGACTTGCTGGATATGGCTCTGGCGGAGCGGTTTCAGCTTGTATATTCCGCCCTGCGTGAATCAGACCCTCAGGCGGAGAAACTGGCACAGGAACTAATTTCGCTCAGTGACAGCATCCAGAACAGCTTTGAAATCAGTCAAGGTATAAAAGACAGAATTGAGTATTATCTGAGTCAAAATTCGGATTTAGAGGTAACGTTTCAAAAGCATCTGTACATTCAGGGCGCCAAGGACTGCGTGGCAGTGTTAAGAGAGCTTGGCGTAATCAAGTAGCGCAGGCAGAGACGCCTGCGCTTTTTTAGACCCCACATTAAAACAGGGCCGTTTCCCCAACAGGAGGCGGCCCTGTTTTTTTGCGCCCTTTTTTGCCTTTCTGGGGAAACGGCCGGAAAGGAGGACCCATGCAGAAAGAACAGCTTGCAGAGCATCTGCGCCGGTATCACCGCGGTGCGGAAAACGCGGTCATCAGCCGTGAGCTGGAATGTACCTTCCACGTTTCCGGCAAGGAGCTGCGGGATCAGGTCAATGCCCTGCGCCGGGAGGGTGTTCCCATTGCCAGCGACCAGAACGGGTACTTTTACGCGAAAACCGAAGCCGAGGTACGCCTGACCATCCGGCATATGAGAAACCGCATCAGCGGAATCAGTGCTGCCATCACCGGCCTTCGGCGTTCCCTTGCAGCCTTTGACGATACGCAGATACGTCTGCCGCTGGAAGGAGGTGATGACTCCTGAACAGCTTCATGTCCTGGATCGGCGGCAAGAAATCCTTGCGTGAGCTGATTGTCACCCTGTTTCCCCTCTATTATGAGCGGTACATTGAGGTGTTCGGCGGAGGCGGCTGGGTGCTTTTCCACAAGCTGCCCGGCAACGATTTTGAGGTCTACAATGACTTCAACGGTCTGCTGGTGAACCTCTACCGCTGTGTGCGGGAGAAGCCGCAGGAGCTAATGGCGGCGCTTGCCTACTGCCTCAACTCCCGCGCGGATTTCGAGCTTGTGAAAAACGCCCTCGCCCGCGATTCTCCCGCATCGGATGTGCAAAAAGCGGCGTGGGTTTACCAGCTTATCCGCTACAGCTATGCGTCGGGGCTAACCAGCTACGGTAGCCAGCCCCATGATATCCGCAGCAATTTCCCTCTCATCGAGCAAGCCCACCGGCGGCTTGCCAAGGTGGTCATCGAAAACAAGGACTTTGAGAAGCTCATCGGGCAGTATGACCGCCCTGTCAGCTTTTTCTACTGCGACCCGCCGTATTTTGAAACCGAAAGCTATTACAAAAACGTGGGCGAGGACGGCTTCACGGAAAAAGACCATATCCGCCTGCGGGATGCCCTGCTGCAGATCGGCGGCAAATTTCTGCTGTCCTACAACGACTGTGAATTTATCCGCAGCCTCTATGACGCACCGGGCATCCAGACGGAAGCCTTTACCCGCATTAACAACATCAAGCAGCGTTATGACAATGGGGCGCAGTTTCCTGAAATCCTCATTGCCAACTACGATCTGCATGAGCGTGAGAAAAACGCCCCATCACAGCTGAATCTGTTTGGGGAAGGAGGCTTCATGGAGTAGAAAAAGCGCCCTTGGCACAGCCTTGCGTGAAAAACAAAATTAATACTTGATTGGAGGAACCCTTTTTTATGAAAAAGAATCAAATGCCCCAAATCGGCCTACCGGCCGATGCCTGTGAACGGTCCGGCTTCACCGACAAGGATACGCTGGAGCTTCATGCCGGACAGAACGCCCTTGTATTTATGAAGGACAAAATGACGGCGCTGGAGGTGGCGAACGCCATCCAGAGTCTCAGCGCCCTTGCCGCCGATCTGACCGTCGTTCTCGCCTCCGCCTGCGGACTGTGCGACAACTGCGGCGAGGGCTGCGCAGATGACTGCCCTGCCGGATGCGTTTCCGCTTGCTCTCTCTGCCATGATCTGCTGGATGAAAGCCAGACTGTCCGCATCCCCGGCTATCTGCTGGAGGAAGCGGGTATCCCCGCCGACGCCAAGCTGGAAGCCTATACGGACGAGGACAGCGGCGAAATCACGGTGGTGGAGGCCGATATCCAGCAGGATATTACCGATGTGCCGCCCGGTATTCTCGCCGTGCTGGCCCAAAGCGGCGTGTGCCTTGCGGAGCTGGATGAGCTGATTATGCTGGACAGCATCATCTACGGCAACTAACCTGTCTTGGATTCCCAACACACAATCCGGGAGGTGAGCATATGCCGGGAATCACCCTGAAGAACGGCCTCATTTCCTACTACGGAAACCCGGCCGGATATACAGAAAAAGAAAAAGCGGTGGTGGACAGCATCTTTCAAAATGACGAGCTGACCGCATGGCTCAAAAGCCGCAGCCTGACCCCGCAGTGGACGGACGGCGTGATGGAACGGCTTGCCGCGGGGGAACGAATGGGCGGCATGAATGAGTCCGCCGCACCGCTGAAAAATGTGCGCGTCTGGCAGCTGAAGCCGGAAACGGATGTGTATAGGAAGTTTATCTCTTATGAGGAAACGGTGCGGCAGTTTGGAGAGCCGTCCCGGGAGCATTACCGGGTCGCCTATGACGGGCAGCTTGACACCAACGATCTCGAAGCCATCTACACAAGGTGCAACGTGAATCACCCGCCTGGCTATGACGGACACTCCCTGTCCATGTCCGATGTGGTGGAGCTGTATGACGCAGAGGGCAGCGAATTCCACTACTGTGACCGCTTCGGATTTCAACAAATCAGCTTCGGGGAACCGGAGCAAACCCAAACCATGGGCATGAGCATGTAGACAGCCAGAAGCTGTTTTTTTCATGCCCTCATTTTATGAAGGAGGCCAAAATGAAAAGTCTATTTTGCAAGCTGAAGAACAAGCTCGGTGCGGCTGCTGTGAAAAGCCGCTCCATTCTCGCAGGGAATGCCGGGGACGGCTACATTGACACCGCGATCAAAATCCTGATTGCAGTGGTTTTGGGCGCTTTGCTCCTCGCGGGGCTGTATGCCCTGTTCGGGGAAACGGTGCTCCCCACCCTGACCGAGCGCATCAAGGAGATGTTCAACTACGCCGGTTAACTGTGCCGGAAATCTTGTGAAGGAGGAAAAAACCATGCCTAAGAACACGACACCGGCCGCACCCAAGTACGATGTGAAAATCCACTCCATCCGTCCGGAGGGCAGCTGCAAGGCCACCGCCTCGGTCAATGTCTACGGCGATTTTGCCGTGCGGGGCATCAAAATTATGGAGGGCTCTAAAGGGCTGTTTATCTCCATGCCAAGCTATAAGGCCGGAAACGGCGAGTACAAGGATATCTGCTTTCCCTGCACCAAGGAGGCCAAGGCAGAGTTTGACAAGGCGGTCCTCGGCGCTTATCAGCAGACGCTGACCCAGGGGCAGACCGCCGCGCAGAAACAGGAATCCTCCGCCCAGCAGGAGCAAGGTCAGCCCGTCATGGGCGGAATGTAGGAGGCGCTTATGAATAAGAAAATGAAACGGCCGCTGTGCCTTGCCCTCACTGTCTGCCTTGTGCTTTCCCTGCTTGCGGGCAGCGCCTATGCGGTAAACCGGTATTTTGAGGATGCCAAGGGGCATTGGGCGGAGGAAGCCATTCAGATCCTGACGGAAAAAGGCGTCATCAGCGGCTACCCCGACGGGCTGGCGCACCCGGATGAAATCATCACCAGAGGGGAATTCGCCGCCTTGGTTGCCAGAACCATGGAGCTGCCGGAGCCGGAGGAAAGCGAGGTCACCCTTCGCTTCACCGACATTGCCGGACATTGGTCGGAGCAGGATGTTGAGGCGCTCATTATTGCGGGAATCATCCAAAAGGACGATTTCGGCACGAAGTTTTTACCGGATCAGCCCATCACCCGCATGGAGATGATCCGCATGCTGGTGCGTGCCATCGGCAAGGGCGAGCATGACGCCTCCTGCTCCTGCGTCACCGGCTTTTCCGACGACGATACGCTTTCCGAATCGGACAAATCCAGCATCTGCACCGGCAAGGAATACGGTATCGTAGACGGCTACCCGGACGGCACGGTCAAGCCGGACGGAAAGGCCACCCGCGCCGAAGCCTTTGAAATGCTGGTGGATACGGAAAAGGCCAAAGAAAAAATCAAGAAGGAAGAACCGCCCAAGCCGACTGTTCCCACCAAGCCGGAGGATAAGCCCTCCGATGGGAATTCCGGCGGGGGCAGTTCTGGCGGCAGCAGTTCCGGTGGCGGTTCTTCCTATGTTCCCGCCCCGCAGTTTTCATTTACACTGCCCAAAACCGCGTATACTGCCGATGAAATTGAAATCAAGCCGGAAAGCCGGTATGTAAGCGATTTGACATGGTCAGCCCTGAAAAACGATCTGCCTGCCGAGCTTTCAGAGCTGACAGACGGTACCCTTGACCACAACGGCGGTAAAGTGAAATTTATGCAGACCGGCAGCATCACCCTGATTGCCACGGCCAAAAACAGCCGGGGCGTCACGGTGACCCATGAGCAGACCATCAGCATCTACCCGGTTGTGACGGCGGCGTTCGCTCTGCCCGAAACCACCCATACCGACAAATCCGTGGCGGTGAAGCTGATGACCGAAAACCTCGGTACCAATGCGGTGGTATGGTCGCTCGAAAAGGATGGCACTGCCGTCGATATCGAAACGGCTCTCACCGGAACGCTGGATTCCACCGGCGGCACGGTGCTGTTCAAGGAAAAGGGCGTATACAAGCTGACCGCCTCGATTACGGATGAGCTGGGCAAGGTTATCACCGCACAGGATAGCATCACGGTCTACCCGGTAGCGGAGGTCAAGCTGACACTCCCAACCGTTTCTCATACGGATAAAACCGTGGCGCTCAAGACAGAAACAAAAGAAACGGACGGCCTCACAGTGGCCTACACCCTGACCCGGAACGGCGAGCCTGCCGAAACCGACACATGGATCGAAGGAAATCCTGCTGACGGTAGCATCCGATTCAAGGAAAAAGGTGTGTATGCGCTGACCGCCTCTGTCACCGACGATACCGGCAGAGTGTTTTCCGATACCGCCCATATTACCGTCTACCCGGTAGGTTCGGCGGGCTTCTATCTGCCGGAAATCTTCCACACCGACAGCACCGTGATGGTGGAGGCAGTGTTCGGGGAAATCGGCAGCCATACCGCAAATTGGACGCTGCTCCGTGACGGAAAAGAAGTATCCCTCACCGATGCGGTGGAGGGTACGCTGGGCAACAGCGGCGGTGAGCTGAAGTTTCATGCCAAGGGCAGCTATGTTCTGAAAGCGGAATTCACCGACGACGGTGGCAGAACCTACCGCTACGAGCAGGGCTTCAAGGTGTATCCTGTGCCTGCCGTCAGCTACAGCCTGCCGGAGTATGTTCACACCGATACGGATATTGCGGTCAAAACCGAAACCACTGATTTGGACGGCCTCACCGTCGAATGGCTGGTGGACAACACCTACGGATTTCAGGACTGGCCGACCTATGTGGACGGAACGCTCACAAACGGCGGCGGCACGATCCGCTTCAAACGGGCCGGTGTCTATGAGCTGGCAGCCAGAGTCACCGATGAAACCGGCCGGGTATTCCTGTACGAAAACCATGACAAATGCGAGGTTCTGCCTGTGCTGACCCTCGGCTTTGAACTCCCCGAATTTGCCTATACCGATACCGCCATCGACCTCAGAACCCACGGCAACAATCAGGTTCTGCCGGTGGAGTGGTCCGTCAGCAAGGACGGCAAGAGCATTCCGCTCTCCGAGGCGTTCAGCGGAGGACTCAACGCGCAGGGCGGCAAAATCACCTTCAAAAAGGACGGCGAGTATGTTCTCACCGCTGCCATGACCGATTACCTGAAACGCAGCTATTCCCACAGCGAGAGCATCCGCATCCTGCCGGTAGTGCAGTACGCATTCACCATGCCGCAGACCGTTCACTACGGTGCGGAGTTTGAAGTTGCCGCAAAGGATGTTCAGCACCTCGGCAGCTATTCCGTTGTATGGACGCTAAAAAAAGACAGCAGCCCCGCACAATATCAGGGTACCCTCGGCAACGATGGCGGGGAAATTGCGATTCATGACACCGGCGCATTTACCCTGACTGCCTCCGTTACCGACAGCGAAGGGCGAGTCACCACCCATTCGGAGCGCATCACGGTCACCAACACCGCACCGAACGCTCCTGTGGCAGAGGCCGTTCCCACCCGTACTACCAAGGACGGCAAGTTTCTTGTGAATATCACCGCCAGCGCCACAGACCCCGATGGGGATGCAGTAACCTTGGAGTATGCGAATACCGCAGCCGACAGCTACTATGCCGTGGGCACCCACACCATCCGTGTCCGGGCAAAGGATATCGCCGGGGTATATTCCCCATGGGTAGAAAAGACCTTCACCGTGACCAATGCCGCACCCACTGTAACCCTGACTGCAGAGCCGACCCGCACGGTGAAAGACGGCAAATTTCTTGTCAATATCAGCGCCAAGGCCGCTGATGCGGATGGCGATGCCACCACGCTGGAATGGGATAACAAGGCGGCGGACGGTTACTATGCGCCCGGCACCCACACCGTAAAGGTTCGTGCAAAGGATATCGCCGGAGCGTATTCCCCATGGGTAGAAAAGACCTTCACCGTGACCAATGCCGCACCTACCGTGACCCTGACCGCAGAGCCGACCCGCACGGTGAAAGATGGCAAGTTCCTTGTGAATATCAGTGCGACAGCTACCGATGCCGATGGCGACGCCACCACACTGGAATGGGAGAACAAGGCATCAGGCGGTTACTATGCGCCCGGCACCCATACCGTAAAAGTCCGTGCCAAGGACATTGCCGGAGTATATTCCCCTTGGACGGAAAAGACCTTCACCATCACCAGCTCCGCACCAACGGTTACCTTGACTGCCACCCCGACCCGCACAGCGAATAACGGCAAGTTTCTTGTCAATATCAACGCAACAGCCGCTGACTCGGATGGTGACGCCACCACGCTGGAATGGGATAACAAGGCGGCGGACGGCTACTATGCCGTTGGCACGCACACTATCCGTGTTCGCGCCAAGGATGCTACCGGACTGTATTCCGATTGGGCATCCAAGATCTTTACCGTGGCAAACGCTGCGCCGACAGCGCCGATGATTACCCGAACGCCGAACGGCAACAGTGTGGCACCGGGAACGCCGGTCACCATCACGGCAGCCAGCTCCGACCCGGACGGCGACCCAGTCACCCTGATTTGGGAGGGCAGAAACGCCGAAACCCAGACCTACCCCCGCGGAAAGAACGTGGTGCGTGTCAAGGCGGTGGATTCCGCAGGCGCCGAGTCCCCGTGGGCCGCTATCGTTTTCTTTGTGGCGGATTCCAACGGCGGCGGTGGCATGACGCTCACAGGCCCGGATTCCGTGATCATGGAAAACGGCATCGAAGGCGCCACCATCACCGAATACACCTTTACGGTGCCGCCCGTCAGCGGACACAGCGGTTCCGACTTCGGCAGGGTGCGCGGCTACAACAAGCTGACCGGCCAGTGGGATCAGCTGGACTACGGCACCACCTCCAACGGCATCACCTTCACCCGTACCCTCGGCGCAGGCGTATACACGCAGCTGGAGTTTTATTATTATACCAACCACTCGTGCATGTACAACAAATCCAACATCACCTACTCGGTGACGTACCATTTTGAATAAGGGGGAACATCCATGAAGCATCTCATTTGCAAGCTGAAAAGCAAGGCGGTCATGACCGCCGCCAGAACCCGCCGCGTCCTTTCCGGCAGCCGCGGGGACGGATACATTGACACCGCCATCAAAATCCTGATTGCCGTGGTCTTGGGCGCTCTGCTCCTTGCGGGGCTGTATGCTCTGTTCGGGGAAACGGTGCTGCCCACCCTTGTGCAGCGCATTAAGGAAATGTTCAACTATGCAGGCTGATAGCACCCTTCAGGCGGTGCTTTTTTTCTGTCTGCTGCTGGCGGCTTCTGTGTGGGATCTCCGCAAGCGGATTATCCCGGACAGCATCTGCCTCCTGATTGCACTGACGGGGCTGATTGATTTCAGCCCCGTCAATCTTTTAGGCGTCCTTGCGGCACTGCCCCTGCTGCTTGCCGCCCTGTACAAGCCGGAGGGCATCGGTGGCGGGGATATCAAGCTCACAGCCGCCGCAGGCATGGTGCTGGGCTTTGTGGGATGCACGGCCGGGCTGCTGCTCGGCCTGACGGCATCCCTCTTTTTTTATCTCATAAACCAGCTCATCAGACGGCTTCGCAAGCTGGAGCCGCAGAAAGCGTCACAGGCATCTCTGCCTATGGCGCCGTTTTTGTCCCTCGGCTTTCTTGCCGTAACCATTTCAAAAATTTTAGGAGGAATTGTCTCATGAAAAAAATCCATATCAGCAGAAAAAAGGCCCTCGTCGCTGCCGGTATCGCCGCCGTTACGCTGGCCGCCGCCCTGATCCCCAAGGCTGTGAAAGCAGTGAAACACCGCAGATACAGCTCCAGTTTCTAAAATCACCATGAAATCAAGGAGGAAAAATCTATGAGCCTTTTCAAAAACCGCACGGTGGTCGGAGTGATCTGCATTCTTTTGTCCCTGCTTATCTGCTTCGGCGTGACGCCGCTGTTTAACCAGTCGGTCAGCCAGAAAACCGAAATCGTCCGCGTCGTGAAGGAAATCAAGGCAGGCGAGGAAATCACCAAGGAGATGGTGCAGACCGCGGAAGTGGGCGGCTTCGGACTGCCCGAAAATGTTCTTCGCCAGAGCGAATCCGTTGTGGGCAAGTACGCCACCGCCGATCTTTCCGTTGGTGACTATATCTTAAACACCAAGCTATCCGACACCCCGGCGGCAGAAAATACCTACCTGTACAACCTGGACGGCACCAAGCAGGCCATGTCGGTCACCATCAAGAGCTTTGCCAACGGACTGTCCGGCAAGCTGGAAAGCGGCGATATTGTGTCGGTGATCGCCCCGGATTACAAAAAGCAGGGCTCCACCGTGATCCCCGCCGAGCTGAAATATGTGGAGGTCATCGCCGTCACCGCAGGCAGCGGCTATGACGCCAACCAGCGTGACGCTGGACCCGATTCGCCTTCGGCGGAGAATGAAAAAGAACTTCCTGCAACCGTGACCCTGCTGGTATCCCCCGAACAGAGCAAGGTGCTGGCAGAGCTGGAATCGGACGGCAAGCTCCACCTGTCCCTTGTTTACCGCGGCACACCCGCCAACAGCGCCAAGTTTATCGAGGCGCAGGACAAGGTCGTTGCGGCACTGTATCCCGCGGAGCCGGTGCAGGACAGCGCTCCTGAATCTCAGGAACCGGAGGAAAGCACTGCATCCGAAGCGCCTGCGGAAAGCGAGGTGCAGTGATGCTGAACTTTAAGAAAAAGGGCATCTTCACCCGCCAAGTGCCAAAGGAGGATGCCTCGCCGGAGCAGGAGCCGCAGGAAGGAATCCTTGCCGTTTGGGGCTCCCCCGGCAGCGGAAAGACCGTCACTGCCGTGAAGCTTGCAAAGCACCTTGCCGACCGGAAGAAAAACGTGGTGCTTCTTCTCTGCGATATGACCGCCCCCATGCTGCCCTGCATCTGCCCGCCCTCGGAGCTTCAGGGCGAGCATTCGCTGGGCAGTATTCTTGCCGCCGCCCATGTGACGGAGCCGCTCATCAAGCACAATCTGGTGACGCTGAAAAAGCACAAACACCTCACCATCCTCGGCATGAAAAAAGGAGAGAACGAGTACACCTACCCGCCCTATGAGCAAACCCAGGCGCAGGAGCTTCTGGACAATCTGCGGAAAATCGCGCCCTTTGTGGTGGCGGACTGCGGCAGCTATATCGCCAACGACATCCTCTCCGCCGTGGCGCTCATGGAAGCCGACAGCGTTTTGCGGCTTGCGAACGCCGATTTGAAATCGGTGAGCTATCTCTCCAGCCAGCTCCCTCTTCTCCGGGATTCCAAATGGGATGCGGAGAAGCAGTACAAGGTTGCCAGCAATGTCAAGCCCCGGCAGGCCGGGGAGCAGATTGGGCAGGCGCTGGGCTCCGTAGCCTTTACCCTGACCCACTCGCCGGAGCTGGAGGAACAGTACCTTGCCGGGAATCTGCTGTCGGATTTGTCCCTGAAGGACAGCCGCCCGTTTAGAAAAGAAATCGAAAAAATCGCAAAGGAGGTGTTTGCCGTATGAGTTTGGGCAAAAAGCGAAGTGGCGCTGCATTTTCAGGAAAGAAAAAGAGGCCGCAGGCGGAGCAGAAAAAACAGCCGCCGATCCAGCCGTCCGCGGCTCCGGTCGTTCCCAATTCGGAGAATAGCAAAGTAAACTCCGCATTGAACCGCCCGGTGGATTTTGCAGGGGCAAACCGCGCCCATGCGCTATTTTTTACCCCAGAAACGGAGGGAAAGGATTTCTCCTCGGTGCTTGCCGAGGTGCAGGAGTACATCTCCGAACATTACAGCACCCTCATCACTGCAGGCGGCGAGGATGCCAAGGCGCAGCTCAAACGCTACATCACCAAGTACGTCCAGGACTGCCGTGTCTCGGTAAACGGCATGAGCGGCGGCAGGCTGGCGGACGCCCTCTACACCGAAATGGCGGAGTTTGGATTTCTGACCAAATACATCTTCGGCACCGGCATTGAGGAAATCGACATCAATTCGTGGAAAGACATTGAGGTGCAGTATTCGGATGGCCGCACCGTGAAGCTGGAGGAACGCTTTGAAAGCCCTCAGCACGCCGTGAATGTGATCCGCAGGATGCTCCACATCAGCGGCATGGTTTTGGATAACGCCAGCCCCATCGTGTTGGGGCATCTCAGCAAAAATATCCGTATCGCCGTCCTGAAAAGTCCCATTGTGGACGAGGATGTGGGCGTGGCGGCCTCCATCCGTATCGTAAACCCGCAGAGCATGAAAAAAGAGGACTTTGTACGAAGCGGCACGGCGACAGACCCTATGCTGGACTTTTTATCCCTCTGCGTCCGCTACGGGATTTCGGTCTGCGTGGCGGGCGCCACCAGCTCCGGCAAAACCACCGTAGCAGGCTGGGTGCTGACCACCGTGCCGGACAACAAGAGAATCTATACCATTGAGAATGGCTCCCGTGAGCTGGCGTTGGTGCGGGAAAAGGACGGTAAGGTGGTCAACTCGGTCATCCACACCCTGACTCGTGACAGCGACAATGACCGCCAGCGCATCGACCAGACCAACCTTTTAGACTATGCCCTCCGTTTCAACCCGGACATCATCGTGGTGGGCGAGATGCGCGGCGCGGAGGCAAACGCGGCGCAGGAGGCCGCCCGAACCGGCGTGGCGGTGCTGACCACCATCCACTCCAATTCCTGCGAAGCCACCTACCGCCGCATGGTGTCCCTGTGCAAGCGCGCCGTGGATATGTCCGATGCGACCCTCATGGACTATGTCACCGAAGCCTATCCCATTGTTGTGTTCTGCAAGCAGCTGGAAAACAAGCAGCGCCGCATGATGGAGATTCAGGAGTGCGAAATCCTGCCCGACGGCACAAGGCGTTTCCGCCCGCTGTTCCAGTATGTCATCACCGAAAACCGCATGGAGGACGGAAAATTCATCATTGAGGGGCACCATGAGCAAGTCAATACCATCTCGGACAGTCTTGCCAAGCGGCTTCTGGAAAACGGTATGCCGCAGGCGGTCATTGAGAGCCTGGGTCGAAAGGAGGCACAAATCGCATGATGACGGTACTGTTAATCGCCTGCATCGGCATGAGCGCAGGCTCTTTTATTTTGCTTGGGCTGACACCCATGGCGTTTACAACCGCCATCTTCGGCAGGCTGACCGATCAGCCCAAAGCCCTCCGGGACGAAATCAACGAAACCACCCGCAGGAAAAAGAAATCCTATCTTCGCCGGGAGCTTGCCGAGGTGCAGTCCATCCTTAAGGTCACCGGCCGGTCGGCACGCTTTCCCATGCTCTGTGCCTTGTCCCTGCTGTTCTTTGCCGTAGGTGCGTCGGTGGCCGTGATGCTCTCGAACTTTTTTCTGGTTCCTGTCATGGCGGCAGGCTGTATGCTCCTGCCGTTCTGGTGGGTGAAGCTCACGGCCAGCCACTTCAAAAAGGACATTGCGGCGGAGCTGGAAACGGCGCTCTCCATTATCACCACGGCCTACCTTAGAAACGAGGACATTCTGACGGCGGTGGAGGAAAATCTCCCGTACCTGAACCCGCCGGTGCTGTCGGTATTTCAGAGCTTTGTGTCCCGTGTCCGGCTGGTGGACCCCGATGTGACGGCGGCGCTCCACGATGTGAAAATGAGAATTGACAACACGGTGTTTCAGGAATGGTGCGACGCCCTCATTGCCTGTCAGCACGACCGCAGCCTGAAAACCACCCTGACGCCCATTGTCAGCAAGCTCAGTGATATGCGGGTAGTCAACGGTGAGCTGGAAACCATGGTGTTTGAACCGAGAAAGGAATTCATCACCATGGTGGTCCTTGTCATAGGCAACATACCGCTCCTGTATTTTTTGAATCAGGACTGGTACCACACGCTGATGCACACCCCGCTGGGGCAAATCATCCTGACCATCTGTGCCGCCGTGATTTTCATTTCCACGGCGTTTGTGATCAAGCTCACCCAGCCCATCGAATATCGAAGATAGGAGGACGCTCATGACAATCTACATCTTTTTATTCGGAGTCCTCCTATCGGCGGGGCTCTTTTTTGTTGCTGCCGACCTCCTGCATCTGCCCACCCTTGCAACCCAAAAGGCGATGTTGTCAGCAGGAAAGCAGGCCAAGGCCAAGCCTAAAACCACCGATGCTTTGCTGCGGAACGCCGCCGTCCGGCTCTCCCGGTATCTCCGCATGGACGAATACAAGAGAAGCCGGATGGCAAATGTGCTGTCGGCGGCGGGGCTTTCCGACTCGCCGGAGCTGTTCACGGCAACGGCTATTACAAAAGCGGCGGCTATCGGGCTGTGTATCATTCCCTGTCTGATTGTCCTTCCATTGCTGGCGCCCATTGTGCTGTTTACCGCCGTGCTGGTCTATTTCAAGGAAATACGCAAGGCAGATGAGGCGCTGGCAGCCAAGCGCGGAAAAATCGAACAGGAGCTGCCCCGTTTCGTTGCGACCGTCACCCAGGAACTGAAAGCCAGCCGGGATGTGCTGTCCATGCTGGAGAATTTCAAGAAAAACGCTGGCGAGGACTTTGCCGCCGAGCTTGATATTCTCACAGCGGATATGCGCTCCTCCAGCTATGAGGCGGCGCTGACCCGTTTCGAGGCAAGGTTCAATTCACCCATGCTCTCGGATATTACCAGAGGGCTGATCGGCGTACTGCGCGGGGACGACGGCGGGATGTATTTTCAGATGCTGGCCCACGATATGAAACAGCTGGAGCTTCAGCGGCTGAAAGCGCAGGCCATGAAGATCCCGCCGAAAATCCGGGTGTTCTCCTTTGCCATGCTCATGTGCTTTCTCATGACCTACATGGCGATTATTGTCTATGAAATCATCACATCCCTTTCCGGGATGTTCTAACAGGGAGGTGTAAACCAGATGACAGAACAGGAAATGATGACGCTTCTGCGGAAAAAGCTGGACAGAGGCATGGCGCAGTATCGAAAGGAATGGCAGCAGAAACCGGCCTCTGAGCTGGTAGAGTTGGCGAGTGAAATTGCCGCTGTGAAGTTTGTGTACGGAGAATTATCCGGCAGCAGCTATTCGGCTGACTATATGGAATACCTCCTGCGCTTCGAAAACCCGCTGGAGGTGGTAAAGGATCAGTGGATATCCGAGCAGACCGTGGATTTCAGCGAGGAACTCACCCATGCCCTTTGGACGCTGTGGGACAAGGGCGAATCGGAAGCAGAGTATACCCTCGACCCGGAATATGCGCCTGTTTCTGCGGAGGAAGTGAGAATCACGGTGCGGAAATTTATTGAAGCGCACCCGAACGCAGCGTTTGACATGATGACGCCCGGCGGTTATGTGTACCTGACGCCGGAAACTGCACAGCTTCTGCTCTCCGGGCAGAGTGTGAAAGGAAACCCCGGCAGCTCCGAATTTGCCAGAGATGTCCCTGCGGAGGAACTGCTGGAGCAGGAAATCTGCACAGCTGATTTCAGCAAGGGCGCATGGCGTGTGTTAAGTGACCACAACCCGGAACCCCGACAGGAGCAGGGGCCCTTTGAGCAGGGGGTGACCATGTGCTGAGAAAAATCCTGAGTAAGAAGCGCGGCGAGTGCTATATTGACGTAGCGGTGCTGGTGCTGTGCGCCATGCTGGTCATTGCCCTTGCCGTGAAGGTGTTCCCTGTCTACATCCAAAAGCAGCAGCTGGACACCTTTGCCACGGAGCTCATCCGGGAGGCCGAAATTGCCGGACAGGTGGGCAGTGAAACCAACCGCCGGGAGCAGCTTTTGCGGGAAAAGACCGGGCTTTCCCCCAGCGTGGCATGGTCTGAAACCGGCAGAATCCAGCTGAATGAGGAAGTCACGGTAACGGTCACCTACCAAACCAACATCGGGCTGTTTGGCGGCTTCGGCTCGTTCCCGATTACGCTGAGAGCAGATGCGGCGGGAAAGAGCGAGGTTTACTGGAAATGACGGATAAAATCAAGCAAATTTTACGGAGAAAAGACGGTGCGGGCTTTCCTCTCATTATCGCAATTACCCTGTCGCTGGTCATGATCTTCACGGGCATTTCAGAATACTTCCGTCTGATGATTGTGGCGCAGGGTGTGCGGGATGCAGTGCAGGCCGCCGTTATCTCCACCGTGGTGGAGAATTACGATGATGTGTATCACGGTGTGCGGGAGGGCTATTCGGGCGCTTACCAGCCCTATGCCGGAGATTTCGAGGAAAGTCTCGATTACGGCGATATTTATGACCGGCTGGACAACATCCTTGGACTCTCTTATAGCAGCGGTTATCATGAAAAGCGCACACCGGACGGCAAGCTGGAGTTTAAGGTCTGGAATCTGGAGGTGGACATCCGAAACGCGCCCCTTGCCTCCGGTGACCAAGCCTCCGCCCGTTTTGAAGCGGACAGCACCATTCTGCTGGAGGTTCCCGTATCCTTTGGCGGGAAGCTGCTGCCGCCCATGACCATCAAGGTCAAGACCAGCGCCGGATACACACCTAAATTTTGACTGTTATCAAAAAGTTTTCTATAATAACAGTAGACTTCCGGAAACGTTCATGGTAGGGTGTGATTTAACAAGAAGATTATCAAAATATGGTAAATAGGAGGATACTCTTATGAAAAATATGAATCCCAAAATGAAGAAATGGCTGACTGTCGCTGGTGGCCTTGCCCTCTGCGTGATACTGGTGGTGCTGATCGGGCAGCGGTTCCAGACACCCAATCCGGTGGATGCGCCCCTCCCGTCCCAAAGCTCCGAGGTGAGCGATGTGACGGTAGACCCGTCCGGGCCGGACAGCACAGAGAAAGAAAAAGAGGTCACCGTAACTCCGCCCGATACCACCCAGCCGGTGAGCACCGACAACGGCGCGGTTTCCAGCGGCACGGAGCAGACCATTCAGGGCGATGTGAGCAAGCCGGAATATACCGAGGAACAGCTTCAAGACCCCACACAGAAGCCCAACGGCGAAAAGGTCACCGAGCCTCCCGCGGCAGTCGACCATGACAAGGTGGAACAGCCGAAGGAAACCCCGAAACAGGAATCCTCCTCTAAACCCAGCAATGGCGGAAACAGCATTCCTGGCTTTGATAACGTGCCAAACTTGGGCGAAAATCAAGTGATTGAGGGAAAAAGCGATGGCGACATCAACAAGCAAGTCGGTACGATGGACTAAAACTTAATACAATATATCCCAAGAGCACGGTTGAAAAATACCGTGCTTTTATTTTGCAAAAACACAGGAGGGCAAAATGAAAAAATTACTTTTGAGAGCCCTGCCGCTGTTCCTCGTTTTGTGTCTGCTCTGCCCGATGACTGCGCTTGCCGACACCGGCGGCAGCGGAAACATTGACGGCGGTGGCGGCGGGATGGGTCAGGGAACCAGCACCAATTCATGGAGTCCCGGTAATGAAGGTGTACGTGTCACGGTGGTTCGCGCAAGCGACCATGCGGTAGTTACTACTCCCATTGATTTAAGCAATAAGTCCCCATCATCTTCGATTTATCATTTCGGAAAGGTCAGCAAAATACAGTACAACAATGGCAGGAACTTGCAAGCTGTCCAAGGCGGTTATACCACCATAAAACCACCTCAGGCAATTCCAAAAGTTATCAGTACCAATGGCAGCAATAATATTGATGCACTCAAGAAATACTTTTGCTCTGAGTTTTTGGTGCAACTCATCGCAAATCACACTGGCATGGACTACGATGTTCTGATTGGCGGTGAGTACAAGTTGCTCCTTGAACCCTTTGCCTTTTATAAATTTGAGGGCAATATGTTTGCCACCACCGCTACTGAAGCGGCGCTCTATGATGAGCAGACCAGCGGCCTGTTAAGGCGGCGCATGGTATCCCTAACCCACAAGAATCTGCCGCTGGCCATGTTCCTGGAGGTAAGCGATCTCGGCTATCCCGCATGGGGAGGCAGCAAAACCAGCGCCGCCACCAATGCGGATATCAAGTCCAGCCTTGGGCTTGGCATCGTCCGCTTTGAGGAAAAGCCGGAGGAACCGCAGATTGACGCCTACGATTATGAGTACCGGGTCAACACCGACGTCATCACGGCGGTGCGCATCAGCGGTGGCCAGTCCGACCCTGACAGCCCCACCCGTGTCAGCTTCAACATTGGCGGCCAGACCTACAACGTGGGCAATGTTTATTACCCTGAAGGCGACAGCCAGCTTGCGTGGGTGAAATGGAGAACCCCTGATACCGAGCAGAACATGACCATTGAAGTGACGGTGTCCGGCCCCGGCAGCACGGCGAAAACGACCCTCAACGTAAAAATCGTTGACCTTGATAAGAACCCGCCGCCCAATCCCGTAGCCGATGACCGCAATGACAGCTTCTCCCGCACTTCTGTTCCAAGCAGAGCGGTGAAAAGCACGGCAAGCTGGAGTGTCTGGCGCCCGTGGTGGCAGGAATATTGGGTATGGCATGGGGATGATGAGGACGGATACTGGTGTGACCATGGATGGTGGGAATTTGATCTGGATCGCTACAGCGCCAGTCTAACCGCAGCCATGAGCATCCAGTGCGATGATAAAAATCCCACCGCCAGCGGAAGAGTTATGAAGTCAGGATACGGTATCAACCAGACCGTCACCGGGAGTGTCAGCTCCAGCCAAAGCTCGGCGGTTACCCAGCCGCAGAATGCGGTCAGCTATTTCCCTGAATTCGGCTACGAAGCCTACTGGCGGCTCTTGGATCGTATGGGATCGGGGCGGTTTGAATTTCAGAAAAATCCCTATTCCACCTACAAGAATCGGACTCATTTCAGCCCCATCTGGATGCTGGACGGCGCCTATACCGTCAACACATGGCTCATAGATGCGTGGACGCCCGATGGGATGCTGTCCGCCAACCTGACCGACAGCCTGACTATCCGCGGCAATCTGTGGCAGGATTGGCACGCCGGTCCCATCCAGCCGTAAAGGAGGGACGAGGATGGCATATGAACGCATTGAGGCTCCAAAAGGCAGCGTGTACCACTACACAAAAACGGATCGGCTGGAGGCAATTCTCAAGGATGGCCGCATCCGGCGGTTCGGAGATCGGGAGTTCTGGTTCTGCACCTCTCTTGCAGATACCCTGCGGCTTATGGAAATGACCGTCATGCAGGAGGGGCATCCTTACGTGGATGTGCAGGGCTTCTGGCGGAAATACCCCGCTTTTGTGCCGGAGGATTATGTGATTCTCCAGCTGGAGCCGCGCTATCAGAACGGCGATTGGGTGCGCTGGAATCAGGAGCTGCCGCCCGGCTGTTCCGCTGAGCTCCTTGCACAAGCGAAGGAATTCAGTGCGCTGAAAAAAGGATTTCGGGGCGACCTGAAGTTTTACCAAAACCCGCAAGTGCTTGCGGTAGCTCCGCTTTTGGAGGAACAGACTCCGGGCATGGACATGACCATGCAGCTATAAAAACAGAAAAAGAACAAGGCGGCGGGAGCGATCCTGCGGCCTTGTTCCTCATTTCGGAAAGGTGGTCTTTATGAAAAGATATAAAAAAATCGCGCTGGCACTCACGCTCGTTCTCATGGTAAGCCTGCTGTTTGGCACAACCGCTTTTGCGGCAAACGGCGACGTGGCCGGGGCGATTGAGGGAACGTGGAACGATGCCTCCGGACAAATCAAGACGGTGGTCAACAAGGTGGTGTTCCCTGCAATCGACTTGATTCTGGCGGTGTTTTTCTTTGCCAAACTTGGGATGGCGTACTTCGATTATCGCAAACATGGGCAGTTTGAGTGGGCGGCGCCCGCCATTCTGTTCGCCTGCTTGGTGTTCACTCTCACGGCGCCGACCTATATCTGGACTATACTCGGGATGTGACTGTAAAACAAAAAGTAGGCAACCCGAGCCTGATAGCAAGGTTTGCCCATATTTTCATAGTAATCGTGATTAGTTTTGGTAGAACCGATTTAGTCTCAATAAGCTGTCTGCTCATTTGGTTCATACAGAATATTTGTTAAACAAAATAGGCAATAATGCTTTACTCCATTGATTTGATCAGAACAACCTTTTCCCATCTGAAATATCAATATCGAGCTCTTTTGCCACACTGTTTTGCTTAAATGGATTTATTTTTTCCACTACACCGTCACGTTTGAAAAGTGAGCCTGTATTCTTGAACCAAAAGGTTACATCTGCTGTTACGCATTGTTCACGGATATTAAGTACCCAATCATAATCGCACATACGGGCTTCTCGTCCTGTTTCGCCGCCAACGGTAACATGGTCTATGCCATCAAGATATGGTGTTAAATCTATCGCTTCTAAAAGTGGGGCGCAGGCAATAAAGCGCCGCTTTATCGGATAGGATAAAAAGAGCGGAAGCCTGTAATCGGCGAGTGTTTGATTTTCGGCAGTACAGCCAATATTCACATTGTCATAGCCTGTACCCCAATCAGACGGAAGCGATTGGGGGAAACGGTCAATTCGCTTTGTTAAAATCAAGAAATCAATATCTGTTCTTTCCTTGATGATAGCCCAAATGTCTTTACGCCACTCGTCTGCTTCTGGCAGGAAAAAGTCAGTCGCAAAACAGGTTGGAAGAATTTTGTTGCCTTTGATATTGTATTCTCCCTTTGCATTTTTCCTTGCGGGCCAATCAAATTTATCTGTTTTTTGTATTGTGCTTTGACCATAGCGTTTTGCATACGGCCCATAAAAATAGCAATTTGTACAGCCATCACTTATCTTGTAACAGCCTGTCCATGGCTCCCAGTTCATAGTATTCCTCCTCTTGGATGGGTGAAGCCGATGATGGCAGAAACGCACCGCTTGTCAAGTGCAGCGTTTGAACGTCACCGTCTGTGCCTTCATGGAGATCTTATCCACCTCATAGCCGTAGACGGGCAGCTCCTTCTTGAAGGTTAAAAAGGCGTGGTCGATGGGAAAGCCCAGAATCTGTTCAATCTCGGCATAGGTCAGCGCGAAGCTGTTCTCCGTGCGTTGACCTATCGCCTTCCAAAGCGGCTCATATTTACTCATTGTCCGTCTCCTCCAATCTTGTTTGGAATAAAATAGCGGCTTTGGTTTACCAAAGCCGCCGTGTATCACATACTAAAGCCTAACGCATACTGTTTTACAACCTCAAGAGGGAACATTGTGCGTGTAGCAACTTCTTCTGCCGACATGCCTTGATTAAAAAAGCGTTTGATAACCGTGGTCATATCCTCTGCAATTTCTACAATGTGCTTGTCGGGGTCATATACCCGAATATCACGCTGCCCCCACGGGTATTCTTTGATTTCGTGTACCCACTGCAAACTGGATATGCTTTTTAGTTTGGCGTATACCTTGTCTAAATCTTCCACTTCAAAATAAACTTGAAAGTTGTGCGATTGCTCTTTCACGCTATCGACTGATATGCCAACGAGTTCGGCATATCCTTGTTGCAGAGAAAACCCCTCAAAGGTCACATGTACGCCAATATCCATTACCGCGTTTTGATGAAGCACCTTTTCATAAAAATGTTTCGATGCGGCTATATCCTTAACCGCTAAAAGACAACCTTGATATTTCATTTTTCAATCCCCCTTTGAGGATAGTGTATCGTATATCTCTGTGCCGTCATAGTAAAAATCCGACATTGTTTTCAGATACTTTTGTGGGGTAACGCCACTGATAGCCTTGAAATCTTTATCAAAATGGGCTTGGTCGAAATATCCAGCTTGTTGCGACAATGCCGCAAAAAAGCAAGGCGATTTTTGAATGTGCTTTAATACATAATTAAAGCGAGTTAAGCGTATAAAGTCCTTAACATTCATCCCAATTTGCACAAGAAACAAGCGGTTTAGCTGTCGCCCACTATAATGGGATTGTCTGGCAACTTCTTTCACTTGTATTTGTCCATAATTATCAGAAATCACTTTGGTTGCCAACACCAAAGAGTCCGAAACAACATGCTTTTCCATGCGTCGGTATAAAATTTCCTCACAAGTATTCACCAAATCGGATACAGTTTTTGATGCTACAAAAGCCTGATGCAGCGAATAAAACAGCTCATTGTCAATATCCTCAAGCGTCAGTCGTTTATCTGCAAACTCCGCTTGGCTTTGACGAGTAATTTGATACAAACCATAGGGAGAAAGTTGTACAAGCAATAGGACATGATAACTATTTGGTTCCATTCCTAACAATACCGGGGTTAAAGATGCTCCCCACAGTTCAGCAATGACTGCGTTTCCGTCAAAAGCAAGCGACAATGTTCCGCAAGCGTTAGGCATAAGCGTATATTGTGCGGTAAATGTATTATTCGATGGAAATACGACGTTGTAATATTGAATATATTTTCTCAGCCCCACATGCGAGGGGAATATATTGAATTGCTTGTTATCTTTTATAATCAAATTATTCCCCCTCATCTTCAAAGTAAAGTTTTCATTATGTTTATCCGCCTAATGCGAATCAAGCAAATATAAATACACCCCTTCGGGGCAAATTTTTCCTCACTACCGTTTCAAAAAAGTTTTACTCGGTAAATATATAAAATAAGTTTACCATAGCAAAATGGAAGTTTCAATTAATTAAATATAGACAACAGGGAGGGGTTCGGTGCTATGAAAATTAAAATCCGTTCACCGTCTATATGCAAGCATTGACTGGACTATTCTTGGCATGTAGACAAAGCAAGAGCCGTTGCGTCAAGTAAGATGCAACGGCTCAAATTCGTGATAAGTCAGATTTTATTGTGTAGGTGAAGTTAAACTACTAACAGAGGGTGTGCTCATACCCTTACACAATGTTTTCACCCAAAATAATTTTTGGCATAGTGGTTAAGCATCTGTTCCATCGCTTGTAAAAATGCTCTAACCCTAACTTTGACACCCTTGCGTGAGTTTCTTCATCTCTAACAGTCCAATGTAAAACATAAGTGACTTTGCCTACATTGCGTGTGAGGCGAACAGGCAATGCCCCTTCTTTAACGGCATTAAAATCTGTTTGGCGGTGGGTGCGTTTGATATATCTAACTTCAATAACACCATCCTGCTCCATATAAAAGGCGGCAACCTCTTTCATAAGTTGCTCAATTTCCTCTTGCTTTTCAATCTTTGCCTCAAATTTCATTAAACATTTATTGCACCACCTCACACATTATATAAATTATATAAAACTTGCTCACCGAGCGTTAATTTCCCATGCTACCGTTTCACAAAAGTTTTACACGGCAGATATATAAAGTGAGTTTACCATAGTAAAGCGGAACTTTCAATTAAACAAATATGAACAATGGAAAGGACACAGATACTATGAAAAAGTCCGTTCGCCATCCTTTTGCAAGGATACTCTGGACGATTTTGGGGATGTAGACAAAGCAGGAGCCGTTGCATCAAGATAAAGATGCAACGGCTTAATTTCATAATCTAAAATAAGGGTAAAGCTTCTTAAGAAAAATACCATGGCTCACTGATAAATTTGATATATATTTTTTTGTTTGCAATCTCAATTAAGCCTTCGTCCTTCATTCGTTTCAGTTCCCTGAAAAGTGAGGGGCGTTGTACACCGAAGTAGTCAGCAAGCTGCTTTTTTGTGATAGGTAGCAAAACAGATTCCGATTTTTGCTGGGTAGAAAGTGCCAGAAGGTAATGAAGCAAAGTTTTTAGGTCCCAAGTTCATGGCCATTCGTTGGGCGCTCACTGTACTTGCCATAATCATCTTCTCATGGATTTCGGCAAAAATTATTCGGGATGAGGATCTACCGGGAGAAATGCTGGCTAAGCCCGGCCTCCATATTAACAAGGATGCCTGTATGGGCTGTACCCTTTGTGCAAAGAACTATCCCACACTGTTTATAATGCAAGGGAAAAAAGCTGTTGTCAAAGCATATGATAAACAGGCTCTTGATTATGAAAAACTCCAAAGTGTAATAAAGGCATGTCCGGTTCATGCAATAGAATATTCGGAACAATAAAGATAAGGAGTTATATCACAACGTGATGTAGCTCCTTATTTACTTTATTAAAAAGGTTGTAAGCCTATCTTTGTATCCAGGATTAATATCATCGAGAGGGGTTTAAGTGTAATTACCCTCAGGATTCAATCACCCTATTAATCCAATCGCATAAGATATATAAGGGTAATGCTATGCAATTTATAATTTTGTGATGTTACCTAAGCTGAAAAAGGAGGTGTTTTTTTGTGAGTCGATATAATGAAAACAGAAGGGGTTGCGGAAATCAGACCGTAGAGTCATGCCAACAAGACCATGGGCCTTATCCCTATGTTACCAACATTTCGCAAGCAACTGGGCGGAATCAGAACTATCGCACGACATTGTGGACTGGATGTCACCTGCAGTTAACTCTGATGAGTATTCCCGTATGCGGTGAAATTGGGTTAGAGATACATCCAGATACTGATCAGTTTTTGCGTATCGAACAAGGAAACGGTGTTGCTTTGATGGGAAACCGCAAAGAGCAATTGGATTTCCAGCAATGTATAGCAGCAGATGATGTTATTTTTGTCCCTGCCGGAACATGGCATAATGTTGTTAATAAAGGGCGATGCCCTTTAAAACTCTATTCAATTTATGCACCACCACATCATCCGCATGGCACAGTGCACAAAACTAAGGCAGATGCCGATAGATTGGGGGATTGAAACCACAATACATGTAAAAAAAGTAAGAGCCACGTGAGAATTCACGCAGCTCTTATTTTTATTGCACTGAACCATTTTTCAGTTTTTGTCGTTTTACCAGTTTCACTAACTCAAACCAAAACACTGCGATAAATGCAATAATAACAGCCTTTAATAACAGAGAAGCAGAAAGTGGTGCCAACTTTAATAAGCCATTGAGTGGCGAATACAAAATAATGCCAAGCATAGCCAGTGTACCAAGGTTAACTGCCCACATCACTTTGTCTTTCACAAGGCGCTTTACCGATTGAAAGGTAAAATCGTGATCAGAACTATTGACCTGTACAAGAAACAAGTTGGATAGCATGATAATTGCAAGCCCCATTGCCCGGGCAACTGGTGCATTATCAACATTTCCATCGAGGATTACGTAATACGTTCCAAAGGAGGCCGCAAAAATGATAAGTCCCTGCAAAATGCTTTTGGCTAGAGTTTTTGCGGTCAACAGTTTTTCCTTTGGATCTCGAGGGCTTCGCTCCATAATGTCTGCTTCGGCAGGCTGACGCTCTAGTACAATCGAGCAGGTAGGGTCAATGAGTAGCTCGAGCAGAACAACGTGGAGAGGAAGTAAAAGCAGTGCTGAGGGGGCAATGCCAAGGATTGGTGCAAGTAAGGAGGCAAAGGCAATGGGAATATGAATGGTGAACACATAGCCCACAGCCTTGCGAATGTTATCATAAATACGGCGACCGTCTTTTACCGTTTCTACAATAGTAGTAAAATTGTCGTCCATTAGAATGAGATCTGCTGCTTCACGGGAAACTTCACTGCCGCGTTTACCCATTGCAATGCCAATATCGGCATATTTGAGAGCGGGTGCATCATTCACGCCATCACCGGTCATCGCGACAATTTCACCGTTATCTTTGAATGCTTTTACAATACGCATTTTATGTTCAGGAATGACACGAGAAAAAATGCTGACATCCTTCACTTTTTCACGCAGTTCTTCATCGGTCATTTCGCTTAGCATATCGCCTGTAATGATATGGTCGCTGTTTTGCATACCGATTTTCTTTGCGATAGACGCGGCGGTGATGCCATTATCACCTGTAATCATAACAACACGAATACCCGCTTTATTGCAAACGGCGATGTCTGCTTTTACACCTTCACGGGGTGGGTCGGCAAGCCCGATCAGTCCGCAAAGCGTTAAATGGCAGTCTGTGATCTGTGCAGGAATTTCTGCTTCACTTTGTAGCTTTGCAGTGGCAACTGCAATTACACGCAAACCTTGTTTGGACATTTCGGTGATCTTCTGTTCTGCTGTTTGTTTTTCTAAATCTGTAAGCTTACAAATAGTTAAGATACGCTCAGGGGACCCTTTTGCGGCAACGGTAATTCCGTCATCTCTGCGCCAAATATGCCCCATCATCTTCAACTCATTTGTAAAGGCATATTCGCTGATTAGTTCTCCAGCAAAAAGATCTTCCTTTAAAATTCCAAGGGTTTCGCAATGCTTGAGCATTGCCTTTTCCATTGGGTCATAGGCATCGGTCTCGCAGCCCATACCCATTACTTCACAAAGTGCTATGGTGTTGCCATCAGTAGCCCACGTATCCTGCACGGTCATCTGATTCATCGTGATGGTACCTGTTTTATCTACGCATAGCACAGATACGGCGCCAAGCGTTTCCACTGAAGGCAACTTGCGCACCAGTGACTGCTTTTTGGCAAGTCGCCAAGCTCCCATTGATAAAAATACCGTGAGGATGACAGGAAACTCTTCTGGAATCATTGCCATGGCAAGGGTGATGCCCGACAAAATGCTTTCAATCAGCCTGTCGCCAAAGCTGTGGTCAGGAATATTTAGCCATGTGAATATTCCTACAAGGGCAAACAAGACTGCAGCAATTCCTGCGCATAGTTTAACAAGACTTCCGGTTTGCTTTTGTAGGGGTGTGGGTTCCTCTGGTGCAGATGCAACATTAGCACCGATTTTTCCATATTCGGTGCTGCCACCAATTTTATCTACCAGTACCGTTGCTGTGCCCTGTGTAACCAGCGTGCCAGCATAACAATAATCACGCCGCCAATAGTCGCTTGTTGAATCTGCACTCTCAGTGTTGATTTTCCACACACCTTCCGCTTCGCCGGTCAACGAAGATTCATCGACACACAGGTCGTTACATTTTATTATAATGCCGTCTGCCGGGATTTTAACCCCCTCATAAATCATCATTAAGTCGCTGGGCACAAGGTCAGCACTTGCAATGGTCTGCTCCTTGCCATCACGAATAACAGTGACATGCGGGGCAGATAAATCTTTCAGGGCATTTAGGGCTTTATCGGTTTTCCATTCTTGAATTACATCAATGCTAATGATGCCCACCACAAAAATGAGCATAATCGCACCATCCCTGGATTCTCCCAGAATAAAATAAATGGTCGCAGCAACAATGAGCAGTAAGAACATTGGTTCGCAGATAATATGCAGGATTTTTTTGAAAAAGCTTTCTTTTTTCCGTGCGGTCAATTCATTCTTACCATATTGCTCCTGCAATCGTTTTGCTTCGGTGGCGGTTAAGCCAGCCATGTTTTGCTTTTTGTCTGTCATAAAAGTTACCTCCGTTTTAGCCTTTCGGCAGTCGTTTGATAGCTCTATGGCACTCCATTTCGGGGTCATGTGTTCCATCAGGGTATAAAAAATAGCACACCTATGGAACATACTACTGTCCCACAGATGTGCTCAAATTGCAATCTGTTGCCGCTCATTGGGCGGCCCGGCCCCATGACCTTTACAAAAAGGTTCATCGCCTGCTCAGTTTGTACTGTTGATCTCGCATTCATGCTGAATGTAATGCAGTGCAAAGAGATTCTATATATTATATGCAAGATTGCAATCATTGTCAACCAGAATATTATAGAAGATGTAAGGAGAATTAAAATGAAAACAAAAATCCGTTCACCGTCTTTATGCAAGGATTGTCTGGACTATTCTTGGCATGTAGTAATAATGAGTAGGTCCAGTTCTGCAAGGAGCTGGGTCTGCTCATTTAGGTTCTCATTATGCTCATTTCACGAATTTTTTTTCCATAATAAAATTATTAAGTACTATATTACATCGAACCGCCGTGTTTTCTCGAACCACACGATAGCCTCGCTTTTCAAAGAACGGTTTAGCAGTTATTGAGGCATGCGTAGAAAAAAGAGTAACACCGTGCCGAACTGCTTGTTGTTCAAGTTCATTTACAATAGCCGTAGCAACACCTTTGCCTTGATAATCTTTATGAACAAAGAGCTTGTCAAGGTAGCCGTTATCGTCCATGTCACCGAATCCGACAATAGTTGTATTGATTTCGGCAACAAGAGTGTTGTGATTTAAAAAAGATCTATTCCAAGCTGATATATCTACATCACCCGTCGCCCAAGCATCGAGCTGGTCATTGGTATAATCCTTTGAGTTTATGGTATGAACTGTCTGAAAAAAAAGCTCTGCTAACGTAGTACAATCTTCCGATTTATATTTTCTTAATTCCATGAAACCTCCTATACAGAGTATATAAATAATTAGCAATTCAAATACTTGTTAAAAGTTATCGTACCATATGTTGCCGCAAATTTCCACTGTCCTTATGCAAGTATTGACTGGACGATACTGGGGATGTAACGGAGAATAGGAAAACGAGGCTGACAAACGCCAGCCTCGTTCTTTATAGTTTGTTGTCAGCGATTCGCTCTCTCAAATTCTCAATTTTAGAGCGGATTGCTTTTATAGTACGTTCAAAGTCCACATCGCTTTTGCCGGTTGGGTCATCTAACCCCCAATCCTCCCTGTGCATACAGGGCAAAAAAGGACACTGCACATTGCAGCCCATGGTCACCACGATATCCACTGGGGGAATCTCCTCCAGCAGCTTACTGCGCTGAGTTCGCTCCATGTCGATGCCATAAATCTGCTTCATCAGCCGCACAGCATCCTGATTGATTTGCGGCTTTACTTCCGTTCCGGCAGAATAGCTTTCAAAGACATCAGACGCAAGGTACTTGCCCAGTGCTTCGGCAATTTGGCTGCGGCAGGAGTTGTGTACGCAGATAAATGCTACTTTAGGTTTGCTCATACTGGAAACCATCCTTTCGTTTTGTTGGCGATTTTTACAAGCAACAGCATCACCGGCACCTCGGTCAGCACGCCAACTACGGTGGCAAGAGCCGCCGGTGAAGTAGTACCAAACAATGCAATCGCCACAGCGACCGACAGTTCAAAGAAGTTGGACGCGCCAATCATCCCCGCAGGGGCGGCAATATCATGGGGCAGCTTCAGCCATTTGCAAGCAAAATAAGCGATGAAGAAAATAAGGAAAGTTTGCAAAACAAGCGGCACAGCAATGAGTAGAATGTGCAGCGGATTATTCAAAATCACATCACCTTGGAAGGAAAACAGCAATACCAAAGTGAGCAGCAGACCAATGCTGGTGGCATTATCAAATTTATGGACAAAGGTGTTTTCAAAATACTCTGTGCCCTTGCGATTTGTCACCAGCACACGGGTCAGAATACCGCCCGCAAGCGGAATGACTACAAATAAAATGACCGATAAAATCAGCGTGTCCCATGGCACGGACACGTTGGAAACGCCCAGTAGGAATTTCACAATCGGCACAAAGGCAACCAGAATAATCAAATCGTTGGTTGCTACCTGTACTACGGTGTAGGCAGGGTTTCCTTTGGTGAGCGTGCTCCAGACGAACACCATCGCTGTGCAGGGTGCCGCACCCAAGAGTACTGCACCCGCCAGATACTCCTTGGCGAGGTCAGGGGCAATCAAGCCCTTAAAAACCACATAGAAAAATAGCGCGGCGATACCGTACATGGTGAACGGCTTGATGAGCCAGTTTGTCACCCATGTGACGAATAACCCCTTTGGGTTTTTCCCCACATTTTTGACGCTCTGGAAATTCACCTTCATCATCATGGGATAAATCATCACCCAAATGAGGATGGCGACCGGAATAGAAACTCTGGCATACTCAAAACGGCCTAAAAATGCAGGAACGGCAGGTAAAAGTTTACCAATTAAAACACCTGCCGTCATACAGAGAGCAACCCACACGGTCAGGTATTTTTGAAAGAAGCCAATGCTTTGTGATTTTTCCTTTGCCATAAATTTACCCCCGTACTTTTTGCAGGATTTTAACGACCTCGTCCTTTTTTAAAACCTTTCCAAAGGAAACGACCTTGCCGTCCACAACCAATGCAGGAGTTGTCATCACACCGTAAGCAGCGATCTGTGTAAAGTCTGTCACATGGTCAATGGTGGCATCCATGCCAAGCTCTTTGAGCGCTTCCAAGGTAGCCGCTTCCAGTTGATTGCACTTTGCACAGCCCGAGCCAAGCACCTTGACGGATGAACCGCTCACTTTTGCTTTTTCGGCTTCCGCAATCGTTTCTGTATTGCAGTCACCGCCACAGCAGCAACCGGAGTTTTTTGCTTTTGCTTCTTCGTCAGCTTTCTTTGCGGCAATTTCGGAGGGCTTGCACATTTCCCCGCAACCACACTGCACCAATTCTTCCTCTGCATTTTTCTTTTTACCAAAACCAAACAATGCCATAATAAAAACCTCCTTAAATTCATGATTAGAAACCTGAATATAACAAATAGAAACCGATGAGCAGGATCACCGCGCCCATGACGATTTTCAAAATAGCGCTGGCTTTTCCATACTTCTCGCTTTGGGAGAGCTTTTGGGCAAAGCCCATGGAAGGCTCCGCAATCACGGCGAGAATGCCGTGCCCAATGAAATAGAGCAGCAGTAGCAAAACACTCCATACAAGGCTGCCCGCCGTGGCCGCAAGGATACCCAAAACCGTAAAGGTCAATCTCGGCAATGACGGCGAAAATCAAAAGTGGAATAACTGTTTTTATATCCTTTGTTTACTCATCCGCAAGTACCTTCAGGGCAGCAACCGGTCTTCACAGCTTTTCCCTCAAAGAAGTTTTTGAGATTTTCTGGAAGTGAATACTCGCCGCAGTCACAAACGGGCTGCACCATGCCGAGCACAGCTCTTAGAATTCCTTCGGCCAGCATGGCTTTGGGCGGTACTTCATAGGCTTGACCTTTGTATGCAAAGGTACGACAGGTCACATCGGTTCCGCTGATTTCACCACAGCAGCCGCAGGTGTTTTCCGCAACAGGTCCGCAGATATCCTGCCCATTTACACGAATGGTGGGCGACGCAAGGAATCGGTAGTGCTCCGCCAGTTCTTTTGTGGCGATCTGTACCTTTTGAAGCCGCATGGTATATCCGGCAGCCTCCAGAGCGGGCGCGATACTGCCCAAAACTTCTTCCAGTACCGCATCGGCGCCGATACAGCGGTCACAGGTATTGAGATCAAGATAGAGATATTCCACAAGCACAGCCTTGGAGGAATCCTCCTCACAAGCCCCGCCGCGGCAGCAATCTACGCTTTTTTTTGCACTGCATTCGCCGTTTGGCGGTGTCCAGCCAGTATCGTCGCCTACATAGGAGATGGCGCCTGCCGGACACTTGTTGCCGCAGCCGTGGCAACGGTCAATGCAGTTTCCGGGTTGCATCACCACAGGGGACGGGGCTTTTGCTTTGTTATAAACACTGTGGGAGCAAAAATCCACGCAGGTTCCGCATTCAGTGCAAGCAAGATAATCGATGACTGGATACCAGTTTTTAGCCATTCTCTTTCCCTCCCATTAAACCAGTAGATACTGGAAAATATTAAACAGATAGCCAACAATGATAATGCCGATGGTGCAGATGGCAATAAATGTGCCCAACAGCTTCGGCTTTACCGCCTTGCGCAGCATGATGATGGAGGGCAGGGAAAGCGTTGTGACTGCCATCATAAAGGAGAGAACCGTACCAAGCTGCGCGCCTTTGTAGAGCAGCGCTTCGGCCACCGGAATCGTGCCGAAAATGTCAGCGTACATGGGAACGCCAAGCAGAGTTGCCAGCACTACCCCAAAAGGATTATTGCTGCCAAGCACCATCTCAATCCAGCTTTCAGGAATCCAGTTGTGGATGATAGCTCCGATGCCCACGCCAACCAGAATGTACGGCAGAACTTTTTTGAAGGTTGACACCACCTGATCCTTGGCGTAAATGACACGCTCTTTGCGGGTTAAGTCAGGCGATTCAAAATCTACGCCGCTTGCCGAGCGAATGAATTCTTCCACATAGTTTTCCATGTGAAGTTTTTCAATCAGCGTACCGCCAACGACCGCGATAACCAGGCCCACAACGACATAGACGATAGCGACCTTTGTGCCAAAGATGCTCATGAGCAGAACGAGCGACCCGAGGTCTACCATGGGTGAGGAAATCAGAAAGGAAAAAGTCACGCCAAGGGGCAGTCCGGCACTGGTAAATCCAATGAACAGAGGTATGGAGGAGCAAGAGCAAAAAGGCGTTACCGTGCCAAGCAGTGCTGCCATGATATTTGCCCACACGCCGTGAAAGCGGCTCATAATTTTCTTGCTTCGTTCCGGCGGGAAGTAGCTTTGAATGTACGAGATGATGAAAATCAGCACGCAGAGCAGTACGGTGATTTTTAGTACATCATAGATAAAGAATTGAACGCTGCCACCAATTCGTCCTGTTACATCAAGACCGAACAACGAGAGCAGATTACCGATTAGGGCGTTGAGCCATTTCATTCCAAGCACTTGGTCTTGAAAGAACAGCCACGTATTTTGAAGGATCTCCATAGGGTAAGCGCCTCTCTTTCTTAAATTCAATAGTCATATCAAAAAAACTTGATATGTTGTGCCGAATAAAAGCCATCTTCCATCAGATGGCCGTTATTGATTGCAACAACGAGTATCTTCAGCGGTTGCATTGGGGGTGGTAATTGCTTTTAACAGGAGCATGGCCTCGTGGCTGCCCTGTTCACTGATTTTATAATGTGTCCATTTGCCTTCCTGTCTGCTTTCGACAATACCCGATTCACATAAAATCTTCATGTGATAGGACAAGGAGGACTGACCGATTTCCATTTGATCAATGAGCACGCAGGCGCATTTTTCACCGCTGCGCAGCAGTTCCAAAATGGCAAGCCGCTTTTCATCGCAAAATGCCTTAAATACATTAGCGTTCTTCTCCGGAGTAAGCTCCAACGTTTATCACCTCACATCAAATTATCTTGATATGATATAGTATATGCTTCACATCAAAAAATGTCAATATGAAAGGAAGCGCTGTTTATGAAAATTAAAATCCGTTCACCGACCTAATGCAAGGATACTCTGGACTATTCTTGGCATGTAGACAAAGCAAGAGCCGTTGCGTCAAGTAAGATGCAACGGCTCAAATTCGTGATAAGTCAGATTTTATTGTGTAGGTGAAGTTAAACTACTAACAGAGGGTGTGCTCATACCCTTACACAATGTTTTCACCCAAAATAATTTTTGGCATAGTGGTTAAGCATCTGTTCCATCGCTTGTAAAAATGCTCTAACCCTAACTTTGACACCCTTGCGTGAGTTTCTTCATCTCTAACAGTCCAATGTAAAACATAAGTGACTTTGCCTACATTGCGTGTGAGGCGAACAGGCAATGCCCCTTCTTTAACGGCATTAAAATCTGTTTGGCGGTGGGTGCGTTTGATATATCTAACTTCAATAACACCATCCTGCTCCATATAAAAGGCGGCAACCTCTTTCATAAGTTGCTCAATTTCCTCTTGCTTTTCAATCTTTGCCTCAAATTTCATTAAACATTTATTGCACCACCTCACACATTATATAAATTATATAAAACTTGCTCACCGAGCGTTAATTTCCCATGCTACCGTTTCACAAAAGTTTTACACGGCAGATATATAAAGTGAGTTTACCATAGTAAAGCGGAACTTTCAATTAAACAAATATGAACAATGGAAAGGACACAGATACTATGAAAAAGTCCGTTCGCCATCCTTTTGCAAGGATACTCTGGACGATTTTGGGGATGTAGTGGAACAAATAATGTTTCGTTGCTTTAATATGTCTTGTAGATGTCATATTATCATCTTATAATAAAAGCAGTAGAGGTGATAATATGCAGATTAACAGGCTATTCGAAATGGTTTATCTATTGCTGAACAAAAAAAGTATGACCGCCGGGGAGCTCGCAACACACTTTGAGGTTTCACCCCGCACGATTTACCGGGATGTAGAGCTTCTATCCTCGGCGGGAATACCCATTTATATGACCAAGGGCAAGGGTGGTGGAATTTCACTGCTCCCTGACTTCGTTCTCAATAAAACTGTCCTGACCGATGGCGAAAAGTCAGATATTCTCGCTGCACTTCACGCAGTAGATGCGGTCAACTTGGAGCAAACCAATACTGCGGTGCAAAAGCTGTCCTCCCTATTTGGAAACACCAGCGCCGATTGGGTTGAAGTTGATTTCTCCGGCTGGGCAAACGCCGATGAGGAAGCGCAGCTGTTCAGCCTGCTGAAAAGCGCCATTCTCGGAAAGAAAAAAGTGGCGTTTCAGTATCACAGCAGTGAGGGCAGCACGCAGCGCACAGCAGAACCCATGAAACTCTGCTTTAAGGGACAGAGCTGGTATCTTTATGCTTTCTGCACAGTGCGTCAAGATTATCGGTTTTTCAAACTGCGGCGCATGAAAGAATTGAAGCTGCTTGACGAGCGCTTTGAACGCACTGCCTCCGCGAAGATATTTGAAGGCACAAAAATATTTCAAGATGATTTCGTGACAATCACACTGAAGCTGTCAAAGAAAATGGCGTATCGTGTCTATGATGAATTTTCACAATACAAAACGCTTCCCAGCGGTGATTTCATTGCGACGCTCACCATGCCCAGAGGCGATTGGGTCTATCAATATCTTGCGACCTTTGGTGAGGATTGTGAGATCATAGAACCGGAGGATATCCGCCTGCAAATCAAGGATAAGCTGCAAAAAACACTGGCACAATATTTATAATATGACACGCTGCTGTCAATTGGTCTTTGCTATGATGATAGTATCAAAGACAAGGAGGACGATCAAATGAACTACGAAGTTGTGCATTTAGAGGAAAAGATTATTGTTGGGGTAAGTGCTGCGACCAGCAACAGCGACCCTGAAATGGGGAAAATCATTGGCGGGCTTTGGGAGAAGTTATACCAAGGCGGCATCAATGCCGTGATAAAAAACAAGGTAAACGAGTACGCCATTGGGCTGTATTCCGATTATACGGCCGATGGGTACTGTGTAACAGCGGGTAATGAGGTTTCCAAGGCAGAAAATCCTGAACTGACCGTAAAAACAATCCCTGCCGGAAAATACGCAAAATTCTCTGTGCATGGGCATATGGAAAAGGCCGTCTCTGACTCATGGGGAGAGATTTGGCAGACGGATTTAGACCGCAGCTTTACAGGCGATTTCGAGGAATACCGAAATGCCGACCCAGAAAACTGTGATATTGATATCTACATTGCTCTGAAGTAAGGGGGGGAAACGTATGAAATTAGAAGGCTTCGGAATTTTCGTGAAAGATATGCCGACTATGGTGCGTTTTTACCGTGATGTTCTTGGGTTTGAAATCAAGGAGGAAGAAGATTCCAGCAATGTCTATCTGGTGAAAGATGGCACTTTGTTTTTACTTTATCGCAGAACAGATTTTGAGCAGATGGCAAAAAGGTCGTTTTCTTATGCGAATGGCATCCATGGCCATTATGAAATTGCGATGGGTGTAGAAAACTATGCCGCAGTAGATGATACCTTTAAGCGGGTTGTGTCAAACGGTGCCGTGCCGGTCTTAGAACCTACAACAGAGCCGTGGGGACAGCGGACTTGCTATGTTGCAGATCCAGAGGGCAACTTAATTGAAATTGGTTCCTTTACCAAATAAGCAGCTACACAATTGCCTATGCCTAAAAAGAAGGAGACGAAATAACAAATGGATTATAGAAAAGAATTTGAGCGCATGATGCAAACACAAACAGCCATGGCGCTGGCTACAGCGGCAGACGGAGCGCCCAATGTACGCATCGTCAATTTTTATTATGATGCAGAGACGAAAGCCCTGTATTTCTCCACCTTTAGCGACAACCAAAAGGTTGCGGAGTTTGAGAAAAATCCTCATGCTGCATTCACAACGATTCCGGAAAGTGGAGAAGAACACGTTCGGGTCAGGAATGGGATTGTTCGGAAAAGCTCTGTTTCGGTGGAAGCCATCAAGGATCAGTTTCTATTGAAGCTGCCGGAATACATTATGAGCATCCCTGATGTACTTCCTGCGCTTATCCTGTTCGAAATCACCTTTGACCAAGCGGATGTGGTCATTGACTTTGAACACATGGAAACGATTGCGGTATAGTCTGAAACCCCTGTCGGCAGCGAGTTGCAACTATTCTCCAAGGCGCACTGTGAATGAACCCACGGTGTGCCTTTTTTATTTCCCCCAAAAGACGTTTGCAGCAGCAAAACAAGGAGGGCGGCAGAACCGCTCTCCTTGCTTTTTGTAAACGGGCTATGCTATTTATCGTTGCCGTCGGGCTCTGAATCTCTTTTGAGTTCCACAATAACGCCGTCATCACCGGAGATAAAAAGCTCCTCCGTCTTTTGCTGCGCACGCTGAAGCAGCGAGATGGCATCCGTCACATCGTTAAACAGCGAATCATACATTTTTTTGTAATCTGCCACACAATAGACCTCCTTTTCCTTATTTCGGCGGCCACCGTTGTGTGGTATTGAAGCTCTGACCGGACGGATTGTCAAGTCGTTTCTGAAGTTTTCTAAATGTTAGCACCCTGTCAGAAATCCGTTCAGACAGATATGCAGGCACACCGCATTTTATTGCATGGTGTGCCTTTTTTATTTCCACAGAAAGGGGTGAGAATCCAATGTTCATATGGGACTTTGTCCTTGGAACCGTGATGGATCAGATCATCGAATGGCTCTACGGACAGGTGGTCGGTTTTCTGGCCGATTTTTTTGCACAGATGGGAAATATGGGCGTGGAGCTGTTCGAAATGAGCTGGGTGCAGTCCATCGTCCTGTTTTTTTCCTATCTGGCTTGGGCGCTGTATGGAACCGGGCTGGTGGTGTCGGCGTTTGAAACCGGCATCGAGTACCAGCACGGCCGGGGCAGCATCAAGGACACCGCCTTAAACGCCATTAAGGGCTTTATGGCGGTGTCCCTTTTTACCATCGTGCCGGTGGAGCTGTTCAAGCTCTCGGTCAATCTCCAGAGCAGCCTCACGGCGGGGATCACCGGCTATGGAACCAGCTTTGGCGACCTTGCCGGGAACATCATTTCCGAGCTTGGCAGCTCACCGGATATGGTTGGCGCCATGGGCTCCGGCGTGTTCGGAGGGCTGGCTGTCATTACAAGCCCCATCCTGCTGCTCTTTATGATCATCATGATGGGGTACGCGGTCATTAAGGTGTTCTTTGCCAACCTGAAGCGCGGCGGCATCCTGCTCATACAGATTGCCGTGGGCAGCCTGTATATGTTTTCCGTTCCCCGCGGCTACATCGACGGTTTTACACAGTGGTGCAAGCAGATCATCGGTCTGTGCCTCACCACATTTTTGCAGGCAACCATCCTTGCGGCGGGGCTTATGGTGCTGCGAACCCACGCTCTGCTGGGGCTTGGTCTGATGCTGGCCGCAGGAGAAGTACCGCGAATTGCCGGAGCCTTCGGGCTGGATACCAGTACAAAGGCCAACGTGATGAGCGCCGTGCATACCGCACAGGCTGCCGTCAACACCACCCGCACCATCGTACAGGCGGTAGCGCCGAAATAAGCACAGAAAGGAAAAGCCTATGAAATTAATCTATGTGGCGTCCCCTTATGCCGGGGACATCGAACAGAACACCGCATTTGCCAGGAAAGCGTGCCGCCATGTGATGAACGAGGGGCACGCTTTTTTTGCGCCCCATCTGTTATATCCGCAGCTCCTTGATGATTCCAATCCGCAGGAGCGTCAGGCGGGTCTGGATATGGGACTTGCCATGCTGCCCCGCTGTGACGAGTTGTGGTGCTACGGCGACCGCATCTCCTATGGAATGCACCTTGAAATCGAGGAAGCGGTCAGAATCGGAATCCCGGTTCGCTGGGTGATGGAACAGGAAAACGGCTTTGCCATCGGCAGAGCCAAAGGCACCGAACCGGCCGAAGCTCCCCAGCAGGCGATGAGGATGGCCTGATGATGACGATGGGGAGCCTCTTCGATGGGATCGGAGGTTTTCCATTGGCGGCTATCCGCAACGGTATCACTCCCGTATGGGCCAGTGAAATCGAAGCCTTTCCCATTGAAGTGACGAAAATCCGATTCCCCGAAATGCTCCATGTCGGGGATATTACAAAGCTGGACGGAGCGAAATTGCCGCCTGTGGACGTCATTTGCGGCGGCAGCCCGTGTCAAGATTTATCGGTCGCTGGCCAGCGCCGGGGCTTGGCGGGTGAGCGTTCCGGCCTGTTTATGGAGCAGACACGCATTGCGAAGGAGATGAGAAAATCCGATGAGCAACGAAACGTACCAGCTCACCTTGTTCGACCTCGATACCTCGTTTGGGAGAATGTCCCCGGAGCCTTCAGCTCCGCAGAGGGGGAGGACTTCCGGGCGGTCATTGAGGAGATCGTCCGCATTAAGTACAGTGCCTGTGATGTGCCTCGACCTGAGTCCGGGCGCTGGGAATCTGCTGGGGCTGTCCTTTTGGGAAATGAATTCAGCCTGGCTTGGAGAGTCATGGACGCTCAATTCTGGGGAGTCGCCCAGCGCCGCCGTCGCATCTTCCTTGTCGCAGATTTTGGAGGCACGACCGCACCCGAAATACTATTTAAGCAAGACAGCCTGTTTGGGGATATTGCGCAGAGCGGAGGCCCGCGGCAAGGAGCTGCCGCCCCAGCTCAGGGACGCACTGATGATACAGGCGGGGCTTGCCTGACCCCATGGGATGTACAGAGCCGCCGCATTTTTGAAGAAACCGGAACATGGCCCGCCCTCTATAGTGGTGAAGGCGGTGGGCACGGATATATTCAGACAGAAGAAAGAATACCCATTGCTTTCGCCGCCAACCAACGTGATGAAGTGCGGGATTTGCACGATATTGCAGGGGCAGTACAGGCTCAGCCGGGGATGAAACAGCAGACCTTTGTGGCAGAACCGCTGTTGTGCTTAAACGATCAGGGCGGCGAACGGATGGATGTCACCGAGGATGTGGCGTCCACGCTGCGCGCCGGTATGGGCGGGCATCCTCCCCTTGTATCTCAGCCAAACTGTCTGAACGGCTGGGATACCCAGCAAAGCCGTGTGTTCACGCCGGAGGGTGTGGCGCCGACTCTTGCCGGTGCGGACGGCGGCGGGGGAAGAAACCCGGCAGGGCTTCTGTTTGCGGCAGGCGTTGTCAGCAAGGGTGACGGCGACTGCTTTCTCTCACCGGAGGTACACACCTCTATTACCGGCGGCGGTGGGCAGGCCGGACAGGGCTATCCCTGTGTGCTTACCGCGGGCTTCTGCGGAAATGCCAGCGCCGATGCGAGAGGAATCGGCTATCAGGCGGAGTGCTCACCCACCATTAAAACCGGCACGGCCCCATCGGTACTGTGCCTCAACGATCAGGGCGGCAGTCAGATGCACTGTACCGAGGATATCACCGGCACCCTCCGCGCACAGGAGCATGGACACCAGCCGCTGGTGTTTGACAACCACGCACAAGATTCCCGCTTTACCGGACCGGTGGATGTGTCGCAGACAGTATCCGCAGGCTTCGGGCAGGGCGGGAACAATCAGCCGCTGGTCATGGCGACCCAGCAGGGCGGCGCTGAAATTGGCGAGGGCATCTGCCCGACCATTACGGCAAGTGCCGGGATGAGTGGCAATAATCAGCCGGTATTATTTGAAAATCACGGCATTGACAGCCGCTACACCGGCCCCCATGCAGTAGCGCCCACCATGTCCGCCCGGATGGGAACAGGCGGCAATAATGTTCCGCTGGTGGGCAGTGCCGTTGCCTTTTCGCTGGATTCCAAGGAATCCAACAGCATGAAATCAGCAAATCCCCATTCGGGATGCCGGGAAACGGAGGTTGCCAGAACCATTGACACAACCAGCCCCGATCCCAGCAAGAACCAAGGCGGCATTGCTATTTTGCAGGAAACCATCTGCATTGCCGGAAACACCATCGACCGGGAGCCGGAAAACGGCGGCAACGGCCTCGGCTGTCAGCCGGACATCAGCTACACCATTACAACCAGCGACCGGCACGCAGTGTGTGAGCCATACCAAGAGGTGGTGGGCGCGCTTTGCCGTGGAGATGAGAAAGGCATCGGCAGCCAGTATGTCAGTCAGAACAAATGCATTGTGGAAAGGCGCAACCTCATCCGCAGGCTTACCCCTCTGGAATGTGAACGGCTCCAAGGTTTTCCCGATGGCTGGACGCTAATTCCGGGGGCATCTGACAGCGCCCGGTATAAAGCTCTTGGAAATAGTGTGGCGATACCCTGCGTGGACTTTGTCCTCCGAGGCATCGCTTATTTTTTACGAAAAATCTATGAGGAACAGGAGGGATCACCCCGATGTACATCTACCCCGACAACTTAAAATCAAAGGCGACCCTGTGGCTGTGGGATCTGCGGGACATCGGAATCATCGGCATCGAATGCCTGATTTCTGTCTTTGCCCTCTCCCGGCTGGGCTGGCTGCCGCCCATTGTTCTGACGGCGGTCTATGCCTTTTTATCCATCCGCTTCGAGGATGTGAGCATCCTTGACTTTATCCGCTACGCCGTCGCTTTCTTCTTTGGCAAGCAGCAGACCTACGAATGGAGGGATGAATATGAACAGAAAAAAGAAACAGGAGGCCAGAGAAAAAGCCTCCACCCGCCAGCTCATGGGCATTGATGGCATCACCGCCCACAGCCTTGTAACGCCCCACGGTGAGCTGGTGTTTTTTATGATTAAACCGACCAATATCAGTGTTTTGTCTGAGAGCAGCGTGGGGGCAAGAATCTACGCTCTTATGAATGTTCTCAAGGGCATTGCTGAAATTGAAATGCTGTGCCTGAACAGCCGGGAAAACTTCGAGGACAATAAGAGTTATCTCAAAGCAAGAATGGATGCCGAGCAGAATCCTGTCATCCGAAAACTGCTGGCACAGGATCAGACCGCCCTTGACCGTATGCAGGTGCAGATGGCAACGGCAAGGGAATTTCTAATCATCATCCGGCTGAGAAATGAAAAGGAACGCGATGTTCAGCCCTACCTCTCCCGCATCGAAAAGAGCCTTAAGGATCAGGGCTTCACGGTGCGCAAGGCGGGTGAATCGGACATCAAGCGCCTGCTGGGTGTCTATTATGAGCAGAATGTCACAACGGAACAATACGAGGATTATGACGGAGAAAGGTGGGTGATTTTCGGTGAGTAAAAACAGAAAAAGAGAAAAATCAGTGCCGCAGGAGGATGCAAAAATCAAGGATTTCCTTGACATGATCGCTCCGGGCATCATCAAATTCAACACCGACCACTTCATATGCGGCAACACCTACCGCTGTGTGTGGGTGCTGCGGGAATATCCCACAGCTACCGAGGAACAGGCCATCCTGCGCCACCTCGGAGAAAAGGACGGCGTGACCCTGCGCATCTACACCCGTCAGGTAACGGCGGCCGAGGAAAAGAAGATCATCCACAATGCCGCCAACAAAAATCGCATGGATAAGAGCAGTACCAACGATCTCCAGCAGACCGTCACCGCCGAAAGCAATCTGCAGGATGTAGTGACGCTGGTCTCCTCCATGCACCGGAATCGGGAGCCGCTTCTGCACTGCGCTGTTTTTATCGAGCTGACCGCTCACGATTCCGATGCGCTGAAGCTGCTCCAGACCGATGTGCTCACCGAGCTGGTGCGCTCCAAGCTCAATGTGGACCGGCTCATGCTGCGCCAGCGGGAGGGTTTTCTCGCCGTAGGCCCCGCTGGCTGGAATGTGTTCGCCAGCCAGTTTGAACGGGTGCTGCCCGCAAGCTCCGTGGCAAACCTCTATCCTTTCAACTACAGCGGTAAGACCGACCCTCACGGCTTTTACCTCGGCAGGGATAAGTTCGGCTCCAATATCATTGCGGATTTTGACAAGCGCGACGATGACAAAACCAACGCCAATGTCCTGATACTCGGTAACTCCGGCCAAGGCAAGAGCTACCTGTTAAAGCTCATTCTCTGCAATATCCTCGAATCGGGCAAGTCGGTTCTGTGCCTTGATCCAGAGCACGAATATGTGGAGCTGGCGGAAAACCTCGGCGGCTGTTTCATTGATCTCATGTCGGGCCGGTACCGGATCAACCCGCTGGAGCCGAAAACATGGGACGAGGGCGGCAGCCCGGAGGACACCGACGCGCCCCAGGCGTTCCGCCAGTCCACCAAGCTCAGTCAGCACATCAGCTTTCTCAAGGATTTCTTCCGGTGCTACAAAGATTTTTCCGACCGCCACATTGACGCCATTGAAATCATGCTGGGCAAGCTGTACGAACAGTTCGGAATCAGCGACCGCACCGATTTCAAGAGCCTTGCCGCCACGGACTACCCCATTTTGTCCGACCTCTATGCCCTGATTGAAGCCGAGTACAAGGGCTACGACAAAACCAAATACCAGCTCTACCCGCCGGAGCTTTTGCAGGAAATCCTGCTGGGGCTTCACTCCATGTGCATGGGCGCGGAAAGTCAGTTTTTCAACGGCCACACCAACGTAACCTCCGACCGCTTTATTGTGTTCGGAGTAAAAGGCTTGCTCCAGGCCAGTCGGAACGTGAAAAACGCCCTGCTGTTCAATGTTCTGTCCTTCATGAGCGACAAGCTTCTGACCGAGGGGAACACCGCCGCCTCCATTGACGAGTTGTATCTGTTCCTCACGAACCTGACAGCCATTGAATACATCCGCAATTTCATGAAGCGTGTGCGCAAGAAGGAATCGGCGGTTATTCTTTCGTCACAGAACTTGGAGGACTTCAATATTGAGCACATCCGCGAATTGACCAAGCCGCTGTTTTCCATTCCGTCTCATGCGTTTCTGTTCAACGCAGGCAACATCGACAAGCGGTTCTATATCGACTCCCTCCAGCTGGAAGAAAGCGAATACAACCTGATCCGCTTTCCCCAGCGCGGTGTCTGCCTCTACAAATGCGGCATTGAGCGGTATAACCTCGCGGTTCACGCTCCGGCATATAAGGAGAAATTGTTCGGAACGGCGGGCGGCAGATAACATGGAAAGGAGAAAAATCATGAACAGACTGCAACAGCAGAAAGAAAACAAATCAGGACTCCTCGAAGATATGCTGTCCTTCATCCGCTACACACCCAATCGGGAGGCGGATCTTTTAGCGTTTATGGAGAAATACCAGAAAGCGGATTGCGACGAGCGCCCCGCCATTTTGGAGCAGCTCCGGTGCTGCATGGATGGCAAGGAATACCCCGATCCCTACGCCGGGAGCTACCACTATACCCCGGAGGATGTGTCTGTCATGGGGCAGATTCTGGATGACTACATTGACGACCTCACCTTGGCGCAGGGTGATCCCGCCGCCGTTTCAGAGTGTGTGCGGGATACGGTGCTGAAAATCAATGCGCTCAACGAGGAATGCGGGCGGTATCTCATTGATACCTGGCGCAGGGAACGGCTGTGCGGCTTCATCAACTCTGCGGCGGAGCTGGCGGGGCTGTCTCAGGAAAAAGACCTGACCCTGCAGCACAGGATATGGTAAAGGCGGTGAGTAAATGGAGATACAGGGTCAGGATTTCGGGATTGAAATTGAAATGACCGGGCTTACCAGAAGCCGCGCTGCCGAGGTCATTGCCGAATATTTCGGCACCACAAAAGAATATGAGGGCAGCTTCTATGACACCTATTTCGCAAGGGATACCACCGGCCGCAAATGGAAGGTCATGAGCGACGGCAGTCTGGACTGCCAGCGGAAGGAGGGCCGCAGGAAGGTCAGCGCCGACCGGAACTACAGCGTGGAGCTGGTCAGCCCCATCTGCCAGTACGGGGATATCGAAACGGTGCAGGAGCTGATCCGCAGGCTCCGGGAGGCCGGTGCGTTTGTGAATTCCTCCTGTGGCATCCACATTCATATCAATGCCGCGCCCTTTGACGCACCCCACCTCCGTAATCTGGTCAACATCATGGCGGCCAAGGAGGATATGATTTACAAGGCGCTGAAGGTCTCGCGTGGGAGGGAAAGCCACTACTGCCAGAAGATTGACCCCGCTTTTTTAGAGCGGCTCAACCGGCAGAAGCCCGCCACCCTCGACCGGCTGAAAAGCCTCTGGTATAACGGCGGGGACGGCAGCCGGGAGCATTACCACCATAGCCGCTACCACTGCCTGAATCTGCACAGTGTGTTCCAAAAGGGTACGGTGGAATTCCGGGCGTTCAACGGAGAGCTGCACGCCGGAAAAATCAAGGCGTACATCCAGTTCTGTCTTGCCATGACCGCGCAGGCGCTCAACCAGCGGTCGGCAAGTCCTACGAAAACACAGTCCAGCAATGAAAAATATACTTTCCGTGTTTGGCTTCTGCGCCTCGGTATGATCGGGGACGAGTTTAAAACCGCCCGTAAGCATCTGCTGGATCATCTGGAGGGCTGCATCGCGTGGAAAGACCCGGCACAGGCCCAAAGGCAAAAGGAACGGCTGCGTCAGAAGCGGGAGGCGGAGCGTCAGCAGACACAGGCTCCCCCGGAAGAAGCGGTGCCGGAACCTATTATGGAAGCGGAGGACGAGCAGTCCCCCGCTTTTACTATGTCCATGTAGAAGGGAGAACGTATGAAAAGCAAACTGTATATCGCCTATGGCAGCAATCTTAATCTGCCGCAGATGGCGCACCGGTGCCCATCCGCCAAGGTGGTGGGGGCATCCGAAATCAAGGATTATGCCCTTGTGTTCCGGGGCGGCCGAAACGGAGCCGTTGCCACCATTGAGCCCTGCGAGGGTTCCTCCGTCCCTGTTTTGCTGTGGAAGATCACGCCGAAGGATGAAGCGGCGCTGGATGTTTATGAGGGCTTTCCCCGGTTCTATGACAAGGAACTGATGGAACTGCCACTGGATGGACAGTCGGTGTCCGCCATGGTCTATGTGATGACGCCGGGGCATCGCTTGGGGTATCCCTCGGACTATTACTACAACACCATCCGTGAGGGCTACAAAACCGCGGGCTTTGACACCGCTGTTCTGGAGCAGGCGGTGGACTATACCGAGCAGCTCATGGCAAGTGAGCCGGAGCCGGAACAGCAGAGTCTATTCGGCTTTGGCGGTCTGAAATGGTGGTGACGGCATGGCAGATCCCGCAACCATCGCAGCTGTTGTAAAAGCCGCCGCTACCGCGCTCTCGGATGAACGCACCCGGAAAACCATCTGCTGGATCATTGCCGCCGTCCTGTCCCCGCTGATTTTGGTCGTCGTGCTGGTCTGCTCCTTGCTTTCCGGCACCACAAACCACAACAACACCGCCGTGGAGCTGTGCTTTCACGGCGGTGTCATTCCGGCGAGTATGCCTGCGGAGTACCGGGAATACATCGGGGATATGCGCCAGAGCTTCACCCTCATAGACAATGCCATCGATAACGTGAACGCAGAGATGGAGGACGGCGACAGCCTTGACAATTACCGGGTCAAGGCAATTTTTTATTCTCTGTTCTTCGGCGCAGCGTCCCCCTCCCGACTGGAACACCGGCGCTATGTGGACTGCTTTGTGACGTATGAGGAACGCACCCGCACCGTGGAGAACGGCGACGGCACCACCTCGGAAGAAACCTATACCGTAGCCGTACCCATCACCTCTCTGCCCGCTGTCTACAACAACATCCGCGCGCTGTTCGGCAGAGCCGTCACTTATGAGGATCAGGCCAACGCCAATGAAATCTATTACCGCGCCCGATATGGCACCGGCGCGCCCATGGAAGATGACAATTCCGGGCTGTGGGAGGACTGGACGCCGGATCAGATGGACGGTTTTTATTCCGATTTGCCTGTCGGAGAAGCGGGTGCACAGGCTGTCCGGCTGGGGCTTTCCCGCCTTGGAGACCCGTATTCGCAGGAGCTTCGAGGACAGGGCAGCTACACCGACTGCAGCTATCTTGTACAGTGGGTGTACAAAAAGCTGGGGGTAAATCTGCCTGGCACGGCTGCGGCGCAGGGCAAATACTGCGTGGACAACGGGCTGACGATTCCAAAATCCAGCCTTGCTCCCGGAGATTTGGTGTTCTGGAGCCACAAGCCCAACGACCGCTTCATGAACATTACCCACGTTGGCATCTACGCCGGGGACGGCAAGGTGGTGGACGCATCCTCCTCGAAAGGACAGGTCGTCTACCGGGATTTGTTCGATTCCGGCAAGCAGGTGCTGTACGCAAGACCCTACGCGGAAGCGCCGGAAGCCTCCGCCTCCGGCTTGATTTCTCCGCTGGGTAAGAACTGGCGCTCCATGGTGACCTCTGAATTCGGCGGCAGGACGGACCCGCTCACCGGCGAGTGGGCGGGGCATTCCGGTATTGATCTCGGCGCATCGAAAGGCACCTCCATCCGTGCGGCACAGGCGGGAACAGTGAAAACCGTAGTCTATGGCAGCACCGGCTACGGCTATTATCTCACCATTGACCACGGCGGCGGGCTGGTCACCTTATACGGTCACTGCTCTGAGATTCTCGTCCGTGAGGGGCAAACCGTGAAAGCCGGGGAAACCGTTGCCAAGGTGGGTTCCACCGGGCGCAGCACCGGAAACCATCTGCACTTTGAGGTGCGGGTGAACGGTGTGAAGCAAAATCCGAGAAATTATCTACCATAAATTTAAGAAGGAAGGGCTGATTTTATGCGTGAGAACAAGATTAAGGTACTCAAAATTGAGCCGGGGCAGGCGCCCCATGTCAAGGAAATTCAAAATGACCTTGCCAGCCTGCAGGCGGAGGTGGGCGGCCTGATTGAATGCATCAGCTTTCCCAACGGCTGCGTTGCCGTCTGCAATGAGGAAGGCAAAATAAACGGAATGCCGCCCAACAGGCGGCTGGGCGCGGACATTATCTGCGGTCCGTTTTTTGTCTGCGACACCACCTATGACGGCAACTTTACCTCGCTCGGCAAGAGTAAGGTCGCGGAATACAGCCAGCTTTTTGCTGACATTCCCGAATTCACCGGGCAGGAACCGGAGCTGGAACCCGGCTTCACCTTTATGGGATTTCGATTTTAAGGAGGACACTCAGCATGAAAAAAGAAAGCATTACCGTGCAAATGGACGGCGAAAAGCTCCGTGCGGTGAAACGCTACATGGAGAAAAAGGATGCGGATCTCACACAGGAGCTCTGCGATTCCTTGCAGAAGCTCTATGAAAAATACGTTCCGTCTTCCGTCCGGGAATATATTGACGAGGGCTGCGAGGATGCTCCCGCCACCGCTTCGCCCAAAAAGCAAAAAGAAAAAGAGAAATCTGCTCCTGCCGCTGATGGCACACAGGACAGGGCGGCACATTAAGGCGCATGCCCGTCCCCCAGCGTTGCCCCCTGTTCGCCCCTGTGTGCCGCTTTGACAGGCGGTGTGGCATCCATGCACCCATCCCACTCTAAACGGCAACGTGAGGGCTTTGTGCGAGCGTTGGGAAAAGGCTCTCTGCACCCCAAATCCAGCAGTCTCCACGGTCGAAAAAAGAGCAGGATAAAGGCGGGTGGTCGCAAGCGCCCTCCCGCCGCTCACTTCGCCCAGCAGTGCTGGGCGTTTTTCGCACTTCCCCATGAGGTGGTCGGATTGGGGAATTGTCACGGTCAGGGTGGTCGGGATTTTATAAAAGGCAAGGAAACAAAGGAATTTACACGGCCACCTCACAGGTGGACACCCATGAAAGGTCGGATTTCATATGAAAAATAATAAGGAACGGACAGCGGTCTGGCTGTATCCCGAAACCATGGAACGGCTGGACGGCTGGCTGAATCAGGACAACTGCAAAAGCCGCAGTGAGTTTATCGAAAAGGCGCTCTGTTTTTACATGGGCTACCTTGGAACGGAGGACACCTCCTCCTATCTTTCCAAGGCCCTGCTTTCTTCCATGGAGGGAACGCTACAGAAAACCGAGAACCGGGTGGCAAGCAATCTGTTTCGCCTCTCGGTGGAAATTAGTATGATGATGCATCTGCTGGCAACTACGCTGGAGGTTACCGATGAGGAACTGCACCGGCTTCGCGGCCGGTGCGTTGCCGAGGTGAAAAAGACCAAGGGCAAAATCCGGCTGGATGATGCGGTGGAGTTTCAGAACGGCATCGAGGCTGAAGAATAATGGCGCGGATCATTCTCAAGTGCCCCTATCTCAAGGGTGGCAAACAAACTGCCGCACATCTGAATAATCTTGTGAAATACATCGCAACCCGTGACGGCGTGGAAAAAATGGAGAGTGCACACCGGCTCTGGCACTCCACCAAAAAGCAAAAGGAACTGATCGCGCAGATACTCCGGGAGTTTCCTGATACCAGAGAATTATTTGAATACGAGGACTACTGTGAGAATCCCAACCGGGGAAACGCCTCGGAGTTTATCTCCATTGCGCTGGAACAGAACCTTGATCAAATCAGCGGCCGGGAAAAATATCTGGATTACATCGCAAACCGTCCCCGCGTCGAAAAGTTCGACAGTCATGGTCTGTTCACCGCCGGGGATGCGCCGCTGGTTTTGTCACAGGTTGCGGAGGAAGTGGCTGCCCACACCGGCAATGTTTGGACGCCGATTATTTCCCTGCGCCGGGAGGATGCGGGCAAATTTGGATTTGAAAATGCGGCGGCATGGAGAGCCCTGCTTTCCTCCAAGGCGATGGAACTGGCCGAGAGTTTGAAAATCCACCCTGACCACCTGAAATGGTACGCAGCATTTCATAATGAATCGCACCACCCGCATATACACATGATTTGCTACAGTACCAATTCGCAGGAGGGCTACCTTACCAAGCAGGGTATCCGCAAAATGAAGTCCGCTCTGGCGAATGAAATCTTCCGGCAGGAGCTGATTCCGCTGTACGGGGAAAAGACCCAGCGGCGGGCTGAGCTGAAGGAACAGGCCGCCGAAGCCATGGGGGAACTGATCCGGCAGATGAAGGGCGGCGTTTTGGTCAGTGAGCGCATGGAACAGCTCCTCACCCATCTGGCCAAACGTCTGCAAACGGTCAGCGGCAAAAAACAGTACGGCTACCTGAAAGCAGACCTGAAAAACGTGGTGGATGAAATTGTGGATGAGCTTGCCAAGGACAGCCGTATTGCAGAAGCCTACCGCCTGTGGTGGGAGGTCAGGGGCAGGATCGAAGCTATCTACACCGAAACGCCCTCCGAGCCGCCACCCCTTTCCCGCTGTGAGGACTTCAAACCCATCCGCAATAGGGTCATTCAGGAAGCCATGAACCTTGGCAGCGGTGTCATAACCTTTGAGGAACCGGCCTCTGTGGAAACCGCTCTGCCGGATGCCAACCCGGATGACGATGTACCTTCCATGGGGGCTGTGCCGGACAACACACCCGCCGAGCCGGAGGATGTGCCCGAACCGCCGTCCGTTCCGTCTTCCACCGGCAGGGAGAAATCCTCCGCTTCATGGTGGACGGAGGAATACAAGCTGGCAAAGCAACATCTGCATGGCGATGAGGATGCCGGAATCCCGCAGAATTTTGAAAAAGCCCGTGAACTTGTCCTCGCAGAAGCGGATAAAGAGAATCCCCTGGCACTCTATGATCTTGGTCGTATGACCGCCGACGGGCTTGGGTGCGAAGCGAACGCCGATGCAGCCTATGGCTGGTACGAAAAAGCCCTTGCGGTGTTTCATGCTGCCGAGGAAGAAAAGCCTTGGAAGTACACCGAGTACCGCATCGGCAAAATGGTCGCTGCAGGGCTTGGCACAGAGCAGGACTATTTACAAGCGGCGGACTGGCTCACTCTTTCTGCAAACGAGAAGTACAAATATGCGCAGTATTCCCTCGGCGGCCTGTACTACCACGGCAAGGGTGTGGAGCAGAATCATGAAACCGCCTTTGCCCTCTATACCCGCTCGGCGGATCAGGATTTTCCCTATGCCAACTTTGAGCTTGGTAAAATGCTGCGGGACGGCATCGGTTGCGAAAAAAACAGTGTGGAAGCTGACCGGCGTTTCAAGGAAGCCTTTCTCGGCTTTGTCTTTCTGGAGGAAAAAGGGCACGACGATAAGCTCCAGTACCGACTGGGCTGGATGCTCTTAAACAGCGTCGGCACAGAAAAGGATGAAGCCAAGGCTAAGGAATACTTTAAAAAGGCGGCGACAGTAGGAAATCCCTTTGCCTGCTACCAGCTCGCCAAGCTCATTCTTTCCGATGAAACAGCATCTACACCAGAGGTAGAAAAAGCTCTCGGCTATCTCAGGCAGGCAGTGGAGGCTGAAAATCCCTATGCCGCATATTTTCTCGGCAAGCTCTATGAAAAGGGGCAGCACGTTGCGCAGAACACAGCCGAGGCAGCACGGCTCTATACCCTGTCGGCAGAGCAGGACAACGACTTTGCCGCATACCGGCTCGGCAAGCTGTATCTTGGCGGTGAGGGCGTCCTCAAGGATGTGGAAGCGGCTATCCGCTGGCTGACCTTTGCCGCGGAGCGGAAGAATCAGTTTGCCGAATATGTCCTCGGCGTTCTTTATCTCAAGGGCGAGGATGTTCCGAAGGATGTGCCCAAGGCGCTGGGATACCTGAAACGGTCTGCCGGTCAGGGCAACCAATTCGCACAGTACCGGCTGGGCAAGGTTTACCTCATGGGAGAAGATGTGCAAAAGGACATTCCGGCTGCCCTGCAATTCCTGACGGCCGCCGCTGAACAGAGTAATCAATATGCGCAGTACACTCTCGGCAAGCTGTATCTCATGGGAAAAGATATTCCGAGGAATAAAGAATCTGCCGTCCGTTGGTTTACCCTATCGGCGGCGCAGGGCAATCTTTACGCGCAGTTTTTTCTCGACCATATGGACGAGTTCAAAGACCCCTCCGTCCTGCAGGCGGGAACACGGCTCCTGCATCACATGAGCCGTGTGTTTGCAGATAACGCTCCGCCTCTGAAACCGCCGGGGCAGCGCGCCGATCGCAAGCTCCTGCGCAGGCTTCGGGAGAAAAAGCAGGCGCAGGGTCATGCGCGGGACGATCACGAGCAGACCATGTCACTCTAAAAACGATGGGAGGAACATCATGAAAAAGCAGAAAAAGAAAACCGGGCAACTGCCCGTCCTAAAAAATCTATATCCCAAGCAATGCCGTCCTGTAAAAAGGGCGGCATTTTTTCATCGAATCGGCAATCGCCATCAATAGGAGGTGCGCCATGGGTGTGTATGTGCATTTTACAGATGAACAGAAATACCGTGCCAATAACGTGGATTTAGCGGACTTTCTCCAGCGGCGCGGCGAAAAGCTCCTGCCCAGCGGACGGGATAAGCGGCTGGCCTCTGACCACAGCATCACCGTCCGGGGGAATGAGTGGTACGATCACTCCGCAGAGAGTGGCGGGTATGCCATTGATTTTGTGCGGAAGTTTTACGGCTGCTCTTATCCTGAAGCCGTGACCCTGCTGTTGGGTGGTGAGCAGGGCGAGATCTACAGGCCATCCTCACAAAAGGAACCGGAGCCGAAAAAGCCCTTTGCGCTCCCACCGGCCCATACGGATATGCGCCGTGTCTATGCCTATCTGGTAAAAACCCGGCACATCGGCCGGGAGGTGGTCAGCTTCTTTGCAAAGCAGAAGCTCCTCTATGAAAGCTGTGAAAAATCTAAGGATGGCACGAAGGAATATCACAACGCGGTGTTTGTGGGATTGGATGAAAACGGAATTGCCCGCCACGCTCACAAGCGCGGGATTTACACCTTGGGGCAGGCGTTTAAAGGAAATGTGGATGGCTGCGATCCCCGGCACAGCTTTCACTGGATTGGAGAAAGCGGGAATTTATATGTTTTTGAGGCGCCGGTGGATCTACTATCGTTTATCACCCTGTATCCGCAGGACTGGCAGCGACACAGCTATGTGTCCCTCTGCGGTGTCGGCGGTCAGGCGATGGTGTGGATGCTGGAGCAGTATCCGCAGCTCCGGCAGGTCTCACTATGTTTGGATAACGATGCAGCCGGACACAAGGCTAGCGAGCGGCTGAACCAGCAGCTTGAGGAAAAAGGATATGAATCGGAGCAGCTCATGTCTCAGGGAAAGGATTGGAATGACGACTTAACGGAAGCGGCACAGCAAAGGCAGAGTGGCTTTGAAATGCGGATGGCATAAAAAACGGAGCGGCACTTAAGGTAGCCGCTCCGTTTCTCCGCACTGTTCTTCCCACAAATATTTCACGAGACCAAAATGATAGATTTCAATCTCACAGTCAAACCAATTCCCGCCCATCGTCATATCGCAGCCGAATTTTGCTTGGTTGTAACCGTAGGTTTCGTCAATGATGTCAATTACCATTTGATTGTTCCACATCTGTTTAGCAAAGTCCCGGATATCCCATTGCTTTCGGAGATTGTCTTTCCCAGTGCAATAAACCCGGCAGAAATCGAAATCTACTTTGGGAAACTGAATTTGAGCTTTCCCGGTTTGTTCCACTTGATCGTCCTGAATCGTGCGAATTCCGTCCTCTATTACAAAACAGATGGTATCGTCTGCTATTTCGATGTGATTAAGCCTGGCATCATGCAAACTTACCGGCAACATCATATTGGGCTTTTCATAATCAGGCATTCAGAGCACCTCTCTCGACCCTTATTATATATGATTATATTACCATAAAATCCTCTAAACCGAAAGGAGTTTTCCCCATGCAATCCCAAGTCTACATCCTAATAGCAGCGGCCGCCGTGATGTTTCTCGTCATCGGCGGCCTTTCTCTTTTGGCGCACTACTATACCTTAAACGGAATCAAGTCCCGCACGGTAGGCGACGGCCAACATGGTACCGCACGCTTTTCCACCAAAAAGGAAATCAGAAGCATCTACAAGCACATTCCCTTTCAGCCGGAGCTGTGGCGGAAGGGAGAAAACCGCCCTGCCGTTTCAGAGCAAGGCATTATCCTCGGCAGCATCGGCGCAAAGAACAAGGTCACAGCTCTGGTGGACACCGACGACGTCCACTGCCTTATGATCGGCGCATCCGGCGTGGGCAAGACGGCATTCTTCCTGTACCCCAATCTGGAATATGCCTGCGCCAGCGGCATGAGCTTTCTGACCACCGACACCAAAGGCGACCTCTACCGCAACTACGGCGCCATTGCCCGTGACTATTATGGCTACCATGTGGCGGTCATCGATCTTCGAAATCCTACCCGTTCGGACGGCAACAATATGCTCCAGCTGGTCAACACCTACATGGATGCGTATCTTGCCGACGAAAACAACCTTGTGGCAAAGGCCAAGGCAGAGAAATACGCCAAAATCATCTCCAAAACCATCATCAACGCCAGCGGTGAAAACTACGGGCAGAACCAGTTTTTCTATGATGCCGCCGAGGGGCTTCTGTCCTCCATCATTCTGCTGATAGCCGAATATCTGCCACCCACCAAAGTAGATGGGAAAAAGGTGGACTGCCGCCATATCATCAGTGTGTTTAAGCTGGTGCAGGATTTGCTGGCCCCCAGCAAGGTAAAGGGCAAAAGCCAGTTCCAGCTCCTCATGGAAAAGCTGCCGCCCGACCATAAGGCCCGCTGGTTTGCGGGAGCTGCCCTCAATTCCGCAGAGCAGGCCATGGCGTCGGTGCTGTCCACCGTGCTCTCCAGACTTAATTCCTTTTTGGATAGTGAAATGGAGCAGATTCTCTGCTTTGATACAGCCATTGACGCGGAGAAATTCTGCAATGAAAAATCTGCGCTGTTTATCGTGCTGCCCGAAGAAGATCTGACCAAATATTTTATGGTCAGCCTGATGATCCAGCAACTCTACCGTGAAATCCTTGCAGTAGCTGATGAAAACGGAGGCAAGCTGAAAAACCGGGTGATGTTTTACTGTGACGAGCTGGGTACGCTGCCTGCCATTGAATCGCTGGAGCTGATTTTTTCGGCCAGCCGATCCCGCCGTCTTTCCATGATCCCCATTATCCAGTCCTTTGGTCAGCTTGAAAAAAATTACGGCAAGGAGGGTTCGGAAATTATCGTGGACAACTGCCAGGATACCATCTTCGGCGGCTTCGCGCCAAACAGCCAGACTGCCGAGGTGCTGAGTAAGGCGCTGGGCAGCCGTACCGTTATGAGTGGCAGTATCAGCCGTGGAAAGAATGATCCCAGCCAGTCCTTACAGATGATGGAGCGTCCTCTCATGACGCCGGACGAACTGAAATCCATTCCCAAAGGAAACTTTGTCGTCATGAAAACCGGTACTCATCCCATGAGGACAAGACTGCGGCTGTTCCTTGATTGGGGCATTCGTTTCGGAAAACCTTATACTGTAGAGGAAAAGGCACACCGGAAGGTGGTCTATGCCGATAAGCAGACGCTGGAGGAAAACATTGTCCGCAAGCACACAGCCTGCCTGATGGTGGATGAGAAAACCGGGGAGATATTGGAACCGCCCACCGGCACCGGTGCGCTCCACACCCCCGTGACGGAGCATCCCGCGGAGCCACTAAAGCGGCGCAGCCATGTCAGAACGTAAAGGAGCCGATGAACCATGAGCTACTTTAACCACATTTATTCTGCCCCGCCCGATGAGCTCCCCCATCGGGCGAGGGCGGTTTATATTTACCTCCGTGACCGTGCGGGAAAAGGTTCGGATTGCTGGCCTGCGGTCAAGACCATAGCCGCCGACTTGCAGCTCTCCCGCAGCACCGTCAAGCGCGCCCTGAATGATTTGGTGAAGGAAGGGCTTATTGAAAAGGAATCTCGCTACCGGGAGAATGGCAGCAATACCAGCAACCGGCTGATTCTGAAAAAATAGCCCAACTGTAAAAAAGGCGAAAAGACGGATTTCCCGCCAAGGGGATACTCCGTCTGCGAGCTGAACCGAGGTGCGGTTCATGATGGACCCACCAGAACCTCTCACTCTAAGAATATTTATTACAGAAAAAGAACAAACTTATTGTAGGGTTATAGCATATATAAAAATATGCTATTGCTCGCTATTAAAAAAAACAACATCGGAGTAATATAATAACATATATTCTTGTAGTGTATTGCCCACGGTCGGAGGTGAGAAGATGGATCGAAAGGCACTTGGTATGCGATTGGCCGCCGTGAGAAAAGAGTCCGATTATACCTCGGAAAGACTGGCTCAGGAGTGCGATATCAGCGCCGTATATATCAGGCAGATTGAGGCTGGGAAATATCAGCCCAGCATTTCAACACTGATTAAATTCGGGAATGTCCTTCACCGCTCCCTTGATTATTTTGTGCAGGACAGCATAGAGTGGAATGAGCTGAATACACTGACTGGAATTGCTGAAAAGTGTAAGCACCTAAATCCTGAACAGATCAAAATGGTGGAGCGGATGATAGACGCAATGTATGAGCCTGAAAAGAAATCCTGACAAGGTAGAAAAAGAATCTCAGTGATGAGGTTCTTTTTTTCTGTTCGATGAAGTGTCGGTTCTTTCCCCTTGCTATTCGTAAGGTTGTAGAATATATTTGTATATGCTATATACCTACAAAAAGCAAGGAGAAGATGATCATGACAACAAAAGAAAAAACCAAGCTGATTAAACAGGCAGGAAAGCTCTATACCCTGGGATTGACCGTGGAAAAGCGCAGAGAAAAGCTGCGGCGGTTGGCAGAGAGAAACATACCCTACGATTCGCCGCAGATGGAAGCAGTTAGAACAGGAGCATTTAAAATACAGATCACAGTTTTATGAAAAAGGATGATGATCAATTAGTACATTCGCGGAGGTAAAAGGGACAAAGGCAATAGCAGCTTGAACAAAGTAAAGGCCTATGTCTATAGACAGAGCAGCTATATGCGCCCCGACAAAACTTGCTCAAAGACAGTGCTGCGATAATCCCGTTTTGCTGCGCCTATCCCGAAGCAAAACTTCTGGACAGATGGTGAAGATTCAAGGTTTATAAAAAATAACCAAATTTCAAATTATCATTGACAATTGAGTATTGACTCAATTATAATAAGAATATAGTTGAGTCAATACTCAATTAAGATTTCGAAGGGAGGGTTATTTATGTCTGTCAGAAGCGATGTTTGCGATTGTGATGTTATACATGAAGAAATCGTAAACGCAGTTAAAATAAAAATGCTTTCAGATGACACTTTTAATACTTTGACAAAATTTTTGAAAGTCGTGGGGGATAGCACAAGGGTTAGAATTTTATGGGCATTAGATGCCAATGAAATGTGTGTCTGTGACTTAGCTGTTTTGCTTGGCATGACAAAATCTGCTATATCACATCAGTTACGCACATTGAGAAGAGAAAATCTTGTAAAATTCAGGAAAGACGGCAAGATTGCTTATTATTCTCTCACAGATGATCATGTGAAAATCGTTTTGGAACAAAGCATAAGCCATGTAACAGAATAAAATTTAATTACAGGAGGAAAACTACGATGAAAAAGTCATTCAGATTGGAAGGGTTGGACTGCGCGAACTGCGCGGCGAAAATCGAAAAGGAAGTCAAGGCGTTGGACGGTGTAACGGACGTAACAGTAAACGCTATGACGGCTAAGATGGTTCTTGAGGCTGACGACGGGAAAATGGACGAAATTATTAAGACCGCCGAAAAAATCGTCAAGAAGCATGAACCTCATGTTGTCATGAAAAAGGCGTAACACTCACGACCAAGCATTTCCGGCTTTTGGCATAACGCAACGAGTCGTTATGCCAAAAGCAAAGGTATTTCAGAGAACTAAATTTTTTTGCATTAACAGTTGAGTGCATGCTCAAATCATGCTCGTCCCCTTATCTAAGGAGGAGAAAGGAGTTCAACATGAACAAGAAACTTGTAAAAATTATCATAGCCGCAGTCATTTTTGCAATCGGGCTGCTGGTTAAAACAGACATCCTTTGGCTTAAACCCGCTATCTTTATTGCCAGCTATATCGTAGTCGGAACCGATGTAGTGGTAAAGGCTATCAAGAATATCTTTCAAGGCCAGGTTTTTCAGGAAAGCTTTTTAATGACTGTAGCGACCGTTGGCGCGCTTATTATTGGGGAATATCCCGAAGCTGTTGCCGTTATGCTGTTTTATCAGGTTGGCGAGTATTTTCAAAGCTATGCCGTTGCTAAGTCCCGGAAGTCTATCGCAAGCCTGATGGATATACGCCCCGATTACGCAAATGTGAAAAAGGGCGACGAATTGATCAAGACCGACCCGGACGAGGTGGCGATTGGCGATACTATCGTTGTCCGCGCAGGTGAAAGAATCCCGTTGGATGGCAAAGTGCTGGACGGCAATTCAATGATCGACACCTCTGCGCTGACCGGAGAATCCGTTCCGCGCGAAGCCGGCGTCGGCTCGGATGTTTTAAGCGGCTGTATCAATGTGAACGGTGTTCTGACGATTGAGGTCACAAAAGAATTTGGCGAATCGACTGTCAGTAAAATACTTGACCTCGTTGAAAACGCCAGCAGCAAAAAGGCAAACACCGAAAACTTCATTACAAAATTTGCGCGGGTTTATACCCCAATCGTTATGGCTGCCGCGCTTCTAATTGCGATCATCCCGCCGCTGGTAATATCCGACGCTACCTTTGGCGACTGGATATACAGGGCATTGACATTCTTGGTTGTTTCCTGCCCATGCGCGTTGGTTGTTTCCATACCGCTCTCCTTCTTTGGCGGCATTGGCGGTGCGTCAAGGCGCGGTGTTCTTGTCAAAGGCAGTAACTATTTGGAAGCATTGGCGCAGACTGAAATCGTTGTGTTTGACAAAACAGGAACCCTTACAAAAGGTGTGTTCAAGGTTCAAAAGATAAACGCTGTCGGCATTTCCGAAGAAGAATTGCTGGAGCTTACCGCTTATGTTGAGAGTTATTCCAATCATCCCATTTCGCTCTCGTTGAAAGCGGCCTACGGGAAAGATATCGACAATGAAAAAATTATTGATGTTGAGGAAATCGCGGGCCACGGCGTCAGCGCAACGGTTCATGGCCGTAAAGTTTTTGCCGGTAACGTCAAGTTAATGCAAAAAATCGGTGTTGAATATTCGCGGGATGAGATTATAGGAACAACCGTACACGTTGCCATTGACGGTCAATATGCCGGATATATCGTAATTGCCGATGAGGTTAAGGAAGATGCGGCAGAAGCGATAAGGCTGCTCAAAAAAGCAAACATCCATCAGACTGTGATGCTGACGGGCGATGCGAAAAGCGTGGGTGAGAAGGTCGGCAAAGAATTAGGGCTGGATAAGGTCTACACAGAACTGCTTCCCGGAGATAAAGTGGAAAAGGTGGAGGAACTGCTGGCGCAGGCGAAAAAATCGGCAAATGGAAAGCTGGCTTTTGTAGGCGACGGCATTAACGACGCGCCTGTTTTAGCCCGTGCCGACATAGGCATTGCGATGGGCGGATTGGGTTCCGACGCGGCCATCGAAGCCGCCGACGTCGTAATTATGACCGACGAGCCGTCCAAGCTGGCAACAGCAATGAAGATATCTCAGAAGACGCTCCGAATCGCAAAGCAAAACATATGGCTTGCTTTGTCGATAAAATCCATTGTGCTTGTACTCAGCGCGGTTGGGATCGCTACTATGTGGGAAGCCGTGTTTGCGGATGTTGGCGTGACGATCATTGCAGTGCTGAACTCCTTCCGCGCGTTGAATACAAAGAATTTATAATCAGGACGAAAGCCTGTTAAATGGAGGGCGAGGACAAAACAAAACGGTTCGCTGTCACGCTGGACAGCAGACAACAACATACTTTCGCAGCATCCGGCGGGTATTCGTGCAGATGGTAGTGCGCTTGTAGGTGTTTCAGACGCTGATCGCCGAACATCAGTACCTGGCGATATTACTCCGGCAACAAAGCACTGACGGGCTAGCAGGACATCGGCAGTGAAACCAGCAAAAAACGGTATTACTTTGACGCAAACGCCGTGATGATATCCGGCAAGTGGCTTCTGAGCGAAGGTAAGTGGTATTAAATCGATAGTTATGAGGTGGATGAAAAAGGCGTAAGAACAACAAAGTAAGAACAACAAATAAATAAAGCCAAGGGCAAACCCGCTGAAAACCGGGGGCGCAAAGCCGAGGGTCTAAGACGTTTTGGAACGTTATGATAGCCTGGCTGCCAAAAACCGCGCAGGGCGTGCCCTCTCCAACAGAGGGCACGCCCTTGCTCCCTTTTACGGCTTTTGACGGATTATTTGGATATCGGGATACCGGCTTTCGCCTGCCACGGAAGAAAGAGGTATCTCTATGAGTAATAACAGCTACCCTCCCGCACGGAGGTGTAGATAAAGACGGCGCAATCTATCTATTCCTTACTCTACATACACAATTTCATAAGTCTACTTTAAAAAAGTCAGTATTTTGCCAAGGGCAATCTACTGACTTTTTTTATTCGACAAGAAAACCGCTACAGCGACGTGAATTTACAGAATTTAACAATCTGTTTTTATATATAACAGCTATCGTTCCACGCTGCCGTTCCCCTCCGCTTCTGACATTTTGACTCACCATCAAAATTTCAGAAAACGGAGGACAAGCCATATGGCAGAGAAAAAAGAGTATCGAATCAAGGTGCAGGGTCAGCTTGTACCGGTTAGTGAAGAAGTCTATTTTACCTATCACCGCATGAAGCGTCGTGAAACCTATCTGGAGGAAAGGGATACGGCAAACGGCGTCTTTTATTACAGTGCCATGGATACGGCGGAAACTACAGGTGAGGATGGGATTCCGGACCTTGTCTCTCCCCGTGTGGAGGATGTGGTCATGGACAAGCTCATAACGGAAGAGCTCCACAGGTGCCTCGCACAGCTTTCTAAGGAGGAACAGGCTTTAATCTTTGCCCTGTACTTTCAAGGAAAATCTCAGTCGGAATTGGAGCGGGAAACCGGTATCAAGCAACAAACTATCAGCTACCGTGAACGACAGATTCGGCTGAAGCTCAAAAAAATGATAGAAAAGTAAAAATATTTTTTGTAGACCCCCTCACGAAATCGGCTTAGTAGTGAGGGGGTTTTTCTATTCACCCTCATTGCTCTTTGAAAATTTCATATCCGACGACCTGAATACGTTAGCTGACGGACCCCAAAAGGGAAAGCGACTTCGGAGGATGCGCCAAGACCACCTGTAGGACGGCGATGAGAACATGAAAGCGACCATATTCCTTTTATTCTGTTCATGGTTTCTCATTTTCCAACCTATCAAAGACGGCCAAATAAGGTGCAGAGCGGTACCCATCCGACCGAAAAGCGGGCTGTGGCAGCCTGTCTCGCAATGATCCCGTCAGCCTATATTGATACTTCTGTCCAGTCACAGCCCCCCCTTGACCGGGGGACCACGCAATGAGGGCAGCCAGCGGAGATCCCGGTGGAGGTGAGATTCCTATGATGCGGTGAAGCCAGCCGCAGTTCAGGCCGTCGCCTTTTGAGTCCTGCGCAGCAGGATTCTGGTGCTTGGGGAGTAGTGTCAAATTAAGCACAGCAAGAAATCTTAATGTCAGAAGCAATGGGGATCGCCCTGCCTGCGGAGGCTCTCACAGCGAAGCAGATCATACAGGGCGGTCCCTATTTTTGTGCCATTAAGAAACCAAATAATGTCAAACAAGGGAGGTGCAAATTTGAACGCTAACATGCAAACCATCAGCCGAGGCGATATTTTTTATGCCGATTTAAGCCCCGTTATCGGCTCGGAACAAGGGGGCATCCGTCCCGTACTTATCCTGCAAAACGATGTAGGCAACCGCCATAGCCCCACCACCATCGTCTGCGCCATCACTGGCAAGCCCAAAAAGCCTCTGCCCACCCACACGGCCATCGCAGGAACAGGCGGATTATCCAGAGAGTCATTTGCACTTCTGGAGCAGATACGCACCATCGACCGGGTAAGGCTCAAGGAACGGATTGGCAGGCTGGATATGCGGGAAATGAAAAAAATTGACGAAGCACTGGCAATCAGCGTCGGACTTAAACCGGCGTTTTTTTATGAGGGAGGAATACACCATGACACATTCACAGGTATCCGATAATCTGATGTACGCTGCCGCCCTGCAGCAGCTCGCACGGCTTGCAGCCGTCAAGGGCATGACGGACAAGGAACTTGAACAGGTTAAAAAAGACTTGGAACGCAGGCTGCGCCCCACCATCATCGCGCTCTGCTGAGTCCCGGAATTGTTTTCTGAATATTATCAACTATTCAGTAGCTATATGCCCGGAGGTGTGGTAGTGTATGTCGTTGAAAGGAGGGAAAAAAGATGTATCAATCCAATTCAACATCGGCGGTAGCGCCGAAAATCACATTGATACAGGCGAGAAAGCCGGAAATTGCAAAGCTCCGTGTGGCGGCATACGCCCGTGTGAGCAGCGATTCAGAGGATCAGCAGAACTCCTACATCGCACAGGTGGATTATTACACCCGGCACATCGCCGCACAGGACAGCTGGGAGTTGGCGGACATTTATGCCGACGAGGGAATTTCCGGCCTTGTGGCAAGCAAGCGGGATGAATTCAACCGCATGATTCAGGATTGCCGGGACGGAAAGATCGACCGCGTCCTCGTCAAATCCATCTCCCGCTTCGCAAGAAACACCAAAGAATATATCCAGTATGTGCGGGAGCTTCTTCGGCTGGGCATCTCTATCCACTTTGAAAAGGAGAACATCGACACCGGCAAAATGACGTCGGAGCAGATCGCCACCATTTACGGCGCTTTTTCACAGATGGAGTCACAGAACCACTCAAACAATATGCGGATCAGCGTCCGCATCCGTATGGAAAAAGGCGACTACCTCTCGCCGTCCGAGCCTTACGGCTACAGGCTGGAGGGGCGCACCCTGATGATTATTCCCGAACAGGCCGAGGTGGTGCGCCGCATTTATGCCGCTTATCTCAGCGGTCAGGGAAAGGATGACATCGCAGACAAGCTGAACAAAGCAGGCATCCCCCGCACGAAAGGGCGAACCGTCTGGCACCCAAGCACAGTGGCATATATCCTCACCAACATCGCCTACACCGGAGATATGCTCTGGCAAAAGAGCTTCGCCACCAACGAAATCCCCTTCCGGCAAGTGCGCAACAAGGGCGAAAAGCCGAAATATTTTGTAGAGAACTGCCATGAGGCGATTATTTCCAAGGAGGACTTTCAGCGGGTACAGGCACTGATGGAAAGCCGACGGAGGCAGACAAACGGAACGGTTTCCTCCGCACTGCTGGCAAAGAAAATCCGCTGTGAAGGCTGTGGAACCCTGTTCCGCAGAAAAATCGTCAATAACAAGGTCTACTGGACTTGTCGGAGGCATGACCGTGACAAAGACCTTTGCCCCACCTCACAGATACCGGAGGAACAGATTGTCACGGCAATCCTCCGCATGTACCACAAGCTGAAACGGCATCGCGCGCAAATCCTGTCCCCAGTCTTATCTCAGCTGACCGAGCTTCGGGAAAAGGAGCTTCGCTCCAACCGCAGAATCAATGATATCGACAAGGAAATCGCCCAGCTCACCGAGCAGAATCTCGTTCTTGTTCGACTCAAGTCGAAGGGATACGTAGATTCTGCTCTTTATTTATCCCAAACCGGCGAAATTGACTTTAAGCTCCGGGAGCTGCGCCGTCAACGCCGCCGCATCATGGAGGCCAACGGCGAGGACAGTCAGATTAAAGCGACCCAAGCCATGCTGGATTATCTGGAGGACAGCCCCGAATATTTGGAGGCGCTCACGGAGGAAGTGTTTGAAACGCTGGTGGAGAGCATCTTCATCTCATCGGAAACAGCAATGAATATCAGCCTTCACAACGGTCTGATGCTGAAAGAAACCATGGAAAGGACGGTGCGGTAATATGGCATGGCAGAGAAAAATCCCCTTCGGGTACACCATGAAAAGGGGTGAGCTGCAGTGTTGTCCCACAGAATCAGCGGCGGTCAAAGAGATTTTCAGGCTTTATACTGACGGCATGGCCTACAGCAAAATTGCCGCCGAAATGATGCGCCGGGGGCTTCGCTACCACAGCCACACGGCCGAATGGAACAAGCACATGGTCAAGCGCATCCTCGAAAACGAACGCTATCTTGGGGAAAAGGAATATCCCCCCATCCTTGAGCCGGAAGCCTTTCTGCGTGCCCAGCTTATCAGGAGAGAAAAGAATGCCTATACACCCTGCCCGGACTATATCGGACCCATCCGTGAAAAAGCGGTCTGCGGCGTGTGCGGCGGCAGGATGCTCCGCGATACCAGAGCTGGGGGAAAGCCCCGCTGGTACTGCGAAAAGGAGGGCTGTACCAACCGCCGTTACATAGAGGACGAGGACATCCGCACAGCCCTATCCGATAGGCTGAATGTGCTGGCGCAGACCCCCAACCTCTTAGAATGGTTTCTGCCGCAAAATACAGAGGAGCCGACGCTGGAGGCGGTACGCATCCAGAACGAGGTCATCCGGGAGCTGAACAAAGCGGAGCCGGGACAGGAGTACACCAAAATGTTGATACTGGCCTGTGCCGCCGAGCAATACAGCGGACTGCCTGATTATATGCCTTACTATCAGATGCAGAGACTGAAGGAGAAAATCCTTACACAATCCATCAATGCGGAACTTCTCAGAGAGCTTTTCACAATCGCAGTGCAGGAAATCCAATTTACCGCCCACGGCAGTCTCCGCTTGCGACTCATCAACGGAAAAACCCTTGAAGCAGATGGAAAGGAGGATGCAAAGTGCCCGAAAGCGCAGTGAGAAAAGTCACGGTGATTCCCGCTGATCCCAAGCACAACCAAAAGGATATCCGCAAGCAGCGCCTGCGGGTAGCGCCTTACTGCCGCGTTTCCACCAGCTCCGAGGAACAGCTCGACAGCTATCAGGCGCAGATTGAATATTACACCGAAAAAATCGCCGCCCAGCAGGAGTGGACCATGGTGGATATGTTTGCGGACGAGGGCAAAACCGCAACCTCCACCAAAAAGCGCAAGGATTTCCTGCGGATGATCAAGGCCTGTGAAAAGGGCAAGGTGGATTTGATTATCACCAAATCGGTATCCCGGTTCTGCCGGAATACGCTGGACGGTCTGGATTATGTCCGCAGGCTCAAGCGGATGGGCGTGGGCGTCTTCTTTGAAAAGGAAAATGTCAACACCCTCTACATGGACAATGAAATGATTCTCACCTTTATGATGAGCCAGGCACAGGCCGAGAGCGAGTCCATGAGCGGCAACATCCGCTGGGGACACCGCAAAAATTTCAAGGACGGCAAGGTTTACTTTCACTATGCCGGATTTTTAGGCTATCGCCGGGGCGAGAACGATCTGCCTGAAATCGACCCGGAGGAAGCGGAAATCGTCCGCAGGATTTTTTCACGGTATCTGATTGGGCACAGCGTAGCCAAAATCATCGCAGACCTTGAGGCGGACGGCATCAAAACGGCGCGGGGGCATAAAAAGTGGAATGACGGCGTGATACGGGGGATGCTTCAAAACGAAAAATACATGGGGGACGCTCTGCTCCAGAAAACCTACATCGCAGACCTTTTTACTCGCCAGACTAAGAAGAACACCGGTGAGCTTCCCCAATACTACGTGGAGAACAGCCATCCCGCCATCATCGACCGGCTGACCTTTCAGCGGGTGCAGGAGGAAATGGCACGGCGATCCAGCCTGAAAAAAGTCAGTACCGCCGCCAAAACCGAGCTTGCCAAATACAGCGGCAAATATGTGCTGACCGAGCTGTTATCCTGCGGAAATTGCGGCAGTCCCTACCGCAGAGTGACATGGACCAGACCGGAGGGTAAAAAAATTGTCTGGCGGTGCATCAACCGTCTGGAGAATGGTAAGAAGTTCTGCAAGGACGCCCCCACGCTGGAGGAAAACAGGATTCACACTGCGGTGGTCAGTGCCATGAACGAAATGTTCAGCCAAAAGAGCTTGAAAGCAATTCTGCAGGACAGCATCCGAACAGCCCTTTTGCCGGGAAATGGCGAAACCAGCCTTGCAGCCATCGACAGCAGGCTTTCTCAACTGCGGGAACAGCAGTACCGGCTCCTTCAGCTTGCCGCCGCCGTGGGAGCGGATTCCACCCAATACGATGAGGACCTGAAGAAGGTCAGTATGGAATTCTCCGCACTGGTGGCAAAACGGAGCGAGCTGGAGAAAAATAAGCAGGATACCGAACAGGCGGACGAGCGTGCAGAGCAGCTTGCCGCCGAGCTGGAATCGGCGGACACCGGCATCACTGCCTTTGACGAGGTCACGGTGCGGCAGCTGATCAGCGCCATTACGGTACTCAGCGAAGAAAAACTGCTCATCCGTTTCAAGGACGGAACGGAGATTGAGCAGATCATATAAGGGCAACAGCAATCAGGTGCGGTGAAATATCCTGCACCTGATTTTCTATATCCCATAAGTAGCTGAACATAAATTCAAAGCATATCAGGAGGAATGAAAATGTTTTTCGATTACCAAAAAGCACAGCGGATGAAGGAGCGGTATCCCAGCGGAACCCGCATCCGACTCAATAGTATGGATGACCCCTATGCGCCCATTGCGCCGGGAACGGAAGGAACTGTAAATTTTGTAGATGACATCGGCACGCTTCACTGCACCTTTGACAATGGACGCACCCTCGGTGTCGTTCCCGGAGAGGACAGCTTCTCGGTGCTCTCGCGTCCAGCACCGTCTGAGCCGGAGGAAAGTCCCACTCCGCAGTTCGGCATGAGGATGGAATGAAAGGAGGATGCACCGTGAAACGGATTACGACAGATGAGCTTCGCACCATGACAGACCATGAGGGACTGATTCTTCAAGGCTTTGGCGGGGAGCTTTCAGAATGGGTAAACGGCATCAACGAGCTGCTGACACAGGAAAGAATTCTGCAAAACGGCGATACCTTCAAGGATGTTTTCGCTTTTGAGCATGACGGCTGCACCAATCTGCTGTTTTCTATGGAAAATGTGGATTTGCATATGGGAAAGCTCGCCATATGGCGTTTGCAGTCACACAGTGCTTTCGGCGGCACTTGGCTGAGTGATTATCTTCCCAACCGGCTGGGCGTTCATATGGATGAAGCAACTGCACAACAGGACGGCGGCCTTGAAATGAAACAAAGCTACTAACAATTCCAAGCATTTCACCGGCGGAGCTTGCTCTGCTGGGTACATAAAAAAACAGGCTCCCACGGAGCCGGAAAGGAGAAACCTATGAAAGCATTGAAAAAAAACAGTGCCCTGTATCTGGAACAGATTGCCTCTGCGGTAGCTGAATGCTATGAAAAAGATGAAAAGCCCTGCAATCGGGCACTGCTGGAGCTTTATACGAGGATCGGTCAATGTATCTGCCGTCAGGGAGAAAAAGCGTTTATTACGCATTTGTCTGAGATGCTCGCCGACCGGTTTCCATCGCTGAAAGGCTTCTCTCTTCGCAATCTCCGCAGGATGCGTGACTTTTACCGCACTTATGAAAACAGCCCGGCTCTTATGAGCAGGGCACAGTCCCTTGGCTGGACACAAAATGCCGTGATACTGGAGTGCTGTGAAACCGATGCGCAGCGTTCGTTTTATATTGACCTTGCGGTGGAACGGAACCTTTCCAAGCTGTCGCTCATGAATGCCATTCAGGAGGATGCCTTTGCCGAGACCCTCCATGCAGAAATTTGCTCCGAAAACGTGGAACCCAGCTGCGCCCCTGTAAGCGATAGCCGCATCGATGAAGCAGTAGACACCACCACATCAGTTGAAACGGCGTGTGAGCCGTTTGTGACAGCGTGTGAGCCTCCCCACCAAGGGGATACTCTGCTCCGAGGCACTGGCAGTGGCTACAGTGAAATTCTCACAATAATTCCAACCGGCAAAAGAATGAAAAATATGCGAAAACAGTCCATTTCATGCTGGCAGGCTTACCCGTTTCTGGAGCGCTCCGCTTCGCCAAAACCATTGGCGCAGAAACAAATCATCCATTTAAAGCCGCCGCCAGATATGGTTCAACCGAAGAAGCTCCCGCCGCCTTTCATCAGAAAACAGGGCAGGAATTATCAATGGCAAGTACATCGACCGAAAACAGCCGCATAATTATTTGAACACGGCCGTGAAGAGTCTGAGGATTTATGGCATCATAAAATTGGTCATTGCCTGCGGAGAATCTGATTTATTTTGAGAATTTGGCGCTCTCTTTGGAGAAAGATAAGAAATCTTTTTTCCACGGTGTCCACAATCAAAATATAAATACATGCTGCTTAAATCTAAATTTGTATGAATTTAAATGGGAAATCTTCTTTAATGAAGAAAATTCTATTAGTAGAATGAATTATTGAAGTTACATCAGTACTAGATAGAAAAAACCAGATAATTATTTTAATTATCTGGTTTTTTCTATATCATAATTTATCATTAATTATATCTTCCTAATATTTTTGTATCTCAGTAGGTGCAAACTTTAATCGACCTCTTGTAAAAGCATAGGCTGAGCTTTTTCTACTAATTTGAATTTATGTATTTCATTCATGAGTATCGAAGCCTGTGAAGACAGTTCTTCTGCTGACGCTGAACTTTCTTCTGCTGATGCGGCATTGCTTTGTACCACAGATGAAATCTGTTCTACGCTGGATGTTATTTGTTCTATTGCTGACTTTTGTTCATATGATACCTTTTCAATTTTTGCCATAATTTCATCAACTACAGAGACTCTTTTAGAAACATCAAGTAAAACTTCTGCTGTATCGGAAGCAATTTCGGTTCCTTCTTCAACTGCAAGAACAGTATTTTCTATTAACTGTGCAGTTTCTCTTGCTGCATCACCAGATTTTGAAGCCAAATTTCGGACCTCATCTGCAACTACGGCAAATCCCTTTCCCGCATCTCCGGCACGTGCAGCTTCTATTGCTGCATTGAGAGCAAGTATGTTAGTCTGAAAAGCAATGTCCTCAATCAAATTTGTAATCCCAGAAATTGATTGAGAAAAATCTCCAATTTTTTGCATTGAAACTAACATGTTTTCCATACGTTCATTACTTTTTTGTACACCTAAGTCTGCTTCTTTAAATAATTTTGATGCTTCTTTAACATATGATGAATTTTCATTTGCTTCTTCTAAAATACTTGTAATGGAAGCCGTTAATTCCTGAATGGAGGCAGCCTGTTCTGTTGCACCCGAAGCGATGTTTTGGGTGGCATTTGCCACTTCAAATACTCCTGAATTTACCTGTTCAGATGAATCTTTAAAGTTTCCTAGCAGAATATTCAAATTCGACAAGGTTTTATTAAGAGATAATGACATTGCATCATTATCAGAGCGGGGAATGCTTTTAACAGTTAAATCACCAGTTTCTATGGCTTTGACAATCTTAACCTGTTCACGGATACCATCTATCATGATGTTAAAGTCCTTAGCCAATTGACCTATTTCATCCATACTGTCAATATCAACACATACATCAACATTACCCATAGCAATTTCATTTGTTGCATTAACAACCTTCTCAATTTGCCCCGCAATCATTTTGTTTAAATTTTTAATCAGATAGAAAACTAAAAATATTGCAAAAATTATAAACACGGCACCTGTAAAATATGCATAAAATTCGGATCGTTTTGAATCTTTCATTGCTTTTTGTGCATATCCTTGATTTAAATTTTCAATTTGATCAAGATAATTACTCATATCTTCATTAAGTTGAGAATCTGAAAGCAACTGCTCAAGAGCTGCCTGTGAATTTTTTGCAAGTGCAAGTTCCTTAAGCCTATTTTTAAAATCTGCATAATCACCCAAATATAAAGATTTTATTTTTTCAAAGATATCCCGATTATCTTGATTTTTAATGGTAGATTCATATGTGTCAAAATTTTCTAGCATTTCATTGTCAAGTTCATTTAGTTCATCGACATAATTCATAGTAGCACTGCTGACTGCATCCATAACAATTACATCTCTTGACAGGGCACGTTCGTGCTGGTATATTTCACGCATTCTTCCTACTGCATTAGATGCTATAAGATTATTATTATACAATGATTCTAATCTAATATTTGCTGTTATAATGCAATAAAATGCTACTAAGCAAATCACTGCAATCAATATTCCGACAGAGCCAAAGCTCACCCATAATTTTTTTCGGATTTTGTAATCCTTCATAGTAAAAAGCTCTCCTTATATATTAAATTCCGAATATAGACGAAACTATCGTAGATATAGCCTATAATCTATTCACTATTTTTTACATAGTTCTTTTACCCTTAATACATATTTCTAAACAATAAAACTACTTATATTTAGAATATTTTTTATTTCAGATCAAAAATATTCTATTCAGGCAAATGAAAAATATTATTAAAGCAGAAAATCACTAATTCTACCTGTATAATATAATGAGAGTTTATGCAATGCCCTAGTGCATGCAATATACAATAGCTTTTTATCAGATTTTGATTTATAATTTAAATTATTTGTTTCATAAATTATGACAGAATCAAACTCTAATCCTTTAGCCATGTATACGGGTATAATTATTGTTCCTGTTACAAAGATACTTTCACTACTGTCAATGAGTTTAATATCAATTTTATTTTTCAGCCTGAAGTATAAATTTGTTGCTTGTTTTCTACTCTTGCATATTATTGCTATAGAATCAAGACCTTGCAATTTATATTTATTTATATCTGCAATTATTTTGTCTTCAAGTTCGGCTTGAGTAGATTTGGTAAAAATTTCTGGTTTACCTTCGTTTCTTTTAAAAAATTCAGTTTCAATTATATTATCTAAAAGTTTTTGACTAAATTTACTTATTTCAAAAGAACTTCGGTAACTTTTAGTTAATAAAATCTTACTGCTTTTATTTTTATTAAAAATTTTTATAATATCATCATAAATGGACAAGTCAGTTTCCTTTTCAATGGTTTGATTAATATCCCCAACTACAGTAAATCTTGATTCTCTAAATATAAGCTTAAGTATATTATAATGTATGGGATAGTAATCTTGAGCTTCGTCAACCATAACTTGCTTTATATTGCTATATATATTGCATCCTTCTGCTTTTAATTTTAAATACATTAACCCTATTCCATCAGAGTAAGGAATGTTATATTTATCCGATATATTTTTATTGGTATAATCAATTATATCACTTATATTATCTGGTAAATCTAAACCCTTAGATAACTTGAAGAATACTTCTTTATCTTTAAACAAATTTTTATAAAGATCATAACAATCAAATTCTGTAAACTTATGTAGTCTTTGTGTAAGCCTTAAAGTTTCTTTAGAGGCAATAACTCTTGTAAATGATTTAACTTCAAATTGGTGTTTATAGGAATTTCCAACAATCTTTTCAATTTTTGCTCGTCGAATTTTTTGGATATCATGAACTTTATCAAGAATTCTATTTTCTATAATTTTTAGTTTTTTCGCAGTAGGCATATTTAATTTTTTACTTAATAGTAAAGACTTAAGCAAATCACGGTTTTCTATTATTTTTCCATTAAAATATACATCTTCAAATTTAATTAATTTGTGTTCATAATATGAAATGTATCGATTAATTATTTCTAGAAAAACAGAAGAACCTTTAAATTCTATATAAGATCTTAAAAAATCCTTTTCAAATTCACTTTCAGTACAAATTATTTCCTCTAATTGCTCGCTTTTAGTTTGTATCGATAATTTATTTTCAAGAATTTCATTAAAAATACTTTCGAAAGTTAATTCTTCAATATTTTCTTCACCTAATTCAGGTAAAACATTAGAAATATATTGTGAAAAAAGAGTATTAGGAGAAATTATAACAATATTGTTCGAACTTAAATTTAAATTCAGACCTTGATACAAAAGAAATGCAATTCTATGGAGAGCAACGGACGTCTTCCCACTTCCAGCAACTCCTTGAACGATAAGAAGCTCATTTACTAAATCTCGTATAATTAAATCTTGTTGTTTTTGAATTGTCTCGACAATAGTTTTCATTTTATAGGTCATATTTTTTGATAAAGCTTCTTTCAATATTTCATCAAGAATATTAATATTGCTATCAAAAAAATACTCCATTTTACCTTTTTTGATCTTATATTGTCTTTTAAGTGATACATTACCTTTTATTCTACCTACAGGTGCAATATATTCAACTGAACCAATTTCTGAGCGATAAAATATGCTTGAAATAGGCGCACGCCAATCGTAAATTTTAATATCATGAGTTTCTTCATCCATTAAGTTAAAAAGACCTATATATATTTTTTCTGTATCACCATAACCATCTTCAGTGAAATCAATTCTCGCAAAATATGGGCTGTCAAGCATTTTTTCAAATCGTGAAACTAAATTTGCAGTGTCACTATAACTTAGAGTTTGTGCTTGAAGAGCACTTAAATATTGGTTTGCATCAGAAACCTTATCAAAATCAGCTGATGAATGAGTTGTGTTTTCCCACATTTCTTTACGAGCTGTAATCAAATCTACTTTTTTATTTTCAAGACTGTTAGTCTCTACTTCTAATTTATAGTTAATCAAATCAATTATCTCTTTGAGATAATTAATTTCTTCAATATACTTATCTTTATATTCGCTCATTATAAACCCCTTTATTGTTCATTACATTTTAAGATTATATTATGTTATTATCTAAGTAGTATACTAAGATTTCACATAGTAGCACAATGAAATACAATATTTAATTATATCACAGCATATATTTTTTTAAAAGACTGTAAACAAAATAAATATGACGATCTGGAATTAGTAAAATAAAATTTTGTCTAAAATAATTGTAATTTTTAATTAATATTTAGTATTTTTTTCGTGACAACTATAGAATTTAGTGTATAATATTAGGTAAGGGTATCGATTTTTAGCAAATTTTATAATATATGAATAGAGGGGTAAGTATATTGATAGGAGAAAAAATTAGAAATATAAGAAAAAGCAAAAATTTGACTATTGTAGAATTGTCGGAGCAAATTAATGTAACATCTGGATATATATCTCAGATTGAAAGAGATTTGATATCTCCATCGTTAGCAGTGCTGAAGCGAATGGCAGAAGCATTAGAAATACCATTGTCGTTATTATTTATGGATGAAAATACAAAAAGTGTAGTCACTATTCCTAATAACGAAAGAACAAAAGTTAAATTTAGCAATATTAATGTGGAATTAGAATTTTTGACTCCATTTGAACGTAATAAGGACAGTTCTTTGAATGTAGAAGCATTTTTCTTTAGGCTACCTTCTAAGACTTGGATTAGTAATAATACAATAGTGAATGATGCAAAAGAATTTATTTATATTTTAAAAGGTAAAATAGAATGCCATATAGGTAATAAGGTATATACCGTTTCAAAAGGAGACAGTATATGTGTTCCGGAAAGAAATGGTCATTTAGTTTATAACCCAGATGACGAAGATATGGAAGCTATTTGTATTATTTCACCGGCAATACATTAAAAAAATTTTTATTATTATATATTTTTATTAAATTACATATTAAATTTTGATAGAAAGTAGTAAACCGTATATTTATTGAAGAGAGTCAGTATTAGGTGAAAACTGATATAAATATTTGTTGAATCCGTTCTTGAATTTTCAGGTGTAAAAAATCTGAACGCGTTAAGGCGTTAATTTAACTAAGTGATTGTGCAAAATAGTACAATAATTAGGGTGGCACCGCGGGCATATCTCGTCTCTAAAATTTTGGGACGAGATTTTTTATTATTATAGACAAGTATTAATATGGAGGAAGAGATGTTAGATATTAAAAGAATAAGAAAAAATTCAGAAGAAGTTGAGAAATTATTAAAAAGAAGAAATTCAGAGTTAAGTCTTGAAAAGGTCTTGGAACTTGATAAGGTAAGAAGAGAAAAGCTTGTGGAAGTTGAAAACATGAAGGCGGAACAAAACAAGAAATCAAAACAAGTTCCATTATTAAAGAAAGAAGGCAAAGATGTTACTTCTTTACTGCAGGATACAAAAGACTTAGCTGATAAAATAAAAACATTAGATAATGATGTTAAAAAAATAGACTTAAGTATTGAAGAGGAGCTTTTAAGCATACCAAACACACCAAATCCGGATATTACCACAGGATTCTCCGATGCAGATAATAAGGAAATAAGAAAATGGGGAAAACCAATTGAATTTGATTTTGAACCTAAAGCTCATTGGGATTTAGGTGTGGACCTTAATATACTTGATTTTGAAAGAGCTACTAAAATAACTGGTACAAGATTTTCAATTTTTAAAGGAATAGGCGCAAGGTTGGAAAGATCAATTATTGCATACATGCTTGATAAACATACTGTAGAACATGGATTTACAGAAATAGCACCTCCCTTTATGGTAAATAGAGAGAGTATGTTTGGAACAGGTCAACTTCCAAAGTTTGAAGAAGATATGTTTAAATTAAATCAAAAAGATTATTACTTGATACCAACTGCAGAAGTTCCTGTTACGAATATATATAGGAATGAAATTTTGGATGAATCTGATTTACCAGTATATATGACAGCATATACTCCATGTTTTAGGGCTGAAGCCGGCTCTGCAGGCAGAGATACTAGAGGATTAATAAGAAATCATCAATTCGACAAAGTTGAAATGGTTATGTATTCAACTCCGGAGGAATCGTATGAGCAACTTGAAAGGTTAACAAGATTTGCTGAAAATATACTAATAGGATTGGGGATTCCTTATAGAGTTGTGGAACTCTGCACTGGTGATATAGGATTTAGTTCGGCTAAAACATATGATTTAGAAGTGTGGATGCCAAGCTATAATAGATATGTAGAAATATCTTCATGTTCAAATTTCGAAGATTTTCAAGCTAGAAGAGCAAATATAAAATATAGGCCTGATGGTAATGGAAAGCTTAAATATATACACACCTTGAATGGTTCAGGTCTAGCAGTAGGAAGAACTTTTGCTGCCATACTAGAAAATTATCAGCAAAAAGATGGAACAATTGTAATACCGGAAGTACTTAGACCATATATGAGAGGTATGGAAAAAATTAATTTCTAATTATGAAAAACGTTGAGAGATTGTTGATAGATTAGTGCACATATAAGGATATATATAAGTTAATTATTAACAATAAATTTTTTTATTTTTCTAATGATTTTTCTGTAAAAATATTATATAATTATGTCATATGAATTTTTGGAGGTAATGAATGAAAAAGGCAAGTAGAATACTATCGATATGTCTAATAGTTATTATGCTATCTAATACCGTAGTTTTTGGAGAAATTAATGTCAATGAATATATAAAAGGTGCGCTTCTTGGTGATGTAGAAACTGGAGAAATTCTATATGAGTACAACATAAATGAACAACTTGCTATAGCGAGTATTTCGAAACTTATGACATATTTATTAATGAAAGAGGCTGTTTCAAATAATGAAATATCATTAGATGACGATGTGACAATTAGTGGACATGCTGCTGCTACAGAGGGTAGCAGATTTGGACTTGTATCTGGAGAAACATTAAAACTTAGCATGCTTACAAAAGGAATGCTCATAGTATCAGGAAATGATTGTGCAACTGCAATAGCAGAATATGTAGGTAAAACTGAAGATAATTTTGTTAAAATGATGAATGAAAAAGCTGCTGAATTGGGGTTAATGTCTGCAAGCTTTATAAATCCAAGTGGATTGCCAATTAATGATGAAGAAACTGGACAAAATTATATGTCAATTTCAGATATATTTAAATTAGCAAGATATATTTTAACGAAATATCCTGAAACATTGGAGATAACATCACAAAAAGAGCTTGTAGTTCCAGAAAGAAACTTTAGTAAAGCATCAACAAATCCAGTTTTTGGAGTGATTGACGGAGTTGACGGTTTAAAGACTGGCTATACAGATAAATCGGGGTTATGTCTTGTATCTACTATGCCAATTAGTGGATCTGGACAGGATTTTAGGCTTATTGCAATAATTATGGGTGCACAAAGCCACGAAGATAGAATAGATAAAACAAAGCAATTATTGGAATATGGCAGAGATAATTTTAGTAGCCAGAAGCTTACAGATACAACGGTACCAGTGGATACTGTTTATGTATCTAGTTCTAAAATTGGTAAAATTGATGTTTATCCTTCAACTGATTTCAAGAAACTTGTAAAAAATGGCGAAGTTGTAAAGACTCAAATATCGTATAATGAAGGAGTTTCTGCTCCTTTGTCAAAAGGAGAGAAAATAGGAACAGTTAATATATACGTAAATGATAAGGAAGTAGGACAAGTTGATGCCATTGTCAATGAAGACATAAAAAAAGCTAATATATTTATAAGAGTATTTAGATTTATACAGAATTTATTTGGATTATAAAATTTTAATATAATGAAGTTGATAATTTAAGTATGATTACAGGAGGTGTCATCTTTTGTAATCATATTTTATTTATTGACATACAACTTGCTTATGAATATTATATAAGCTAAAAACTGAAGGTGATAGCTAGTATAAAACATAGTTTGGTTTGAACAAAGAAAACAAAGAAAGCACCAAACAAAAATATTGACAAATGCGTAAATTTAGTATAAAATTCATAATTGTAAGTTTAAAATATAAATCGCTTTATGTATTATTTAATTTGCATCTGTAGCTCAGTAGGATAGAGCAGTGCCCTCCTAAGGCATGTGCCGGGGGTTCGATTCCTCTCAGGTGCACCAATTTCAAATAGAAAAATCCACCATGATAGGTGGATTTTTCTATTTGAAATTTAAGTTGACAAGTACTTTAGTATAGTATATAATACATTTACTGTACTACGTGTATTAATACACGCGTATTATTAATTATATTAATGGAGAGCATATATGAAAGAAATAAGCATTGTTTTGACACAAACAAATACTATAATATCTAAGACATTAAAAGCTTTTTCTAAAAAACCATACAATCATATATCAATTTCTTTAACTGATGATTGTTCAACTATGTATAGTTTTGGGAGAAAGATAATGTGGTTTCCTTTTATTGGTGGTTTTGTAAAAGAGAATATAAATAGCGGTGTATTTAAGATGCATCCTGAAACTAAATGTAAGATTTACAAGCTTGAAGTAACAGATTCAGAATACAACATCATTATGAAGAGATTAAATAAATTTATAGAATCCCCAAACAGTTTTAAGTACGGAATATTAAATGTTTTTTTAATGTATTTTAATGTACCGCCGAAGAGAGATTATTGCTATGTTTGTTCTAGTTTCGTATCTTATTTGCTATGGGGTATTATACCTTTAAAGAAAGAAGTGTCTTTAGTAACGCCTGACGATTACAATTCCATGGATCTTAAAGCCATATATGAGGGAAGATTACATGATTTTGTAAACAGTAATATTATTAGTAGTAGCTATATTTAATAGGAGGTGCGGTTTGATAAACATTGATTATACAAGTTCCAAAGCGATTTATGAACAAATTTATGATGAGATAACAAGATTAATATTATCAAAAGCACTCAAACCTGATGATAAATTGCCATCTGTTAGAGAACTTGCTGCGATGACTAAAATTAACCCTAATACAATTCAAAAAGCGTATAAGGTTTTGGAACTAGAAAATTATATTTATTCTGTCAAAGGTAGAGGTAATTTTGTAAAAAGTTCTGATGATTTGAGGAACTTACATATCAAAAAACTTGATGCGGAACTATTTAAAACAATAAAATCTTTAAGCGAACTAGGACTTAGTAGTGATGATATTATTAAAATGGTAAATAATATATTAGTATTGATGTAGTTATATGGAGGATTGAATGTTAAGAGTAAATGATTTAAGCAAGAAATTCAGAGAATTTCAAGTATTAAATAATATAAATTTAAATGCGGATGTAGGTCAAATATATGGACTTGTAGGATCAAATGGTTGTGGTAAAACAACATTACTAAAGCATATTATGAAAATATATAATCAAGACAGCGGATATATCTTTTTTAATGGAGATGCAGTATGTGAGAACTCAGAAATTATTAAAGAATTTTACTATGTTCAGGATAATTTGTTTTTTCCAAATCAATATTCATTAAATAAGTTATTTGAATTTGAAAAGCTGTTATATAAAAATATTTCATATGAGAAATTTAAACGTCTAGTTGAATTTTTCAATTTGGATGTGAATAAAAATTTAAATAAAATGTCGAAAGGTCAGAAAAAGCAGGCAGCTTTTATTATGGCCATATCTGTTCAGCCAAAAGTTCTTCTTCTTGATGAAATAGTTGATGGATTAGATGCTGTAGTTAAAAGAAAGTTTTGGAGTGTTTTGATTCAAGAGGTTATTGATAATGAAATGGTAGTAATAATATCTTCTCATGACTTAAAAGAGTTGGATAATATATGTGATAAAGTAGGTATTATGCATGAGGGTAAAATCTTAAAAGAAGAAAATTTAGAAAAAATGAAAAATGATATAAGAAGAGTTCAATTTGCTATTGAAGGTGATTTAGAAAAGATAGACAATAATGATTTTACAATATTAAAGATGGCTAAAATAGGAAGTATATATATATGTACCTTAACTGGTAGTGTAGAAAAATTTAAAATATATTTAAACAATAAATATAAGGTTATTATATTTGATGAACTATCAATGAGCCTTGAAGACATTTTTATCACTGAGCTAGGAGGTGTAGGATATGGAACAGAAGACCTTGATATCTAATGATTTTGTAAAGCTGCTGATTCATTCATTAAAACAAAAAAGAAATTGGTTTTTCATTTCTACAGTAATAATATTTGTTACTACGTTGCTAATTCCATATATACTAAAGTTTTCAGAAGAATTCTTTATATTAGTGGGTATTGTTGAAATATTTATTATTGTATTTATAAATTGTTTAATTGATAATAGTTTTTTACATAATGATTCTAAGCTTGGATATTATAAATCAAAACCAGTTTCGCTAACTAAACAGATATCGGTAATTATTGTAACAAATATTGCTCTTTCATTTTTTTTAATAATACTCCTATCAATATCTATTGGATTTCATCATGCATCATATGAATATTATGAGGTATTAAAATTTTTAGTACCATGGCTTGTAGCAGGTATTTTTTTAACATCCTTATCATCTATACTGACAGGTAACACTATAATGGCAGGGGTCATGACCATATTTAATTTTTCTTTACCCGCTCTGTTTTACCTAATAATTTTATTTGTATTTACAATATTGGAAGATATAGTAATTGGATTTAATGCTAATATTTTAATGAATACTTTAACTAATACTTTTTATAAATTAGATTATTTGTATTTTTTTGAATACCTTAATAAACCGATAGATATTATATATGTAACAATACTTGCATCAATTATAGTAATTTTATCTTTGATTATAGTTGTGTGTTTAAAAAGAAGAGAAAATGAGAATACTGGCGATTTTATAGTTTTTGATGGATTTAAGTATTTTGTTTCTGTTCTTGCAAGCATAATAATTCCTGCAACATTTTCAATGCTATTATATGAAGTGGGGGTTACTAGTAAAATAATTGTCTCCTTATTGCTGTCAGCATTGACATATTATATAATAATAGCAGTTTTAGAGAAATCATTTAGAATTTCTATTTTTTCTATTAAATTATTTGCAGGATGTATGACAATATTTATTGCCTTAACAGGGGGTACAATTATATTTGCTCAACAGTATAAAGATTATATACCGGATACTGAGGATGTAAAAGCAGCATATATAGGCAATAATTCATGGTTTTTTAGCGATTATATGAATAATAAAGAAAAGTATGGAATTGAGAATTATGAAAAGCTTTTGGATAGAGCACGAGACAGTCATGTAACTATTTTTATTGATAAAAATAGTATTGAATATATAACAGAATTACATCGTGAAATGTTAACAAATCAAAATTATTTAAATTCATATTATTATAGAAGCAATGTAGTAATATCATATCTTATGAATGATGGCAGTGTTATAATCAGAGATTATAAGTTAAACGGCAACAATGTTGGCTCAGAAAAAGAGAATAAAATAAAAGATGAAATTGCAAATAAAATTTTAAATTCAAATGAGCTTAAAAAGGAAAGATACTTTTATTTATATGATGAAGATTATTATAAAGGAAAAGAAATACATTACAATCTCAGGAGATTTAATAGCAGTGATATTGAAATAAATGATTTAGACATTAATAATATACGGCTATATTTAATTAAGGATATAGAGAATATGTCTTTATCTAAAGAAAATGCATTTGAGTATTTAATTTTTCAAGGTGATTTCTATCAATATCCAAAAGAAGAAAATGGATTCGATAATTATTACATTGAGATTGTCGAAGAGGGTATTGATGGAGCAAATAAAATTATAGATGAGGTTTCCTTAAATAGTGATTTTAAAAATACAAGAGAATTCTTACATCTAAATAATTAATTTTAAAATTAAGGGTATGCATATTATATATGATATGCATACCCTTATAATTATTTTTTGGCGGTTTTATTGTACTATAGTATTTTTTATCTGAACGTTATTGCCTAGCTTCAAAATTGTTGCATCCGCAGATAACTTGACATTGTTAATGTAAATATTATCATTGCAAGTTATTTTTACAGAATTATTTGGGTCATCTACTACTATATTTCTAACTTTAACATCTGTTAAAATTACAGAATCAACATTCTTTGCTAAGATATTGATGTCACCTAAAACCGTAACATTATTTATATATACATTACCTGATCCAACGGAATCAAAAATATTTAAATCACCGACTACGACCGCACCATAATATGATTCATTATAATTAGTTATATTAAATCCAAGCTCAATATTTTCATTATCCAAAATTTCGTAAATTATTTTTACTGCCTCTGCTCTGGTTAATGCTTTAGACGGCATGTACACTTTATTGGGATAACCCATTATATAACTTTTGTTATAGGCAATATTAACACTGTTTTTCGCCCAATCTTGGATGGAGCTATAATCAGCTAAAAGTGTTGCTCCATCACCATCAATATCGCCTGTAGTAATAGCATTACTTATAACTTTAGCTACTTCTTGTCGTGTAATGGGGTTGTTTGGTCTGAATGTATTGTCTTCATATCCAGAAAAATAACCTACAGCAACTGCTTTTTCTATTTGATTATAATACCAATCACTGTTTTTTACATCTTTCAGATTAATATCAATAGTATCATTATTTTTCATTGCATTATTTAATAGGGTTGCGAATTCTGCCCTAGTAACTGTTTTGTCAGGTTTAAAAGAACCGTCCTGATATCCTGTAACAAATCCAATTTTTGAGGCCTCTTTTATTCTACTCTCTGCCCAATGCCCCGCTATATCAGAAAAGGTAGGTTCATTCGTTTTGGTGCTCATATTTGTTTGTGTGTTTATGTCACTATTTGGCTCAATGTATGTATCATCTTCTATTCCGACATCTGGAATATATGTTTCATTATTACTTGTATCTGTAATAGTATCTAATACGTCGGCATATGCAATAAAATTTAAATTTAACACTATATTAATACAAATTCCAATCGTTATAATTTTTTTAGAAAAATTTTTCAAATCTATTCAATCCTCCAATTCTTTAGGGTAATAATTGTGGCTTGCCCATACTTTTATTATAGGGCTAAAATACAATAAAGTAAATAGGTAATAATAGTAATAAAAAATTATTATATGTTGACGTATGCAATAAATTTGAATTATAATTAATTAAATAACTTTTAAGGAAAACTATGGATAAATATTTTATGAAAGAAGCTCTATGCGAGGCTCTAAAAGCATATAATTTGAGAGAAGTACCTATAGGCGCGGTTATAGTAAAAAATGATAAGATTGTCGGGAAGGGATATAACTTAAAGGAGACTTTAAAAGATGCCACACTTCATGCTGAAATTTTAGCTATTCGAGATGCATGCAAAAATTTAGGAGGTTGGAGATTGCCTGGATGTACCATGTATGTTACCCTGGAACCTTGTGCAATGTGTGCAGGTGCGTTAATTAATGCACGTATAGAAAGATTAGTTATTGGTACAAAGGATTATAAGACAGGAGCATGTGGATCGGTGCTCAACATTGTTCAGATGGAAAATCTAAATCATCAAATGTCTGTAGATTTTGGAATATTGGAAAATGAGTGCTCTGACATATTAAAAACCTTTTTTGCTGAATTAAGAAAAGAAAAAATTGAAAAAATAAAGAAACAATAAGAATATATTTAGGAGGACTTTTATGGAAAGATACCCAATGCTCGAAATGAATTTAGATATATTGTACAGCAATACTAAAATAGTAGTGGAATTATGTAATAGAAACAGCATCGATGTAGCAGGTATAATAAAAGGTTTTGGAGGTATACCAGATGGTGCTAAAGAAATGATAAAAGGTGGTTGTAGTCAAATTGGAAGTTCTAGAATTGAACAACTCAAGGAATTAAAAGATATTGGAATAGATGCACCTCTGATGCTTGTGAGAATACCTATGAAAAATGAAATAGAAGATGTTGTAAGGTACAGTGATATTAGTCTTGTATCTGAAAAAGACACTTTGGATTTTTTAAATATTGAGTCAAAAAAACAAAATAAAGTTTATAAAGTGATATTGATGTATGATCTGGGTGATTTAAGAGAAGGTGTTTTTACGAAGGAATCACTGTTAGATTTATCTTTATATGTTGAGAATAAATTGGAGAATGTTGAACTTGAAGGCATTGGCTCAAATTTGAGTTGTTATGGTTCAGTTGCACCTACGACAAAAAATTTAAGCGAGCTTTCAAATGCAGCAGTACTTGTAGAAACAAAAATTAATAGAAAGCTTAATATTATTTCAGGAGGAGGGACAACAACATTACCATTACTTATTAAAGGCGGTGTTCCTAATAAAATAAATCATCTTAGACTTGGTGAGTCAATAAATAATACACAAGATTTACCTTTGTACTGGAATTGTAATATTGATGGGCTTAATCCAGATGTATTTGTTTTAAAAGCACAAATAGTTGAACTTAATGACAAACCTACATATCCTATAGGAGAACTCATGGTTAATGCTTTTGGTGAATACGCTAAATATGATGATAGAGGAATTAGAAAGAGAGCAATAATAGCGCTTGGAAATCAAGATGTTGGAGATTGCTTTAAATTGGTACCTAAAGATAGAAATATAAAGGTTGTGGGTGCTAGCAGCGACCATACTATATTAGATATTCAAGACTGTGAAAGAAAATATAAACTTGGCGATATAATAGAATTTAATGTTTTGTACCAAGCGATGCTTTTCTCATCATTATCTAAATATGTACATAAAAAATTAATAAATAAAGAGGAGGACTTATGCCAATAATTCAAGTTGAAATGTTAAAGGGAAGAAGTGTTGAACAAAAAAGAGCTATGGTTGAAAAAATAACTCAAGTAATGGTGGATACTGTAGATTGCAAAAAAGAAGCCGTTAGAATAATAATCAGAGACATGGAACATGAAAATTTTGCAATATCAGGAGTTTTGAAATGTGATAACGAGTAGTGAAATAAAAATCGTGTGTACAATATAACACACGATTTTTATTTATACCTTACCAATTTCACCTTTAAAGAAGGATTTTTGAAATCAACATATGATTCGTCAACCATCATACCTACTAAATTATATTCATCACCATCAAGGTCATTTCCGGCTAATTGCCAATAATATTCTTCCATTTCTCTTTGTCTTTGAACATTTAATAAATCTTTTAATTGATTTGCATTGTCATTGCTGCAAATTATATGATCAGATTGAACTTCTATAATAAAAGAATCTTTTGTTTCTTCAATAGATATATTAACTTTTTTAGTAGAATGTGAGTAAAAAAAATCAATAATTTCTTCTACTATTTTAGATATTTTTTGTATTTCATATTTCATAATTTAGTCCCCTTTCTTAATGCTATTTAAAAGTGGAAACAATATAGCTGCTACAAGTCCACCTGAAAAACCGTTGTTGTATAAATTTATACCACTATGTATTATTCCTACATTCATTACCATTGTTAAATGCATAAAACCTGCTAACAGACCAACACAAAAACCATACTTGCCAGCTAACGGAGCAAGTGTTGTACCAAATAAACCTGCCATAATTACTATAGTGGATTGAGTATCAAAAATAGTTAAAATACCAGATATAAAAACACCTATCATAATTGGAATAGTATTTCTAGGATGTTTTCCAAAGGCAGAAAAACCTACTATGGTAAAAATTGCTCCAACAATGGGACCGTTAAAGGTTCCTTTCAATACTATTATATAAAGCATAGACACGAATCCCATAAGCCCCATATTTACAAATGTTAGGCCATATCCTACAAGTTGAGTATAATCAGAAACTAGCCTTCCAGAAAAATTTAAAATTTTTGTATATCCTTTAAAGCTTTTACGATTAATAATAAACCCAATAATTATTAAAGTTATGAAAAAAAATATAAGAAATATTTTTAAAATCAAATCATATTCAGTAGAAAGAATTTGTTGCTGTTTGATATTAACACCAAAACTTTTTAATAATGAATTTATTAAAGTTCCCAGCAACCCAGCAGTAAATCCAATGTTATATAAATTATAGCCATCATGAAGTCTATTCATGTGAGATGATAAAGGTGTTATAATAAAGCCACAAAATACACCAAAAATAATACCTATGGGTAATCTTATCCACAGGGAAGTATTCAACCCAAATGCTAATTCGCTTGTAACAGGCGCAAGTGCTGTAGAAAACATAATTATTACTAATATGTTTTTAAATTCAATCTTGTGATATTTAACATATAAATATCCGCCTAAATACATAGGCCAGACATTAAATAAATTTTTTCCTAAAAATGAAAAACCAATTATAGTAAAAATAGCGGCTATTAAAGCACCATTAATCTTTAATTTTAATTTATATATAATAAAAATATTAATAAAAGCTAATAATGATGCGTTTAAAAAAGTAGCACCAATTCCTCCTATTTCCAAATAATCTGTTAATAAAACGTCAGGAGAAATAATCATTTTATATAAACCATGTGCAACAACGCTTGGAGAATCCAATATAAACGCCATAATGAGCATTATAAATGGTAGAATTAAAAGAATTTCCAAATTACCCAATCTACCTATTTTTATCTCAACATCTCTTCTTTCAGGCTCTAGCAAAAATCCACCTCCACTTAATTTGGCAATATGTATATTTAGTTATCTATTTTTATAATAACATAGTATGATATTGTTTTCAAATTAAAAATTAATAAAAATTTAAATAAATAATAAAACTAAAGATTTTATTAATAAATAAGTGTATAAAATATATGTTAAAGATGTATAAAAACTGTATAATATCAGATTTTAGTATGTGTAAGAAAATTTGAAAATATTTATAAAAAAGTGATTTATTATATTACAAGATAAGGTTATAATTATTAATAATATCATTGTGTTTAAAAATATTTTGTTATGGTATATAATACTTATAGGATTTGATAATTTAAAGAGGAGATTATTTATGAAGATAATATCATGGAATGTGAACGGATTAAGAGCTTGTGTGGCTAAAGGTTTTTTAGATGTATTTAAGGAGTTTGATGCAGATATTTTTTGCCTTCAAGAGACAAAATTACAAGAGGGTCAAATAGATTTAGGATTAGATGGATACTATGATTATTGGAACTATGCAGAAAAAAAGGGATACTCAGGAACTGCTGTATTTTCTAAAACTGAACCTATAACTGTAAAATATGGAATGGGAATAGAGGAACACGATAAGGAAGGACGAGTTATAACTCTTGAATTTGATAATTTTTACATTGTAAATGTCTATACTCCAAATTCTAAAAGAGAGCTTTTAAGATTGGATTACAGAATGAAATGGGAGGATGATTTTAGGAATTATCTTAAAAAATTGAATGAAAAAAAACCTGTAGTGATTTGTGGAGATTTAAATGTGGCACATAAAGAAATAGATTTAAAAAATCCTAAGACAAACAGAAAAAATGCAGGATTTACGGATGAAGAAAGAAATAAAATGACAGAACTATTATCATCCGGATTTACAGATTCATTTAGGTATTTTTATCCTGATAAAGAAGAAGCTTATTCATGGTGGTCATATATGGGACGTGCACGTGAAAAAAATACAGGATGGAGAATTGATTATTTTATCGTATCAGAAAACTTTGAAAATGAGTTAATTGATTCATTTATAAGTCCGGAAATATTAGGAAGTGACCATTGTCCAGTAGGGATAATAATAAAGTAATATCTACATAATTTAAAACCTCAATTAAGTTTATCATATTAAAATAGTATATATGGAATATATTAAAATATAATGTATAAAACAAATTTTAAAACGAAAACTATGAAAAATAGGAGGTTTTAATGCATTTAAGAAATAGACATTTATTATTAATAATTTCAATAATTTTTCTCGTTAGTTGCGGAATAAACACATCAGGTATAACTGAAATAGAAATAGTTAATCCGGCAACTGGTGAGAGAAATACTGTAATGAACAATACTGAGACAGCAAAAGTGATTGAAGGGGCAATTAAAAAAAATGAAAAAGTAGATGTAAATATTTCAAATTTAATTTCATTTGAAATATATGTTAACAGTGATTCTAAGCGGGATGGATATATAATGAGCTTTGATATTGAAAGCGATAATGTTTATTTATCAAAGGATAGCAATGTATATAAAATTAAAGAAAGTATTGCCAAGGATTTGATAGCAGACAATAACTTTTCATATGTTTATATTTCTAAGTTGATGAAAAAAATACATATTTACAATAAAGGTAAATTAATCAATCCAACTATACAATATGACTGGAACTATAAGAATATAAATGAAGAATTTGTAAGCAAATCAGGTACATTACAGGAATCAAGTGAAAAGATTATTGTTAATAAAGATGGCAAGTTTGATGTTAAATTTGATGTTGATCCTGATACGCAAATTACAAGGGTATATTCTAAGGGCGATGTTATTTATACAAGCAAAAGTATTTTAGATGCTATAAATTCAATTCAATATGATGGAGAATATTTAATAGAGTCGGAGTTTAGATGGAATCAAAAAGATAACTCTTCATATGGAAGTCAAACAGTAAGTTTTATGGCTCAAATAGATAATCCGGCGGACTTTACAATTATTACAAAAGAAAATTACCCAGGAAATATATTGATTATTTCTATTGATAACATAAATGAGGATGAAACTGTAAAGTTAGTGACAGATGCAGTAAAAGATAAAATAGATGTTTTCCCATACAAAGATAAATATATGTCGATTTTACCAATAGACTTATATGCAAAATCAGGTGATTACGAAGTTAATGCAATTTTTAATGAAGGAAAACCATCTGAGTATAAAAAGACAAAAATACTTAATATTAAGAATAAAGAATTTAAGGTTCAACATCTAACAGTGTCTGAGGACTTAAATAACAGTAATAATGACTATAATGCAATTCAAGAATTTGCACAATATGTAAAACCTGCAAGAACGAATTCTTCACCAGAAAAATTATGGGACGGACAATTCATAATGCCGATTGAAGGGAAGTTAACAACTGATTTTGCTGAAATAAGGTATGTTAATGATGAATTGTCATCATCAAGACATTCTGGAATAGATTTAGCTGCACCAACAGGAACAGAGGTTAAGGCTCCTAATAACGGTAAGGTAACACTTGCGATGAAAGGGCTTTTATCTACAGGAAACACATTAGTAATTGATCATGGAATGGGGTTATTTACATCATATTATCATCTAGATACAATAGCTGTTGAAGTAGGAGATGTTGTTGAAAAAGGAAGTATTATTGGAACCGTAGGTACCACAGGATTTTCAACTGGACCTCACCTGCATTATGCAGTAAGTATATATAATACATATGTAAATACCTATCAAATTTTAAATGGAATTTTTGATTGAAGATAAAATAAATGTGTTTATTTTTTAACGATTTGGGTATATAATTTATTATGAATAAACCTTCGGAGGTATATATGGATTATATTGGATGGGCCTGGCTATGTGTTATAGTGGTGTGTATTGTAATTGAAGCTGCTACTATGGGATTAACTACTATTTGGTTTGCCTTTGGTGCTATTGTAGCATGGATAAGTAGTAGTTTAGGATTCATACTCAATGTACAAATAGTTTTGTTTTTAGTAGTTTCGATTTTATGCCTTATAGTAACAAGACCTATAGCGGTTAAGAAATTAAAAATAGGTAAAACAAGGACAAATGCAGACAGCATAATAGGCGAGTGTGTAAAAGTCATTACGACTATAAATAACATTAATAATGAAGGTACTGTAAAGGCAAGAGGTCAAATTTGGGAGGCAAGATCATATAACAATGATGATGTAATTGAAAAAGATGAAATAGTTTGTGTTAGAGAAATAATCGGTGTAAAATTAATTGTAGAAAGGAAAAAATAAAACATGGAGGCAAATTATGTTTAATGGAATTACTATTTTATTTTTAGTTTTGATAATACTTATTGCAACTAACATTAGGGTTGTACCACAGGCAAGCGCCTATGTTGTTGAGCGACTTGGTGCGTATCAAAGTACATGGAATGTGGGGGTCCATGTTAAAATCCCTCTAATAGATAAAATTGCAAAAAAGGTTTCGCTTAAGGAGCAGGTTGTAGATTTTCCACCTCAATCAGTTATTACAAAGGATAATGTAACTATGCAGATAGATACTGTTATATTCTTTCAAATAACAGATCCTAAGTTTTATACATATGGTGTAGATCATCCCTTGTCTGCTATAGAAAATCTAGCTGCTACTACCCTTAGGAATATAATCGGGGACTTAGAGCTTGATGAAACGTTGACATCAAGAGAGATAATTAATACTAAAATGAGGTTAGTTCTTGACGAAGCAACAGATCCTTGGGGTATTAAAATTAATAGAGTAGAGGTTAAAAATATTATACCACCTAAAGAAATTCAGGATGCCATGGAAAAACAGATGAAGGCTGAAAGAGAAAAAAGAGAATCAATACTCAGGGCAGAGGGAGAGAAAAGATCTGCAATATTGGTTTCAGAAGGTAGAAAGGAATCAGCTATTCTTGAAGCAGAAGGGGAAAAACAATCAGCTATCTTAAGAGCAGAGGCAAAGAAAGAAGCATCTATAAGAGAGGCAGAAGGTGAAGCAGAAGCAATTATAAATGTTCAAAGGGCAACTGCACAGGGTATCAAAATGCTTCGTGAGTCTGAGCCTAACAGTGAAATACTAACATTGAAAAGTCTTGATGCATTCGTGAGAGCAGCGGATGGAAAAGCAACGAAAATTATTATTCCATCTCAAATACAAAGTATAGCTGGTCTTGCATCATCATTAATTGAAACTGTAAATGATAAAGCATAAATTATTGTAACAAGAAGAGTAAATAGTATATTAAAAAAGCGCCATAAACCCAGTTTATTGGCGCTTTATTTAATATACTATTCTATTTAAACATTTTTTTTGAAAAAGTAATTTTGCTTTTATTTCGCATATATTTGTCAGAGATTATTGCTTGAACTATTAGAATAATTCCTACAGAAATTATAATGTCACCGATACTAACAATTTTGTATGTGCCTAGGGAAATAATATTTCCTAAAAAGCTCAAAGTAGCATTTTCAGCAGGAATATAAAATTTTATTTTACCATCAATTAAAAGATTATACATTTCATTGCCATATAAGCTTGATACCAAACTTGAAGAAAGCGGAAATTTAAACCCATTAACTAAAAAGCATAATATATTTGAGCATAGACCAATCAAAGCAACAAATATAAATTTTATATCAATATTAGCAATAATAAATATGGCTATTAATATATATGATGTTATTAAAAATGTAGTATAAAGTAATGAACTATAATCAAGAAGACCCAAATTCATGATTATTATACAAATATATAGAAATGCAGCAATGTAAATAAGAGGAGCCATATTAAAATTAATATATGACAATCTATAAATTTTACCACGTCTTGTTAATCCAATGACTATACCCAATATGACTGCTACTATAAACATTCTTATATCCTCCAAAATAATTATTACACGTACTTATATTACATTATTTTACAACATATCTTAAATTATATCAACCTTATTTTAAAATATACAATAAATAAACTGTTATTTTTTTACATCCTAATTTTGTAAATAAATATAGAATTTTGTTGAATTTTGAACGGATATGTATTATAATGAAACAAAGTTATACGTATGTACACTAAAAAATAATTATAAAGTAATGAGGATTGGTAGATTTCATGAAAAAGAATGTTATTATTAAACTTTCATCGTCAGAATTATCATTTTTTTGTATGCAAATAGCATTAATACTAAAATCAGGAATGCTCATTTCTGAAGGTGTTGATTCCATGTATAATGATGCTGAAAAAGGGAAAATGAAGGACGTATTAGGAGTTTTGAAGGAAGAACTTGCTGGTAGAGTGCCATTATATATTGCTATGGAGAAGTCAGGATATTTTCCGGCATATCTAATTAATATGAGCCAAATAGGAAGCTTAACAGGGAGTCTTGAAAATGTAATGAAATCATTATCTGATTATTATGACAGGGAGGAATATATTAAAATGAAAATTAAAAATTCTATATTCTATCCGTCAATGCTTTTTGTCATGATGTCATTTGTCATCATACTTCTAGTTACAAAGATTTTTCCAATATTTGAAAATATGGTTGCAGAATTAGGAGGAGAATTATCAAGTGAAGCATCTGTACTTATGTCCTTCTCTACTGGAATTATGACAGGAAAACTTACCATGGGTTTTGTTGTTTTGATGCTAATATTGGTTTTATTTATATATATTTTATTTAAAATAAATAAAGGTAAAATGTTGTTGATAAAATTTTTGGAACATGCTCCTTTTACTAAATCAATAATAAAAAAAATTATGGCGTATAGATTTATATCATCCATGTCTCTTTTACTTTCAAGTGGAATGAATTTGGATAAATCACTTAATGTACTGCTTGATATAGTGGAGGATATAACTTTGAAAAAGAAAATTGAAATTTGTTACGAATCAATAGAACAGGGTGATGATTTTATTGAAGCAGTATCAAAATTATCGATATTTTCGAGTATGCATTTACAAATGCTGAATATGGGTCAACGAACTGGAGAAATGGACAACATTATGGAAAAGCTTACAAACATTTATGAAAATGAGGCTGAACAAGCATTAAACAATTCAGTTGCCCTTATTGAGCCTCTTTTAGTGGGCATTTTATCTATTGTTATTGGATTTATTCTTGTTTCGGTTATGCTTCCTTTGATGAATATTATGTCATCCATAGGATGAGTTAGAGAGGGATGATATTTGTGATAAGAGATAAATTAAAAATTATCTTCGTTTCAATTTTTTTATTGCTTATTATATTTTTATATTTTGCAGTAAATAATGCTGAAAGAGGTGCAAATGAAGAAAAATATGATATTTTGAAGGATGCACTTGGTCGAAGCATTGTACAGTGTTATGCAATTGAGGGTTTTTACCCTCCTAATGTAGAATATTTAGAAAAAAATTATGGGCTTATCGTTAACCATGATAAATACATAATTAGCTATAATGTTTTTGCTTCAAACATAATGCCAGAGTTTGATGTATTTAGGAAACATTAGGATTATAATATTTAGTTATGCAAAATGAAAGGGATTAGCTATGAAAAGAGAAAACAATATTTCAAACCAATTTTCAATTCAATTTGTATTCATAATGATCTTATTTCTAATTATTGTTTTTTTGTCAGTAATGATTATTAATCTTGGTCAAAGCATTTACAGTAATATAAATAATGATAGATCAACAAATTATGAACTCAGAGTAGCACTTTCATATATAGCAAATAAAATCAGACAAGCAGATATAGAAAATACAGTAGATATAAAGGATTTAAATGGAAATTTAGCAGTTGTAATTAATGAAATATATGATGGGATGAATTATGAAACTTGGATTTATTATTATAATAACTATTTGTATGAAATATTGATAGATAAAGGTGAATTATTTGAACCATCGGACGGGATGAAAGTTTTAAAGGTCGATGGATTCAATATTTCAAAAATAAGAGAAAATCTGTTCAAATTTTCTGTAAATGCAGGAAATAGGAATTCAGTTTTGGTATTATCTCCATATTCTCATCAGTGAGAAATTTGGTTCAAGGTGGTGCATAGTTTGAAGGGTAAATCGTCGGTAAATTTAGAGGTCTCGCTTGTTGAAATAATTTTTTCTGTTTTTATATTTGCTGTATTAGGTGTAATAATATTAAATTGTTTTGCAATGGCTAGGGTTACTCAAATTAAGGCAAACGATGAAACTTTAGCATTAATGAAAACACAAACATTCTTTGAATATATTAAATCTTCAAAAAGCAGTGAAGAGATGGATGAAATTTTAGGGAAATTATTTGATGAAAATTATTATGTCAAAGGCAGTAATAAAACTATATATGTTGATTATTATGATCAAAATTGGAATAAATGTAATGTAGAAGATAGTCTATATTCTATATCAATAAGTATATCAGGATATAAATTGAATTCTGGTAATATGAAAAATATAGATATAAGGGTTGATAGGGTTGAGAGTTATCCGTTTGATAAACAAAATAATAAATCAATTTTTTATATAGAAACAAAAAAATTCTTTCCTGAATTTCTTAATGGGAGGAAATGAAAATGCCTAATGCTGAAATAACTGGTAAAATTAAAAAAGATTCATCTTTAAGTGCTTCTGTAGGCGTTGGAGGAACATTGATTATAGTTATATTTGTAGCACTTTGTTTAACTATTTTTGCTACGCTATCATTTACAACCGCTTATTCGGATTTAAAATTGGCAAGAAAAACAGGACAAATGGCTAAAGATTATTATGCTATACATAAAAGGGCAGAAGAAAAATTATCTGAAATTTCTGAAGAATTGGTAAGTGCACAGAGTATTGTAACAAAGAATATAGATAATTTACCTACATCTGATTATTTTAGGGACACAGCTAGAAATAAAGTTATTAATCTAGGTGGGATATCTGCTTTAGAAAATCAAAAAACCAGTAAAAATTATAGTTTTACAATATATTATGAATCTTTAGGAGATTTAAATCAAAAAATTTGTGTAACTTTAAATATTTTCTATGATGAGGAACGAAATGAACCTTACTATGAGATTGTTTCATGGAATTTATCTAATATAGATTTACCTAGCTATGACGATGAGGTATATGACTTATGGAAAGGAATTGATTGATATAATGAAAATTAAAGATATACTAAGCAATGCCATAGATAAAAATGCTTCCGACATCTTTATCATCGCAGGACGTCCATTATCTTATAAAATTATGGGAGAAATAATTTCACAAAATGAAGTCCCTTTTTTAGCAGATGATACATATGAAATTATATATGATATATTCAAAATTGCTGATAAGGATAGCATTGATGAATTATCAAAAGAAGGAGACATAGACTTCTCCTTTTCATTACCTAAATTGGGAAGGTTCAGAGTGAGTGCATATAAACAAAGAAATTCTTTTGCTGCAGTTATTAGGGTAGTGCTCTTCGAATTACCTGATCCAAATAAATTAGGAATACCCAATGTTGTGATGGACTTATATAAGAAAACCAAAGGGTTAGTACTTGTTACTGGACCTGCAGGTAGTGGAAAATCGACTACACTTGCGTGCCTTGTTGACAAAATTAATAGTGAACGAAACTGCCATATAATGACCTTTGAAGATCCTATAGAATTTATTCACAAACATAAAAAATCAATAGTGAGCCAAAGAGAAATTTCTACAGATTCTAAAAGCTACATTTCTTCTTTGAGGTCTTCTTTAAGACAAGCTCCAGATGTTATTTTAATTGGTGAGATGCGTGATTTGGAAACTATTGAAATCGCTCTAACAGCTGCTGAAACAGGTCACTTAGTATTATCGTCTCTACATACTACCGGAGCTGCAAATACAATAGATCGTATAATAGATGTTTTCCCGCCAAATCAACAGCAGCAAATTAAGATTCAGTTATCAATGCAGCTCCAAGCAGTTGTATCACAGCAGCTAATACCTTCTCAATTATATGGAAGAGTTCCTGCTTTTGAAGTGATGTTAGTGAATAATGCTGTTTCAAATCTAATAAGAGAATCTAAAGTTCATCAGTTAAATAGTGTAATATATTCATCTGAAGGAAGGGGTATGAAATCAATGGATTCAAGTATTCTTGAACTATATAAAAATGATATGATTAGCAGGGAATGTGCCTTATTACATTCCATTGATCCAGATTCAATTTCTAAGCGTCTTACATAGACCCATAATTTGTATAAAAAAACCCCGGCATTTTTTAATTTAATAGAAATTCCGGGGTCTTTTAATTTTTTAATATTCAAATTGTTTTGTATAGTATTTTGCATTTATCAATTTGTTAGTATATTCTATTACCTTAGGACTATTCGATTGTTTTGCAGTTGACGCAATTGTACTATCCATAAGGTTCCATTGATTGCCATCAAAATACATTTGGTTTAATACGATCCATCCGGTTTCATCTGTATAAACTTCATTCCATGCATGGAATACACTTAAATTTGAGGAATATCCTGTTACCAATTTTGCTGGTATACCTTCTGAACGAAGCATTGCAGCCATGATTGAAGCGTAATCAAAACAAATTCCCTTATTGCTTTTCAATATTTCATCAACATCGGGAACATACCCGCTTTTTACATTTTTGGCCTTTTCTGTATCATACACAATGTTCGTTATTATGTAATTGTAAATTACGTCTAATTTCTCAATTTCATCATCTATACCTTCTGTCAGCTCATGAGCCTTTTTTACAACATCTGATGTACCAGAGAAGTTGACCAATTTATTTGCTACAAGAAATGGAGAATTTGTGTTATTTAATTTAACATCAATATCTACGCTTTGCTTTAGACTATACTTGTTGTCTGTAATATTTTCAAAAACTTTTATTTTATATTTACCATTACCCATTTGAAGTGGAAAGGCATCATATTCACCAGAACTATTCAAATCATAAGTATATTTCGTGGAATTATTTTCTATAATTACCTTTAGGTTTTTAGTTGTAGGTTTTAAATATTTTATTTTAATGTAACCATCATTACAATTAGAGGCGTTAATTTCAGAGCTTGTACCTTTATAAATATTATCTGCTCCATAACAAAATGTTGAAAAAGTAAAAAATAATATAAGTACAATTATAGTAAATAAAAATTTTTTTAGTTTTTTCATTAGACTTACCCCCTTTATAAATAAAAAAGCTTCACTGAATAGGGTCAGCAAAGCTAAGTAACATAATAATGTACAAAGATTGTATTGTACAGCAACTGGCTGTCTTACCAAAATGGTTTAGACCCTATAGCTTTGCGTCATTTTCTTTAGAAAATTTTGCCTATTTAATTAAGTTAATAATATCACTTTAAAATATTGTTGTCAACAAATTAATTTGTATTTTGACAAAATAGTAAGAATACAAATTGTGAAAGGGTTTAAAATGTTTAGGATAGTTAGATTTTAAACATTCATGAAACGTATATATGATGTTTCAATGTTGACTAAATATTATTTATATGCTATTATTTTTATTAATAATAATGTAACAAATTAGGAGGTTACTGAATTGCCAGAAGCAGACCCTTTTTGGGGCCCATTATTTTTACAAATATTTTTAATTTTAATTAATGCTGTCTTTGCGTGCGCAGAGATTGCAGTTATTTCAATGAATGATAATAAATTAGCTAAGCTAACAGCATCTGGAGATAAACGTGCAGTTAGGCTTTCAAAGTTAACCGATCAACCATCACAATTTTTATCTGTAATTCAAGTTGGTATTACATTGGCTGGGTTCTTCGGAAGTGCCTTTGCAGCTGATAACTTTTCAGAAAAATTAGTATCTGTTTTAGTTAGGACGGGTATAAACTTACCTGTTTCTACATTAAATACAATATCAGTTATATCAATAACTTTGGTGTTATCGTATTTTACCCTTGTATTTGGCGAACTTGTACCAAAAAGAATTGCTATGAAAAATGCGGAGTCACTAGCACTTGCAATGTCGGGTCTTTTATACCAAATTTCCAAAATTTTTGCACCAATTGTATGGTTTTTAACTCTTTCTACCAATGCTATTTTACGTATTATTGGTATTGATCCAAATTCAGATGATGATGATGTTACAGAAGAAGATATACGAATGATGGTTGATGTTGGAAGCGAAAAAGGATCAATCAATATTAATGAAAAGGAAATGATTCAGAATGTATTTGAATTTGACAATAAGACAGCAGAAGAGGTTATGACACATAGAACAGAAGTCGTTATTTTATGGTTGGATGAGAGCGAGGAAGAATGGGAATCAAAGATAACAGAAAATAGACATTCAAGATATCCCGTGTGTGATGAGATTGCTGATAATATTATAGGAGTGCTAAATACTAAGGATTATTTTAGACTTAAAGATAAAACTCGTGATAATATTATGAAAGAGGCTGTAAATACTGCATATTATGTACCGGAGACAGTCCGTACAGACATATTGTTCCAAAATATGAAAAAAAGCAGAAACCACTTTGCTGTTGTATTTGATGAATATGGCGGTATGAGCGGAGTAATTACAATGAACGATTTACTTGAACAAATTGTTGGTAATTTAGATGATGATTATTCTAATCCTCAAAAACCTCCACTTATAGAGATGATAGATTCAAATACCTGGGAGATAAAAGGTGCTGCTCCTTTAGATTTAGTATCAAAACATATTGGAATAATATTGCCTGACGATGATTTTGATACATTTGGTGGGTTAGTTTTTGGTTTATTAGGTACAATTCCTGAGGATGGAAGTACTCTCGAATTGGAACAATATGGACTTAAAATTAAAATAACGCAAATAAAGGGTCGAAGGTTAGAAACAGCAATAGTATATTTAAGTGAAGATAAAAATAAAAATAATTATTAAATAACTTGTTTGATTTATTTAGATTTGAGGTAGTTTACATAATAAACTGTCTCAAATCTTTTGATTATATAATTAAAGATACCTTTAAGCTCTACAATGTAATATGATGGGTAGAATAATATTATAGGAGGTAGTATGTCATATATATTAAATAAATTAATTATTCTTCCAGGAATTTTATTAGCTATATCAATACACGAATTCTCACATGGGTTTGTTGCAGTAAAACTTGGTGATGATACACCAAGAATTCAAGGACGTATGACGCTTAACCCATTAAAGCATATTGATCCATTGGGATTTTTATGCCTTTTGTTAGTCGGATTTGGTTGGGCCAAGCCAGTAATAATTGATCCAAGAAATTTTAAAAATCCAAGAAAGGACGATCTTTTAGTTTCGATTGCAGGACCAATATCAAATTTTATAATGGCATTTATTTTTGTTGTTATAATGAAGTTGATTGATATGTTCTTGCCTGTTACAGACATGACACAGGTTATTTGGTCCGTTTTAGCCGGAACAGTTCAAATAAATTTAGTCTTAATGGTATTCAATTTGCTTCCTATTCCACCGCTTGATGGACATCATATCATGGGAGATATAGGTGGTGCACCTGTATGGAATTTCTATTATAAGTATCATGAGCAGCTTAGATTTGCAATACTCTTTTTAGTAATATTTAATATCATGGGGAAGGTAATTGGTCCAATTGTTTTATTTTTGTATAGATTTTTATTTTCAATATTTTTTTAAGAGGTGTAATTATGGAAACTAAAGGTGAAATACGTAAAAAAATTTTAAATATAAGAAATAATATGACAAATCAGAATGTGCTGGAAAAGAGTAGAATAATAGTTGATAATCTGAAATCGAGAAAAGAGTATGAAGAAAGTGAATCAGTATTCATTTATATGGACTTTAAAAATGAGGTTAGAACATTTGATTTTATAAAAGAAATGATTGATAAAAAAAAACGCGTTATTATTCCTTATACAGATGTTAAGAACACAATAATAGTACCTGCCGAGATTAAAGATATAGATAGAGATTTGAAAGTTAGCCCTTTTGGATATTTAGAACCGAAGAAGGAAAAAATAATTCCAGTTGACCCTGTTGAGTTCGATTTAATAATTGTTCCGGGTGTTACTTTTGATAAAAAACTTAATCGAATTGGTTTTGGAAAAGGATACTATGATAGAATATTAGTTAAAAAGAGGAATGATGTAAAGGCCATTGCTATAGCCTATGAGTTTCAGATATTGGATGAAATACCTAGCGAAGAACATGATATTAAGATGGATATGATTATAACTGAAGAAAATGTTTACGAAAAATATTGGAACAATTAATGAACACAATAAATCAATGTTATCTCGCAATTGTTATGACATAGACCTTATTTACTCCATAATTTAATAATACTTTTGAGCATTCGTTAGCAGTGAAACCTGTAGTATATATGTCATCAACAAGAAGTACACTGCTATTTTTTATAATATCAATTTTTTTAGATTTATTCATATTAAATGAGTTTTCTAAATTTTTCATACGGTTTGTTTTTGATTGTGAACTTTGTTTTTTTGTATTTATAACTCTTTTTAATGCCTTAACATATGGAATGGTTAATTCATTTGCAATATATTTCGCTAATAGTTCGGATTGATTATATCCTCTGCTTTTCATTTTCGAACTGTGTAATGGGACGGCTACAATAAAATCAAAATCTAAATAGCCTATTTTATTCATATATTGAACAATTAAACTACCAAAGAATTTATAATAATATGGTTTATTGTAATATTTAAAGTTATATATACTTTCTTTTATAATGCCGTCATAAATAAAGGGAGACCTTGATTTTTCAAAACATTTTTCATAAATAATACAATCAGGACAAAGATTGATTAATGAGCTATAATTTATTGGTTTGCCACATTTAATACATAAAGGCGGAGTAACTTCTTTTATGTATTTCATACAATTTTTGCATATGTAATTTTCACCTATTAGTTCATCATAAGCATTGCATATAAAGCAAATATTCTTTTCAGGATAAATTAACTCCAAAAATGATTCTATATACGAATTCATACGATCACATCCTATATAATTATTACAAATCTGCTAATATCTCATATGAATTAAATACGGATGTTAGCCTATAGTCGAGTGCTGAATATCGATTATCTATTTTATTGTTTTCTATCATAACTTTAATAAACTTTTCAAATCCTACCAGTACCACCAGCTGCTTTGCTCTTGTTATTGCAGTGTATAACAGGTTTCTTGTTAATAGAATTTGTGGTCCCCAAACAATTGGCATTATTATTACAGGAAACTCGCTACCTTGGCTTTTATGTACGGTTGTTGCATATGCTAGCATTAGCTCATCTAATTGATTATAAGGATATGAAACTTCTTTTTGATCGTCAAATTGAACAAATAATTCCTGCTCTATTTCATCAATAAATATGATATATCCTATATCACCATTATAAACCCCATCACCTGTAATAACTTTACCATTGTCACATGTCATTGACCATGTTGCTTGATAATTATTTTTTGTTTGCATAACCTTGTCACCAACACGAAAAATATATTTGCCAAAGGCTTTCTCCTTTTTTAGTTTTGAAGGAGGATTAATTGCAGCCTGTAATTTCTTATTAAGTTCAATAACTCCTACATCCCCCTTTTTCATAGGAGACAAAACCTGAATATCTTTTATTGAATCGAGATTATATTTCAAAGGAAGTCGGTTATTATATAGGTCTACTATAATATCTAAAACTTCTTTATTGTTATTTTGCCTCATGAAGAAGAAATCAGTGTCCTTTTTATTAAATATTGGTGTGCCTCCACTATTAATCAGGTGAGCATTTTGAACAATCATGCTGCCCATCGATTGGCGAAAGATAGTATCTAGTTTAATAGTTTTAATAGTATTACTTTTAATTATATCGCTTAGCACATTTCCTGCGCCAACAGATGGAAGCTGGTCTACATCACCTACCAAAATAAGCCTTGTTCCTTTTCCGATTGCCTTTAAGAGATTATTCATTAATAATATATCTACCATGGACATTTCATCAACAATTACAACATCGCAATCAAGGAGAGAGTCTTCATTCTTATTAAAGCACAGATTACTGTCATCTTCTCCGTATGCATATTCTAATAAACGATGTATTGTTTTAGCCTCTCTATTGGTAGATTCAGTAATTCGTTTAGCGGCTCTACCTGTTGGAGCACAAAGAAATATCTTTTTATTCATCATTTCAAAAACGCGAATTATTGAGTAAATAATTGTAGTTTTACCAGTTCCAGGACCACCGGTTATTACAGTAACACCATTTAAAATTGACTGTATTACAGCTTCTTTTTGCATTTCAGTAAGTTCTATGTGTAATTCATCTTCCATAAGGTGCAAATAGTTTAATATTTCAACTTCTGAAATATTGTAATCTGAATTATATAAATTAATTAAACCTTTACATACATTTACTTCCGCGATATGATAAGGTAAATAATAAACTACTTTTTTTCCTTTTATATTTTCTATATGAATTTTGCCTTGAAAAGCCATATTTCTTATTTCATTTTCTATTATTTCTATACCTATTTCTAATAAATTGCATACACTATCTATGAGTATTGCATATGGAACATATGAATTACCACTAGTTGCATATTCTGATAGCACATATTTAATACCAGAATCAATTCTGTAGGGCGATGTCGTTTCAACTCCAAGTGAATATGCTATTTTATCTGCAAGTTTAAATCCTATCCCATATATATCATCAGTAAGTCGGTAGGGATTTTCAGAAATATTAGAAATTGTATTTTTACCATATTGTTTATATATTTTAACCCCATAGGTGGTACTGATGCCATGATTTTGTAAAAATATCATAATTTCTTTAATATCAATTTGTTCAACAAAACTTTTAGTTATCATATCTGCTTTTTTTTCACCAATACCTTCAATTTCAAGTAATCTTTCCGGGTGGTTTTGAATGACATTAAAGGTATCTTCTCTAAATAATTCTACAATTTTTTTTGCTGTAAAATCACCAATTCCTTTAATTAGCCCAGAAGATAAATAATTTTCTATTTGATCTAAATTAGAAGGGAGAATTATATTGTATATTTCAACATTAAACTGATATCCATATCTAGGATGTTTAACCTTTTTTCCAAAAATCTGCAACGTTTCGTTTGTTATATCAGTTCCAAAAAAACCTGTTATAGTAATTATTTCATTTTCAATTTCCATTAATGCTACTGTATAGCCATTTTCATTGTTTCGAAAAATTGTTTCGATTATTGTTCCTTTGTGAGATTCCATATTTCAATTTCTCCTTAAAGCATTTTAAATATTTTAACGTATAGTTTTTATATTATCAATTAACATTTGCGTATTTACAATAGAATAATTAAATTATAACATAAATATATATAATAAAGTAATATATTTCAACGACATATAAAATTTTTCTTTATAAAAATGAAAAAATATGATAAAGTAAATATCTGATGAAATATTTAATTAAAAATTTAGATAAAATAAATAAATGTATGAAATAATAATTATTATATAGCTATAGAAAGGAATAAATTATGTCCAAAGAGAACTTCATAAAAAGTGCTGCTATTTTAAGTATAGCAGGATTTATAGTAAAAATATTAGGTGCGGTTTATAGAATACCATTGACAAATCTTATTGGCACAGAAGGTATAGGATATTATCAGCCTGCCTACAATATATATAATCTGCTTTTAGTTGTTTCACTATCTGGTTTTCCTACAGCAATAGCAAAGCTTGTATCAGAAAGAAGAGCATTAAAAAATTTTCAAGGTGCATATCAAGTTTATAAAATATCACAATGGGGATTATTTATAATAGGATTTTTATCGTCTATTTTTGTTTTAATGTTTGCGCGCCAAATTATGACTATTCTGGGTTATCCAGGTTCATACTATTCAATGATTGCGCTTGTACCGGCATTGTTTGCAGTTCCGTTACTATCTGCATACAGAGGTTTTTTTCAGGGAACACAAAATATGACACCAATTGCAATATCCCAAATAATAGAACAGATTTTTAGAGTCGTAGCAGGATTATATTTTGCATACTACCTTATAAATTATGGACTTGAGGAAGCCGCTGCCGGAGCTACATTTGGAGCTTCTGTTGGAGGGGTAGCATCATTACTTGTAATATTAGCTATTTTTTTACTAAATAAAAAAAATATAAATAATGAAATAAAATTATCTAATAATAATAAGACAGAGAATACTTGGGATATAGTTAAAAGTCTTTTATACATAGCGATACCGATAACTATTGGAGCATCAATAGCCCCATTAATGGGTTTAGTAGATTCATATTTAGTTTCAAGCAGACTATCGGTTATAGGTTACACAGATGTTCAGATTGCAGATATGTTTGGAGAACTAAGCGGGACAGCTCAAACACTTATTAATTTTCCACTGGTTTTTTCAACTGCTGTTGCAATGAGTCTTGTACCTGCTATAACAGATGCCTTTACAAAAAGAAATAGGACTATGTTAAATAAAACATCAAATGCAGGTGTGAGAATATCACTTATTATAGGACTTCCATGTGGAACAGGACTTTATATTTTAGCTGAACCTATAATTGCGTTGCTATTTTCATCTTTAGGACCTGAAAAACATGCCAGTGCGGGTGCATTACTTGAGATAATGGCTATAAGTGTAATTTTCCTTACTCTTGTTCAAGCATTTACTGCTATCCTTCAATCTGTTAATAAGCAGTTTTTACCAGTAAAAAATTTAATGATTGGATTGGTTGTAAAAATAATTTTATCATATATATTAATAAGCATACCTACAGTTAACATAAAAGGTGCTGCTATAAGTACAACAGGAGCATATTTAGTGGTTGCACTTTTGAATTGGTATGATATAAACATGAAAACATCAATAAATGTAAATTTGTTTAAATTAATATTTAAACCTGTTATATCATCTTTAGTATTGGCATTTGCAGTTTGGATCTCTTTTAGGTTATTAACAAATATTGTTGGTCAGAGCCTATCAACGCTAATGTCTATTGCCTTTGGGGTAATAATATATGTCTTATGTTTGTTTATTACAGGTTCTATAACAGAAGATGATTTAGATTTGATACCAAAAGGTGATAAATTGAAAAAATATGTGAGGAAAAAGTAGTTATGAATACAATTCAAATAGTGGGAATGGGTGCAGGTAACTTAGATGATCTTACAATCAAGGCATACAATGCGCTGAAAGAGAATATTCCAACATATGTTAGAACAATGAGACATCCTGTTGTAGAAGAGCTTGCGGATAGAAATATTGAAATAGGAACATTTGATGATTATTTTGAGAAATATGATTCCTTTGATGAAGTTTATAATAAAATTACTGTAAAAATTGTTGAATTATCTGAAAAATATGGTAAAATAAATTATTGTACTGCTGGAAGTCCTTTTTATGGTGATATAGTAACGAAAAAATTATTAAATGAATATAAAGATAAAATAAATATAATAATAATAGACGGGATAAGTTTTTTGGATAAGTGTATTAAGCTTTCAGGATATTCTGATTACAAAAGTATAAGTATTTTAGACTGTTTGGAGGCTGATGAGTTTTCATTTGACAGAAACTCTTTGAACATAATTACTCAGGTATATGACAAGGAAATTGCTTCACAACTTAAAATAAAATTGATGGAAATTTATTCGGATGAAACTTTAGTGCAAAAAATAGATGTTTTGGAAGAAAAAATAGAAAAAGTGCCGTTATATTTGCTAGATCAAGAAAAAAATTATGGATTTTCAACATATTTTTGTATTAATCCTATTGAAATATCAGAAAATACAGTGTATAATGTAAATAATCTTTGCCGGATAGTTAGAATACTTAGAGGACCTGATGGTTGTCAATGGGATAGGAAACAAACACATGAATCTATAAGACAATGTTTGATTGAAGAAGCCTATGAAGTTGTTGATGCTATAGATAATAAGGATATTGATAATCTTGTTGAGGAACTCGGAGATTTGTTGCTTCAAGTAGTATTTCACGCAGAGATAGGAAGTGAAGACGGATATTTTAATTTTAAGGATGTAGTAACAAATATTTGTAATAAGATGTATTCAAGACACCCTCATGTATTTGGTGATATAGAGGCAAATAGTGTCGATGAAGCACTTGACAACTGGGAATTAGCAAAACAAAAAGAGAAGAACCTAGCTACCTATACTGACAATTTAAAAAATGTTCCAAAATCTTTATCACCTCTTAGCAGAAGCTATAAAATCCAAAAAAGAGCTGCCGACATTGGCTTTGACTGGCCAAATGAAGACGGCGCTATAGTTAAGATTAAAGAAGAACTTTTTGAATTTATTGAAGAATATAAAAAATTAGACCAAGATAAAATGGAAAGTGAATTTGGTGATTTAGTTTTTGCAATGGTTAATTTTGCGAGATTTATGAAGATAAATCCGGATATTGCATTAAATAGAACAATAAATAAATTTATTAATAGGTTTGAATTTATTGAAAAAAATGCTACAAAAGATTTAAAAAAGATGACTCTAGAAGAAATGGATGAGTTATGGGAAAAATCAAAGATTCCTTATGGAATTTAGATAAAATTAAATAAATAATATTTTTATTAAGGAGGTAATTTTGTGAATAAAGCTGAATTAATTGCTAGTGTTGCAGAAAAAACTGGTTTTACAAAAAAAGATGCAGAAAAAGCATTAAACGGATTCATGGAAACAATAAAAGACGAGTTGGTAGCAGGTGGTAAAGTTCAATTAGTAGGTTTTGGAACTTTTGAAGTAAGAGACAGAAAAGAAAGACAAGGAAGAAATCCAAGAAACCCTGGTGAAACTATTGATATTCCAGCTTCTAAAGCTCCAGTTTTTAAAGCAGGAAAATCATTAAAAGAAGCAGTGAATTAATTTAATCTTTAATTTTTTAATTTTAATGGGGGGTATTGTTTAATACTCCCTTTGGTTTTATTATGAAGTTTGGTATTTGAAAAATATAAATTATGACATAAAATATTATAATAATTTGTTAAAATATTTTATGTCATAATTTTTTACTGATAATTTGATATAATAAGTACACAGATAAAGCAAAGACTTATGTCTTTGTCTGATGTATATTTATTGTATCGTTGTGAAACAATGGATTGGCGGTTTGTACTTATGATATAATATTAAAAAACTTAAGGGAGGAATGAGTTTGCAATTAGAGAAAGTAAAAAGCTTACCCAAAAGGGCAATTGAAAATCTAGATGGGGATATTGGGAAATTAACTGTTTATCTGGTTCAAGATTATAATAATCAATTTTTAAGAAGACTTGTTGATTTTGGTATGAATTTGTTTGGTGATTTGGGCATGGACGAATGGGGTCTTGTACCACAGATAAGGCATGGAAATGTTTTTGTTTTAAAAGAGGAAGATAAGAAGAATATAATTGGATTAGCTATTTTAATGAGAGACTGGGAAGACAGTGAAAAGGTTTATCTCTTTGATTATGCAATAGCAGAAGATTTGCAAGGACGAGGATTAGGATATCATTTCTTAAAGATAATATTAAAGAATGTTGAAGAACAAGGATTTAAAAGAGTAGGATTGACTGTTGATACAGAGAATGCAGCAGCTATTAAGCTATATAAAGATAAAATTGGATTTGTAATAACTGAAATGAGTGAAGATGAGTATGGTAAGTCGCATGATAGGTATATAATGGATTATGAAATTGTTAATGCTAATCAATAGAAAACTTAAAATTGCAAGGATGGACTTTTATATCCTTGCAATTTTTTTATATTTTTTATAAAACTGTAATTGGATTAAACTTATAAAAACATTAAAAAATTTTCTAATAATATAACTATGCAAACCTTTTTAAAGGAAACCATTTTAAAAAGTTAAAATTAGTAATATTTTCATAAAATACTTGCTATAGTAAAATATTAGGAGTAATATATTAAAGTTAGTTATTTTAGAATAAAGGGTGATAAAATGGAGAATGGATTAAGATTCATATTAGATTTAATTCTAATATTAGTTGTAACTAATATAGGTGGTCTATTGTCCGCTAAGTTAAAACAACCTTCCGTACTGGGACAGATATTAGCAGGCTTGTTTATCGGACCGGCAATATTGAACCTAGTAGAACCTAGTAATTTTATTTCAAATTTTGCAGAGATAGGTGTCATACTTTTAATGTTTATGGCCGGTATGGAAACAAATGTGGCTGAAATGAAGAAATCGGCAGGAAGCTCTACAGTTATAGCTTTAGTGGGAATGATAGTACCGTTTGTATTAGGACTTTTAACAATAAAATTAATGTTTAAAAATGAGGGAATATATCAAGCAGTATATTCAGGAGTTATTCTCACTGCAACAAGTATTAGCATAACTGTGCAAACGTTAAGAGAATTAGGAAAATTGAAAGATAAAACGGGTGTTAATATAATGGGTGCTGCAATTGCAGATGATATAGGTGGGATAGTTCTATTAACTATAGTTGTAGGAATGTCCGACCCTACAAAGGGTTCAAATCCACTTATAGTTATATTGAAGATAGTAGTATTCTTTATATTTATATTGTTTGCAGCAAAGCTTATCAAATACTTTATGTCCAGATATTCAAATAAATTATCAAATTATATAACTCCATCTAGTATAGCTCTGATATGTTGCCTAGTATTTGCATATTTAGCTGAAATGTTTGATATAGCAGCTATTATTGGTGCATATTCTGCCGGATTAATATTTTCAATAATACCCAATAATAGGAAGATAGAGTTAGAGTTAAATACTATTTGCTATATGGTTTTTACGCCAGTATTTTTTGCTAATATTGGATTAGCCGTTAATTTTGAAAATATTGGTTCGGTTATATTACCTACTTTGGTAATTAGTGCTGTAGCCATAGTGAGTAAAATTTTGGGTGCAGGAATTGGTGCTAAACTGGTGAGGTTTACGGCAAAGGAATCTCTTCAAATAGGAATTGGTATGATTCCACGGGGAGAGGTTGCTATAATTACTGCAAATTTAGGCAGAAATGCAGGTATGATAAATGATAAAATTTTTACTGCAATTGTAATAATGTCCATTGTTACTTCGGTCGTGACGCCAATATTGTTAAAAAAAGCATACGGAATAAAAATGATGGAAAATGTAAAAGAAATTAAAAATTCAAATTCAATAAATATAAATCAAAAAACAAAGCCGTCAAATACAAACGTTAATGTAAATATTTAAAAAAAATAACTTAAGTAATTTCTCTAAATATTTAAATAAAAAAAATCGAGAATTTTCTCGATTTTTTATTTTCCTTGAGACAGTTTGTTGATTTGTCTAAAATGTCGCCATTTTTATTCGTAACATATTTATTGAGCTTATAGAGCATAAATCATCTCATAATATAGAAGGGGGTTGAGATGATTAATTTCCTTTTATATGGTGTAATTATAATGTATTATCAAAATTTTTTTGCTTCTTAGAGGTTCCTAGATATGCATCTTTTATACGTTGATCTAGTAAAAGTTCCTTTCCAGGACCTTCAATAGTAATAGTACCTGTTTCAAGTACATACCCTATATCGGCGATTTTCAATGCTTTATTAGCATTTTGTTCTATTAATAGTATCGTCATGCCTTGCTTGTTTATTTCCTTAATTATATCAAATATTCCATTAACAATTAAGGGCGCAAGACCAAGAGATGGTTCATCCATCATTATAAGTTTGGGTTTAGACATTAAGGCCCTTCCAACAGCCAACATTTGTTGCTCTCCTCCGGAAAGGGTTCCGGCCAACTGCCACGAACGTTCTCTTAATCTAGGAAATAAATCATACACCATTCTGATACTTTCATCTATTCCTTCTTTTTGTAAATATGCACCTATTTTTAAATTTTCTAATACTGTCAGATTGTCAAAAACTTTTCTTCCTTCTGGAACAAGTGTAATACCCTTAGTTACTATTTCGGTGGTTTCCATACCAGTAATATTTTCACCTAAGAAGTTTATTTCTCCTTGACTTGCCTTTACCAAACCTACTATACTTCTTAGCGTTGTGCTTTTGCCTGCCCCATTTGCTCCTATAAGCGTAACTATTGATTTTTCAGGAACATCAAGACTAATACCTTTTACAGCAGATATTCCACCATAATGAACGTTTAAATCTTTTATTTTAAGCATCTTCTTCTACCCCCAAATAAGCTTCAATTACCCTTGGGTTATTTTTAACATCATCTGCTGTTCCCTCTGCTATTAACTGACCAAAGTCTAAAACGTATATTTTATCAGAAATTTCCATTACTAAATCCATATGGTGCTCTATCATAAATACTGTTAAATTGAATTCATCTCTGATGTTTCTTATAAAATCTGTAAGTTCCATGGTTTCGTGGGGATTCATACCAGCTGCTGGCTCATCCAGCAAAAGTAATTTTGCATCTGTAGCCAATGCTCTAGCAATTTCCAGCTTTCTTTGTTCTCCGTAAGGCAATGAATTTGCAATTTCATTTTTAATACTTAATAATCCAAGTTTATCAAGCAACATTTCTGATTTTTTACGCATGTGATTTTCTTCTTTTAGGTACCATGGCATGCGCAGTGCACTTGATATAAAATTGCTTTTTACATTTAAATGATTTGCTATAAGAATGTTATCCATAACGGTTAAATTTTTAAACAATCTAATATTTTGAAATGTTCTGGCTATACCTAATTTTGTTATTTTATCTGGGCTTAAGCCAGTAATTTTTTTATCGTTTAGAAATACATTGCCGCTAGTAGGATTATAGACACCGGTAATTACATTAAAAGCTGTTGTTTTACCGGCACCGTTTGGTCCAATGAGAGCAACAATTTTGCCTTTTTCAACATCAATATTTAAGTTGTTAACTGCTATAACCCCACCAAACTGCATCTTAACATTATCAAGTTTTAAAACACTCATCAAATAGCACCTCCTTTGTCGGCTTTTCCCTTTTTATGGAGGATTTTGCGTCGTTTAAACCAACTTTCAATCATATCCCAAGATAATTCTTTTTGCCCCATAATACCTTGTCTAAAGAAAAGTACTAAAATCATCAGCAAGAAAGAAAATATAACCATTCTAAATCCTGCTCGAAATATTGGAATATTAACACCTAAAACCGTCAATGGCTCATCAAAAACTCTTAAATATTCAAGTCCGGCTGTAACAACAAATGACCCTATAATAGTACCGGATACACTTCCCATTCCACCAAGAACTATTATCAACAGGAAGTTGTATGTCATTGTAAAATAAAACTGTTTTGGATCCACTGTTCCAAGAAGTGATGCAAGTAATCCGCCTCCTATACCGGCAAAAAAGGCTCCAATTGCAAATGATATTACTTTGTGCTTAAATAAATTAATGCCCATAGCCTCAGCAGCAATATCATCTTCTCTTATTGCTTTAAATGCTCTTCCATAGCTAGAATTTATCAGCAGAACTATAAATATAATTGAAACTATTGCTACTCCAAATGTAACCCACATAGTCGGTATACCCGGTATACGGTTTATACCTAATGCTCCGTTAGTGACAGTTTTCATATTCGTAAAAATTATACGAATAATTTCAGAAAATCCTAGTGTTGCAATTGCTAAATAATCACTTTTCAAGCGAAGTACCGGCATACCAATTAAAATTGAAACTAGTGCAGCTAATAATCCACCAAGAATTAACGCTACAAAAAAAGGTAGCTCAATATTTGCAACTAAAGGACTCTGTGGAACAATATAAAATATTGCTTCACGAAGTTCCACAGGAACTGTAAAAACTGCAACAGTAAATGCTCCTATTGCCATAAATCCAGCCTGCCCAAGTGAAAACAACCCTGTGAAACCATTAACTAAATTCATAGACACACTTACAATTGCATAAATTGCTCCTAAATTCAATATACGCCTTACATAATCGTCACCTATTGTTTTAGTATCCAAAAGGATTATTACAGTAGCAAAAGCTATTATTAACAATACGGTTAAGCTTCTTCTCATTATTTTTTTATTATTATTTATCATCATACTTTATCCGTCACCTTCTCACCTAATAATCCGGTTGGCTTAACAATTAATACAATAATCAATACAATGAATGCAAAAGCATCACGATATCCTGTTAATAAAGGTAAAAATGCAACTATCATCATCTCACCCATTCCTAAAATAAATCCACCTATTACAGCACCGGTAGTGTTTCCTATTCCTCCAAGGACAGCTGCAACAAAGCACTTTAAACCTGGCATAACACCCATTAGAGGCATTACTGAAGGATACTTTGCGCCCCATAAGACAGCACCTACAGCGGCAAGTGCAGAACCAATAACAAATGTGGTTGAGATAACTCTATTTATTTTAATACCCATTAATCGAGCTGTTTCATAATCTTTAGAAACTGCCCTCATAGCCATACCTATTTTTGTTTTGTTAGTAATAAATAATACACAAAGGAGCAATATAATTGTTACAATGGGCGTTACAATAGTTGCTACAGATAACGAAATTCCACCTATATTTGCTGCTTGAGTCAAGAATGAGATATCTGGAAATCCTTTTGGAACTCCAGTAAATAAATATGTTGCCAAATTTTCCAGAAAAAATGATACACCAATAGCTGATATCATAATTGACATACGTGGTGCATCTCTAAGAGGTTTATACGCGATCCTTTCTATAACAACCCCTAGAACAACAGTAGATATAATAACTAGTACTATTGCAATATACCATGGCAAACTAAAGTTAATCATGCTAAACACCATAAAATATGCTGCCATCATGAAAATATCTCCATGCGCGAAATTAATTAATCGTAAAATACCATAAACCATGGTATAACCTATTGCAATGAGTGCATAAAGACTTCCAATAGAAATCCCATTTGCTAATTGTTGCATAAATGTTTCAAAAGACATAATTTTCTCCTCCATTAAGGATAACTAAACTTTATATGCTTAAATCAATTAAGAGAAAAAGGGCGAATGACAGTCCGCCCTCATATTATAGGTTTAGCTTTTATTATTTTACTTCAACTGTATCTATATAAACAAATTGACCATCTCTAACCGTTTTAATTACTGCTATATTTTTATCAGCATCACCTTCATCAGTGAAGTTAATAATACCTGTAACACCTTCGAAATCTTTAGTGTCAGCTATAGCATCACGAATTGCAGTTCCATCAGTTGAGCCAGCACGTTCTATTGCATCTAATACTAATAGGTAAGCATCATACCCTAATGCCGCAACAGCTGGGATTATTGGTTCTGAGTCTCCAAGTTCTTTTTTATAGCCTTCTACGAATTTCTTAGCTTCTTCTGTAGCTGGATCATTTTCATCAAAGAATGTTGATAAAACTATTCCTTCAGCATCTTTTCCTGCAACATCAATAACTGCAGGATTTTCCCAAGTATCTCCACCCATTATAGGGCAAGTGATTCCAAGAGCTCTTGCTTGCTTAATTATTAATGGAGCTGTTGTAGCAGAACTTGGCGCAAAGATAACATCAGGATTTTTTGATTTAATATTTGTTAATATAGCGTTAAAATCTGTATCGTTAACTTGGAATTCGGATGTATCTACTATACTGTTTTCATCACCGGTTAATTCTTTAAATGATTTAATAAAGAAGTTGCCAAGACCTATTGAGTAGTCATCACCATTTTGCATAATAACTGCAGCCGTTTTTGCACCGCTATTCAACGCATATGTAGCCATAACATTACCTTGGAATGGATCTAAAAAACATGCACGAAAATAGAAATCATTACCTTGTGTTACCATAGGGTTTGTACAAGAGGCTCCCATAGCAGGTATTTTGCTTTGCTTAATAATATCACCTGCAGCAATTGAAACACCTGAGCCGTAAGAGCCTATTATAGCCGCAACTTTATCTTTTTCAATAAGACGAGTTACAGCAGTTGTAGCTTCGCCTTTATCACTTTTATTATCAACTATTACTAATTCAACTTTCTTTCCTAATACTTCTCCATACATTTTGTTAGCATATTTTATTCCGCCAACTTCCTGTGAACCGCCACCGCCGTTTTCTCCAGTTAAAGGTTCAAATACACCAATTTTAATAACATCTGAATCATCAGAAGCAGTTTCACCAGCGGATGCTGAATCATTTTTTGCACATGCTGTGGATAATGAGAGAACCATGGCTAAACATAAAATTAATGATATAAACTTTTTCATATTTATTCTCCTTGTTTTATATAAAATTTCTATGATTATACCATCAATACCCTTGAATTGCAAGCGTTTTTTTCCGCGTAAAAAATACAACTTTGTCACAATCGCGCACAAATTACTATAAATGTTTTTAATATCTATACGAAAGATTTGTCCTAAATTCATATATTATTAACTATTTATTTAAATAAACTAAAAAAATACCGATAAAATGAATTATTCGGTATTTTTTTAGTTTATTATATTATATAAATTTTGAAGTTAATTCAAGAACTCTTTTCTTTAACACATCTGTGCTTTCTGTTTTGCTGAGTGCAAGATTAATTATATCTGCAAGAACTAACATATCAGCTTCTATCATGCCTCTTGTAGTAACAGCAGGAGTTCCAATCCTAATTCCACTTGTTACGAAAGGACTCTCAGGGTCAAATGGAATTGTATTTTTATTAGTTGTGATATGAATTTCATCAAGCATTTTTTCTGCTTCTTTACCTGTCAATTTTTTATTTCTAACATCTACTAACATTAGATGATTGTCTGTTCCACCGGATACAATTCTAAATCCTTTATTAATAAGTTCATTTGATAATGTTTTTGCATTGAGAATAACTTGTTTTTGATAGTCTTTAAAGTCATCTTGCAAAGCTTCTTTAAAGCATACAGCCTTTGCTGCTATAACATGCATTAGTGGTCCGCCTTGAATTCCAGGGAATATAGCCTTGTCAATCTTTTGCGCATGTTCTTGTTTACAAAGTATCATGCCTCCACGGGGACCCCTTAATGTTTTATGAGTAGTCGTAGTAACAAAATCAGCATATTCAACAGGATTAGGATGAAGTCCTGTTGCAACCAGACCGGCAATATGAGCCATATCAACCATAAAGTAGGCACCAACTTCATCGGATATATCCTTAAATGCTTTAAAATCTATAAATCTTGAGTATGCACTTGCGCCTGCTACAATAAGTTTGGGTCTTTCTCTTTTGGCTATTTCTCTTACTTGATCATAATCTATCATCTCTGTTTCTTTATTTACGCCATAAAATGAGATGTCAAAATATTTACCCGACATGTTAACGGGACTTCCATGTGTTAAGTGACCGCCATGTGATAAGTCCATACCAAGTATTTTGTCACCTGGGTTCAATACTGAAAAGTATACTCCAAAATTAGCATTAGAGCCTGAGTGAGGTTGTACGTTAGCATGATCTGCATTGAATATTTTCTTTGCTCTATCACGAGCTAAGTTTTCAACCTTATCCACAAATTCACATCCACCATAATACCTTTTACCTGGATAACCTTCGGCATATTTATTGGTCAAATGGCTACCCATAGCCTCAAGTACTCTTTCTGAGACAAAATTTTCCGAAGCTATAAGTTCAATATTAATATTTTGTCTTTCCTTTTCTTCCATCATTGCACTATAAAGCTCTTGATCATATTCTTCTATTAAATCGAAGTTCATAGATACCTCCACGCGTTTATTTAATTATATTTTACCTTAATTTTCATAAAATGTCCATAAATTTAAACAATTTACTTTAAAAATATTATACATTAGAGACAAATTATCATACGTATTTTCTTGGAAGTCTTGGACTCAAATTTGTCAATACTTCATACGATATGGTGTTTCTTTTGTTAGCAGCATCTTCTGCTGTCATAGCACCATCTGTTCCATCTCCATATACAATTGCTTCATCATTAATTTGAGGATTGTTTACATTGGATAAATCAACCATAAATTGATCCATACATACCTTACCGAGTATTGGACACTTTACACCCTTGACCACTATGTAAGCATTATTAGAAAACAATCTAGAATATCCGTCTGCATATCCTAATGGTATAGTACCAACAGTTGTGGTAACTTCAGTATTAAATAAATGACCATATCCTATTCCCTCACCTGGTTCAAGCGTCTTCACATTTGCTACTCTTGCTTTTAGTGTTACGCATGGTTTAAAAATATATTCATTTTTATTTACTTCGTCTGAAGGGTAAAAGCCTGAAAGTATTATACCTGGTCGAACCATATCAAAATAGTATTCTGGTAAGTCTATTATCGCAGCGCTATTTGCAATATGCTTAATAGGAATTGAAACAGCTCTCATTGTAAGCATATCAATGAAGTCTGTATATCTTTTAGCTTGTTTATGTGCAGCGGTTTTATCTTTTTCATCCGCACGTGCAAAATGGGAATATGCGCCCTGTATTTTTATATTATCCATTTTAAATATTTTAGCTACAATATCGGCGCTTTCTTCAGTTGGTAAAAATCCAAGTCTATTCATTCCAGTTTCAACTTTTATGTGAATATTTGCTGTTTTGTTTAAATTTTTAGCGACATCATTTAATTTTTTTGCATGCTCATAATTATAGATAGTGAGAGTTATATTATTATTAATAGCATCATTATAATATTCTTCTGTAGTGTATCCCAAAACTAATATATCTTTATCTTTTATTTCTTGTCTAAGGTCTAATGCTTCACCAATAACTGCAACAGCGAACATGTCAACACCATTTTCAAGGTACATCTTAGAAAGTTCTTTTGCTCCCATACCGTAGCTATCAGCTTTAACTACGGCACATATTTTTCTTTCATTTCCTACTGCTCGTCTTACTTCGTTGAAATTATGAATAGCCTTCTTCATATTAATTTCAACCCATGCAGGTCTTATTTTTTCGCTCATTTTAACATATCCTCCTAATGTTAATTTTCTAAAATGATTATATCAAATCAAAATAATTAAATCAATGTCTACAAAAAATTAGTTTTAAATATAAATATTAGGAATAAAAAAGCATTTACAATTAGTATATTTTTTATTATTATATTAAGTATTGTAGTTATATAACAGATTAACCATAGAAGGAGTAAAATATTAATGAGTGTTTTAAATGTGAAAAATGTTACCCATGGTTTTGGTGCGCGTGCAATTTTAGAAAATGTATCATTTAGATTATTAAAGGGTGAACATGTTGCTTTGATCGGTGCAAATGGAGAAGGAAAATCGACATTTTTAAATATAATTATAGGAAGTTTAATGCCGGACGAAGGAATGGTAGAATGGTCAAAGCGTGTTACCGTTGGATATCTTGATCAACATTCTGCATTGCAATCAGGAACCACCATACGAGAAAATCTTAGATTGGCATTTGATTATTTATTTAATATGGAATCAGAGATGTTAAAACTTTATGAAGATATGGCTGATGCAGGTGAAAATGAGGTAAATCGCATGATGGATGATGCTGCTGAAATACAAACAATATTGGATAGCAGTGGGTTCTATGTGATAGACTCTAAGATTGAAGAAGTTGCTAATGGATTGGGACTTGGAGATATAGGATTAGATAGAAATGTTGATGAGTTGAGTGGCGGACAGCGTACTAAGATATTGCTTACAAAGCTCTTGCTTCAGAACCCAACGATTTTGCTGCTTGATGAGCCTACTAATTATCTTGATGAAAATCATATACAATGGCTCACAAATTATTTGCAAAATTATGAAAATGCTTTTATTTTAATTTCTCATGATATACCTTTTATCAATAACGTTTGTAATATTATCTATCATGTTGAAAATTGCAGCTTGACTAGGTATGTGGGAAATTATGATGAATTTAAGAGAATATATGATATAAATAAGCAGAAAGCTGAAAAAGAATATGAAAAGCAGCAAAGAGAAATAGATAAACTTGAGGATTTCATAGCGAGAAATAAGGCTAGAGTTGCAACTAGAGGTATGGCAAATAGTCGTATGAAACAATTAGATAAAATGGAGGTATTGGAAAGACCACGTGATAAACCAAAGCCAACTTTTAAGTTTAAAGAAACGAAGGCTCCGAGCAGATTTTTAATAGATGCTAAGAATTTAGTGATAGGTTATGGTGAGCCATTGACAAGTCCTATGAATTTTCAAGTTGAAAGGAATAAAAAGATTGCGATATGTGGAGTAAATGGGTTAGGTAAATCAACACTACTGAAAACTCTTTTAGGGATTATTGAGCCGATTAGTGGGACTGTAGAATTTGGTGAGAATGTTGTTTATGGCTATTTTGAACAAGAAGATTCGAAAGACAATTCAAATACAGCATTAGAGGAAGTATGGAATGCATACCCATCTCTTACAAATCATGAGGTAAGACTAGAGCTTGCTAGGTGTGGTCTCACTACAGATAATATAACAAGTATGATGAAAGTTTTGTCTGGTGGGGAAAATGCTAAGGTAAGGTTGTGCAAAATACTTCTTAAGGAATTAAATTTTTTGATACTTGATGAGCCTACAAATCATCTGGATGTTGAAGCAAAGGATGAACTTGAAAAAGCAATTAAGGAATTTAAAGGAACAGTTTTAGTAGTAAGTCATGAGCCATATTTTTACAATAGCTTTATAACTGATGTATGGAATATCGAGGACTTCACAACTAAAATAATATAGAACAGTTAATAATTGAATAAAAAAATTAGGGTTAATTCCCTAATTTCTTTATTTATAATTATTGAGTTTTAGTTAAAAATAAGTACAACATCAATAATCCCGTCAAATATTCCATAAATGTCATAAAGCTGAGCTTTAGTTCCGGGTTGTATGTCAAATCTTGAACCTGATTTCACGCTTGAAATATTACCTAAAGAATTAACATTACATATATATACTTTAACATTTGGAGAATATTCTATATAAGTTATACCATCTATCTGAAATTGATTTGAATAAATTGCAGTTATTTTTACTTCATCTGTTTCAGGTGTAACTTTTTCTAAACTAATTATATCGTTATCAACAATAATTGACCTAACGTAGGTATTAGTATACCCTGCAATATTCTTACCTGGTCCAGATGTACTTGAAATATAAAATATATTATTATTGTTAAAAAATGAAACTTTGTAGGTTTTATCATCAATTTTTGTAAATCCACTTATTATACCGTAAACTGTTCCATCAAAACTTTGTGAAGTTTCGGGAACATATGGATCAACTGTATTGTTTACCTTAAGTCCTTTATTTAAATATAAAGCTTCAATATTACCGTTATAATTTACTATAAAGATTCCTTCTAAATAACTATCCAATTGATTAGGTTTAAGAAGTTGATATTTTCCGTCAGATTTGTAAACGATAAATGTATTTGATGTAATTTTATAACCATTTGAAATGGTTTGGGTATTTTCATTGTAGTAACTTGAAATTATCTTTGATGGCTTTACATTTATAATTTTTAAATTTCCCTGTATTACAGGATCAAATTTAACTATATCATTTTCTTTTAAATCAGTAATATACTGTACATTATACTTTGAGTTTATCTTTGTTATAACACTAGCATTTTCAGCTAATGAATATGTTTTTATATTACCATATTCATCCAAAATTCTTACAGTTGCTAAATTATTAATACCATTAGATGAATTTAAGACTATACCATATGTCGATGGAGCCTTTCCATAGTTTGTAATAAATAACTTGACTATATTATTGTCTTTATCTAACACCAAGTTAACAGTATCTTTAATTGAAGCATTTTCAGTATAGATATAATTTCTTCCCGCTTTATATACTGTATTGTTTATAGTACAGTATATTATATTATTTTTAATTTCATAATTAGTAACTACACCTTGAACATGCTTTCTTACGACTTCAATAGTGAGCGCTGATTTACTCGAATCAGGCTCGTCAGTTTCATAAAAATATAACAAATCATTTTCTTTTATTTCTTCAAGTGAGGATGCATCGCCATATATATATAATTTGTTATAATTAACTTTAGAATCTGTATTGACGGGTAGATATTTATCAGCAAAAGTTCTACTCCCCAAAGTATATAATTTGTTATAGTCTATCAAAACTACATCTGTAACTCCAGACGATATTACACCAATTACCTTTCCATTATATGAATCATCTTCATATACCACTTTTATCTTTGAGTTTTCCAACGATTCGAAGTTTCCAATTGCACCATTATAAATAATAGGTATATTTGACAATTGAAATGCTCTTACATTACCTGAGGAATCTGTTACAAATATAACTTTGTTTGGAAGTATGCTTGTAACATTGCCAGTAAATTCATTAAATCTGGGATTATCCATATATACAGCATTACCATCTAAGTCATAGTATACATCCCATTTATTAAATAAATAATTTGTATAGTTAAATCCATCGTTTATTTTTAGAGCATCAAGCTGGATTTCTTTTGTTGTTATTGTTCCTATTAATGATAATAGTTTTTTTCCTGTATTATATGTACTATTGTTATCTTTAATTTTAACTAAGTCACAGTTCAATGCATTGTAAAGCATTATAGAAATATCTCTACGAGATGCATAACCTGTACGATTATTTATATTATTAAACAAATTTAATTCTGCAGCCTTTGCATAGTAATTGCTAGGCCAGCTTCCTCCGAGAGACTCATCGGTATAACCTAACAGACGAACAATCATAGTAGTTGCTTCTTCAAATTTAATAAAATTGTCAGGTCCATAGGTATTATTAGATGTTCCTTTTACAATGTTTAGCACGTTTGCTAACTCAACATAGCTTTCGGCCCAATGATCTTCCATATCATCATACACGCTGGTCATGTTTTTGGAATATTCATAATATCCTGCAGCAACTGTAACTATTTTAGCCATTTCTGCTCGCGTGACGGATTTATCTGGTTTAAAAGTATTATCAGGATATCCACTTATGATCCCGTAGCTAGACAATAAATTTACAGCCTGTTCGCTCGAATCACCTTCTATATCAGAAAATACATGAGGGTAAGCATAAGTTGTATTTATAGAAAACATCCAAATTAAAACAATCATAATAAATAATTTCTTCATTTATTTTCACCCATATCTTATTATAAAACATTAAAAATTAATAAATGCCATATACAATATTATCACCTTTTACCAATTTTTTATTTACATAATAAAAAAATACTATAATATTTATAGCATCTCTTTATTAATTTTATTATAATATAAATAAACTAATGCAGTGTTACATTAAAATTACAAAGCTGCATTAATTCCTTGAAAACTCTGTCTATTTCTTAATTCTCTATCTATATCAGATAAGACTTTAAGTTTATTAAGACTCCAAAGGGGTGCGATTAAATCAGACTTTTTTCCATCTCCTGTTAATCTATGTATTACTATGTCTGGACTTAACAATTCTAGGGTATCGCATACAATATCAATATATTCGTCCTGTGATAATATGTTAAAAGATTTTTCTTCATAATATTTCTCCAGGTCTGTTTTCCGTAAAACATAAAGCATGTGAAGTTTAATTCCCCATATATTTAGATTAGAAACATATTTTGCTGAGTTAAGAAATTGTTCCTTAGTTTCATTGGGCAGTCCAATTATTAAATGAACAACAATATTTATATTGTTTTGTTTCAGTAATTTAACAGCTTTATCGAATTCACATAACTTATATCCTCTGCGAATTAATGTTGCAGTTTTTTCATTAATAGTTTGTAGACCGAGCTCTATCCATAAAAAGGTCTTAGAATTTATCTCAGCTAGAAGTTCAACAATTTCTTCATTGATACAATCTGGTCTAGTTGCTATAGCTAAGCCTTTTATGTCAGGACAACTTAGTGCTTCATAAAATTTTATCCTCAAGTTTTCAACAGTGTCATAAGTATTTGTATAGTTTTGAAAATAAGCTATATATGTATTACTTATCCATTTCTTCGACATAATAGCTTTTTGTTCATTAATTTGTGCTGAAATTGTCTTTGACTTTTCGGAAGTAAAATCGCCTGAACCTCTTTCACTGCAAAAAATACAGCCGTTATTGCTAATAGTGCCATCTCTGTTTGGACAAGTAAAATTACCATCAATTGATAATTTTATAGTTTTTTCTCCAAATGTTTTTTTAAATTCATAATCAAGAGTATGATATCGTTTATTATTCCACATTTTACCACCAATTTTAATTTTATAATTAGTTTTTAATAAGTTATACACAATTATTATTGTTTTTATTATAGAGTTATGCACAGATTTGATGTCTTTTTTGATAGTTGTCAACAGATTTATCCACAATTGTTGAAAAACTAAAAATTTTTATGTGGTAATTGAATATTTTTGTTCTTTAACTTAATTTCCATATATGCATCAATTGAAGTTTTAATTAAGGCTACAACAGGTGTTGCTAAAAACATGCCAATCACCCCAAATAAACCACCACCAATTATTATTGATATTATAATTATAATTGGCTTGATAGAAAGACGAACTCCAATAATTTTTGGACCAAGGACCATGCCATCAAATTGCTGCAACACAAGTATGAAAATTGCCATTAAAAATCCTTTGGTAGGATTGTACAGTAAAGTTATAACTGTTACAGGTATTCCGCCTATAAATGAACCAAAATAAGGTATAATATTTGTAATTCCAATGATTATTCCATCAATTATAGGATAGCGTGAGTTGATTATATATTTCGAGCCTAAGAATGCTATAAATCCTACTAAAAGTGAATCTAAAAATTTTCCGAATATAAAACTGGTGACATTTCTATTAAGAGAATATCCTATATATACTATATCATCTGCATATTTTTTTTCAAATAAGCTGTGACACAATTTGTAGAACCAATTTTCAAAATTTTCCTTATCCATTAAGATATAAACAGATATTATAATTGCTAATATTAGATCCCAAATGGCAGCAAAAATATCGATAACATGACTTATGGCCATATTTATAAATAAAGTCAATATTGAAGTAAATTTTTGAACAAAATTAAACAAATATTCTTGTAAGGTAAAATAAAATGATTCAGTCCCACCCAATATACCATAATTTTCAACAAAATTTGAAATTAACCTATTAGAAGTTAAAAATAATTTAGGTATATCTTTTAATAGTTGTGATAAACTACCAATGATGCTAGGCGCAATAACAATAATTATAATAACAATTATTCCAAAAAAGATTGTGTATGTAATTAATATTGAAAGACCTCTGCTTTTTATTTTAACTTTATGTTCGATAAATATCAATATAGGATTTAATAAAACTGCAATAAAAAGACCTAAAAAAATAGGCAGACATATTTTAATTATAGTTGAAAGCCCGTTTTCTAAATACAAAAATCTAAAAATAATCACATATATTATAAATGCAGGTATCAGTATAAAAAAATTTCTGTTTTTCATTACAATCTCCTAAACATAAAATTGGTGTTATTTATTAATATTAAAAATAAATAATAATATGAATAAAACAAAATAAATGGGTAATAACTATATTAGATAATACTTTTTCAATCTTCTTCCAAACATATAAACATCCCATAAAATAAAAAAATATTTTATGGGATGTTATGTTTTACTGTCTGTACAGTACTGGTAAATGACATAAATTTATTGCCAATTACAATTGACGTTAAATTATATATGTTATATAATTGTATAAAAAATAAGTATGCTATAGATAAGTTTATAATGCCGGAGGGATAGATAAGAATGAAAACAAAATTATTGGGAAGTACCGGAATGGATGTTTCTGTTGTTGGGTTTGGTGGTATTCCTATACAGAGACTCACACAAGAAGAAGCAACAAACATTATAGTTGAATGCAAAAATAGAGGAATTAATTTTATAGATACGGCAAGAGCATATACAGTTAGTGAGGAATATATAGGAAATGCACTTAAAGTAGTTGGCAGAGAAAGTTTTTATGTTGCTACAAAAGCAATGAGCTACACTTATGATGAAATGAAAAAATCAATTGAACTAAGTTTAAAATCAATGGATATAGATTATATAGATTTGTATCAAGTTCATAATACAAGTAAAATGGAACAATTAGACATGGTTTTGTCTGAAAATGGTGCTTTGAAAGCTCTAGTAGAGGCAAAGGAAAATGGGCTTATAAAACATATTGGAATTACAGGTCATATTCGAGAAATAATGATGAAAGCGGTTAATAGCAGGAAATTTGAAACAATTCAATTTCCATTTAATCCAGTTGAATCCCAAGGTACAGAATTATTTACAACCGCATTGGAGAATGGAATGGGTACAATTGCTATGAAACCAATAGCAGGTGGTGCTTTTAACAAACCTGAACTTTCGATGAAATACATAGTCAATAGCGGAATTATTACGGTTGCCATACCAGGGATGGATTCAGTTGAACAAGTAATTAAAAATTCAGCAATTGGTGAACACTTAATTAAATTGACTGAAAAGGAAAAGGAAGAAATAGATCGAGAGATTAAGGAACTTGGTAATAATTTTTGTAGAAGATGCGGATATTGCAAGCCGTGTCCTGAAGGAATTGATATTCCAAATGTTTTTGTTTTTGAGGGTTATGTTGAACGATATGGTTTAAATGATTTTGGAAGATCTAGATATGCTGCAATGCCAATAAAAGCTGATTCATGTGTTCGATGTGGCAAATGTGAGTCTAAATGTCCATATAATCTTCCTATAATTGAAAAATTGAAGCATGCTGTAGAAACTTTCAAATAATTTAATGAATTATTCAGAAGGAGCGTAAGATGAGAGATTATGGCGTTTTTGATATAATTGGACCTGTTATGATTGGACCTTCGAGTTCGCATACTGCAGGAGCTGCCAGATTAGCCAAGGTGGCGAGTATTATATCAGGAGGTAATATTGTAAAGGTAGATTTTTTGCTTCATGGATCTTTTGCTAAAACTTACAAGGGGCATGGCACAGATAAAGCATTAGTTGCGGGTATACAAAATATGGATCCATGGGATGAAAATTTAAGAAAATCTTTTGAAATTGCAGTTAAAAACAAAATTGATTTCAAGTTTTTAGAAACAGATTTAGGTGATGTTCACCCAAATACAGTTAAATTTATTATTACAAAAGGTGATGGGAGTGTAACACAAGTTACTGGTTCATCTATAGGTGGAGGAAATATTATTATTTCTGATATCGATGGGCAGAAGGTTGATTTTACAGGAGAGCATCCTACTCTAATAACGCAGCACAAAGATTTACCTGGTGTTATATCAAAAATATCATCTATTTTATATGAAGAGAGCATAAACATTGCAAATATGAGGGTTTATAGAAATGGTAAGGGCAAAATTGCTACTATGGCATTAGAGACAGATAGTGCTATATCAGAAAGTGTAATGAGCTTGGTAAGTGAAATTAAAGAAATTGTGAATGTAAAATTTATAAACCCAATAGTTGAAGGAGCTTAATAATATGTTTGTGTCAAGCGGCAAGGAATTAATTGAAATTTGTAATAGAGAAAATATAACAATTTGGGAATATACTATACGAGAAGAAGTAGAGAAAAGTGGTCTTGATAGGATTCAGGTTATAGATAAAATGAAGCATAATTTAAACGTAATGATTAATTCTTCTTCATACGCGCAGGAAAACAATGTTTTTTCAGTAAGTGGATTAATTGGTGGAGATGCGGTTAAAATAAAGAAATTTGCTGATAAAGGGGAAACATTAACAGGTGATTTTATGGTGAGAGCCATGGCTAGAGCTATATCCTCGTCTGAAGTGAATGCAGCTATGGGAAGAATTGTTGCGTGCCCAACAGCTGGTTCTTGTGGAATTTTACCCGCCGCGGTTATTTCGGCGGGAGAAAAACTAAAAAAATCAGAGAACGATTTGGTTAATGCATTATTTACGGCATCAGGTATTGGTATAATTATAGCTAAAAATGCTACAATTGCAGGTGCAGAAGGCGGTTGTCAAGCTGAATGCGGCTCAGCAGCAGCCATGGCATCGGCAGCAGTCGTAGAAATGATGGGCGGATCACCGGAACAAGCATTAGATGCAGCCGCAATAGTAATAAAAAATATTCTTGGACTTGTGTGTGATCCTGTAGCAGGACTGGTTGAAGTTCCTTGCGCAAAAAGAAATATAGCTGGAACTGTAAGCGCACTGACAACAGCTGATCTCGCTATATGCGGTGTGAAAAGTAAAATCCCATTTGATGAAGTGGTATGGGCAATGTATAAAGTAGGAAGACAGTTACCTCCTGAATTAAGGGAAACTGCTATGGGAGGTATAGCAATTACTCCTACAGCGCTAAGATTAAAAGAAGAAATATTTGAGTAAGTATATAAAAAAGATGTTACAAAAGTAGTTGAATAAACCTACTTTTGTAACATCCTTTTTTTGCATTGTTATAATATTGAATCATCAACAGAATCAAGCCAATTTTTTATAGGAGCTATAACGGATTCAATTGTTGAATTTTGAAAAGGACTTTGTAAATTGCCCTCTTTTACCAGTTGTAGAAAAGGCTTACTTCCACCAACTTTACATAGTTGTAAATATTCATTCCAGGCTTCTTTTCTGTCACCTAAATTAAATTTTATCCAGTACTGAAAGGCGCAGACTTGTGCCAATGTATAATCTATATAATAGAATGGATTACCAAATATATGTCCTTGTTTGAACCAGTATCCTCCATTTTCAAAAAACTCATTATCGTCATAGTCTATACAGGGTAGGTATTTTTTTTCAATCTGCCTCCACAAAGCTCTTCGATCTGAAGGAAGCATATCTGGGTTTTCATATACTCTGTGTTGAAATTCATCTACTGTAACTCCATAAGGTATAAATAAAAGGGCATCTGATAAATGAGAAAACTTATATTTTAACTCATTTTCCTCAAAAAATAAATTCATCCAAGGCCAGGTTATAAATTCCATGCTCATGGAATGAATTTCACAAGCTTCATATGTTGGAAAAATTAATTCAGGATATTTGATGTGACTGCTTTCGTATACTTGAAATGCGTGACCGGCTTCGTGAGTCAACACATCTACATCACCGGAGGTTCCGTTGAAATTGGCAAATATAAAAGGTGATTTATAGTTTTGTATATAAGTACAATATCCACCAGATTGCTTGTTTGGTTTTGTTTCAAGATCAAATAAATCATTTTCAACCATATAGTTAAAAAATTCTTTGGTTTCTGGAGACAGTTCACTGTACATTATTTTTGCATTATTTAGCATCCAATTTTTATCACCTTTTGGTTTTGCATTGCCAGTAGTAAAATTTAAATCCTTATCGTAATATTTAAAATCCTTTATTCCTAATCGATTTGCTTGTCTTTTACGTAACTCCACAGACAATGGTACTATGTATTTCAAAACCTGACTTCTATATCTTTCTACATCCTGTGAACTATATTCAGAACGGAGCATTCTTATATATGCAAGTTCAACAAAATTATTATATCCTAATTTCGTTGCAATTTTATGTCTTGTTTTTACCATCTTGTCAAATATTTCATCAAATTTATTTATATTTTCTTCAAAAAACTTGCTGTATTTTTCCCATGCTTTCTTTCTGATATCTCTTATAGAAGATTGCATATAGGGCTGCATTTGAGATAAATTTAATACTTTGCCATCAAAATTTATTTTTGCAGATGAAATTAATTTATCATATTCACTTTGAAGTTTGTTTTCTTCTTGAAGATCAAATATAACATCATCAGAAAATGATTTTATTTGCATTTCAGCCATAGTAAAGTATTGAGGATAAATCTTTTTCATAAGTTCATCTTTGAATTTTGAATTAATTAAAGCTTTGAAATAGTTTACAGTCAAACTTTGAAATATTGGAGAAGCATTATCCATATATTCATTTTCTTCATCATAAAATTTGTCTGATGTGTCAATTGAATGACGTATAGCAACTAGATTTATCATTGTATCTATATTTTTTGATAAATTATTTATTTCGTTTATCACATCGTGCTGCTCATCAGCATTTTTAGAATTGTTAAATTTCTCAATTAATGATTGATATTGAAGTTTTACTATATCAATATTAGGGCGAATGTATTTGTATTCGTTAAATTTCATAGGTTCCCTCCTCTTAAATTAAGTAACATTTTATCAGTACCTTGTTTATTTTTGTTACATATTTTACTTATAAAGATATATTAACACAATTATCCATAAAAATACATATATTTATAAAAAAAGCCTACAGATATACAATGAGTGCATATTTATAGGCAAATTATGAATGTAAATATTTAAAAATTAATAAAATTTTTTATTAGCTGTATATTCTTCAACCAACCTTAGGGCTTCTCCAAATCTCTGAAAATGCACAATTTCTCTTTCTCTCAGCCATCTTAATGTATCCTTTACAAGGGGGTCATCGGTTAGTTTAATAAGATTTTCATAAGTTGCTCTTGCTTTTTGTTCTGCTGCCAAATCGTTATATAAATCTGCTATAGGTTCTCCTTTCGCTTGAGTATACGTTGCTGTCCATGGTGATCCGCTTCCGTCCAGATAGAAAGGACAAGTTTCGTGATTTGCATAATATCCTCCAAAACCTGCAGCTACCAGTTCATCTCTAGTGGCGCCTTCAAGTAACTTCTTAAATAATGTTGCAACCATTTCCATATGACCTAATTCTTCAGTGCCTATATCCGTTAATAGTCCTTTTGTTTCGTTGAGGGGCATGCTGAATCTTTGAGTCAGATAATTCATACTCGCACTCATTTCTCCGTCAGGTCCACCGTATTGATTTAATATAGCCATAGCCATTCTAACATCTTTATTTGAAACCCTAACGGGATATTGTAGAGTTTTTTCATACATAAACATAATTCATTAATCATTCCTTTCATTATTAACTTTTATTTTTATAATATAAGGTATTACATAGATTGCCATGGCCATGGGCTGTTAATATAGCGCCAAGTATCTCCTGATTCTGTGTTATAACTATTTAAAGGTCCATACATCATTTCATACTCATCACGGAGCTGTCTGAGTTGAGTACTATAAGCATTATGCCTATACAAAGCAACTGGATCATTTGGATGTGTATCTAAATAAAGAGCAGCGTCTAAAGTGGCAACTTGAAATTGCATAATGTTTTGAAGCATCATTTTCTGTCGATTATTAAGGTTATTCATTTCCATCATTTGTTACACCTCACTGTTTATAAATTCTAAATATGGAGTTACCAATCCTGGAAAAATAGTTCCATTAATAAATGCTTCGCTAACGTTGTCGAAGTATCTAGGATTTATCTGATATGGGACATATCCATATCCTACTCTTGGATCTTCCGGCATATATGGAACTAATGGTACATAATTATTGTAATAATCATCTCTGTTCATTAATAAATTCATTCCTTTCTAAAATACATATTTTACATTAATAATCTAGTTTATAAAAACTATAATTATCTACATTTATTTGTATAAGAGATTATCATAAAATAACAATTTAAGAAATCTTCTTAATATATAATGTTTATATATATTATTCTTACAGAAAAAATTAGTTACTTAAATTTTATTTTTGTTGAAAACTGTCTAATATATTTTATTTAACGGGACGACTTAAAATTAAATTTTTTAGATAGGAATTATATAAATTTGACTAAATAATTAAATATTACAGATAATATTATTGACAGTATAGAATTTAAACAGGAGGTAAGTATGAACAGTAGTCAAAATACAAATGATTTTTTAGCAGAAATATACCGTGGAGCAAACATGGGAATACAAACGATTAATAATATATTAATGAAAGTTACAGATAATACCATTTATAACGAACTTAAATACCAACTTAGAAGCTACGAAGAAATAGCAAATGAAGCTTATATTGAAATTATGAAAAGAAATAATAAACCAAAGGATATTTCTATAATGGATAAGATGAGCGCAAAAATGAACATTGAAATAAATACTTTTATTAATAGAAATCCATCACACATAGCAAATATGTTGATAAAGGGAAATACAATGGGGGTTACTGGTATAACCAAAAGTCTAAATTCACATATTGATACGGATAAAGATATAAAAAGCTTAGCGGACAGGTTTATAAAACTTGAACAAGACAATATTGACAGGCTAAAGAAATTTTTGTAATGAATTTTGTGGACAGTATTCGACAAGTCGAAAATGTCGAATACTGTATATTTCATATCTGCATCAAGAAATCCCTTACTATTAAGAATAATTTACTCAAGCACTCCTAATATATTAATTTTTCACAATTAAGCAGTATAAAATGATGAAATATCAAATTTTATAAAATTTGATTATAAATATTAAGCTCAGAATTCTTTCTCAACTTATTTAATAATGATACTATCCTTTTGAAATGTTCTGTGTTCTGATGAAGTCTAAGAGCTTCCTCACTTTCCCATTCTTCGATTATTGTAAGAATTGTTTCATCATTTTTGTCTTGAAATAGATTATATGCTACACAACCCACTTCGTTTCTTGATTTTTCAACAAGTTCACCATATAACTTTATTGCGTCATCAATTTTTCCGTCAAGAAAAAATCCTTTTGCCACTATTTTTAACATAACTATCTCCTTCTACATAAACAATTTTTATTTTTATATAAGTATTATACATGTTTATATTGAAACTTGCAAAGCTTACATATATTTTCTAAAGGATGGTCTCCATAATTTGTATTTAGTATTTTTGTAATAATTTCAAAAAAATATTAAAAAAACTATCTTAACTTTAAAGGCATTATTTTACGGTTATAACATATCTCTATAATAAGGCGTTGGTTATATATTATGGAGGTTTATATGTTAACAGTTTCACTGTTGTTTTTATTTGGTTTGCTATGTTTGATTAAAGGCGGTGATTGGTTTGTTGATGCTGCAATACAAATTGCTAAAATTTCAGGATTATCTCAGGTTCTAATAGGAGCCACTGTTGTAAGCGTTGCTACAACACTTCCTGAATTAATAGTATCATCTACAGCAGCATTTCATGGGGAAACGACAATGTCAGTCGGAAATGCTGTAGGTTCTATGATTTGTAACATAGGTTTTGTACTATCAATAGCAGCAATTTTCGGAAACATAGTTATAAGAGATAAACATTTCAAAATAAAATCTATTACACTGGTATTATTTACATTTTTATTAATAGCTTGCTCTTTTGATGGTATAATAACTACACTGGAAGCAATTTTTTTGATTTTTTTACTGTTAATTTACTTATATACAAATGTCAAAATTTTAGATGTTGATAAAAAAACGATAAAAAGCTTAGGAACAAAAAAAGATAAAGATGTTGGATTAAGAAAAATAATAATGAATTTTATAGTTGGATTATTCTTAATTTTTTTAGGTTCCAATTTAATTGTAGAAAATGGAATTATAGTAGCAAAGTTTATGAGAGTACCGACTGCAGTTATCAGTCTGACAATAATTGCTCTTGGAACTTCTTTACCAGAACTTGTAATAGGAATTTCATCAATATTAAAAGGTAATGAAGAAATAAGTGTTGGTAACATTATAGGGGCAAATATATTCAACATTTCTCTTGTTATAGGAACGTCAGGATTAATTTCTGAGCTAAAAATAATACCACAAAATTTAATTTTGGATATGCCCATAGCACTTTTGCTTTCATTAGTGCTTATAATTCCATCGCTAATAACAAAGCGTATTTTAAAAATTCAAGGATTGTTTATGCTCTCTATATACTTTTCGTATATAATCTACATGATTCAAAGTGTATAAATACAGCTGAACAGAATCCAAACTTGTAAAAATGGTATAATCCACATTATATTTATTGAAAATTTATTAAAAACTGTTGACTTCCATTCTTATTTATGCTAAAGTATCTCTTGTAGAAATATCATGTGGGAGCATAGCTCAGTTGGGAGAGCATCTGCCTTACAAGCAGGGGGTCATAGGTTCGAGCCCTATTGTTCCCACCACATTTAATGGATGAGTTTTCGTATTGAATATATTTTAATAAACGTTAAATGAGCTTTAGCTCATTTTTTTTTATTTAAAAAGATATCTTGATGCATTTGTTGAAAAAGATTTAAATATTTTATAAAAAACTATTGACAAATTTATAATCACCTATTATAATTGTATAAAAATCATAAATATTGAATAATTTAATGATTGGAACAGTAGATTAAATTTAGCTTTCAGCGAGTCAAAACAGAGTGTGAGTTTGACAGTGAGATTAATTGAAAAGAATCCATGAAAAGATTCTCGGAAGTAATAGTATGAGAATACGGTTAAATACCGTTATGATGACAAAGTATAAGCAGCTGCTTTAAAAAAGAGTGGTACCGCGGTGTCAAAAACTGCCTCTTTATAAAGTAGTTTTTTTATGTAAAAAAATAGTAACATTAAACTTAAAAGATGTATAAAAATACATTAATGCATAAATTGCTATTAATGATTAAAAAATATATTTAAAAAATGAAAAAATATAATCTGTATAAAACTAAATAATATTTTATTGGAGGAAATTAAAATGGCAGAAAAAGAAAAAGTAGTATTGGCATATTCGGGTGGGTTAGATACATCAATAATTATACCATGGTTAAAAGACAACTATAATGGTTTGGATATTATTGCATGTTGTGTTAATGTGGGACAGGAAGATGATATGAATCAAGTTAAAGAAAAAGCTATTTCATCGGGAGCAAGTAAAGTTTATGTAGAAAATGTGGTAAATGAATTTGTTGAAGAATATGTGTATAAAGGATTAAAAGCAAATGCTTCATATGAATGCAAATATCTTTTAGGAACAGCTTATGCAAGACCGCTCATAGCTAAAAAATTAGTTGAGGTTGCTCATAAGGAAGGAGCAAAGTATATTGCACATGGATGTACCGGCAAAGGTAATGATCAGGTTCGATTGGAAACGGCTATAGCTGCAATAGATCCTACAATTGAAATAATTGCTCCGTGGAGAATTTGGAACATAACATCAAGGGAAGAAGCTATTGATTATGCAGAATCTAAGAATATAAATCTCAATGGCATTACAAAAGAAAAAATATATTCTCGTGATCAGAACATTCTTCATATCAGCCACGAAGGGGGCATGCTTGAAAATCCGGCAAATGAAGCAAATTTTGATGAAATATTAGTTATGTCAAACACAGTTGAAAAGGCACCAAATACTGCGGAATATATAGAATTAGAATTTAAAGAAGGAATACCAGTTAAATTAAACGGGAAAAAACTAAATGGTGAAGAAATGCTTACAGAATTAAATAAAATTGGTGGTAATCATGGAATAGGTGTGATTGACCTTTTAGAAAATAGACTAGTAGGCATGAAATCAAGAGGTATATATGAGACTCCTGGCGGAACAATTTTAATAGAAGCACATAAATATTTGGAAAGTTTTGTTCTTGAAAAAGAAACTGCACATTTCAAGGATATTATCAGTCAGAAATATGCAGAGCTAGTATATAATGCAATGTGGTTTAGCGGATTAAAGGATGCATTTGATGCATTTGTTGACTCAACACAAAAAAATGTTACCGGAACTGTAAAGTTGAAGCTCTATAAAGGTAATGTCAAATTTGCAGGTATGGTTTCGAAAAATGCCCTATATAATGAAGGAATATCCTCGTTCAGTACAGGAGATCTCTATGATCAAAAAGATGCTTCAGGATTTATACATTTATATAGTCTGCCGTATAAAATTCAGGCACTAAATGAATTGAATAATACAGATATAACAGAAATTAACTATAGTTTTAAAGAATAAATTATCAAATTGGAGAGGCGTATCAATAGCCTCTCTTTTTTTATATACTAGGAAAGGTCTTCTCCTAGTATATAAAAAAACGAGGATTGCAAAGGCCGGGACGTCCTTGCCGTTAAGAGGGGTGCTCAGTAAAAATGCTTAGTACTAAGCATTTATGCCGAAGGGGGACATAGGTCCTCCTGGCGGAAGTTGCGCAGCAACTCTTTTTACTAATTTTTACCTAAAAAAATATATAAATATCTATAAAAAATATAATTTGTTTTCACAAAATACTATGTTATAATTAGCTGTGATTTTAGGAGGTGGTAGGTTGGAATTAAGGGATAAAGATAGGAAACATGAATTGAAAAGCATGACCGATGGAAGTCCAATAAAACTGATATTTGCTTTTGCTGTACCAATGCTGATAGGAAATATATTTCAGCAATTATATAATATGGTAGATAGTGTTGTTGTGGGAAATTATGTAGGTAAAGTTGCACTGGCGGCAGTTGGAACAGGATTTCCTATAATTTTTATGATGAGCTCAATGTTTATAGGGATAGCTCTAGGAGCCACGATATTAATTTCACAGTTTTATGGTGCGGGAGACATAAAAAATGTTAAAAAAACGGCTCAGACAATATATACTGCCATGCTAATAGGGTCAGTTCCATTATCTATTTTAGGTATTTTACTAAGTGGTATTATATTGAATCTTACAAATGTACCATCAGATGCATTCCCAATGGCAAAACTGTATATGGTCATAGTTTTTGCTGGATTAATAGGTTCCCTTGGTTTTAATGTTAACACAGGGATTCTACAGGGGCTAGGTGATAGTAAATCATCACTTTTGTTTTTAGCAATTGCATGTGTGATTAATATAGTACTTGACTTATTATTTGTTCTTTCGTTTCGTTTGGGTGTAGCTGGAGTAGCATATGCAACCATCACATCACAGATTTTTTCATGGATTTTTGGAATTATATATATGCGCAAAAAGTATGATTTCCTGGATATTTCAATAATAAAATTAAAATTTGATAAGATAATTTTTATGAAGATACTAAAATTAGGAATACCTTCAGGTATTCAACAGGCTTTATTTTCAATTGGAATCATGAGTCTTCAATCATTGGTAAACAGCTATGGTTCTGATTACATGGCAGGTTTCAATGCGGCAAACAAAATAGATACATTTGCATTTATGCCAATACAAAGTTTTGCAAATGCAGTAACGACTTATGTGGGTCAAAATATCGGTGCGGGTAGAATGGAACGCGTACATAAAGGAATGGTATCAACCGCTCTCGTTTCTATGATCTTTTGCATTATAATAGGTTCTTTGACAATTCCGTTAGGGCCAGCTATGCTAAAAATGTTTAACCCGGATCCGTTAGTCGTAGAGTCAGGTATGTATTATTTGAAGTCTGTCGTACCATTTTTTGCTTTACTTGCACTAGATTTCACATTAAGCTCTGTTGTCAGAGGAGCAGGTGAAACTATAGTACCAATGGTTGCAACTATTGTATCTCTTTGGGCTGGAAGGGTACCTGCAGCATATATTCTTGCTCATTACTTTGGTAAAGAATATATATTTTACAGTTATTTAATTGGGTGGGTTTTGTGGTTTGCCATAATAGTGCCATACTATTTGTCAGGCAGATGGAAATCAAAATTTAATAAGCTTATCAGTAGCTAGTATTTATCTGATTTTTAATTACTAATTAAAAAGCCCCTTAATCATTGTGAGGGGCTAAATAATCTATATTTTATTCTAATCTATCTAATACTTTCTTTATTATTGCAGGAGCTTTTCTGCATTTTTCTTCGGAAACAGCACAGACTGCAAATCTTAAACCTCTTTTAAGTGAAACAACAAACATGTTTTCCTTTATCAACTCATCTGATGCCTTCTTTGCATCTTTGCAAGGTATACTTACAAAGAATCCATCTCTATAAGGTAATATATTTAATTCGACTTCTTTTGAAGCTTCAACAAATGCATTAGCACGATTTCTCAACATAGTTTTGTATTTTTCTTTTTCAGATTCATACGCTTTTTTCTTAGCAGGGTCATTAGCTATATGGGTCATAACAGACATAGCACCTCTCGTTCCGTTTGACCAATTAGCTCTACCTGAATGCATACATGAATAGTAAAACTCGTTTACTACATTTTCGCTTGAAGAAATGCCTATTGCAGCTCCAGATCGTAAACCATACATTGTATATGCCTTGGACATACTATAACCAATTATTATAAAAATATTTTCTGGTAAATTAGTAAATTGAGTGAAGAATTTTTTTCTTTCTAAACCAACACCTGCAAAATCCATATAAGCGACGTCGACAAATATAATTATTTTATTTTCTGAGTCTTTAGCATTTTCTTTTGCAATATCAAGTACTTTTGTCCATTCTTCATCAGATAAGCTGTATCCGGTAGGATTGTTTGCCGGTGTATTCAATATTGTAACTAGCCTTTTTTGTTTTCTTAATAACATTTCAAAGTTTTCTTTAAAAGATTCTACATTAAATTCATTCTTTTCGTTGAATAGAGAAAAATTAGAAACTTTTCTTCCAACTTCCTCTGATATTGTTACATACGGAGACCAAAACCAATCAGCCACTAAAATTGAATCTCCGTGATTTGTATAATTGTATACAGCATGCTTTACAGAACCGGTACCACCAGGTGTAGCCACTGCTTTTATATATGCTTTTGGTCTGTAACTTCCAAAACACGCCTCTTGAACAGCCTCCAAGTAATCAGGTTGTCCTGCAACCTGAGCATATCCGGCTATTTCCGCATTAGGCAAAGACTTCAATTCAGAATAAACTGTTTCCATACAAATAAGATTTCCATCATCATCTACTAGAGCACCTAGGGTCGAGTCTATAACGCTTTCTTTTCCAAGTTCACGTATAGCCTCTTTTGCTTTTGCAGCAAGCCCAAAAATAGGGTCATTTTCTTCTGGCCATTTTGCATGCTCAGCCACCATATTTATTGCCATAAAATCACCTCGAGTTTTTTATGATATTTTATCATGCAGGGGTTATGAAGTCAATGGCTATATGGGTTATGACAATTTTAATTATTTTGCAAAAATATTTAAAGAAGTTATAATATTAATTGTGTAATTGTTAATGCTATAGAAAGTGGAATAAAAAAATAAAAAAAATATTGACAATAATCGACATGTGAGGTATTATTGTAAAGTCGTTAAAAACAAGATCCATTAGCTCAGCAGGCAGAGCACTTGACTTTTAATCAAGGTGTCCGGCGTTCGAATCGCCGATGGATCACCACTAACAAAACAACATTTGATGATCCTAAGAGACGTTGAGTGTTGTTTTTTTCTCTAAATTTATTTATAATTTATACAAAATTCTACAAATTTTTCAGAAAAATGGGTTATACTGTTGTACGGTATATAAAAAAGAATAATTTGGGAGGAAAAATGGTTACAAAAGGTAAGAAAATAGTTGGTGTCAACAATATGTCAATTTCGAACAATAAAGATGAGATTGATAATATTAAGATTAGCAAACAAATAATTAATGCAGAGAAACAAAGAGAAAAGATGGCAGCCTTAGGACAACTTGCTGGAGGAATAGCTCACGACTTTAACAATCAACTAATGAGCATAATAGGGAATGCCACGTTGATACAGAAAACTGACGACATCAATAGAATTAAGGAATATGCAGAGCGCATAATACATATTTCCCAAAGTACAGCTAACCTGACGAAAAAGATACTTTTATTTTCTAAGAATGAAAGTACTACAAATGAACCGATAAATTTAAAAGGTGTTTTAGACAATACTTATACAATGGTAAATTCAATTTTTGATAAAAACATTAATGTCAAGTATAGTTATAATGCCTCTAATAAGATGATTATTGGGAATGAAACTCAAATTGAAAATCTTATTATTAATTTATTGATAAATTCAAGAGATGCAATGGGTATGGGAGGCGTAATAAAGATTGGTGCAGAAGATATAGTCATAAGCGAAGAAGAAGTACTTAGCCATGGAGAGATTATAAAGAAGGGTGAATACATAAGAATTTTTGTAGAAGATAATGGTGTAGGTATGAAAGAGGAAACTCTAGAGAAAATGTTTGAGCCCTATTTTTCTACTAAAAATAAATCAAAGGGGACAGGCTTGGGCTTATCTGTTGTATTTGGAACGGTTAAATCTCACTCTGGTTTCGTAAATGTAATAAGTAAGCTGTATAATGGCACTAAAATCGAGATATATTTACCATCATTTAAACCAATTAAAAATTCCAATAAATCGGGCATAAAAAAAATGCAAATAAAGAGTGATTTAATTATGCTGGTTGATGATGACGAGAATGTTTTGGATATAGAGGCAGAATTGTTAGAAGATTTAGGATATGAGGTTCAAAAATTTAATGATCCTCTTAAGGCAGTTGCTTATTATAAAACGGAGCATGAAAAAATAAACTTTGTGGTACTCGATTTGATTATGCCTAATATGAGTGGAAAAGAATTGCACGAAGAATTAAAAAAAGTAAATAAAGATATCATTACAATTTTTATTTCTGGATATAGTGGACAAGCAGAATGTGAAGAAATAATTAAAAATGGTTATACTATTATTGAAAAGCCATTTACATTTGATGAACTGTCTACTCAAATAGCTAAAATTTACAAATAAACAAAGGGTTCATTAATGGGATTGCTAATTAAATCTCATTGATGAACTCTTTTGTTAAGATAATTTAATATTTTTTTTGCACAGTTGTTTTGACAAATTTTAAATATTTGATAGAATGTAAGGGAAAAATGGTGATAGTTAAAAATTTAAATATTTGCTTTGCCATTAACAGGAGGATTAAAATGGATATAAATGAATTATACTGTAACGCAGAATTTAAACCTATAGGAGATTTGTCCATAATAGGAATGAAGGGCTGCGAGGAAATTGCATCAAAAATTGACTATTACCTAAAAGAGTGGAGACAAAATGAAGATGGAGTTATTTATTCGGAAGGTACTTGTCCTATAAAGACATTTTTGCTGGATGCTAAATGTCCAAGATTTGGTTCGGGAGAAGCAAAAGGAGTACTTAATGAAACCGTCAGAGGACATGATATTTATATAATTTCAGATGTATTTAACTATGGGGTTACATTTAATATGTATGGAATGGATGTTCCGATGAGTCCAGATGATCATTATCAGGATTTAAAAAGAATTATAGCTGCAATAAACGGGAAAGCAAGACGTATAACTGTTATAATGCCAATGCTCTATGAAGGAAGACAACATAAGAGAGCAATGAGAGAGTCTCTTGATTGTGCTTTAGCATTACAAGAACTTACTTCCATGGGAGTTGAAAATATAATTTCATTTGACATTCATGATCCAAGAGTTCAAAATGCAATACCTTTATATGGGTTTGAAGATTTTCACCCACATTATCAAATGATAAAATCCTTTGTAAGGACAGTTCCGGATGCTATAATTGATAGAAATCATATGATGATAATTTCGCCTGACGAGGGAGGAATGTCCAGATGTATGTATTATTCTTCAGTAATGGAACTTGAGCTTGGAATGTTTTATAAGAGGAGAGACTATACAGTTATTGTAAATGGAAAAAACCCAGTGGTTAGCCATGAGTTTTTAGGTGATAATGTTGAAGGTAAAGATGTTATTGTCGTTGATGATATGATTGCATCTGGTGACTCTATGATTGATGTTGCCAGAAAACTAAAGGAAAAAAAGGCAAAAAATGTTTATATATTTTCTGCTTTTGGTTTGTTCACTGAGGGTTTTGCTAAATTCGATAAGGCATATAAAGATGGTGTTATTACGAGAATTTTTACTACAAATTTAATATACAGAAACCCGGAATTGTTAACTAAGGAATGGTATACAGAGGTTGACATGTCAAAATATATAGCTAATATAATAGATACCCTAAACTTCGATAGATCTTTAAGTGAACTTTTAGATCCAGTACAGAAGATAAAAAATATTTTAAAATAGTAAATGTTTTTAATAAACAAAAAGCCTGTAAAAATTTAAATTTTTTTGCAGGCTTTTATATATTATATATAATAAACGCAAAATGAAAAATAAAAAAATTGAAATTAAATATTAACTGTGATATAATTTTATGAATATTATGAATTAGAACAAATTTACTGTATTTTATATACGGTATAATACGATAATGATTTGCTAAATATAAACATATGAAGATAAATTCAGGAGGATAAAAAAATGGGTTTCAGAATGGATATTGGAATCGACCTTGGTACGGCAAGTGTGTTAGTTTACATAAAAGGAAAAGGAATAGTAATACAGGAGCCCTCAGTAGTTGCAATAGATACTAATACTAATAAGATACTTGAAGTTGGCGAAGAAGCAAGGAAAATGCTTGGACGTACTCCTGGTAATATTGTTGCAATCAGACCACTTCGTGATGGAGTAATATCTGATTTTGATATAACCGAGAAAATGTTAAAATATTTTATTAAAAAAGCTGTGGGAAACTCTATGGTTAAACCTAGAGTGATAATATGCGTTCCAAGCGGAGTTACAGAAGTTGAGAAAAGAGCAGTTCTTGAAGCAAGTAATAATGCAGGTGCTAAAAAAACATATCTTATAGAAGAACCTGTTGCCGCTGCAATAGGAGCAGGTCTCGATATAACGAAACCTTCAGGACACATGATTATTGACATGGGTGGTGGTACTACCGACATAGCTGTAATTTCTTTAGGCGGAATAGTCGTGAGCCGTTCCATAAAAGTCGCCGGTGACAAGTGTGATGAAGCAATAGTGAGATATGTAAGAAAAAAATATAATGTGATGATAGGACTTAGAAGTGCAGAAGATTTGAAAATAAATATCGGTACTGCATTTCCTGTAGAAGAAGAGCAATATATGGAAGTAAGAGGCAGAAACTTAGTAACCGGTCTGCCTGTAAATTTGACAATTTCATCTTCTGATTTGTTGGAAGCTATGGAAGAAACAATAACTTCAATAGCAGATGCAGTGCATTCAGTACTTGAAAAGACACCTCCTGAATTAGCGGCAGATATAAGTGAAAAAGGTATTGTTATGACAGGCGGAGGATGTCTGGTACATGGTTTAGATAAATTAATATCAAAGAGAACTGGTTTAGATGTTGTAATAGCAGAAGATGCCGTTTCATGCGTTGCGAAAGGAACTGGACAGTCATTGGAACATATGGATTCATTAAAGGATTCATTGTTGACAGAAGACATAAAAACTAACTATAGTAGAGTATAATTTAAGAGGAGCGGTACGGTTTATCGTTCGCTCCTTAAATAAATTTATAATATGAATAGAGGTTGAATATGAAAATAAAAAAAGCTATTATCCCTGCAGCAGGTCTTGGAACTCGATTTTTACCGGCAACCAAGGCAATACCAAAGGAAATGCTACCAATAGTAGATAAACCAACGATTCAATATATAGTCGAAGAAGTAATATCGTCTGGCATAGAAGATTTACTAATTATAACTGGAAGAAATAAGGGTTCAATAGAAGAACATTTTGATAGGGCTATTGAGCTAGAATGTAATTTAGAAAAGAATAAAAAAGAAGAACTTCTTGATGAAGTAAGAAAAATATCGAAAATGATTAATATACATACGGTAAGACAGAAGGACCCAAAAGGTTTAGGTCATGCAGTTTATTGCGCAAAATCATTTGTGGGGAATGAGCCCTTTGCGGTATTGCTGGGCGATGACATAGTTGATTCAAGAGTTCCATGCTTAAAACAGATGATAGAGATGTATGAGGTATACAATTCAACAATACTTGGAGTTCAAGAAGTATTGTGGGAAAATGTTAACAAGTATGGCATAGTTTCAGGGGATAAAGTAAATGATAAAATTTATACAGTAAATGATCTGGTTGAAAAACCAAATGCAGATAAAGCGCCTACAAATATTGCCATATTAGGTCGTTATATTATTACTCCAGAAATTTTTAGCATACTTGAAAATACTAAACAAGGAGTTGGAGGGGAAATACAACTTACAGATGGGTTAAAAGAACTTGCAAAAATTCAAAAAATGTATGCTTATATTTTCGAAGGAAAAAGATATGATGTTGGCAGTAAAATAGGATTTCTGGAGGCTACAGTAGATTTTGCACTTAAAAGAGAAGATTTAAAAGAAAGCTTTAAATCTTATTTAAATAAAATAAATTTGGATTAAAGGGTGACGATTATGTTCAGAGAAAAGTTTGAAATGTGGTTAGAAAGCCCCTACGTTGATGAAAAGATAAAAGAGGAACTAAGAACTATAGAAAAAATTGATAGTGAGATAGAAGATAGGTTTTATAAAGATTTAGAATTTGGAACAGGAGGTATGCGAGGCAAAATAGGAGCAGGCACTAATCGTATTAATATACAAACAGTGTCAAAGGCAACTCAAGGTATTTCAAATTATATCAATGAAAAATATCCTGATGATGATAAAAAGGTAGCTATAGCATATGATTCAAGACATATGTCAATTGAATTTGCGCAAAAAGCAGCGTGTGTATTTGCTGCAAATGGTATAGAGGTATATTTGTTTGAGAGCTTGAGACCGACACCGGAGCTTTCTTATGCAGTTAGATATTTTAGATGTAAAGCTGGCGTTGTTATTACTGCAAGTCACAATCCACCTGAATACAATGGATATAAAGTTTACGATCAATATGGCGGTCAAGTTACAAAAGATGCTGAATACATTATAAATGAAATAAACAAGGTGGAGCTGGAAAATATAAAAAGTTCACAATACCAACACAATAGTAATATAAAGTTGATAGGCAGTGAAATTGACGATTCATACATTAATGAAATTAAGAAATTGAGTTTAAGATCAGAAGTCGATAAAAATTTAAAAATCGTTTACACGCCATTACATGGAACGGGCAATAAACTTGTTAGAAAAATTCTTGATGAAATGGAATATAAAAATGTTACAACAGTAAAGGAACAAGAAAATCCAGACCCTGATTTTTCAACGGTAAAGTCGCCAAATCCTGAGGATATAAGCTCATTTGAAATGGCAATAGAATTAGCCAAGAATGTGGATTGTGATATAATTATTGGAACAGACCCTGATTGTGATAGAGTCGGTCTGGTTGTAAAAAATAAAGATGAATACATAGCATTAAACGGTAACCAAACAGGGTCCCTATTATTAAATTATATTTTATCCACACTTAAAGAGCAAAAAAGAATTCCTGACAATGGTGCAATAATTAAGACAATTGTTACAAGTGAAATAGGGAGATTGATTGCTACCAACTTTGGTGTTACCACTCTAGATACATTGACAGGTTTTAAATACATTGCGGAGCTGATACAATCCTTTGAAGAAAATCATGAATATAAATTTTTATTTGGATATGAAGAAAGTTATGGATATTTATCAGGTACTTTTGTAAGAGATAAAGATGCGGTATTTGCCTCTATGCTCATATGCGAGATGGCTGCATATTATAAAAAAAGTAACAAAACATTAGTTGATATACTTAACTCAATTTATAGTGAATATGGGTATTTTAAGGAAGAAACAATTTCACTAAGTTTCAGCGGTATATCAGGTCAAAGTAAAATGAAAATGATAATGGAATATTTCAGAGAGAATAAAATTAATACATTGGCAGGAAAGAAAATACCTCTTGTATATGATTATAAGATGAGTATTGCATCGAATCTTGTTAATGGACAAATTGAAAAGATTGATTATCCTAAGTCAGATGTTTTAAAATTTAGTTTTGATGATGGATCATGGGTTGTTCTTAGACCTTCTGGTACCGAACCAAAGTTAAAAATTTATTTTTCAATTAAAGGTGAAACTGAAGAAAATGCTTTAATTACTTTACAAATGGCAAAAGAGGAAATTCAAAATATAATTGAACGTATTCAATATAACAACTAGTTCAATTAAAAATCTAAAAAGGGAGGCTGTAAATATGAAAATATTTAAAACCCGTACCCGTAAAATTATTTCTTTAATTATAATAATTACATTTGTGTTAAATACTGTTGTGTTCGCAAATAGCTATAATCCCAGTCGTCAAGAAATAGAATCTATGATAGACGAGGTATCTATGAAAAGAGCGATACCTTCGGTGTTAATGAAGGCGATAGCAAGGATTGAGTCAACCTATGAACAATTTAATAAAGATGGGTCACCAAAAATAACCGGAGACTGTATTGGATTGATGATGATAAACAACAGAAATGGTGGATATGATTCGCAAAGATTAAAATATGATATTGAATATAACATCGAAGCGGGTGCAGATGTTTTACTCAATAAGTGGAGTATGAGTGCATATAAAAGTGTATCAAGTGTAGGAGATATGAATCCGGATGTTCTAGAAAACTGGTATTTTGCTTTATGGGCGTATAATGGTTGGGCACAATCTAACAATCCAAATTCATTGCCATCATACGTTAAAAAGTATACGTATCAGCAGCTGGTTTATAATATATGTAAGGATGAGTATAATCAGAATATTAACAATATTGATTTTTCATACTTGCCTAAAAGCGGAAAACCAAGCAGGTCACTTGTAGTTCCTACACCTTCTAATATAAATTCCGGTGGAATTGTTCTTTATGAAATTGGTGATTTTGTAAGGACTGATGGAGTAAGGAAAGCATATCACCTTAGAGATGTTCCGTCAGGAAAATATATATTTGAACTTCCAGAAAATCAATTGGGAACAATAACAGAGGGACCAATACTAAAAAATGGATATTATTGGTACAAATTTTATATAAATGATTATAAACAAGGCTGGATTGAGAGAAATTATCTCACACGTACCGGTGACATAGAAAATGGCAGATATATTTTTGATGATATAAGCTTTCATTGGGCTAGAAAAGATATAATGAAACTTTATAAGAAAGGCATTATAGGTGAAAGTACAAGTTTTAATCCTGATGAATATATAACACACGAAGGATTCAGTATTTTCTTAAGTAAGACATTAAATAAAATATCACAAAATGAAACACAAACGATAGAAACAACAGACGTAGCAGGTCCAGCAGAGGACATGAACAAAACAACAAAACTACCATTCTTGGATGTAAATATGATTAGCCCATGGGCATTAGAATATGTTGAAGATATGTATAATTCCGGATTGATTAAAAATTATGTGGATTATTTTAGACCACAAGATAAAATGACAAGAAAAGAAGCAGCATTAATACTGTCAAATGCGCTTAGTAATGACAATAAATATGATTCATTAGATATAAATAGTATTTTTTCAGACATAGGGGAATTAAGCTTAGATGAAGTTAATGCAATTAAAAATGTATATACCAATGGAATTATGTCTGGAAAGAATGCAGGACAATTTCACCCAAATGACTATTTGACAAGAGCAGAAACAGCAGCGATGATGGTGAAGTTATCTGATAAATTAGGAAATTAAATAAATGATATATGGGACTCACTTTGTGAGTCCTTTTAGTAAATTTAAAGTATAAAAATTATATTAGCATATCATAAGGGGTAACTATATGACTCAATTCTTAGGATTACCATTAAACACATGGATAATTGTTGGAGGTTCATTTATTATTTCTGCGTTGGCTCCTTTAATAGCAGGTATCATAATAATGAGTAAGAAGGAGCAGAATAATGAATAAAAGCATAATTTATCTTTTATTTTTTACAGTGTATACAATTGTGTTGCTGTTTTTTGGAAAGAGCGGATTTAAGAAAACAAATAATTCAAGAGATTTTTTTGTTGCAGGAAATTCTTTAGGTCTATTCGCCAGCATTTTTACATTTAGTGCAACATGGTTTAGCGCAGCATCAATGCAAGGCGTTACAGGTTCTATGTATACAATTGGATACAATACTGTACTATATTCTGTTGTACCTTGGTTTTTAGGGGCAACAATGTTAGTGATATTGGCATCAAAACTAAAAAAATATGACATATTGACAGTACCTGAGTTTTTTTATTTAAGATATAAAAGTAAAGGATTACAGGCAATGACAGGTGTTTTTATAGTAATAACTTATACATTTTATATTATTATTCAAATTAGAGGTTTTGGGATAGTAATTTCTGAGTTATTAGATATTAACTACATGGTTGCTATTTCACTTGTATATTTATTTGTAATATATACAACTTTTGGCGGGCTGTTTTCTGTAGCTAGGACAGATGGCTTGAATATTATTTTAACGGTAATTGGAATTATCCTAACAGCAGGAATTGTGTTAAATGATGTTGGTGGTATTAGTATAATGCATGAAAAGGCTGCACAAATTAACACCAGACCATTTCCTTATTTTCAAAATATAACGGAAAAAGGGGGGCTGTTAGATCCATTCGCAAAAGGGCAAATGCCTCCCCTTATTACCTTAACTTCTTTTTTTGGTTGGGGATTAGGATTAGCATCTAACCCACAATACGCTATTCGTATATCATCCGCCAAAGATACTAAAACAGCTATAAAAATGGTTTGTTATTCTGTAATTTTGTTAGCATTTATGTACATAGGACTCATGATTATAGGAATAGGCGGAAGGGTATTAGAGCCAACAATACAAGCTATTCGTTATGAAGATGAAATATTTCCTTATATGATTAATAATATTATTTATTCTCCCTTTAGCAGCTTGATTTTAATCAGCATTACAGCAGCAGCCATATCAACTGCAAATTCCCAACTTCTTGTAGCTGCAAGCGGTTTTACATATGATTTGTATAAGAACTTAATAAATCCTAAAATTCAAGAAGAAAAGTTTTTGAACTTAAATAGGGTTTTTATTTTTATTATAGGAACTGTTTCGTTAATTTTAGCTATATATCCTCCAGTTAGCTTATTAGTATATGGCGGATATATATGGGGATTTTTTTCGGCGACTTTTTTAATACCTTTGTATGGCGGTGTATTTTGGAAGAAAGCAACAAAGGAAGGCGCTGTTTCCTCTTTTGTAGTAGGACTTATTACAATTGTAATTTTTATGACAAAAGATTTATACTCAACTATACATCCTGCGTTTCCAAGTGTTGTAGCGTCAGCTTTGACCTTCTATATCGTCAGCAAATATTTTTATATAAAGAGAGGGAGATAGTAGTGAAAATTGATATTGAAAATAAAATACTCATCCCCTTTATGATTTTATTAATAATTTCTATTTTAATGCTGGGTATTGTTTCATATATAAATGGATATCACCTACTATTGAAAAATGAAATAGAAAATTCATCGAATAATTTAGAGGAAATGATATTATTCATAGAAAATGCACGTCACAGTATAAATGATCAATATGAAGCAAAGGAGTTTATTGTTGAATACTATACTAATTTAGGTAAAAACAATATAATTATATTTAGTGATGATAATATTTTGTTAAATACTTATAACGATGATAATAGTTGGATTAGAAGTTTAATGAATGAGAAATTAAACTACAATAATAAATCAATTTCAACTAGTGATTATATCTTTACATATCAAATATATAGTGATTGGAATTGGGTAATTGGTTATCGTTTGAACAAAGATATATTTTTTTATGAGGTGCTGGAAAGTCAAAAATATATGATATTGATTGCTATTGTTTCTTTAATATTTTCTATGCAAGCTGCTATTCTTATATCTTACAATATATCAAAGCCCATTAAAATGTTGGCAGAACTTTGCGACAGAATTGTAGATCAAGGTAGTTTTCAAGAAAAAATTGGTATAAAAAGAAAAGATGAAATAGGTATACTGGCTAAAGCTTTTAATAATATGCTTGACAGACTGCAATATAATACTAATGAGTTAATTGAAGTAACAAAATTTAATGAAGATATTTTAAAAAATATACCTGCTGGTATAATTACTACTGATCAATATGGTAATATGATGTCAATTAATCAAGCGGCAGAGGATTTTTTAAGTACTGAAAGATTAATTGACAGAGATATAAGAGAAAACCTGCAAAAACAATTATATGACACATTAGATAAAAATAAGAAAATAAATAATGTATTAGTTTTTAACGATATACAGGAAGGAAATAAAATATACCTTGATGTAACAACTTCAATATTAAAAGTAAGTGAAGGATCTAAAAGTGGTGCTATTTGTAATTTTAGTGATATAAGTGAAAGAAAAAAGATAGAAAATAATATGGATACTTTAGACAGACTAACATCTATTGGGCAACTGGCAGCAGGTATAGCACATGAAATCAGAAATCCTCTGGCAGGTATGAAGACAGGTATTCAGGTATTAAAAAATAGATTGTGCAAACTGGAAGACAAGTCTAATGAAAAATTGTTTGATGGGATACTTCACGAAATTAATAGAATTAATCATTTAATTACAAGTTTGCTGGATTTTGCAAAACCAAGAGCTCCTGAATATGAAAAGACTGATTTAGTTGAAGTATTGGACAGAGCCTTGGAGCTGGTGAATAAAACCGCATTGGAAAATAATATAAAGATAAATGTAGATATAAACTGTAAAAATACTATGGCCTTTGTAGACAAAGCTCAATTGGAACAGATATTTTTAAATATAATTAAAAATGCTGTTACAGCAATAAATATAGACGGTGTATTAAATATCATATTTAATAACTATTTCGGAGAAAATGGCTATATTGTTGAAATTGAATTCCAAGATACTGGGTGTGGAATTCAGCCTCAGGATTTCAATAAAATATTTAATCCTTTTTTTACTACAAGACCTCAAGGAGCGGGACTGGGATTATCAGTAGTGTATGAGTTAGTTAAAAGTAATCAAGGAGAAATCAATATACAGAGTATCGTTAATGAGGGCACTAATGTTAAATTAAGGTTTCCTACTAATGGAGGTGAAAGAAATGAACAGTAAAATATTGATTGTTGATGATGAAGAGATTATAAGGCTGTCATTAAGCGAAGGGCTTAAAGATTTAGGATATAAAGTTAATACTGCTGTTGATGGTATTGCAGCTATTGATGCAGTAAAAAAATTCAAACCTCAAGTGGTTTTTCTAGATATGCGTTTGTACAATGAAAATGGTCTAGATATTTTACCTAAAATAAAAGATGTTGATAATGAAATAGAAATAGTTATTATGACAGCCTACGGAGATATACAAACTGCTGTTAAAGCTATTAAGCTTGGAGCCTTTGATTATATAAATAAACCATTTGATTTACAAGAAATAGATATTATAATAAAAAGAGTTATAAAGAATATAGAACTGCAGAAAAAAGTTTATTTATTAGAAAAAGAAAAGCAGTCTTATGTTGAAAATATAATTGGTGAACATCCTCTAATGAAAGATAATTTTAATAAAATAGAAATACTATCAAAAAATGATAATGTAACAGTACTTGTCAGAGGAGAGACAGGTACAGGAAAAGAGCTCGTAGCATCAGCAATACATAGTAATAGTTCCAGAAAAAATTCGACAATGTTAAAAATTAATTGCGGATCTATTCCGCAGCAGCTTATAGAAAGTGAGTTATTTGGATTTGAAAAAAATGCTTTTACAGGCGCTAACAGTAGGAAAAAGGGGTTGCTGGAGTTAGCTGACGGAGGAACCGTATTTTTAGATGAAATAGGTGAATTGCCATTAGAAGTACAGCCGAAATTATTACGGTTTCTTGAGGAAAGAAAATTTAAAAGAGTTGGAGGATTAGAGGATATTGATGTAGATATAAGAATAATTGCTGCTACAAATAAGGATTTAGAAGATGCCATTAAACATAAGGAGTTTAGAGAAGATTTGTATTATAGATTAAATGTAGTACCTATATACATTCCGCCCCTTAGAGAAAGAGGAATGGATATTCTAATTTTAGCAAACAACTTTCTGCAACAGTATAATAAAAAATTTAATAAAAATATAAAGGCATTTACAAAAAAAGCAGAGGAAGCCCTCATAAAATACAAATGGAGTGGTAATGTGAGGGAATTAAAAAATGTTGTTGAGAGAGTTGTTATATTGGGTAAAAATGAGTATATTGATATATGTGATTTGCCCTTTGAAATTAATGGAAATGTTAATGAAATTTTAGGAACCTCAAAAATTGCAGATTATAAAAATAGCAGAGAAATATTTCGTCCGGGCTTCTCTTTAGAAAAAGAAGTCGAAGAAATGGAAATTCATTATATAAAGATGGCTTTGAAAAACTGCAATAACAACTATAGTAGGGCATCGGAAATGTTGGGAATCAGTAGGTTTGCATTTAAGAGAAGAATAGAAAAATATGAAAAGTACTTTCAATAAAAAATAAAATGAGCGATATGCAACAAATAGTGCAAAATCGCTCGTTTTAATGTGTGATTACACTCAATGGCTTAAAAATTAATTAAAAAATATAGATAAACTGGCTATATTACAATTTATTTCATTTGGCATTATAATTGCATACTTATTAAAATGAAAATTATATGGAGGTGTTAAAGATGTATAAAGTAGATTTAAATAGTGACATTGGTGAGAGTTTTGGAGATTATAAGTTAGGGTTAGATTCAGATGTAGCAAAACACATATCATCTGCAAATATTGCATGTGGATTTCACGCAGGTGATCCAATGACAATGGAAAAAACAATAGAAATTGCAATTAAGGAAAACGTAGCTATTGGTGCTCATCCTGGATTTCCTGATTTAATGGGATTTGGAAGAAGAGAAATGAAGGTTACTAAAGAAGAAGCAAAAAATTATATTAAGTACCAAATAGGTTCTCTGTGGGCATTTGCTCAGAGCAAAGGAGTCAAACTACAGCATGTTAAGCCACACGGTGCACTGTACAACATGGCTGCAAAGGATGCTGAGTTAGCTATGGCAATTGCCGAAGGTATTTATGAAGTTGACAGTAGCTTGATATTAGTAGGGCTTGCAAATAGTGAATTAATATATGCCGGAAAAAAAATAGGTCTTAAAGTAGCAAATGAAGTATTTGCTGATAGAGCATATAATAGTGACGGCTCATTAGTTTCGCGAAAAAAAGAAGGTGCTGTTATTCATGATGCTGAGTTGGCAATTTCAAGAGTTGTTAGAATGGTAAAGGAAGGTAAGGTAAGTTCTATAACTGGAGAAGATATAAGTATAAACGCAGATACAATTTGTGTACATGGAGATAATCCACAAGCCGTTATATTTGTGGAAAAAATAAGAGGAATTTTAGAGAATGAAGGTGTAGAAGTAGTACCTATGAGAGATTTTATAAAATAAATTGCTAAAGGAGAATAAATATGGATAATAGTAAAAAGAAAAATTCAAATATTGGTGTTCTTTTAGGAGCAGCATTTCTTATGGCGACCTCTGCAATAGGACCGGGATTTTTAACGCAAACTGCTAGTTTCACAGAAACATATAGAGCAAATTTTGGATTTGCCATTATAATATCAATTATATTAACTATAGGAGTCCAATTAAATATATGGAGAATAATTGGCGTATCCGGCATGAGAGGACAAGATATTGCTAATAAGGTACTACCTGGTCTAGGTTATTTTGTAGCTTTCTTAGTAGCTTTAGGGGGACTTGCTTTTAACATAGGAAATGTCGGTGGTGCAGCATTAGGATTAAACGTTATTTTTGGGATGGATGTGAAGGTCGGTACAATACTAGGCGGATTATTAGGAATTGTTATTTTCTTATCAAAAAATGCTAAAACCATAATGGATAAATTAACCTATGGATTAGGAATCGTTATGATTATCTTAGCAGGATATGTTGCTGTTGTAAGTGCTCCTCCGGTTGGAGAAGCTGTGTCTAAAACTTTTGTTCCAGATAGCGTAAACAAGTTGATATTTCCAATCATTACATTGTTGGGAGGAACTGTAGGAGGATATATTACGTTTTCTGGAGGACATCGTTTAATTGATGCTGGGATTACAGGTGAAGAAAATTTAAATCAAATTAATAAGAGCGCAATAATGGGAATTAGTGTTGCTTCTGTTATGAGAGTTTTATTTTTCTTAGCTATATTAGGTGTAGTCTCTAAAGGTATAGTATTAGATTCAAGCAATCCAGCTGCAGATGCATTTTTACATGCTGCAGGACCGGTAGGGTACAAATTCTTTGGTGTCGTTTTATTCTCAGCTGCCATTAGTTCTGTAATTGGTGCTGCATATACATCTGTATCCTTTTTAAAAACATTAAATAAAACTATTGGAAAATATGAAAATTATTTTATTGTAGGTTTTATCGCTTTGTCAACATTGATAATGACATTTATCGGAAAACCAGCAACTCTATTAATTTTGGCAGGCTCATTAAATGGTCTTATATTGCCGGTAACATTGGGAACCATCTTACTTGCGTCAAGAAAAAAAGAAATTGTTGGTGATTATAAACATCCAACATGGTTAATCATATTTGGAATAATAATTGTAATAATTACTGCATATTCAGGATTCGTATCATTAAAGAGTATTACAGCATTATTTCACTAAATAATATTTGATTAGTTCAGTATAACGTCGTAAAATGATTATAAATATAATCATTTTACGAATTTTTTAAAATGGAGGAATATTTTTATGTATAAAGAAACGAAATATTTAGTTTCTGGCGACAAAGCATTGAATATGGAGTTTGGAAATGATATTACAGATGAAATTAACGGTAAGATAAGGGCTATAACCGTAGCGATTGAAATGCAGGGAATTAAGGGTATAGTTGAGTTAGTGCCAACTTATCGTTCACTGATGATACATTATGATCCAGCAAAAATAAATTTTAATAATTTGGTTAATGCTCTGAAAGAGTTAGAAAAAAACTTAGATAGCATTAAACTTCCTGCACCTGAAGTAATTGAAATACCGACTATATACGGTGGAGACTATGGTCCCGACATAGAAAACGTGGCACTTCACAATCAAATTTCTGCGGAGGAGGTAATTAAAATACATACTTCCAGTGAATATTTGATTTATATGCTGGGTTTTACTCCTGGATTTCCATATTTAGGCGGTATGAATAAGAAAATAGCAACTCCCAGACTTTCGGCACCAAGAACAAAAATACCAGGTGGATCAGTAGGTATAGCCGGAGAACAAACAGGTATTTATCCTATAGATAGCCCCGGAGGATGGCAGTTAATAGGAAGGACACCGCTTTTACTATTTCAACCTCAAAGGGAAAATCCTATTTTGTTAAAGGCAGGAAATTATATTTCTTTTAAGAGCATAGGTGAAGAAGAGTATATAAGGATTAAAGAATCTGTAGAGGATGGAACTTATAAATATGTAACATATCCGAAAAAAGATTGGAGTGATGATAATGGGTCAAATTAGGATTGTCAATCCAGGCTTGATGACTACAGTACAGGACTTAGGTAGGTATGGATTTCAACAATACGGAGTGTCGGTTTCGGGAGCAATGGATCAAATTTCGGCTAGACTATCAAATATTTTAGTAGGAAATGATGAAAATGAAGGAATACTTGAAGTAACCATAATGGGTCCTAAAATTGAATTTTTAACTTCAGAAATTATAGCTATAACAGGTGGAGACTTACAACCATTAATAAATAATAAACCTATAGATATGAACCAAAGTGTACTGGTGAATTCCGGAGATTATTTATCATTTAAAGGAATTAGGAGTGGATGCCGAAGCTATATTTCCTTTGCCGGAGGTATAGATGTACCTATTGTAATGGGTAGCAAATCTACTTTCCTTAGAGCAAAATTAGGTGGATATGAAGGTAGGGCGTTAAATTCCGGAGATTTACTTCAAATAGGCAAACCAAGCACTTCCTTAAATGATTTGGAAGGAAGAAAAATAGAAAAAAAATTATATGATTATAGCGGTAACTTAATAGAATTAAGAGTAGTATTAGGACCACAGGATGATTATTTTACCCAAGAAGGTATTGACACTTTGTTAACTAAAGAATACACAGTTACGAATAACTGTGATAGGATGGGATATACATTAGAAGGTGAAAAGGTCCAGCACAAAGATGGCGCAGACATAATTTCAGATGGAATATCAATGGGAGCTATACAGGTTCCAAGCAAGGGAAATCCAATAATTATGATGGCTGACAGGCAAACAACGGGTGGATATACAAAGATAGCACATGTTATTACAGTAGATTTACCTAAGGTGGCGCAGACTAAACCTGGGGATAAGATTATATTTAAAAAATCTACAATTGAAGAATCACATGAATTGATAAATAAAATGGAAAATGAAATTTTTAAATTAAAGGAGCAAATTAATTTACCAAGAAAAATAGAGATTCTAAATACCAAAAACTTTTTCTTGAAAGTTAATGGTAAACCATACAATGTAAAAGTTGAAGAATTGAAAGATTAAATGTATAATTAAATAAAATCATTAAGGGGGTAAACATGTTCGATTTAGCAAATATGAGTCCAAAAGAAGTGAGAGAACTGATTAGAAAGGGTGATGTCATTCAGCCTACATCTGGTATGTGCAGAGGACATATACAGGCAAATTTAGCTATTGTTCCAAAAGATTTAGCTTTTGATTTTCTACTGTTTGCTCAAAGAAATCCAAAACCATGTCCAATACTTGATGTAACAGATGTTGGAAACCCAGAACCAAAGCTAATGGGTAGGGGAGCAGATCTAAGATACGATATACCAAAATACAGAATTTATAAATATGGAGAATTAGTTGATGAAGTCTTAGATTTAAAAGACTATTGGAGAGATGATTTAGTAGGGTTCTTAATTGGATGCAGCTTTTCATTTGAATCTGCTATGATAAATGCACATATTCCAATCAGGCATATTGAGGATAATCACAATGTTCCAATGTATATAACAAATATTGATTGTGAACCAGCGGGCAAATTTCATGGGAAAATGGTTGTAAGTATGAGACCGATACCATATAAATTAATAACAAAAGCTGTTCAATCAACATCTAGATTCCCTCAAGTTCATGGTGCACCAATTCACATAGGCGATCCAAGCTTAATAGGAATAAAGGATGTCAACAAACCGGATTTTGGAGATTCATCTATAATAAAAGATGGTGAAGTACCAGTTTTCTGGGCATGTGGAGTTACGCCTCAATCAATTGCCATGACAAGCAAACCGGAATTAATGATAACTCATTCACCAGGACATATGTTCATATGTGATCCAATGGATGAAGATCTAGCAGTATTGTAGAATAAATGGAAGAAGGCTTAACATATTGCTTAAACTTTCTTCCATTATAATTTTTTAAAATTTTATTTCATATTGAGGAATTTAATATTGTATACTCTATTAAACTCTTTTGTTTCAGAATTATACGCGACAGGGGATTTGTTTTTGCTTAGAAGCTTAACTATATTATAAACATCAATCCAAATTTCACTTATTGTTTCTTTTTGAGATTCATCAAAAATTAATTGCATTCCAAAATGTAAGTGGGTTGTATCTATATTATTTACATTTTCCTTTAGACTATATCCAGTTCTCCCCATATATCCAATTACATCACCTGCATATACGGTATCGCCGACTTTAAGGTCATTTCGGTATGGATGGTCTTTTCTTAAATGGGCATAATAATAATATCTTTTTTGGTCAAAACTCCTTATACCTATTCGCCAACCTCCATATTGATTCCACCCCAGTGCTTCAATCTTACCTGATTCGACAGCTATAATTGGTGTACCTATTGACCCCATAAGATCATTTCCAAGATGAACCCTTCTAAATCCGTAGTCCCTGGAATTTCCAAAATCGTCATAATGATTATAGTAATATCCTCCGGCAACTGGAGAAAAAGCCTTGAGTCCGTATTTCTGAACCCATTTTTTTTGACCGGGATTATCCTTATCATCAATTTCTATTTCATACCCACCTACAAAGCCTCCAAGTACAGCAGTATAGGCTTCACGAAAATAGTTGTAATATTTTAAATTTTCGGTTAATTTTTCAATGCTTTCGCCATTGTTTAATTTATTTATCAGGTCATCCATATCTTTTGATTTATATCTTGAAAAATTACCTCCATATCTGGACGCCAGATATGCCAAAATTTCTATCCAGTCTAATTTTACTTCATTATCTACACTTTTTATATCAGCTTTTAAAGCTTTGTCCAGTGCTTCATAGCAAACTCCAAAATCCACCCACTTTATGAATCCATTTTCACCATCCATAGCAACAGCGCTTGAAGGGCTATAAATCATAAATGAGCAAAACAGACCTACAATTAAAATTAATACAACTAAAGAATATAGAATTTTGAATTTTATTTTGATAACCATAGTACATTCCTTTATAAAATATTTATACTCTAAATTTTATGCAAATAAGCTATTTAATAGAACTTGATATGTATAACATTTGATAATTGATACAGAAATAAAACATATTAAGAATGGATTAATTGTACTTACTAATTGTATTAACAAGGGTTTTGTGATAAGATGATTGTAATAAATACTCAAATGAAGCAAAGACTGACACCTTTGTCTGATGTATTTATTGTATCGATGCGAAGCAAGACGATTAGCAGCTTGCACTTATGATATAAGAATGATACGGTAATATTGAGTGTAAAATACATACTTACCAGGAGGAAAACTTGAAGCTAAAATTTTGTTCACTGTATAGCGGGAGCAGTGGTAATTGTCAATTTATAAGAACTGAAAAAACAACTATACTTGTTGATGCGGGATTAAGTGGCAAAAAAATTCAGCAAGAAATGATAAATATAGGAGAAGATCCTAAAAAAATAGATGCAATATTTATTACACATGAGCATATAGATCATATTCAAGGGGCTGGAATATTGTCAAGGCGTTTCGATATACCAATATATGCGAACGAAAAGACATGGTCTGCAATGAGTTCTATAATTGGTGACATAAAATCACACAATATGAAAATTATGTCTGACGATGCTGAAGTCGGAGATATTTTTATACAATCTTTTGATATATCTCATGATGCAGTTAATCCGGTAGGATATAATGTATACTATAAAGATAAAAAGATTAGTATGGTAACAGATACAGGATGTGTTAACTCAAATATTATCAATAAAATACAGGATGCGGATATATTGCTGGTAGAGTCTAATCATGATGAGGATATGGTTCTTATCGGTCCTTATCCATGGCCTCTCAAAAGAAGAGTATTAGGAGAATTTGGGCACATGTCCAACGATACGGCAGGTAATCTTATTGCTAAGGCGATACAAAAGGGGACAGAAATAGTTTTGCTGGGCCATTTAAGTAAAGAGAATAATTTTCCGCAATTAGCTTATAAAACTGTTGAAAATATTCTTAAAGAAAATGGTATAGATGTTAACCCGGGTGTATGCCTTGATATGACATATAGGGATAAGGCAAGTAACATATATGAAATATAAAATGATGAGGGTGATTATGATTGAAGATAAAATTATATTTGCATGTAAAGAACATATAGAAGCAGCTTTGGATGATTTTGTAAACTTTGAGGAAAAGGCACCGCATATGGTAGCGATTGAAGATGAAAATAATGTAATTTGCAGATATTGTGAGAAAGAAGCTAATTATAAACTTATGCCATAATTGATTTTGAATATATTCAGATAATCGCGTATATTAAAAGTGATGAGGAAAAAAATAATATTTTAAAATTAATTTGTTGTTAAAAAATGCTTGTATTAATATTTATTAAGTGCTATAATATTTACGCTATCCTTGCTCCTTATTCTAATTAAGGGGCCAAAGTCCAAAGGGAGGTGACTATGATGCAGAAATATGAAGGAGCTTTTATTTTACTGTCTAATTTGGAGGCAGAAGTAAGAACAGCTGAAATTGAAAAAGTAAAGAACATAATAACTGAAAGACAAGGAACTGTTGAAAAGGTTAATGAGTGGGGTCAGAGAAGACTAGCTTATGAGATCGACAAAAAAAGAGATGGTTATTATGTAATAATTAATTTCACTTCAAATGCAGATGCTGTTGATGAAATAGACAGAATCTGTAAAATAAGTGATAATTTCATTAGACAAATGATTACAGTAGATGAATCAAAATAAATAATATAAAGAGGTAAGCTTATGAACAGTGTTGTATTAATTGGAAGATTAGCCAGAGACCCGGAATTAAAATTTGTACCTGCTACAGGTATGGCAGTAACAAGACTTACTTTAGCAGTAGATAAAGATTTATTTGGAGACAGAAAGCAACAAGCTATAAGTCAAGGTAAACCAACAGCAGATTTTATTAACGTGACAGTATTCGGTAAATCAGCAGAAAATTGTGCAAATTATCTTGCAAAAGGTAGACAGTGTGCAGTTCATGGTAGAATATCGACTGGAAGTTATACTACACAGTCAGGCGAAAAGAGATATACAACAGATGTGATAGCGGACAAAGTTGAATTCATTGGTTCGAAGGATCAAGGTTCACCAAGTCATCAAGGAAAACCGGTACAGCCAGATAGCAGCTATTTCGATGATTTTCCGGATGACGATAATGATATTTTCCAACCAGTTGATGACGAAGAAATTCCATTTTAGTTTTTAGTATAAAATTTTCAGGAAAAGGAGGAAAAACGGATGAGTTCAAGACAAGGCGGCTACCAAGGCGGCAATGATAGAATGAATAAAAGAAAGCCACGTAAAAAAGTATGCCAATTCTGCCAAGAAAAGGCTACACATATAGATTATAAAGACTTGGGAAAGTTGAAAAAATATACAACTGAAAGAGGCAAAATATTACCTAGAAGAATTACAGGTGCTTGTGCAAAACATCAAAGAATGGTAACCAGAGCTATAAAAAGAGCTAGAACAATAGCTTTATTGCCATACACAACTGAATAGTAAAATCAAGCAAATATAGACGTTGATAAATTTGAATTAAAAGTTCTTATTAATCAACGTTTTTTAATATTCAATATTTTTTATATGTCAGCAAAAACTGTATTTTACAAAAGGCTGCATTTATATAATATGCAGCCTTCGTAATAAATAAAAAATGTAAACTAGTTATTACTGCAACCGCCGCAGTCGCCACCACAACCACTGCAACCATTGCCACAGCCTGTGGATGGAAGTACTACAGGCTTTAACCCGACACCATTTCCATTATTCTCTTCGTTTGAAACAATTATAAAACCGCCATATTCTGACAAGATAGATTTTTCAACAATAAATGTAATGTCGTTTATTACCTCAGTGTCATCATCTGAATTGGCATCACTAACCATTATGTCAAAAATAGGACCACCACACGTATATTCAGATATATTAATTCTGATATTATAAGATTCAACATTGTTTTCGTCCAGTAACTCTTTAAATTCTTTATATGCGACATCACTAATAAATATATTTTTCAATTTAATTCCTCTCTGTCTAAATATTTATAATTAATTAAATTTTAAAATTTAATTAATTATAATATAACAATATCACATAAATTACGTATTTCAAGTAAAAGTTAAATTAATGAGATATTATTTCATATTTGCAATTTCGACATTTGTATAGTAATGTTTTAGTATTTCTTTATAGTTATATCCTTCATCTGCCATTCCATCAGCTCCCCACTGACTCATTCCTACACCATGGCCATAGCCCGTAGTTACAATTTCTATCTGGTCACCTGATTGTATAAAGCTAAAATTTGTAGAATTAAGGTCGAATAAAGATCTAATTTCTCTACCGGATATTTCTTTATTGTCAATTATTATTGTTTTTACCTTTCCGCCTTCGCTAACATCACCTAACTGAATTTTATCCTTTAAGTTGGCAGGTGTAATATTTAGGTCTCCATATACGGATTTTAATTTATTAATAAAATCACTCACAGGTATTTCTTCTGAGTCATGGAGTTTCGGCGCATTATTTTCATACGGACTTTCAACACTCCTTAAATATGGTACAGAATTTGAAAAAACATCTTCGGAGTTTTCAGTTCTGCCTCCGCTGGTTGAATGAAATAAAGGCTCAATAATTTTGCCTTCATAAGTTAGAATTTGACCCCTGGTAGAATTAACAGCTTCTTCTATTTTACCCCAGTATGTTTCATACCATCCACTTTCATGTGAAGCAATTAAATCCTCCTTTGAATTCCAAACCTGACAATGGGTTCCAGTACAGATGGGAGCATCCGGGTGCTCAGGTTGACCATCCGGAAATTTTTTCAATTTATACAATAAATATGTTCTTGCTGTAACGGCTTGTGCCTTAAGAGCTTCAATATTAAATTCTGCCGGCATTTCTGAAGCGACGACACCTTTTAGATATTCTTCAAAATCTATTACAATAACATCATTAGTCTTTAAATTGTATACTTTTATTAAATTGGGTTCTGACACATCTTCCTGTATAGGTTGATATTCAGTTGGTTTTTCTGGCGTTGGATTAGTTGTATCTTCGCTAACCTGTGTATTGTTATTGCCAATTTTATTTTCTAGATAATTTAAAGTAGCTGTAGGTATTATAAATAACATAGAAAAAATAATTAAAGCAAAAATAAAACTATTTTTCATAAAATCAATCTCCCTTATCATATGTTGTATTTAATTTTATGTTTAAAAAATTTTTTTAGAACGCTTGTATTAAAAATAAAAATTGGGACACAATACATAAAAGAAATAAAAAAGAACAAAACAGGAGGTTAGTAATGAAAAAGGATAGATTCAAAAATACAAGAGAAAAAATGAAGAGGTTCTTTATAAGACTTAAAAATAAGGATACAAGCTTTTTTATAATAGCTTTATGTGTATGCTTATTATCAACAGCTGTTATTTGGAGATATACTGCCAAAAAACCAAATGGTGAAAATGAATTATCTCAGAATGAGGCAGAGGAGGGAGATTTGAATGCCAATGTTGATCCATATAAAGATTATTTGGATGATGTAATGGACAATTATGGAAAACAAACTGAAGATGATACTTCTGCGACTGAAAAGGTTGATTTGAAAAGTATGAATGTTCCACTAACAGGGGAAGTAGTAAAAGAGTTTACTCTTGAAAACTTATTATATTTCGATGCAATTGGTGAATGGAGAGTACATAAAGGGTTGGATATCAAACCAAAAGATACTCTTATGATAGAATCTGCTTTCAGCGGAACGGTAGAAAAAGTTAATAAATCAGAATTAACAGGGACTGAAATAGTTATTGATCATGGTGATAATATAAAAACACTATACAATAATTTAGCTTCTTCAAAAGTATCAGTAGGAGATATTGTTGAAAAAGGTCAAATAATAGGAAACGTAGGAAAATGCGATAGTATAGAGTCTGCCGAGGGACCTCATCTGCACTTTGAAATTATTGTAGATGGAAAAAATGTTAATCCCCTTGACTATATTCCCGGAGAATAAAAAATAAGGTTCTATTAGGAATGGTAAATGCATAAAAATGTAAATAAGACGGTTGATAATGTCAAAGGGGGTTAAACATGAAAGATTACATAGAACGGAGAGCTATAGAAATCGCGGAATATATAATAAATACTGAGTCCACTGTCAGGCAAACGGCAAAAAAATTCGGCGTTAGCAAAAGCACAGTACACAAGGATGTTACAGAACGTCTTCCTAAATTAAACCCTCCAGTTGCAGGTGAAGTTAAAAGAGTTTTGCTTAAAAACAAATCGGAAAGGCACATTAGAGGAGGAAAAGCTACACGTCTAAAATATAAAGAGATACATGAACATGATAAAGTAAGTAATATGTAATTAACTAATTGATAAAAGACTTCTACCGTAACGGTAGGGGTCTTTATTATTTCTAATTATAATCAAAACCTGAATATATATTTAATTAAAAACATTGACAAAGAATGTAAAAAATTATAAAATATTATATAATCATTGAAAAACAAAATTAAAAAATGTATTTTTATTGTATAATACTTTAAGAAGATTATGCAGAAATAATTTAGTAAGGTAATCGTATGCCTATTTTTAAAATTTGAATAAAATTCAAGTAATAAATAAAAATAAGGCGCTCGTTTTAAAGCCATTAAGCATAGCAATAATAAAATTCAAAATACAGTGGGGGGAGAGTTTTATAAAACAAATATTTATGAGATTTTATAAATACGCATACTTTTTATGAATGATAAATTTTATAAACAATTAATTGAGGAGTCTCCAACCGGATATGGATATTTTAAAATTATTTTTGATGATAAAGGAGTACCATCTGATTGTGAATTTATAGAAATTAATGAAGCTTTTGAATTGTTAACTGGATTTAATCGTGAAAAAATAATTGGAAGTAGACTGGAAGAAGTTTTTCAGCATGATGATGAAGGCAGGTTATTCTGGATTCAATTGTGCTTAAACACTGCAATAAGCAGATATAAAAAAGAATTTGACTATTTTTCAAAGCTATTAAACAGATGGTATAGAGTATATGTGTATTCACCAGAAACGGGCTATTTAGTTACATATTTGAATGACATATCTGTAGAAAAAAAACAAATTCTTGAACTTGAAAAAAGCCTTAAAAGAATGGAAAATTTTGTTGAAGGAACTAATGTTGGCACTTGGGAACTAAACATGCAGACGGGAGATGTTATTCATAATGAACGATGGGCTGAAATATTCGGCTACACATTAAAGGAATTATCTCCAATCGGTAAAGATACTTGGAAAAAATTTGTTCATCCAGATGACCTAATACAAGAATTCGCTAGAGATGCTCAACTTTATAATAGGGAAATTGAGTATTATGATGATGAATATCGTATGAAACACAAAGATGGAAGCTGGGTTTGGGTTCATGACAAAGGTAAAGTAATTTCTTGGTCGGATGATGGCAAACCTTTGCTAATAAGTGGGACTCATACAGATATTACTGAGAGAAAGCGAGCAGAAGAAGCTTTAAGAGACAGTGAACAAAAATATCGTTTAATTTTTGAACACAACCCTTTAGGCATTGTTCATTTCGACAAAAAAGGTATTATTATTAACTGTAATGAAAAATTTTCAGAAATAATTGATATACCACAAGAATTGTTAGCTGGATTTGAGTTGACTAAGTTACATGACTCTGAATTTAAGGAGGCAATAGATAACTCATTAAATGGGAAACAAACGATTTACGAAGGTGATTATAAAAAAAATCATAATGAAAATAAAATACCGATACGAGTAATTTTTGATCCTATATTTTCTGAAAATAGAGAAGTTGTAGGTGGTATTGGAATTGTTGAAGATGTTTCTGAAAAAAAGAAAAAACAAGAAGAAATAATATATTTAAGTTATCGAGATCAACTGACGGGTTTATATAACCGTAGGTATTATGAAGAAGAATTAAATAGACTTGACATAGAAAGAAATTTACCAATTACAATTGTAATGGCAGATGTTAATGGATTAAAGCTAATTAATGATTCCTTCGGACATGCTCTGGGTGATGAACTTCTAAAGAAGGTTGCCCGAGTTATAGAAAAGGGTTGCCGTGGTGATGATGTTATCGCAAGGCTTGGAGGGGATGAGTTCGTTGTTATACTAACAAAAACAGACTATAACCAAGCAGAGAAAATAATTAAGCGGATAAATGAATTTGCTTTAGAAGAAAAAGTCGGCTCCATAGATATATCAATTTCCTTTGGATATGAAACGAAGTATAATGAAAGACAAGATATTGGAGAGGTATTTAAAAATGCCGAGGACCATATGTACAGACATAAGCTCTATGAGAGCTCCAGTATTAGAAATAAAACAATAGACATAATTATGAATACATTATATGAAAAGAGTAATAGAGAGATGCAGCATTCGAAAAGAGTAAGTAAAATATGTGAAAAAATTGCAATTAGCATGAATTTTGATAAAGATAGTGTAAACCAGATTAGGATAGCCGGACTTATGCACGACATAGGAAAGATGGGAATAGATGAAAAAATACTTAATAAACCACAGGCATTAAGCAGTGATGAATGGAAAGAAATGCGAAGGCACCCCGAGATAGGCTATAGAATCCTGAGTTCATCCAATGAATTCTCTGAAATTTCTGAATATGTTCTAAAGCATCATGAAAGGTGGGACGGTAAAGGATATCCTGGAGGGTTTAGAGGTGAAGAGATATCTTTGCAATCCAGGATTATTGCAGTTGCCGATTCTTATGATGCAATGACAAGTGACAGACCTTATAGAAAGGGACTGAGTGTAGAAGAAGCAGTTAAGGAGATAAACAGATGTTCAGGCACTCAATTCGATCCTAATATTGTTGAAATTTTTATTGAAAAAGTTTTAAAAAAGAAAAAAATGTAATTGGTATACTTAAATTTTTATGGGTAAAACTAAAATATATCTAAATAGGAGGCATATAAATTTATGGATATGAATTATAAAATAGCAGATTTAAAACAAAAAGATTATGAGTATTTTAAATCTATTGAAGACAGAATTAAAATGGAAACAGGTAAAGATTTCGTACTCATTGCTTGGGAAAAAAGTAAATAATTTAAACTTAATATTAAAATATAATATGAGAAGTTAAAATCAGAAGTTTATGGTTTTAACTTCTATTTTTGAGTAAAAATATATTATTTTTTAATATTGTACTCGTTAATTTTATTAAATAATTGTCTTGAGCTGATATCAAGCTGCCTTGCTGCTTCAGCTACATTTCCTCCTGTTTGTGATAAAACCCATGTCAAATATTTGGATTCGTTTTGAATTTTAAAATCTCTAAAAGGTATAATCTTATCAAAACTAAGGATTTGATTACATGAATTATTTTCACGATTCTTGATGTTATATAAAATAGGAATTCCATCCTTTGTAATAACGCCATCCACAGATAGAATGACCATCCTATCTATAATGCTTTTAAGTTCTCTTATATTTCCTGGGTAATCATAAGAATAAAGAAATTTTTCAGCTTCAGGTTCTATGGAATGAATTTGTATGCCATTTTCTTCTTGAGATTTTTCTAAAAAGAATTTTATAAGTTTATCCAGATCCGTATGCCTTTCCCTGAGAGGGGGAATATTTATTACGATGGTACTTATTCTATAAAAAAAATCCTCTCGAAATTTATCATTAACGACCTCACATAAAAGATCCTTGTTAGTTGCTGAAATTAGCCTGAAATCTATTAATTTTTCAATGTTGCTGCCAAGTCTCTCAACCCTTTTTGTTTCTAATACTCTAAGAAGCTTCACTTGAGTAGTTAAATTTATATCTCCAACTTCATCTAAAAATAATGTTCCATTATTAGCATATTCAAATCTTCCTTGCTTTGATTTCAAAGCTCCTGTAAAAGAACCCTGTTCATGTCCAAATAATTCTGATTCCAGCAAAGTTTCTGTAAAGGCACTACAATTGACAGGTACAAAACTATTAGTACTTCGAGGACTGCATAAATGGATATATTTGGCGGCTACTTCCTTGCCCGTTCCAGATTCTCCGGTTAAAAGAATGTTAGCTTTTGTATTTGCAACTTTTTCGCAGTGAGATAACATCTTGTTATAGCTTTCGCTTGTACTTTCAAGCAAATAATTATTAAGTAACTTTTCTTTTAGTTTAGCTTTGTTCATTTTTTCAGAATAGATATTTAAGATTTTAACCGGAAGTAAATCTATTTCTGTTTTTAAATCAATATATTCCCTTGCTCCATAATGTATTGAAAGACTACCTTCGCTGTATGAAGGTTTAGAAGCAACTATAATTATTTCCGTCTTGGGATAAGCATCAAGAAGATTTTTTATAGAAAAATCTTTGTTAAAAAATTTAAAATCAGTTATAACAAAATCATAATTTTCACTTAATATATCATTCACAGCCTTCTCTATGGAATTACATTGAATGATATTTCTTGATATGTTAGAAATTGCTGAATTAATGTCATGAACGTATGTTCTATCGCCACTAATTATTAGTATTTTTATGTCATTTATAATAATCACTCCCAGCATATGTAGTATAAATTATAGTTTGCACAATATTTAATTTAATTATATAACGAAAATCATTACACGGTCAAGAAAAAAATTTCGTTATATATATAACTTTGTTAGAAAAATATCTATAAATATAATGTTGATAACATTTTTTTATGTTGAAGTATCAATAATAAAAAAATATTTATACAAAGTTTATTTATTGGTATGTATATTGCTTAACAAACTAGTATGAAAAATAAATATATTCATTAAAGAGGACATGGTTATGTACAAGATAATTATTACAAATAATGAGAAGGTATTTCAAAAATATAAAAACAGATATGATGTAATTTTTTTAGAAAAAAGCAACTATATGGATGTATTAAATGAAACAAGAAATAAAGTTCACAGAGGTTATAAAGTGCTTACACATCCTATGGCGGGAAGCCTAAAACCAAATCAGACACCATACAAGTCTATTATTGTTGCAGAGGGAAACGGTTTAACTGATTATGAGAGTGTAGCCCTTATTGAAAATAGTATTGAAGCAGCTAATAAGTTTCTTAAATATAAGGCAACACCAAAATGGAGTGAAAAAATATTAAAGGATTTTGAAACGGTAGACCTGTCCTTTATAGAAAATGTAGTTAAAAATCCTATGTTTGACAATGTTTAATGTTGTTTATGACCCTACAAAATAAATTAGGGTTTAAATAGAAAAGGAGGTAACAGATTTGAGATTAGAATTAGGAAAAATCAAAATTAATGATGTTCAATTTGGTGAAATGACTAAAGTTGAAAAAGGCACACTTTATGTTAACAAAGAAGAAATAGTTAAACTTGTGTTGGAAGACGATAGAATTATTTCGGCAAAAGTTGAACTTGCAAGACCAGGTGAGTCTGTGCGCATTGCACCTGTGAAAGATGTTATCGAACCAAGGGTAAAAGTATCAGGTAGTGGTCAAATATTCCCCGGTACAATAAACAAAGTAAAAGAAGTAGGCAGCGGAAGAACTCATGCATTAGTGGGTGCAACGGTTATAACATGTGGAAGAATAGTAGGATTTCAAGAAGGGCTTATAGACATGTCAGGACCTTCGGCTAAATATACACCATTTTCAGAAACAAATAATGTTTGTGTGGTAATTGAACCGGCAGAAGGATTAGAAACTCATGACTACGAAGCGGCAGGAAGAATGGCCGGTCTTAAAGTTGCAACATATATCGGTGAAGCCGGAAGAAATGTAGAACCTGATGAAGTGGTTGTATATGAAACTAAGCCAGTTCAAGAACAAATAAAGCAATATCCAAATCTTCCGAAAATAGGATATATTCACATGCTTCAATCACAAGGACTTTTACATGACACATATTATTATGGAGTAGATGCAAAAGTTATGGTCCCGACATTTATGTATCCAACTGAAATTATGGATGGTGCAATAATTAGCGGTAATTGTGTTGCACCTTGTGATAAAGTCACAACATTCCACCACTTAAATAATCCGGTTATAGAAGATTTATACAAGAGACATGGAAAAGATTTAAACTTTATTGGTGTAATATTGACAAATGAAAATGTATTTCTTTCAGACAAAGAAAGATCATCGGACATGGTTGCAAAATTGTGTGAATTTTTAGGACTTGACGGTGTATTAATTACAGAAGAAGGATATGGCAATCCTGATACAGATCTTATGATGAATTGTAAAAAGGTTAGTCAAAAAGGAGTTAAGGTAGTTCTTATAACTGATGAGTTTCCAGGAAGAGATGGTAAGTCTCAATCGTTAGCAGATGCTGTTGAAGAAGGGGATGCACTTGTATCATGTGGAAATGGTAATGTAATAATTGACTTCCCTCCAATGGATAAAGTAATTGGAACCCTTGATTTTATTGAAACCATGATTGGCGGATATGAGGGAAGCTTAAAACCTGATGGGAGCATAGAAGCTGAGCTTCAGATAGTAATTGCTTCAACAATTGCGAATGGGTATAACAAGCTTGCAGCTAGAGGATATTAAAATACAATTAAGGAGGATTAGTCTAATATGGAAAAAATAAAAGTTGTTCATTATATAAATCAATTTTTTGCAAGCATAGGCGGAGAAGAAAAAGCCGATATTGAGCCAGAAGTTAGAGAAGGCATAGTAGGACCAGGTCTTGCACTTAAGGCGGGGCTGGGAGATGATTATGAAGTTGTTGCAACTGTAATATGTGGTGACACATATTTTGGGGGACATATAGAAGAGGCTAAGAAAACGATATTAGATATGATTAGGCCATACAAACCGGATTTATTTGTAGCCGGACCGGCTTTTAACGCAGGCAGATATGGAGTTGCTTGTGGTACTATAGCTAAAGCCGTAGAAGATGAATTAAATATTCCCGTTGTAACAGGCATGTACCCAGAAAATCCAGGCGTTGATATGTTCAAAAAAGATTTACACATTATTCAAACAGCTATTTCGGCTGCAGATATGAGAAAAGCAATGCCTAAAATATGTAAACTTGCTAAGAAGATGATAAACAAAGAAGAAATATTATCACCTAAAGAAGAAGGATATATTGAAAGAGGTATTAGAGTAAATTACTTTAATGAAAGAAGAGGTTCTGAAAGGGCGGTAGATCTAATATTAAAGAAAATAGCAGGAGACTCATACGAAACTGAATATCCAATGCCTGTATTTGATAGAGTAGATCCAAATCCAGCAATCAAAGATTTATCAAAAATTAAGTTAGCAGTTGTTACATCTGGTGGTATAGTTCCACAAGGAAATCCTGATAGAATTGAATCTTCAAGTGCTACAAAGTATGGAATTTATGACATAACCGGAATGGAAAGTTTATCAAAAGATAAATTTATGACTGTTCACGGCGGCTATGATAGGGCATTCGTCTTAGAAAATCCTAATCTTGTTGTGCCGCTTGATGTTCTTCGTGAAATTGAAAAAGAAGGCATAATTGGAGAACTGGCTAATTATTTTGTTACTACAACAGGAACAGGAACATCAGTAGGAAATGCAAAAGGCTTTGGAGAAGAATTCAGTAAAAAGCTTGTTGAGGATGGCGTTGGTGCAGTTATACTCACATCGACCTGAGGCACCTGTACTCGTTGCGGTGCAACGATGGTAAAAGAAATTGAAAGAGCAGGAATACCTGTAGTTCATATGTGTACAGTAGTACCGATTTCACTTACTATAGGAGCAAACAGAATAGTACCAGCTATAGGTATACCTTATCCGCTTGGAGATCCGACTCTCGGTGAAGAAAAAAGCAAGAAGTTAAGAAGACAACTTGTTGACAGAGCACTTAGAGCGCTGCAAACGGAAGTAGATGGTCAGACAGTATTTGAAAAATAGCAAAAATGTAAAACCATAACCGCTTCATTTTAATTAACTATTATGGTTGATTCAGCAAATAGTCAATTAGTGCAACAATATATTGTATTAGTTGACTATTTTGAGATTAAATGAAAAATCACACTAGGAGGTATTTTATGGATGTACAAAACGTAAGTATAAACAAGGTGATAATGTTTGCAGGTGCTTTTATAGCATTTTTAATAGGTTCCGGTTTTGCAACAGGTCAAGAAGTATTACAATATTTTGCATCATATGGATATATGGGCATCCTAGGAGTATTAGTTATTTTTGTATTGTTTTTGTATGTTGGAGTTAGTTTTATAACAGTGGGTCAAAAAGAACACTTTGAAAAAAGCAATGAAATATATACATATTATTGCGGAAAAATAATAGGAAAGTTTTTTGATTATTTCTCAATAGTATTCATTTATATGTCATTTATAGTAATGATTTCAGGAGCAGGAGCTACTATAAATCAGCAGTACGGGTTACCTGTTTCAGTTGGCGGTATATTAATAGCTGTGTTGGCAGGTGGAACAGTAATTTTTGGTCTTGGTAAAATTGTTGACGTGATTGGCAAAATAGGTCCTGTCATAGTTATATTATCTATAATATTAGGACTATCTGCAATATTCATGAATCCAGGCGGATTGAGCAGAGCAAATGAAGTTATACCTAGCTTGAATTTAATGAAAGCTTCAAGCAATTGGCTATTTGCAGCAGGTTCATATGTTGGATTTTGTATGTTATGGTTAGCATCATTTATGGCAGCTATGGGTGCAACAGCACAGAGCAAAAAAGAAGCAGCTATGGGTGCAATATTAGGAGCAGTTGCTTTTTCTGCAGCTGTTCTTATAGTTGCATTAGGTTTAATGGCAAACATCGAGCAGGTTGCAGGAACAATGATACCATCGCTGATTTTAGCCGGCAATATTCATCCAGCTGTAGCTGTTATATTTTCATTAACAGTCGTAGCAGGAATATATACAACAGCAGTACCGCTTCTATGGACAGTATCATCCAGGGTTTCCACAGAAAAAACTAAAAAGTTCGTTATAATTACTGTAGTATTAGCAATTGTAGGAACCTTTATCGGTTTAAAGGTTCCCTTTGACAGATTAGTAAATATTATTTATGTTATTAACGGGTATGTGGGAATACTGCTTTTAGTATTAATGATTATTAAGGATGCCAGCACCATAAGAAATCACAACTAAATATTAAAATATTATTTATTGAAAGGTCAATTAATACAGTTTAATTTGTATTAATTGACCTATTTTATTTGTAATACATTAATGCAGCTATGTATAAAATGTTATATGGCAACTTGAAATTGGAGGAGCATATGACAAAAAAGTCAGTAAGTATAAAAAAGATATTAAGATTTGCAGGTGCTTTTGTAGCATTTTTGATAGGTTCAGGTTTTGCAACCGGGCAAGAAATAATTCAATATTTTGTTTCATATGGATACATGGGATTAGTTGGAATTATAGTTATGTTTAGTATTTTCCTATATATGGGCGTAACATTTATATTATTTGGTTATGAACACAGAAATTTAAATCAATATGATATTTATACATATTATTGTGGAATGACAATTGGTCGGTTTTATAATTATTTTACAATAGTTTTCGCATACATGTCAGTTATTGTTATGATAGGAGGAGCCGGCGCGACATTAAATCAACAATTTGGTTTACCCATATATGCAGGATGTATAATAATGGCTGTGCTTTCTGGAATTACAGTTATTTTGGGATTAAATAAAATAGTTGATATAATAGGAAAAATAGGACCGGTTATAGCTATGTTGTCTATTTTATTAGGTTTGTTAGCCATAATCAAAAATCCTATGGGATTAATAACTGCTGAGAAAATAATTCCAAATTTAAAATTGATGAAGGCGTCTACTAATTGGTTTTTTGCAGCATGCACATATGTAGGATTTTCAATTCTTTGGTTGGCGACATTCCTATCATCTATGGGTGCAACAGCAAACAGTAAAAAGGAAGCAGCTCTTGGAGCTATAACGGGGGTAACTTTTTTTTCATTGGCAGTCATGGCGGTTTCATTAGGGCTCTTAGCAAATATAGAGTTAGTTGCAGGTTCAATGATCCCATCACTAATTTTAGCAGAGAACATTAAAAAAGTATTCGCTCACATATTTTCAATAGCTGTTGTAGCCGGAATATATACTACATCCGTACCATTGCTTTGGACAGTATCCTCTAGAATCTCAAATGAACAAAGCTGTACATTTATAATAACTACTGTTGTTTTAACGATTGTGGCGACTTTAATTGGCTTGAATATTCCTTTTGATTTACTAATAAATCTCGTCTATGGTATAAATGGATATATTGGAATGGTGTTTTTAATATTTGTAATTACAAAGAAAATTATAAATAAATATAAATAAATTAAATAAATTAAGACTTCTTTTATATTGCAATATTTAAGAAATTTATGTTAAAATTAAGCTATGCAGGATATAATAATTTAAGTTAAAGAAATGTAAATATAAAGGAGAACTTCATGATAAGAGATGATAATAGATTATTCAATGAGTTAAGAAAGGTTAAAATAACAAGAAACTATCTTATTCACCCTGAGGGGTCAGTGTTAATTGAGGTTGGCAATACTAAAGTAATATGTGCAGCTACAATTGAAGATAAGGTTCCTCCTTTTTTGAAGAATACAGGTAAGGGCTGGGTTTCATCTGAATATTCAATGCTTCCTGCCTCAACAAAAACAAGGAAAGTCAGAGATATTAATAAACTTAAAATAGATGGAAGATCACAAGAAATACAAAGATTAATAGGCAGAAGCTTAAGATCGGTTGTGGATTTAGGTTCATTTGGAGAAAGAACAGTATGGATAGATTGTGATGTCATTCAGGCAGATGGAGGAACGCGTACTGCTTCAATTACAGGTGCATTTATTGCCATGGTTGATGCTTTTAAAGTTTTATTGGATAAAAAAGAAATAAAGAAAATCCCCATAAAATCATTTGTTTCAGCGGTGAGTGTTGGGATAGTTGAAAATAATAGAATTCTCGATTTATGCTACAAGGAAGACAGTAACGCACAGGTTGATATGAATATAGTTATGACTGATAAAGGTGAATTTATAGAAATACAAGGAACAGGCGAAGAATCTCCATTTACATATAATGAATTTATAGACTTAATTTCTTTGGGTTCAAAGGGATGCAAAGATTTATATGAAATTCAGAGAGCAGCTTTAGGAGAAGAACTAAGTGAGGAAATAGGAAAATGAGGAGAAAAGTTATTTTATCAAGCGGAAACAAGCATAAGGTTAAAGAAATTAAGAAAATATTAGCTGACATGCCTTTTGATGTCGTGTCAAAGGATGAGATTGGTTTTGAAGGCTTTGATGTCATAGAAGACGGTGAAACTCTTGAGGAAAATGCCTTGAAAAAAGCAGTTGAGCTGAGAAAATTGGTGAAGGGCATAATAATAGCAGATGATACAGGATTGTTTGTAGATGCTTTAGATGGGGAACCGGGAGTGTATTCGGCTAGATATGCGGGAGAAAATGTTTCATATATTGAAAATAATAATCTCCTTTTAAGAAATCTAAAAAATGTTCCTGCCGAAAAAAGGACAGCCTATTTTAAAACAGTTGTTGCCGTAGTTCTTGAAGAAGGTAATCATTTTATGGCAGAAGGTATATGTAAAGGTAAAATAGATTTTGAACCAAGAGGTAAAAATGGTTTTGGTTATGACCCCTTATTTATTGTAGAAGGTACAGATAAAACTTTTTCGGAAATGACCGATGATGAAAAGAATAAGATTAGTCATAGAGCCAATGCTTTGAGAAATTTAAAAGAAAGGTTAGAGGAAGTATTAGGTGAAGATTTTAGTAGTAAGTGATACTCATGGGGCTGTTTTTGAATCTGTAGTTAAACCTATTCGGGAAGAAAAAGATATTGATCTTATGATTCACTGTGGTGACAAATTTAAAGATGCAGAAAAACTTGCATGGTTGCTGGGCATTAAAAACTTTTATAGAGTTGTAGGTAATTGTGATTATGATGTGCATGGTGAGGAAGATATGATAAACTTGGTTTTAGAAGGTAAACGCGTTTTAATTACTCATGGTCATCTGCAACATGTTAAAGATGGTTTAGAAGGTTTAAAGGAGACGGTAAAAGAAAATAATGCTGACATTGTATTATACGGACATACACATATTGCATATGAAGAGATGGCTGATGGAGTACTGTATTTTAATCCCGGCAGCACTATTATGCCTAAATACGGGAAACCAAGTTATGGAATTGTTGAAATAACATCTAATGGGGTTGTAAGTAGAATAATAAACATTTAGTTGCATAATTGCAAGAATCTTAGTTTAGAAAAAATATTGTCAATAATGGAATTATATTATAAACTAATTAATAATTAAAATATATATAAAGGTGAGCTTATGATAAATATTAGTGGATTAAGATTTGATAGGTTAGATTATATTTTAATTGTAGATAGAGATTATTCGGTGATATATAATACTAGATATGATGGTAGATTAAATATTTCCCCCGATGATTACGGTAAATATAAGTATTTAAATAAAAATTTTTTTGAAATTTATCCATCCATAAAAAAGGATACAAGTTCAATAGTTAAATGTATGACAACAGGAGAAGTAGTAGTAAAGAAATTTCAAAAATTTAAAGACTTCACGGGCAAGTTTTATTGTACTCACAACGTGACCATACCTTTAGTAAGGGAGGGGAAAATTATGGGTGCCATAGAACTGGTAAAGGATGTTACAACAATAGATAACGTAAACAATGAGGATATTGGCATAGAATCAGATGATAATTTCAGTGAGTTCATTAATATATCAAATGATGCAAGCAGAATTACTTTTGATAATATTATAACTAATGATGCTAAAATGCTAAAAATAATTGAACAAGCTAAGATTATGTCAAAGACTCAGAATCCAACTCTAATATATGGCGAAACAGGAACCGGGAAAGAAGTTTTTGTGCAGGCAATGATTAACTACAGCGGAATTCCAAGAAAGAGGGTTGTAGTTCAAAATTGTGCGGCTATACCACAAAACTTAATTGAGTCAATATTATTTGGTACTTATAAAGGGGCATACACAGGAGCTGAAAACAGAAAAGGGTTATTTGAAGAAGCAAATAATGGAATTATATTTTTAGATGAATTGAATTCAATTCCATATGAAGTACAAGGAAAACTCCTTAGAGTTTTACAGGACGGAAGCTTTAGACCAGTCGGATCTAATATAGAAAAATTTGTAAATGTTAAAATTATAGCCACCATGAATATAGATCCCCTTAAATCTATTGAAAAAAAAGAGTTTAGAAGCGATTTGTTTTATAGGTTGAGCAATGGTATGATATATATACCACCTCTTCGAGAAAGACGAGGAGATATTAAATTTTATATATATAATTATATTAAAGAATTTAATAATATTTATAATAAAAACGTAGAAGAAATTACTAAAAAACTTGATGAATTTTTCTTAGAATATAATTGGGATGGAAATGTCAGAGAATTGAAAAATGTTATTGAATCTATGATCAGCATCTCAGATACCAATGTTTTGGATATACAGCAACTTCCTGCATATATGTATGACAAGGTATACAAAACCAAAAACTCTGATGAATCAAGTGCATATAATAATACAGCATATTCTAATAACGAATATAATTTGATAAAAATTTTGGAAGAAAAAGAAATAGAGACAATAAAAAAAGTATTATATTTGACAAAAGGAAATAAAACAAAGGCGGGTAAGATTTTAGGAATACCGAGACAAACACTAAAATATAAAATTGATAAACTAAAAATTGAATTATAAGTAAATAAAATTACTATTATAAAAAATAATAGACAAAAAATTGTCGCTCACTTAAAATTACGACAATTTCTTGTCATATAAAACAAATAAAATCGACAGTTTTCTGTCGATTTTATTTGTTTTAAAATAATTTTACAAAAAAAGTGCTAACTTTCAATATACATTAATTGGCACGTTTATTGCTTAAAGTTATAATGTAAGCAGTTATTATAAAAGAATGGAATAAATAAACTGTTTATATAGTAATAATCAATTATAATTCATTAAGGATGCATTATAAAATTAATAAAGAAGGAGCATAAAATGAATCTAGAAATAAGGAAAATTAATATTAAAGATGTATTTTTCAGTGATGTAAGCAAAATAGAAAATGACATTTTATATATTAATAATGAAATTCTTTCCGAAATAGTAAAGGAAGACAAGAGGATAAAAAATGTAAGCTTTGACATTGCAAAGCCGGGAGAGTCAGTTAGAATCCTTCCTGTAAAGGATGTCATAGAACCTAGGGCAAAACCCGATGGTGAAGTCTTTCCGGGAACATTAAAAGTGTCAATGAATGAAGCAGGTAAAGGTATAACGTACGTATTAAGTGGATGTGCAGTTGTAACAACAGGACCAATTGTTGGATTTCAGGAAGGACTGATTGATATGAGCGGTCCGGCTGCACAATATAGCATATTCTCAAAGTTATTAAATATTGTCGTTTTAATAACTAAGGATGATAATGTGGATCAGCATGAGCATGAAGAAGCGGTCAGATTAGCCGGAATTAAAGCAGCCAACTATATTGGAAAAATAGGATTGGAATATGAAAAATACGAGGCAGAGAATTATGAATGGAAAAATATTGGTGAAAAATATTTAGAATACCCGGAATTGCCTAAGGTTGTGTATGTGTATAATTGTATGAGTCAAGGACTTTTACATGATACGTATTTTTATGGGCGAGATTCAAAATTAATGATACCTACAATTATAACTCCCCTAGAAGTAATGGATGGAGCTATAGTTAGTGGAAATTGTGTTTCACCGGGTTCTAAAACTACCACATACCATCATTTAAATAATTCAGTAATCAAAGAATTATTAAATAAACATGGCAGTGAAATTAATTTTATGGGTATTGTGTTAAATCCGTTGATGGTAACATTGAAAGAAAAATATAGAAACTGCATGATTACGGTAAGGCTGGCAGAAATGCTTGGAGCGGAAGGTGTTTTAATATCCCAAGAGGGATTTGGAAATCCAACTACAGATTTAATGATATCTACTCAGTCATTTGAAAAAAAGGGCATTAAAACAGTAATAATTACAAATGAAGATGCAGGTGTTGACGGTATGTCAGAGTCACTTCCAGACAGCGTTTCCGAAGCTCGTGCAATAGTTTCTACAGGAAATAGCAATGCAACAATTATGCTTCCAAAAATGGATAAGACAATAGGCAATTTGGTGGATATTGTAAGAGTTACCGGTGGCAATGTAGATTCTATACAAGAAGATGGGCAGCTTTTAGTAGAGATACATGGTATTATGGGAAGTCATAATTTACAAGGTAATACTTTACTAAGCGCAATAACAATTTAGCGAGAAGGTGAAAATTTTGAAAAAGGTAATATTTTATACAAACCAATTTTTTGGTCAAATAGGGGGAGAAGATAAAGCATATACCGAACCGCAATTCCATGTCGGCCCCATAGGAAATGCCAATGCTTTTGCCGGTAAATTAGAAAATGCAGAAATAATAGCTACCATAATATGCGGTGATAATTATTATGTTGAAAACATGGATTCGGTGAAACATTTTATTAGAGAAAATCTTAAAGATAAAGACTTTGACTTGCTTATAGCAGGTCCGGCCTTTAATGCAGGCAGATTTGGTATAGCATGTGCGGATGTTTGCTCATACGTAAAAAAGGAGTTTAATATTGAAGCTATAACAGGATTATATTGGGAAAATCCAGCTGTAGAAATGTACAAAAAGGATATTTATATTTTAGAAGTGGCAAAATCTGCTGCAGGTATTAGAAAAGCAGTTCCGTTAATGGCTAAGTTTGCAAATAAGCTGCTAAATGGAGATAAACTTGGAACGCCAAAACAAGAACAATATTATGCTAAAGGCAAAAGAGTAAATGTTTTTAAAGAAAAAAACGGTGCTGAAAGAGCAGTTGATATGCTTATTAAGAGGTTAAACAACGAATCTTTTGAAACAGAATTGGAGATTTCAGTTTACGATAAAGTAGCTCCGGCTCCTCCGATAAAAGACTTAAAACAGGCTAAAATAGCGTTGTGCACAACAGGCGGTATTGTACCGATGGGCAATCCTGATCATATGCCTGCAGCAACAGCAAAAACGTATAAAATGTATGACATTTCAGATAAAGACAGTTTGAAAGAAGGTGAATTTGAATCGGTTCATGCAGGGTATGACCCTGTATATGCAAATAAAGATCCTAATAGAGTTGCACCTTTGGATATTCTTAGAAAATTAGAAAGAGGAGGTAAAATAGGAAGTGTTTATCCGTTTTTGACAACTACAACCGGAAATTCAACATCAGTTTCAGACGCAACAAGAATGGGAGAGGAAATTGCTAATAAATTCATAGAGGATGGTGTGAATGCAGTTATATTAACAAGTACATGAGGCACTTGTACTCGTTGCGGTGCAACGATAGTAAAACAAATTGAAAAAAGTGGAATTCCTGCTGTACATATATGTACAGTAACACCTATATCTAAGACTGTTGGGGCAGCAAGAATATATGGAGCGCAAGCGATTCCTTATCCGACTGGTAATCCAGAACTTACAATGGAAAAAGAGTTAAATCGCAAAATGGAAATAGTTACAAATGCAATGGAGCTTCTTTTAAAATAAAAAAAAATATTAAAAGAATAGTATAAATATAATAATTGTATAATAAAAATAAAAGTAATAGTAATAGTCTTAGTTGAACTTAATCGGTTGCTTTAGCTAAATACAAAATTTTGAAAGGAATGAAGGAATATGTCTTTTTGCAGATTTGATTGGCTAGATGAAATGGAGCATATTGATTGCGTTGCAATATATGATAGAAGTGGAAGACTTGTATATTCTTTAAGATATAACTCGCAATTCAATGAGAAGGTCGATGAAGAAGAATATGCAAATAACATTAATAAGAATGTTCTTGAGGTCTGCCCTTCTTTAACAAGTGAAACGAGCAGTGTTATTAGCTGCATAAGAACAGGAGAAACTATTTATTTAAAAAGACAAGAGTATTACGACTACAAAGGAAGAAATTTTACTACTCAAAATATTACATTCCCAATTGTTAAATACGGTAAGATAATAGGGGCTGTAGAGCTCACTAAAGATATTAAAGTCATAAGCGATTTGGCAAAGGACAACAAATTGGGCTATTTGAACTTTAAAGATAAAAATTACTTTGGCTCTAAGACACTTAAGTACAATTTCAACAATATTGTAACTAATAATGATGATATGAAAGATTGCATAAAAAGAGCAAAGTTATTATCTAATACTGACTCACCGGTATTAATATATGGTGAAACCGGAACAGGAAAAGAATTATTTGTTCAATCTATACACAATTATGGAAAAAGAAATGGGAAACCATTTGTTGTACAAAACTGTGCGGCTCTTCCGGATAATTTATTTGAATCTATTCTGTTTGGTACAACAAGAGGTAGCTTTACAGGAGCAACAGACAAAAAAGGTTTGTTTGAATTGGCAGATGGAGGCACTTTGTTTTTAGATGAAATAAATTCAATGCCTCTAAGCTTGCAGCCAAAATTATTAAGAGTTTTGCAAGATGGTGTAATCAGAAGAATTGGTGATGTAGATGAGATAAAGGTTGATGTTCGTGTAATAGCAGCAATGAATGAGGAACCTTCAAAAGCTCTTGAAAACAAAGCAATAAGGGAAGACCTGTTTTATAGACTTAATGTAAACAGCATTAAAATTTTACCTTTAAGAGAAAGAAAGTCAGATGTTATGGTTCTCACAGAATTTTTTATCAACAAGTATAATTTCTTGTCGAAAAAAAATATATCCGGTTTATCCAGTGAAGCTAAAATGCTTTTTCAAACGTATAATTGGCCCGGAAATGTTCGTGAACTAGAACATGTAATCGAAGGTGCAATTAATATTTGCGAAGATACAAAAATTGACATAGGTCATCTTCCTGCATATTTTTTTACGGTTTTTGAAAATAGCAGCACTATAGATGAGAACCTTGATATTGACGATTCATTGACAAATTTATTAAATACAATTGAAAAAAATATTATAGTTAAAGCACTAAAAAATGCAAATGGCAATGTAACAAAAACATCCCGAAATTTAAAAATTTCACGACAAAGTTTACAATATAAAATGCAGAAATTCAACATATAGCTAATAGCAAAAAAATTTCCTAAATAGCAAAAAAACTTGCTATCAATGAAAAGTGTATTTGTCAGCAACACCAGTATATTTTTAAAATTACATTAAATAGGTGCAAAAAAATCAATGTTTTAGTTGTTGATCTAAATTTATGCTGTTAAAAAAATGTTGAAATTTAAATAAAATAAGAGATTACATGAATTGGTATGATATTTGCTTTAATAAAATTCGTAATGAAATTTTAGGAGGCAAAAATAATGATAATAGGAGTACCAAAAGAAGTAAAAAACAATGAAAATCGAGTAGCTGCAATACCTGCAGCTGTAGCTGAATTAGTAAAGAGAGGGCATAAGGTATATGTAGAAAATAATGCAGGAATAGGCAGCGGATTTTCTGATGAAGATTACAAAAAAGCAGGAGCTGTCATTGCAGACTGCGATACGGTATATAGTAATTCTGAAATGATATATAAGGTAAAAGAAATTTTCCCGCAAGAATACAAATATATGAGGGAAGGACTAATAGTATTTACGTATATTCATTCAAATGCGCATCTCGAACAAACTAAAGAACTGTTAAAAAGCAAAGTGATAGGTATTGCGTATGAAGATGTAGTGGATAAAGACGGGAAATTCCCACTGCTGAAGCCCATGAGCGAATTGGCAGGCAAGGGAGGGTTTTTAGCTGCACTTTATTATGGACAAAGCGTTCACGGCGGAAAAGGAATATTATTAAACAGGGTGTGCGGAGTCGACACTCCGATTATAACCATAATTGGATGCGGAGAATCAGGAAATGGTGCGGCAGAACTTGCATCAAGTTTTGGAAACAATGTGAGGATATTGGATGTAAGCAAAGAAAATATGGATATGGCAAAGGCTAAATTACCTTTAAACGTAGAATTTTTATATTCAAACAGAACAAATCTTCTAAAATGTTTAAAGGAAACAGATGTATTAATAAATTGTATATTGTGGAATAAAACCAGAAAAGATCATCTTGTATATAGAGATGATTTAAAATTAATGAAAAACGGAGCCATGATAATTGATGTGGCTTGCGATGACAATGGAGCAATAGAAACAAGTCATTCTACCAGTCATGATAATCCAATATATTACGAGGAGGGGGTACTGCATTATTGTGTAGACAACATTCCTTCGGCGTTTGCTCACACAGCATCTATAAGTCTTTCAAATGCTACTTTACCATATGCAATGGAAATAGCAAACAAAGGATGTGAAAAAGCTCTGAAAGATAATAAGGGACTGCTAAAAGGTCTTACATGCTATTATGGCAAATTGACATTAGAGGAAACTGCAAAAAAATACAATTTAGAATTAACATCACAAGACAAAATAATTGAAGAGTTTAAATAAAGTTATAATCTAAGTATGGTACATTCTATTATCTTTATAACTTCGTCAAATTAAGTATAATAATTATCATACTTAGACTAAATAAAAAATAGGAGGATCAATTTATGGATTACGGAATTTTATCATTGGCACCGGCATTAGTTGCTTTAATTTTGGCATTTATTACAAGAGACGCCTTGTTTTCTATTTTATTAGGAGTTTTAGTAGGCATACTGGTAACAGGTCAAAACTTATTATTTGGTTTTAGTTCAATTATACAAAGTGCTTTGGGAAATGGAGACTTTATTTGGGTTATAGGAATTGAGGTGTTTATAGGAATGATGGTTGCATTATTTCAAAAATCAGGAGCAATTGAAGCCTTTGCAAATATGCTGTCCAAAAAAAGCATTAAAGCAAGAGGAGCACAGACCATAGCCTGGTTATTAGGTATATTTATATTCTTTAGCGATTACTTCAGCCCATTATATGTTGGAACTGTAATGAGAGGTATAACAGATAAAGCAAGGGTATCAAGAGAAAAATTAGCTTATATTTGCGATTCAACATCTGCACCTGTATGCACACTGATACCGTTTTCAGCATGGGGTGTATACATGGCAGGTCTTCTGGTAGGATTAGGTCCCATTTTAGATAAAGATATAGCAATGGGCGCTGTTATAAAGATGGTACCATTCAATTTTTATGGGATAGCATCAGTAGTTATGGTAGGTCTTATATCAACAGGAATTATAAAAGACTATGGACCTATGAAAAAAGCGGAAGACAGAGCTATGAATGATGGAAAAGTGGTTGGAGATATGGCAAGACCACTAATGAGTAACGAATTAGAACAGATTAAGCCTAAAGAAGGAATAAAGTCAAACTTACTTTTAAATTTCTTTGCGCCTGCGATAATAATAATAAGTGTAACACTTGGCACATATTTGATTATGGGATCAGCTAAAACACTAGAAGCATTCATTGCTGCAGTTGCATATCAATTTATAGTAATGTTAATTCAAAAAATGGGTACACTGTCAGAATTGGTTGATACAGCAGTACAAGGTATAAAAAGTGTTATGTCTGCTATGTTGATATTGGCACTGGCATACTGTTTAAATTCAATAAGTAAACAACTTGGAACCGCACAGTTTGTAATAAGCGTTACTCAATCATGGATGACACCGACATTATTATTGGCTTTAACTTTTCTTGTTTGCGCTTTTATCTCCTTCTTTACAGGAACTTCATGGGGCACATACGCAATTATGACACCGATTTGTGTTGGTTTGGCATTTCAGTTAACCGGCGGAGTTGTAAATACTGTCATATATGGAACCGTAGCTGCTGTAATGGGTGGAGGATGCTTTGGAGACCATTGTTCGCCGCTTTCAGATACAACAATATTATCATCCCTTGCATCCGGTTCTGATCATATAGACCATGTTAAAACACAATTGACATATGCGTTAACAGCTGCTGCAATATCTGTAGTTGGGTATTTAATAGTGGGAGTAGTAATATAGTACAATATGCATGGAATAATACAAAGAGTTCAGGTAAAATTAACATTTATCTGAACTCTTTTAATTTATGGAAATAACCTTTGAAATTGTTAAATGTTTTTTTGTTGACTTAAACAAGTAAAAGATATATAATAATAAGCGAACATACGTTTAGAGGTGAATAATGGCTGAATTTAAAATAAAATCTGATTTTAAGCCTACAGGTGATCAGCCTGAGGCCATAGAAAAAATTGCAAATGGATTAAAAAACAATTTAAAATATCAAACTCTGTTGGGGGTAACAGGTTCAGGGAAAACTTTCACCATGGCTAACATAATAGAAAAGGTTCAAAAACCTACTCTTATATTGGCACACAATAAAACTTTAGCAGCTCAGTTATGTTCAGAATTTAAAGAGTTTTTTCCTGATAATGCAGTCGAATATTTTGTAAGCTACTATGACTATTATCAACCGGAAGCATATGTGCCGAGCAGTGATACATTTATCGAAAAGGATGCGTCTATAAATGATGAAATTGATAAGTTGAGGCACTCTGCAACTGCATCTCTTTTTGAAAGAAAGGATGTCATAATTGTAGCCAGTGTATCTTGTATATATGGATTGGGTAGTCCTATGGATTATGAAAATTTAGTAATTTCGTTACGCCCGGGAATGCAAAAAGACAGAGATGAAATTATAAGGAAGCTTATAGAAATACAGTATAAAAGAAATGATATCAGCTTTACTCGAGGGACATTTCGTGTAAGAGGGGATACGATAGAGATTTTTCCGGCATCCTCTTCGGAAAGTGCGATAAGGGTAGAGCTATTTGGCGATGAAATAGATAGAATAACAGAAATAAATACAATAACCGGAGAAATCCTCGGCAGGAGAAATCATGTTTCAATATTTCCGGCAACGCACTATGCTACAACAGAAGAAAATGTCAAAAGGGCTGTTGTAAGTATAAAAGAGGAATTGAATGAAAGATTGAAGTATCTGGAAAGTGAAAATAAACTCCTCGAATATCAAAGATTAGAACAAAGAACAAACTATGATATTGAAATGCTTCAAGAAATGGGATATTGCAATGGTATAGAGAATTATTCCAGACATATAAACAATTTAGAGCCGGGGACGAGACCTTATACATTGCTGGATTATTTGCCGAAAGATTTCTTGATGATAATAGATGAATCCCATTCAACTATACCTCAGGTTAGAGGTATGTACAATGGAGATAGGGCCAGAAAAACAACATTAATAGATTATGGTTTCAGGCTGCCATCGGCACTTGACAACAGACCTTTGAAATTTGATGAATTTGAAAAAATAATTAATCAAGTTGTTTTTTTAAGTGCGACACCTGGACCGTATGAAGCAGAGCACACACAAAATATTGTAGAGCAGATTATACGTCCTACAGGCTTGCTTGACCCTCCGATTTTCGTTAGACCTGTTGAACATCAGATAGATGATTTAATGGCAGAAATTAAAGAAGTTACAGGTAGAAATGAAAGAGTTTTAGTAACTACATTAACTAAAAAAATGGCTGAAGATTTAACTTTTTATTTTAAGAATGCAGGGATAAAGGTAAGATACCTTCACTCGGATATAGATACATTAGAAAGAATGGATATATTAAGAGACCTTCGTGTAGGTGAATTTGATGTATTAGTAGGGATTAACCTTTTAAGGGAAGGATTAGATTTACCTGAAGTATCACTCGTTGCAATATTAGATGCAGATAAGGAAGGTTTCTTGCGCTCAGAAACAGCATTGATACAAACCATAGGAAGAGCTGCAAGAAACTTAAACGGCAGAGTTATAATGTATGCAGACAAAATTACAGGGTCGATGGAAAGAGCAATAAACGAAACAACCAGAAGAAGAGAAATACAGGCTAAGTACAATGAAACATATAACATAACACCAAAATCAATTATTAAAGGTGTCAGAGATGTAATCGAAGCTACTCTGGTATCGGAGGAAACAGATAAATATAAAACAAAAAATAAAAATGAGTTCAAAGATATTTCAGCATACATTATTGAGCTTGAAAAAGATATGTTAGCTGCAGCTGAAAGTTTAGAATTTGAAAAAGCAGCTCAGATCAGAGATGAGATAAAAGCACTAAAAAATAAAAAATTATAGATATTATAGATATTATAGATATTATAAATATCTATGATTGGAAGGAAACAATTAATGGACAAAATTATTATAAGAGGAGCAAAGGAAAATAATCTTAAAAACATAGATGTAGTATTACCTAGAGATAAGTTTATAGTGTTTACAGGATTGAGCGGTTCAGGGAAATCTTCACTTGCATTTGATACTATATATGCAGAAGGACAAAGACGCTATGTAGAGAGTTTGTCTTCATATGCCCGTCAGTTTCTTGGGCAAATGGAAAAACCCGATGTTGAATCAATAGAAGGATTATCTCCGGCAATATCGATTGATCAAAAAACAACTAACAGAAACCCTAGGTCTACTGTTGGAACGGTTACAGAAATTTATGATTATTACAGGCTTCTTTTTGCCAGAGTAGGTACACCACATTGTCCCAAATGCGGAAAACCAATTACTACACAAACTATTGATCAAATAACAGATAAAGTATTGGAATATGGTGAAAGAACTAAAATTCAAATCCTCGCGCCGATGGCAAGAGGAGCCAAAGGAACACATAAAAAAACATTAAGCGATATTAAAAAAGATGGATATGTTAGGGTTAGAATTGACGGAGAAATATTTGATTTAGAGGACGATATAATTCTGGAGAAAAATAAAAAACATAACATTGAAGTTGTAATTGATAGAATAATTATAAAGGACGGAATACAAAAAAGACTCGTCGATTCTGTGGAAACTGCTCTTCAGCTGTCCGGAGGGATGGTTTTAATTGATGTTGCAGGACAAGAAGAATATTTGATGAGTACTAAATTTGCATGTACTGATTGTGGTATAGGGTTTGGAGAGATATCTCCAAGGATGTTTTCATTTAATAACCCCTTTGGAATGTGCAAAACATGTAATGGGTTAGGTGTAAAAAAAGAAATAGACAGCGATTTAATTATTCCCGACTGGACAAAATCAATATCTGAAAGGGCTATAGCACCATACGGTGCCGATGAAGAAGGTTATTATTATCAAGTATTTAAGGCTATTGGAGATTACCACGGTTTTAGTATGGATAAACCATTAAGTGAAGCACCACAGGAATTTATAGATGAAATTTTATATGGAACAAAAGGAAGAGTAATAACTTTTGAATTTGTGAGTATGTTTCAGGGTACGAAAGAATACTCAAAGGAATTCGAAGGAGTAATAACTAATTTAGAGAGAAGATATAGAGAAACCAGTTCGGCAGAAATGCGTGAAAAAATAGAAGAATATATGAATGATACACCATGTCCTGACTGCCACGGAGCAAGATTGAATGATGTAAGTTTGGCAGTAAAAGTTGGAAATAAGAATATATATGAGGTAACACAGCTATCTGTTGAAGAGTCAATAAAATTCTTTAGTATTTTGAATTTGACAGTGAAACAAAAAATGATCGGTGATCAGATACTTAAAGAAATAAACAGCAGATTAAATTTTTTATCTGATGTGGGACTAACCTATTTAACCTTAGATAGAAATGCAAGCACTTTGTCAGGCGGAGAATCTCAGCGTATCAGGCTTGCAACTCAAATTGGGTCCAGTCTGGTGGGTGTTTTATATGTTCTAGATGAACCTAGTATAGGTCTTCATCAGAGAGATAACAGCATGCTCATTAAAACTTTGAGAAATTTAACGGACTTGGGAAATACTTTAATAGTGGTTGAACACGATGAAGAAACAATGGAAAGTGCTGATTATATTTTGGATATTGGACCTGGAGCAGGAATACATGGCGGAAAAATTGTTGCACAAGGCACTTTTGAAGATATTAAAAATAATGAAAACTCAATAACGGGTCAATATTTAAGCGGAAGGAAAAAAATAGAAATTCCATTGACGAGAAAGCCATTAGGCGATAAATTCATCGAAATAAAAGGTGCAAGGGAAAATAACCTAAAAAATATAGATGTAAAAATACCTCTTGGAATGATGTGTTGCATAACAGGAGTATCGGGTTCGGGAAAAAGCTCTTTAATAAATGAAATATTGAGCAAGGGCATTCATCAGAAACTGTTCAGAAACAGAAGTAAACCGGGTAAATACGATGAAATGTTAGGAATTGAACACATTGATAAAATTATAAACATTGATCAGTCTCCTATCGGAAGAACACCAAGGTCGAATCCGGCAACATATACAGGTGTATTTGATTATATACGTGATTTGTTTTCAATGACACTCGAAGCAAAAGAGAGAGGCTATAAAAAGGGGAGATTTAGTTTCAATGTGAAAGGCGGTCGCTGTGAAGCTTGTCGCGGTGACGGTATATTAAAAATTGAAATGCACTTTTTACCTGATGTATATGTACCTTGTGAGGTGTGTAAAGGGAAGAGATACAACAGAGAAACCTTAGAGGTTAAATATAAAGGTAAAAATATTTCGGAAGTTCTTGATATGACAATTGAAGAATCGCTGGAGTATTTTGATAACATACCTAAAATTAAAAATAAAATACAAACAATGATGGACGTTGGATTAGGATATATTAAATTGGGTCAACCTTCTACGGAATTATCCGGAGGAGAGGCACAGCGTATAAAGTTAGCATATGAACTTAGCAGGAGAGGCGGTACAGGAAATACACTTTATGTACTTGATGAACCTACAACAGGACTTCATATAGCTGATATACACATGTTGATTGAAGTATTGAACAGACTTGTTGAAGTTGGAAACTCAGTTGTGGTAATTGAGCACAATCTTGATGTCATAAAAACTGCCGATTATATTATAGATATGGGACCGGAAGGCGGAGATGGCGGAGGAACAATTGTAGCTCAAGGAACACCGGAAGAGGTTGCAAAGGTAAAAAAATCATATACAGGGCAATATCTTAGACGATTGCTCGAACAATAGCTATAAGAAGGGGCGCGTACGCGCCCCTTTCTGTTTCTCAACAATTGCTCATCTATTGCTATTCTATTGTTAAAGTATAATTATTGCCACTAAAATTGTGGCGCCTATTCCACATAGGACAGGAATTAAATTTTTTCTGGCTAAATCAGCAGCATTGATACCACATATTGCAGCAACAGGGATAACGGCCCAAGGAATAATTGTTCCGCCTCCAACCCATATTGTAATTATCTGACCTAAAGCAGCCAAGCCTTCCTTGTTTATGTTTATTACATTTGAGAACGTGTAAGCAAGAGAGCCTACAATCGGCAAGCCGGAGAAGCCTGAACCATCCAGTCCTGTGATAACAGCTACAGAAGATTGGGCGATTATAGCAGGAAATTTTGACATTGAGATATTTTGAGAAATAAATATACTTATGTCATTTAACAATCCCGTGGCATTTTCTCCAAGTATATTTTTAGCGATGCTTTCATTTCCAAGGAAGAAAAAGCCTCCTATTATGATAACCGGTGCAAAAACCTTTATTCCAAACCCAAAACCATCTTTTAAATATTCCACAACCTTTTCAAGAGCGTCATTAAATTTGAAATTAGTCAAGGTTATGAGAAGCATGATTATAATGGCTGTACCGCCTACTAAAGCTGTAGCATCTCCTCCTCGTAAATTTAATTTCCACATGGCTAAAATATCTGCGAGGAATGCCATAGGTGTAACAATAGATATGAATTTAATAAGCATACTGGAATCTTTTGTATCTTCATTTGCAGGAGCAGTATTACCTATGTTATTTTTAATGAAAACTTCTTTTTTCATATCTCTTTTTAACATGATAAATGCCACTGTAATTGTAACAACAGACATTGTTAACCATAGAGGTATAGATGCGCTCATCATTTCAGATACTCCTATGTTGGCTGCTTTAGCAGTTATTGCAGGCGCTCCCTGAATAAAGAAATCACTGGAAAGTGCTAAACCGTGACCAAATAAATTCATAGCAACAGCAGCCCAAATAATGGGAAGACCTGCGTTTACTGCAGCCGGAAGCAATACGGCACCTACCAGCGCAACAGCAGGACTTGGCCACACTAACCATGATATAATCATCATAGTTATACCTATTGAGAAGAAGGCCCAAGTGCTATTTACCATCAGCTTTTTAATAGGGGACATAATTAATACATCTGCACCTATTTCTTGTAACGCTTTAGACATAGAAACAACAAGTGAAATTATAACGATAATGCCCCAAAATTCATTTCCGGCATAAATTATTGTGTTATAAATAGTTTGGACAGCAAAAATAATATTTCCTGAATAAAGAAATCCCATTGCAAAAATACCTATTATACATGGAATAACTATATCTTTTTTCAAAAGTAAAATTGCAAGAATGATAAAAACCATGACTATATATAAATAATGCATGGATGTTAAAATCATATAAAACCCCCCTCAATATAGTAATTTAATTAATGTATTGTGACAAAATATTTTCTAAACATCTGTCAACACCTTTAAAATCCATGCTGTTTACATAAAAGATTTCAAGGAGCTGATGATATTTCGAGGCTTCTGAAAGTTTGTTTAAAGCGTTTTTAGTGAGCAAATCCAGTAGATGCAAGTTGTTTTCTATTTCTGAAATATGGAGTTTCATGTTTTCTAAATCCATAATATCATGTAAATTGATTATTTCATCGTATTTACAATTCATAATGCTTTCTTCACTTTTGAAAATCAGATCAAGTTCTGGAATAATAACATGCTGCAGTTTCTCGGGTGAAAGAGGTCGATAGTAACATTCTGTGCGAAAACCTCTCTTAATTGATTCTTCTGCTACTACCTCTAAAAGTTTTGAAGTGTAATTTGAACTTTCTCCAATTAATGCGCAAACTTTTAAATTGGAGGGCAAAGAATCCGTGTATTTTACATATCCATTTGATGTATACGCTTCTAAAAACATTTTTCTCATACTGCCGGATTTATTTGCTGATAATTTTTTTGTGAAAAACTTGTCTATTGCATTTTTACAAAGAGTAGTAAACTTGTCATCATCCGTAAATTTGTCATAGATTGAGTTTATCTCTTCTGAGATAATACCGGCACTTTCTAAATATCTATATGCACTCCTATAAAGTTGGGATTTACTGTTATTGATCTGTACTATTTGATTTTTGTGCTTTTCTAATAGTTTACTATCTATGTATGTTCCTAAATTAACTATTTCATCAACTGCACCTGGAAATTTTGGATCCAGCAAGTGAGGAAAAGTTCCGTCTACCAGCGCCACTTTTAAATGAGGAACAACCAAACCATCCAAGCTATTTTCATCACTGGAACAATGAATATACTCAATTTCATAACCTAAAGATGATATTTTATTGCCGAATTTTTTTATAAAGGAACTTTTACCTACGCCGGGACCACCTTTTAGTATATAGATACGTTTTAATTCGTCAGGATTAATAATATAATCAAAATAGCTAAAAAAGCCTTTTGAGCTATTACTGCTGGCAAAAACATGTTTTTCTTCTAACATAACTACCCCCTATTAGATTAAAGATTATTTTATTATATGATTAACATAAAAAGATGTTAATGAACAACAAATAAACATTCGAGAGTGAGAAATAAAATAATTTAGGTTGGGACAAGCAGATTCGTTTGTGTTATAATAAATACAATCAATGAAACAAAGACATACGTCTTTGTCTTGATGTATTTAATGAATTGTTGTGATGCAAGCCGTTATCTGGCTTGCTTGATGATATAATGATTAAATGTAAAATATTTAAAATTTTATGATTTATAGATAAAGGAAAGGTATACAATGAAGTTAATAATAACTGAAAAACCATCGGTGGCTAAGGATATAGCCAGGGTTTTAAAAGTGAAGGGCTCAAGAGATGGATACATAGAAGGTAAAGAATGTATTATAACTTGGTGTGTCGGTCATTTGATACAGCTTTCTTATCCCGAAGAGTATAACATAAAATACAAAACATGGAATATGAATGATTTACCTATATTTCCTAGGAAATTTAAATATTCAGTTAATCCTTCTACAATAAAACAGTATGAGATAGTTAAAGGATTAATGCTTGATGAAAAAATAAGTGAAATAATATGTGCAACGGATGCCGGTCGTGAGGGTCAATTAATATTTGGTTATGTTTATGTGACCTCAGGTTGCAATAAACCTGTCAAACGTCTATGGATCAGCAGCATGACAGACGAAGCGATACTAGATGGATTTAATAATTTAAAAGATAATAAAGAGTTTTTCAGCTTGTTTCTATCTGCAAAAGCACGCTCAGAAGCTGATTGGCTGGTAGGAATTAATGCCACAAGACTTTTTACGGTCAAATATGATCAGATGCTGACTATTGGAAGAGTTCAAACTCCGACATTATCACTGATTGTATCCAGACAAAAAGAAATTGATAATTTTGTTTCCGAACCATTTTACGAAGTTGAAGCTGACTGCGATATGTTCTCTGCAACATGGTTCAATAAAAATGGTACAAGATTAAAAAACATAGAGGAAGCGGAAGGAATAAAGAAGAAATGCGAAGATAAGGAAGGTGTAATAACTAAACTTAAAACTAAAAGAGCAACCGTTGAAAGACCTTTATTATATGATTTAACCGAATTGCAGCGAGATGGCAACAAAAGGTATGGATATACTGCAGAACAAACGTTGGAAGCAGCACAAAACTTATATGAAAAATATAAATTAGCAACATATCCTAGAACAGATTCCAGATATTTAACTAAAGACATGAAGGGCAAGTTAACAGATTTACTATTAAACATCAAACAGGGATGGAATGGGTCAGGATACTGCGTAGACAAGATTATAGGACAGAAAATAAATGCAGATAAAAGGATAATTGACGATAAAAAGGTAACGGACCATCATGCAATAATAGTCACTCCAAACATCAGAAATGCTAATTCAATAAAACTGCCGGAAAGAGAGAAAAATATTTTAAGATTAATTATAGCACGATTTATATCAGCACTTGATAAAAAGCAGGAGTATGACCAAACAGATATAGAATTAAAAATTGAAAATGAAAAATTCAAAGCAAGAGGAAAGAAAGTTATTATTCCAGGGTGGAAAGAGGTCGAAGATATAATTCTCGGCAAAGTAAAAGAAGATGCGGAAGATAAAGAAATAACTATTAATATAAAAGTTGATGACAAAATAACTCCAAAAGAAATTAAAGTTTTGACGAGAAAAACATCGCCGCCTAAACCGTACAATGAGGCAACATTGTTGACTGCCATGGAGACTGCAGGTAAACAAATTGAAGATGAAAAGCTAAAAGAAGAAATGAAGTCAATTGGTTTAGGAACACCGGCAACGAGAGCAGGCATAATAGAGAAATTAATATCGGTTGGATATATAAAAAGGAATAAAAAGAACCTTGTTCCCACGGAAAATGGTATTCAACTTATAGAAATTGTACACGACAAGTTAAAGAAACCTGATTTAACCGGTGAATGGGAAAGTCAACTCAGCAAAATAGCAAATAAAGAAGCTTCATCAAAGGATTTTATATATGATATAAAAAAATATGTTTATGAAATAGTAAACGAGGGAAAAACCAGCACAATAAAAAATGTTAATTTCATAAATAAATATAAAAAAAATAATAAAGAAGTTATAGGTATATGTCCAAGATGTGGCAGAGATGTATATGAAAATAAAAAAAGTTTTTATTGCTCAGGATATAAAAACGTACCGTCATGCAGATTTTCCATGTGGAAGGAAAATCGCAATCTAAAAGAAAAAGGGATTATTTTAACGAAAAAGGATGCTAAGCAACTTTTAACTGAAAAGCATACAATTATTAATGGATTAAAAGATTCTGAAGGTAAGGAATATGATATAGTATTAGTTTTGCAGGATACGGGCAAGCATGTCAATTATAGAATTGAAAAAAGAGTGTAAGATGATACATTTAACTATTTATTATTTTATATTTGTCGTATAATGACGAAATAGGAAGTAATTATGATATTATTCGAGCATCTTCGTATATGGATTAGGTAATTGAATAATATTATAAAGATATGTGCAAAATAAGCATTATTTACTAATTGCAAATGATTGATTAATGCTGCATTATATATTAGAATACACAGATGAAATAATTTTAAGGAGAAAAGAATACGAATGGAGTTTTTAATTAATGGAATAATGCAAATCACTTGGCAGCATTTTTTGATGTGGATTATAGGCGGAGGGCTTATATATTTAGCCATAGCTAAAAATTTGGAGCCGGCACTTTTGCTGCCTATGGGATTTGGTGCAATATTAGTAAACATACCTATGTCGGGAGTATTAGATCAGGTGTTGCCAGGTATAGGTGAGGTTAATGGAATTATTGACTGGCTTTTTAAGGTTGGCATAGAATCATCGGAAATGATGCCGTTATTGCTTTTTATAGGAATTGGTGCTATGATAGATTTTGGACCTTTACTTGCTAATCCCAGACTTTTATTATTTGGTGCGGCAGCACAATTCGGAATATTTGCAACGATAACGGTGGCATCTATGCTTGGGTTCTCTATAGCAGATGCAGCTTCAGTAGGAATAATAGGAGCAGCTGATGGACCTACATCCATATTAGTTTCACTGGTTCTTAAAAGCAAATACATAGGACCTATAGCCGTAGCAGCATATTCTTATATGGCTTTGGTTCCTATTATACAACCACTTACTATAAAGATGTGTACTACAAAAAAAGACCGTAGAATCAAGATGTCTTACAATCCTAAAAGTGTATCCAGAAAAACCAGATTGTTGTTTCCTATAGCAGTTACAATAATAGCAGGACTTGTTGCACCGGCATCAATATCATTAGTTGGATTTCTGATGTTTGGAAATTTAATCAGAGAATGTGGAGTTTTAAGGGCTTTGTCTGAAACAGCACAAAATGATTTAGTAAATTTAATAACATTATTGCTTGGAATTACTATATCAGCCAGTATGAAAGCAGATACGTTTATAACTGTAGAAACTTTTTTTATTATGGGACTAGGTCTTCTGGCCTTTGTATTTGATACAATTGCCGGAGTTATGTTTGCAAAATTTATGAATTTATTCCTTAAAGAAAAGATAAATCCTATGGTAGGTGCGGCAGGCATTTCGGCTTTTCCTATGTCATCACGAGTTATACAGAAGATGGGGCTTGAAGCAGATTCCCAAAATCATTTATTAATGCATGCTGTTGGGGCTAATGTGTCAGGACAAATTGCATCGGTTATAGCAGGCGGGGTTATTATCGGACTTGTCCCTGGATTTATGTAGAAAGGAATATTGAATATGAATAGTGAAAATGTAGTTAATTCGTTAAAATTAATGGGTATGGGGATGACATCCATATTTGTTGTAATAATAGTTATATATTTAGCAGTAAATTTAATGTTGAAGTTGACAGTTGAAAAAAAATAGTGAAACATAAAAAAAGTTGAGAGGGGTTGAAATATGAATTTAAAAAATAAAAGATATATAGTTGTTATTTTAGTTCTTATTATCCTAGCCTCAATTTTTAATGTAGAATATTTTTACTTGAATAATAATATTGTCAATCATGGTGAAAATAATTTCAATAAATATTATATTGCACAAGAAATTATTAACATGATTGAAGATATTAATGATAAACAGTATAATATAGTTCAATCGTATAAATTTGTCAGCAGAGCAATTTCTAATTCATATGACAAATACATTGCAAGGAACATAGGCAATTTCAGCAATGTTTATAAGGCAAAATATTCAGTTGCTCTAAATGGTAACTATGATTTATGTGACAGCTGTGTAGATACAGTCCTATATATCCACAAGAAAGATGGTAAAAAACATAATTTTTGTTAAACATGTTGATGAAATTATAATATAAAAATTGGAGGAAAATAAGTTGAGAACAAACAAATATATATATATCTTTGTATTACTTTTAATTGTTTGTGTAGCATTAGTTGCTTACTTTGGTATAAATGCCGGACCAATTCAAATAAAAGGTATAAGCGATATGAGATTTGGTATTGATATTAGAGGTGGCGTTGAAGCCGTTTATGAAGCAAAGGACTTAGACAGAGCACCAACAGAAACAGAACTTGAATCTGCAAGAATAATCATGGAAACCAGGTTAGATTCACAAAATATTCTTGACAGAGAAATAACAATTGATAAAAATAATGGACAGATTTTAATTAGATTCCCGTGGAAATCCGGTGAAACTGATTTTAATCCACAGGCTGCTATAGCAGAATTAGGGGAAACAGCAAGACTTACATTTAGAGATCCGGATGGAAATATTCTAGTCGAGGGAAAAGATGTTAAGGAAAGTGTAGTTCAAATAGACAATAAGACAGGCAAACCTGTTGTAACCTTAAAGTTTGATTCTGAAGGAACCAAACAGTTTGCTGATGCTACAGCAAAACTGGTAAATCAAAGGATTTCTATATTTATGGATGAAACTATGATATCATCGCCGGTGGTAAATGAAGCAATAACAGGCGGAGAGGCAATTATTTCCAATATGGGAAGTATTGAAGAAGCAAAAGCATTATCTGAAAAAATTAACTCAGGAGCTCTTCCGTTTTCTTTAATATCAAAAAACCACAGTACAATTACACCTACACTTGGAATTGGTGCACTTGATGTTATGGTGAAGGCATGTTTGGTTGCGTTCGCGTTCGTATGCATATTTATGTTATTTTACTACAGACTACTTGGAGCAGTTGCTTGTTTTGCATTAGTGCTGCAGGTTTCAGTACAGTTATTAGCATTGTCTATACCTCAAATAACCCTTACATTACCTGGTATTGCAGGTATTATATTGTCAATGGGTATGGGAGTAGATGCAAATGTTATTATTTCCGAAAGAATTAAAGAAGAATTAAAAGATGGTAAATCTATAGGCAGTTCGATTGATTCAGGCTATCACAGAGCATTTTCCGCAATATTTGATGGTAACTTGACAAGTATTATAGTATCGGTTATATTAATGATTTTCGGAACAGGCTCTATGCTGTCATTTGCTTATACATTAATGGTAGGATGTATTCTTAACTTTGTATCAGGCGTTGCAATTTCAAGAATTATTACTAAATCTTTAAGCATGAACAAACCTTTTAGAAATAAGTCGCTTTATGGCGTTAAGTTTAAGGAGGCAGTATAATGATTAAATTTTATGAAAAAAGAAAAATATTCTTTGCAATTTCAATTATAATTATGTTGATAGGAATCGTATCAATATTTGTAAATGGTGTTAACTTATCTATTCAGTTTAAGGGTGGAGCGATTATTAAATATTCATTTACAGGTGATTTAGATGTTGCTCAAGTAGCAAATACTGCAACCACAACTTTAAATAGAAATACAGAAGTACAAATAACAGAAGATTTAGCTACTAAAAGTAAAAAGTTAGTACTTAATTTATCTGGAAACAATGGATTGGAAGCCGGAGAGCAGGACAAATTAGATGGCGTTCTGAAAACAGAATATCCGGATGCTAATTTAGAGTTTTCAGAGTCAAATGTTGTTGAGCCGTTTATTGGAAAAAGGTTTCTGCAAAATGGTATGATTGCAATTGTTTTGGCATCTATATTTATAATTTTATATGTATGGGTTAGATTTAAGAGAATATCAGGATTGTCAGCCGGAGTCATAGCACTAATAGCTTTGGTACACGATGTGCTTGTGGTATTTTTTACATTTGCATTCTTCAAAATTCCAATTAATGATTCTTTTATTGCAGTTACCTTAACTATTATAGGATATTCTATTAATGATACCATAGTTATATATGACCGTATCAGAGAAAATAAACCGGGATTCAATAAAAAACCTGTTGAAGAATTAGTAGATGTCAGTATAAATCAGTCGTTAACTCGTTCTATTAATACAAGTGTTACAACTGTAATAAGTCTTATAATAGTTTATACATTTGCATATATGTATAATATTGAATCAATTAAGACATTTGCATTACCTATGCTGATTGGTGTAATAAGCGGATGCTATTCTACGAATTGCTTGGCAGGGCCTCTGTGGGTTATGTGGCAAAAGAAAAAGCTTATAAAAGCGGCATAGATTATTTCTCGATTTTATTCTGTGAATGATAATGAAAAACAACCATTTATTTGGTTGTTTTTTATATTATAATAAGACAGAAGTTGATAAGATATGACATATATGTTAGTATATATGTATCGTCTTAAATGTGATGGGGGTATTAATGAAAAAGATAACGAAAATTGAATATCAAAAAAATAATAAAGATAGAGTTAATGTATATTTAGATGATAAATTTGAGTTTGGAATAGATTTAAATGTTATGATAAAATATTCTTTATCAAAAAACATGAAGTTGGAAGATGAATTTATAAAAGAAATAATAATAGCAGAAGAAAAAACAAAAGCTTATAATTATGCTGTTTCTATTTTAACGAGAAGTGCAAAAAGTGAAAAAGAATTAAGAACGAAAATGATTAATAAAGGTTATGAAATAGATATTATAAATGTAATCATAGATAAACTTAAAGCAAATAAATACATAGATGACTGTGATTATAGTGATAAATTTATACATGATAAAATGAATCTTTCAAAGTATGGTAAGCGTAAAATCAAAGATGCATTATACAATAAAGGTATTGACAGGCGAATAATAGAAGAAAAACTAAGCTTAATTTCAACAGAGGAAGAAAACATCCGAGCTTATACTTTAGGAGAAAAGAAGTTAAAAAGTTTGACAAAGGAAGATAATACAAAAAAGTATATAAAATTAAGCCGCTTTCTTATAGGCAAGGGTTTTGAATATGGAACAGTGAAAAGAGCAGTTAACAAATTGTTAAAAGTGGATTTAGATGAATGTGATTATTAGCTTATGCCAATGGAGTAAACATAAATTTAAATTTTATAATTTGATATTTAAAGATAAGAAACAGACATCTATGATGAAATGTCAGGATAAAAAATAATGATGAGGCAGGTGATTCTTATGGAAAAGTTTTTCGACCATATTTCAGACGCAGCAATAAAATGTAAGATTATAAAGCGCGAGGATTCGGGAAAGGATGACTTTCAAATAATTTATGCAAACAAACAAACAGAATTTATAACAAATGTATCAAATGATTTAATTATTAATAATAATTTTACAGATATTTTTCCTAAAGTATCTGATTCCCTGTTTGATTGGCCTAAAATTTTTAGCGAAGCGGCAATGACCAATGACAGCAAGATAATAGAACAATATTTTGTTCCCTTCGAAAAATACTTAAGGTTTAATATTTTTGGATATGAAGACGATTGTTTTGATATTATAATAACTGATTTAACGGAAAAAAAAGAAATAAAAAGGCAAATACTTGTTCGTGACAGACAAATAAGTCATCTGGAGAACGAATTAAAGTCTATTGCTAATGTGGACATGCTTACAAAAATGTATAACTTCCAATTCATTACAGATAGTATTGCAAATAGTATAGAAAGCTATAAAGAAGAAGGTGCAAACTTTTGCCTTTTATTAGTTGACGTAGATAATTTGAAAAAAATAAATGAAGCTTATGGAATTAAATCCGGAGATTTATTATTGCAAGAAATGGCAGGATTGCTTAGCTCAGTGGCAAGAAAAATTGATGTGGCAGGAAGATATGGCAATGATGAATTTATGATAATATTTAATAACTTGGATATAGACATTGCAAAAATAATGGTGGAGAGATTGAAGAAGGACATAGAAAAACATTCTATAAAATCGATAGATTCTAAAATCAGTGTATGCGGGGCTCTATTGGAATACAGCGGTGAGGCTATAGAAGTATTTCTCAATAAATTAGAAGAAATGGTGGAAAAAGCAAGTTCTATGGGGAGCGGTATAATAATATCATAAAATTATATAGAATTATATAGACCTAAAGCAAAAAAATGCAGTATATTTATCAGGGGTAATATTTTCCTAATTATTTAAATATAATCATATATATACATATATGATGGAGGTATGGATTATTGAATGAAATAATGCCATATGTATTTGCTATTTTAACGGGAATATTTACTACTATAGAAGCGACCATTAATGCACAATTAGGAAGATTGGTAACTCCTAAAATAGCAACTTTACATAGTTTGTTTGTAGGTTTATTAGTAATGTTAATTGCAAATATTTTTAACGGCTCTTTAGGGCAATACAGTAAGGTGTCTAATGTAGAGTTACAATGGCTGATTGGTGGTATATTTGGAGCATTAATTATTTATTTAATGACTTTGACTATACCCAAATTAGGTGTAACAATAACTTTAACAATTATTATTACTTCTCAAATTTTAAGTAGTTTTTATATAGACACCTTTATATTGAGACAGCAACAATTGGAGTTGATAAAAATTATTGGAGCTTTTCTTGTTGTTACAGGATTATACTTTATAATGGAGTAATTTAAATTAGGAGAAGAATTGTTTTGCTCTCCCTTATGTAAGCTGTGCTTACATAAGGGAGAGCATATTTATTTATACAATAGAGCTTCATACTTATTAATTATAATTTATTTAGTTTAATAAGTTATGAAAAAATGGAAACTGAGTGTATATGAGTATTTTTCATATTGCTATATGTTTTATATAATAAAGAAAGGAATGAAAATTAAATATGAATCAAAAACATCTAGGCTTCATTAGTTCTGGTTTTATGGGATTTACGCTTGTTATTACTATGTTTTTAATATATAAATTTCCTAATATAAGGTTCTATTTAGCTGAATTATTTATTATTTTGAATATTATTAAAGATATTATCATGCATAAGGTGGGATATACTTTTAGAACCATTGGAATTAAAAAAATGCTTATTGTTGACATCATCCTATTAATTATTTTTGTATCTTATAAGCGGGATTTACAGATACAAAAGATAATGAGATAGTTAAAAGGTAGAATTTAATAACTGTTCTAATGGAACAGAAGTTTATGTAAAATAATACTTAGAATTTAAATAAAATTATTATATTTATGTTTAATAGAAACACTATTTATGCTATAATATTATATAAAGTATTGGGAGGTAAAATAGTGAACAATAATTTAAAAATGAAGAAAAGAGAAGCTTGGAGTATTGCTTTAGGTATTCATAAAATTAATAATTTTAAGCCTGACAAAGAATATAAAGAACTAATAAAAAAACAAATTAATGGAGAAATAACAACAGAGGATATTATAAAACACACAATTTCTAAATATAAGATTTAGAGGTGAGTTTGTATGAATGATCCATACGTGTATCCAGGGACTGAAGTACTTATAAATAAATTGAACATTAGGGATAAAGAGAATCTTGATTCTGCTGAAAATGAATTAACCGTTGCAAGATTAGCAATGATAAATGAGAATAATCCTATAAAAGGAAATTATGATTATCAACATTTGAAAGCATACCATAAATATATATTTCAAGATATATATGACTGGGCAGGAGAGCAGAGAACTGTTGATATTGAAAAATCTGAGTTAGTATTAAATGGAATCGTGTTTAAGCATACGAGCTTAAATTGTATTGAAAAAGAAATAATTGAAAGTCTTAATAAATTAAATAGTATTGAATGGAAATGTATTTCTCTTGATAAAAAAGTAGAAAATTTTTCTATAGCTTTAGCAGATGTTTGGAAGGCACATGCATTTAGAGAAGGCAATACTAGGACAACAATAACTTTTTTTAATAAATATGCCGAAGAACATGGATTTCATTTGGATGAAAAGCTTATATCAGATAATATTAAGTATGTAAGAAATTCACTTGTAGCAGCATCGTATGAAGATGAAGAATTAGGGATTAGGAAAAATTTTAGTTATTTAAATCGTATTATTAAAGACTCTATTGAATCGTATGCTAAAAAAAATATCAATAGAAAAACATTAGATAACATTAGACAAGATATAGATGTGTATAATAATAAATCTGAAAACAACATAAAAAGAAATATTGAGAAACCAAAAGAAAAATAACTTCTGTTCCATTGGAACAGGAGTTTTGTAGTTTATGGCAGCAGTATAACATACTGTTGCTTTTTTGTTTTCAAAAATAAAAATGAGGAGAAAAGTTATGTATTCAAAATATCAAATTGCAAAAGCACAAAGCATATCCTTGTTAGATTATATTGTAAGTAGAGGATATGAACTCATTTATAGTCATAATGAAGTTAGGCTGAAAGAACATGACAGCTTAGTTATATCAAATAACAAATGGAAGTGGTTTTCTAGAAATGTTGGAGGTGGTACATTAGATTTTCTAATTGAATATGAAGGTAAAGTCTTTAAAAAAGCTATGCAAATATTACTTGGTAACTATAGAAGAATGTATGCATATCTCTCTGTGGCTCCTTTTTTGTTGTGCTCTCCCCTAATGTAAACAGTTTTTATTATTTCCACCGCTTACAATACAGGGAGAGCATATTTATTTAATCAGTGATTTTAATTTATGAAAATATTTTATTTAAATCTAAAATTCCTGCGCCTTGGTCCAGGGAAGAGGCATTTATTTTTGAGCATGCACCTGCAAGTATTCTCTTAATGTCAAAGTGAGTATAGTCGGGGTTTTTATTTAATAATAAAGCAGCTGCGCCTGATACCATTGGTGCGGCCATAGATGTTCCGCTCAAAGAGGTATAATTGTTTAAGTTTTTGTAAGATAAAGATGTTATATCAACTCCCGGAGCAATTAAATCAGGTTTTTTAATTCTATCTATTGTCGGTCCCCTGCTTGAGAAACTGGCAATAAAATCATCATCTGTTTCCGGTGTGTTGTTATTATCTAAAGCACCGACGGAAATTACATATCTGCTGGTTGCCGGCGATAAAATTGTATTTCTCATAGGGCCGCTGTTTCCTACAGCAGCTACCACTACCATTCCACTGTCTATGGCACGATTGGCTGCCTTAACTAAAGGGTCTTTCCTCTCTCTGTATTGAGCAATTGCTCCTAATGAAAAATTAACTATCCTAGTTTTATAAACCTCCTTAGAATCAATAATCCACTGAACTGCAGACAAAATATCAGAAGTTTTTCCGTTTCCTTTTTCATCCAGTACTTTAATTGACAATATATTTGCTTCCGGAGCAATTCCTCTGTATTTACCCTTTGATGAATATCCGTTAGCCCCAAGAATTCCGGCGCAATGAGTACCGTGAATGATAAGACAAATCAAGAAAACATTGAAAAATAGAGAAATACAAATCATTATAATAGTTGTAATTAAATACCATTATTTTTTATTTGAAATTTAAAATGATTATGAGAGTATATAAAGCAAATAGATAACTATAGCAGATTACTATAAAAAAACAGGTAATTTTAGACTTGCACTGGAATACTTCAGAAAAATATTGTCATGTAAATGTTGAAGAATATGTTAGTTATAAGAGCAATGGTAACAATAGGTGTGTGTGGAGTATTTGGCAAATCGTATGACTTTAAAACATAACTATAATACAAATTGCAGATAAGAAATTTATAAATTTAAAAATATGGCAAGAATATTACAATTCTAAAAAGTTTGATTGAATAATTTTATGATGTATTTTTCTTAAATCAGTGTGTCATTATATATAGGAGTACAAAGCGGCAATGATGGTTGTTTAAGTCATAGTAATTGAAATCAAAAAAGTGGAGTAGGTGAAACTACTATAGTAAGTATCAACTAATAGAAAATCCATGAAAGATTTAAAAAATCAAATTGATGATTACAAGCAAGGGAAGGAAATAAAACAAGTTGAAATTAAAAATATTATATAATTGTTTTATAATTATATAATGCTTTATTTATTAATAAATAAATATTCTTTAAACAAGCTAGTTTTCAAATTGAATTTCATTTTGAAATTCAATTTGAAAACTAGCTTGTTTCTTATTAGTTACAAATAGGATATTTTGAAAAAATGTATATAACTAAAAAATATATAACAATTAAAAATGTTTAAATTACTACAGTTGATAAAAAAATCTATAAAAAAAAGAATAAGTTTTATGATTGGCATACAATTTGCTTAACATGTATTCTAAGAATGTTAAGAAATAAAAGGAGGCTGAAATGCAATTAGCAATTGTAATAATATATTTCGCTATTATTTTAGGTGTATCTATGTATGTATCTAGAAAAAACAAGGGTATTAAAGAGTTCTTAGTTTCCGGAGGGGGTTTAGGTGTTGCAAGCCTTGTTCCGATGTTGTTCTCAGAACTTATAGCTGGCTCTGGAACAGTAGGAAATGCTTCTACAGCGTATGAGATAGGTATATCTTCTGTATGGATGAATTGGGGAACAGCAATAGGATGTGTTTTTACAGTTCTTATAGTTTCAAAATTTTATAAGGTAATGTCATGGAAAGGTAAAATGTCTGTTGGAGAAGCTATAGCAGATTATTTTGATGAAAGAACCAGAATGGTTATGGTATTCATTACTGCCGTTGTCTATCTAATTATATTTTCTCTACAGCCAAGCGCCGCTGCTGGAATTTTATCGCCAATGCTTGGTTTGTCAGCTAAGTTGGTTGTTTGGATAGTTGGTATATTATTTATTATTATAGCAGTGACTGGGGGGATTGAGGGTTTAGCAAAAGTAAATTTTGTTCATAGCCTCATCATGCTGGTTGGAATGTCATTGTCATGTTTTGCATCAATAAGGTATGCAGGAGGTTTAAATCATGTGTATACTATTATGCCTGAAGGTACATTTGATTTATTTAGACCTGGATTATTTACTGTTATAGCTTGGGCTTTTGGAAGTGCATTGAATTTACCAGCTGGATCAATGATAGCTGCAGTCATATTTGGAGCAAAAGATTTAAAAACTGCTAATAAGTCTCTTATATATGCTGGAATTATTTTAGTTCCATTTTCTATAATGATTGCAATGATAGGAGTTTCAGCAAAAGCTGCAGGACTATTAATTGCAAATAATAACGTAATATACACAATTACATCTGTTATTAATCCTGTTTTAGCGGGTTTCGCTAGTATGGCGATTCTAGCAGCTATTCTTTCAACAGCTCCAGTTATGCTTATGCTTACAGCGGGTACAATAACAAGGGACTTGTACAAAGGATACATAAATAAAGATGCTACCAGTAAGCAACAACTTATATTTACTAAGATTATTGTAATACTAATTGGTTTAGTCGGAATTATAATGGGGCTAAATATTAAATCTATTTTAAGTCAATTGTTAGGTGCTTTGCAAATTAGATCTGTGGCCGGTGTCGTTATTATGATTTCGCTTATGTGGAAAAGGGTAGATAATAGAGCTGCATTTTGGGCAATGGCCGTAGGTGGTATAATAGCTGCATTTTGGTTCTTTACTGGTAGTCCATTTGGTATAGAGCCTATATGGCCATCTTGTCTTGTTGGTATATTAATACTTGTTGTCTTGACACTAACAAGTAAAGATATGGTATATAGTGGACATTTGAGGTATAAGGAAAGTGAAGCTGAATTTATGGCAAGTGAAAAGGATAAAGTTACAAGAAAGTATGAAGATAATAGTGGGGATTATCAGTTTGAAGAAGAATTGATGGATGCTTAATATAAAATGAATTATATGGATTATAAATTTAGATTAGGAGGAAAAAAAGATGAGTAATTTTTTGAATGAAGCAGTTATAGTTGCGTATGGAAGGTCTGCAATGACTAAAGGTTTGAAAGGGTCTTTTAGAAATGAGCACCCAGCTGATTTTGCAGCACAGGTATTAAATGGTGTTTTGGACAAGGTTCCAAATCTTGACAAAACATTAATCGATGATGTTATTGTAGGATGTGCTAAGACTGAAAGTGAACAGGGTTCAAACCTGGCCAAAATAATTTTACATAGAGCGGGTTTTCCAGATTGCGTTCCAGCCCAAACGATAAACAGATTTTGTTCTTCTGGACTTCAAGCGGTTTCTCTTGCTGCAAATGCTATAATGTGCGGACAAGCAGAGGTTATTGTAGCTGGAGGGGTTGAAACTATGAGTAAAATTCCCATGGCTTCTGATCCAGCGAAAAGAAATGAGTTTTTAGTTGAAAATGGATCAGCTGCTTATATGCCTATGGGTGTAACTGCGGAAAATGTAGCAGATATGTATAATATAACAAGAGAAGAAATGGACGCATTCGCAGTTGAAAGTCATAAAAAAGCTGCCAAAGCTCAAGAAGAAGGTAAATTTATTAAACAGATAATTCCGGTTACTATAATTGATGAAAATAACAAAGAAAAAATAATAGATACAGATGAGGGAATAAGAAAAAACACTACTATGGACAGTCTATCCACATTAAAAACTGTATTTAAAGAAAATGGAAGAGTAACAGCAGGTACATCATCTCAGTTGAGTGATGGTGCTAGCTTTTTAGTATTAATGTCTAAACAAAAGGCTCAAAAACTTAATATAAAGCCAATTGCTAAATTTGTAGCATATGCAGTTACCGGGGTTAGTGCAGATGTAATGGGTATAGGACCAATTAAAGCTGTACCAAAGGTTTTGAAATTAGCTGGTTTAAAAATGGAGGATATAGATGTTATAGAGATAAACGAAGCATTCGCTGCTCAGTCTATACCTTGTATTAAAGAACTTGGAATGGATTTAAATAAGGTTAATCCTTATGGAGGTGCTATTGCTTTAGGCCATCCATTGGGTGCTACAGGTGCTATATTAAGTTGTAAAGCATTATCTTACTTGGATGATGTAGGAGGGAAATATGCTCTTATTACAATGTGTATAGGTGGAGGAATGGGTGCTGCTGGTGTTATAGAAAGATTGTAGGAGGACGACGTGAAAAATATTATCACAAGTGAACTTGAAGTAATTGTATCTAATGAAGATGCAGTGCTTGTAGATATAGGTGACGGAATTGGATGTATTGAATTTAAATCCAAGGGTAATAGTATTACACCTTTAGTAAGAGATTTTATTGAAAATGTAATAGACAATGATATGTATGGTTTAAATGGCCTGGTTATAGGTAACCAGTCTAAAAATTTTTCTGTTGGAGCTAATTTGTTCTCAATGAAGAAAAGTATAGATGATAGAGACTTCGAATCTTTTAATAAGAAAGTTAAAAATTTCCAAAGGATGACTAGTAAGATAAAATTTAGTAAAAAACCAATAGTTGCGGCTCCTTATAAAATGACACTAGGCGGAGGATTAGAGGTTGCGCTTCATTGTCATCAGAGAGTAGCTCTAGATAAAAGCTTTTTCGGACTAGTGGAAGTTGGAGTAGGACTCATACCAGGTGGTGGTGGAACAAAAGAGTCTGCACTAATTATAGGGAATGCAACAGAAGAAGTGAAAGACGAAGTGATAATAGAAACATTTAATAAGTTAATACAGAGAAGTGTGTCAAAAAATGCAGATGATGCGAAGAAGCTTAATTATATTAAAGATTTTGATACAATAATTGCAGATAAAGAAATGCTTATAGATATAGCAAAACAGAAATGCATGGAACTGATAAAAAGTGGATTTAAGCCTTTAGCAGAGCAAACCGTAACTTTACCAGGTAAAGAAGCGTATAAAAAGATGGTGTTGCATGCAGAACAATTACTAGGTGAAGGTAAAATTACTCAATATGATTATGAAATATCAAAAGTAATAGCAAATGTTTTAGCAGGTAGTACTGTTGTAAATAATGTACAGTTAACAGAAACAGAGCTCCTTGAAATTGAAAGAGAGGGTTTTGTATACCTTACGCAACAACAAGGTACTTATGAAAGAATAAGTCATTTTATTGAAACAGGAGAACTTTTAAGAAATTAAATATTATTAAAAAAATATATATTATTTAGGAGGAAAAAATGAATAAACCATTAGAAGGTGTAAGGGTAATTGAAATGGGAACACATGTAGCAGTTCCAAAAGCAGCAAGAATGATGGCTGACTGGGGTGCAGAAGTAATTAAGGTTGAACCGCCAAAAGGTGAGGCTTGGAGAACAATAGGAAGAGCATGGCAACTGCCTTATCAAAGTGATAATAATCCGGTATTTCAGCCAGAAAATGCGAATAAAAAAAGTATATCAATAGATATGAAAACCGAAGAAGGAAAGAATATCATGCATGATCTTCTTTCTACTGCAGATGTATTTATAACTAATACAAGGTTGAAAGCACTTAAAGGATTAGAAATGGACTATGATGCAATAAAGGTAAAGTTTCCAAAGCTTATATATGCACATTTTACAGGTTTTGGAGATGTTGGTCCTGATAAGGATAGAGCAGGATTTGATACTGCTGCATTTTGGGCGAGAAGTGGAGCCTTAGTTGATTGGTCAATTAAAGAAGGTACTCCGTTTAAACCACAACCAGGATTCGGAGATGGAGCAACAGGTTCTATACTGCTTTCAGGAATTCTTGCTGCGTTATACAAAAGAGAAAAGACAGGTACAGGAGAAAAAATAAGCATTTCTTTATATGGTTCAGCATTATGGTATAATTCAACAGGAATAATTATGGGACAACCCCAGTATGGACATATTTTCCCTAAAAGTAGATATGCTGCTTTTTCTCCGTTTACACCACTTTATAAAACAAAGGATGGAGATTGGATACTTGTTTCAGAGGCTAATTGGGAAGGAAGACATGCTGATGTAATGAATTTATTAGGCATTCCTCAATATGTAGGCGATGAAAGATTTAGTACAATTGGAGCAGTTCGTAAAAATATTGTAGAAGCAATAAAAATTTTTGATGAAGCATACGCTCAATGTGAGACAAGTCATATATTAGATGGTCTAGCTAAATTAGATATAGTTCACGAAAAGTTAGCTAATCCAAATGATGTATACAAAGATGAACAAGCGCTGGCTAATGGATATTTAAGAAACATTACCCTAGAAAATGGAGATATTGTTGTACTTCCTACAAATCCAGTTAAGTTTGATAGTGTAGATGAAGTAGATTTTAATCTGGCACCTCAATTAGGGCAAGATACAATAAATATACTTAAAGAACTTGGGTATAGTGAAGAGAAAATTAATAAAATTATTGAAAATAAAATTGCAATAAAAAAATAATGACATAGAGGTGTTATAATGGAAATAATTAGTTTAATTGGTATTTTAATAGGGATAGCTGTATTTGTAGCTTTATCATTTAATGGCTTTAATCTTTTGTTTAATTCACTGGTTTCTTCTTTTGTAGTAATGATTTTTTCAAAAATGCCACTGTTAGATACATTAAAAGGAACATTTATGGGAACAGCAGCTGGTTTTATAAAAGGCTATTTATTGTTATTCATGCTTAGTGCTGTGTTCGGTAAATTTATGGAAAATTCAGGTGCAGTAAGAAGAATAGCAATTTCATTAGCTAATCTTACTAGGAAAAGTAAAAATAACCAGAAATTCTGGTCAGTAATTATATTACCAGTATTCTATTTTATACTTTCTTATGTAGGAATAAGTGGTTTCGTTTTAGTGTTTTCAGTAGTTGCAATAGGTAGAGATTTATTTGAAGAATGTGATATTCCATGGTCGCTTTACTGTTATGGCAGTGCGGGAATATTTCCTGCAATAATACTTGGTGGCTCACTACAACCAACAAATATTATATCAACAGAGGGATTTGGCGTAGCACCTACAGCAGGCTTTGGATTATCATTAGTACTTCTAATTATATCATGGATAGTCTTAGGTATGCTTATAAAATTAGATGTTAAAAAAATAGAGAAAGCAAAAGAAGGATTTTTGCCATCAGGTGATCATATTATGAAGTTGCAGATTGCTTCACCTAGAAAAGAAGAAGATTTACCAAATATTATTTTGGCAATTTTACCACTAATACTTACAATAATATCAATATCTGTATTAAAACTTGATGTATTAATTTCGTTGATGGTAGGTATATTGTCAACAGTAATAATGATGTTTAAATATATATTAGATAAAAAAGCTACTATAACTAATGGTGTAACAGCAGCTGGAAATCCATTGATATATGTTGCAGCAGCAGCAGGTTTTGCAGCTGTAATAAATGCTTCTGAAGGATTTACTCTTGTAATGGGTGTCTTAGACGGATTAAACCCTGTTTTTGCAGCTGTAGGTCTGACATTAATAATGTCAGGTATAGCTGCATCATCAAGCTCAATATTACCAACAGTTCTTCCATATGCAATAGAAAAAATGGCTGAAGCTGGAATAAGCAATGAAATTGGAGCAAGACTTATATCTGCATCAGTATGGACTTATATGGTGCCACATTGTCCAGGAGTTGTTAATGCAGTAGCACTTACAAAACTTGATTATAAAAAGGCTGCATGGATTTATTTTAAATCAACATGTGTACCAGGGCTTGTAGCTACTACTGTAGCAATTATATTAATAATGGCTAAGGTATTTATTTAATTCTGAATCGAATAAAGGAGAAAAAAATGAAATTTAATAGATTATTTACACCAATTACGATAAATGGCATGACAATTAAAAATAGAGTTTCAATGCCTGCGATGCATCTGAATTATACTCCAAATGGTAAAGTAAATGAAAGATTCAATGAATTTTACTATAAAAGAGCTGAAGGAGGGGTAGGCTTAGCAATAGTAGGTGGAATTAAATTTGATGAATTTGGTGGAACTCCAAATATGCCTAGTTTAAGTGATGATTCATTTATATCTGGGTTTAAAGAATTTACTAATGGAATGCATAAAAGGGGAGCAAAAGTAGCTGCACAACTATATCATGCAGGAAGATATACTAGGCAGAAAAATCTTCCTATTGGGGAACTAGCATATTCTGCATCAGCAGTATTTTCGCCATACTCAGGAGAAATTCCAAAAGAAATGTCAAAAGATGAAATAAATAAAGTAATTAAAGACTGGGCAGCAGCTGCAGCTCGCGCTAAAGAAGCTGGATTTGATGCAGTAGAAATACTAGGATCAGCAGGATATTTAATCTGTCAATTTCTTTCACCTACAACTAACATACGTACAGATGAATATGGTGGATCATTCGAGAATAGATGTAGATTTCCGCTTGAAGTAATTAAATCTGTAAGAGAAGCAGTTGGTGATGACTATCCTTTGTTAATGAGGATATCAGGTAATGATTTTATAAAAGGATCTAATACAAATGTAGAAGCAACTGAATTTGCTAAAATTATTGAAAAAGCAGGCATTGATGCTATAAATGTAACTGGAGGCTGGCATGAGACTAGAGTTCCACAGCTTCCAGGAGAGGTTCCTAGAGCGGGGTTTGCATATCTTGCAGCAGGTATAAAAGACGGTGTTAAAATACCAGTTATAGCATCAAACCGTATTAATGATCCTGTTGTTGCTGAAAAGATCCTTGCATTGGGAATAGCAGATATGGTTAATATCGGAAGAGGTCATATGGCTGATCCTGAATGGACCATAAAATCAGAAACGGGTAGAATTGATGAAATTAGAAGATGTGTAGGCTGTAATCAGGGTTGTCTTGCAAAAACATTTTTTGGTATGCCCGCTGGATGTCTAGTAAATGGATTTGCAGGTAGGGAGTTAGAAATTGATATTAAAGAAGCACCAGTTTCTAAAAATATATTAGTAGTAGGTGGTGGACCAGCAGGTACTGAATTTGCTATAGCAGCAAAAGACAGAGGACATAATGTAACAATTTGGGAAAAAGAAAACAAATTAGGCGGGCAATTACATTTAGTAGCAACACCTCCAGGAAAATCAGAATTTAGAACATTTATAAGTTATGAAGAGAACATGGTTAAAAAGAAGCATGTTAATATTGTGCTAAATAAGAAAGCTACAGTAGAGGATATTGTGGAGGCTGGATTTGATGAGGTCGTAATCGCTACAGGAGTTAGACCGAATATAATTCCAGTTCCTCAAAGTGATAAAGTAACGGTTATAACATCAAACGAAGTTCTTTCAAACGAAGCTATACCAGGTAGAAATATACTTGTAGTTGGAGGTGGAGCAGTGGGTTGCGAAACTGCACTTTATTTAGCGGATGATGCTAGTATCACTGCTGAAGAACTAAAATTTCTTGTAACTCAAAATGCTGAAACAAGTGAAAAAATATCAGGACTACTTAATACTACAAGAAGAAATGTTACTATAATTGATATTGCACCTAAAATAGGATCTGGTTTTGATCCTGGTACATCATGGCCAGTATTCAAAGAAATGAAGCGTTTAGGTGTTAAACAGTATGCTTCAACTAAGATATTAGATATAAAAGATGATATAGTTATGCTTGAAAATGAAGATAAAGAGGGCAAACTAACTAAGTTTGAGATAAAAGCAGATACAATTATACTTGCTGTAGGTTCGAGACCAGAAAATGAACTTTATAAAGAATTAGTTAATAAGAACCAAAATGTACACATTATTGGAGATGCAGCTAAAGTAGGTAAAGTTATAGATGCTGTAAGAGAAGGTACTACATTAGGAAATACAATATAGAATAAGGAGACATAAAAATGGACATTAAAAAAGTAACGGTAATTGGAGCAGGAATAATGGGCAAGCAGATTGCTCTGAATTCTGCACTATATGGATATAGTGTAGTACTATGCGATATGTCAAAGGAAGCTATAAAAGAAGCAGAAGAGTGGAAGAATGAATGGCTAGCAGGACGAGTGCAAAAGGGAAAACTAAAAGAGGAAAAAATTCCAGAAATAAATTCTAATATTAAATTTATTATTGACATTGCTTACGCTGTTAGGGATGCAGATTTAGTAATTGAGGCAATAGTGGAGAAAGAAGAAATAAAAAGAGAATTGTTCAAACAGTTGGATACTCTTACAAAACCAGAAGCTATTTTAGCTTCTAACTCTAGCTTTATTCCTTCGTCGCTTATAGCAGATGTAACTAATAAACCAGATAAAGTTGCAAATTTTCATTATTTCAATCCTGCGCTTGTAATGAAATTAGTAGAAGTTGTTAAGGGTGATCATACAAGCATGGAAACAGCAAATACATTGTACGAATTTGCTAAAAATACCGGGAAAGAACCTATTTTATTGAAAAAAGAAATAGATGGATTTGTAGCTAACAGAGTGCTTTCTAAAATAGTATCAGAGGCTTATTATCTTGTTGAACAGGGCATTGTAACTCCTCAGGAAGTTGATATTGCTCTTGAATATGGTCTTAATCATCCAATGGGACCATTTAAAATAATGGATTTTAGTGGAATTGATTTAGCTTATCTTGCTAAACAAAGAAGATATGAAAAAACAGGAAATCCAGAAGATAAACCTCCGAAGTTATTAGAGGAGAAATATAATAAAGGTGAGTTTGGTAGAAAAACGGGTAAAGGGTGGTATGATTACACTAAATAGAAATTATACGTAAAAAATGGGGGTATATTGAAATAAATATACCCTTATTTTATTTTAAAAAATGATATAAATATGATATAATTTATGTAAAATTAGATTATAAATTATGAGAGGAACGTATATGGCATTAAAAATAGGTATATTATCGCATTACGGTAAGATGAAGGAAGACTTTGCATTTTTAGCAAAAACTTATAATTGTGAAATAATATTTAAAATGGGAGTACTTGAATTAGCAAAAGAAAAAGCCGTAGAACTTGAAGAAAAATATAACGTTGATGCAATTATAGCAGTTTCAAGTACATGTGAAGTTATTAAAGATATGGTAAATATACCTTTAATACCAACACATTTTACAAATAACAATCTTTTTTCAGCGTTTAGCGAAGCAAAAAAAATTGGAAAGAAAATTGTTTTTTCTGATGTAGTTAAAGATTATCCAACGTATGATTTTGATTTTGTAAAATCAGTTATGGATTTCGATATATCACATTATTCATTTGAACAAGCAGATGAATCTAAAGAGATAATTGATAGATGTATAGAAGAAAGAAAAGATGTAATAGTTACACCCGCAAGTTGCATGATTGCAAACGCTAAACGAAAGAACATAAAAACAGTTCTATTAGAATTTCAAGTAAATGATATTAAGGATGCTATAGAAAGAGCTGTACATATAGTTAATATAAGAAAAAAAGAAATAGAAAAAATGCAATGGCTTAATGAAATATTAAATAATTCTACAGATGGACTAATTGTAATAAATGCATCAAGAAAAGTTCAACTTATAAATGATAAGGCATCATCTTTAATTGGCCTAAAAAAATCAGAATTATTGAACCAAAGTATATTATATTTAAAAAACAGATATGTTATAATTGAAAAAATATTAAAGGTAGATGAAGAGTTTGAAATTATTTATCAAGACTCAAAAGGGATTGTTGTAAGGAAAAATGATATATTCTCTTCATCAGATTATAATGGTACTCTCATAACAATTTCTGAACTTAAGGACATACAAAATATTGAAAATCAGGCAAGAAGAAAGTTAATAGATAATGGATTTGTTGCAAAGTATAGTTTTGATGATATCGAGGGAGAATCGAATATAATTTTAAAAACAAAAGAAAAAGCTAAGAAATATGCAAAAACATCATCAAATATAATATTGTATGGTGAAAGTGGTTGCGGAAAAGAATTTTTTGCTCAGAGTATACATAATTATAGTAATTGGAGTAAAGGAAGTTTTGTAGCTATTAATTGTGCTACACTTCCAGAAAATCTTCTTGAGAGCGAATTATTTGGGTATGAGGACGGAGCTTTTTCTGGTGCAAAAAAAGGTGGAAAGCAAGGATTGTTTGAACTAGCACATGATGGAACTTTGTTTTTAGATGAAATAGGAGAGATGCCTATTATTTTACAATCTAGATTACTTAGGGTATTACAGGAAAAAACAATAAGAAGAGTAGGTGGTAGTAGGAATATTTATGTTAATGTAAGAATTATAGCTGCAACAAATAGAAATCTTATTAATGAAGTATCGAATGGAACTTTTAGAAGAGATTTATTTTATAGATTGAATGTGCTTTCTATTAATATACCAGCTTTAAGGGAACGTAAAGAAGATGCCCCAATAATTGCCCGCAGTATATTAAATATTTTGAATAAAAATAATAATACTAAAGTTACAATTCCAGATAATTTCATGATGATGTTAGTTAAGTATGAATGGCCAGGAAATATTAGGGAATTAAACAATTTTGTAGAGAGAATTTGGGCTGTAATGCATAGCTCGGATTATTTTGAAAACACGATTTTGGAAATATATGATGAATTAAATATTTTAAATAACAAAAAGACAGAGGGAAAATATAAAAAAGTAAAGGAATTAGATATAAATAAAAAAGAAAATATTATTTCGATACCTATTACAAATATAAAAGATATGGAAAATAATATAATAAAGCAAGTAATTGAATTAACTGATGGAAACTTGAAACTAGTAGAGCAAATGCTTGGCATGAGTACAACTACGCTATGGAGAAAAACAAAAGCTCTTGACATATAGATATAATTTAACTTTTCATGCAATAATATATTGTTTAGGTTTATGATACTGAATTTAGTATTGCTTATAGATTTTGAGTTACACATAATAAACTCTTAGCTTGAAATTAGAAAATAAACAAACTAAACGATAATTATACAACATTTAACATTGTCAATCGAATTATTGTAGATGAGAAATTTCTAGTATGAGAAAAGGCTATTGGCATAGTGCTAATAGCCTTAATCTATCTAAATCAGTTAATGATATTAAGTTTGAAAAATCTAGACTAATATCATTTCTTAAGTTTCTTAAAATATTTTACTTAAATCTAGAATTCCTGCTCCTTGGTCAAGAGAAGATGCATTTATTTTAGAACATGCACCTGCTAATATTCTCTTAATATCAAAGTGAGTATAGTCAGGGTTTTGGCTTAATAATAAAGCAGCAGCACCAGATACCATTGGAGCAGCCATAGATGTTCCACTTAATGAGGTATAGTTGTTTAAACTCTTATAAGATAAAGACATTACATCAACCCCTGGTGCAATTAGATCAGGCTTTCTGACTCTATCTATTGTTGGACCTCTACTTGAAAAGCTAGCAATAAAGTCGTCATCAGTTTCAGGGGTTCTATTGTTATCTAAGGCTCCTACAGAGATGACGTATCTGCTCGTTGCAGGCGATAAAATTGTATTCCTCATGGGACCACTATTTCCTACCGCTGCTACAACTACCATCCCATTATCTATAGCACGATTAGCCGCTTTAACAAGAGGGTCTTTTCTTTCTCGGTATTGTGCTATTGCACCTAATGAAAAATTAACTATTTTAGTTTTATAAACCCCCTTGGAATCAATAATCCATTGTACAGCAGACAAAATATCTGAAGTTTTTCCATTTCCCTTTTCATCTAGTACCTTAATTGATAAGATATTTGCTTCTGGAGCAATTCCTCTATATTTACCCTTAGATGAGTATCCGCTAGAAGCAAGAATTCCGGTGCAATGAGTACCGTGACCATTGTCATCGTAAGGTCGAGTTTCTTTGTTTATAAAATCTTTAAAACCAACTATTCTGTTTGTAGGATATATTAAATCATTGTGAGGAGAAACTCCAGTATCAATTATAGCGACTGTAACTCCCTTTCCGGTGTGACCTGCTTTGTAGACCTGATCTGCACCAACTGTTTTTCTTGCGATATCCATAACTGCAAAAACCCTCGTATCGTAACTTATATATTCGACATTAGGGTCTGCATTTATTTCAAGTATAGCTGTTGATGACATTTCACAGGCATAACCATTAACTATAGGAAGTTCATAATTCATTTTATTAGATAACGAAGATATCTTGCCTTCTGCCATGTTTTTAGTATTTTTGTAGCTTATTATTATTGGTAATATATCTTTGTCATTAGAATTCAATTTTGATTTAATGATAGGACAAAGTTTTGTTGTATTTATATTTTTCTTCATTTATATTCACCTTCCTAAATTAATTTATGCTTTTAAATAAAGAAGGTGTTCATTTTTGAAAAACATGGTATAATAATATTAAATAATATTTATATAAGAATTAAAAAGAGGTGGTATTTTGAGTCAAAAAATATTAGTAGTAGATGATGAAAGACCTATTGCAGAAATTATAAAGTATAATCTTCAAAAAGAGGGATTTGAAGTTCAGACTGTTTATGACGGGGAAGATGCGATAAAAATGGTTCATAAGATGAAACCTGATTTAGTAGTGTTAGATGTAATGCTTCCTAGAAAAGGTGGATTTGAAATATTAAAAGAAGTAAGGATGGAATATGTAATGCCGGTAATAATGCTTACGGCAAAGGAAGAAGAGTCCGATAAAATAATAGGACTGGAGCTGGGTGCAGATGACTATATTACTAAACCATTCAGTACAAAAGAGGTAGTTGCGAGAGTAAAGGCAAATCTCCGCAGGGTAAAACTTTCAAAAGTTGAAGAAGAAATGAAATCTAAAATAGTATCCGTTGGAAACCTAACTATAGATTTAAATACCTATGAAGTCAGCAAGGATAACAATAATATAGATTTAACAAACAGAGAATTTGACTTGCTTAAATATTTGTTTCAAAATGCAGATAGAGTATTTAACAGGGAGCATCTTTTAAAAGAAGTTTGGGGATATGAATTTGGAGATTTAAGGACTGTAGACGTAACGGTAAGAAGATTGAGAGAAAAGATAGAAACAGAAGAAGATAAATATATAATTACAAAAAGAGGAATGGGATATTATTTTAAAAGCAGATAAAATATTCCTATATTAAGGGAGCTACTATGTTTAAGAGTATTAAGTGGAGATTTGTTTTAATTTATTTTTTACTTGTATTTCTTGCGATGTCTATAGTTGGATTATTTATTATTACTCAGCTTGAAAAAATACAGATGAATATGAGTTCGAAAAATATGGAGACACGTATTACATCTATTCTTGCCACATCAACGCCATTACAAGAAGACAATTGGACAGAGCATAAAAGTGAAATACAAAGCAGCATTAATGATGGTATACAAATCGGGTACAATGAAAATGTGTATGTCATTTTAAACGATGAAAAAAAGACTGTAATAGCGGGAAGTGTCGAAGAGGCAATAGGTCAAAGTGCATATAATTTGGATATAATAAACAATTATATACTTACAAAATCTATTGATGGGTATCCTGAAGAAATAGTGCCCCCGGAGCAATACGAGGAACAAAATAATGTTAGTAAGCATATGTCGTTTCCTGTTAATGAAAATGGAAATATAAAAGGGTTTATATACTTGACAAATAATATAGATTATATATATGAAACTGTAGATCAATCAAAGAAAATAATGACTCAGGCGACAATTATAGCGCTGTCTTTAACTGTAATACTGGGACTGATACTATCTACCAGTATAACAGGACCTATAAAAGATCTTACTGTGAAAGCAAAACAAATGTCAAAAGGTGACTTTGACCAACAGGTTGACGTTAAATCCAATGATGAAATCGGGCAGTTGGGTAAAATGTTCAACTTTCTTATTGTTGAACTTAAGAGCAGCATATCAAACCTTCACCAGGAAAAAAGTAAAATGGAAACTACTCTTAAATATATGGCTGACGGTGTTTTGACAGTTGACATAAAAGGTAATATAATTCATGCAAATCCCGTTGCCAGAGAAATAATTTCTTTAGAAAAGGAAGAAGAAAACTACGATACAGTTATATCTAAAATAAAAGAAAACATGTTGCTTTCGGACATAGAGAGTAAGAATTATCACGGTACAGACATACTGGAACGAAACAGTGAGACATATAAAATAGACTATGCTCCATTTATGGATAATAAAAATGAAATAGGCGGTGTAATTCTTGTTTTTAAAAATGTAACTGAACAATATAAAATTGAAAGAATGCAGAAAGAATTTGTTGCTAACGTATCCCACGAATTAAAAACACCGATTACAACTATAAAAAGTTACACGGAAACATTAATTGACGGTGCCATTGGAGAACCATCAATTGCTAAGGAATTCCTGAATGTAATAAATAGTGAAAGTGACAGGATGTCAAGATTGGTAAGCGATTTATTAAAACTTTCCAGGATGGATTATGAACAGACAAACTGGACTAAAGAAAAGCTGAATGTAAATGAAATGGTTAAAGACGTTTGCATGAAGCTGCGCATTCTAGCAAAAAATAAAAACATAAAAATGCATGTAGAACCAATTCCGGATAGACTGAATATATTATTTGATCGAGATGGATTTGAACAAATATTGCTTAATATTGCAGGTAATGCAGTAAAATACACACCTAAACATGGAAATATATGGATAGATGCGATAGAGGAAAATAAAAATGTAGTTATAAGCATAAAAGATGATGGGATAGGAATACCAAAAGAAGATCAGTCCAGAATATTTGACAGATTTTATAGGGTTGATAAAGCAAGAACAAGACAAATGGGCGGTACAGGACTAGGTCTTTCAATTGCAAAACAAATAGCAGAAGCACATGACAGCACAATATTAGTAAACGGTGAAATTCAAAAAGGAACAGAAATCAAAATAATAATTCCTGGATTTGAAACAGTATAAGAGGCATATTATGATACATCAAAGAATAAAAAATTTAATACTAATAATAATGGTAATAGCATGCGTGTATTTAGGCAGTAATGTATGGCTTAAAATTCCGGATTTTTTGATGTATGACTTTCAGCAAGACGATACTGCTGCTGAAGAAGTAGATCCTAAGATTAATTTTTGGAAAGTGATTAAGCCTATAAAAAATATAATTAATTACAAAGATAATTATACTGTATTGTATTCAGATGATGAATATAACCTATGGCTAAAGGCGACAGATATAATTTCAAATGGATTTAAAGACTATAACGGAAGAATTGATGCTTCATCTGTGGTGTTTCCAACACAATATTTGAAGTTTGATTTTCCTGTTAACATACCCATAGAAATTTTTACAGACCAAATGAAAATTGAAAATGACAAATTGAATGAGGATGTCGGAAATATTAAAAATATAATTATAGATTTGGATAATAGAAATTGTATTTATATTTACAATGGAGAAAGTACATTCAAAATCGAAAGTGACAAAATTAATTCTGACAGTATTTTTAAAACAGTTGAAGGCATTGACTTTAATAATGCTACGAAGTATTCACTTGAAGAGAAAATAGGAGAAGAAAAAATACAAATACCTGTACCCCTGGAACAATCTGCTCGAAATCCGGTATTTGTTCAGTCGGAGTTAGATGTTTTTGATACAGCTGCAATTAATAAAATAGCTAAAAATTATTTTAAAAATAACTATGAATATGTGAGAAAATTAGTTGAAGTAAGCGGAAATTTGGTCTATGTATACAGAACTGAAAAAGTTCTGAAAATAAATGCGGAAGGACAATTAGATTTTTACGATTCTAATTTAGAATTCAGTAATAATCATGATATACGTAAAAGTCTCATATCAGCTATCAATTTTACAGAAAATTTTTTAGGTTTTCCAAAGGATGGATATCTCAGCAATATTGAAAGTATACAAATTGAAGGAAATTATGGCTACAGATTTATTTTTTCATATAATATATTAGATAGACCGATCCTGTTCAGCAGAGTAAGAGATAATGCAGCGCTGCAAATTGATGTTATAGGTGATGATGTTGTATCATATAAAAGGTTTATCAGAAATATAGATGAAACCCAAAGAGATTTTATGAAAGATTTTGAAATTATGTCAGCAGCTGATGTAATAAATAAGAATTTGCAAAGCGGTGAGACGACGGATGGTATAGCAGAGCTAAAACCATTGAAATTGGAAATGATAAAGAATATAAGCAACATATATCTGGGATACTTTGATTTGTCAAGAGTACAAAAAGAACAAGTATTAAGAGTTGTATGGGTCATCGAAGTAGGAGATAAAAGCTATATATTTAATGCCATATCCGGTGCATTAATTGAAGAGTGGTGATAAAATATGGATTGGAACAAATCAAATACAATACTTATAATAGCATTTGTGATATTGAATATTTTTCTTTTAATGTCGACATTTAGTGATATATTTACTGATAATTTCAATGTAAATTTAGACAGCGATTTTAAAAACGACGTTGAGAATATGCTTGCAGGCAAAAATATTAATATAAAATGCCAAATTCCTGAAGATGAATTTATTTTACCGGTTTTGGAAACTGAATATAATATGATTGAAGTTAATAATGAAGTAGTGCAGAAATATTTGGGCAAGGGTGTTGAAGCAAAAGAAGATGTTTACGAATATTCAAATGAAAAAGGTGAAAAATTAGAAATAATTGATGGGAAAAAAATAAAGTTTATAATGAGAAATATAACTTCAGGAGAAGTTAGTGACGAAGAAGTTTTAAATGAAAGCATTAAGGCAGTTATTGGTCAATATGCGATAGATATAACCAACTTTTCTGAATCCTGCAGATATATTTCAAAAGATGGAGGATATGTAACTTACACACAAAATTACAATGATATTAATATGGATAACTCGTACATTAACTTTTTAGTCGATAAAGTCGGAGTATATGGATTTGAAATACAGAAAATTGACACAGTAATGGAAATTAAGGATAAAATAAGAGCGATTTCGGCCATAGAAGCATTGCCCAGACTTATGACAGATGATGAAATCAGAGACAAAGATATTATTGAAATAAAAATGAAATATTATAGTGTTGAGAATGAAAATTGGAAAAATATAAAAAATATCAATGCAGATCCAACGTGGAAAGTTGTTTTTAGTGACGGTACACAAAAATATCTATCAAGTTCTGACCAAAGCTAAACAAATAATAATTTTCATATCATTATAATTTAATTTAGTTGAAAAATAGTTAAATATAGTATATTATTGTATGGAAGAATTATTTGTTCCGCTGGGCTGGTTAATATCCCGCTATGAGAATGCAGTGGAATTAAATATTATTATAATAAAATATTAATTATGAAACAGATTATTATTGAAAGGATATATATATGTCAAAGTTTGTTATAGAGGGTGGAACAAAACTAAAGGGAAAAGTTAACATTGGTGGTTTTAAGAATGCAGCAGTAGCAATAATTCCTGCTACTATTTTGTGTCAAGGTAAATGTATCATACAAAATGTCCCCAGAATTAATGATGTAAATGTTTTTGAAGACATTTTAACTGAAATAGGGGCAAATGTGGAGTATTTAGATGATTTATCCATGTCTATTGATGCAACAGATTTGCATAGTTGCTATTTGAAAAATGGGCTGTCAAAAAAAATGAGGGCATCATACTATTTGCTGGGTGCAGGTTTAGGAAGATTTAAAAAAGCATCAACCTTGTTGCCTGGCGGTTGTGCAATAGGGACAAGACCAATAGACCAACATATAAAAGGCTTCGAAGCTCTTGGCGCAACTGTTGATATTACCTCTGACGGAAGAATAAATGTACAAGCTGACAGACTTATTGGAAATAGAATTTATTTAGACGTGGTAAGCGTAGGTGCAACGATAAATATTATGTTGGCGGCCGTTTATGCCGAAGGCAAAACAATTATTGAAAATGCGGCAAAAGAACCGCATATAGTTGATACTGCAAACTTTTTAAACTCGATGGGAGCAGACGTAAAAGGTGCAGGTACTGATGTTATAAAAATTAATGGTGTAAAAGAGCTTACCGGATGTACATACAGAGTTATACCGGATCAAATAGAAGCCGGAACATATATGATAGCAGCGGCTGCGACTAAGGGAGATATAATAATTGATGAGATAATTCCGAAACATTTAGAGCCTGTTACAGCAAAACTAAAGGAAATGGGTATGGGAATAGAGGAGTATGGTGACTCCATCAGAGTTTTTTATGAAAAGGAATTGGAACCTGTAAATATCCAAACACTGCCTTATCCCGGATTTCCCACAGATCTTCAGCAGCCTATGACAGTTTTATTGTCTTCTCTAAGAGGTGAAAGCATCGTTGTAGAAGGAGTATCTGAAGATAGGTTCAAGTATGTGAACGAAATAAGAAAGATGGGTGCCAATATAGAATTTACAAAGAAGCATGCTAAAATTGAAGGTACACCTAACCTTAAGGGAACAGTGGTACAAGCCACGGATTTAAGGGCAGGTGCAGCGCTTATAATAGCAGGACTTATAGCTGACGGATTGACGGAAATAACTGATATTTACCATATTGACAGAGGATATGAACATATAGAAAATAAATTCATGAATTTAGGTGCCAAGATTAGAAGGGTTAAAGATGAAGTATAAATTATTATAAAAATAGAAGGTGGATATATGTATAATGATTTGGAATATTTAAATGTTAATTTGCCTGAAGATGTATTAAAACTTAAATGGAATGGTGATTTTGACAGTGCAATTAAGCTGATTGATTTAAGGCTCAACAAAGAAATTCCTCTAGCGATGAGAAAACGATTAGAAATTGAAAAAGACATAATAAGAGTCATTCGGCGTGAATATCCGTATTCCTTTGAAAAAGCACTGGAAATTATGCAAGAAAACGTAAAGGATTTTACAAGAGACGAACTTGTTGAACTTCAAGAGGAAAGTGCTGCAGATTGGATATTAATAGACGGAAAAGTGTGTTTTAACGAAAGCTTTTATGGAAGTTTGGTAAAGACGAGACCTGATATTGTAAAGAGGCTAAAAAAGAACGACGCTGCAGAAATGAATGATGAAAAAGAACAGTTGCTGATTGACAATGTCAAGAACATGAAAGCAAATGGAGGAGTATCATGTTTTATTCACTTAAGGACTTCTATAAAAATTAAAGAAGAATATGCTGATATAGGTAAAAATATTAAAGTTCATTTACCTTTACCTATAGAATACAGACAAGTAAAAAATGTAAATATTTTAAAAACAGATGCAACTCATGTAGCATCACCTGTTTATCCTCAAAGAACAGCTTTTTTTGAGGGAACATTGCAGGAAAATCAAGAATTTTCAGTAGAATATACATATGAAAATCATATGAAATATATGGATTTAGATCCAAACAAGGTTTCAGAAATTCAACCGAGTTTTGATACAGATGAACATGCGCCGCATATTATATTTACACCTTATATTAAAAAATTGACTGAAGAGTTAATAGGCGAAGAAACTAACCCTTTGTTAAAAGCAAGAAAAATTTATGATTTTATTACAACAAAGGTTATGTACTCGTACATGAGAAAATACTTTACTATAACTAATATTCCGGAATATGCTGCCTTGAATTTGAAAGGGGATTGTGGAGTTCAGGCATTATTATTTATAACGTTGTGCAGATGTGCAGGAATTCCTGCCAGATGGCAGTCAGGGCTATATGTAACGCCTTACTATGTCGGTTGTCATGATTGGGCGGAATTTTACATAGAACCATATGGATGGCTGTTCGCAGATCCTTCCTTTGGTGGCGGCGCATACAGAAAAGGTAATGAAGAGAACTGGAATTTCTATTTTGGGAACCTTGATCCGTTTAGAATGCCTGCTGCTTCAGAATTTCAACATGAATTTGATCCGCCGAAAAATCATCTTCGATACGATCCATATGACAATCAAGTCGGAGAATGTGAGTATGATGACCATGGATTGTTAAGAGAAGATTTTTCAGTTGATTTGAAGTTGATTGATATGCATCAAATGTAAGTTGTACTTTCAAAATTTTAAACAATTATTTAAATGCACTATATTGTATAAAAATAAAACTATGCTTTGTTAAATTTCAATTGCATAGTTTTTTTTATACTTTAATTTAAAATTAATTAGTGGCATTATAATATAAATTGGCTCAAATTGAACATTATTAATTTCAACAGAATTTGACATAAGCAAATTATAGTTGACAACCATAAATATTGTGTTATAATTAATTATACAATTTGTACATAAATTAATAATCGACTTATATATTTAATATATCATAACTATCAAATATACCTTGACTTTTGTTCCTATTTTAACAAAAGTATGATTTAAACAGGTATATTAAGATATTCTTAAAACCTTTTAATTTTACATTAATCACTAATGTATCAAGAATTCTGTTTTATTAAATAATAATAAAATAATTAATAAGATTATATAACATATTGCTAAATATGTTTATTGTCTTTAATTAATCACAACTAAATTTAAAAATAAAATGTTTGTTTTTAATAGGCAAATGTTTTTATTTAATAAACCCATTAATAGGGGTTATTGTTAACCGCATAATTGGTTTTCAATAATAAAAAATAAATAAGAATATTGGAGGAAAGTATGAAAAAAGTATTTGCATTAATTATGGTACTTGTTATTTCTGTGTTTATGTTTACTGGTTGTGCTAAAGACACAGTCAATGAACAACCAAATGGACAAGCTGACGAACAGCAAAAAGAGGAAAACAAGGACCCTGTAAAAATTGTAGCGACAGGTAATGGCTGGGATAGTCAAATGTTACATAATGAAATAGCCAAATTAATAGTGGAAAATGCATATGATGGTTACACATTTGAAACTTCAACAGGTTCATCCACCATGAACTGGCAGGCATTAGTAGCCGGTGATATTGATATCGATATTGAAAGTTGGACAGACAATGTTGTCAGTTATCCTGATGATGTAGCCAATGGAGATGTTGTAGACATTGGAGTTTTAGTTCCGGACAGTTCACAGGGTATTTATGTTCCGAGATATGTCATCGAAGGTGATAAAGAACGTGGAATCGAGCCAATGGCACCAGATTTAAAAACAGTTGAGGATTTGAAAAAATATCCGGATATTTTCCCGGATGATGAAGACAAATCTAAAGGAAGAATATACGGAGCAATCCCAGGTTGGATGGCAGATGAAATCCTCTATAAAAAATATGAATACTATGGTTTAAATGAAATGTACAACTATACAAGACTGGGCAGTGAAGCAACTTTATTTGCATCGTTAGTATCAGCTTATAACTTAGGTGAACCATGGGTTGGATACTGCTATGAACCAACATGGGTCAGCGGTAAATTGGATATAGTATTGTTAGAGGATGCTCCTTATGATCCGGAATTATATCCAGAAGGAAAATGTGCATTCCCATCACAAGAACTTAAAATTGTAACCAGCAGAAATTTTGCCGAAAAAGCACCTGATTTACTTGAGTTTTTTACAAAATATAAAACTGGCAGCTCTATAATAAGTGAAGCATTAGCTTATCTTGATGAAACTAAATGTACACATGAAGAAGCAGCAAAATGGTTGCTGAAAGAACATGATGAGCTGTTAGATGAATGGTTACCAAAAGAAAGAGCCGACAGAGTTCGTGCTATTCTTTAGTCAAAGCTATTCATGAAAGGAGAATTGACATAATTGAAGGATTACATTTTTTCATTTCCAGAATCATGGCAGTTTGATTTGGGGACAAAGATGGATGATGCAGTAAAGCTTTTCAGCAGGAATAACCGGGAGGTGCTGAATGGATTTAAGTCCATGGTTATTAATTCGATTCAAGGAATAAACTGGTTGCTGACTATGATTCCATGGTTTATACTTGTGTTAATAATAGCATATTTAGGATATAGAATAAGTAAAAAGATATATGTTGGTCTAATGTTTGGAGCAATGCTGATTTTCATAGGCTGCAGCGGGCTGTGGACGCACATGATAGCAACTCTAAGTATTGTAATTGCTTCGGTATCCTTGTCGTTACTTATTGGTTTTCCGCTTGGAATTTTTATTGCTATGAGTAAACGAGCTGAAAAAATCATTCGTCCAATTCTTGATTTAATGCAAACAATGCCTACGTTTGTTTATTTAGTACCGGCAGTTATACTATTTAGTACCGGAAAAACTCCTGCTTTACTTGCAACTACAATATATTCTGTAGTACCAATGGTCAGAATGACGAGCCATGGTATCATGCATGTTGATTCTGAGGTAAAGGAAGCTGCTATAGCTTTTGGTTCTACAAAGCTGCAAGCCCTTGTGAAAGTTCAAATTCCACAGGCTATACCTACCATTATGACTGGTGTCAACCAGACTATTATGATGGCGATGTCAATGGTTGTTACATGTGCTCTAATAGGTGCTGAAGGGCTTGGATTAGAAATACTGCTTGCTACAAACAGAGTAGAAATGGGTAAAGCATTGTTACCAGGTATAGCAATAGTTATGATTGCAATAATACTCGACCGCCTTACACAAGGATTAATCAAGAATAGTGAGGTGATTGATTAATGGAAAATAAAAACGCAAATAATAAAAATATTATTGAAACTAGAGATTCAGAAAATATTATAGAAGTAAGTAATATTACAAAATTGTATGGAATAAATAAAAAAGAAGCTTCTAAACTTATGAAAGAAGGGGCCGAAAAAGACGAAGTATTAAAGAAGACAGGTGTTACAGTTGCACTTTGGGATGTATCCATGAAAATTAAACGTGGTGAAATCTTTGTTATAATAGGACTTTCGGGTTCAGGAAAATCTACACTGGTAAGATGCTTCAATCGTCTTTTAAAACCTACATCAGGTAAAATTACTTACGAAAATAAAGAGGTAGAGAAACTTGATAAAAAAGAGCTATTAGAATTTAGGAGAAATAAAATATCAATGGTATTTCAAAACTTTGGGCTAATGTCACACAGAAGTGTAATGGACAATGTAGCTTATGGTTTAGAAGTTAAGGGAGTATCTAGAGAAGAAAGACAAATAAAGGCCACTGAAATGACAAAACTTGTAGGTCTTGAAGGATGGGAAAACAATTTGATTGCAAGTCTTTCGGGAGGTATGAAGCAAAGAGTCGGACTGGCCAGAGCCTTAGCAAATGATCCTGAAGTATTATTGATGGATGAACCCTTCTCTGCTCTTGACCCATTAGTACGAAAGGATATGCAGTTTGAGCTTCTGTCAATACAGCGCAAACTGGAAAAAACCGTAATATTTATTACGCATGACATCAATGAAGCATTTAAGCTCGGAGATACTGTGGCAATAATGAGAGACGGAAAAGTTATTCAAATAGACACGCCGGAAAACATGTCTGCAAATCCAGCTGATGATTATGTCAAGAGATTTATTGATAGTGCAGATAAAACGAAGGTATTGAGTATTAAGCACATTATGATTACACCATCTTGCCTAGTTCGAGAAAAGGATTCAGCCATCAATGCAATTCGTGAGATGCGACAAAATGCTGTGTCAAGTGCATATGCAGTGGATGGTAAAATGAGATTTAAAGGTGTTATTACCATTGACTCAGCAATAAAAGCAAATAAAGAGAACCTTCCTCTGTTTGATTTTATTGTAAGCGACACATTAACCACAACTGAGGATACTTTAATTAATGACATCCTGCCCCTTGCAGTAGAAGCTAAGTATCCGATTGCTGTTGTTAATGATGATAATGTGCTTATAGGAATTGTAACTAAAACATCTGTACTTTCTTCTTTAGTGTAAACAGTTCATTATTGATAGGTATAAAATATATTTAAAATTTAAGTAAAGTTATATATCTTTTTTGGATGTATAACTTTTTTTTATATAAATGTGTTTGATTTTGTTTTTTTAATATTAGTTTATTATACAAATATGTGGGTATTATTAAAATAGAAAAATTAATTAACAAATAGCGGGAGGTGAGATTTAATGGATGTTTACATAGCGCGTCAGCCTATATTTAATACAAAAATGAATGTTTTTGGATATGAATTATTATATAGAAGGGGTATGAATAATTTTTATGAAGGGCTTGATGACAGCAAGTCAACGGCAGAGTTAATAAACAATGCTTATTTATCCATGCAGTTTAATGAACTGACTTCCGGCACCAGAGCATTTATAAACTTTTCTGAAGAGATGCTCATAAAGAAAATACCGTTGTTATTGCCTAAAGAATCAATTGTCGTGGAAATTTTGGAAAGAGTTAAAATCACTGAAGGTGTAATTGATGCATGCAAGGAATTAAGGGCAAAGGGTTATATGATAGCTCTTGATGATTTTGTTTTCAATGAATCGTATCTGCCCCTTATTGAATTAGCCAATATAATTAAAATTGAATTTCCTGTTATGAGCCACGACAATCAAAAAGAATTAATTAATCGATATAAAAATAAAATCAAATTTTTAGCAGAGAAGGTTGAAACGCGAGAAGACTATGAGCTGGCAAGCAAAATGGGATATGATTACTTTCAAGGTTACTTTTTTAGCAAGCCTGTTATTGTTCAGGGTAAGGAAATTGGTAGTTTAAATTCAAACTTTATTAGAATTATTAATGAACTTAATCAAAAAGAGCCGGAATATCAAAGAATAGCGGAAATTATTGAAACTGATATCGACTTAACTTATAAAATGTTGAAAGTTGCTAATTCTGTTTTTTATGAGGCAAAAAATGAAATACGTTCAATTAAACTTGCGCTAGTGAGATTTGGTTTTAGTCAAATTAAAGAGTGGATTTATTTAATGATGGTAAAAGAAATTCAATGTGTAGAAAATGAAGAGTTAATAAAGAACTGTCTTGTCAGAGCAAAATTAATGGAGCTGTTGGCAGGAGAAACAGGTGATAACAGTAAGCTTATAGAATATTTCTTAACGGGTATGTTTTCTTCCATAGATGTTCTGTTAAATCGCAATATGAAGGATGTAATAAAAGAATTGCCGTTTTCCGATGATGTAATAGACGCGTTGCTTGGCAGGAACAATGATATTAAAAATACTTTAGATTTTGTAATAAACCTTGAGAGAGCAAACTGGGACGATATAGATATGAAAGTAATATTACCAAATCTAACTCAAGAAAGATTTATTGCTATTTACATAGAGGCACTTAAGTGGGCGAGAACCATTAAATAAAATTTAATTGGTTTCACCGCCATATGTATTATTCATTTTCTACAGATTTTTTAAAGGAGGTTTTGAAGGATACAATAGTTTGGAGGATACTTTCATGAATTACAGATTTAACGTCAAAATGAAATAATTTAAATGTAGTCTGTATTATAAATCCCATACCAAAAACTGCAATAACTGTTCCCAATCCTACTTTAGCACCGAGAATCCATCCTATGATGAGAACAGTTCCTTCTATTCCTCCACGAATAGCACCGATCGGTACATTTGAAAACTTTTTGCTGAGTCCTACCATCAGTGAATCTCTGGGTCCGCAGCCAAGACCGGTGCTTATATAAAAATATGATGCTATACTGACAACTAATTGACCGGTTAACAACATTAGTATTCCCAAAAAAAAGTTAGTCATATATGGAATTACATTTAATGACTGTAACATATCCACAAATGCACCTATTAAAATAGTGTTTAAAATTGTACCCAGCCCGATTTTTTCCTTTAAAAATATAACTACAATAAATAATATAAATATACCCGTTATTATGCTTACTTTCCCGTATGATATTCCGGATACAAGTGAAACCCCAATGCTAAAAGCATCCCATGGCGCAAGACCTATATTTGCATTGATGCTTAAAACGAGACCAAGTGAATATATGAATAATCCAAATATTAATTTACTGATCCTAACTATAAATTCATTCACGATTTTCCCCCTGATTTTAAATACTTTATAATAAAGATTGTATATTATATCACTTAAATAAACAATCTAATATTTTGAAAAATACAAAAAAGTTATAAAATAAATATTAATGAAAAAGAGTGCCTGACAAATGTGATTATACAGATGTCGGCGCCCTTTCGGATTTAGCGGTTTAACATATAACCGGCTGTATTTGCTTGCCTTCTAAGGCCATTTCCAATGTCGGAACAATTTTTTCAATATGTGCTATCATTGAATTAGGTTTTGCCAAATAATTATCCTGACCAAAGGGAACGAAATAGATATTCTTTGTATTAAAAAGATTAGCTATATTTTTAAAGTTCATACCAAGAGCATCATTTGTTGAAATAGAAATTACAATTGGCTTGTTTCCCCTGAGGTGGGCCTTTGCCGCCATTAATACAGGAGTATCTGTTATGGCATTATTAAGTTTAGCTAAAGTATTTCCTGTGCATGGTGCAATCAGAAAAATATCAAACATATCCTTTGGACCTATAGGTTCAGCATCTTCGATTGTGGTAATAATTTTATTTCTGGTAATGTCAGATATTATTTCTATAAAATCTTTTGCATCACCAAACCTGCTGTCAATGGAGTAGGCATTGTTAGATAAAACAGGATAGACATTTGCTCCCTGTTCTACTAATTTTACAATTTGGGGTATTATTTTATCAAAAGTGCAAAAGGAACCAGTGATACCAATTCCAATATTTTTTCCAGATATATTCAATTTAATCGTTCCTTTCTTTTAAAATTGGCAAAATATTTTCTGCTAAAATTTCAGCAGAGGACTTGGGAGATATTTTGCCCGGAATGCCGAGACATGAGTGTGCATTTATATTAAATTCTTTTGCAGCTTTATAATCGACGCCACCGGGAGAAGACGCAATGTCTATAATTGTAGTTTCTGAAGATATATTTGAAAGTAATTCATCATTTAATATGATGGCAGGTATTGTATTAAAAATATAGTTATAGTTTTTGATTTCTGATTTCAACATATCAAATTCTAATCTTTCAAAGCCATTTGTATATGCTTCTGTTAAAGCAATTTTACTTCTGGCACACACCGATACTTTCGCTCCTAAAGCACCTAATTTTGATGCCAGCACTTTTCCGCATTTTCCGTAACCTAAAACTAAAACATTGCTGTGATGAAGATTAATGTTACTTTTGTATATTGCATGCGCTATGGCACCTTCTGCTGTTGAAATTGCATTGAGCATTGAGATATTATCGTTTTTCATTAAATCAAAATATGGTATGGTTTTTCTTGAACAGAATTCAGTTACCTCATTAGGGATATTTCCTCCGATTAAGAAATGTTCAGGTTGTAGATTTGCTAAGAATGTTTCAACAGACAATATATTACCGTTACAAGAATTATCATTGGTAGTAATATAGGTTTTATCTCTTGAAAATGGAATAGGTGTTATAACTGTTTTGCTGGACGACATTGCTTGTTCAAAGGAGTTTGCGGTACTGACACTGCAATCTGGTATATTTATATTTAATCCAAAAGTAATTATCTTGTACCCAAATTTATCTAAAAGACAAGCCAGATAAATTTGCCTTTGATCACCGCCAATTATGGCAGCATCATATTGATATATCATGAGACCTCCTTTTGTTTTACAATTTTCTAGTATTTTATGTTAAGAATAAATAAAGGTTACTTATATATCAATTAATAATGAAATTGATTTTCCTGATTAAATTATATAAAAAGCCAAAGCAGTTAAACTTTGGCTTTACTCTATACAACTAACGAACTTCTATATTTGCACCTATCTGGTTAATTACATTTACAAAATCAGGGAAGGAAATATTTACACAATCAATATCATTTACTTTAGTTTCACCTTCTGCAACTAATCCTGCCATCATTAGAGCCATAGCTACGCGGTGATCGTCGTGGCTGTTAACTTCAGCCCCTTTAAAACCCTTACCGCCATTAATTATAATGTAATCTTCACCTACTTCGACTTCTGCTCCCATTTTAGTCAATTCTTCCTGCATAACTGAAACTCTGTCGGTTTCCTTTAATCTGACTACTTCCAACCCGGTCAATTTCATTTGTCCGGAGGCGTATGCTCCTATAACTGACAGGGCAGGCAAAGTATCCGGCATATTTTTACAATCTACATGAACTCCATGAAGCGGCTTGCCACCCCTTATTGTCATTTTGTGATTTTCAATATCTTTTGATATATCGGCACCCATACTGATTAATACATCCACTATGCCTTTGTCTCCCTGAACATCATTAAAGTCCACACCATCTATAGTCACTTGAGAATCCGTCATTACAGCACCTATAAGAGGAAATGCGACACCCGACCAATCACTCGGTATGACACTGTTTACGGTGGTGTACTTCTGTGGTCCGTCAATTACATATCTTTTATAATCATCACTATGTTCAACTTTTATTCCGTGATTAGTCATCCAATTCAATGTCATGTTTACATAAGGAATTTCTAAAGGATGTTCAACAATTATTTCTGTGGTTCCATTCAGCAATGGAGCTGATAACAATACACCTGACACTTGAGGAGATATTTTACCTTCTAGCTTAATAGTTCCTGCTTTCATTGGACCGGTTATAACTACAGGAGGAGCATCAATATCAGGTCTTGTTTTGAAAGCCGTGGCTTCTGTTGCATTAATTGATTTCAATAAAGTGTCTATTGGCCTTTTTCTGATTTGCGCATCACCGGTGACAATGGTAGTTCCTTCAATAGTTGCAGCCATAGAACAAGCTATATAAGTTGTCGTCCCTGAATTTCCGCAGTCAACTACATCATCCGGCAGTTTTAATTTACCATCAACACCTTCTACAATCCACTCATTTTCATACAATTCACAATTTGCACCAAATGCCCTGGCGACGTTAATTGCACTTTTGCAATCCTCACTTTTTAGAGGGTTTTTAATTACAGATTTTCCTTTTGCCATTGCGGCAATCATAATTGCTCTGATAGTATGACTCTTTGAACCAGGAACCATTATTGTTCCAGACAAGTTATTTCTTTTTATAATTCCTTGCATCTTATTTCTCCTAGTATAATAATGTCATAGTCACTAATGACTATGCAGTTAAAACATTTC
>DALZMP010000003.1:0-15426 GCA_032006665.1 Sedimentibacter sp.
TATAAATAATAGGTGAGTAGCCTTAGCAGCTATATCATCATTATACAAGGAGGTAACTATATGAAAATACAGTTTAAAAATGAAATGGAAACGCTAATAATTCCTCTTTACGGCAAAGCTAAGATGAGTGAAATGGGCGTTTTTAAAGACCCATATGCCGAAGAGGCTATAGGTAAACTTGATTATGATTACTCAAGGCTGAAAATACAGAACAAAACACAGGTTATGCTTGCCCTGCGTGCAGCAATTATTGACGATTTCTCAAGGGACTTCATTCAAAAAAATCCGAAATGCTTGGTTTTGCATCTCGGTTGCGGACTTGATGCACGATTTATGAGACTGAAACTTCCTGTTGGAATGTGGTTTGATTTGGATTTTCCTGAAGTTATTAGCATAAAAAAGGAGCTATATCATGAAACGGACAACTATCAATACATTGCCTCCTCTGTCACAGATCTCATGTGGCTAGACATTGTACAAGAGGTTGAAAATGAGGTGCTTGTTATAGCAGAAGGTGTTTTTATGTATCTTACTGAGGATGAAATAAAAGAATTGCTAGGTGCTTTAAAATTAAAGTTCAAGAGATGTACAATCATTTTTGATGCATACTCCAAATTGACTGCAAAAAGTTCAAAAAATCATGCATCTTTGAAAAAAACAGGTGCGACAATAAAGTGGGGCGTCGATGATCCACAGGAAATTGAAGGCTACACAGATGGTGTAAAGTATTTGAAAACACTATATTTGACTGATAAAAGCGCAATTGAAATGCTACCTAAAAACTATCAGATGATGTTTAAACTTGCGGGTATTTTTAGTAGTGTAAGAGAAGCACACAGAGTTTTTGTCATGACCATTGGAGATTAGAACTAGACTAAAGGCAAGCTTGTTTTTCGAATTGACTTCCAAATGAATATTTTTCTTTTCAAAGTCACTAATATCTTGACGCCTTCTTGATACTATCTACCTGGAAATTGGCAGCACATTAATTTCTTTTGTATTATTTTAATCAGAACAAGAATATTTTCATATTAATATCTGAACATAGTAGTAAGCACAAAAATGATAAAGATATAGTATTATTAGAAACTATTATCTTTATTTAATTATAAATGGAAAAATAAGAGTTGTCGTGTTATAATAAGTATAACTATTTGCAAAAAACGTATAAAATATAGAGGTGCTATGAAGAGAGTTTTAGAAGAAAATTTAATTTATGAAATTCTTTCTGTTGTAGACGAAATTCCGGAGGGTAGTGTAGCTACATATGGACAAATTGCAAAACTAATCGGTAGAGATAAAAACGCAAGACTTGTTGGAAAAGTCCTCAGCAGGGCAGAATATTATGGAGAATATCCTTGTCATAGAGTAGTTAATCACGCCGGCAGACTGGCACCGGGATGGATTGAACAAGGTAATCTGCTTCGCAATGAGGGTATTACTCTGAAAGATGAAACCCATGTTGATTTGAAAAAATTTCAATGGGATATGAACTAATCCTGGAAACACCAAAGAAAAGAGGTATAAATAATGTTTATTGATTTAACAACTTTGATTACACCGAAAATGGTTACAGATGCTCAAGGAAATGAGAAAAAGGCATTAGTAGGTCACTTGGGAACACATTTTGATGTGATGAATAAGGAGTTCCCAATAGAATATGTGGAGCGAAAAGCAATAGTCTTTGATGTCAGTACGGTTAAAGGACGGGATATTGACATCTCAGATATTGATATTTCAAAGGTAAAAAATGATATGTTTGTTGCCTTTTATACAGGTTTTATTAAAGAAGAGGGATATGGCAGCAAGCGCTATTTTCAAGAACATCCCCAACTTTCTGATGATTTAATAGAATGTCTTTTAGATTTGGACATTTCGATTATAGGCATTGATTGTGCAGGAATCAGGCGTGGTGCGGAACATACATTGAAAGACCAATATTGTGCAGATAGAAATGTTTTCGTCGTTGAAAATATTTGTAATTTGGAAATATTACTTTTGCAAGAAAGCAGCAGGGAGTTTATTGCTAACACTTATCCTGTCAGATATGCAGATATGACAGGATTGCCCTGCAGAGTATTAGCAAAGATATAAAAATTCAGGATGTACAAAGAGGAATAGGAAATAGATAAAAACTTCGACTTGACATTCAACGATAGGAATTATGTTTTATTTTACTAAAAAATCCAAATCAAACTATCCTTTGATATACTAAATCCAAGTTTATTTTGTAAGGCTAATGATTTCTTATTTTCTATTTCAATTTGTGCAAATGGTATCAAATCTTTTTCAAGCATTTGATTTACCATATAACTTTCAAGCATCGCACCATATCCTAAACGTCTATATTTAGGAAATATCTCTAAGATTCCTATACTTCCTTCTAAATGATTACCAACAAAACCAATAAGTGTTTCGTTCTTATACCCTCCATATAAATTCCCATTTTTTAAAAGTGTCTGGATTTCATTATTGGATAATTTGTCATAATGTTCTAATATCACTTCTAATTGATTTAGCTCTAGTTGTTTTATTGCTAATTCTTTTTTTATATCAAGTTTATTTTTATTCATATATACCGCTTGAACACATTCTAGTTCTTTAGTTAGTCCGAACCTGTTTAATACATAATCTACCATATATTTTTGATGTACAACAATTAGTTCACATTTCAATATACTATTTATTAATTTTTTCCCTTTTTCAAAGTTGTCCACAGATACCATATACGCATTGCTTTTTTGTTCCTTTATTAACACGCCATCTGTTTCAGCGTACAATATGTCTGCAGTATCTCTACGTATCGGCTCAATCATTCCCATATGTAACAATGGATTTTTTATTAAATATGTTATTGCTCTTTCCTTCATCTTTTTACACCTTTTAATCTACATTTTTGTCAGAATCTTTGGTACGCCAACTGTTGTGACAAGTTATTTAAATATTCCAAATAACTACAAGTAAGATTCGCTTATATTTTTAAATTCTTTATAAACAAAATGCTCAACTCGACTTATTCCCTCAGTAATATATTTTTTTTGCATGGTTTTCTAGCTAAATATAAGTCTATGGTATCATAAATATTGATTTTGCCACCGATTTCATCAATGGACGTTTTCATCTCAATTTCAAAAGCTTCTTTTGTTTTAGCGTCCAAGGATCGATGATCTGAATGGATGTCCCTCTTGATTGATCGCTCCTCAAGTTATGCTTATAATAAACTATTCAAATAGATCTAAAAAACCTCTTGCTAATTTCAACAAATTCTTTTTGGTTAGACAGCGTTGCCGGATGCTCTCCGTGCTCAAATAGATGTTGTTGCCCATATCCTATCTTCTGAAGCATATCTTTAAACAATGTTTCATAAAACCCAGTCGGGAAAAATGAGTCCTCACGGCTACCTGTAAACAGTACATCTGACTTTAGTTCTGAAAGCGGCTTGTGTAAGAACTTTTTGATATGATTTGCATGGGCAATCACAGCTTGAGTATCAGCATCTACGACACTTTCCCAATCTGTGCCATTCATCGCCTCATAGAACATCCTCGCACCAGAATCATGCTTTGATGCTTCACGCCCCTGTAGCAGAACTTCGGTAATAACGGGGTTTACTTGTTCACCCTCAAAACTATCAGCAATAAGTTGACTCACAAGATCGGGGCGTTCCAACGAGACATTCAGAGCAGCGAGTGCACCACCACTTGTACCTATAAGTTTTACGTTTCGATATTTCTTTTCTTCCAGAAAGCAGATTACCTGCATGCCTTCATCATACCATAAATCTTCTTCTAATTCCGCAATGTGATCGGATTTTCCGTAACCAAGAAAATCCAACAAGATTACTTTGTAGTCCTGTACATACTTAGGTACGATCTCAGAAAACATGGCAGATGACGCGGTATTTCCATGTAACATTAGCAGAGGTAAACCTCTTCCAATCTCCTGATAGAAAATTTTGTGTTCTTGATAATTAAAATAAGCCATAATATCCTCCTGTTTCTATTAATTTTTCATTACAGAACAGCACTAAGTTTTATTTAAACGGTCTTGATGTTACATCCAAATTCCCATCACCAAGGTCTTTCCAGATTGCTTATCACTCAAGTATTATTTTTGTGTTATTATTTGTATTCTTAGATTCAACTTTATTAAGCCTATTATTCATGTCAAAATATAGAATAAGCATAGATTCTTTGCTTTCCATATAAATCAATATTGGTAAACCAGAGCCAACAGAATCTATCGAATCTCCCCATTTTTCTTCTGCTTCGTCTACTGACATACCTTTGTAAATCTCCTCAGGGTAATATTAGAATTACATTATTTATTTTCTCTTTTTTACCCATTATTAGCCTCCTTATTTATATTTTTGCATCTATAATATGTTAAAATAATCCTATATCTTTATTTTTTGATGTGAAAATATCAACTTTAGCAGAAATCTTACTGAATTTTCGAAAGCTTATTTATGATAAAATAACCTATTTTGATTTATACTTGCAAATCTTATAGTTGCATTTGTTTTAAAGATCTGTAATCCTGTTTTGTTAAAAACAATTAATTTGTAATAAGCGCTGTCTTCAAAAATACAGTAAACATATCCTTCAGTATTAACTAATTCTCGCACACGTCCACCTGGATTTACAGAAATACTCTCTCCTAATTTAAATAATTCAAGTCCCTTGTCTTCTACTGAAACATAATAAACAATGCTATTTAAAACTGTGAAATCACTTACAATAAAATCTGTAAGTTTTTCTACTGTATTGCCATCAACAAGAGAAATTTTATACAAAAATCCATCTGTATCCATGAAATAAATCATATTGCCTTCAATAATAAATTTCCGTGCAGATTCATCGCAAATTCTTACAGTTTCACCAGTATTAATATTAACCCTGTGAATCCCTGTTGTATAATTTTCATCATAAAATTTATCTGCTATTATAAATATTTCATTATCAATTATATATAAATCGTCTGTTGAACTAAGTGCCCCATTTTTTGATCTGGAATAGCCATATCTAAAATCAGGGTTTCCCATTAGTTTATATTCTACCTCATTGCTTTTCTTCATTGAAAGGTTGTTTGGATGAGGTGGAACACTATAATCGACATTTACAGTCATATCACCAAAAATTCTTTTACTCAAATAACCTATTGCAAAAATTTCATTTGTACCATCATCATTAAGAATTATTCTGTAGTCAGTTCCCATTGATGCTCCTCCCTGATGGTAGTGCAAAATTGCTATGCCATATCCAAAATTTCTGCTTTCGTCTGTTTCCAGGCTTGGATAAACATAGCTGTCTCCATAAGTCCACATTGGAAGTTCATATACAGCATTTTTGATACTCGTATTATCTATTGGTGTTTGATAAATAATTCCTTTTTCGCCTTCATAATAAACGTAATCACCAGCAACAGTAAATGCCCCGTTATGAAAATCTCTTTTACCTGCAAGAGGTAATTTTAGCTCTGTAACTTTAAGGCCTGTATGTGTTGGATTGCTTATTTCAAGACCATTTTTTTGATTAAAATTGTAATCCCATCCAAATTCATCAACTGCAAATCTCCATGTAAGCGGAAAGTATGTAACATTTCTAAATACTAAAAGTGGATATTCTTCCTTGCTGTTATCAATTGATTTTCCATTCACTTCAATATTAAAATATGGAGTTGCTGCAGTATATCTTGATTTATTTACCGAAGAGTTATAATCTACATATCCTTGTTTGCTTTCACTTTTATCTATTTTCAATCCCGTAATTTTATCCCACTTAGTTTCCAAACCTAAAAAACGATTGTCATGAAAGGTCATAGGAAAATATGTAATGTCTTTATATACAATCAGTGGATATTCTCTGTTTTCGTTGTCCATTTCTACACCGTTCACTCTTACATCAAACGTTGGCAATGTAACGTTTACATTATACGCAAATACATTAGATGACAATACAACCATTAAAATTACTGCAATAATTATGACTTTAAATTTTAACTTCATATTCTTTTCCCCCTATACAATTACTATTTCTTAATGATAATTCTAATATTTTAGACGTAAATATTAATAAAATGTTTAAATTCTTACATTGATTTTATCTCTAGTTATCTTTATATCAATGACTTATAATATTACTTTTCTGACGTAATATGAAAACTGTGAACTAATTTTAGTATATTTTTTTTGCATCCTTTGGTAATAAATACACATCTTTTAAAAACTTTAAACTATTATTTGCTTCAATTTCATTATAATTAATATTCATTTTAAATGTTATATCTTTGGCTATTTTATTAAATAAATCACACATAATAAAAACTGATTCCCAAATATCTTTTATTTGTCCAGACGGATATGCTTTTAAAAATGTATTCCATATCTGGTCTTCTAACCATAAATGCATATATTTCCCTGATTTTCCAACACTAATAGTAAAATTTGTGTCAAATCCTATTTTCCACTCCATTAAACGAATTAACTGTGGGCGGACAAAATAGTTTATCATATCCATTACATATGGTATTTCTTCACGCCATAATCCCTTTGCCACATTATTTAAACACCACCAAAATTCATTACATGTATCAAAAAAATTATGTTCTGTTGGCTTCTTTACCCTATAATCCTTATCTGTTGCTTCTGGTATATTAGGTAAACATTTATCTTTATCAAGTAATATTTTGCAAAGTCTGTCACTTTCAATTTCTTTCAGTACATGTGATAATGTACATACATGTAAGTCAAGACGATTCCCATCAGAAAATTGAATAAGCCATCCATAACAATTATCAACATCATGTGCATAATAAGAATTTTCTTCAGGATATTGCATATATAATCGTTCACCAAATTGATTAATCCAATATTTCTGTTCACGGAATGACTTTGTTTCGTCAACAACATATACAATATCATAATCCTGAAAGATATCTTTTTTTACATTTGGATTTGTTCTTGATCCATTCATATAAACTGCACGAATTCTTATGTCATTCTTTGCTATATTCAATATTAAATTAAACATTTCTTGTTCAGTTCTCATTGTAACCTCCACTAATATAAAGGTCTACTAATTAGCTATATATAACCATTGTGTCTAAATCTATTTTATCCTATGTTGACAGCAAGCTACTTTTGCCATATAAGTGTATATCTCCAAAAAAGTTTGCGTTTAACTTTAGCTGTATTTCATTACTTTTATGATGTAATATTTAAAAACTGCAGCCTAACATCCAACAATAAAAATTATGTTTTATTTACTAAAAAATCCAAACCAAACTATCCTTTGATATACTATATCCAGTTTATTTTTATTCATATATACTGCTTGAACACATTCTAGTTCTTTAGTTAGTCCGAACCTGTTTAATACATAATCTACCATATATTTTTGATGTACAACAATTAGTTCACATTTCAATATACTATTTATTAATTTTTTCCCTTTTTCAAAGTTGTCCACAGATACCATATACGCATTGCTTTTTTGTTCCTTTATTAACACGCCATCTGTTTCAGCGTACAATATGTCTGCAGTATCTCTACGTATCGGCTCAATCATTCCCATATGTAACAATGGATTTTTTATTAAATATGTTATTGCTCTTTCCTTCATCTTTTTACACCTTTTAATCTACATTTTTGTCAGAATCTTTGGTACGCCAACTGTTGTGACAAGTTATTTAAATATTCCAAATAACTACAAGTAAGATTCGCTTATATTTTTAAATTCTTTATAAACAAAATGCTCAACTCGACTTATTCCCTCAGTAATATATTTTTTTTGCATGGTTTTCTAGCTAAATATAAGTCTATGGTATCATAAATATTGATTTTACCCCCAATTTCATCAATGGATGTTTTCATCTCAACTTCAAAAGCTTCTTTTGTTTTAGCGTCCAAGGATCGATGATCTGAATATGTGTTGAGTAAAGCAATATAAGAATCAGATGTAAGAGTGCGAACCCGATGATACAATTTTGCTTCTACATTTTCAAACCCAAATTGCTCTAATTCACTCATGCGTTTTTCACAATCCTTTTCCCCAAATTCAATAATCTCTTTATCGTATGGAAGATATTTATTATATACTTGTCTGTTTACTTTATTGCTAATATCGCCTTTTCTGTTTGGAAAAGGATGATTCCAAAACAATGCTATGGTGCTGCCAAATTTTAAAATATCATTTACCTTCCTATATCCTTCTTCCAATGGCAGCCAATGAAAGGCTGTGGCACAATACACCAAATCATATGAATTTGATTTAATCGGCAATGTCATAAAGTCGGTATTGATCACATTAAAATTACTGTGTTTTCTGAATTTATTTTTGACAAAGTTACTTAATTTATCGCCGAGTTCAATGGCAGTAACTGAGCAACCAGTTTACAAAATAGATTTTGTTGCTTGTCCTGTGCCAATACCTATTTCTAAAGAATTACTTTCTCCATTTATTGAAGAGTAATCAATTATGTCCTGAAACAGTTCATCGGGGTATGTAGGTCTAAAGCAATCATAATTTGTTTCATCTTCATTAAACTTCAAACGTAAGTCCATTTATTACCTCACTGCTTTAATATCATTTTTATTTGCAATATTTCAATCATAACTTTGTCCCCTCAATTAATTTATTTTAGTTCAATAAATTAATTTCATTTTGAATAAAATCATCTGCATCTAGAATAATATCACAGTTCTCATACATATCACTTACTTTCACATAAGCTTCATTTTCATCTTCAGCATCAATTAATATTATTTTTTGAAGAGTTTCCGTAATTTCAACTTGAAATGTTTTCAAAACAATATCTCCTTTCTAGTGTTTTAACTCCGTTATAGTTTTTATTGCAGAATACATATACTTTATTATTCTAATTTTTATTTAACTCTAAAAATTAGAATTTGTTTATTACTTACTCTCCATCGTAATAATATACTTCATCTTCACTTCTAAAAAAATTACTTGATTTATTATGAACAATAATCCCCACCTTCCCAGAATCAGAGTAATGTACTATATCAGGTGAATTTGTTGTATCGAAATCAATATATTTCAACACTTCATTTCCTGATGTGTTAATTATTTTGTGTGCTGATTTTTCAGTAGGTGGACATTAACAACCAAAATATTATCCCTCATAAATTTTCCATTTTCGCTGTCGAGGGAACCTGTGGGCTCATCCGCTAATATTATGTCAGTGTCATTAATCAATGCTCTTGCAAAAGCAACTCGTTGCCTTTCACCTCCGGACAGTTTGAAAACATGTTGTGTCCTCAAATCTAGCATTCCTGTTTTTTCTAAAATATCTCGGCATAACAATTTACGGTTTATTCACAAACTCAAGTGGTGCCTGTGAAACCTCCGAAGATATAGGGGTAAAAAATTAGAAATTTATAAACATACATATTAAAAACGGAAAAATTAATGAAATATTTATAAATTTCAAAAACCAACTTTTACAATAACACTAAACGTAAAAATCACACACAAATAGCTTGATTTTTATTAAATAAAGCTCCAGTTTTGGAGCTTTATTTAATTTTTGAGAATAGCAGTTCCAGGCTGATGTAACAGTATGTTCACCATCCTCACAATATTGCACACTATATTGGTTAATATTATATGTATCTTTGACCCTTTTAGTTTTATGAAGCGGCATCTTCTTAAACCATGGCTTCTGACCATAGTTGCAAATCTTCTTTCCACTTTATAACGCTTATTGTAAGCTACTTCAAATTCTGCAGTCAATACTCGTTGCAAATCATTTAATATTGCATCATATCTGAGTGAAACGTCTAAATCCCTAGTCCTTCTAGTGATTTTGCCATTCATATTTTTATTTAAGCAATTATCTCGAAATTGACAACTATCGCAATCTTTTCTATCAAATTTGAATCTCCTAAATTCTTTCTCATCTATAGTTTTATTCTCATAGCTTGTTGAAATTACTCCATTCGGACATTTTACTGAGCTAACATCATTTGATATTTCAAAATTTTTTAATCCGAATTTTTTTACTTCTTTGCTAGATTCCTTGTAAAATGCAATGTTTGCTGTAATTTCATTATCCTTTAAATATGCTCTGTTATCAGTTGTTCCATAAACTTTGTCTGCAGTTATTTCTTTCGGTTTTATTTCAAAATTGTTTTCAACTTTTTCAATTAATTCTTTTAACTTCTTTTCATCGCCTATATTAAAAGGAGTTTGTACTGATGACAAAATTATTTCGCTATCTTCGTCTACTAAAATATGATCCTTGTAACCCCTTTTAATATTTCCAGGAGATTTATGTGCAACTCGTGCTTCGGGGTCTACAACACTTACAATTTTGTCTTTTTCATTATTTAAATATTGATTTACAATTGTATTGCAAATATCAAAAGCTTCTTGATATTTATTATCTTCTTGAAGTAAATCATATGTTTTAAGAAACAAGTATCCAAGGTGTTCTCTTGTTATTTCATAGTGTTTCTTTGAACGTACATGTTCATTTAAATCATATTCATTTTGAATATCTTTTTCATATTTTTCAAGCTGTTCTGTTGCAAGATTTTCATCAATTTTTTTTAATTCTTTAATTACTTTGTAAAAAGCATTTCTTATTAATTTTTTGTCTGAAGGATAATTTACATTTGCTGCTACATCTGTTGTATCAACAATAAATCGTCTTGATCTGACAATTCCTTTTTCAATACATTGTTTGACAATGTGATTAAAGAATTCTTCAAATTTTTGTTCATTAACATGATTAACTCTAAAAAAACTGATTGTTGTATCATCTGGAACCGAATCATCAAGTTTTAATCCTAGAAACCATCGAAAAGCTACATCTGTTGTTATTCTTTCCACCGCCTTTGGATCCGAAAGGCGGTACAAATATTCAAGGATTAATATTTTAAACATCATTACTGGATCTTTGGACTCTCTTCCCACAGGGCTATAATGATCTTTTAATTCATCATAAACAAATGAAAAATCGACTACAGAATCCATTTCTACCAACAAATGATTTTTTGGAATTAATTTATCAAAGATTATATTATCAAATACATCAAATTGTGCATTATTTTTACCTAGCATTTTTCTTCTATCCCCCAGATTTTAATGTGTTTATCGATTTATTGTACCATATTTTTCCTTATTTATTAACACTTGTTTTCTGGTTTAAGAATATTTATTCTTAAGTTCAATTATTTATGATTATATTTTAGTTCTTCGGAGGTTTCACAGGCACCGCTTGAGTTATATCCTTAAGGGTTAAAAGTTTTTTAAAGTCCTGATACCTTCCGTAGTGAGAAACTACGATACTGACACTACTTATGAGATCTGAAATTCCAATGCATTTAGAGTCCACTTTACTAAACTGTTCTACAATAAATTCATTTATCCAATTGTATTCTATTTCCATAGGAATATTGTATTGAAGATATTCTTGAAGACAGCCAGTTTCTTGCATATTGTCATGACTACCCAGATTCTCTATAAAAAAAATTTTAGCCTTTGTAAGTTCACCTTTCATAATCTACCCCCAAAATAAATTTCAAAATTCTCATTACTAAGCGACGCTAAATTTGAAAAATGCGTCTTAACTATAGATATTATTGTAAATACCTTAGTTTAATAAGCCTTTTTGATAACCAAAACCAGATTGTATTCAAACCCTTCTCCATTCATTAACTTTCCACTTAATGAAAAGTTTAATGAATTCTTTATTAATTCTAAATCATCACCATAAAACAAGTCTTCTCCACTTATGGAACCAAGTTCCGAAGAAATCTGTAGGCCTTCCGTAGTACCTTCTGTTTTTGTAGCATTACTCATAATAGTATCTTCATTACCGTCTTTATAAAAAGAAAATTTTTCAAAATAATCTTTAACATTGGATGGTTCTTCACCCTTAAATGATAAATCTCCTCCAATAAACTTTTCTAAATCATCAGTTACGATAATTAAGCCATTGTTTATTTTTATATTTTCATCCTCTCCACTAAAAGAATAAATTTCAATTTTATTTTTTTGCGTCGTACAGGATGTAATAAAACATAGTACAATTACAATTAAAGTAATAGATATAATCCTTTTTTTCATTATTTGACCTTCCTTTTCTATGATGCTTAATAATACTGTTGCGACGTAATGCTAAGAAAGAAGTGATGCTACTATAAATGTAGGTTATATTCAAATAACTCATATTGCTAGTGATGACACAACTGGTTTAATAGAAACTCCGTTCCAAGTATCTCCTAATCCTATATCATCAGGAGTTATATTTTGATAATGTCCTGACATTCCTTCAATCATTACATGACAATCGTCACTTACTGTTACAATGGTATGTAATCCTTCTTCATAAAAAATCATATCTTTTAAATATGTATATCTTGCATGAATTGATTCACTATAGTTAAAAGTTTCTTTTACCCCATGCCATATGTAGTAACTCAAGTGGTGACATAACTCAAGTAATATTTGTTCACGATTATCTTTATTAAAACTACTACTAAAAATAAGTTTCTGAGAGTTGGTGACACTGTGCGCATAGACTGAGGAATGATTGGCAAATTATCAAACATAGGCTCTGCGTACATCTTTCCGTTTCTTGTTATCGTTATAGCAGTTTCATGATTGACACCCCCAACGTAGGCAACATTTTCGTTTTGTTTTACTAATACTGGTTCTCCCATCTCATCCTGCTCCCAATGCCAATATGAATCATCGTTTTTAATTAGTCCTCTATTACACAAAGTTCGAACATTGTCAACTGCTGCATCCTGAGATATCTTAACTACTTCAAAATAATTATTACTATATCCGGTGGGCTCGTCATAGTAAAAAGGCTCAATATTATAAAGAAAAACTTCTCCCTCGGTTGTCAAAAACTGAGATATATTCGGAAGTCCGAAAGAGATATCCTTTATCTCTGATGCAATCATAGTGGGGTCACGAACTATATTACCAAACGAGAAAGTAAAGGCGTAAAGGTCATTGTTGTCTTGAATAGCAAAAAAGTTTTCGGAATCTGAGTAAATGGATTTCACATTTTGCATAATCATTGTAGGTCCTTCATATGCATCATCTCCTCTTATGCTACTCCATGTCCACAGGCTTCCATCTGTTTTTATTACAACGACGTTGAAGATGTCAAGTTCAACTGCAAGAATATCTTCCATTACCTTCACCGGACGATTCAAAAGAGGTCTTTTTTTTGGTTGTGGAGATGGATAGGACCCCCAGCCCCATAGAGTCCCATTTTTATCAACAGCCATTGCACCATGCCAACCAATATCAATATCTACAATATCTTTAAGAATTGTTTTTCTTGCAAAATATGGGTAAAAATACAGATTCCCGTTCGCTACAAGGCGATAATCATTAAAACCCCATCCGACCAAGGTCCCGTTAGGTGAAATCACGAAATAAGTTTCTCTTCTTCCATTTGATTCAGCCATCATTTTAAATTCCCCCGGTTTAATATCAATGGGTATAAAAAATAGAATAACATGCAAACAAGCAATTCCAATAAGAAAGTAATTTGTACAAGTGTTAAATTTTTTCTTCAATTTTTCACCTCTGAAGTTATTTTATAATTAACTTAATCGTACTTATATCATTTTGGATTTCCCATTTCTCTTAGCAACGATGATGTTAGAAGGCATCATTCTCATAAGAAAGAGAATCATCTTTATTAATAAAATCCTGAATTTGCTCAATTAAATTTATTCTCATTTTTCCATTAACATCTAACGCCTCAGCGTCATAAGCATAGATTGTCATACATAATTAAGAAATATGCAATGATAGCTATAATAGCACTTAACAAAGTACCTAACAGATAATATTCCGCAAACGTTTGATCTTTTGATATCTTATCATATCTTGCAATTGATTTAGCGGTAAGTATTAAACCTATTGCAGAATATTGGTTTATCGATAAAAAAATTACAATAATAAACCTTTCTAAAAATCCTATAAACCCGCCAGCCTTTTTTTCGTCATTACTCATTGTCACTTGTGATTCATCATTGGTTAAGACCCCTACTGATTCAATTTTCATTAATCTTTCTTTAGTAAATTGAACATTGGTTACAGTCTTATTAACCAAAGGTCTATAAGACGATAGTAATTTTTTTATTGTAATATTAGTAGGCTTTCCAATGAACAAAATTATAAGAATCCATGTAAACACTTGATATGAAGATATTTCAGCAAGTCTAAATATTTCATCTATTATTGTTAGTTTATTTACAAAAGAATAGTTTCTAGCAACAATTAATGAAATTATGACAAATATAAAAATGTGAATAATTTGGTCCATAATATATACTATACTATCTTTTTCATTAGAGTACTTATTACTACTTTTACAATCTTTAATATAAATATATTTTGTTGAATCAATAATTAAGTGCGTAAATACAACAATTAATGCAACACTCTTTATCCACTCTTCGTTTATTATAATAATTAAAACAAAGCAATTTAATGCATATATAAATGAATGAGTTAACACACCAGAAAATGATTCATCTTTTAATTTTGACAGCCTATCTGATTGAAAATAAAAATCACCAAGTATATGAACTAATAACAAAATTAATAATATTTCTCTAAACATAATGGTCACCTTTTACTGACGAGAGAGTAGTACTAACAGTTTCAATTGCCTTTTGATATGAATAGTAGCCTGAACCAGTCAACGCCTTATTTACACTTGGTTGTCCTATTTTTAATTTATTAGCAGTCTCATATTGATTTTTTCCATTTTCAATATAACTATATATTATTTCTCTCTGTCTATTTGTCCATTTACTTTGAATAGTAGCACACAAAGATAATATAGAATTTAATAACATATCGATATTTGAATTATCACCTTCTGTAGCTATCATCATGTTCGAATAATTTGCCATATTCCTTTTTTCTAATTTTTTTAATTCCTCTATCATTTTTCTAGCATTATGATATGCAGGACCATCAGCTCCCAAAGGAATTTCCCGATTTATTTCCGTTTCTATTGATCCTAGTCCTATTCCAAAACGCATTTGAATAGGATGCATTTCAAGTTCAATTTCTGAAATTATATTCATCACATTATTTCCACACTTCAGTAACCCTTGAAATTCATCGCCTAAAGTAATCATAAAATCAGAAGCAATATCATCAGAATATTTTTCATCAATTCTTTTTAATAAAGATTTTAATTTAATTTGAGTAGCATTCCTATCAACTAGTTTTTTCGAATTAACAATATCTCCTATTATAGCAATATAGGGATCTGAAAAGAAAAAGAAAAGCATTATTATCACTCCTTCGCAACTTATTATATCCAAATATTAGAAAATAATCAAGTGATAATTCATCCGCAGATGAATCTTTTTAATTAATTCATCCTTAGATGAATCTTTTTAATTAATTCATC
>DALZMP010000003.1:15472-281888 GCA_032006665.1 Sedimentibacter sp.
AGATGAATCTTTTTAATTAATTCATCCTTAGATGAATCTTTTTAATTAATTCATCTGTAAGTAAATTCTTAAATATTTTATTTGTATGGAATTTAAAATAACCTTATTTTTTATTAACCGTATACATTAAACCATAAACTTAATCGTAATATATCTTATTTTAGTTTATTAAATCCATTCTTTAATAAATCCTTTTATTTGGGATCACTCCTCTTACTCCACCTTTTGGATTTCCCATATCACCAATATATCTAGGAATAATGTGAATATGCAAATGCATAACAGATTGTCCAGCTGCAAGACCGCAGTTAATTCCTACATTGTAACCATCTGGTTTAAATTTTTCATCAAGATATTTTTTACAATCATCGACTAGTTGCCATAACCCTTCTCTATCCGATGATTTGGATTCAAAATAATCTTGAATATGCATCTTAGGTATAATTAACATATGCCCCCTACTAACAGGGAAACTATCATATATTGCAAACGCTGTTTCATTTTCTTTAACAATTCGTTCTTTTTCTATATTACAAAATATACAATCCATTTTATCCCCTAACATCGTTATAATATTTATTTAATGCTTCATCACAAAGTTCAATTATATGTTTTATATTTTCCTTCGTGATATTCTTCCAAATATGTGAATTAAATTCTACATACTCAATATCCTTTTTTCTTTTCATAAACCTCATATCTTCGAATCTTTTGAATGGGTTTCTAAATATATTTTCCATTACATCCTTTCTAGTATAATTCCCTCTTAAGTAAATACAATTTTTCTTTTCAACAATAAGTCCTTGTTTTCTTCTATTTTCATAATAATAAATAAAATAATCTATTATATCCTCAATTAAAACTTTTCCTTTATCATCTGCATTCTCAAACATAGCATTTAACAGAACTGGTTTATAGGAATATGACATGTCCATTTTTTCAACCATTTCCATAAATTTGCTCAACATATTTGCATTTGTTATCATATCCCATTTGAATTTTTTAGCATAATTTTTTATAGTTTCTTCATTAAAAAAATAAAAATTTTTAAAGCCTGTTTCAATAACTCTATCAGGAATTATTTTTCCTTCAATTATGTACTTTGAAATTGTTTCCTCCTGAACCGAAACCATTCTTACAAACTCTTTAAGAGAAATCATACTTTTTACTTCATCTCGCCAATTAAAAATACTTATCTCCTCATAATCCGTTTCATAAATAGGTACATCCAAAAGAATATCAGGTTTTTCACCTTTTCTCCATAAGTCCTGCTCAAATTTCTTTTTAGCTTTAGGAGCCAATACAAAAGAACCTGGTCTATATTCAGAAGCATTAAACATTTTATGAATTGATAATGCTTCATTAAACATATTTGTATTATCTACGAAATCAAAAACCATTAGACATTCCTTGCCTTCCGATTTTCTCATACCCCTACCAAGTTGTTGCAAATAAATTGTTTTAGACATCGTAGGTCTAGCCATAAATAATACTTCTGTTTTTGGGCTGTCCCATCCTTCATTTAATAAATCACATGCACATAGTACATTTACATTTCCATCTTCGTAGTCATTCAAAATTTCTTTTCTCTTTTTAGAATTTGTGCTTCCAGAAACTGAATATGCAGATATACCATTATTTCTTAAAAGTTTTGCGATTTCTTCACCATGATTCACAGACACACAAAATATAACTGTCTTTTTATCTTTTACATAATTTAAATACGTATCCACAATTAAGTTGTTTCTTTCAGGAATATACATTTTTGTTTCTAAATCAAGGAAATTATATTTAACTCCATTGAATCTTACATTAGTCAAATCTATGTTTGTTTTAATCCTAATGCATCTAACCGGAGTAAGCACGTCCCTTTCAACCGCCGTTTGCAAATCCAATTTATGCGCCACATTTTTAAACATGTCCAATATTTTTTCACCGTCAGCTCTTTCAGGAGTTGCTGTAAGCCCTAAAGTAAATTCGGGATTAAAATATTCAAGGATTTTTTTATATGAATCCGCAGCACTATGATGTGCTTCATCTATAATAATATAACCAAACTCATCTGGTTTGAATTGATTTAGATTTGCAGTTACACTTTGAATACTACCACAAATAACATCACCATAATTCTCTTTAGTTTCTGCAGCATACATATTAACATCAGCATCCGGCCATAATTTCTCAAATGTGTCATAAGCTTGACTAATCAATTCATTTCGATGAGCAAGAAACAATGTTTTTTTACCTACAGCCTTTGCATCGGAAACCGCAGTTACAGTTTTGCCTGTTCCTGTAGCTTGACATAACAAAGCTATCGAATTGCCATGTTCACGTAGTTTTTCTAAATTCTCTAACGCTTCCCTTTGATGTTCTTTTAATTCAACAACTTTGCCTTTTTGCTTTGGAAGGTAATCATTTAGCTCTTTGAATCGAGGGTATTCCCCAAGAAAAACAGAGAGTTCGTCCTTTACCTTATCTGGGAATTTACTTAATTGCTTGTCCGTCCATCTGTAAAGCTTCCATTTTTGATAAATCAAGCTGTTTTGACGCATTAACTCGTCATAATACTTTTCATCTGAAATTTTTCTTTTATCATGTATAACTTCTCCATCAACTTCTATTGCGATCCTAATATCATCACTTTCCAATGCAAAATCTATGTATCTGTTATTACCATAAATATCTACAAAAGGATATTGCATTGCTATGTACTGTGTGTTTTCAATACCGAATGTATCGGTAAATAATTCTATAAATTTGTCTTCTGCTCCACTTGATAGGTGGAAGGGTTTTTCGGTCATAATATCTCCAATAGTAGAATGAAATTAAATTTAAAAAGCTAAATATAATTGACACTAGTAATTACTAAAATATATATTTACTTAATTATTCATATAACATATCACATCGATCAAATTATCTCTTTGATTTCCCAATATAAAATAATCAATTGGTTTCTTAATCATCTGTGTATAATCAAATCCATGTACTTGACTATAATTTTTTGTATAGGCCTTAGAAACCGCTATATATAATTTCATAATTTTTTTTATTTTTTCTTTGCTATTCAATTCCACATTTATTCTATTAATATTTCTTTCACCACATTCATATTTTGCAAATGCATCCAATAAGTAATAGGGTATTGGAATTCTATTTTCTTGACTTGATTTCTTTAATAGTTCTGCCTTTTTATATAACAAAAATAGATCTAATAAAACATCTATTGTTGCATCATTATCTTTTATAAATTCAATAACATCATTATATTGCTCACTTCCAAATTTCAACAAATTACTTTTCTTAGTGAATGCCTGATATCCACCTCTCTTGAAAGCTAATATAACTTGCAAGAATTTTTCAAGAGGTATATAATTATCAGAAACTTTTTCTATATTATTTAAGTCAAACCTTTCTAACCGTTCTTTGCTCAATTCTCTCAACTTTGTTACAGAAGAATACTTGCTTTTAAATTTATTCTTATCGCTTTGTTTAATAAGTAGCAAAAATCCTTTAGCTTCAAACTCCTGTTGCAATCGTAGAAAGATACTAGTATTAGATACAAATGTTTTCTCATCAATTGAATTTTGCGAATTATTGAATTTAACAATATTTTTATATAGTATCTCTTCCTTTTCATTTTTTCTATCAATTTGAAGAATTTTCAGCATAACAAAAGTATCTTTGTAATCTTTTTCAAGATTGTTTGGATCTACATTTTTTAACACCTCATAAATTGAATTCACGGTCTGACATCCATTTACTATTTGTGGATTTTTAATATTAAAAAAAGCATTCATGTTATTGCTTGAATTTTTAATTCCTATTTTGGACATTTCCTCACAGATTAATGTTATTCCATTATTATAATAGAAGAAATTTTTTCGATCCTCAACATCTAACAAAGTACTATATATATTTTTATTAACTCCAGTGTTACCCAAGTATTCCCTTATATTCATATCAAAAATTGGATAGTTCTTTTCTAATGAATCTCTATATAGTCTATAAACAGATGTTACTGGAGTAAATACGTATTTTGCATCTAATACATTAGCTAATTTGTAATCATCTGTATTAATATTTAAAATAGTACCTTTATTAATACTTTCAATTAGTACAGTTAATTTAGATTTAACTTGCTTCACATCACCATAGTATTTATTTTCTATATCGTCTAGATAATATATTTCTGCTCTGTATCTTGGATTTTTTAAATTAAATTCTTTAATGTATGTTCCTACTTCATTGTTTCGTTTATTATTTGTTACATATATTTGTAAATATACCACAAAATCATCATGATTTTTATACTTTGAAAAAACATTTTGTAATTCACTAGACTTCTTATAAGTACCGTTTTTTAATGCATTTATTGGTCTTAACAAAAAATCATTTTTGACATATTCTGCGGTGATAGTGGACTCATCTCCATAATACTTGTTTTGAATAATATATAAATCTTTAGTTTCTTCATAAAATTCAAAAGCATCAATACCCAAATCATGGTAATCGATTATCTTTTCCTCAATCAATTCTTCATCTTCATAAAACAATTTATCTAAAATCCAATAATTAAATGCCCATTCATCTTTATGAATATTCTTTATATATCCTAAAGATTTTTGATATTCTTGAATATCTTGTCCAATCTGTTTTCTAAATTCGCTCATAAAATATCCTCCTAAATTATAATTAAAATTACACAACTAACAACTACATAAATTTACTTTCAAAAATCTCTTTCTCCTTCCATTTGTTTTAAATAGTAATTGAGATACTAATTGAGGTAATTATAACATTTCAAGAATTTTATCTCTCATTTTAATAATAACGTATCGACTAGTTCTGGTATAATGCAATTTATAACCTTCTACTTTAATACTAATAATGGCATTATCTAATTTGTTATGCAATTCAAATTCGTTGTTAACAAAATTTTGAAATGAATTCCTTAATTCTTTTCTGTGCATATTTATTATTAATTAAACTAATATCTGCGTGCTTTAAAGATTTTTTTATATCATTTTCATCCATTCTACATTTTTTAACTAATTCAATCGCCAATTCCCTTGCTAATCCCATCGAAATTAATTCTACGGTACTATCTTTACATATCTGTTACCAGGGATGGTTCTTTTCGTTCGAAATTAAAACTTATGCACATTTTCGCTTTTTTATTTCATATACGTTATAGCATTTAATCTTAATAATCAAACTACTAATTCTTTGCTTTGCACCCATAAAGTTTGTTTTTTTCTATAGTCTATCTTACCATTTTTCTATTACTTCTTGACGTTTTACCGCTTTTAAGACTAGTTATGCATTAAACAAAAAGAACTGGTCTGCACCCTAAAAAGTAGACAAATAAGGGACACATAATGTATACTAAAAAGGGTGGTAAAAATGAATAAAAAATACAGTGATGAATTTAAGTTAGCAGTAATTAAAGATTACTACAACAGCACATTAGGTGTGCGCTCTATAGCTTTAAAATACGGCCTTCCTTCTAAAAACTATATAACTAATTGGGAACAATCCTTAAAGAAAAAAGGACTACTCTCTATGGATGCAACTAAGCCTGTCAAAAGTGTTGGAAGAACTAAAGAAAATATTCTTCGTAATGATGATAGAACTGAAAGAGAAAAGCAATATGAAATTGAAATTCAAACACTTAAAGCTAAAGTTGAATATTATGAAAATTTAGAATCGCTCAAACCATTTCTAAAAAAAAAGTAAAAATTAAAGAAATTAAATATACAATTATGCTTAATATGGAAACACGTTACCCGTTATGGTTACTTTGCAGCATTACTAACATAAGTAAATCTGCATATTATAAATTTAAAAACAAACCAATAAAACGAGATGATCCTATTGAGCAATTGGTTTTAGATATATACAATAAATCTCTTAAAAGAGCTGGTTATCGTTCAATTAAATTCATACTAAAAAACGAATATAACGTAATTGTTAATCATAAAAAAATACAAAGAATAATGCAAAAGAACGATCTGCGCTCAATTTGTTATAGTTAAATATAAACATATTAAAGAACAACAATTTAAGAAAAATAATATTTTAAATAGGGATTTTAAATCAACTATACCTTGTAAAAAGTTTGCAACTGATATAACATATATTCCAACAGCTTCTAAAATGATGTATTTATCTGTTGTTATTGACTTATTTGACAATTCTCCTGTAGCATGGAATATAAGCGATACTCAAGATAAAAGCCTTAGCATAAATACAATTAAAATACTTGCAGCCAAATACAATTTAAACGGTGCAATTATTCATAGTGACCAAGGTGTTCATTACACAAATAAGGAATATATAAGTTTATTAGAAGAACTAGGTGTAAATCAAAGTATGTCTCGCAAAGGTAATTGTTGGGACAATGCAGTTGCTGAGAGCTTTTTTAGTCATTTTAAATGTGAAAGTATCTATCTTATGAAAAACAAAATCAGATATCCTAAAGATGTCATTGATATTACCGAGGAATATATTGATTATTATATTAATATCGTCCTCAAAAGAAATTAGCTGGGATGACCCCTAATTTATATAGAAAATCATACAATAATATTTAAAAAAATCATATATTCTATGTGTACCTAAATTGTACACCTCTTGGGGGTCACCACAAACCGTCCCCATTATAATCGTCTTATCACTAATAATTCTAGAAAATTCAAAAATTATTTTTTAGAAATTATTGCTTCTTTTGTGTAGTTTGAAATAAATTTATCATTACTTAAATTATATTGATTTAATTTATTTGAAATTATTTCGCAATTTAGAAAGTTTGTATCAGTACAAATCTCCTTAGCAAAGCTCAATACATTTTGCTTTATCAATTCCAATTTCTCTTTATCTATTATCCTAAAATCATCTTCTGGAGAAGCATTATTTTCAAATTTATTTACTAAATGGACCATTATTGGATATGACTTTAGTTCTTTTCCATAATTCCTTTCAAACCAAGTCTTTGAATTGTGTAACTGCCCACAATAATCTTTACTGATCAAACTACTTGTTGTCCCATTTTTGCATTCTATTATGAAATAACTATTATTACCTACATTCCATAATACATCCGGTCCTCCATCATTCACCTCTTTTTCAGGCCTATTAGCAACAAACCCCAAATGCAATCCAAGCTTTTCAAATGCATCTTCAAATTGATTGTAAGTATCGGGAATAAAAATCAATCTATCTAATATGGAATTTATTTCTATTAAGTAAATATTTCTATTATATTCATTTTGTTTGCAATAATCTATTAGCTGATTACTTTGTATAAAATTATTGGATTTCTTTTTATATAATATCCCACTTATCGGAAATAAAATATTTCTATTTATTTCTTTAGCTGATTTTAATATAAGTTGAGATACCTCTTTATCAAATAAATTGGTATATTCCGCTAATATTAATTTAAACCAACCTTTAGATGATTCTTTTTGAATGTTATTTACTAATTTTTCTAATTTTTTCAGTTTAGCTTGATAATTTTTATTTAAAGCTGAATCAAAGCATTCTCTTAATACGACATCATACTCATTAAAATTACATTTATTTGAATAAGATAAATTGCTTAAAATATCTTTACTTAATTGAACCCATTGAGGATCTCTCTTTAAGCAATAATTAAATGATGCAAAGATTTCACTAACACTATTGTTTCTTAATTGTTCTGTCAATTCTTCCGAAAGTTCAAATTGTTTTAATGTAGCCTCACTAAAAAAGTTTCTAGAATTCTTTTTATATAATATATTAACAAGTGTAGAACCCATAATAACTACAGCACAATAATCCTGATTTGACCTTACTCCTCTTCCCATACCTTGCTCTATTTTTTGTATTTTATCCTTGATAATCTCATCTGAATTTTGCATCATTATTTCTTTAATAAAATCATAATTATTATTTGAAGTGGGCAATCCATCTATTACTAAAATTCTACAGTTATCATTTGGTAAATCTACTCCATCATATCTGTTTAATAAAATATCAAGACCATTGTAATATTTATTTATGTCACTAATATTATCCTTGTTAAAAATTCTATCTGAACTATCCTTCCAGAAATTTATTCTTTCCGTAGATGGAACAATTACCACAATCCGATAATTAATTGAAAGCTTTTTTAACTCATTCTTAATTTCTTCATCACTAATAGTAGAATTAAGAGCTTGTGGAAATAATATCATTCTATCACCAATATCAGTAGCATTTTTAGGAGTTATTATATTTGCAACCTTAGTATAATCTATATTAAAATGTGATACCAAAACACTATCATCTTGCAAAGTAGCGCTCATAAAAATTCTTTTCTTGGCATTCTCAAAACTACTAATTTTATTTATTGGTAAGCATTTTGGACTTATCTCAATATTACGACTAGATATTACACAATTACACAACTCAAAAATATCCGAAATAAGAGGATAAGTATAAACAAAAGAATCTTCATCTTTATATTTAGAAATTAATTTTAGTAAAGCACTTTTTTTATCTTGAACTTCCCAAAATGGCACTAACATTGGAGCACTACTATAATTTTCATTACAAATATCAATTAAATTTCTTTCATTTTGATATTTTAATGAACTTTCAAAAAGCTTTAATACTTGATTATATAACTCTAAATTATTATTTCTTTTAATATTAATAATAAATTGTTTTTCAGCAGTATCTATGCAAGCATGAGCATCGTCAATTATAATATTGTCTATTTCTATATTACCGCTATTTCTCATACCAAATACAGACTTACCATTTATTAGTTTTTGAATGTTAATAACTAGTATTGATTTACAACTAATGAAATCTATATCCTTATCACTTTTTGTTACAGATATTCCTAAATTATTAGCTTCATTAACTACTTGTTCAACTAAATAATTGTCTGGGACAACATATATTGCGTTACCCTTTTCTTCATTTAAGCAACTTTTAAGTATAAGTAATCCAACTACAGTTTTACCACTCCCTGTATTCATTTTAATAATATTATCTTTATTCTCTCTTTGGCTAAACCATAAATCTAGTACTTCTGATTGTACATCTCTTAAATATCCACCATATTTTTCAGACTTTTCAGGCAGTGTTAAAAAAATAGTTCTCGGATCTATCGCTTTTATTTTCTTTCTAGATAAAGATATTTTGTTAAGATCTAATGACATCAATTTTTTCCTCCATATTAATATGTAATAATATTAATTATTACCCAATTTTTACATTATTTCATTTTTACATTAAAATTTTTAGATATTTATCAAATATACATTATAAATGATAGTTTAATTTCAACTCTTCTTCAAATCCATTATTATACACAAATATCTTTCTCGTCTTGTCAAAATGCGGATTCACATCATGAATAACGCTATGATGATTCGGACATACAATCATAATATTTTTCATATCATTATTTAAACTTTTAACAAAACTATCAATGTGATGAGCCTCTATAACATGGGAATCGTACTCTTCTCCTACTCTTTTACCACAAATTTGGCATTTGTATTTATAAAGTATTTTCAAATTATTTCCTATAGCGCTATTATATTTTCTAATTTTTACCATTCTTTTATCTAATATAATAGTCGCTTTTTCATCTACAACAGCATAGTTGAAACTTTCTTCATAAACTCTATCAAGTTGATTATGTTGAAATTCATTTATTGCTAAAATTTCATCCTTAACTAATGTATTAAGCAAATATGTATCTTCATATTCCGTTGTATAAATTATCAAATACTCTTTGTCTTCTTCTGGCACTTTAATATGTATCTTTTTATTGTAATCTTTAATTAATTCTCTCTGCTGTCTTTGAGCGCTGATATATTGATAACTCTTATAAAAAATTCTTCTAAACTCATATGCAATATCACTATTTTTATTATATCTAACTTGAACAATATCCTTACGGTTATATAGTTTATCATTATAATTTTGATTCTTAATTTGTACTTTAAAAGATTTTCCATTTAAAATTAGATTAATATCTTTTGATTCGCCTCGCTTAAGAAAATTACCTAAATTTCTTTTAAATACAACTTGATATTCTAATGGTATATTAAATCCTTGTGTTAGCAACGACTTATCCACCTCTTTTTTAAGTACATAATCTCCATAAGATTTCATATCTAAAATCTGTCCTTTCTCCAATTACATTCTTAAAATACATGGTTCTACTCCATAAAGTTATCAAATTAACATTACACCCTCTTCACAATTCCCACAGCAACTCCCATAATCCTAACTGCATCAGCATTTACAGCTATTGGTTCATATTCTTGATTCTCTGGAATTAAGAGAACCATACTTCCCATTTTGCGTAATCTTTTTAATGTAGTACATCCATCAACTTCTACGGCAACTATATTGCCATTGTCTGCCGTTGCTTGTCTCTGAATAACTATATGATCTCCATTGTTTATATTAGCATTAATCATAGACTCACCTTTTACCTTTAGCATAAAAGTATCTATATGATTATTAATCCACTCATATGGCAAATATGTTATTTCTGTCATTTCATCTACAATCATAATTGGTGAACCGGCTGCTATATCAGTATAAACTGGAATTTTAGCTAACCTATTATTTTTGAGAATTTCTTCCTTACCATTCTCTTCAATAGCAATTTCGTCTGAATTTTCTCCGTCTTTCATGTAAGAGTATGTCCTATCCTTTAAAATATCAATATAATGAAAATGTTCTATACTGCTTGGCAGCATAGTTGGATCAAAAACAGGAATGTCATCTACAATTTCATTGTTTCTATTTAATACGACAAAATCATTTCCATTGCAAGCTATTGCATAACAGCATGTAGGCATTACTGCCATATATGATTTAACTTGTTCAATTGCTTGATCCATGCTATATTCTAATTGTTTTAATTCTATAATTATATAAGGAACCATATCATTATTACGATTTATCAATACAACAATATCTACAAAACCTTCTTTTGAAAAAAGCTGTACTTTATATTCAACATTTATCAGAGATTCAGGGTAATGGTACATTGTCATTAATTCCTTTATGAACCATTGACGCACCTGTTCTTCTTTGCAATATGGATCTGATATATTATTCATAAACATATAGTCCTGCATCGGTATCTTATAATAATTTCTGATTAATGAACCTTCTTGTAGTTTCAAGAAAGAGGAATCAATATCCTTTAAAAATTTAGATGCTTTCTTATGAAAAGTTATGTATAGCCTATCTGTTGCTCTGGTCATTCCAACATATAGTAATTTCCTTTCCATGCTTTCAGCCAAATCTAAATCTTCATTTTCTGATATGTTTGTATTAATAGGAATAATACCTTCTGACAATCCAACTAAAATTACGACCTTAAATTCCAACCCTTTTATAGAATGCATCGTCAAAAGTTTTACATCTTCGGACGCAAAATCAATTCCATCCTTTGAGTTGTATAGAGCGTGGGCGACATCTTCCCCTAAAACTAAATCTGCTTCCCGCAATAATCTCTTTGTTCTTGCCACTATGGCTATATCATTAAGATTATATTTTTTTGAAAGGTTACTTTCAATTAGATTTTTTATGTATGTTAATTCTTCTATCAGCGATGTAAATCCTTTCAATACAGGATATGAACCCTGCTTATCAATTAAAGCTGGTTTAACATAATTGTCATCTTCTACAATATCTATATCATTCTTTATCAAGCTGTATGCAGCTTCTGCAATTTGAGTTGTTGTTCTATAATTTTTGGTTAATATGTTGCTCTTTCCTGTCATATCAAGACCAATGCTTGTAAAACTCCTTCCTTTAACCATCCATGAAGTAGGATAGATGCTCTGTGCCGTATCTGTTACAAACATTATACTGCTGTATTTTTTAGTGCTGTCATACATACCAATCAAGCACTCAAGCTGTGTACGTGATAAGTCCTGACTTTCATCAATTATTATGTGAGTATATTTATCTATTTTATTTTTTTTAATGTATTCTAATGCCAATAATGACATACCTTCGAAATCACAGACATTCATTTCTTTCATTTTCTTTTGATAAAGAATCATGACATCAAAAATGGCTTTTCTGGAATTAGAATTTTTCAATAATTTCTGTGGACCAGAAGAACCCATCTTACTGGTTCTTCCAATTCTATCTATATTTTGATATTCCTCTAGATCAATATAATTACAAGCCTTTATCCACGATATTTCGTTCTTAATAAAATTCATATTGTTAACATTCAAGAATTTAACATCCGGATAGCTTTCTGCTACTTTGATTATACATTCCTTAAGCAAAGACATCTGTTTTTCATTATTCATAATACTGAGTTTCTGTTTTTGCTGAAAATTGTTCTTGGCAAAATAAGTATATATTAGTTTATCAATATTTAAAATAGACAGCCTTTCACTTGGTTTTACTGTATCAAATATGTTTAATTGCACATCCTCTTTAACAGAATCAAATATGTATTCAATATAGCGAATTAAGCTTTTATTATAAGTTACCATTAAAATCTTATCAGTATCTTCAAAACAATAGTTACTGAGTAAAAAAGGAATACGACTAACCGCAACTGTTGTTTTACCCGACCCGGCAACTCCCTTTATCATTGAATGTCCCATAATAGTACTATTAATTAATTTATTTTGTTCCATATTAAGCTGCATAGCCAACCCTCCGTCAGTACAAGATTATTTACGGAAACAATGCATGTCCCCATCTCGTATATTTTATTTTTTTATAGTAAATACTTTAAAGTATTTTTTACTTAACCATAATATTCCTACTAATCTTATTTCAATTTGATACAAATATGTAATTACATCAAAATAAAACTGGATTTCAGTATTATTACTGCCAATTTTATTTATGTTTAACGCTGTTTTTGAATTTGACAAATTTGATGAGCCTATATATGCTGTTGAAAACCCAGTATTTCTGTAAAACATATATGATTTGGAGTGTAGCCTTGTTCTTTTGGTATCGTAGGATATTTTTATTTCTGTGTTTGGTAAGCACGATAATTCTATTATAGCCTTGTAATCTGTTGCGCCCATGTAAGATGTGGTTATAATTCGTAGTTTATGTTCTTTTGTAAATTCTTTTAGTGCTTCGTATATTTGAACCAGTCCGCTCCATTTTATAAATGATACGAGCATATCTATTCTGTCTGCGGTATTTATTTCTTTGATTAATTCACTGCCCAGTGATGGTTCGTTTTGAGCTCCTGTAAAAAGTGAATTGTTTGCTATGGATGTTATTGGTCTAACCTTTTTATTTTTGTAATCATCTATTAATGCGGTATCTCCATTATTTAGTACTGCAAGCAATAGTTCTGCATTTTCGCTAATGAGAAAATCATCTAAATCATTTGATTTTAATTCTTCTATCATAAGATTAACTATTTTATTGCACAACTCAACCTGCCTATAGAGTTTATCCTCTCCCTTAATTCTTTGCAGAGATTTATTTATAACTATAGACATATATTTAGAAAGAACTGAGTTTCCCTCTTCTTTATCTATTGCTTTCTTATCTATGTATTTATCATTTTTATCATATTTTTTTATTATTTCTTCATTGATTAATTTATTAATTACTGATTCATAAAACCCATTATGTAGTGACATACCCCATGCTCCTATAATGCTATAATTATGTATCTTTGTTTATTAATTAATTATAATTTTATTTAAACTATATTCCCATGACACATTATAACATTTTTCTACAAATATTACCATAATATTTTTATATGTTTTATAATTTCTTATCATTATGAATCTAATACCCTGAAATTCATATTTAACTAACAGGATAGTATAAACAATTAAAAAAATGAATAATACACATACGTGTAAATTATTCATTTTAAAGCACCCCATATTCTTAATATTTTAATAAATTACAAACTTATTTGTTTTTTGTATCAACGGTTTCCACTAAAATGCTATCATTGTAATGCAAATACAAATAATCTGCTTTTATCGTCCTTAGTATTGATTAATATTCCTAATTCATCAGAAAATAAAAAACTGTTTACACCTGTAGGAATATTACTGAACAATATCAATTGTTCTTTCTCGGTGTCATAAATATATGGCTTTTCCTCATAATAATTTGTCCATGTAACAAATCTATTATTAGAATGCAAATTGTCAATAGAATACTCAGTTGATAAAATAGGCTTATTTTTAAACATGTCTGTAATCTGAAAAGTTGTGATTTTGGTTTTGTCATTGGTAGCATTATTTTCAATACAAAAAAATCCGTTCTTATTTACCGTAATCTGTTTAAGATGCTTAGTATTGCTTAATATTAAATTATTATCACTTGAAACTATATCTTTGAACTTACCTTCACTATTTTTTCTGAAAGATGCAATATCTCCATTATAGACCATGGGGTTTTGAGCATCTTCGAACAACGGTATCAGCTGCTGCTTCCCAATTATATACTCGTATAAATTAACTCTCAGCTGTCCCTTTGAATCCGAAAAAAAATCATCAAAATAAACTTTGTCATCAATCACTACAATGCTATTATTATTTTGTGCGTATACTCTATTTTTACTTGGATCCACAGTATATGAAAAGAAGCTTACAAGTTCCATATCTGCAAAACTGAAATAATACAGTTGACAAGTTTTCCAATCATCTTCCGAAAGTCTGAGTATCATATAATCTTCATTAAAAGTGCTTATTTCAAAACATTCATCTTCACCTATATTCATTAATTTCTTATAGTCATTCGTTTCAAAATTGTACATTCCTATTTCATGTATAATGGTTGGAAGTTTAGTATATAAAACTACTAGTATATTAGACTCATCATAAATACCGGTGCAAGATGCTTCCATTCCGTTCAATTGCTCAGGTAATATAATTTCATTTATTTTGAGTTCTTCACTAGCATCACTTATAGGAACAAAAATTTGGTAAAGACTAGTTTCATTCTCATTAGGAGCAACATTCCCAGGAATACTACTTTCTGCTTTGGAAGTGTTTTTATTACATGCTATAAGAGAAAAGCACAGTACTACTATAAGTATAAATGCAATAATTCTCGTTACTTTGAACATTTAAGAACCTCCCCTTCTATAAGAAGTCTGAACGCAAAATGTCTTCATCATGCGTTCAGACCATATTTTATTACCAAACAATACCCTTTGATTCTGCAAATGCTGCTAACTTGACAGTTGTAACGGAATAATAAGCATCTATGTCATCAGAAAAGTATACTTCATCCGACTTGGCCGGATCAATAATCCAAATTTCATTACCATCAGACTTATATCCATCAATTGCCAGCCAGTGCCCGATTTCTACTGCCGGGTATCCAGGTAATTTACTCGGATCATTAAGTTTATTGCCGTATGATGTCCCACATACTACGAGACCATGATCTGAATCAATTGTCGAAATGATCCTCCAATCAATATCAGATGCTTCGACATCAGTAGATCCAGCTGCACCATATGGATATGGAGCATAAACAAAATTTATTTCATCAGTCAAATAAATGGGAACTGGAAACTGGTCACGAGAATCACCGTTGGACAGATACCAAGGGCAAGATGAGTCTTGACCGTATACCTCATCCGCGATAGTTGATTGAGTTTTGTCAATATCTTTATAATCCAAAAGACTTTTTATCGCCGCATAACCACACCAGAAATCTGTCTCCTGAGGCACTTGAAAAATATCCAACCTCTCGCTTGAAGCAAGCGGAGCTAAATTACCACCATTCTGTCCAGATTTATCGTAGGTTGTTTTCATTTCATTTAATATATCATTGGCAAGTTTAGAATTTCCGGACATCTTTGCTTCATAATACGCTTTAGCTCTTTGCTCTTTTGCCGCTATTTTAGCTGCATACTCGCTGTCATAACGAAATTCGCCAATAACAGGTGCATGGTCATAGCCTTCAATTTGTTTTTTTTCATCACTTTCAGCAAATACATTTGTGGTTACTAGTGAAAATATCATCATAACCACTAATAAAATCAGAATAAATTTCTTCATAAAAACGCTCCTCCATTTTAGTTTCATTAATAATAACCAAATTAAAGAGGATTCTCCGACAGTTTTTTTAAAATTTATTTAAAAATTTTTTTATTTTATTTTTTTATATGTTCCGCAATTTTTATAAGTTCCCTTTCACTGATGTTTCCTGTTAAAATATATGACGTCTCAGAATCATGCCAGACCAAAATCCTAGCATTGTCATTTTCACTGTAGAGAGCATCCATTTCGTTTATTATAAGTTCTTTTATATTAGCTTCTTCCGTATCAATCGACAATGAGCCTCCGATATCCATTGTGCTAAAATTAAAATATCCCTGTTCTTTTCCAAATGCTAAATACACATGATTTTTCCTCAGTTCACTTTTTTCAAGCTTAAAACCCTCTGGAACATATTCCAATGTAATCTCATCAAATTTGTAACTATCTGCTTTTGAAGCATTATCTGTAAAGTTAATATCGGTATCATATTGTGTCATTTCTAAAATAAAATTCATAAACCTTGCTCTCAATGCACTTACACTGCTGATTGCAATAACACTTATAACAATAATGGCAAAGAAAACTACTGCTGCACGTTTGGAATAAGTTCCTATTCTGCAATAAAATTGAGATTTATGGTCTTTTTTAAACATCTTTAGTATAGCCTCCTCGTGCTTTTGAGAGAATTCATGGTTTTGACCTTCAAATCCCTTCAGTATATCATCCACCACTTTACCCTCACTGTCGGATGCAACTGCCTGCAGCATTGCCTCTATTGTCTTATCCGCAACATATTCTTTTTTATCCATTCAACTCACCTTCCTTGCTCAACAATACCAAAAGCTGTTTTTTTGCCCTCTCAATTCTTTTTTGTACAGTTTCAGGCTTAATCTTCTTCATTTCAGCTATTTCTGCAACCGAAAAACCATGTGAATACTTAAGAAAAATAACTTCCTGATAAATCGGCTTTAATTCTCTGATAATATTATGTAGCCTCTCCAATCTTTCGTTGCTGATGACAATATCGCTTAGATTTTCGTCATCGTAGGCCAAATTCTCATCAAGCTCTTCAGCAATTTGTTTTTTTCTCAAATTGTATATATCTATAGAAACGTTCTTACATACAGTAACAAAAAAATTTCTCGTTTTGCGACAATTATTTTCATCAATTTTACGTAAGTAATCACAAACTTGTACAAATGACTGTTGAACCGCATCTTCAGCTAAATACTCATCGTGTAAAATATTGTTGGCAACATAGAACATCCTATCTCTGTATTTATTATAAAGACGTTCCAATTTAGAAGTCTTTGTTTCATCCCCCATTAACATTAAAAAAATCATAGTCCCACCTTCTTTTACTTTTTTATCTGATATATAGCTATAAAACAGTTTGTATACTCCTCCCCAAATCACAATGTCATTGAGTTAGCAAATTAGTGACAAATAAAGAATAAATAGAAAGATTGTGAGGAATACATAAGTCTGAAACCATCAACATCTAACATTTTATAACATCGTAAAAATTAGAATTGACCGAAAAAGATGTGACTCTATGGAAGAGAAATTTAAGTGCTTCTCGAAAGAGCTTTTCACGTTTTTGTATGAAAGCTGAGCTCCTTAAAATTTTATACATCTAAATGGCCTCGCCACATTTTTATCAAGTTTTTTTAATTTCCTGTTTTCTGTGTAATTACAAACTTTGATTCTACATCTACTTTCACATAATACAAGTTATCGTCATTTATAAATACATTAGTAATATAGCCGTTGTTTATTTTATCCTGTATCACTCTAGCTTCATCGGTATCCATATCTAAAAGGTAATATGACATCACTGCATTGAAGCCTATGCCTGCTGAACAACTTAGGAGCAGATTATTGTCTTTTTCTTTTACAAATAATATATAGTTGTCAGGATATTTCATGCTTGCGACTTGTTCGGATTGTTTACTCTCTAAATTATATTTAAAAAGTACTGTATATTCCCTATCATATTTCAAATAAAAAATATTATCTTTATACTTTGTAAATGAAAGCCCGCTATTTTCTATTAATTTTTCCTGCTTCCCTCCGTCACACTGGGCTGAATATAAATCCCCTTGGGATTTATAGTAAATGTGGTCATCTATTATTTTAAATTCCTGTATGGACTGATTAATAATTTTCTTTTTATCTGTGCCATCTTTTTTAATTTTATATAATCCATCTTCCTGATAATAATATATATAGTCTTTGTAAACATCGCTGGAGAATGGTGAATCTGAAACTAAATCATTTATAAGCATTTGTCTGTTTGTGCCATCTAAGTTAACTTTATAGTATCCTTCTGTTGTAAGGTCACTATTTAACATAAGATAATATATTCCACTGCTATCTATATGAAAGTCATATAGATTGCTATCTAACTGCTGCATCCTGTTTGTTCCATCTGTTTTCACTCTATATAAACCTTCATATTCTTCATAGTAAATCCAATCATCTAGGATGTTCAATATCCTGGTAAACATTTCAGGCACAATGATTTCAGATGATTTTGTATCAATATTGTACCTAAGAAGCTTGCTGCCTTCATTTAATTTATAGTATACATATGGATACTGCACTTCTTCTATGTTAAAGGCATCTGGGATATCAATAACCTCATTTTTCCCTGTACCCATATCATATCTTTGAATACTGCTTGTTACCTCATTTTGTAGTGATATAATCAGCATATCATTTTGCAATCCTATTCCACTAACTTCAGAACCCTCATAAACTAAGTCACCCAATATCCTGTTTTTATCCTGCTTATAAACATCATGATAACGCCTCAGCCAATATATATTATTTTCACTTACTAATATATTATCAGCAGATTTATTATATAGTTTGTTTTCAAAACTGCCATCATGATTCATAGAATAACTGTAGTGTTCATCAGAAAAATATACCTTATTATTATCAACATTTAAACATTTAGCAGATTTAGTATTAATTTTAATATTATAGTTTTCATCTGTTTCAGCTTTATATATATTGCTGTTATCAAGGAGATTAATATAGTAAATCCAACCATTTACTAAGTTTGGATAAGCAATCTTACCTTGAATTAAGGTCTTCTTATTATGACCATCTTTGTCAATTGTACATAGATTTCCCCCATCTAACCCTTCACAATAGTATAGCTTATTATCTAAAATATCGAGAAAAGAAACTGCACCACTAACAATTTGCTGATTATTAGTACCGTCTAGGTTTGATTTGAATATCCCAACCTTGTTATCTTCATAATTGTATCCAATATAATAGATTGTCTGATTTTCAATACAAAATTGATCTACGGGGCCATTAATTATTTTGTTATTCTCGCTCATATCTTGATTAGCTTTGTATAAGCTATTATTATCTCTAATATTAATATAGTAAAATTCGTCGTTATCTTTTACAATGTTCATGCCATTGATAATATTTCCATAGTCCGAACCTATCTTTTTATTATTTATAACACTATCATCTTTGATTACTTCTAAATTAAATAAATTTACTGAATCTATTAAAGATAAATATATCTCACCATTCAACTCTAAAGGAGTCGTAGTCAATTTAATATAAAATTTTCCGCATTCAGCGTAGGCATTACCTTCATTCTCTATTTCAATTTCTACTTTATCATTACCTTTTTCTAAGTAAATCCAAATACCTTCTTCATTTTTTTCTTCTGTTTCTTTATCAAAGTCAATAAGCTTTTTTATATAATCAAGAGATATCCATTCCATATTATCTTGGATAAGACCCACCCTATCATTAGTGCTATAAAGATAATTTTCTCGTTTTGTAATATGTACTTCCGTTCTATCAGCCATTGTAAATAAATTTTTAATACCATCAGAATTGGTTATATCCACATGGAAGCTATTATCTTTGCTATTCAAATATTTTTCAAAATCATACCCTTCAATGCTCATGAAACTGTTAATATTTATTGCAATATCACTATTAATTTTTTTGGCATCAACAGCACAATTGTTAATAAGAACTTTATATTTTGTATTAGCAGCATAAGACCTTTCCGTTGTATAATCATCTATATCAATAGATTTCATTATTATATTAGGATTTTGATAAATATTTATTATTTTTTGTTTTTTATCTTCCTTGACATCAAATCCAAATTCCTTTAAAGTATCAATTGTTATATAATAATTATCATTGACTTTAGTTATTGGTACTCTCATGCCATTAATTTCAACACTTGCATCAATAGCTTCTGAATTTTTTTCTAAAGCATATGCTGCAGAACTCAAACTTGATGTCAGAAAAAAAATCATTATAAAACACATAAAAAATTTCTTCATGTTTCCCTCCTGGTTATTTTATATTTTTACTACAATTGTTCTATACTGTATTCTAATTATTCTAATTCTATAATGATGTAAGAAACCATATCATCATTACGATTTATCAATTTAATAATATTTGCAAAACATTCTTTAATCTTCAACCCATAAAGGCAGGAGAAAATCATAAATTTTGTATGATTTATCAGTTTTACTTCTCCCAACTATAAAATTACGTGAATATGTTCCATCTCCCCATTGAGGTCCAAGAGTTAGCAATTTAGGGCTGTGTTTCTGAGTATAAATAGCATTTATTATTTCATATTCTGAAAGGTTGTATTTTTTCAATATTTTATCTGCATCCTGCTCACTTTTATCAACGGTTGAAATTTCATGTATAACATAGCTGGTATAAATATCAGGATCAGTATTTGATTTTTCGTTTTCAATACTAATTTTATGTGTTTCAGTATTAGACAGTATCTCATATTTTTCATCAAAATTCCTTTCTACTTTATACAGGAAATTCTGATAAACCAATTCCTCCTGAGTTGTTTCAGGTTTATCTTCCGCCAAGAAGTATGAATCACCAACTTGTATAGAAGTAACTCCTTCAAAGATATAGGGTTTATTCTTTGTATCTGTTTCTGGTTTTATAACTATAATTAAAATTACTATAACTGCAGCTATTATCCAAAATGTCTGTTTCCTATAATTAAGCGCACTTTTTATTTCTGACTTAAAATTACCACTGTCCATTATATCACATCCCAAATATTTTTCTTGATTTCCCAATCTTACCTTTATTTTAATAGTTAATTTATTGATATCATATTGTAAGACGATTAATTTGTAAAAATGTTCCACATTTATTACATTTCTGCTTTGTATTTTATCATATATCGCAATTCCTTAGTTTAATTGTAATAAAATTATTATGCTTTTTAAAAACGAAGAACTGACTATTATATTTTAAGTGAAATTCCTTATGTTTAATGTTTATTCAATCATATCATCATAAAGTGAAATAAAGTCATAAGTGTATAAAACAAAGTAGAAAGCCCTCTATCATTTGCGATATAGGGCTTTACTACTTCGGTTCATATGCTTATTAGCATTGAGGATACCATCCTATAGTTGAATATGGTATTATAAATCCGACAATGCCGGTGGAATATGGGGCAATATCATATTGCTGATAGTAAATTACCATACCTTGAGGAGTGAGGTAAAAACTATTTTGATTAAAATTCTTTAAGATTAAGCTTTTGTATTCATCAAAATAAATGTTAGGATTTTGTTTTAAGTTATATTCTGCCTGCTTTGTAATTTCCTCGGTGAGCAAATGCTTGTAGTTCATGCCGGGTTTGAAAAAACTATAAAGTGGTAACTGCATACCGCTGCATAACTCCCAGGTATCCGAGCTTCTTACTGTATTACCGTGAGCTCCTCCGGTGAATTCGTATTTGTCAACATATACACTTAAAAAACAATTTTCATTATAAGTTACTGTATATTCCATATATGCTTCATATGGATTAAACGGAAAATCATTAGTCTGTGAGTCTTTATATCCATTAACAGCTTGTTTGTACAAACAGTCGGCGTACCTCATATATTCGCTGACATTCATAGCTATTTGATTATTTATGACGAATTCTGACCTTTTATTATATTCCATGCTTATTACAGGATATTTTATAGTAAGAGTCAGTACTTCAATACCTTCGTAATCAAACGACTTCTCAATTTTTTTCATATTGATGTTTGCTTTGTAGCAATAGGCTTTGTTGTTCATTTATATCCCTCCTGCATTTATAATATGTATAATATGCATAAGGGTACAGAAAATAGGTCATTTATTTCGAAATATTCCAGCGATAATGTCCTTCTATTGTATATTTTTTAATTTCATTTTTTTCTCTTGCGCCCAAATCACCATGATGAATAATAAATGGGTATCCGTCTTTATTTCGCTTATCAGAACATACTGCTATATGATTTGAAAAAACAACAATATCTCCAGCCTGCCATTCTTCCGGATTAGTTAATTTAGTAGTTAATTTTTCTGCATTTCTATCAAAAAATATTTTTAAGTTTCTAACACGTCGAAAATCTATATTTGCATCTGGCAGTGTAATAGTTGGATATGCTTCTAAATTGGCTGCAATATCAGTGTCAATCATATTTTTCAAATCATATCCGCTCGACTTAAACCCATTCCAAATTACATCCGTACAAACTCCATAACCGTCATCAGGATAACCACCTTCATAATAGTTGCTTTTATATTTAGGATTTGTTTCAATGTATTCTCTCGCACCAAGCATAATATCAGAATAATCATCTATTCCGTCATTGTCAGCATCAATTTTACTTTTTATTTCATATATTCCTAATTGTTCGGCAGTATAAGGTTTTTGCAAATACAGTTTGAAATAAAACATGTAAATTGCAAAGCATGATGAGAACAAAACAATTAGAACGACGGTACTATATTTATAATTTTTTCTCAAGCAAATCCCTCCCTAAAACGTAATTTCAACATTGGTCACAATCTTTTCTACCATATTTAATTATTAAAATAATCATAATTCCTGCAACAATCAATGAAATGGTTAATTGGTAGATATTATTGTTTTTGAAATTTTGCTTATTGTTTTTACAAAATAAAGTGCTGCAATAATCATATAAACAGCTACTAAAGCGGCAAAATATCCATGTGAAATATTTATTGAAACAGAAAAAAGAATCATACCTGTTATGTTGAGTATAGTATAATTTTTTTGAGTTTTTTCTAAAGATAAGGCTTCATTTATTTGCTCTTTTTTTAGATATAATGCTGTAGTCCCTGATAGTATATTAAAAGACATAATCAGAGTTACAGAACTTGCAAATATTAATAAAAACAAATCTATAAATTTCTTATATGGATGATCATACAATCCAACACCCAGTGAATTACTTGATATGCCGTAATTTACAATTGACATTATTAACGAATAGCACATTAGAAAGTTAGCCAAAGAGTTTGCAGTCTTAAAATTCTTATCATTAAATTCTTCATATAGTTTATACACACCTGAACCAATAATGAAATATCCTATAAAATCAGGTAAAATATTTATATTCCACAAATTAAAATCAAATATTGAAATTACATATCCCCAAAAAATCTTTCTGTAACCCTGTTCCATCACTTCACCCCTATTTCCTTAAGATATTTTATAATGTCATTTTCCTTATCAAACAAGTCCTCCGGATAGTAATCTAAGTTCAATATACGCATATTTTCGTGATTGCCTTCTGAATCTATTAATGATATTTTTTTTTGGATTTCATAAACATTATACCTTCTTACATCATGCAAATCAAACTTGAACTGACTGTCAAAAGTCAAAGAATCATCAGACGTAACATTAATTGGGTAATTAAGCTGCATAGTATCCTTATCATTAAGTGATAATTTAAATATATCTTTTATTTCTTCATCTAAACCTGAGTTTATTCCTGTTATAACAAAATTATCGTTTGATATAAACACTGATGTGGCTTTATTATCACTTGATGATTGGACAAAAGTTGATGTGAGAGATTCAGTTCGATTGCTGTTCTTTCGCAGTATAATCTTGCCTATATTTACTTCTTGTTCATCACCGTTATAATAAATTATTATTGCTTTATCTAATATGACGCTTCCCTCAGCTATGTCGTTTTCATTTGAATTAACAGCACTAATTATTAATGAAAAAATATTGTAATTATAATGTGCAAATTTTTTTGTTCTATAATATCCGTTATTAAAACTGTTTCGAAGGAAATCTATCCTAACTTGAGCAAAATTATCAGGCATCTGCGGAAATTTTATTTCTTTAATTTCTCTGTTATCACTTGAATTTGTGATATAATTAATATGCATGAATGTATCGTCATATATTTCAATATCATAATAATGCTTTAAAAACACAGCTTCATCTACAGAAAACTGCATATATACAAAGATATTTATAATAAAGCATATCAGCACAATTACTAAACCATATTTCAAAATTGATATATTCTTTAATTTTTGCATTATTTCCTCCTGATATGAGTACTGACATAATTAATCCAAGGGAAGTGCTATTGCTATTAATAGGACTTTTATATAGACGATTTCAAATTACAATATGTTCCATTTATCGTTAATTTTAGCATGACCTAAATATAATAGCAATATAAATAAAAACAATAGCTTCTTTACTTTCCTGTTATAAATATCATATTTTCTTACTTAAAATAAGAGAACAAATAAATATATATTTCGTCTAATATATTGGAGGTAATTATGAAAAAATTAATTTTTATTATTTTAACTTTATTATTATTAACTTCATGCACTGAGCAAACAGATACAAACATAGATGACCCAAATGTAAGTGAGTCCGTTACAGAAAATGAACAAACGGAAACAAAAGAACCACAGCCTGTAAAATATACCGGAGAAATTATTATTGACGGCTTTTTTAGCGACAAAGGCAGTATATATTTTGTTCCTGACAAAGAAACAAGAGAAATTCTAAAAAACGAATACCCATATACCATAGAGGCTGGAGAAAGTATTCCCTTAAATTATGATGATATTAATATAATCAAAGATTTACCGAATGAACTGGGAATTTACAAAGTTAAAGTTAAAGCTAATTTTAGAAGTGATGGTATTTCGTCCGAGTTAAAATCAATTGAACTTGTAGAAGAAATCGGAACCATTGAATACGAAGGCAAAAATTATCCAACCAATGAATTAGACGAAACTGTCACTGCAAAGGACAGAGTATGCGGACTGATAGTCAGCAATGTAAGAAAAATGAATGATGACGGTGTCTTCATTTATTTTGAAGGTGAAATTGAAAGTGAAGGATTTTATAGCATATACCCTGGCGGTGAATTTTTCAATTATTTAAATATAGGCAGAATAGTGCCGGATGGAGAATCTGTGAAAAACTTTCCAACCTATAAAGGTGTAGGGGTGGAAAATAACTTTTCAGTATACTTTACAGAAACCAATGAATTATACCGGCAGCTAGCTGAGCATTCAGCAATAGGACGGGGAAAATTTAAATCAATAAATTATAATATAGTTTATAATTATGGCGGCGGAGTACCTCCTAAAGAAATTCTCACAGAAATAATATCTTTAGATGATAATTATAAAGGTATGTTTGAATTTAACAAGAACGTTCCTGTATTTACACTTGTAAATGAAGCCAACAAATATAAATATGGTTTCATGGACAACTATGCAATAGCCTGTGTTAATAAACAGCAGGATAACAATTTTACAAATGATTATTACTTCTTGGGTAAAGATGAAATTTCAAAAATCAAAATACTTACTACAGATGAATTCCATTATGGGTTAAAAGAAAATGAAACCAATGATGACAGCATATTTGAATTTGAAACTGATTATAACAACAAAAATCATCACACTATAACCTTTAGATATTTTAATAAAGATGAAAATTCAAGCGGAAAAGATATTATAAGAAAAAATTATAATTATGGATACTTTAAAATTGATGATGAAACAATACGAGTTTTTGAAAAAGACAGAATTTTAGGTATGACTGCAGAAGATATTAATGTGGAATATGAATGCACGCAGGATTCTCCTGAACAATTGGTAAAAATCATCAGTAAATTCTCAGGTGAAACTACTATAACAGGTAAATTAACGCTATACCATGATGAAGGCTATGATTACAACAGAGTATTTTTTGTTGCAGATGAAAAAGGCATTAAAAAGCTACCAATTCATGTAGATGATACAAGAAGTCATGGAGGCATGGTATTTAGCAATGAAAATATTTTTGAGTTATTAGGATCAGATCCATTTGAAAAAAATTGTGAAATAACCATCAATGATTATATGATTCATTATGCAGAAACAGAAGCTTCCAACACCGCAGAGCTAATATCAGTGAATTTTTTGGAATGACAGTCAAATAAGCAGTTATAAATACACTTCAAATAATAGTTAAATAAACAGTGAGGGAGTTCAGTTTTGAATGCTCCCTCACATAAAGTTAATTTAATATTGAACTAAACAATATTCATCCTTCGTCCATTAGTACAAACCTTTTCTATAATTTTTTATCTTTTTTCCATTTTCTTATATCCAAAATATATTAAAGCTATGCAAATTATTAATCCCACTATTGCCGGAATGAAAATTGATTTGCCTGCTTCTCCTCCAAATACAACACTCCATGTCATTTTTGCAACAGCTATAAACACCATTACAGAAATTCCAAAATATAAGTTGCGTTTCCAAAATGCCGCAGCTAAGGCAATGAGCGATACAGGAACAAGCATCGTAATTAAAATTTTGGTTAATCCCCAATCACCCAACAAATATTCCATTTCCATCTGCAAAAATTCCTTTACCTGTTCACTTACAGCACCAGGCTTTGTAAACCAAAACATACTGGTTAACAATAAAAATATTGTGGCAGAAATACCTGCCCAACTTCTTTTATATGCAAAGTAACAAAAAGGTATCAAAAACAATGGTCTTAAATACCAACTGATTTGATTTTGATGGCGACCATAAGCCCAATTAAAAAACTGATTGTTTGTAAATGCCAATACAAGGAAAAACACAGTGCCAAAAGCAAATATCAATGCTGCAATTTTATCATAATTTTTATTTTTGTTCATATACCCTCCTGCATAGTTTTAGTACCTAAACCATTCTTCATAAAGTCAACATAATAATCAAGGTTTTTAATCATATTTTCAAGTTCCATATCATTTTCCGAATTAAAAACATCCTCAAAGTGAGAAAATAAATAATTTATTATTTTTATTACAAACTCCCTGGGCAAATCATTTCTGAAATTATCGTCTTCTATAGCTCTTTCAATAGTTTTATTTAATGTATCTGTGTTTTCTCCAGTTAATATATCTTTAGCAACATCATAAATTTCATTACCTTTTTCTTTCACAAACATTTTGCTGAGATTATGGTAATTTGGATGCACTGATGCAAATTCTGCCCCAATTTTAGCCTGCAGTTTAAACATTTCAAATATATCCCCTCTTTTTTCTGACAAAGTTGATTTTATATTGTTATTTATAAATTCCCACTTAGCTTTAACAGAGGATTCCAACAAATAAATGTAAAGCTCCTGTTTATCCTTAAAATGATAATAAAATGTACCCTTACTGATACCGGCGTTTTTTATAATATTGTTTAAAGAAGCATCTTCATATTTTTTTGAAGAAAATTCGTTTAATGCAGCTTCTAATAATTCTGATTTTTTTTCAAAACTTTTTTCTTTCACGATGCACCTCCAATGTAATATAGACCATTTAGTCTAGACCATGCGGTCTATATTGATATTATACTATTTTTAATAATTTGTCAACAGATAATATAAATAAAAAATCCTCTGGACACTTTCCAGAGGATTTTTCAACAGATGTAAATAAAATTTGTATTTCATTATCTGTTTTAAAGTTTTTCTTTTAATTTAATATATCTTTTGTTCAGTTCATTCCACCTCATTAAACCACATATTATTCCTATTATGAATCCAATTATCAGAGCAATAACTATTGCTTGATTTTGTTCAAAACCAAACATGGCACGATTATTCAACTTAAACACAACACCTGCTATCCCCATATAAATTGTAGGATAAATACTAAATCTAATTATATATTTAAGCATTCCCTTTTCTTTAATTTTCTCCCAGGAATCAATTATGCTTTCGTCATCATAATAAAACAGTATAGATATTTTGCTTGGTTTTATTTTATCGTTTTTAACTAAATATTTATAAATACCGCTTAAAGCTATTTTAAGAACAGCAAGACAAATCACTAATTTCACAAAAAATTCAATGTTTAATATATCTTTCCATGATATCATAGCAACCCTCCCATTAATTACTTGTTTTCAATTACAACTTTAATAATCTATTCATAATTATATAAGCCTGTTCTCTTGTTAATCCAGATTTAGGAGAAAACATGTCATTGCCCATACCTTGCATAACATTGCATTTTAAAACAAAATTAACTGAATCATATGCCCATTTTGACAATTCACGCTTATCATTTAAATGCACCTGATCAGAATTACTGTCTAATCCCATGTACCTTGCTAAATTAGTTAGCATTACCGCTGCTTCTTCCCTGGTTATCTCGCTGTTACCATCAAAATATCCGTTGCCTCTTCCTCTAACAATTCCTAAATGCAGGCATATGGAAACATCTTCATTATAATAATCCAGCGTAGGTGGATTTACAGCATCTATATTATTATCTTCTTTTATCTCATCCCTGGTAATGTTAAAATATTCTTCCAGAAAGGATACTATAATGCTGCAAAATTCATATCTCTTAATATTTAAGGTGAATGCTGCCTGATAATCATATGGAACTAAATTATGTTCAATTGCTTCTGAAACCTCATCTATCGCCCAGGCTGACGGACCCTTTACAGGTTTAAAATAATCAAATTTTCTGTCAAAACGTTTGGTTGAATTTAATTCAGCAGCAATAAACTCTTCACCATTTATGTTTTTAATTGATATAGAATTATAATCCCCAGATGTAAGCTGTTGTCCGGCAAAATTGACTATACTTAATGAACCTGGAAATCCCCCTGCAAAATACTTATCATTAACATATTTTATATCTGCATAGCGTTCTTCTTTTAAAATCTTCTCACCTGTTTTTTTGTCATAAATATTAGTTCCATAAATATCTCTTGCAATCATATATTTATCTGATGAATCATAATCAACATAGTCATATTTGGGAGGAACAAGTTCTTTTCCTGTATAGTCATAAACTGCATATTTGACTTCATTATTTCTGTCATAGAACATAGATGTAAAATATTCATCAAATAGTTCAGTTATTTCTTTTGCTTTAACAGGTAAAATTTCATTGCCCTCTTTATCTAATACACCTGCTTTTTCATCTTTATATACAACTATAGCTTTTTCATAAACCAAAATGAAATCATATTTTAACGGAACAACTACCTCATTATTAGTATTAAGAACCCCTTGCTTACCGTCCTTTTGAACTACTGCCATTTTATTTCCGGCATATGAAACGTCATCATACTCTATTGGTATAGCGATTTCCGCATCAGTTGGATCAATTAAACCAGCTTTACCATCTTTCACTATTTTGCAGTAATCCTCATAGGAAAATGAAAATATATCATCATATACAAAAGGAAGTATATTTTGATTTTTTATATCAACCACACCTGTTTTTCCATCTTTTTTTGCTATAATGAAATTGTCGTTTATGTATTGTATATTACTGTATTCAAATGGAAGTATCACATTTTGTTTAATGTCTATAATTCCATATTTATCATCCTTAAATGCAATTATCCTGTCATCGCTATAATATGATAAACTGTTGTATACCAGTGGTATCACTTCTTTTTTATTATATTTATCATATAGTCCATAAAAACTGCTTCCATCATTTTCATCATTAATTAGCAAATAATATCTTTCATTCAAGGTCGGGGAAGATGCTGTGTAGCCATTTACCAAGCATTCCTCGCCATTTTTATCCACATATGTAAACCTGGTAGAACCATTATTATTTCCAATAACAAAACGATAATAATCATCGTTAAAACTGTAATATTTTCCTATTACCGTGTATGCATAGTCCAGATATTTGCCTTCTAATTCAATCTTATGTCCGTCAGCTTTTAATAAATACCATGTGCCGTCCTGAACACTTTTAATAATTTTATCTTCTCCGAAGCCTTCAAAATAATAGTAATCTAACGAAACTTGTTGTATGTCATCATTAAATTCTACTCCATATGCGATAATATTCATGGACATTAAGAAAGCCCCCATAACTAATGATAATAAAATCTTTAATTTACTGCTGCCTTTCTTTAACATCATACTACACCCTCCCACTTTTATAGAATTACTTTTTTTAATAAAGGTTGTTCAACAATTTTTTATATCTTAAAAATGTTCATATTATTATATAGACGTATAAATAGCAAAAAAGTTCCATATGTTAAAATATGTAAAAATTATATCAAAAAAATACTTGACTGACGTTTACAATATTCTCTGCACCCAATCCCATTCTAATCGCCAAAATCCGGCTTGCATATCAGGAAACAACAAATCTCCCTGCTCCTTAACGAGGCTGTCATATTGGAATAAATTCTGCCAACTCTTTACCAGTTCGTTTTTCAACTGAGGATAAAATGAAGTAAGAAATACATTCCCTTCATAATCCACTCCATATTGAAGTAGTTTTTTATCATATGTATTTTCTTCTTCTGAATTTTTACCTATATAACGCAAATTTAGTCGTTTATTCCAGTCACTCATCCTAAAAAATACCGCATCTTTTATCGGTGCAGTAATTTGTAAAACCTGACATCCACTATGTTTCTCTATGTATAGCGGATCCCTGTAACTCCAAACAGCCGACTCTGCTTCCTCAGGTCTTGGAACAATCTTTTCCGCATTAAATACATACCATTTGTAAGCATCTACAAATGTAGAAGCAACCTCACCATATTTTTCTTTAATAAATTTCATTTTTGCAGTGTGGTATCCATTTTGTTTTAGTTGTTCCAAAACTTCGTCAGTTTGGATAGTATAAAGTGTTACCTGTGTACATTTATTATCCATTCTTTTTTCACCTCCCACAGTGTTCCTACTCTAACAGGAATTAAACATCACTTGGTGCAGGCACAATCTTTTCAGCCGCCCTGCGATACCAATTATAAAAATCTAAATATAACTGAGCATGATCCCCCATTTTCTGTTGGATATATTCTATTTTCACAATATATCATCCGTTTTTCTCTAAATCAATTAGGATGTTAGCGTGTTGTTTTGTCCATACCTTTACCTTCTTTCCCATGTCTATCATCCCCTTCAAGTAATATTGATTGATATTATTATAACAAGTACCAAGACCAGAGTCAATGATTCATGAGTATAATACATACTCATAAATTAAGAAAATAATTTTTCAAAAAAATCTTGACAATATATCATACATCATTTATACTAAGCAAAACATATAAATCATATATGTATAATTAAATTAAATATTTTATTCTTATCAAGAGAGGCGGAGGAACTGGTCCGATGAAGCCCGGCAACCTGTATTTTAATACAAGGTGCTAATTCCTGCAAACCAACTAATGGTTTGAAAGATGAGAAAGTATGTTAATAAATCACCTGCTTTCTTAATAGAAGGCAGGTTTTTTTATAGCCTTAACCCCTTTTCAGGATGTTTCTGAAAAACTGTCGGTAGGTCTTATGCAGCTCAGTACTGATTAGGTAACCTTCAGGAAACGTACAAGTCAGTGGAGCCTGCAATATATTAAAGGAGGAATTATAATGTCAGTTATAAGAGAATTAATTGATGAAACAGTTTTAAAAAAATTAGCAGAATATCAAAACATAGCTTTGGATATTCACGACAATCCGGAAGTTAGCAATCATGAGTTTTTTGCAAGCAAAGTTCTGTCAGAACAGCTGCAGAAGGAAGGATTTGAAGTAAAATCAGATGTGGCCGGACATCCCACTGGCTTTGATGCTAGATACAAAAGCACCAAGCCTGGTCCAACGATTGTGTTCCTTGCAGAATATGATGCACTTCCCGGAATAGGGCATGCCTGCGGACACAACCTTTATGGAGCAACTTCCTCGCTAGCTGCAACAGCATTAAAGAGAATAATTGATGATGCCGGCGGTGAAATCAGAGTTTACGGTACACCGGGAGAAGAAGGAGGAGAAAATGGAAGTGCCAAAGGAAGCTTTGTAAAAAACGGTTTATTTAATGATGTAGATTTTGCTTTAGGACTGCATCCGGGATATACACACAATCTTACTAAAGCTTCTTTAGCCAATGATCCTGTTGATGTGGAATTCTTCGGAAAATCCTCTCATGCATCAGGAGCCCCTGAAAAAGGAATCAATGCATTAGATGCAATTATACAGGTTTACAATGCAATCAATGCATTGAGACAGCATCTTACAGATGATGTAAGAATTCACGGTGTAATTACAAACGGCGGTGCTGCTGCAAATGTAGTTCCTGATTACGCAAGTGCAAGATTTTATCTTCGTGCCAAATCAAGACCGATTTTAAATGATCTGTATTGCAAATTTGAAAATATAGTGAAAGGTGCTGCTCTTCAGACAGGTGCAACTTACAAATTCGGACTATTTCAGAACAGTGTTGACAATATTGTTCCAACACCCTTGTTTGATAAGGTCTATGAAAAACATTTGAATCAATACGGAGAATTCATCCCTGACGAACCTACACATAAGGGACTTGGTTCCTCGGATGTAGGCAATGTAAGCCAGATTGTTCCCACAATTCAGCCGTCTATAAAGATTTCCGACAAATACATTGCAGGTCACAGCATTGAATTCAGAGAAGCATCCAAAAGCGAATTAGGATTAAAATCCATAGGATTGGGAGCTACAGTCCTTGCACATACAGCTTTGGATTTAATTTTAGATTCTGACCTCCTTAAAAAAATTAAGGCACAGCATTTAGAAAACGTAAAAAATCAGAACATCTAGGAGGAAAACTAATGATTCAATTAATAGATGTATCTAAAACCTTCGATTCAGACATCGGTATTGTTGATGCAGTTAAAAATGTTAACCTAAGAATTGAAAAAGCTGAGATATTTGGAGTGATAGGATACAGCGGAGCCGGTAAAAGCACGCTGGTAAGGTGCATTAACTTGCTGGAACGACCTACCAAAGGCAAGATACTTATTGAAGATGTTGACATTGTTCAGTTAAATGAAAGAAATCTTAGACATCATCGTCAAAAAATAGGAATGATATTTCAGCAATTTAACCTGCTTGCATCAAGAACAGTTTTTGAAAATGTAGCGTTCCCCCTGAGGTACAAAGGTATTAGCAATAATGAAATAGATAAAAAGGTAACTTCACTTTTAAATTTAGTGAGTATTTCCGACAAAGCAAAAGCTTATCCGTCACAGCTGTCCGGAGGGCAAAAGCAAAGGGTGGCAATAGCAAGAGCCTTAGCCAATGATCCTGGAATTTTATTATGTGATGAAGCTACCTCAGCATTGGACCCTCAGACCACCCAGTCCATATTGAAGCTGTTGAAGGATTTGAATAAAAAGCTAGGTATAACCATAGTAATAATAACCCATGAGATGGGCGTAATCAAAGAAATATGCAACAGAGTTGCCGTGATGGAAAACGGCTATGTGGTAGAATTAAACGATGTGGTTTCTATTTTTTCTAATCCTCAAGCAAAAATAACAAAGGACTTTATAAGTACTACATCAAACCTGTCTCGTATTGATGAATTAATTGAGGAACATTCATCAATAGTTAATCTTGAAAACGGACAGAAACTTTGCAGACTCGATTTTCACGGTTCAAATACAAAAGAGCCCATTATTTCATATATTTCAAGAAAATACAATGTAAATGCAAGCATTATTTTTGGAAATATCGAAGTAATATCGGAAACCATCTTAGGATCCTTAATTGTAATTTTAAGCGGAAGCAAAGAAGACCAAGAATCTGTTATCCAGCATTTAGAAAATATTAACATCAAATTGGAGGTGATTAAAAGTGCTTGAAATAATGGAAACATATACCCCTAATTTGCTTAATTATTCCGATGAATTTATTAAAAGCATAGGTGAAACACTGCAAATGCTTTTCTTATCAGGAATTTATTCCTTTATTGCAGGACTGTTTTTGGGTACTTTGTTAGTAGTAACAAGAAAGGGAAACATAATGGAAAATAATTTTGTTCATCAAATAATAGATAAACTAGTTAATTTGTTCCGCTCAATACCATTTGTAATTCTAATTACTGCTTTAATACCACTGACAAAGCGGATAGTCGGAACTTTTATCGGCATAAAAGGAGCTATTTTCCCTCTTGTTGTTGGTTGTACACCGTTCTTTATAAGGCAAGTTGACATGGCCCTTTCGGATATTGACAACGGTCTTATTGAGGCCGCACAATCCATGGGTATATCTCCTGCAGGAATAATTTTCAGAGTGTATCTCAAGGAAAGCATACCTGCACTTGCACGCTCAACAACCATAACATCTATAAGCCTTCTTGGGCTGACCGCCATGGGCGGTGCTGTAGGAGGCGGAGGTCTTGGTTCATTTGTCATCAGATACGGTCATAACAGGTTTTATCAGGATATTACCTATGTTTCCGTTGTTGTTATTCTAATTCTGGTTTCAATAATTCAGTTCATAGGAAATTTAATTATAAAAAAGACATCACACTAAAAAGACTCAACAGATTGCAAGGCTGTTATATCTTATAAACGTACAATATTTTCTTGCAAATAATATAATATTAGGAGAATAAAAATGAAAAAAATAATTTTAGCACTAATACTTTCTTTACTGTTATCCGGATGTGCATCCGGAAACAGCGCACCTGCTCAATCAGGCGAAACGCCTACTGAAAATGAAACTCCCGCAGCAGAGCCTGTCAAAGTACGTGTAGGATTGACCGGAAGCGATTCTAAAGTTTGGAATCATGTTAAGGAAGAAGCTGCAAAAGAAAACATCGATATTGAGCTTGTTTTCTTTGATTCATATCCGCTTCCAAATGCGGCTTTAGATTCAGGAGAAATTGAAATGAACGCGTTTCAGCATTACATTTATCTAAATACTGAAATTGAGCAGCATGGATATGAAATTTCTGTCATAGGTGAAACTGTATTTGCGCCTCTCGGTCTTTATTCTAAAAAAATCAGCAGCATCGGTGAGTTGAAAGACGGGGATACCATTGTAATTCCTGATGATGTAACAAACGGAGGCCGTTCTCTTTTATTGCTTGAATCAAATGGGCTCATAAGTGTAAATCCGTCCGCTGAAAAAACACCAACTTTAAAGGATATTGAAAATCCCAGGAATTTTAACATTATAGAACTGTCGGCAACAAATATACCGGCTTCTTTAGAAGAAGTTCCTCTGGCAGCAATTAATTCGGGAGTAGCTCGGGATGCAGGGTTTATTCCCACACAGGATGCCATCGTATTGGAAGAATCAAAGCCAGGAGAAAATCCATATATAAACGTGATTGCTGTTCGAACAGAAGATAAGGATAATAAAATTTACAAACGCATTGTAGAACTTTATCAAACAGACGAAACGAAAAAGGTTATTGACGAAGATTCAAAAGGCTCTTCCATTCCTGTTTGGTAAAATTTAATTATTGTTTAAAAACAAAAAAACCGTATCAGTCAAAAAACTGCAAATGTCAGACTGATACGGTTTCTATAATTAAAATAAAGTAGTAAGCTCTCCCGTTTCTGGATCAATAATTAGTCCGTAAACATCTACGTCATGTGGGATAAGTGGATGGGTTTTAATCATATTAACTGTAGACTTAACAGAAGTTTTTATATCATCAAAACCCTTCAGCCATAGGTCTAAATCAACGCCACAGCTGCGAATCATATCAATAGTTTCCTTTTTAATATTTCTTGACAACATTTTTTCAATAATTTTTGATGATTCAAGCTCTTGCATACCACAGTCATAATGACCTATTACAAGTATTTCATTTACTTCCAGTTCATATACTGCAACCATAAGGCTACGCATTACGCTTCCAAAAGGATGTGTTATAACTGCACCTGCATTTTTTATTATCTTTACATCACCATTTTTGAAGTTTAATGCAGCCGGCAAAAGCTCAGTTAGTCTTGTATCCATACAAGAAAGGATTGCAATTTTTTTAGCTGGAAATTTAGTTGTAATATAGTTTTTATATTTTTTGTTTTCTACAAATTCTTTGTTGTCTTTCAAAATTTGATTTATATATCTGTGCATAATTGCTCCTTTCACTTGCCGACACTCCCGTATATTTACAACTCAAATATATCCGATGATAAGATTTATTATTTAATCTTCTTCTTATAAATATAGTACAATAATTTTTAAATCAATACAAGAAATTATTAATTAATTTTATTAAATGGAAATGATATTAGTTAAACACAGGTTCTTTAATTCCGCTTGAAACACAGCTCCCTCTATAAATATAATTTGATATACTTATAAAAAGCAAAGACGATGTTTTAAAATAAATTAAGTGGAGGTAACAATGGAACAATACTCAACTAAAATTTTTTCGTTAAAAGAATTTAATGATTTAGAAGTTAAGGACGAAATGAAATATGAATTAATAGATGGCATTGTTTTGATGTCACCAAGTCCAAGTTATAAACATCAAGAAATCATGAGCAGATTAAATCTTGAAATAGGTAGTTATCTTAAAGGAAAAAACTGTAAGGTTTTCACTGAGGTCGAGTTAGAATTCAATAATAATGTGTTAATTCCGGATATTTCAATTATTTGCGGACTTGAAAATACAGACTTTCAAAGATACAAAAATGCTCCTGATATTGTAATTGAAATTCTGAGCCCAAGCAGCCAATATACAGATACTTTTACAAAACTTTATAAATATGAATTATTTGGAGTTAAAGAATATTGGATCGCTAATCCCAAAATCGAGACTATAACAGTTTATAATTTTGTAAATAAATCAAATATAGATTTCACTAAATACGAAAATTTAGTATCCTCAGTTTTTGATGATTTAGACATAGACATGTCAAATATTTTTCAGTAAATATTATGACGAATCTCAAGCCGTAATCACTCTGTTAGTACGCAGGGTAATTACGGCTTTTTGATATCTTTTATGATTATTTTAACTAATATGCTATATTAGGTTTATTCATGGTTGGTCTCCTTTATATTTCAAAATTTTTAAGCATTTTTTTATTTAAATTTATCCATTCTTATTATTTATTTTAATTACTCTTTGATTTTGGAAACCAATGTTTTGTATTATTTGCTATTTTGACTAAAAACAACATTACAGGAACTTCTGTTAATACCCCTACAACCGTTGCTAATGCTGCAGGTGATTCCATACCAAACAATGCAATTGCCACTGCTACCGCCAGTTCAAAAAAATTTGATGCCCCAATCATTCCAGCAGGAGCCGCAATATTGTATGGTAATTTTAATATTTTACATGCAATATATGCAATAGAGAAAATAAAAAATGTTTGTACAGTTAATGGTACTGCTATCAAAATTATATGAAGTGGATTATTTAAAATAACCTCTCCTTGAAATGAGAATAACAATACAAGCATAAGCAATAATCCGATTATTGTAGCATTATCAAATTTAGGTAAAAACTCACTCTCAAAGTATTCTAAACCTCTCTTTTTAGTTATATTCAATCTAGTTAAAATTCCAGCAGATAATGGTATTACTACAAAAAGCACTACTGACAAAATAAGAGTGTCCCACGGAACAGAAATATTGCTTACTCCCAACAAAAACTTAACAATAGGTACAAATGCAATTAAAATTATTATGTCATTAGTCGCCACCTGAACTATAGTATATGCCGGGTTTCCTTTTGTTAATTGACTCCAAACAAATACCATAGCCGTACATGGGGCAGCTCCTAATAATACAGCCCCTGCAAGATATTCCTTTGCCAGTTCAGGTGTTATTAATTTATTAAATACTACAAATAAGAAAAATGACGCTATAGCATACATTGTAAAAGGTTTAATTATCCAATTTGTAATCCAGGTAACATATAAACCCTTTGGATTTTTTCCGACGTTTTTAATACTTTGAAAGTCCACCTTCATCATCATAGGGTAAATCATTACCCAAATAAGTATGGCTGTCGGAATAGAAACATTAGCATATTCAAACTGACCAAAAAACTCGGGAATTACCGGTATAAACTTCCCTATTAACACTCCTACAACCATACAAATTGCTACCCATACCGTTAAATATTTTTGAAAAAATCCTATTCCTTGTGTCTCTTCGTTGCGCATAACATAATCCTCCATTTATTTATCACAATTACATAAATCTTGTAACCTACATTTTTTGAATTTATCACAATCATTTTCATAACAAGGTAATTCATGGATTTTGATTGTTAGATAATTATATAATTCCTTGTTTTCTCTGATAAATGCATCGCTAATTTTATAATAAGTCCATTGTGCGGTTTTATAACTTTCTAATATTCCTGCTTTCTTTAATACCGTTAAATGTCTAGAAGCATTGGATTGTGTTAGACCTAAACATTCTTCAATTTCACATACGCACATTTCACCTTTAAATATTTGGGCTGTTATTCTAAGCCTTGTTTCATCTGATAATGCTTTCAAAATTTCAATCAAATCATCACCTCCCTTGAACCTTTATATTTCATTTTCTAAAAAGCATATCAAGTATATTACTATATGAGCATGTGCGCATATAACTTCTTAATAAAAAGCCATCTGTGACAATGGCTTTAGTATAACTATATAATTGACAGCTATTTTTATAAAATTATATATCTTATATAGATAAATGTCAATATGATTTGATTTTTTATTCGTTTAATCTTTACCTCAAATTCATTTCAATTTAGGAATAATACCACCCCATACGCTCTTCTTCAGAACTTTCAGAAGTATTGCCTTCATTTTCTGACAAAGTGTTTTCAATGTATTTTGCAATATCTTTTATTGTGCGAAAACTGTAAACTTTTTCGTCATGTATTGTAATTTTGAATTTTTTTTCACATTTGATAACTAGTTTTGCAATATGAATTTTCTCTATTTCAAATTCCGGTGTCAATTCTATTTCCGGGGTAATATCTTCCTCGTCCAAATCCAGTATATTTGCCAGTATTCTGACCACTTTTTGATAAACCAATTGATATTCCTCCTTTTAAGCTTTTAATCTAACAGAGTGCTCATTTCCCCTGTATAAAACAGACTTAATCTATGAAGGGCTCTGGTACACCCGATATATAAAAGTTTCTTATCATCTTCAGTAGAATAATGCTCTTTGTCGGTGTCACACAATAACACAGCATCAAATTCCAAGCCTTTTGCCATATACAGAGGTAAAATAAATATGCCTTTGATATCCGTAACGGTATGGCTGTTGATCAAACAAATATCCAAATGCGCCTTCAAGCTGCTATACAGAGCTTCAGCATCTTTTTCTGTTTTGCACAGCAAGCCAATGGATTGGTATTTTTCCTCTTTACAAAATTGAATTTCTTTTATAATCAGTTCATTAAGTTCATCCTGGTTATTTGCTCCATAAACCTTTGGCTCTTCTCCTTTTCGGCTGAAACTTTCGATTTCTGAATTCTGCTGAAGAAACCTTCTGCTGAAATTCAGGATTTCACTAGTACATCGGAAACTTTTATTCATAGTTATCAATGTTGATTTTTTCACGTCTAAAATCTTGTTTATTTTATCATAAAAGGCTGAATCTTCCGATTTTTCAATAGTTTGATAAATGTCACCCAGAATAGTAAACCGGGCTTGAGGAAATAATATTTTCACAATTTCAAAATGAAGAGGGTAATAATCCTGCGCCTCATCAATTACAACTTGTTTAATAGACTTGCCGCTTCTAAAACCGTATAATTTCAATTGTAAAAATACTAGTGCCAAACCATCTTCATAGGGCAATTTTTCTCCTTCTAAGCGTTCTTGAGTAAGTTTCAAAATATCATCTATGTCATCGGGCAGCTGAATTCCCTTTGCCAGGCATTTAAAATATTTTAAATCACTAAACAGCTTTTTATATAAAGAAAGAATATTTAGCTTGGTAAAACTATGAATTGTCTGAGCCAAAACAGTACTTTCAGAAATAGATAATAACCGTGCAAATTCCTCCACTTCAAAGGTGTGTTCTTTATACTGCTTGACAAAGGTTCTTAATTTTTTCATACGGATTTTCCGCATTCCATGTACCTTTTCAAAAATAGATTCTTCCAACTGTCCTAAACGCAACCCTAGCGGTATGTTTCTTCTCTTGTTTAAAACTTCAGTTTTTAACAAGGATCGGCTAAAGATACATTTTCCATCATATTCAACATCGCTGAACTCAATCCATTTTCTCGGAATATCCTCAATAAAACGATCCAAAATTATTTTAAATTGATTGGAAGTTTTAAATTCCACGCTTTTTTTCATCAAACTGCTTCTGTCTTTTTCCTGACATGTAATAAGGTTTTCTAACAGCTGATGCCTGGTTTCAATTTGTGTGCAAGAGATCATGTTTTTGAACATTTCTTCAAAGTTAACAGAGATTACATTATCTTCCCCCAACTCCGGAAGCACATTGGAAATGTATTGCTCAAATAAAGTATTAGGAGAGATAATCATTATATTTTGAGATGACAATTTGGTAGAAAGACCCTGATACATAAGATATGCCGCTCTGTGAAGAGCTACTGAAGTTTTTCCGCTTCCCGCTATGCCCTGCACCATCATCAAATCATTTTTCATATCACGTATTACAATGTCTTGATCTTTCTGTATGGTTTCTACAATAGTCTTCATTTTTGATGAAGCATTTTGGGACAGAAGTTTTCTTAAAAATTCGTCTATAATTTGCACATCGGCGTCAAAGAAATATTCAAGTACTCCACAGCGGATTTCAAACTGGCGTTTAAGGCTTACTTCACCTGAAATTTTCCCACAGGGAGCATCATAGAATGCTTTTCCAACCCCAAAGCGATAGAAAACGCTGGCCAATGGTGACCGCCAGTCATATACATATATTTCACCATCTTTTTCATCCATAAGGGAAGTACGGCCAATATATATTTTTTTAACTTCCTCTTCATCTTCAAACTGGAAATCTATTCGAGCAAAATACGGAGATTGTATCATCCTTTCCAATGCCAGCATTTTATTCGCTTCCACTTCCAGTGTAGATATTTTACTGAACACTGGGTTTACATATTGACTTAATGATGCCAATTCATGAAATCTTTCCGAAGACCATAGCCCATATATTGAGTGACTGGTGTTTTCTCTCAGTTCTTTTTTTGCATCAATGACATCAGATAGCTGCCGCCTGTTGCTTTGCTGAATGGCACTCAACTGCTTTTCGGCAATAGAAATAACATGTTTTAATTGTTTCACTTCAAAATCTAATTCAACCTCATAATTTTCCATACAATGTCTCCTTTGATATTTTAGATGAGAGTAGCAAAGTTGCCTAATACACTTTCAGTATATATCAAAGTAACATAGTTCCCTAATAAGAACAAGTCTTGTTTTTATCAAAAAATTATGATATAATAAATACACAGAGGAAACAAAGACATAAGTCTTTGTCTTGATGTATTTATTGAATCGTTGTGATGCAAGCCGTTTTCTGGCTTGCTTTATGATATAATAAATGTAGTTGAAAAAGATAATTATATTATAAAAAGCTGTAATTTCCTATTCATGGATTACAGCTTTTGTCATTTACATTTTTAAATCTCTGCTCGCAATAACCTTATCAATTAATCCATAGGCTACCGCTTCTTCTGCCGTCATAAAATTATCCCTGTCCGTATCACGCTGGATTTCTTCTATGCTTCGACCGGTATTTTGAGCAAGTATACTATTCAGCTGCCTTTTGCTTCTTTGCATATAATCAGACATTATTTTGATATCACTGACGGGTCCTTTAATTCCTCCTGTAATGGACGGTTGATGTATCATAATTTCAGCATTTGGCAGTGCAAATCTTTTTCCATGTGCTCCTGCGGCTAATAAAAAAGAGCCGAAGCTTGCTGCCATGCCTATACAAATTGTAGATACATCACATTTAATATAATTCATCGTATCAAATATAGCAAAACCAGCTGTAACTGATCCACCGGGACTATTAATATATAAGCTAATATCTTTATCCGGATCCTGTCCCTCTAAAAATAACAGCTGGGCTGTAATCAAACTTGCTGATGCATCGCTGACTTCTTCTCCTAGGAATATAATTCTATCTGCCAAAAGCCTGGAAAAAATATCATAACTTCGCTCTCCGCGATTGGTCTGTTCTATCACATAAGGTATTGTACTCATGCTGCCATCACCCCACATTTAGTAAATATATTCTGTTGAGACATCCGTCTGGAATTCATCGAGAATCTGTTCTGCTTCGGAACAAATACTCCCATTGCTCTGTATACTTGTGGCGTATAAATATAAACCTGCTTAAATGCAAGCGTAAAAGCCTGCTGAGAATTGTAATTTGCCTCCATGGCAATTTCAACTATAGGCATATCCGTTTTAATCAGCTTTCTTGCCGCCTCAGTGAGCCTCCGCATTTGAACATATTTATAAATAGTGAGACCAACTCTATCTGCAAATAATCTGTTTAAATGGAATTTAGAGTAATTCACAGCATCAGAAATTTCATCCAGATTTATTTCATTATATAAATTTTTTTCTATGTAGTTGACTGTTTTCATCACCGTATTTTGAACATCCATATTTAGACACCTCCTTCAATCTTAATAATTATTATAACAATCTTTTTCTGATAAGTCTTAATATAAATTGCTATTTTAAAATATTTAGTTTTATGTGTACAACGAATGCTCTCAATCTTAAAACAGTATGGCAGGAAGTATTCTCCTATCTTACAAATTTAACCTTTCTAGTCTTCATCTATTTTTTATTTTCCATTCACCATTATTATTCCAAAAACATGTTTATAATGATAGAAATGGTTATACCCAGGCAAAATTTTCAAATAAATAAAAAGGCGGATTATTCCGCCAATTTTTTTTATATTCAATTCTTCTTATTATTGACCGCTTACTTCTAAAAGCTTATTTTTCAATTCTACTTCAATTCGATTCAACTCGATTTCTGCTTCTTTTCTCTTCTGACGACCTTCTGTCTGAATACGCATCACTTCATCGAGAGTTGAAATCAACGACTCATTTGTGACACGAAGTGTCTCAATATCAACAACTCCTCGTTCTGATTCCTTGGCTGTATCTATCGTTGCCATTTTAAGTATTTCTGAATTTTTTCTTAATAACTCATTGGTCATATCCGTTACTTCCCTCTGAGCTTTTGCTGCTTGACCTGAGTGTGTAACACCAAGAGCTAAAACCATCTGACTTTTCCATAAAGGAATCGTATTTACAATCGTTGACTGTATTTTCTCAGCCATTATTGTATCATTTCCCTGAACTAATCGAATCTGTGGTGCCATTTGGATAGATATCATTCTTGTTAATTCCAAATCATGAATTTTCTTCTCAAACCTGTTGCAGATTGCAACCATATCGTTAACTGCCTGCGCATCCTCCGGCAAACCGCTGGCCGTCGATTTTTCCATCAATGCAGGTAATTCTTCTTCCTGAACTTTAGCCAGCTTCTTTTTGCCGGCCAATATATACATAGAAAGTTCTTTATAGTATGTTTTATTAAGATCATACATTTTATCAAGCATTGCAATGTCTTTCAGCAGCTGTATCTGGTTTTTTTCCAAAGACTCGCAGATTTTATTTACATTTACTTCTGCCTTATCGTATTTAACCTTCATTGCAGTAAGCTTATTTGATGATTTTTTAAAGAGTCCAAAAAATCCCTTTTCCTCTTCATCTACATCAAAACTTTTTAATTCAGTTACAATGCCTGATAGCATTTCACCTATCTCGCCTAAATCTTTGGTCTTTACATTGTTTAGCGTAGATTCCGAAAAATCTGCTATTTTCTTCTGAGCTCCTACACCATATTGAAGAATTTGATTTGATTTTCTTAAATCAATCTGATTTACAAAATCATCAACTATTTTCTTTTCTTCCGGTGTCATGTCACTTTCATCAAATAATGGTTTATCAATCTGAGTTTCATCTTTTTTCATTATTTCATTGTTTGATTCCCCTTGTTCGGATGTTCCTTCATCAAAAGGCTCAAAGGTTAATGTAGGTACTTTATTATCCATGGTTTACTTCCCCTATAGCTTATTTTATTTTTTGTTCTTTTGTGATAATCCTTCCTGAGCAAACATAGTCTCCATGACAGATATATCAGTGGATATATCCATTGCAACATCTTCAAACAAACTATCTAACAAATTCTCAAATGCATGATTAATGGTATCCATAGTTTCTTCTATTTCTTTCTTAGCAGCTGAAATATTTGTGCCTACAACAGGCTGGTATTCAAATTCTCTGTAGGCATCTAATAATTTTAATGTCGTTGGCAAGAAATATTCCGTAAATTTCTTTATTTCCGGAAATTTCTCAGGATGTGTCTCTACATAATCAAAAATTTTTCCTGTTACATCTTCTAGTCTGTCTAATTTACGTGAAATCTCTTCTCCCGGTATTTCGATGTTTGCATTTTTGATTTTCTGAACATATTGTCTTCCTTCATCAATTGCTTTACTGATTTTCGGATCCAATGTATCCTTTTTATCTCGTTTATTTTCCTCTGTCTGTTCTCGGTACAAAGTCTCTTCTTTTTTCTTTTCTTGTTCCTCCGCTTCTCTCATTCTCATATTTTCCTGTAAATTGAGATACTGTTCATAGCTTTCGTTATTCAACATGAAGCAGGTTTTTTTATCATCCATATGTCCTTCTGGAAACATTCCAATATCAATCATTTTCTGCAAATCTTTAGCTATATATTTAGCGCTTCTTCCTGTTACGGAAGATAAATCCTTAATCATGCAGTAATTGCGATTATGCATCTGTAATATATACCTTTTGTGTCTCTTTAATCTCTTGCGAATTCTGCTTCCATTCAATAATAAAGTCATACTTACGATAAAACATGGTAGCAGTATGAAAGCAATAATAGTATACATAACACTATTTTCCAATGAATATCCTATTATCGCCAACACGATCATTGCAATTAGCAGCCCGATACTTCCAATTGAACCAAATATAGTCAAAAGCATACCTAAAACTTTTCCAACAGGAACAGTATTTTCAGACTTTTGTTCCTGTTTATTTTGTTTATATCCATGTCTATGAGTATAATTGTTCATATTATTATGGTTATATTTATGTCCACTTGAATTTTGAGCATTCTGTGTCTGTGAATTATTTTCATGCCATTGTTGATTATTATTGAAATTCCATGTCTGTGAATTTTGGTCATAACTTTGTGAATAATCATTTACTTTCCATGTCTGATGATTCCATGGCTCATGATCCCTACGATTACCTCCAAGTGAATTTCTGACCTCATCAAGTGCACCATTAACAATATTCCTGATATCATGGTTTAATCTATTAAAATCTCTATTGTTTACTGCATCTTGAACAATAAAACGAATTTCATCACCTAAATTAAAATTTCCTCGATTCATATCATCCTCCAAGTGATTACCTTTTGAATACAGCTTTTTTCATTTGATTAAATAATAACATCTTCAATTGGTTTTTATTTAAATAGTATAAAATATATTTTTTTAAAAATTATATCATATCTGATTTTCGAAATCAACTACCATTGAATTTATAATAATATTATTAAATTGAAAAATAATGTAAACTTTCAATTTTCAGATAATTATGCCTTATATCACATTAAACATCATAATTATTTAAATTTAGTAAATTATACTGCTAGAATACATAGTTTTTTTTTGCAGATACTATTCAAGTAAGCAGGACTTACAAAACTTTTAATGGAGGTAATAATATGTCATTTATAAATGGAAATATTCCTACTCTAAAAAATTCACAATCAATAGGTCAAGCAGAAATTCAAAATGTTAAACAGAATATGAATTCTACTGCAAGTCAAAATATGATTTTAGGCGCTAATTTAGCTTCAAATTATGCAAATGCAGCAAGTCAAGGAAATATGAACAATTCAGTTCCTAGCTTAAATAGTTCTACATCTGTGGGATATAAAGAATTGCAAAATGCAAAGAACAAAATGCAAAATAGCGTTTATAATAAAGGAATATTTTAAAAAGTAAATAATTATTTACCGTCTGGAAGTTTAATAGAATTAATGATAGAACACTAATTCAAAAAAGGCTTTTGGCTGTTGCCAAAAGCCTTTTTCCTATTCAATAGTAAAGTCCAACCAAAAAAAAAATCTGCTCAATAGTCGTCATCACATATCTGGCTGTTATTTTTTAGCGTATCAATTTCGCAGATAACAATATACTTATTGTTGCAAATATTATATACAGGAATATATTAATATATAAATTTGAAATAAAGAAAAAGGAAGTGTTGTAATTGTATTATTGGGATTATATATATTCAAGGAATGATAATTGCATTATAAGTCTTGATACTTCGACTGAAAGATGTGATAAAGTTCCAAAAGGATATTTGGATATTAAAATGTTTGCATCAGACGGAGCACCTATAAAAAATGCATATGTAAGAATATCCACACTAAACGAATTTAATAATTTCATGGTTAAAATTAATGCATTAGGATATCATCCGGTTCAAATAAACAACGTGCAATTTTATCCCGGTTTACTATGTAAATTAAAAGTCAATTTAAATTCTATGCAGTCTAAATATAAAGTATCAAATCAAATAATAAATTTACCAACATATGAAAACATACAATATATTCAAAACATATTAGAAGTGCCGCAAAACGAGGTTAGGTCACTATCTTTTTCATTAGGTATTGACAGACCAACAGATACTTTAACTTATTTATATGCAGAAAAATTTGCTGAAGAAGTATATACCTTAAGCAATGGAAAAATTAAAATAGAAATATTTCCAGACGCAAAGCTTGGCGCTGACAGAGAAATGCTACGAACTATACTTCTAGATGAATCTCCAAATTTTATAATTCAAACTACCGCTTCACAGATTGATTTTATCCCTAAACTATCAGTATTTGATATGCCAATGGTATATACCGATATAGAGGATTTAAGAAATACACTTGACAGCAAATCATTTTATGAAAAAATAAGCGATGCTTACAGTGATTCTGGGTATAAGTTGTTAGGTATTGCCGACTCTTTATTCAGACAAATGACTTCAAATAAAGAAATTCAAAATATTGAAGATTTTAAAGGAATTAAAATTAGAACAAGACAAAATCATAACTATGAGGAATTATGGAAATTACTTGGTGCAACTGTAGTGCCTTTACCAACCGGTGAAATATACCCAAGTTTGAAGTTTGGATATATAGATGCCGAAGAAAGTCCATATGAAACTGTAGTTATCTTTAAATTATATGAAGTACAAAAATATCTAATAAACACATACCATTTGCCAAATCTTTTATCACTTATAACAAGCAATGCTCTTTATAACAGTTTTAATGCAGCTGAAAAGGACATAATAAGTGAAGCTGCCGTCAGAGCAATATCTTATGCACGTGAAAAAGCAGATGAACGTCTTGAAGAACTAAAAAATTTGCTTATTTCTAATGGTATGACAATAGTAGATTTGCCAGAAGAAACAAGGCAAGAAATGAAGTCTATAGTTTCTCCTCTATATGAAAAAATTCGCGAGGTGGTTGGTGACGATGATTTGATAGATTTGTATTGTATTAACAATACCTCATGCCATATAGATAATTCTAAAAGTTCGAAACTACATGCAGAAAAAACTCCTGTGATACAATGATTGATTTTAGCTTATAATTTTACTATATTTTTATTGTTACAAATTTTATACTCCTGAATATATTGTTATATAGATTTTAAATATAGCAAAAGGAAGTGTTGGAATTGTATTGTTGGAATTATATATATTCAAAAGATAGCAACTGTATCATAAGCCTTGATACCTCAACAGAAAAGTTTGATAAAGTACCGAAAGGATATTTGGACATAAAAATATTTGCATCAGATGGAACACCTATAAGAAATGCATACATAAATATGTCTGCACCAGATAAATTTGATGAATTTACAGTAAAAATTAATGCAACGGGATATTATCCTGTTCAAATAAACAATGTACAATTTTGTCCAGGTTTACTATGTAAATTGAAAGTCAATTTAAATCCTATACAATCAAAAAATCAAATATTAACCACTAATCAAATAATAAATTTACCAATATACGAAAATATACAATGCATACAAAATGTATTAGAAATTCCACAAGATGAAGTTAGAAATCTATCATTTACACTGGGCATCGATACTTCAAAGGATACTTTATTTTACCTGTATGCAGAAAAATTTGCTGAAGAAGTATATGCATTAAGTGATGGAAAAATGAAAATAGAAATATTTACTGATGCTGAAATGGGAGCAGACCGACAAATGATTAAATCTATAATACAAAATGGTTATCCTGATTTTATAGTTCAAACTACTGCTCCGCAAGTTGATTTTGTCCCTAAATTATCAGTATTTGATATTCCAATGGCTTACACCAATATAGAAGATTTAAGAAACACCCTTGACAATAATATGTTTTATGAAAAAATAAGCGATGCTTACAGTGATTCCGGCTACAAACTATTAGGTCTTACTGATTTATTCTTCAGGCAACTGACTTCAAACAAAGAAATTCAAAATATTGAAGATTTTGAGGGAATTAAAATTAGAACAATGCAAAATCGAAATCACGAAGCATTTTGGAGATCTCTTGGTGCGACTGTAGTACCTCTGCCAGTCAGCGAGATATATCCAAGTTTAAGGTTTGGATATATAGACTCAGAGGAGAATTCATACGGGGTTATAGCTGCTTTAAAATTGTATGAAGTTCAGCAATATCTTATTAGAACCAATCATATGCCGCATATAATGTCTCTCATAACAAGCACAGGTCTTTACAATAGCCTGACATCTGCCGAAAAAGCTATAATTGATGAAGCTGCTGCTAGGGCAACAGAATATACCCGAGAAGAAGCGGATAACTATCTCGAAGAAAGACAAAAAATGCTTATTGACAATGGTATGATAATGCTTGATTTGCCGGAAGAAACAAAACTAGCAATGAAGTCAGCAGCTTCACATGTGTATGAAAGAATTCGTGAAATAGTTGGTGATGATGATTTAATAAATTTATATTGCAATAGCAGCAGTTCATGTTTTATGGGCGACCTTTCAAAAATTTCGAGGTGGTCACGGACATAGACATAACCAATTTGTTTTTTAGTTAAATTGACCTTACACGATGATATCACAAAATACTAAGTAAATTTCCAGACAGATACAACAAATATACTAAAATCATTAAAATACCTTCCTTTATGCTAATTTCATTTTTGCTTTTGTTATAAGCAAAATAACCATATACAGTCAACACAATAACAAGTACAGGGATATGAATAATATAAAAATTCCGTATAACTATCATTCCGTTTGATGAAAGTGCGAGGGATGATCCAAGTACAAATAGAATGTTTAATATATTTGCACCTATAACATTACCTAAGGCTAATCCACCATGGTTGCTTTTTGCTGCAGAAATAGTTGTGCTTATTTCTGGAACGCTGGTTCCAAAGGCGACAATAGTTGATGATATAATCAAATCCGATATGCCTATTCTCTTAGCTGCCACTTCAGCTGATGTAACTAATGAAGAAGCACTCAAAGCCACTACAATAGCTGCAAAAAATATTTTAACAAGTGTAAAAAATATAGTTCTATTGCTTTGCACTTCTCTCATTTCATTATTATGTAAGCTATTTACAACTAAATTTTGTGATTTCTTTTCCTGCCATATTAAAATTACAATATATATTGGAGTCATCAATAAAAAAATAAAACCTAACCACTGAGGTAAAAATCCATTAGTGTTACCAATTCTAGTTATCAAAGTAGGCAAAATTAATATTAATACTACAAATATCAATAAGCTAAGTTTTCGAGAAGACTCCTTACTTACCGGTATCTTTCCAAACAAGGCTCCTATTCCTATTACAAGGCTTGTATTTGTAATCGTAGACCCAACTGCATTTCCAAGCGCAAATCCGCTTCCGCCTTGAAGTGTGGATATGATAGATGATGAAAGTTCCGGCAATGTAGTTCCTAAGGATACGATGGTTGCCCCAATTATCATTTCAGGAAGTCCCCATATTTCAGAAAGCATGACAGCATTTTCTACTAAAATATCTGTAGATTTTATTATAAATACTAATGATAATACAAAAACAATCGCAACTAAAAAAATATGCATTTGTGATAAAATTTCGTACATAGCAATTCTCCATTTTACTTTAAAGTATCAGTACCAGAACAATTAATTTCATGGATGATTCCAAATTTAATTCAACAACACTATAATTCCGACTTAACTATACTGTTAGTATATAACATATATTTTTATTATACTATCATAATTTTTCCAAACACCACAATTCAACCATGCAAAAGTAATTTTCACTTTAATTTGTTGTTACGAATCTTGTATTCATGAATATATTGTTATATAAATTTTAAATACAGAAAAAGGAAGTGTTAGAATTGTATTATTGGAATTACATGTATTCTAAAGGGAATAACTGTATTATAAGCGTTGATACTTCGACTGAAAAGTTTAATAGAATCCCAAAAGGATATTTGAACATAAAAATATTTGCGTCAAACGGAACACCTGTAAGAAATGCGTACATAAGAATATCTGCACCAGATAAATTTAACGAATTTACGGTAAAAATTAATTCGATAGGATATTATCCGGTTCAAATAAACAATGTACAATTTTTTCCCGGTTTGCTATGCAAATTGAAAATCAATCTAAATCCTATACAATCAAAAAATCAAATATCAATACCTGATCAAGTAATAAATTTACCGACATATGAAAACGTAAAATGTATTCAGAATGTGTTAGAAGTTCCACGAGATGAAGTTAGAAACTTGTCATTTACACTGGGCATTGATAGTCCAATAGATACATTAATTTACTTGTATGCAGAAAAATTTGCTGAAGAAGTGTACGCATTAAGTGATGGAAAGATACAAATAGAGATATTTACTGATGCAAAAATGGGAGCTGACAGACAAATGATTAAATCTATAATACAAGAGGGTTACCCTGATTTCATAGTTCAAACTACTACTTTACAGGTTGATTTTATCCCTAAATTATCTATATTTGATATGCCAATGGTTTACGACGATATAAATTGTTTAAGAAATACAATTGACAGCAACATATTTTATAAAAAAATCAGCGATGCCTACAGCAATTCCGGCTATAAGTTATTAGGTCTTGCTGATTTATTGTTCAGGCAAATGACTTCAAATAAAGAAATTCAAAACATTGAAGATTTTACAGGAGTCAAGATAAGAACAATTCAAGATCACAATCATGAGGCATTTTGGGAAGCTCTTGGGGCAACTGTAATACCATTACCATATAGCGAGATATACCCTAGCTTGAGATTTGGATATATAGATGCAGAGGAAAATTCATATGAAGTTATAGCTGGTTTTAATCTCTATGAAGTTCAAAAATATCTTACAAACACAAAACATTTACCACATATAATATCTCTCATAACAAGTAATGCTATTTATAATGGTTTGAACACAGCTGAAAAATCCATACTTGACGAAGCTGCAGTCAGAGCGACAGCATATGCACGAGAAAAAGCAGATAAAAATTTTGAAGAAAGAAAAAAAATACTTATTGACAATGATATGATAATACTTGATCTACCGGAAGAAACAAAGCAAGCAATGCAATCAGCTGCTTCAAATGTATATGAAAGAATTCGTGAAATAGTCGGTGATGATGATTTAATAAATTTATATTTAAATAACAGCACCGCATGTTTATAAGTTTTTATTAGAATAACTATGTAAAAAGCATCCTGTCATCTTGTTGACAAATTCAACGAGATGACAGGATGCTTGAAATATTTATTGACTACATTTTCTTTATAAATTATAATACATCCTAAATTCTTCTGGATGAGGCATTTCGTTTATTTTATAATAGTCTTTTTTTATCTTTTTTATTTGATTTTTGATTATATTTTTGCTAAACACATTTCCTTTTAATAAAAATTGATGATCGTTCTCTAAAGCTGCCGCAGCCTCTAAAGGATTAGTCGGAAGAGCTTTTATTAATGATTTTTGATCTTCTTTTAAATTGTACAAATTAAAGTCAAATGGACCGTATCCCTCTTCCGTTGGATCTATTTTATTTTCTATACCATCAATCACTGCCATTAGAACCGCTGAATATGCATAGTAAGGATTACATGTTGCATCAGGAAATCTAATTTCAAATCTTTTTTCCATAGGGCTGGTAGCATAACCCGGTATTCTTATTACAGCACTCCTGTTTGCTGTCGCAAAACATATGCTCACCGGAGCTTCATACCCTGGTATCAATCTTTTGTATGAATTGGTGCTGGGATTTGTAAAAGGCATTAGTGCAGGTGAATGTTTTAACAAGCCTCCTATTGCATATAAGGCTGTTTTACTTAATTTTGAATATCCATTTTCATCATAAAATAAAGGTTTACCGTCTTCAAACAGCTGAATATGTATATGGAATCCGCTCCCGCATTCACCATTGAATGGTTTTGGCATAAATGTAACTGTTTTATTTTGCTCAGCAGCATAACTTCTTAATATATATTTAAGTTTCATAGTATTATCTGCCATTTCAATAATATCAGAATGGCATACTTCAATTTCTACTTGTCCCGGTCCCCCATTTTCACAATGATGATATTTTATTGGTATGTTGTTCTCTTCCAGGTACAAAGTAACCATATCTCTAAAATCAGAACTGGTATCTAAAGGTTTATCTAAATGATAGCTATTGTAATTTCTTATATTGTATCCCTTGTTGTTATCTATATTTCCGGCATTCCATTCTCCTTGTTTTGAATCTATGTATACCTCCATATGATTAACTTCATTTTTAACTGAAATCTGATCTAATATGTAGAATTCAAATTCGGGACCCAAAAGAGCCGTATCTGCTATGTTTTTATCCTTTAACACATTTTTTGCTTTTTCAACTAAATATCTTGGATCATCTTCAAACCTTTCTCTATTTTCTTTTATTGCATATATGTTTCCAATCATTGTTAAAGTAGGTATCTTTGAAAATGGAACAATAAATGATGTTGATATATCTGGTATAAACACCATATCTGATTTTTCTACTGTTAAATATCCATAACTTGATGCATCAAATCCTATGCCATCCTCCAAAATTTTTTCATCAAATCTTGCAGCGGGAATTGAAAGATGATGCCATCTTCCGCTCATGTCTACAATTTTAAAATCAATTATCTTTATATCCTTTTCTGAGATGTATTTTTTTGCCTCTAAATAATTTTTAAACATTTCAACCTCCGTTATTTTATATTCAAACTTGTTCCTTTATAATTTTATATAGCAAAAGACATGCCAGAATTAGTATTTATTTTAATTTCTATAATTGTTAATATTTCAACATTTACAGAAAACAAATTGTATATTTAAGTTAATTATTAAATCATAAATGGGAATTAAATTATTTATTTATTTTTAGTTCCCATTTAGTGCGATATCTGGTATAATAATTGAATCTGAACACATGTTTATATTATAGAATTTATATATATAATTTTATAGTCCACACATAATTAGAAGGAGTGTTTATATTGAAAAAAAGGATTACAATTTTAGTTATAGAAGATAAGATAGGTAATTATTTTTTAGAAGAACTTAAATACATTTTTGAAAATACTGTAGACATTGATTATTTTACTCCAAACATGGCGAATAAGCCTTTTATTTATGAAACAGATTTAATTTTATATACGGATCCAAGCATTCTTATTGAAATGATAGAGTATATTAAATGCAGCGCCCCTACATTAATGATGAAACGAACAATATCTAAGCAATCAATGGAAAAACTTTGGAAGCTTGACTCTGACAAGAGCGCCTATGTAGTTAATATCAACAGTTTTATGGCTAATGAAACTTTGGCATCTTTATATAGCCTAGGAATTAAAAACATGAAACTTCTGCCCTGTTACAGAGGTATAACGAATATTAAAAAAGTAGATTACATTATTACTCCGAATGAATTTGGATTTATACCGGATGTAGATGCAGAGGTTATTAATATTGGAAATAGACTATTTGACATTTCTACTATTTTGGATATTATTGCATATTTAAATATTGATAAAAAACTATCCGAAAAAATTATTAAAAAATATTCTTTAAAAGTTCCGACTTATTGGAAAGGTATTAAGAATACTTTGTATGATAAAAAGATGCTTGCCGGACAGCTTGATGTGGTTTTGAATGAATTTGACAATGGTATTATTTTATGCGATGAAAAAGGACTCATTTTATTATCAAATCAAAAAGCTTCTGAAATATTAAACATTAGTAAAGAATATATTGAACACGATTATTTAACAAATTTATTGGAGAGAGATAAGGTTTTAACTGTTTTACTGTCGAAAGATGAAATACATGATGAATTTATTGATTTCAGAAACAAAAAACTTGTTGTTACAATAAAGAAGGTTATTTATGATGATGTTTATTTTGGAAAATTGATAATATTGAAGTATTATAATGAGCTTTTAATAAATCAACAGAAATTGCATGAAAAGTTAGTTGGAAAAGGCTATTATTCAAAATATAATTTTGATAGCATCAAAGGTTCTAATACAAAACTTATGGATGCAATAAATATCAGCAAAAAAGTTGCAAATTCATCCTCTACAGTTTTGTTAATAGGAGAAAGCGGAACCGGCAAAGAATTATTTGCAGGCGCAATACATAATTATTCAGATAGAAAGTATAAGCCTTTTATAGCTATAAATTGTGCCACCTTACCAGAAAATCTTTTAGAATCCGAACTTTTTGGCTATGAGGAAGGGTCTTTTACCGGGGCTAAAAAAGGTGGTAAAATGGGTGTCTTTGAGAAGGCGAATCATGGAACTCTCTTTCTTGATGAAATCGGCGAAATACCTTTAAACTTACAGGCAAGATTGTTGAGAGCTTTACAAGAAAATGAAATAATGAGAATCGGTGGTGACTCAATTATTAATGTTGATGTAAGAATTATTGCCGCATCAAATAAGGACTTGTTTGACATGGTGAATGATGGTGATTTTAGGAATGACCTATATTACAGACTTAATGTTTTTCAGGTTAATTTACCTCCGTTGAGAGAACATAAGAGTGATATTGAACTTCTAATTAATTATTTTCTTGATTTATTTGGTGATAAAAGAAATCTGGATGAAAGTTTTGTCAAATTTTGTCAAGATTATAACTGGCATGGAAATGTTAGAGAACTTAGAAATACTATTGAATATATGCTACAGGTATCCAATGATTCTCTCAAAATAGAAAACTTGCCTAATCATTTAAAAAAGAAAGAGTATTTATCATATCAATCAGTTAAAGATGTTGAAATGATGGTTCTTGATATAATCAAGTCACGAGAACAAAAGGGTCTGGGTACCGGCAGGCGTTCTATCTATGAAGAATTTTGTAGAAATTATTATAAAATATCAGAAAAGGAAATAAGAAGTATTATTAAAAAACTTGAAATCGATGGATATATAATTGTTTCTTTAGGTAGAAAAGGTTGTCAGGTTAAATAATTCGAGTTGCAAATATGCTAAAAATATTCTATGTATATGGAAAATTTTGTTACACTATTAATATAGCTGAATATATTAAAATATGATTTTCAAATACAACAAAAGGAAGTGTTGGAATTGTATTTTTGTGATTATATATATTCAAAGGATAAGAATTGTATTATAGGTCTTGATACTTCAATTAAAAATATTAATAGTATACCAAAAGGATTTTTAAGCATCAAATTATTTGCCTCGAACGGTTCACCTATAGAAAATGCATACATAAGGATTTCCGAATTAGATAATTTTAATAAATTTGTAGTAAATATCAATGCAATAGGATATTGTCCGGTTAAAATAAACAATGTACAATTTTATCCAAATTTGCTGTGCAAATTAAAAGTTAATTTATATCCTATACAATTAAAAAATCAAACCATGAGCCAGAATCAAATAATAAATCTTCCAGTATACGAAAATATACAATGTGTACAGAATATGTTAGAGACAACGCAAGATGGCATCAGAGAACTTTCTTTAACATTAGGTATTGATAGTCCAACAGATACATTAACTTATCTGTATGCAAAAAAATTTGCAGAAGAAGTATGTGCCTTAAGTAACGGGAAAATTAAAATAGAAGTATTTACCGATGCAACAATGGGAGCCGATCGGCAAATGCTTAGAACTATAATACAAAATGGATATCCTGATTTTATAGTTCAAACAACAGCTCCAGAGGTTGATTTTGTTCCTAAGCTGGCTTTATTTGATATGCCTATGGTTTACACGGATATAGAGGATTTAAGGAACACTATTGATAATGATTTATTCTTTGAAAAAATCAGCAATGCATACACAGATTCTAAATATAAGCTATTAGGCATGGCTGACATATTCTTCAGACAAATGACCTCAAACAAAAAAATTCAAAATATAAAAGATTTTCAGGAAATTAAAATCAGGACAATACAAAATCGTAATCATGAAGCATTTTGGAAATTTCTTGGTGCAACTGTAATACCACTGCCTGCAGGTGAAATATACCCAAGTTTGAAGTTTAATTATATAAATGCTCAAGAAAATCCTTACGATGTTATAGTTGGTTTTAACCTTTACGAAGTTCAAGACTATCTAATAAACACTTACCATTTACCACACCTGTTACCCTTGATTACGAGTGATGAATTTTACAACAGTCTCACACCTTCCGAAAAATCCATAATTGATGAAGCCGCTATTAGGGCAACAGCATATGCACGGGAAAAAGCAGATGAACGTTATGAAGAAAGAAAACAGATACTTATTGATAATGGTATGACAATTGTTGATTTATCGGAAGAAATAATGAAAGCAATGAGGTGCTTGTCCTTACCACTATATGAAGATATTTGCAATAAAGTCAACGATCCTGAATTGGTAAATATTTATTTACAAAACAGTAATAACTTTTAATACTACATAAATAAATATGACTTGTTATTGTCATATTATAAGTGTATACTAAACAAGGTGATAAAATGCAAATTAACAGATTATTTGAAATCGTATATATACTACTTGATAAAAAATTAGTAACTTCAAAAGAACTTGCTGAAAGATTTGAAGTTTCAACGAGGACAATTTATCGGGATATTGAAACGCTGTCTTCTGCAGGAATTCCCATATATATGAGCAAGGGTAAAGGAGGCGGCATTTCTCTTTTATCTGATTTTGTTCTTAACAAGACTGTATTAACAGAGGAAGAAAAAAATAATATTTTATCCTCTTTAAAAGCAGTAAATTCTTTCAATATTAATGGAACAGACACTGCACTTGGAAAATTAAGCAGTTTGTTTGGTGAATCTAACACCGATTGGATTGAAGTAGATTTCACATCTTGGTACAATGCAGAAGAAGAAAAGAAAATATTTAGCAGCATAAAATCTGCCATATTAAGTAAGAGTACCATTTCATTTTCCTATTCAAGCGGTAAAGGTGAAATTACAAAGCGTCATGTAAATCCTCTAAAACTGTGTTTTAAAGGACAAAATTGGTATCTTTACGGTTACTGCAATATGAGACATGACAATAGATTCTTTAAATTAACGCGAATAAAAGAATTAGCAGTTCTTAGTGAAACCTTTAATACAAGAGCACCTAAACAAATATTCAGCGAAAGCAGCATTATTAATGATGATTTTATTATGTTAAAGCTTAAACTCACAGAGAAAATGGCTTATCGTGTGTATGATGAGTTTAATACCTTTAAGCAACTTGACGATGGCAGCTTTATTGCAGAAATTATGTACCCAAAAGGAGAATGGATTTTTAACTATGTCACATCTTTTGGTGAAGATTGTGAGGTTCTATCTCCAGAGGATGTAAGATTTGAAATAAAAAGAAAACTTGAAAAAACTCTCCAAAATTATTTATAATATGACATATAGCTGTCATATTACTTCAATTATAATAACCTTATCAATTAAATGGAGGTTTATAAAATGAATTATGAAGTAGTAAATTTAAACGAAAAAACAGTAGTGGGAGTTAGCGCAGTAACATCAAACAATGATCCTAAAATGGGAGAAATCATCAATGGATTGTGGGAGAAGCTGTATCATGGCGGAGTATATGAAACAATTAAAAATAAAGTCAATGAATACGCTATTGGGCTTTATTCGGACTACGAAGGTGACAAATACTGCGCTACAGCCGGTAATGAAGTTTCAAAAGCAGATAATGAAGAACTCACTGTAAAAATCATTCCTGCCGGAAAATATGCAAAGTTTTCCGTGCATGGACATATGGAAAGAGCTGTCTCTGAGGCTTGGGAAGAAATATGGAAAATGGATTTAAACAGAAGCTTTACAGGAGACTTTGAAGAGTATTTAAACAGCGATTTTGATAATGCCGATATTGATATATATATAGCATTAAAATAAAAATCATACAGAATTAAAAGATAAAATTAAAGATAGCTACTTAGTGATAGGAGTGATTTAATGCACTACCAAGAATATAAATCTATTCTTTCACCTAAAAACGGGATGAATATATATAGGGGTTGCAGTCACGGGTGCATTTATTGCGACAGCAGAAGCAAGTGTTATAATATGAAACATGATTTTTGTGATATTGAAATTAAAAAAGATGCACCTCAAATGCTTGAAGATGCATTAAAACGCAAGCGTAAAAAATGTATGATTAGTACAGGTTCTATGTGTGATCCATATATTCATATTGAAGAAGACCTTTTATACACTCGCAAATGTCTTGAAATAATTGACAAGTATGGGTTTGGACTTTGTATTTTAACAAAATCAAACAGAATTTTAAGAGACTTGGATTTGCTGAAAAGTATAAATAAAAAATCCAAGTGTGTTGTTCAAATGACGCTGACTACATTTGATGAAAATTTATGTAGAATTATAGAGCCTAGTGTTTCAACTACGAAAGAACGCTTTGAAACGTTGAAAACAATGCATGAAAATAGAATTCCTACAGTAGTTTGGTTATCACCATTTCTTCCATTCATAAATGACAGCGAAGAAAATTTTAAAGGACTTTTAAATTACTGTATCAAAGCAAAGGTTCATGGCATTATGTGCTTTGGAATTGGTTTAACATTGCGAGAAGGAAACCGAGAATATTTTTATCAGAAATTAGATGAGTATTTCCCAAATATGAAAGAAAAATATATTGAAACGTTTGGAAATTCTTATGAGTGTAACAGCAACAACCACAGTAAATTCATGAAAATCTTGCATCACGAATGTAAAGAACATAATATTTTAGTGGGAATAGATGACATTTTTTCCTATCTAAGTTCCTATGAAGATAAAAATGCAAATGAGCAGATTAGTTTATTTTAATATATTTTAGGGGACAGTTCTTTTTGTTTGAAATTTCATTTCAAACAAAAAGAACCGTCCCCTAAAATATCCGCATTTGTTATTTAATTTTTTTATCCTAATGCGACATCTAATATCATCATCACAGCAAATCCAATCATGCTTCCTATTGTCGCTATATCAGTTTTTGAATTGCCATCACCCTGCTGAGCTTCTGGGATTAGTTCCTCTACAACTACATAAATCATAGCACCGGCAGCAAATGCCAATGCATATGGCAGCATAGTACGCATAGATATTACAGCAAATGCACCTATTACACCTGAAATTGGTTCTACTAAACCTGATGCCTGCCCATAAATGAATGCCTTACTACGTGAAAATCCTTCTCTTCTCAATGGAATAGAAACTGCTGCCCCTTCCGGAAAGTTTTGTAATCCTATACCAATTGCTAATGCTACAGCACCGCCAATTGATGCAGAAGGTAATCCATATGCAACTGCACCAAAAGCAACTCCTACTGCAAGCCCTTCTGGAATATTATGAAGTGTTATAGCTAATACAAGAAGGACGCTTCTTTGCCAGCTTGTTTTTATCCCCTCTGCCTCTGATGTATCAAGTCCCATATGTAAATGAGGCAGAAGTTTATCCACCAGAAATAAAAAGGCTCCCCCTGATAAAAATCCAATAGCAGCAGTTAACCAGGCTATCTGTCCTAAATCTTCTGCCATTTCAATACTTGGCGACAACAATGACCAAAAACTGGCTGCAATCATAACTCCTGCTGCAAAACCCAACATCGCATTTAATACTCTTTTGTTGATTTTTTTAAAAAAGAAAACTAAAGCAGCTCCAAGTGCTGTAACAAACCAAGTAAATAATGTTGCAATTAATGCTTGTGCTACCGGAGATAGCTGTGATATCCATTGAACCATATTTCCCTCCTACAATGTCAATTCTATGTATTACTATATACCCAAACAATATGAATTATAACATAATCTAATAAAAATTTGTTTATTATCCTGCTTTTTGCTTGTAATTTTGTCTTATAGAGAGTAATATAATGGAAATAAAATTATATTGAATAAAAAATTAAGGAGGAATTTTATGGAATATAGAAAAGATAGTATTATTAAAGAGATGTATCTTAAAAAAAGTGGTAAAAATTTAATTTTGAAAAGAGCTGAAGAAAATGACGCCGAAGAAATGTTACGTTACATAAATATTGTTGGCGGCGAAAGTGATAACTTACTATTTGGAAAAAATGAGTTTCACCTTACTGTTGAGCAGGAAAAAAATCACATCAATAATGTAAATAGTGATACTAATACCCTTATGATTTTAGGAATAATTGACGATAAAATTATTAGCGTTTCACAAATTAGCGGAAGTTCGAGAAAAAGAATTGCTCACAATAGTGAATTATCCATTTCTATTAAAAAGGAATATTGGAATATGGGCGTAGGCAGCGCTGTAATGGAAGAGCTTATAAACTTTGCCAGAAAAAATGGTGCAAAGAATATTAATCTTGGCGTTAGAGCAGGAAATGAAAATGCAATTAAACTTTACGAAAAATTTGGTTTTAAAAAAATAGGAATACATAAAAATTGCATTAACGTAGATGGTGTTTTCCATGACGAAATTTTAATGGATTTAAATTTATAATAATTTTCAAAAGGGGAAAGACATAAATATCATTTCCCCTTCTTAATTAAAATAATTATATTGTATAATTAAAGCCTTTTCAATCATCAAATATGTATAGTTTTGAACAGGTTTACTTCTTTGCTATTTATATTTCTATTAATCCAAACATAATAAATCCTATTGTATTAATAGAAAAGTTTGCACTTATATGGACTATCCATGAATTATATATGTTATCATTTTTTTCATTTAGCCAATTGAAAAACAACCCGGTTATAAACAAACCAACTATGAATACAACATATATAATAGGATTGAACCAATTAGCTAATATTGATACATGATAAATCGAGAATGCTAATGCACTAATTACATATGAATATAATCTGGATGAACGTTCTTTCAACATAAGAAATGCAAATCCACGAAAAAACAATTCTTCAAGCATTGAATTGACAAAAGAAATATAAATAGCTACAAAAATGAAATTATTTTTATTTACATTTAGATTGTTTTCAAGTTGCATTGCTATATTATCTAAATCAATGAACCCCCTAAGCACATAATAGCCAAGCAGAATAAATAAATATACTCCTAATCCCATTGCCAGAGATACAATAATTTGTCTTTTATCTTTTACTGTAAAATAATCTTTAAATTTAATATTTTTATCAAGTATACAGTAAAGTAAAGGAATACCGGCAAATAAAAAAATTTTGTATATCGACTTTAATAAATATTGTGGATTTATATATGTCTCGATTACATACATTAATATACAAGCAAATATAACAAAACCTATAATTATATTTTTTTTATTTAAAATCAAATTAAGTACCACCTTTTTCATTCTTTTTCATTGATTAAGCATTTCTTCAAGAAATTCTTCCATTAGATTGTATTCAAGATTTGAAAATCTTCAATTCATTTTGTTATTTTATCCATGTCGCACAACCGTAAACATATTCACTCGTAATTATACTTAAAGTTTACATATTTTTCAATGACATTTTATTTAAATAACCTATTGTCCTCAATTGAAAAAGTAAATTCCACCTCTACTACCCCAACTAAAGGTGGAACTTAATCTTGCAAATTATTGTCATGTAGTATTAACCAATGAAGGTAGTTGTGATGTTTTACCCGAAGTTAAAGTGCTTTATAAGCTGATATCGGTTATTAACACCAAGCTTAACAAATATGTTTTGAATGTGATTCTTAACTGTATGATAGCTGATATACAAGCTATCAGCTATTTCTTGATAGCTTTTTCCGTCGCAGAGAAGCTTTGTAACCTCAAGCTCTCTTGAAGTAAGCATTGTTTCGCCGCTAAAAAGAGTATAGTCCGAGTTAAGCAATAGGCTGCTTGGTTTGTCCGAAGCCGGTTTTTGGATACTTATACAATAGTATATTTTGGGGAAATTGTTTTCATTGCTATGCACATTCCTTTGTATTCTAAACCGATGCTCCTTAACTGTTTTAACGACAATATCCCTTTCCTCGTTAACGTCAATAAGAAAAGGCATACAATTAAACAAATTTTCAAGCTTTAAGTCATGCGCCTCGTCAATTCCCAATATATTACTGAGAATGCTGATGGCAACATCATTATAGCTAACAGGCTTTAATGATTCGTCTAATATTATATAAGCTCTGTCGCCGAACTTTATAACATCGTCTTTAATTTTTGATATCAACTTTAACTCGTTTTGTTTTTCATAAGACTGATATACTTGAAAGATAGTTGTGTATATTGCCTGAATAACGTCGAGTTCCTTCTCAAAAAAATCTGACTGTTCCTCGGTTTTATAAAAACACAAATGATAGCAGCCGTTTGGACCGAAAGGCAGCGCAATACTATAGTAGGAATTCAGGTTCATCTTTAGCCAGTTAGCATAATCTGAACTGCCGTACTCGTCCGATGAAATGATTTTTGTTGACTGATATAATTTTGGAGAAGCTTTAGTCTCCGAAACCCGGTTAGTCGTACACTCATCGTTAATTAGTTTGGCACAACGGTCTTTTTCGCAGAAGTAGTGGTATGGGTGGTTGCTGTCGTTACGAGCCAAAATTGTGCTGTGATCAATCCAAGTTGAGAAAGTGGCTGTGTTGTCGTATCCCACAATGAGCGAATTCTTAATATTTAGGTTTTTATCTATAATGAAAAGTAGTTCTTGACTAAAAAATTCATTCGATGATGATTGGTGCTTTATTAAATCCTGTACAAAATCAAAATTCTTTTTAGCTGATATATACATTGATGAGCCTCCTTTCACTAATAGTACTTTAGGCGTTTGTGAAACGCTATAACCCACGAAATTAGCGGGATATTTAGTATAAAAAAACTGTAACCCCTCACTGATTTATGATAAAATTGAATTATTAAAAGCAAATCCACCAAAACCTCGAAAGGAGTTACATGTATACGATACCACATAAACAACTTTCTTTGGCAGAAATTTACCGTTGTCCTTGCTGATAAAATCCATCAACATCGATACATCAGAAGCATAAAACCTTTAATTGCTTAGATTATCAATGCTTTTATCAGTACCTTCTTGCGTATCTATTTTTATTTTTATAAGATCAATTCTACTTTAAATCATTAAGCTTTGTCAATAATTCTTTTTTTGAAACTTCATTTCTCTTTTATTCATTTTTGAAAAATAGTTTCCCAATTACCTAACAGTATATCTACCTCTAACATATATACAATCGGACTTTTTATTATCCGTTTGATTTGGTAAGTATGTTTCCTTATTTCGGCGTACCATTAATCTACGCGTTAGTCCAGAATTTTTAAGAAGTCTTATTTAGTAATGTTGAGTATTTCGCGCGCCTCATCAGGAGTAGCCGGCTCGCAGTTAAACTCACGCACAAGCCTAGCCGCTCTGAGCACCAGGGATTCGTTGGTTGCACGAACGCCGGAGGCATACAAATTCGTATCCTCAAGACCGACGCGCACGTTGCCGCCTAAAGCTAAAGCTGCATACATTATCGGCAGGTTTGCTTTTGAAATACCAAACGCCGACCATGTTGAGCCTTCGGGCAAGAGATTTTTCAGTATGACAAGATTTTCGACAGTAGCGGCCATACCGCCCTTTACGCCCAAGACAAATTGGAAGTGAAACGGAGGCTTTAGCTCACCTAGCTGCTTATAGTGCTCTATGATACCAAACATACCCGTATCGAAAATCTCTATTTCCGGTTTAATATTTTGCTTTGCCAAAACGCCGTTTAGCTGCGTGAGATAGCTTGGCGGAAACGCCATAATATACGGCGGATTGCCGCTCATCCAATTGAGCGAGCCGGGATCATATGAGCAAATTTCCGGGTCAAGTTTTGAAATGTAATCAAGACGAATATCATAGTCGTCAAACAGCTTACCTGTGGAGGTAGGTTGACAAATGATATTGCATTTTTTCTTTATAAGGTCAATTGTCTCGCGAAATTTATTATAGTCATTGCTCGGCTCATCGTTTTCATCTCTCATGTGCAGGTGAACTATTGCAGCGCCTGCTTTGTAGCATTTATATGCATCTTCGGCGATTTCCTCGGGTGTTACAGGCACTTCAGGATTCTTTGCCTTAGGTGACATGGCACCTGTTAAGGCAGCTGTTATTATTCGTTTATTCTTCATTTCATTATCTCCGTTCTGTTTGCAGGTATTGTGGTAATTTCTCTATATAGCGCAAGCTGATTTTACTTTGATGAATAATTAATTCATTGAAAGTTCGTTCTTATAAAGTATAAGGGGGTAACCCCCTCATACTTTATAAGTCATCTACGTTGCATTATACGTTGTGTTCGGTTCTTGAAATAATCATATCCTGAATCTCCTTTGCCAAGTCGACAAAGTATGCACTGAAGCCCGATACACGCACAAGCAGAGCAGGATATTTTTCAGGGGTCTTCTGCGCATTTATAAGAGTCTCTTTATCAACGGTGTTAATCTGCACATGAGCACCGCCACCATCGAAAAATGCGTCAACAAGATCCATCATTTTTTTCTTGCCGCTCTTATCTTTAATGTTATTGCCGTCAATCCACAGGTTGGTGATGGCACCGTGAATTCTCTCCGTCCCCAGCTTGGCTACCGATTTCAATGCAGCGGTGGGGCCATTTTTGTCAGTTCCCGCATATGGAGCGCAAGAGTCGCCTAGAGGTTCCCCTAATTTACGTCCGCTTGGCAGCGCGCCAACGGATATGCCGAAGGATACATTTGCAGAAACAGGGGAAATGCACATCTTCGAGCGATGGCGAACATTGGCCGTTTCCTTATCTGGGTCACGTTTTGCAAGTATTCCCGGATGAGACTGCACTTCATCGTTTGTGTAGTTAATGAGACGCTGAGTAATTGTATCGACATAGTCATCGTCGTTGCCCCATTTAGGTACATTCATGCACATTTGATAAATATCTTCATAGCCTTCAAAGTTTGCGTCAAGGGCATCGCAGAGCTGTGCCATTGTAATTTTCTTGTCATCAAATACAAGCTTCTTAACGGTAGCGCAGCTATTTCCGACATCAGGTATACCAACGACGTCATAAGCAGGACAAGCACTTGCAAATACACCGCCGCTGTGAACCGGAAGCCCGCGTTCAAGTCCGCTGTTTGTAAATACAGACTGGACAATAAGAGGATAGTTTTGGAAAACCTCGATTGTCGTAGTATCTGCGATAAAGCCATAGTCTACCTGTGTTTTAATGTGCTGCTTAACGGCGTTTTCAAACTCTTCATAAGTTTTAAAATTGCGCGGATTGCCGGTTTCTGCGCTTATTCTCTTACCTTGCATATCTCCCATAACACCAGTTCTCTTGATTCCGTTTGTGAGCGCTAGATCAACTGCCATTCCAAGATTAACCCATGCTGCTGGCATCCACCAGTACCAGCCTTGTTTTTGAACTTCCATACATCCGGCAGCAGCGTAGTCGTTTGCGTCATAAGCGTTAAATCCGGCGTTAAGCATCATTTGCTTGGCAGCTCTGTCATTAAAGATTGACGGGAATCCCATACCTGTAGCTATGAGCTCTGCTGTTTTCATTTTGAGCTCTTCAGGGGTACCGTCATGGAATCTGACACTGAGGTTCGGCTGATTTGTGTGGGTTTCGATGAGTGCGTCCATCATTATGTAGGACAATTCGTTGGTCACATCGTTTCCGTATTTGTCCACGCCGCCGACCTGCGCAGTTAGAAATGACGTATAGCCTGACATATAATAAGCGTTGCCGGCATCGCCGAAATCTAATATGTTCGCCATTTTGATCCACAGACACTCAATCATTTCCTGAGCTGTTTCTCGAGTAGTTCGTCCTTCTGCCTTATCTTTTTCATAAAACGGATTAAGGTATTGATCTATTCTTCCGGGAGACATAATAGGACCTGTTCCGTCTATGTCGAAGAAGCAGAACATAAACCACACACTTTGAATAGCTTCCTGGAATGTTTCAGCAGGCTCGTGCGGCATTCTGCTGCAAATATTACTGATGTTTTTCAATTCGGCTTTTCGGGTCGAATCGGTTTCTTTGCGTGCAAGCTCAGCGGCTAAATCTGCATACTTTCGTGCAAATCGCTCCATTGCCTCGAGAACCATGATGGTTGCCTTCCAAAAATGGTTTTTCCCATAATCGGCAGGTATCATCGGATCCCACGATTCCAGTCTTTCTTGCGCTTCTCTTTTATAGCCGTTTGTGCCGCGGCGCAGAATTTCTACCCAATCAAGTGTGCAGTGGCTTCCTAAGTGATTAATCGGGAACTGGCTATCTGCAAAACCTGTACCAATAGTCCGCTCTACAAGATAATCCGGTGCCGCTTTACGCCACATCACATCTGTGGTCTTATCTTTCCAATAAGGATAAATTTCTTCATCGAACTCTTTAATTTGCTCCTTAGTTGCAAAGAAAGGACTAAACTGCCTTGTTCCAAGCGCTTCCATGCCGCCCTCTCTCATAATCCAAGCAGAATCCACCTCAGCATGCAGTGGATGACACTTAGGTTTGCAGCTGTTGCCCCCGACGATCAGTTCGCCGTCGAGAATAAACGGAGGAGTATCATCAAGCGCCTTTGCAACTGCCATTGCGTGTCTGAGGACGGGCTCAACACCTTCAGTCTGCTTATAAACTTCTGTAAAAGCACGTGCCCTGTGAAGACAAATTGAAGGAAGCACTGAGTGGTACTGTTCGTTGAGGTTTTTAACACGATCAGTACTGCCCGTCCTTTCTTCCATTCCTGCACGCCACTTCAGGCTTCTTTGTTTGCCGGACAATTCCCAGCCACTAAAAACATCTGCATTTTCTAATACTTTAGCCATTTTGTAAATCTCCTTCTTAAAATATTTGCGGCATATTGATAATAATACGAAACGAAAGCCTCAGCGCTTAATCATTGCCCTGAGACTCGGTCATACCGCAATTATCCCGAGTCTCAGGACAATTTTGCGCAAATGAACAACTATTGCTTTTTCTTAACCAGCGAACCGCCTAAATGCATTTTTAGACCCGAAAAACCATTCATAATATTAAGTGCGAGCCAGATACCGCACAGTCCATCGCAAAACAGTCCCCATGCGACGATTTTCAGTGCCAAAGCCGATGTGCCGAATGCACCTACGGTGGAAAGTCCCAATATAAGCAGTGATACGCCTGCAAAGAAGAATACTCCAAAACTTGTCCATGCCTCATGTCGCTGCGCGGGCAGAATGCCCAGCAGGAATATTCCACACATTATGTTTACAACACCCATGACATTGTCTGAAAACGGCATTCCGACAAATGAGGCGATTGCACCCATAATATTTGTAGTAGCTCCTACGCCACCGAAAAAGGAAGCGAAGATCATAAAGACGTTTCCGTCAAAGTTGATGCCGTTTTTGCAAAGAAGGATAGCTCCTGCCAGATATACGCCATAGACACCGAGCTGAACCGCCCCTATTGCAAATGATGCACCTTCGCCGAGGAATCCCATAAGGTTTGCCCAGAACAGAAAACATAAAACCGTGAATGTAAAGCATATTGTCGGGGCGGTCATCGCCACGCCGGGCTTAAACTCAACGACTTTTACTTCCTGAACTATTTCTTGATCTTTAATATCTATATCCATTTAATAAAACCTCCTTACTAAAAGTATGTGTGATGTAAAATTCTATACTGTATGCTGTGTTCTGCTTATGATTGCGTTTTGGAGGCTCTTATCAAGGTCAACAAAGTAAGCACTGTAGCCTGCAACACGTACGAGCAGGGTTGGGTAGTTTTCCGGATTTAACTGAGCATCCTTCAGAATTTCCTTGTCCTGTATATTAAACTGCAAGTGCGCTCCGCCTTGATCGAAATACGCTCTCAGCATATCCGATACTCGTTTGCGCCCTTCCTTGGTATCGAAAGAGTCTTTTGAAATGTAAATGTTGGTTATAGTGCCATGGAATCGCTCATGTCCCATCTTAGCTACGGACTTCAGGCTAGCTGTCGGACCATTAATGTCAGTTCCTGCATATGCTGCGAGAGAGTCGCCCAACGGCTCCATAGCCTTTCTGCCACTCGGCAAAGCGCCGACATGCTGACCCTGAATAACATTGCCCGACACAGGAGCAAGCGCGCAGCCTACTTGATGCCTGATAGCGGCGGTTGCCTGATCCGGATCGTATTTTGCCAAAAGACCCGGGCGCGTCTTTGCATGTGTAGCCATTACGTCCAAAACCCTCTTGGTGCAGTTGTCGGCGTAATCATCATCATTTCCGTATTTCGGCGCATTAAGGCACATCTGACGGATTTCTTCATAGCCTTCAAAGTTTGCATCCAGTGCATCACAGAGCTCTGACATTGTGATTACCTTATCGTCATACACCAGCTTTTTAACAGCTGCAAGTGAGTTTCCGCAGTCGGGCATACCAACGCCGGACATTCCGGGGAACATGCTGTAGTCAAGTCCGCCGCCGAAAAATGGCAGTCCGCGTTCGATTCCCTGTCCGCCCAATACGGACTGGAGAATACACGGATAATCCTGGTACGTTTCAAGCATTGCGCCAACTGAGGCGTAAAGGTAATCTTCCTGAGCTTTTATGTGGGTAAAGACAGCATCTTCAAATTCTTCGTAGGTTTTCATGGTACGTGGATCCGGTGTTACATAGCTCAGCTGTTCTCCCTGCATCAGACCATACGTATTTGATCTCTTTTTACCGCCCATAAAGGCATTTTCAACTGCCATCGCAAGGTTAATAAACACGCCAGGCCCCCAGAAGAAGTGTCCCATCCTGCCGATTTCCATACATCCACCGCAGCAATAGTCATTGGCCTCATGCCAGTCATGACCACACATCATCATCGTCTTGATAGCAACGTTATCATTATAAATCGAAGGATGACCCATACCTGCCGCAACAAGATCCATAACCTTCATTCTAAACTCTTCGGGCGAACCTTCATGCAGACGAACGGAGAAAGAAGGCTGAATGGTTCTTACTTCGATCATGGCATCAATTGATGTGTAGGAAAGCTCATTTGTCGCATCGTTGCCATACCTGTCTACGCCGCCGACCTGTAAGTTCTGGAATACGGCAGTTCCTGCAAAAATACGAGCCGTTTCAACATCTGTAAAGAACATTGTGTTATTATACTTCAGCCACAGGCATTCGATCATTTCCTGAGCTTCGGCTCTTGTTATAAGGCCTGAATCAATATCATTCTTATAGTAAGGCCAGAAAACCTGATCAAAACGTCCAATAGTGTACAAAGGACCTGACCCGTCACTTGGAAGAACGCAGAAGGTAAACCACATTGACTGCAGTGCCTCTAAGAATGTTCGCGCAGGATGAATCGGAACCTGAGCACATGCTTTCGCGGTTCTTTCAAGATCGGCTTTGCGCTTGGGGTCTTTTTCGGCATCGGCTAAGCTCTGCACCTTTTTAGCGTAGTTGTTGGCAAAAATCTCTATGCCGTCGATTTCCATGATGACGCCTTTATAGTACTGGATTTTATTAAGATTATCAGGATTGAGAATGCTCAATTCCGAGAGCTTTTGTTTTGCATCTTCCCGGATGGCACCCATGCCGTTTTCCAGTATGTAAGGCCAGTTCATAGCTTCGTGGCTGCCAAGTACACAAAGGTCAAATGACGCTTCGGCAAAACCGCAGGCAAATGACCTGTCAATTACCTCTTGCGGACAAATTTCACGCCACTTGGCATAAAGGGTTTTGTCTTTCCAGTACGGAAGTATCTCTTCTTCGTATTCTTTAACTTCCTCGGGTGTTGCATAGAAGGGGTTGTGCTCTCTGCTGGCTAAGGATGCCAGGCCTCCCTCCATTTCGATCCACCAGCAGTCAAGCTCCGGATGCACCGGGTGACCTTTTTCTTTCGGACAAGCCAGTCCGACAATCAGCTCATCTGCATCAACAAGCGGTTCGTAGGTTGACAGTGTTTTGTAAGTTGCCAGCGCTTTTTTCTCAAGAGCCGACTTGCTTTCGTTGTTTTTGTAAACATCTGTAAAACATCTTGCTCTGTGTAAATCAATACACGGTACTACTTTATTGAGCTTGGCATTCAGGCGTTTTACCCGATCGGTACTTCCGCAATCGGCACCTCTGCCTGCGTGCCAGTCTTGGGTTCTTGCTGACCCGCCGATTACAATATTTGACTGCTCTTTTAACATTTTATTTCCTCCTTTTATTTTGGGGGTTTGCAGGTGTTTGCGAAACACCATAACCCCTGTAAATTCAGGGTAATTTAACCCTGAATTCATCAACATAAATATATTCAAAGCCTTGAAACTTTAACCGCTGACTTTTACGGATATTCCATATTCTTCGGCTATCTCTTTAAGTGCCGTCATCTGATCACTGCTGAGGGGCTCCAGTCCGTGGAGCGGATAGCCTTCAATCCATTTAGTTCGTGAATACTTAGTTTCTCCGTAATTATGATAGGTGAGAAGTTCAAGCCCTTTTACCACTTCAAGACTCTTGACAAATTCGGCGGTTGCTCGAATGTTCTCTGCGCTGTCATTTTTTCCAGGAATAACAGGCGTCCTGATGGTAAGAATCTTTTCAGTTCCTTTTATTTTCTCGGCAGTTTTACGGATATTATGGAGAATCAAATCGTTAGGCACACCGGTAAACTGTTCGTGGACGACGCTATCCATGTGCTTTATATCTATGAACATTTCATCAATGTTGTCGATAATGCTGCTAAGGTGATCCCATCTGCCGAAAGCGGTTGTTTCAATAGCTGTGTGTATATTTATGCTCGAGGCTTTTTCAATCAGCTTTGCTACAAATTCACCTTGTGCAAGGGGCTCTCCGCCGCCGACGGTCATGCCTCCGCCTGATCTGCGGAAAAAAGGACGGTCACGCTCAACGATTTTTATCAGTTCTTCCACGCTATAGACGGTGCCTGTAATCTCTCTCGCCTGGGGTATGCAGACCTTCACACACTCCATACATTCTGTGCACTTGTCTTTGTGCCACGTTATTTCACCGTCGTCTAAGGTGATAGCCTCATTCGGGCAAGCATCTATACATTTCCCGCAGCATACGCACTTACGCTGAATAAATGAGAGTTCGGGCTGGTGTCTCTGTCCCTCGGGATTGGAGCACCATTGACATTTTAGGGGACACCCCTTCATAAACACCAATGTCCTGATGCCTTCTCCGTCATGTATTGAATATCTTTGAATATTGAACACGACGCCTTTTAAATCTTTTTCCATAGTAACAACTCCTCCTTATGAACACTCAAAAGCATGATATTACCCGAAAGTACCAATAAAAATATTCCCCGGGTCGTGACTTGCAAGATAATATTGGGGCATAAATTTTTCACCAAGACTTGAGATTTTTGTAAAGCTGTCATACCCGTCCGGCTTATCATATATTAAACTGTTCAGCAAAAAAGGCATCATATCATCGGGGGCAGGAGTGATATCAATAAATCTGCCGTCCATCAGCTGCATCTTGCTCATCTCAGGAAACAGGCAGCACACCAAATGCGGCGTATCCCCCACCAACACGTACCTGCCTTCTTTCGTCGGTACGACAATGGCCTGACTCCCTCTTGTATGCCCGGGAACTTTATATAGTTCAAGCCCATTTTCCAGAGCAACATCACCATCAACAAACTGAATTTTTTTTACGCTTTTGAGCTTGTCGATTACACTTAAATCATAATCGGCACGTTCAGCCTGCTCCGGCGACGGATTAAGCAAATTGTCATATTCATCTTTTTGTATGATTGTTACGGCGTCGGGAAATAGTTCGGCGCAGCCTGCATGGTCATTATTAAGGTGAGTGTAAATGACCGTATCTATTTCATCCGGTGTCAGACCGTGTTTACGCAGCCCATCTAAAACATAAGCTTTTCCTCCGCAAGATGGTTTATCGCTTATAAGAATCTTTTCAAGAAACGCATCGCCAATTCCGGAATCTACAAGTATATTTTCTTTTCCATTTTGAAGAAGAAATCCTGTGTAGGGTATTTCAATATCAAGATCAGGATCAAGTCCTGCGGTTAATATGCCTTTTTTAATAGTTAAGCTTCCGAAATAAAGAGCATGAATAGACCAAAAATCCATAAAAATCCTCCTAATTAAAAATATTAAAAATTTTATAAAAAACTTGTTGCAGCGTTTTTTATATCTTTTCAATAAATATAATATCATGTTTATTTTATGTTGAATATAGGAAGGTAAAACCATTTCCTATCTCCGTATATAGTAGTTTAGTACTATATACGGACTGATTTCTTATAATGAAAATCATGGCTCTTTGATTGTTTTATATTCACACTGAACGTGGTAGGATAAACTTTAATTTAGCATTTTTATAGGCTGAAATATTATTTGTCACAATTGTTAAAATTAATGTAAAAATTACATATTTTCAACAAATAATGTAATTTTATTGTTGAAAATATGTAATTCTTGTAGTATAATGACATAATTAAACGTTATATAATTTCATGGAGGAAAATTTAATGGATTTTAAGGAAGTAGAGTCATTTCTGACTAATATAAAGTCTGTAATGTCTTGTAAAATTATAGCAGATAAAGATAATAATATAAAAGAAATTCATGTCTTATCAGATAACAGCAGACATACTAAGCAAATTGCCAGAGACATACGCTCCGCTCTTTTATCTAACTTTAATATTGAAGTTGATTATAAAATAATAAGTGTTGCACAAATAATAAAAAATTTAACAGTTAATACAGATTTCAGATTAGTTTATGACGGTTATACGCACGAATCTACTTCCGACTACATAAAAATACTTGTCAAACTTTCCTGGAATGATAAAGAATATTCCGGAGAAGCAAGTGGAATTAAATCCGAAAAGAATATTCTCAAAGTAGCTGCTATGGCTACTCTTAATGCTATAAAAAATTCGATTGGTTTAGAATGCTTCATTTCTGAAGATATCCAAATATGCAAGATTGCTGGACAAGAAGTAGTTATTTCTGCAATTACACACATAGACCGAGGGGAGGAAAATGTTCTCATCGGTTCATCAATTGTAGTTAATAACAGAATAGATTCAACGGTAAAATCCATATTAGATGCAATCAACAGAAAAGTCTGTTTATGTTTTAAAGAATAATTTTAATTAAATGATTTGGGCTGACTTAACAACTGAAACAACCTAGCGAAGAGAATCCTTCCTGCTCCATTAGCGAGCGAGCAGAGACTTTATTAGGAGGATTTTCAAATGAAAAAAATAATGCCTATAATTGCTTCTTTAGTAGCTTTAGTATTAGCAAGTGGTGCAAACTTAACATGGCACTAGAATTTAAATAATACAAGTCAGCCCTTCATAATAAATTTCATTCAAAAGAGGTTTATGTTTATATGGATAATATCATGAAAAGACCAACTAAGAATATTGGCTTAAATACGTACATCTTCATAATAGCATTAATTGCATCTCTCGTTATGTCATACTTAGTATATGAATATAAGATAACGGATATTGTTTTGCTTGTAGTTTTTTCTGTGTTATCCGCCATTGCTGAGACGTATTTAATACCACTTCCCAAAATTGGTGCTGTATCTGTAAGTTTTGCTTTGACGTTTTCAGCAATATTACTTACTGATCCATTAACAGCAGCAATTATAACTGTTGCAGGTGTTGCATTTAGATGTCCTTATGATAGAGAGGGTAATATTAGAATTCATATATTAAACCGGCCAATTAGTAAGACGATATTTAACATTAGTCAAAGCATAATAAATGCTGGACTGGCAGGTGTTATATATGTTTATTTATATAATACTTTAAATATAGGATTTGAATTTTTTAATCCTGTTGCAGCTTGCTTTTCCTTACTCATATATATTTTTTTAAATACATTCTTCATGGCTCAGTTAATGGCCATAATTTTAAATAAGAAGATGATTGATATATGGAAAACCAGCATATTGGGTATACTATATAACATCATCTTAGTTAGTTTACTCGGAATTGTTGTTGCATTTTCATATAACAGCTATAACATTGGTGGAATCCTATTATTTTTCATCCCGCTAATGTTTGCTCGATATACCTTCAAACTTTATCTAGACATGAGAAAAAATTATTTTGAATCAATTAACATGCTCATTCGCACAATAGAAGCAAACGACCCATATACAAGCGGTCATTCCGTTAGAGTAAGTGCGTATGCTGAAAATATAGCAAGAAAACTTAATTTACCGCAAAATAAAATTGATTTAATAAAAAGTGCCGGTTTACTTCATGATATAGGAAAAATTGGAATTGATAAAAGAATTTTAAATAAAACAGGTAAACTTGAATACGATGAATTCGAAGTAATAAAAAGTCATCCTCAAATAGGTGCGACGATAATATCTGATTTAAGCTTTCTGTCAAACATGTCCGATATAATAAGGCATCACCACGAGAGAAATGACGGCAGTGGGTATCCTGACGGTCTTGACCATAGCAAGATTCCGCTTGAAACATCCATATTAACAATTGCTGATTCATTTGATGCTATGACGACTAACAGACCATATCGTGGTGCTCTTGACTTGGAATATGCGTTAAATCAAATAATTGATAATGCAGGAAGTCAATTTAATCCGGACATAGTTGATGTTGCAGTTGTCGCATTGAGAGAATCTTTTAATATCATAAATAATCGTTAAAATTTTTTATATTTTAGGTGGTACTATGATTATCGAAATTATAATATTATCTGCAATTTCAATGCTTATAATATTTTTAAGAACAGGCAAATTTGATATTTCAAATATTGCCATAGATATAAAAGGATATAAACTATTTATAATAATGGCAGTAATACAAATTACTGCTGTGTTTTTGTTTAAAATTTATAATAATAATGAAATATTTAAAATACTTTCCATGAACTGGCTTATTTATCCTGTGTTATTGTATGTTACTTTAATAAATTTTAAAAAAAATTACATGAAATTATTCTTTATAGGAACTTTACTAAACTTCATCGCCATTGCATTTAATGATTTTAAAATGCCTGTCTTTATTGCAGAAACATATGCAAATAGTCAAAATACTATTCTTTTTCTCAAGTCAAACCAGGATTTAATACATTCCATTGCAACTGATTCCACGCGATTCAAAATCCTTTGCGACATCATAACACTCCCACCTCCATACCCTTTTGCTAAAACAATCAGTATAGGAGATATCTTCCTTCTGTCGGGAATATTTATATTTTGGCAATATGCATTAAAATCTGATTCTCAAAATACAAACTGAGCCAAGTCAGAACATGTATTTACAAACTGCCAGTGCCGCTATTACAGATGCTGCATGCGTTATTAACCCTACTTTAATTGTGTATCTTATATTTTTAATACCTACTGCACCGAAATATACAGCAGCAGTATAAAATACAGTTTCGGCAGACCCCATTATAACAGATGCACAACGCCCTATGTATGAATCAGCTCCATAACTGTCTAAAAGAGTCTTAATTACTCCATACGAGCCACCACCGGATAGAGGTTTTACTATAATTAATGATAGTAATTCGGGAGGAAGCCCTATTAATGAAGTAACAGGAGATAAATTGCTTACAATGAAACCTTCTGCTCCGGATTGAACAAATAAATTTATTGCAAATATTATGGCTACTATATATGGCAATATTTTTACCGCAGACTTTGCCCCTTCAAATGCACCCTCTATAAATTCTGAATATATATCTACTCCTTTTATTAATCCATAAAATAAAATTCCTCCAATTAAAATGGGCAATATAAAATCAGATATCCGCATTATATATTTTTCCTTTCGTAATATTTAGCAAATAAAACAGCAACAATAGTCGAAAATGTAGTTGCAGCAATAGTAGGTAAAATTATATCATTAGGGTTTATTGCACCTGCATCAGCTCTCATTTTTATAATAGTCAGAGGTATCAATTGTATCGATGACATATTGATAACCAGAAGCATACACATTGAATTTAATGCAACATTCTTATTCTTATTCATTTTTTGCATTTCTTCCATAGCCTTTATTCCCAGTGCCGTAGCTGAATTTCCTATTCCAAACATGTTTGCTGCAATACACATTATTACAGCATTAATTGCTCTCGTATTATTTTGTATATCACTAAAAAGAATTTTAATAATTGGTCTTAAAAATTTGGATAATTGATTTAAAATACCTGATTTTTCAACTATTCTCATAAGACCTGACCAAAATGCCATAACACTTATCAAGCTTAAAATTAAATCCACGGATTTTTGCAAATCATACATCAAAACATTTGAAACAGTTTCCGGTTTACCATTAATAAAAGAAAACATTATTCCAATGCTAATTAATCCGAACCATACTTTTTTCATGTATTTATCATTCCTTCCAGTATAATTGCATAAAAAGAGTTAATATACCAAGAAGAGAAGTCGCCGTCCTTAATATCAATGATGCTTCATCCTTTTCAATCCTCTTTTTTATATGCCAGAGGAGAATTTTCTCAGTATATAAAAAAAATCAAACATACTATTAAATCTTATGTTTGATCTTATATATAAATACATAATTTTATTTATTTCTATAATCTATTATAATCTATTATAATCTATCGATTCTTATACTCTAAGCTATAATCTCTTTTATCTCAGCCTGTGATGTCACATTCATTATGAATCCTCTCAACACATATTTCCAACACTCTTTTTGCCTCTGCCTTAGTAACAGTTATATCTAAATCCTTGTAAATTATCCTACCGCCCTCTTCAGGAATTTCTTCGAATATCATTGTAAGCCAACCGTTTACAGTCGAAACATCCACTTCTTCATCAGGGACGATATTAAACAAATCAAACATATCATCTATATCTGCATTACATGAAATTAAATATTTATCTTCTCCAATTTTTTTGAACCATTCTATAACTTCATCATGTTCATCCCAAATCTCACCGACAAGCTCTTCGATAATATCCTCCATAGTTACAAGTCCGGCTGTTCCGCCATATTCATCTATGACTATAGCCATATGTGCTTTTGAAATTTGTAAATCTTTTAAAAGTTCGGATATCTTTTTATTAGGTGTAACATACAAAACACTGGAAATTATTTTTCTAAAATCTTTTTCATTTCTATTTAATGCCTGATAAAAATCCTTTTCATGTATTACACCGGTTATGTGGTCAATGTTATCTTGAAAAACCGGAAGTCTGGAATATCCGCTAACCAAAAATGTCTTTTTAATATGATCTAAAGTATCCTCTTCATCAATCCCGACAATGTCAATCCTAGGTGTATATATATCTTCAACATCCACATCATTAAATTCAATAGCCGAACGTATTAAATCACTTTCGCTTTTATTAATAACACCTTCGTGTTCAACCTCGTCAAGCATAGTTCTCAATTCGTCTTCAGTTGTTAAAGGATGATCTTCAGTTTTAAAAATTAAATTAATAATTTTTATCCAAATCGCAAAAAATAAATTGAGTGGCCAGAAAACAACTTCAAATATCCTTATTATAGGTGCTGAAAACATTGCAAAGCTTTCAGGTGATTTTTTAGCTACACTTTTTGGTGTTATAACTCCAAAAACCAATATTATCACAATCATGACCAAAGCTGAAATTATCGCACCAGAACTTTCAAAATACTTAATAAAAACAACTGTTGCCAAAACAGTAGCTGTTATATTAACTATATTATTTCCAATAATTATAGTTGACATTAATTTATCATAATCATCATATAAGGTTAAAACCAGCATAGCTTTTTTATTTTCTGATCCTGCTATATTTTTCATACGAATCTTATTAAAGTTTGTATATGCAATTTCTGAAGCTGAAAAATATGCTGATAAAATAATTAGTACAATTAATATAATGACCTGACTTATCCCGTCACTTTCCATTATTGCAATTCACTCCCATTTTTTTGAAAATTTTCTATTTGCGTTATATTATATAGTATAATGTAACAATTCGATGATGTCAATTACTTTATGCAACTTGATTATTATTCCATTTATTTTTAGCATAAAGTTTAAGGACAAATGAAATAATATTGTTATAGTATTTAATTTTTTTAATAATTATAATTTTTTTATTTATCATAAGTTAATATCCAAAAATTGTATAAAAGTAACCGTTTTCCCTAAAATTTAAGAAATTATTAATTGTTTTAAATTTATTAAGTGCTATACTAACAGACGTAAAGACATGGTTTTAGATATAAAGCTTAACTATTGGAGGTAATAAAATTGTTATCGTTTATAAGTGTATTCAATTTAATTATATTGTTAATATTCACAGGATTTTATTTATATCAGGCATTTTATGTGCTTGTATCACTAATTTACAAAAATGAAAAAATGGTATTTAAAAAATATCATAAATATGCGGTTGTTATTGCTGCAAGGAATGAAAGCAATGTAATAGGTCATTTAATTGAAAGTATTAAAAAGCAAAAATATCCATCAGAACTTATCGATATTTTTGTAGTTGCTGATAATTGTACAGATAACACTCAGGATGTGGCTAGAGAAGCTGGTGCCATCGTATTTGAAAGATTTAACAAGCAACAGGTAGGTAAAGGTTACGCATTAGATTTTGCATTAAAAATAATAAAAAGGAAATACAATAATTATGAGGGGTATTTTGTATTTGATGCTGATAACTTGTTAGATGAAAATTATATTTATGAAATGAACAAAGTTTTCGACAACAATTACAAGATAATAACCAGTTACAGAAATTCTAAAAACTATGACACAAACTGGATTTCTGCCGGTTATTCACTTTGGTTTTTAAGAGAAGCAAGATTTTTAAATAACTCCAGAATGATTTTAAAAACAGGATGTGCCATATCAGGTACCGGATTTCTAGTACATGATGACATAATTGAAAAAAACAATGGATGGAAGCATCATTTATTAACTGAAGATATAGAATTTTCAATTGATAATGCAATTCAAGGTGAAATGATAGGATATTGTGATACCGCAAAAATATATGATGAACAACCATATGATTTTGAACAATCATGGAATCAAAGATTAAGATGGGCAAAAGGATTCTATCAGGTTTTTGCAAAATATGGATTCGATTTAATTAAAGGTATTTTTAAAAACAAAAGCTTTTGCTGCTATGATATGTTTATGACAATTATGCCAGCTATGATAATTTCTATTTTAAGTTTGGCCACAAACATAATCCTTTTATCATATGCCCTAGCTAATATAGAAGTGTCACCCATGATAATTCAAGAAACAACCGGTGCTATTCTGATGTCATTTGCTAATTTCTATGTAGTTATATTTGTAATGGGAGTGCTGACGACTATATCAGAATGGAAACAAATTAGCGCAACTACAAAGAAAAAAATATTATATACATTTACTTTTCCAATATTTATTTTTACATATGTTCCAATTTCAATGGTTGCATTGTTCAAAAAAATAGAATGGAAACCAATAACTCATAATATAGTAAAAACTATTGAAGAAGTAAGGCAATAAGCTTAATATGTTAATGTAAAACAATCAGTATAAAAAAGAAATGTCACAGCATATCGCAACCTATGACATTTCTTTTTTTAAATTATAAATGTTTCTCTTCTATTCATTTCCATCTTCAGGTTATAATTAGTTAAGCTTTGGTTAATATAGCTTTTATTTTTTAAATATAACTTATTTTACTATTTTGTTCTCTATATCTATTAAATCTCTCATATCCCCCATTATAGCTCTCGGAACCGGTAATGTAAGCATTGTTTGTAATCCCGGTTTTGCATTAATTATTTGAGGTATCATGTTTACACACATTGCTATTGTACCAATACCACCAGGTACTTCAGGTGAATTGACCATATTTATATTTGGAGTACCTTTAATTATTACATAATCTCCGGTTGTTATTCCAACTTGTTCCGGTTCAATTTGTTGTGGATGATCCATTTCTATTTTCTTTATTCCATCTACATATCCAAAACCTTTCATCTCTACTCCTGCTACATTACCCGCTTTAGCAAAGCCATAAGGTGATTTTCTGTCTACATCTGTTACAATAGGACTCATTGACTGTTCAATTTTATCAACTTTCCATCCTATAGCATCAGCTATCATGTTAATAGACTCCGGGAACCCAACATGACCGGACATACTATTATTTTCTACACCTTTATTAAATTCTTCGACAGTAATTCCTACCCCTTGTTCTTCCATTACGGTTGGACCAAATGGTGATAAACTGTTTATTCTTCTCGCAGTTATGCTGTCTATCGACTCACAGCAGCCTGTCATAATTACCACTAATAAATCCATAATTAATCCCGGGTTAATTCCTGTTCCAAGGATTGAAACTCCGTTTTCTTTGGCTATTTCATCTAATTTTTTTGCAAGTTCCGGCTCTTGTGCAGATGGGTAAGACATTTCTTCTGCACTTGATATAACATTTATTTTCTTTTCCATAACAAACTTAAATTTATCATATGCTTTCCTTGTAAAAGAATCTGTTACACATAGGCACACATCAGCAGCTTTCTCTGTTATAACCTCATCAGGAGTACCTACTATTATTTCCTGCCTATTCTCTCTGTCTACACCGATTATATCATATAAGCTCTTTCCAAGCTTTTGACCTATATCTATAGCACCTACAATATCTACACCTTTTTTGTTTAAGAGCATTTTTGCCATTCCAGAACCCATTGCTCCTAATCCCCATATAATAACTTTTACATTTTTCATTGAAATCCTCCTAGTAAATTAATTTTAAGCCATGTTATATACGTTGCAAATATCATGCCAATATAATATTTTTGTTTTGCAGAAGTCGTTTCTTTAATTTGTTAGATTTTCAATATTTCTTATTATAACTAAAATTAAATTAATATATGCAAAAACTATTACCCTGCTTAATTTTCAAAAAAAGAGCAAAACTATTTGCACATATGCAAATAGTTTTGCTCTTTTTTTGAAAAAACAAGGCAAGAACATAAAAGTCTCAGCCTTGTTTTTTATTTTATTATATATATGTTCTGCTTACATACGCACTTGTTGTGGCTCTTAACAAACTTGAATAACTGAGTTTAAAATCGATTAAATCACCAACTTTATACCCTTTATCTGATTTTGTTACGTCCAATATCAAATGATCTGAGCTTGCACCCAATATTTCTATTTTAGAGTCTATAGGATGCAGGTTATCAGAATCTATGTCCTGTCTACCTACTGCTATTATGGCTCTTTTAATAATTCCTCTGTCTTCGTACACCGGTCTGTTACCAAATGCATCAACTCCAGTTTCACCAATCGGTACAGATTGTTTCTCTTTTAATTCAATTATTTCTGCTCTTAATACAAAACAATCATCATATAATCCGTCCAGCATCTGACTGTAAGCTGTTTCGTCTCCCAGTAAAAATGCCTCACCAATTCTTAAATTGTTAATTCTTTTCGGCAATTGATTTTTATTTATGAGGTGTACTGAACTCGAATTTCCACCTGAAATCATATCTAGCTTAATATTGAATCTGTGTTCAATTTTTTCTGCAATTTCCACTAAAACAGATAAATTTTCATTTTTTGGTATTACAGCACCATAACATGTCAGATTTACGCCAATGCCATGAAGCTTTATATTTTCAAGTCTTAGTATTTCTTCTACTGTACTGAATATTTCTTCTTCATTTTTATAGAAGATACCTTCTCTTAAATCTCCTAAATCAATCATAAGAAGTACATTATGTGTTTTATCTTGTTTTTTGGCTGATTCATTAAGCTTTTTAATTGTTACTAATTCTGAATTTAAAGATAAGTCAGCATGACGGACAACTTCATCAGCTTCTGAACCCATTGGCAATCTTAAAAGTACTCTTTGCTTTTTGGTGCCTTCATATTTTTTAAGATTTTGAATACGTGAATCTGCTAAAAAATCTATATCTGATGCTTCAAGTATTTTATATATCTCATCATCCGCGCAATAACCTTTAGTAACTATCATTAGTGAGCATCCCGCAGGTCTAACCATATCTGATATTTTGTCAAGGTTATTTTTAATTTTGTTTAAATCAATAACTAATTGTGGATACATGGCATTCTCCCATTATAATATTCTCAAACTTTTCTTCATCAGCAACAATGCATCATTTGGATAACTTTTAGACAATACACCCAGAGAAGAAAAAATATAGTCCTGATCTATCAAAATTTTAGCCCTTTCTGTCGGATAAAGATCTAATCCTTTGCTCAAATTACGAATTTTCTTCAATATTTCAACGCGACCAGGTAATCTTGTCAATGCGCCACCAGTACCTATGATGTACTTAATAGCAGTCAAATCCTTGCCCTCTGCTACTGTTTTTTTACCATTAGCACCATATAAATAACGTAGCTTCCCTGCATGTCTCTCAAGTGAAGTTTCAACAGCTTCTTTAGTCAATCTCTCAACGAACTGTTTTTCCCTATCACTAACTGGAATTGGTTTAAAATCTTGAAGTAATTCATCAACATCCGGAAATTCCTTTTTAAGATTATCCAATCCAATTTTCTCAACAACATGATTTACATTTACATAAACTCCTAAGTCACCCTCAACGGTTCTTTTGGCTTCTGGCTCAGGGCTTATTAAAATAGAATTAACCTCTTCAGAGCCTTGAGTAACAGAATGAACGTCAGTTGTAGCTCCACCTACATCAAAGATAACTAGGTCCCCTAAATCTTCTTTTAGCACCTTTGCAGCTTCCATTACTGCACCGGGGGTTGGAATAATAGGTCCTTTTACTAAATCACGAACCTTAGTCATACCAGGTGCATGAATTATATGCTCTTCAAAAGCATCCTGAATTACCTTTCTGGTTGGTTCCACAACCAGCATATCAATTTTAGGATATACATTTTCTACAATGTATACTTTAACTCCTGCTTCATCGCACATCAGCTTAATTTCTTCTTGATTTTCAACGTTCCCTGCATAAATTATTGGTGTCTTTAAACCCATTGATAATATCATTTCCATGTTGTATAGTGCGGTATCTCTTTCACCATAGTCTACTCCACCTGCAACCAGAATAATATTTGGGTTCACTTCTTGTATTTTCTTCAAATCCGTTCTTCTGAGTTTTCCAGACGTAATCATCTTAATGATACCACCGGCTCCAAGAGCTGCTTCTTTTGCCGCACGAACAGTCATATCATATACAAGACCATGAACGGTCATTTTTAAACCACCGGCAGCACTACTTGTAGCTAACATATCATCCCATGTTATTTCGGTCTCATGCAGATTTTCTTTCAAGCTATCTATAGCACCCTTAAGTCCAACCGTAACATCGCCTTCTAACACGGATGTAGGCGCCTGACCTTGCCCAACAAACGCCGGACAAGGAGTGCCTATTCCATTAAATGCATTAACTACTGTAGTGGTACTGCCTATTTCGGCTACCAATACATCAACTTTCACTACTTATTCATTTCCCTTCTTTTCTTAACTAAGAAGCTGGCAACGTCAATGCCGTGAGAGCCCCTGCCAAAACCTGCATCAAGACCTGCTTCAGTCGCTATCTCATTTGTAACCTGAGTTCCGCCACAAACTATCATGATATTATCTCTGATTCCTTTTTCAATACAAAGATCATTGATTTTTTTCATATTTTTAATATGAACATCATCGTGTGTAATAATTGTACTAACAAGAATTGCATCAGCTTTTGTTTCAATAGCTGCATCAACTAATTTTTCTACAGGGCAAGAAGTTCCAAGATATTCGTATTTAATACCAAATCCTTCTATACCACCATGTTTAATATCTAATGTTTCTTTCATTCCAACTGAATGTTCATCCTCACCTACAGTAGCTGCAACAACAAACATAGATTTATCTTGAATATCTTTTCTGATTTCCGCTTGAGAAAGAACCTCAACCTTTTCTGGGATAACTAATTCGTTAACATCAATATCAAAATTAACTTTTCCTTTTATTTCACAATAAGTACCTTCCGAAGGATGCATGCATTGTTTGTGAACAACAGTTACATCTTCAAGACCCATCTTTTCACCGCATTTTATTGCTGCAAATTCTGCTGTTCTTTCATCTAAAGGTAAGAATATAGATAATAATACTGTACCGTCTGCTCTCCATTCAACTTCCGGTTTAACAAGGTTTGTATCGTAATATTTAGCTGATTCTTCAAGTCTCTTATTTACATTGTCATTTTCGTCAAGTTCATCTATATAAATTATTTTTGATCTATCCTCAAATGTATCTCCGCCTATAGCATCACTTGCTTTTTTAAATTGCTTAGGAATGTTGTTATATCCATAATGTACAGATACAGGAGCGAAGTAATCTTCATCTCTTTCATAAACGAAACCATAGCCAATTCCGCCTTCGATTTCTCTTGCAATACCGTCTCCATTTCTTTCAGGATATTTTCCGCTGTCTATGAAGAAACCATCTTGAACTGCTTTAAAGAATCCGCCTACTTCAAGTATTTCTTCCATAAACAATATTGCTCTTTCTTTTAATTCTCTTACATCTTTTCCTAAAACACCATCTCTATCAAGCTTAACTAATTCTCTTAATCCGTCCATACCTGTAAGAGCTTGTTTAGCTGTCATAACTCCGGCAATATTATTATAATGCCATGGCACGTTTCTTCCTTCATCAGGAGTTATTGTAGATTGTATGTCAGCACTTGTCAATCTGGAAATCATCATATTTAATGTATGGGTTACTGCAGCTTCCCTTGTATCTGATTCCATATATTTTGTATTTTGCTGTGCTCTCATTTTATATTCTTTAAACAAATCACGAAGAGCAACTGCATATGGTAAATCTAATCTCATGCAAGGTGCCGGAGGTGCTGTTGGAGGAACAGTTGACAATGCTATATTTTCAGGTTTAATACCGATTTTCCTTGAGAACATTGAATTTATAGCATGTTGAACCATTAATTCCGGCATAACTTTCCATGCCTGCATAGCTGTTGCATTGGCATTATGAGCACCATCTATCTGAAGCATATTTGCCCATGCCATAATCTTTTTAGCTTCACATGCATCACAGAAAGATCTAACCATATTAACATTTCTATACAGCACATTGTATTGGGGGTCTTGGTGAGCTCCATTTATTCCTTCTTCTGCAAACATAACAGCGATGTCTGGACCTGCAACACCTGAAATATATGAGTGGAAGTTAATTGGACGACCAACTTCTTCTTCAATTAAATCACATGCTTTTCTTGATGCTCTTACTTGTTTTCTGGTAACCATGATACCACCGATACCTTGGTTTGTACCTTCAAGTAATGAATCTATGTGAGACTGTCCGGCAGTTCTGATAACCATTAGGTGGTCAGCACCATGCCATGCAGCCATACGCATTCTTCTTATATCATCTTCAAATCTTCCTGAAGCTATTTCAGTAGTAATAACACAATCCGGCTGAGGATCTATATATCCAAATCCTCTGCTCCCAGGAAGCGGAATAGATTTTTTTAAGCTTTCAGATGTTTCATGGTATTCGAAATCACCAATTTGTCTTGCTTCATTTCTGCCATCTCTCCAATGCCATCCTCGGCTCTTTGGTTCATATTTATCTAAATCTTTTAAAAGTTCTTTTATGTCTAACTTCTTGTTAGGTTCAAGTTTCATCTACATGCCCTCCTTAAAATAGTGATTCCACATCATCCCAGTGTTTTCCGTCAGCAAGCAACAAACCTGCTTCACGTACTGAAACACCAAGTTTTTCTGATAATCTCCAAACAACATTTCCGGCACCTTTGCCCATTAAACCTTTGTTCATAACGCCTTCGACTATTGGTTTAACTTCTATGCTTGAAAATCCCATTCTCAAAAGTACACTTCTTTCAACTGAAGGTGTAGTATTTTTTCTGCCTAATTCAAGAAGAGGGTCTACTATTTGCTCTGCTAAACTCCAAAATTTATCATATAATTCTTCATCAGATAAATTAGCTAAATGAGCTCTTCTTTGTTCAAAATCATCTGCTCTTTTCATCTATTAATCCTCCTGTTTTTAAATAATATATTAATATTCTTCTATAAAGAAGCTAAAGTATTCTTAACAAATTCCACATTTGTGTTAGTTTCTACAGCTAAGAATTCAATATCTTCTTCTGTTGGTTTTGTACTGATTGTCGCTAAAGCGTTTTTAATCAATGATTTTCTCATGTTGTCTAAATTAGCATCCTGTGCTTTTATCAATGATGGATGAGATGGTAATATAATATTTTTACCTGGTACTTCATCTTTTGGATCTCCAATTATTATTTCTATACCGTTATCTCTTGCAAAAGACAATTGAGGCTGAATGTGTTTACCTGCGCCCGTATATTCAGTTTCCTGAACAACTATCATCTGATCCTGATCCATTTCCTGTGCCAAAGAGAATGCCGCTGTTAATGCAGTATTGCCGGCAGGTCCTTTTTCCAATCCTTCAAGACTTGCCAAAGCCTCTGTAATATAGAATACTTCTCCTTGGTGAACTGTCAAATATCTGTCCATATATCTCAATGGTCTGCCTGCTGAACGCGGAACATCGGATCTATCAGGCCATGTTGTAAATGGCATTCCAAATCCTGTGTGACCTGTGGTAAATGACTTTTTATTAAATTGTGTATCAGATGCCATGTGCAATCCTGATAGGTCAACACTTGCTGCTATAACTTTAGATTCTGCTCCTGCTTTTATAAGTCCTCTTGCAGTACCTGTTAAATTACCGCCGCCTGCATTTGTAGCAACAACCGCATCTGGATCTTTGCCAAACTTTTCTCTGAATTGCATAGCAATTTCATATCCCAGAGTTTCAACCCCCGCTATACCAAATGGAGTATATAATGAAGCATTGAAATATCCTGTTTCTTCAAGTAGTACTAGGAATGAATAGAACAATTCAGGTCCTACAGAAAGCTGTACAACCTCTGCACCTAATGCTTCGCATTTTCTTGCTTTTTCAATTATTTCAGGTTGACCCAGACCCTTTGAATCATAGCATTCCTGTACTATGATGCATTTCAAACCAGCCATAGCTGCCTGTGATGCAACTGCTGCACCATAGTTACCGCTTGTAGCTGAGATTACACCCTTATATCCAAGTTTTTTTGCATGATAAACTGCTGTTGCCGCTCTTCTTGCTTTGAAACTGCCTGATGGATTAGAGGCTTCATCTTTTATAAATATTCTTGCGCCTTTTCCCGGAGCAGCACATTTTCTTGCCAAAGCTGTCAAATTTCTAAGTTCTAATATTGGTGTGTTGCCGACACCTGTATTAGCCTGTATTTTTTGTATTTCTTCAAGAGAATAACCTGTTTCTCTCATCATTTTTTCATAGTCAAACGCTATAGAACCACTTTCAAAAGTAGCATAGTCTATACCTACTGATTGTTTCATAATTTCAGGTTTTCTTGCAAGCACCGCTGCATAACTCATATCTTTACTCATTAGACTCACCTCCAAACAATATATCTCTAACCTGTTCACTAACATGTAAAAGTTCAGGAACAAATTTACCAAAATCGTGCTTATATGTTGGATTGACTTCTAATAATGTACCATTTTCTTTTCTTTTTGTTCTTGTTAAAACGGTAACTGTATCTCCGATATTTGCATCTTCCTGTAAATATCCTTTTACCCACATTTCCAGTGGAACTTTTTTAGTATCATCCGGCACTTGTGGTGCTCTTTCTGATGGTTCTAATATGTTTCTATGAATTAAAACCCATTCACCTTTTTTTATCATTTTTTTACACTTCCTATCTTTAATATTTAAAAATATAATTTTAATATAATAAATAATCAAAAAAATCTTATATTTAATTATTTTTTGTCATGAATTATCTAAAACTAAAGATTTTCTATTAATTATTATATAAAACTATAAGATAAAGAATTTAATTATATCAAATTCTTTATCTTATTAATCTATGTTACAAATTTATCTCTTAAATATTTAAATAATAATATAGAATATTTTTTATTTTGTTATTTTACTATCTTGCAATCCGGGTCAATTTGGTCTCTTAAATCTCCCATTATTGCTCTTGGAACTGGTAAAGTTATCATTGTGTGTAATCCTGGTTTAGCATTGATTATATGAGGTATCATGTTTACGCACATTGCAATAGTACCGATTCCTCCAGGAACTTCCGGAGAGTTAACCATATTAATATTTGGAGTTCCTTTAATTATTACATAATCACCTGTATTAACACCAACTTGTTCCGGTTCAATTTGTTGTGGATGATCCATTTCAATTTTTAATTCTCCATCTATGTAGCCAAATCCTTTCATAGCAACACCAGCTACATTTCCGGCTTTTGCAAATCCGTAAGGAGATTTTCTGTCAACATCAGTTACTATTGGATCCATTGATTGAGTTACTTTTTCAACATTCCAGCCAATAGCATCTGCTATCATATTTATTGATTCATTAAATCCAACGTGTCCTGCTAAATGTCCAGTTTCAACACCTTTTTTAAACTCATCAACAGTTATGCCAATACCTTGTTCAACCATAACAGCTGGTCCAAATGGAGATAAGCTGTTAACTCTTCTTGAAACGATATGATCAACTGATTCGCAGCATCCTGTCATTATTATAACTAGCAAGTCCATTATTAAACCTGGGTTAATACCTGTTCCAAGTATAGATACTCCATTAGCCTTAGCTATTTCATCAAGTTGTTTAGCAAGCTCTGGTTCTTTTGCTTGTGGATAAGACATTTCTTCAGCACTTGATACTACGTTTATTTTTTTCTCTAAAACAAATTTTAATCTATCGAATGCTTTGCTAGTGAAAGAATCAGTGCAGCAAAGTACAACGTCAGCTGCCTTTTCTGTAATAACGTCTTCCGGAGTTCCAATTATAACATCAGGTCTGTCGCCTCTTTCAGTGCCTATTATTTCAAACATGCTCTTTCCAAGCTTAGCACCTCTACCTACAGCACCGACAATATCCACGCCTTTTTTCTTTAACAGCATGTTTGCCATTCCTGAACCCATTGCACCGAGTCCCCAAATAATAACTTTTACATTTTGCATTTTTAAATCCTCCTAAAATATATAATATATTTAATTACTAGAATTATACCATAATAATTAGCAATAACTATGCCAATACAATCTGTATCTTTTAATAAATAGTTAAATAAGTTCTTTCTTGATTCCATATTTTAGTAAACATCACTAAATTTCAATACTTAATTATTGTTTACTTAAGATATTTTTTTATACTTATTTATTTTGTACATAAAAATTAAATATAATTTTTATGTAATTACTTTAAAAATAGCAAATATATTTGCATTATACGCAAATATATTTGCTATTTTTATAATTATTTAAGTACAATATTAAATTTTTTAATTTTATGTTGAAGCGTTTGACGTTTGATTTTCAACATTTGTGCAGTTTTTGTTATATTGTAATCGTTTTTTTCAAGTGTCTTTAATATAATTTTTTTCTCCAGATTTTCTAAATAATTAGATATACCGGTTTTGCCTATTTCATCCGTATTGTATTCTGTTGCAGCTCTGCTTGTTTCTGTTTCTTCAATTATTAAATGCTCTTTTGTCAAAATATGTTCTTCTTCCACCATGCTTAGTGCACCCATAATTATATTTTCTAATTCTCTTACATTGCCGGGATAATCGTAATTAAGAAGTTTTTGCTTTGCATCCTCCGATATTATAAGGATTGCTTTATTATATTTTACATTATACTTATTTATAAATTTTTCGGCCAGAAGGAGTATATCATCCTCTCTGTCTCTCAGTGGAGGTACGCTCAATGGTATAATATTTAATCTGTAAAACAAATCTTTTCTAACTTTTCCATCAGATATAATGTGCTCAGGGCGTTCATTACTTGTTGTAATTATTCTTACATCAATTGGTATATCTTTGGTACCGCCTACTCTTCTTATGTAATTTTCCTGCAATACTCTCAAAAGTTTAGCTTGCAATTCATATGGCATAGAATTAATCTCATCAAGCAGAAGAGTACCTCCATTTGCTTGCTCAAAAAGTCCTGCTCTATCTACTGCACCTGTAAAGCCGCCCTTAGAAGTCCCAAATAGCAAACCCTCAAGCAACGACTCCGGCAATGCGGCACAGTTTTGAGCTATAAAAGGTTTATCTCTCCTGTTACCATCGTAATGAATACTTTGTGCAATTAACTCTTTACCTGTACCTGTTTCTCCATATATAAACACCGAAGCTGAACTGTTTGAAGCCTTTCTTGCTCTCTCAATAACCTCGACAAAATTAACATTTTGTCCGATTATATTATTAAAATTATACTTTTTAATTTTTGTAGATTTAGCTTTGTCCGGTTTTCCAATTTCTTTTTGCAGTTCTAATATAGTATGTGACATTTCTTGTATCTTTGTAATATTTTTTGCAACCTCTACAACCGCTCTGACTTCACCGTCAATTATTACTGGTACTGTCGTATTTATTGTTGTTATTTCCCTGCCATCTTTATTTAAGTAGGTTTGCTTGGCATTTATGGTACTTTGTCTGGTTTCTAATGCTTTCAATAGTGTACTATTCTCTTTATTAAGATTTTTGAAAACCTCACTAAATGGTTTCTTAATAACATCTTTCGTTTGCATTTTTTCCAATTTAGACATAGCTTCATTGTATATTATTGTATTTCCTTTATTATCTAGAACATGTACTCCGTCATCAACCATATGCAAAATATTTTGCATTATAGTTGTGTATTCTTTAGCTTTCATAGAAACCTCCTAAAATTAGTAAATAGGATTTTATATTTTTATAATATCACAAAAAAACGTATTTTACAACAAAATTCAAGTTTACATTTATGAATTTACAGTGTACAATTATATTATTACTATATCCGTTAAAAATAATAACAAATTTAATAATTTTATATTTGTCTTTTATAATTACATATAAGTAAAATAAATTTTATATACGGAGGAAATATGAAAAAGATAGAGAGTTTTCAGGTTAATCATTTAAATTTAAAACGAGGTATCTTTGTTTCACGAAAAGATTTTTTTGGAGAAAATGGAGTTACAACATTTGACATAAGGATGAAAGAACCAAATAATGAACCCGTTATGAATACAGCTGAAATACATGCAATAGAACATCTCGGAGCAACTTTTCTAAGGAATCATAATATTTATGACAATTTAACTGTTTACTTCGGACCAATGGGTTGCAGAACAGGGTTTTATTTAATTCTTAAGGGAAATTTCAAATCAGAAAATATAATTGATATAATGAAAGAAATGTTTGAATTCATTATGAATTTTGAGGGTGACATACCAGGTGCAGATGCCAGATCTTGCGGAAATTATCTCGATATGAATCTTCCAATGGCAAAATATGAAGCAGCAAAATATTTTAATGAAGTTTTGTGCAATTTAAAGGAAGAAAATTTAAATTATCCGGAATGATAATTAAAAATTTACAGTAAAAAATTTTAAGCGCATATGTGAAAAGCAACAGGAATTTATTATACAGATAATAATCTATTCCGCATTATCAAATCCTTCATAAGGTATAAATATTTGAGCTTTAGAATTAATTTTGTAAACATATGCGTATACAAGAACACTGAGAAGTAAACCGGCAGCAACATCAATTATAGAATGCTGCTTAATGAAAACTGTGGATATACAAATTAAAATTGTAAGAATAAGTGTAAAAATCTTCACACCTGATTTATTTTTAAAACAATTTGAATTTACGACCCCAAAATAAAGAGAAATACTGATAGCAACATGAAGGCTCGGACACACACTTGATGATGAATCACTTATCTGGAGTAATCTCAACCATTGAGAAAAAAAATCTGTCCCATAAACTTCAGGTCTAAGCGTCTGATAATTAGGAAATATTTTGTAAATGATGATAGCTATTATCATGCATAAGTTAATTGATAAAAAAGTTTTTCTTAAATCTTCTTTTGATTTCAGGAGAAAATACGTACCTGTAAAAATTATAAATAAGAACCACATAAAATATGGTACAATGAATATAGGTACAAAAGGTATCATATCATCTATTGGTGAATATATGTTAAATTTTCCGACAACTAAAACATTCTCTATCAAAAAAAGCAAATTAAGAATTGCATAAATAAAAATTTGCTGTATTGCCTTATCATTTTTAATTTTACATATCAAAATGTATCCCTCCTTTGAGTAATTTTATACTAAATTAAATCTCTACTAAATGCAGAATTTATATATTAAAGACTTAGGCGAACCTAAGTCTTCTTTTTAATTAGTTTTAAGTCTGTTACCCATTTTTCTTCTTTCAATTTCTGTCAAGTATCTTTTTCTAACTCTGATGTTGTCAGGAGTTACTTCTACTAACTCGTCATCGTTTATAAACTCTAATGCCAATTCTAATGTCATCACTCTTGGTGGTGATAATTTTATTGCATCATCTGCACCAGAAGATCTTGTATTAGATTGTTTTTTAGCTTTGCATGGGTTTACTACCATATCTTCGCCACGTGCATTCATACCGATTATCATACCTTCATACACTTTTTCACCGGGATTGATAAATAAAATCCCTCTGCTTTCAATAGTATTGAGAGAGTATGCAATTGCTTCCCCTTGTTCATTAGATATCAATACACCATTTTGTCGTTGTGGAATCTCACCTTTAAATTTCTCATAATGATCAAAGCTTCGAACCATCGTTCCCTCACCTCTGGTATCATTTATGAGCTCTGTTCTGTAACCAAGCAGTCCTCTTGTTGGAACCATATAAACTATTTTTACATAGTTTCCATCTGGAGACATAGACTCCATGATACCTTTTCTTAAGTTAAGTTTTGATATGACTGAACCTGAGTACATTTCAGGTACATTTATTAAAACTCTTTCAATCGGTTCCTTTACAACACCATCTTCTTTGTGAAGAATTACTTCCGGTCTTGACACAGCTACCTCGTATCCCTCTCTTCTCATATTTTCAAGAAGTATGGATAAATGCAACTCTCCTCTTCCGGATACCTTAAATCCATCCATAGCACCATCTAAAGGCTCAACTTTCAATCCTACATTAACCTCTAATTCTTTTTCCAGTCTTGCCTTTAAATGTCTGGTTGTTACATATTTTCCGGACAACCCGACAAAAGGAGAAGTGTTAATCAAAAAGTTCATTGAAAGTGTAGGTTCTTCTATACTGATAGTTTCCATTGGCATAACTTTATTTTCATTACATATTGTATCACCTATCGATATATTTGGTATACCTGCAACAACAACTATATCCCCGCTGCGAGCTTCTGTAACAGATGTTCTTTTCAACCCCTGATATACAAAAATGCTGGAAATTTTTTGTCTTTCTACTGTACCATCATGTTTCGATACATGAACCGTTTGACCTTCACGTACTGTTCCTGCTGTTACTCTTCCTATACCTAACCTTCCTATATAATCATCATATGCAAGTGATGATACTTGTAATTGTAATGGTTCATCATCTCTATCCGGATATGGTGATACATGATTGATTATAGTATCGAATAACGGTGTTATATTTTCGCTTGGCTGATCTAATTCATACTGAACAATTCCTTGCTTCGCTATTCCATAAAGAACCGGGAAATCTAATTGCTCATCATTTGCATCTAACTCCACAAACAGGTCAAATACCATGTCAACAACTTCTTCAGCTCTGTTATTCTTTTTGTCTATTTTGTTTATCAGCAGGATTGGTTTTAACCCTACCGCTAAAGACTTCTGCAATACAAATCTGGTTTGCGGCATCGGACCTTCTATTGAGTCTACCAATAATATAACCGTATCAACAGTTTTCATTATACGTTCAACCTCTGATGAAAAATCAGCATGTCCTGGTGTATCTACTATATTTATTTTTATGTCATTATGCATTACTGAACAGTTTTTTGAGTAAATAGTTATTCCTCTCTCACGTTCAATATCATTTGAATCCATTACGCAATCTACTAGGTCTTGATTCTCTCTAAAAACTCCACTTTGTTGTAAGAAGGCATCTACCAATGTAGATTTACCAGCATCAACGTGGGCTATTACTGCTATATTTATTATTTTATTCTTCATTCTTTACCTACCTTTATGTTTTCCACATGTTAGTTTAGTCTTTTTTTATACATTTTGCAATCTTTTTTTTATTATTTTTTTAAAATTTTTTTGAAATATTCCAAATATAAAATCTAATGTTGTATTTATTAGTTAAAAAAATTTGCTGCACAACTTCCGTCAGGATAGCTCAAGAGAACTTTCCTAGTATATAAAAAAGCAATGCGCCTCCTTTGAAATAATACAATGATGCGTATTGCTTAGTCAAATATAATTATATGAATAATTAAAATTTTAAAAATTAATATGCAATTTTACTATTTTTATATACAATCTGACCTTCTATTAAAGTCATAACTGTCTCATAACCTAAGTCTGTCAATGGATTGCCTTTAAATATAGCAATATCTGCATCTTTTCCTTCTTCAATACTTCCTACTCTGTTAGCTATGCCAATAATTTCTGCCGGATTAATTGTTATTGCTTTCCATGCTTCTGATTCAGGAAGACCTGCTTTTACCGCCAAACCTGCACACATGCTTAAATATTGAATGGGAATCACACCGGCATCAGTTATAATGGCTATCTTTATTCCATTTTCAACCAAAATCTTAGGAGTATCAAAGCTTATATTCCTCAACTCATATTTTGACCTCGACCCTAAAGTTGGACCCACCAAGCAAGGTTTATTTTCTTTAACAAGTTCATCAACAATAAGATGCCCCTCTGTACAGTGGTCTAGAGTTATATCTAATTCAAACTCCTTTGCAATTCTTAATGCCGTAAAAATATCATCAGCTCTGTGAACATGTGCCTTTAATGGTATTTCCCTTCTCATAACAGGAATTAGAGCATCTAATTTGATATCAAAATCCGGTCTCCTGTCCGGATCCGTCTCTGACGCATCTAAATCTTCTTTATATTGCAATGCTTCAAATAAAGTTTCTCTCAAGAGTGCCGCTATTGCCATTCTGGTTACAGGTGATTTATGCTGTTCGTCATAAACTCTCTTAGGATTTTCACCAAAAGCAATTTTCATTGCTACAGGGTCTTTTATAACCATATTATCTATTCTTTTTCCAAAAGTTTTCATAGCAAGAAATTGTCCGCTGATTACATTTGCGCTGCCCGGTCCTGTAACCACTGTTGTAACTCCGCCTTCTAATGCATCATTGAACGCCATATCCATCGGATTAATAGCATCTATAGCTCTCAATTGAGGCGTTATAGGCTCAACATCTTCATTACCATCTTCACCTTCAAATCCTATTCCTTCTTCCCACATTCCAATATGACAATGACTTTCGACTAAACCGGGTGTGACTAAATAACCTTTTGCATCAATAATTTCTACATCTTCCGGTACTTCTAAATCTCTACCAACTGCTTTTATTTTTCCACCCTCAATTAGTATCTGACCGTTTTGAATATCGTCGCCAGCCATTGTTTTTACATAGCCATTTTTTATAAGTATCATGTATCCTCCAAAGCTTCTAAATAACTATTTATATTATACTACACAACCTTATATATATTACTACATATTTATAAAAACTGCAATTGTTTATCTTGGTATAAATCCAACTTTTTTTTGTACCTTTCTCAATGTTTTTCTTGCTGTATTCTCGGCTTTTTCAGCCCCCATAATATAAATCTTTTCTAAATAATCTTTATTCTTTAGCAAATAATCTATTCTATCCTGAATTGGCTTGAGTTCTTCAATGATTATTTCTGCAACATCATTTTTAAACTCGGCATAGCCTTTCCCTTCGTAGTTTGAAACTATTTCATCAGTAGTTTTATTTGTGATTTTAGAATATATATTTATAAGATTTTTTACACCCAATTGATTGTCATTGTATCTAACTATACCTTCCGAATCTGTTACTGCTCTCTTAAGCTTCCTTTTTATAGTATCAGGATCATCCATCAATAAAATATAAGAATTATCATTTGAGTCAGATTTAGACATTTTACTTTCAGGTTCCTGCAAAGACATAATTTTTGCCCCTTCTTTTGATATGAAAGGATCCGGAATTTTAAATGTTTCGCTGAAACGATTATTGAATCTGGCTGCAATGTCTCTTGATAACTCAAGATGCTGCCTTTGATCTTCTCCTACAGGAACTAAATCGGTCTGATACAATAATATATCAGCAGCCATCAACGTCGGATAAGTGAACAATCCAGCAGTGATAGCATTGTTGTCTATCTTTTTAGATTTATCTTTAAATTGAGTCATACGTCCAAGCTCACCAAAGTAGGTAAAGCAATTTAAAATCCATCCAAGCTCCGCATGTGCAGATACATGGGACTGAATAAATAATGTGACCTGCTCTGGGTCAAGCCCCGCTGCTATATAATTAGCTAAAACTTCAAAAGTGTTTTTTCTTAAATCTTTTGGTTCTTTAGAAACAGTTATCGCATGCATATCGACTACACAATAGTAGCAATCATATTCACTTTGTAATTTAACCCAATTTTTCAATGCTCCCAGATAGTTTCCAAGTGTAAGAGATCCAGAAGGCTGCATCCCACTAAATATTACTTTTTTATTTTCCATATTTTCACCTCATATATATTAATATAAATTATTATAATAAAAAAAGAGTCCTCTCCCTCAAAAGGACGAGAAAACCCGCGGTACCACCTTAATTCCATTACAGCACTTAATGTTTAACGCACACAACGTCTTAGCCTACTACTATTTCGGAAAGAAACTCATAAGTCCATTCATTAGCTTAAATGTGCTGAATTTCACCCTCTTCAGCTCTCTGAAACACCATTGCTAACTACTACTCTCAATCATAGTTTTTTTGATTATACTATATACAATTATATTTGTCAAAAAAATAAATTAGAAAATCTGATTTTTATTTATGTACATTTAAGCTTGTTAATATTATAATGAAGGTATATGATTATTTGGAGGAAAACTATGAGCAACATAAAATTATTTGCAGATAGCACATGTGACCTGCCTTTAAGTGAAATAAAGCGAATGGATGTTGATATAATCCCATTGATTGTTACATTTGGCGATGATGCATACAAAGAGGGTACTGAAATAACTACAGTTGACCTTTTCCGTTTAGTTAAAGAAAGAAATATGCTACCTAAAACATCAGCTCCTTCTCCTGTTGATTTTTATAATGCTTTTAAACCATATGTAGATGCAGGCAAAACTATCATATATATAGGTCTGTCATCTAAGGTTTCTACTACTCTTCAAAATGCTAGACTTGCAGCTGATAATCTAAATACGGATTCTATCATAATAATTGATTCATTGAACTTATGTGTCGGTATAGGTGCTCTTATTAGACAAGCATACAACTATATAAGCAGTGGGATGCCGCTGGATGAAATTGTAAACAGCATACAACATAACATTACCAATTATAAATTATTTTTTACTGTAGAAACATTAGACTACTTACATATGGGGGGACGTTGCAGCAGTACAGAGGCATTATTCGGAAAGATGTTGAATATAAAACCAATTATAAGCATGTCTGTCGATGGCTTAAATGTATGGAAAAAAACCAGGGGAAAGAAAAAAGCAATCAGCTTAATGATAGAAGAAATAATTGCGGACAAGGGCAATATTCTCAATGATGAAATTCATGTTGGATGTACTGTCGGTAACGAAGATGAAAGAAGTTTATTTAAAAAACAAATAACAAAAATGACTGGAATAACTAAATTTCAGGATTACATTATTGGTTGTGTAATATCTAGTCACTGTGGTGAAGGAACATTGGGATTAGGTTATTTACTCAAAGAGGGGTTGGTATAATAATGGACAAGGGATATATCAACATATACACAGGTAACGGTAAGGGAAAAACTACAGCAGCATTTGGTCTTGCAGTCAGAGCTCTGCTTTCAGGAAAAAGTGTTTTTATTGGTCAATTTGTTAAAGACATGAAATATAATGAAACTAAACTGGATGAACATTTTGAAAACATATCGATAAAGCAGCTTGGCATTGGTTGTTTTATTGATAGAGAACCCTGTAAAAACGACATAGAAGCAGCTTATGAAGGATTGAGGGAATGCGGCGAAATATTAAAAAATGGTAAATACGATCTTGTTATATTAGATGAAATTACCATTGCGCTATATTTTAAACTATTTAAAGTAGATGAAGTAATTGAAATATTAAAAAATAAATCATATAAAACAGAAGTTGTATTAACCGGCAGATATGCGCCTAAAGAGCTAATTGATATTGCTGACTTAGTTACAGAAATGGTTGAAGTAAAGCATTATTACACGCAAGGCGTTTTGTCCAGAGACGGATTTGATCATTAATTTTCGCTAAAAAAATATAGGTTGATGAGTTTAACTATTCCATCAACCTATGTTATTTTAAAAATATATGTAAATATTAAAAATATTAACTGAGTTATTTCAATAATAAACCCCTCTATTGAATTTGGAAGGAGTTTTATTTTTTTATCCAAAATATTTACCACTAATCCTGAAATCATATATGTTAAAGAAAGTGGAATCACTAATTTATAGTTGATAACAACTGCCAAAGCAAATGATATTCCAAACGCAGACAAGCTGTGATACCTATCACAATATTTAATTACCGATGTTCCGTTTTTATTTCTATCAAATACCATACTTAAAATAATAAGTCCGCTATATCCTGCAACCGGCATCATCAACACTGCCGTAACATCTACAATTCTAATCAAAGAAAAGTAAAACAAACATATTATTATCATTCCTATAGTACCAGAAATCTGTTCTGATTGATTTTTAGGTTTAATTATGTAGTTTAAAGTTCTATATGTATCTCTTAAATTTACTGTTTTTGTTATAATGCAATAATATGACAATACAACAGCGCTAATAAAAAAATCATCATAAAATATCTTAAACGATGAAATAAAACTTGCCGCAAACCCAATGGCTAACCCAACTAAAGGCAACAGTACAATTCCATTTTTATAATCATCATCATTTGACTCTGCATGAATTTTAATATCAATACACGTGTATTTTTTTATAATTAAAATAACACCTATTATAAGACTCTCCAAGTCAAACATAATTCTACCAGCCTCTATAGTTATTTTTATCATTATTATAACATAATTTTTTTTGTTTTTAAATATTAAATTTTATCGAATTATTTATGTGTGTAAGTTTTCTCGTCGGAATAATAATGCTTTCTACTTCTTGCAGGTGTATGTCCTCATCTTTCACAGTCTGACGGTTATTTTTGTTTGATGCAACTGGATAAGGCTAGCATTCTTTACTTTTTTTTATTTCAGACACTTTATGTACAGTTAAATTACATAATTCTGCTATTTCTCTGTATGCAATTAAATTTAACCTTAATAATTTTTCTGCCAGCGCTTCTCTTTGCTGTTGTTTGACTTGTTTTTGGTCCATAAGATTATTTTCATTCATATATTCTTTTATTGCATTTTTCACTATGTTTTGTATGTTTTCATCCTCCTCTTCTTTTATATCTATATATATGTTATTATCAACTATATCATGAAATGCTATGAATTCATCTTTGTCTTTGAACAAATTCATAACTTCGTTCAAATATTTATAGTTAATTATATCAGATTTTTCATTTACGTAATCTTTTGCACTGCTCCATTGATATTCCAATATATTTTTTACTATCCCTGCTTTTGCTGGATTATTGTGTATATATCGGATAACACCCAACATGTATTTATCATCTTCTACTGCCTCACTTATGAACCGGTCTTGAAATACATGTCCATTTCTTTTTTCTGTACTGTTATAATACATTGCATATTTTACATTTAACTTTTTCATTAATGTTCTAAACTCATTTTCTTCTGTCTTTATCAATAAATGCATATGGTTATCCATTATGCAGTATGCTATTACATCAAATTGTACATCTTCTTTTAAAATCTTAATTATTTCTAAAATCCTTTTTTTATTTATTTCTTTTTTAAAAATTTGCTCATTATTTATCCCTCTGGTCATTATATGATATATTCCTGTATTGCTTATAATTCTCGCTTGTCTTGGCATTTCTCCACCTCCAGACTTTATTGTATCAGTCTCTTGTCAATTTGTCAAACAAAAAGAACCGTCCCCTTAAACATGTGCTTGACAATTTATATTTACCGTGATAAACTTTATCTAGATAATATTATCACAATAAATATATCTGATGAGACTCTAAGAGTTAGAAGGTGATTAGCTTGACATATAATGATACGTCCTGTGACATGGTTAGGATTGATAAGCTTTTACAGGAAAGCTATTCAAAGTTTTCTAAAGCAAAAGGGCACCACTATTCCCCGCACGGGTTGACACCACAGCAGATTAGCATTTTGATGTTTCTTGACCAAAACGGGTCAATGAAAGTAAGCGATATTGCTTCCCAACTAAAAATGGTTGATAGCAATGTATCGAATATTTGCACCCGACTTGAAAACGCTGGATTTGTGAAACGTGATCGGCTGAAAGACAACCAAAGGATTGTAATAATTGAGCTGACTGATGAAGCCGTTTTTAAAATGGATGAAATCAAAGCAAGCGTCAACGAACTTAGCACAAAAGTGAACGAATGTGTTTCACAACAGGATTTGGAAGTTATATGCACAGGGCTTGCTAAACTAAATACATTGCTTGATTTACTTCTTGAAGAATCTCATGAAAGAAAGAGGTAGTCTATGAAAAAATGTCTTATTGTTTACTATTCATACCATCACGGTAATACGAAGAAAATCGCTGATGTCATGGCAGGTGCTTCCGGTGCGGAGCTCTGCACAATTGACGATCTCAACAGCAAAAAACTACAAAATTACGAGCTCATCGGTTTTGGTGCTGGGATTGCCTATGGAAAGCATTATGATAAACTCCTTAAGGCAGCTAGCGAACTTGACCTGCGTGGCAAGACCGTATTTGTTTTCTCGACAAGTGGTAGCGGAAAATCAGAATCTAATAACGCGCCACTCATAGAATTGCTTAAAAAATCAGGTGCCAATGTTGCAGGCAGCTTCGCCTGTAAAGGCTTTGATACTGCAGGACCGCTGAAATTAATCGGTGGCATAGCAAAAGGGCATCCTGATGCCGCAGACATAGAATCTGCCAGAAAATTCGTTCTGGAAATGATTCGATAAGTCTTCGCAACAAACTTTTCAGGGTATCTGTGGAAGTCTCTATCTAGCATAACTGAAAAGATGTGTAAATTAACCAGGGTTGATACATCAATCCTAACTGAAAACATGCGTTTTCTATACATACTAAAAAGAATATTGGAGGTATTCAAATGAATGTAACTGATGCTTTATTTGCCCGTCACGGTTGTAGGTCATTCAAACCTGAGCCGGTTGACCAAAACACCATTAAAACCATTTTAGAAGTAGCTACACGCGCAGCGTCCGGAGGTAATTCGCAGCCGTGGGAAATTTTCGTTGCCGGGGGCGATGCATTGGAGAGGGTCAAACAGGAGTTTCTGAGTAATTCTCAAAACGGACCTCAGACCGCTCCCGATATGTCTAAAGTACCGATAGCTCACCAGGCCCGTATGCAGGAACTACTTTCGGATATGGGCAACGTTGCTGGAGAGTCTGTAAAAGAAATTGGAGAGCTTATGGGGAAATTTTTTAATGCTCCTGCGGTTATCTATTTATGTATGGACAAGAACTTGGCGGGATTATCTTTCTTCGACTTGGGTGCACTCTCACAGAGCATCATGCTGAAGGCATTAGAACACGGTCTTTCAACTATGCCGGCAGGGTGTTTTGTACAGTATCCTGAAATTCTTCATAAGGAACTTAGCATTCCCGACGAGCTGTCGATAATAGCCGGGATCGCAATCGGATATGAAGACAATCTTCATCCTATTAATAAATTCCGCAGCAGGAGAAGACCTATTGAGGAGGTAGTTACATTTAAGGGTTTTGAATAAATCGGACCTTCTTATTTTGACATACATGTTAACTATGCTTGGTTTATTTTTAGGCATATGAAAGTGGCGGTTTGGTTTCACTCCAAACCGCCACTTTCATCCCCAAAAAAATAAAGCAGATAATACATCTACTTTATAAATATTACTAAATAAATATCAAAAAAGCTAATTAATCATTTAATGTATAAACCCTATTTAGCATAATATATGCCTCTTGATATGTGCAATAGTCATATGGCATAACCTTATTGCCATATCCTTTTAAAATCCCATTACTTATAACAAAATATATATATGGTTTTTCATCTTCGTTTAAATCTGACATATCTTCAAAATTAACCACATCATACCCTGATATTTCAATTCCAATTTTTTCACATATTGATGCTACTATTTTGGCTGCTTCCAACCTAGTAATCGGTGCCTCAGGATAAAATTTTCCATCTCCTAAATCGCTAATCAGCCCAATTTTATATGCTTCATAAATATCCTCTTTATTTTTACATAAATTAATATCGTAAAAAATATTCGAAACTGCATCATTTACAATTATTTCACCGTTAACGGGATTAATGATAAGATTTTTTTGCGGTTTAGCCAGTTCAAAATGTTGATAAAATTTGTCTTCTCCAATTTTTGATTTAACAATGTTTAAAGCAAGGATATAAAAATCTTCTCTTGAAATATATGACTCATACTTACCTTCAAAATCCTTTGGAATCAAACCTGTGTTAAACATTTTATCTATATCATCCCTTGCCCACTCATCAGGGTCAGTAGGAATTGCGTCAAGCCACAGCTTCGTATCATCTGTTACCGATTCAAAACATTTGTCCATTACTTGAGCAAGAAATTCTATTTTTTTATGAATTACCTCTTTTTTACCTGCGCTAACATTGAGAATTTTTTCCGGGTAACTTTCTGCATACCAAATCAAATCCGATATATCTTCATTTAAATTTGTTGCGGAGTTTTGATTAATATAAACTTTATCATATCCAGATCCCCAAGTTCCATATTCATATCCAAGGTTTAACTTTTTAAACTCTGACTCTAACTTGTTGTAATCATACACTTCATATAAATAATCACATATAAGTTGACTAATTTCCAGCGTAATGCCATCCAGTGAAACCACATCGGATGTCCCATAAAAATTGTTAGATAAAATATTTATTGTTATATTTACTGATGAATTCGTTTTTCTGTACATCGTCGAGTTTTCAATTAAATTATTTTCTATCTTATTTATAATTATATTAGTAGTAATTCCTTTTTGTAGATATGCATCTGTTATTTCCTTTATTACACCGTCTGGAAAACGACTAAGGCTGCTATCTATAACGGTCATGCATTCCTCTAAATTGATATACGTGTTGCTGTTTTGCGGTAATATTACATTTACACCATATTTTTCTTCAATACTTCTTTGTATTTCAAGCACGGTAGGTCTAACTACTTCATTAGTGAAACCAAAGGCATGCATGAAAGACGTGGATAAGCTGATTATTAAAGCTATGCATATTATTCTTCGTATTAATTTCATAATTATTTACCTCATTACATTATTTGCGATCATCTAAATTATGTGGCTTTAATTGTAACATATAATAGCATGTATTTCAACTATTTTTTTGTAAACGTTTTACCTTTTTATTCTATAAATATATGGATTTTAATAATTATTTATGCTATGATTTAAGTAAAATTTATTATTAATATTATTTGAAAGCGGAGGAAATATGGAATATTTAATCAAACAAATTAAATCATTATCCCTGGGGGTAAAAATATCAGAAATACTTTATGCTATTGTTATACTTATATACATATATATGCAGGCAGGCAAAGGATTGTTCACAACTTATTATTCTTTTATGTGCGTTATATCAACCGGTGCAGTTACATCAATATATTTGATGTTTTTTAAAAAAAATTATGTATATGCAATAATAAACTTGCTAATTGCTGCAATTATTTTTATTAATTTTGCATCTGCAATGTCATAATTAGATACTAGGGTAATGAAATGAAGATAACAATTATTTCAGTAGGGAAAATTAAAGAAAAATTTTTTACCGAAGCCATAAAAGAATATACAAAACGATTATCAAAGTATTGTAAATTATCAGAAGAAGTCATTTCGGATGAACGGGCAGATGAAAGCTTTTCTCAAATGGAAATTGAGCAAGTAAAAATTAAAGAAGGTATTAAAATTCTAAATAAACTAAAACCAAATACATACCTTTTTGCACTGGACATTAATGGTGAGCAATTTAGTTCCGAAGAATTAGCTCATAAAATTGATATTCTTGGAATAGACGGCAGCTCTGATTTGACATTTGTAATAGGCGGAAGCAACGGATTATCAGATGAGGTTTTAAACAGAGCCGATTTTAAGCTGTCATTTTCCAAAATGACATTTCCTCATCAGCTTTTTAAAGTAATTTTACTCGAACAAATTTACAGAGCTTTCAAAATTAATTCAGGTGAAACTTATCACAAGTAGAATTTCTATAATTCTAACTTAAAAACTTTATATACAGTTTTTAATACAATCTTTTATTTTGTTATTGATTTTTTTTTATAATTAGGATATAATTTACATAAGATAAAGAATAGGTAGTTGGCTATGGCTGACTTAGTTTAAAAAATGTTTTAATTACCCTGTGCCCGCAGGGTAATTACTTTTTTTGTCCGTTTATGACAACCGACACTAACATTGCAAACGCAATCATTAATTTATCAATACCTATTTTAAAAATATGTGCATTTATATATTTTATATATATAATATATTACTTTTTTAATTTCATAGATAGTTAATAAATTTATGACGCAACATACGAATATTCCGTCATATGTTAATTTTAAAAAAATTAGTTAATATTAACATATGACGGTTTTTATTAAGAATTTATGATTTCTAATTTATCTATAGATCTTCACTATTTTCTTTATCTATTTCTTCTTCACTATTTAAATGTTTTTTCTTTAATCTACCTACTACAATAATATATGCTACGCTTCCCATGATAAGTAAAGCTGGAAGCCACTTTTGATATGGCAAAATTTGTACACTTAATGCTGCCAAAAGAATTAATATTACGTGCCCCCACGGAGCAATTATAGCCCAAGGTCCAAAGAGTTTCCTGTAAACCCTCTTACTGTTTGCCTCTTTTCTCTTGTCCTCTTCAAAACCCTCCTTAGTAAAAGATACCCAAAGGCATTTGAGTATGATGTAACTATAAAACAACATAAGAACATATGTAGACACTTCACCTGCCATTAAATCTTCAAATTCATAAATAAAAATCCATACACCAAAAATAATCGTTATGAGTAATGTTTTCCAGCTATATACCTTCATTTCAGATACCTCCTAATTTTATATTGATACATTAAATCTGTTTGAAAGTAACAGTAACATAAACTCTCAATAGCCCTTGATTCGCATAATTTTACTGTTACGACACAAAATTTGAAGGTTGTGTATTACTTAGATTGTATTCTTATGAAGTGCTTCAATAAAAACTCTGTATGCGAAAATTTTTAGCTTTTTTTGTCTTTCCTTTCTTGAAGGTTGAGTTATTCTTCTATGTAACCATTCTAAATTTAACTTTTTTAAAATTTCTGGTGTACGCTTCACTTTTCCAGTAATTACATCAAGACTTCCTCCTACACCAAAAACAACTTTAGTATTAATATGATTTTTATGACTATAAATCCATTTATCAGCAAGTGGTGACCCTAATGCAACTATAAGAATATCAGGGTTTGAAATCCTGATGTTTTCAGTAATTTGGGTATCTTCTTCTTTACTAAAGTATCCATGATGTCTCCCCACAATTTTAACATTAGGATAATTTTTTATTAACCTAATAGATAAAATGACCATCTTTTTTGATTTCCAACCTTAAGGTTTTCTAAAAGTAAATCATAACCTGTAACACGTTCTGGTACTGGATTTCCCTTTGCCATAGAAAGGATTACAACATAGGTTTATTTGTTATATTCTTTTTTAGTTTATAAAAAACAATATAATTTTAATCTTATATTTGCTCATTGTAATTAGTAATCAACAAATTGGAATTTAACGCCCTATCACCTTATACCTCAGGCGAATGTATGAATCCTCCAGCACATCACATTTATCAAGACGAATCACTTCCAGTTGATCCAAATAATCCGGCGAAACCAATGAAACGCCATCTATTAAGGTGGGTGTATCTTTTCCACCGACAAGTACAGGGGCTACAACAACATCAATATAATCAAAAAGTTTCTCTCGAAGAAATAGTCCATTCAGTGTACCGCCTGTTTGTACAGTTATTCTTTTACAATCATACTCGTCATACAAGATTTCCAGCATTTCAAGCAAATTCAGTTTTGGAAGATATATTATATGAAGATTACTCTCATTCACGGCATATGCTGAATGCTCTTTATTTGTAGTAACTAACACAAATTTTTTTGCCAAACTACAAAAATAGCGAATTCCATGCTCTGTCAAGTTCTTATTATCTATTATAACAAAAGATACTTGTGTTTTGGCAGGCATCGCTTTTTCATTAACTCCGATTTTTGCCTGTACACGCCCTGAATTTAGTGACCACAAATCAGTAGTCTGCTCAATTTCATAATATTGGTGAAGTCCTTGTTTCAAGCCATCAATTTTCGGAAAATCTGCGTCTGCATCTAAAAGGTCAGAAGCACCGGTACTAATTTTTCCGTCTACACTCGATAGCATATACAGTGTTGTAATTGGTCTTTTTTTCATCTCTATTATCTCCTACAAATTTCTATTTATCTGCGCGTAATATAATATTCCTTATTTCATAGCAAAATACAATTTCGAATCACTTTAATGTTATTATACCATAAAAATGAAATGACTTACTATTATATTTTATCAACACACTAATAATTATATAATAAAAACTATTGACAACAGTTAGCTGGTTTTTTTGTCCGTTTATGACAACCGCCACTAACATTGCAAACGCAATCATTAATGTTAAAGTCTCATATGTAGACATAGGCTTCACCTCCCATTACTTGGAGTTTTATCTATACATTATATTTTGTATTGATTTTTATTAATAATTAAGATATAATTTACATAAGATAAAGAATAGGTAGTTGGCTATAGCTGACTTAACTTAAAAATTGTTTGTAATTACTCTGGGCCAACAGGGTAATTACTTTTTTTGTCCGTTTATGACAACCGCCACTAACATTGCAAATGCAATCATTAATGTTAAAGTTTCATATGTAGACATAGGCTTCACCTCCCATTACTTGGAGTTTAACCTCCTTTCATCAGGATGTATCAGCCATACCCTGCTCTGCCTATTCTTACAATATTTTACATTATTTACCTTATTAATACAAGTCATTATTAAATAAAAAAATATTACTATTATTTTGACCTTCTATCAAAATTTTAGTTTATAATAATATGTGTTGTGGAGAAGCTTATCATAAGTAGCATATAATTTTAAAAAATGTTACAATATAATATATCATATTGTAACATTTTTTACTTTATCGAATACAATACTAATGAGCTTGACTCAAAATTTAATATAAAAAAGGTGTTATTAATGTGTTGTAATAGATCAAATAGTAATGTGCAAGGTAACTCAGGTAGAAGAAGATGCTGCTGTAACGACGGAAACAATGGAAATGTACAGGGCGCAACAGAAATTGCATTAAGGGGTCCAGGGTGCATAAGCGGAACTGGTCGCTGCGGAAGATTTACTGCTGATTTTGTACAAGGCAACAGAGGGTTTAATTGTAATTGGGTAAGCCCAGATAGTGGAAATAGAAATCGCTGCGGTTGTTGCTTTAGATGCTTAGAAGAGTTACTATCAGATAATTCAGTTTGCCCAAGATAGTGTATATAAATAAACGGTGCATATAAACTCAAACAATTTTTGTTTTATAATATTGAAGCAAAAATGTAAATAAATTTTAACTCTGCCACATTTTTAATTTTTAAATTATTGTTTTATGGTTAAAATACTCATATAGCTTTTTTTAATAAGAAGGGAGCTGTACAAATGAGTAGTAGAAATAAATTAGTAGTACCCGAAGCTAGGCAAGCATTAAATGATTTAAAAATGGAAATTGCCCAGGAAATAGGATATCCAACTATGAATGGTACGACATCTGAAATGTATCCAGCTTTGGTAAATGGCCTAAGCGTAAGAGAAATGGTTCGTAGAGGAGAAAAAATGCTAATAAACAAAAAACCTACGGATCAAGATATTTACTAGAGTCATTTTATAGGAGTTATTTTAAATTAATAAAATAACTCCTATTTATTTTTAATACTTTATATATAAATATGCAACAAATGGCCCTGCAATTGCTGTGGAAACACGTTATCTCCTAAAGCAGTGTCTCTCTTCAATAAGACAAAAGTAATGCTTGAAAAGCAAGCACTACAAGCCTTGATACCGCCATAGGGAGTGGTCCAAACCAAATATCTTTCCTGATTCAATGCCTGAAGGGTGAAATTTTTCCCTGTAGCCGAAGGCATCTCAGGTGCTGATAAAATAAAGACAACTGCAGTTACCAAGGCAAATAGTAGCTTTTAATTTGATTGTTTTCTAAATTATTATCATCAACAAATGCTGTGTTAGTGACAAATACAAGAATCACCTTTGGTAAAGATTATTATTTTAATATACCATTTTATGAATTATCTCATTTTATTCTATTGACAAACAGTTCTATAGCCTTTTCATTGGCACCTAAACCTGTTATAAATGCTTCAACCTCAAACCCATTTTTTTTCAAATATGACTTAATTGAATCTTCATCATCTGAAGCTATATCATTTTGAGCATGATCTCCTGCAACTACTAAAAACGGGTACAAATATACTTTTCCGAACTTCTTTTCTTTAAGTTCTTTTATTATATCCTCTAAAGTTAAATTTCCTTCTATACTTATCATGTAAGAGTTCTTCACAGTTTCTCTCAATAGTTTTTCAAAGTCTTTATAGTATTTGTCAGCTTCGTGGTCAGTCCCATGACCTACTAAAACAACTGCCTCGTCACTATCCAAATCTGTTTTAATATATGATTCAATAACGCTGACTTCTCCTTCTCCCATTGCTTCATCTAAAAAAGTTCTCGATACCTTTATTTCATCAAAATCATTTTTGTATTCATCAATGGCATTTAATATTTTTTCATATTCAAATCCCGGTATAATATGAGTCGCTAAAACAGAAATATGAGTATATCCGTTTTCCTTTAGCTTGCTTAAGCAAGTTGTCATATTGTCTATTTCAATATTTTCTTCTCTTTTTATTTTTTTTCTGATCATTTCAGATGTAAACACTCTAAAACAGTCCACATCATGGTATTTTTCTTTTACTTTATTTTCAATTGTTTCTATATATTTTTCTCTTGATTCTTTAATTGAACATCCAAAACTTGCATTTATTATTGCTTTTTTCATTATTCCTCCTGACAAGCTGACATTTAGGAAAGTTCCATAAGAGCTTTTAAATTAGCTTTTATTGTATATTCTATATCTTTATCGCTAAGTGTGGCATTCATAAACATTACTTCGTATTGAGCCGGCGGAAGCAATATTTCACTTTTCAGCATACTTTGAAAATACTTAGCGTATTTTTCAGTATCAGAAGTCATGACGTCTGAATAACCATTTATATTTCTGTCAGTGAAAAACAAACTTAACATTGATTTATATCTGCTTACAACTGCTTTAACTCCGGATGATTCTATGTTTGATTTAAATCCTTCTTCTAATTTTTCAGCTTTATTTTCAAGCTCCATATATAGATTTTTATTATTTTTCAGTCTGTTTAAAACTGCAATTCCCATAGACATTGCAAGTGGATTACCTGAAAGAGTCCCTGCCTGATACACCTTTCCCACAGGAGATACCATGCTCATTATTTCCTTTTTTCCTCCATAAGCACCTACAGGAAGTCCGCCTCCTATGATTTTACCAAAGCAGACCATATCAGGAACTATACCGAATAACTCAGCTGCACCGCCATAAGATAATCTAAAACCAGTTATTACTTCATCATATATTAAAACTATGTTGTTTTCTTCTGTAATCTTTCTTAATTCCTGCATGAACTCTATATTAGGTGCAACAACACCCATGTTTCCCGGAACAGGCTCAATTATTATACATGCAATCTCACCTTTGTTTTTTTCTATAGTTTCCTTTACAGAATCAATATTGTTATATTCACATACCAGAGTGTGTTTCACAGTGTCAACAGGTACTCCCGGGCTGGTTGGTACATTAAATGTAAGTGTTCCTGAACCTGATTTAACAAGCAAACAATCTGAATGTCCGTGGTAACAGCCCTCAAACTTTATTATTTTATCTTTCCCTGTATAACCTCTTGCAACTCTGATTGCGCTCATAGTAGCTTCTGTGCCTGAGTTGACCATCCTTACCATTTCGCAGCCTTCATATGCTTCAGTTATTATTTCAGCCATTTCTACTTCAACTTCTGATGGTACACCGTAGGAAATGCCTTTTTCAAGAGCATTTATTGCAACCTTGTTTAATTCATCATCACAATGACCGAAAATCATAGGACCCCATGATGATATGTAATCTATATATTTTTTTCCATCTACATCATATATATATGAACCTTTGGCATTTCTAATAAATATAGGGGTCATATTAACTGAGCCAAATGCTCTTACTGGACTGTTTACACCGCCGGGTATAACTTTTACTGCCTTTTCAAATAATTCATTTGATTTATTCATACTTATCTCCCGTCATTTAAGATTTTTGCTATATCTTTAGCAAAATAAGTAATTATTATATCTGCGCCGGCTCTTTTAATTGCCAAAACAGATTCAAATATTGCTGATTTATCTAATATTCCATTTAAAACTGCTGATTTAACCATAGAATATTCACCGCTGACATTATATGCAGCCAAAGGAATATTAAAATTATCTTTTGCTCTTCTTATAATGTCTAAATATGTAAGAGCCGGTTTAACCATAATTATATCTGCGCCCTCTTCTATATCTAAAGCCATTTCTCTCACAGCCTCATCTGAATTTGCAATATCCATCTGATAGCTCTTTCTGTCTCCGAACTGCGGTGCTGAACCTGCTGCACTTCTAAATGGTCCATAAAAAGAAGTTGCGTATTTGGCACTGTATGCCATTATCGGTATATTAAAGTAGCCATTTTCATCCAAAGTTTTTCTCATATGAGCTATACGAAAGTCCATCATATCTGATGGTGCTACCATATCTGCCCCTGCTTTTACGTGACTGAGTGCTATTTTAGATAAATATTCAAGGGTTTCATCATTCAATACATTTCCACTTTTATCTAAAATCCCGCAATGACCATGTGAAGTATATTGACACATACATACGTCTGTTATAACATACATATCAGGATTTACTCTTTTTATTTCTTTTACAGCTCTTTGAACTATTCCATCATCGTCATAAGCACTGCTGCCCAGCTCATCTTTTTCATCAGGAACTCCAAATATTAAAACATAATTAATTCCGAGAGATTTTAGTTCCTCTATTTCTTCGTTTAATCTGTCTATTGAATAATGATAGCAATCCGGCATAGATGGTATTTCATGTTTGATGTTTGTACCTTCCACTGCAAATACAGGATAAATCAAATCATCTTTTGACAAATGTGTTTCCCGTATTAAATTTCTCGTTAAAGCATTTTCTCTCAATCTTCTCATTCTCATAATGTTAGTTCTCCTATTGCTCTAATATTGCTTTTACTAAATTTTCAATATTATATATTTTTGCTTCTTTATATACTTTAAGTCCATGTTTTTCAATTGTTTTACTTGTAATTGGTCCGATTGATATTATTTTAGAATTTTTTATATTTTCGAGGACAGATTTATCTGCATTTTCTACAAGATTGTCAACTGTTGATGAACTGGTAAATGTAACGTAATCAATTCTTAAATTTTTAAGATAATCTGAATCTTCTATAATTTCAGCAATGGTATCATATATTGGAACTTCACACAATTCACAGATTCCTGAAAGCATATCATTTAAGAATGACCTTGCCTTCAAAGCTCTTGGCAGCAAAATTCTATCAGTCGGCTTTATTTGATTTTTTATTTCTTCATAAAGTTTTTCGCCCACATATTCAGAAGGAATTAAATCAGATTTAATACCATATTTAAAAAGTTCTTTTGCCGTTCCGTCACCTATTGTAAATATTTTAATATTGCCTAAAGCTCTGACATCCCTTTCTTCCAGCAGAGAATCCATGAATATTCTTACACCGTTTGCACTTGTAAATATTATATATGTATATTTTTCAATATTATTTTGCTCTGATTTCAGCCTGTCCTGATTTATGCTTTTAATTGATATTGTCGGCAGCTCTATTACATTAGCTCCTAATTCTTCAAGTTTTTGAACCAATGTGCTTGCTTGGCTCCTGGCTCTTGTTACAATAATATTTTTACCAAACAAAGGTCTGTTTTCAAAGAAGTTTAATTTTTCTCTCAAATTAACAACTTCACCCACAACAATCAGGCTTGGACTGTTTATCTTTTCAAATTCAATGTCCTTAACAATATTTTTCAAATTGGATGTTACTACCTTTTGATCCGGATATCCGCCATGACTTATAATTGCACATGCAGTTTCTTCATTTTTACCATTATTTATTAATCCGTTACAAATATTACCCAGATTTTCAAGTCCCATGTAAAAGACCATTGTTCCATGCAGCTTTGCCAAAGTGGCAAAATCCAAACCTTCTTCATTTTTTCTGTGTCCTGTTATTAAATGAAGTGATGAACCATATTCTCTGTGTGTAATTGGTATACCCGCAAAGCATAGCCCTGCAACTCCTGAAGTTATCCCGGGTACAACCTCAAATTCTATGCCTCTTTCAACCAGGTATAAAGCTTCTTCTCCGCCTCTGCCAAATACATAAGGGTCTCCACCTTTAAGCCTGACAACCATTTTTCCTGACTTGGATTTTTGCGCTAAAATTTCATTTATTTCATCTTGAGAAAAAGTATGGTTTGAGGATTGTTTTCCAACATTAATAAACTCTTTTGATTTGTCACTTTTATTTATTAATTTGTTATTAAGCAGTCTGTCGTATACTATTACATCTGCATTTTCTAACAGTTTTTTCCCTCTTACAGTTATATGTTCTTCACTTCCTATTCCGGCTCCAACCAGATAAACTTTACCATAATCACTCATATTATTTTAGCTCCATTTTCAATTTTTCTGCTATTTCTACTCCAAGTTTTTCAGCATCTTTCAAGTCAGCCGTACCTTGTTCAAACAATAATTGTTTACATTCTTCATCACCATAAATAGCATACATAGTTATTTTATCTTTGATTATTTCCGTATATGCGCCAACCGGAAGGTGACATCCACCACCAATAGTTTTCAAGTAAGCTCTTTCAGCTTTTGCTCTAATTGTGGTTTCATCATCTTCTATAGTTTTTAAAATGCGTTTAATTATTTCATCATCTTTTCTTATTTGTAAAGCAAGAATACCTTGACATGGAGAAGGGATAAATATCTTAGGATCAAAGTAATAGCTGATTCTACTTTCATAATTGGCTCTTTTTAACCCTGCTGCTGCCAATATTACACCATCAAGATTTTCTGTATCTATTTTTTTCATCCTTGTTTCTATATTTCCTCTGATATCCTTAATAGAGATATTGTTTAACAGTCTTAAAAGCTGAAATCTTCTGCTTATACTTCCTGTGCCTATTACAAAACCTTCTATGTCAGAAAGTGATGTTATTACTTTATTCGATACTATTACATCTCTGGGATCTTCTCCCTTTGGAACTGCGCCAAAAGTAAGACCATCCGTATGTTCAGAAGGCATATCTTTCATGGAATGTACTGCTAAATCAATACCGTGTTTCAATAATTCATTTTCTATTTCTTTTGTAAATATACCCTTGTCGTTCATTTTATGTAATGGAACATCAAGTACAATGTCTCCCTTTGTCTTAATTACTTTTATTTCAAAATCCACATCAGGATTTCTTTCTTTAAGCTGATTCACAACTAGATTTGTCTGAACTAGTGCTAAATTACTGCCTCTTGTGCCAACAACTATTTTCATCTGTATTCCCCTAACAAATAATTTCTTTCATTATTTCTAATTTTTTTAATAAATCTTCATTACTGTATAAAACTAAACTTTCAATTATATCGCTAACATTTTCTTTATTGCAGTTATAGTTTTTATCTTTTATCAATAATTCTCTTATTTCACACAACAGGTTTATTTTTTCAATAAACTCATAATTTAAAGTTTTTTCAACTTCATTTAATAATATTTTAGAAGCACTTGGGCTTCTCCCACCTGTGCTGACCGATACAATTATATTTTCCTTTTCCATAGTTGCCATTGTTATAAAATCCGAAACTTCCTTGTTATTAGCTATCATAGTCACAACCTTATTATCATTAAAATATCTATATATTTTTAAATTCAGCTCTTTATTTTCTGTACAAATAAAAGCCAAATTATAATTTATGTCCAAGTCAATGTTATTACCATCAATGAGTTTTGATTCCAGTATTACATGATCACTAAATGCTTTTTTAAGCTCTATTACTTCATCACTGAATTGCTTTGAAATTACTGTAATAATTGCTAAAGTGTTCACAAGTTGTTTTAATTTCAGATAAGCAGCTCTTCCGCCCCCTACAACCAATATCCTTTTATCTTTTGAATCAATTGCTAATGGATAATATCTCATTTTAATTCAAACAGTTCTTGAAGTACCTTTATGTACCCCTCTAACTTTTCCTCCTCCTTCGTTTCTTTTAAATTTATAATTGCTTCTCTCAAAAGTCTCTTCATAGATGATTCGACCATTTTCTCAATAATTTTTTTATCTTTGTGATCTAAAGAAACCTTTCTGTATATATATGAAAGCGTGTCCGTTTTTATATCATGACATTTGTTATTTATAGATTCAAGCACCGAATCTACTCCGATACTTCTCTTCCATTTATTGAATTCAGCAATGCTGTCATCTATTGTACACATACTTTTTTCCATCAAAATCTTTCTCAGTTTTTGATTTTCATCAGATGTTGTTTTTAATGAATCAACATCATACAAAACAACATTTTTTAAATTTTTAACCCCTTCGTCAACATCTCTCGGCAAAGCCAAGTCAAGTATATAAACAGGTTTTTCTCTGTTAAAGTCAAGATTTTCCTGCCTTATGATAATATGAGGTGAAGATGTAGCACAAATAATTATATCTACATTATTTATTATACTTTGTATGTTCTCATATTTTACCACTTCAATATTATCAATTGCTTCAGACATCTCTAAAGACTTAGAAAAATTTCTGTTTGAAACATAAATTTCACCTATCTCATATTCTCTAAGATGTGTAAGTGCCAAAACTCCCATTTTACCAAGCCCTATAAGAAGAACCTTTTTATCTGATAAGTCTCCTATTTCTTCCTTAATTTTCTTCACGCCTATATAGCTTATAGAAAGCGGATTTTCCGATAATCTTGTTTCCGTCTTTATTTTTTTTGAAATTGTTATGGCCTCTCTAAAAAGCTTATTCAAAATCTTACCGCTGCTTTTAAGTTCAATTGCTGTCGACAGTGCATCTTTTACTTGTCCAAGTATTTGATCCTCTCCAATTACTATTGAATCAAACCCACAGCATACTTCATATATATGCAGCAACGCATCATTTTTATTTTTATCAAAAATATAACCTTGAACCGAACTGTCACCAAAAAATGTAATATAAAAATTTTTTACTATATTAATAGCATTTTCAATGTCTAATGATGCAATATATATTTCGCTTCTGTTACATGTGGATAATATCAGAACCTCTTCAATACCACTATCCAAAAGAATTGTTGTAGCTTCAATTTTCTTCGACTCACTAAAAGAAACTTTTTCTCTGATTCCAATTGGTGCTACATTATGATTTATACCGATAACGGCTACATCCATTTTTACCACTTCCAATCAATCTATTTGAAAATTAAAAAAACCACAGCCTTAGGCTATGGTCTATATGTAATAATACACTAAATAACAACTTCCCTCCGAAGACTTATTGACAAAATTATCAGGCAGGTCTCCTGACTTATGGACTATCCTACTCTCAAAACCTTCCCGGAAATATCCAGTGGTATACTTTGATTTCATTCCAATTACAGTAGCGGGGGCTGTAGCGGATTTTAACCGATTTCCCTTTTAATTAAATAAACCTATAATTTTCATATATTCAATTTTACATTAAATTTAACACATATAAATAATTTTGTCAAGGAATTTAAAATGCTAATCCTTTTACAAAAATTTCAAGATGAACAGTCACAGACTTTAAAGTAGAAAAGCAAATAGCCGAAAACTCAGTACCATTGCTTAGATAACAGGAACTCACGGATGTTCATATGTTTCAGTCCATCCCTGCTCATATCGAATTCATCATATGACACAACATACTTTGGGAAATTGTCCCTGATCGTATCATATGCTCCGAATTCACGCTGGGTCGTTTCCTCGGATGCCAGCAGATAAGCTACCTGGACGTAGAGCTTTTGCATTTGCTTTTCAGCAATGAAATCAATCTCTTTTTCTCCTGCCTTTCCGACAGTGACCTTGTACCCTCGCCGCAGGAGTTCCATATACACGATGTTCTCGAAAATGAGGTTGATATCATTCATATTCCCGCCGAAAACAGCTTCTCTGATTCCGTGGTCGGCAATGTAGTATTTTTCATTGACAGTGAGAATCTTCTTACCCTGCAAATCCTGCCTGCGTACACGGTAAAGCAGAAAGGCATCCGCGCAAGCTTTAATGTAGTTTATGATGGTTTCCGGCGCAACCGTACGTCCCTCGCTTTTAAGATATTTTGAAATCGCCGTAGCAGAGAAAGTCGTCCCGACATTTGCCGTAATGTATGCGATGATACGCTCCAGCAGGTCAACATCACGAATGCTGTTGCGCTTGACGATATCTTTCAGGACAACGGAGTTATAGAAGTCTTGCAGATACTGACGGCTTGGCTGTTCAGCATAGCGGAGGTTGCTCAAGTACGGCATCCCACCGTCGGTAAGGTATTGGGTAAACATCGTTCTCGAATCAGCATCAGGAAAAATGGTATGATACAGCTCCGAAAACTCTCCAAAGGAAAAGGGATAAATTACAAATTCCACATATCTCCCTGCAAGATATGTGGCCAGCTCTCCTGAAAGCAGCTTGGCATTTGAGCCGGTGATATAGATATCACAGTCGAATTCAACCCGAAAGGAATTGATGCATTTTTCCCAGCCAACGACTTCCTGAATCTCATCAAAAAAAAGATATGCCTTCCGGTCAATGCCATTTACCCGCCGAGTAACCTCCTCGTGCAGTGCCTCGGCAAAACAAAGGTGTGTGTTGCTCATATTTTCAAAGTTTATAGAAATAAACTGGTCCTCATTTACACCGGAGGCAACCAGCTCTCGCTGGATCAAATCCAGCATGACGGACTTTCCGCTGCGGCGGATGCCGGTTAAAACCTTAATAAGCTCATTTCCGATAAAAGGACGGATGCGGCTCATATATAGCTCTCGATTAATCATAAATAGGAAAACCTCCTTTGCCATATCTAACGTCTATAATATCACATACACATCTTAAATTCAAGCATATATTTATAGTTTTATAAGATATAGCTTATAAAAACATTTTTCTACAAAATTCAACATCTAAAACTAAAACTTCAGTTTGTATCTGTCATCCTCATGGTGATAGGGCTGTTTGGAGTCTCATAAAACAAATATGCCTATTTGCATAAATAAAAGGAGGTCATAATGGAGAAAATAGAATGGAGGATTAAAAGTAGCATCGTATAAGTTACCAAAAAAATAAAGCCAAGGGCAAACCCACTGAAAAGTGGAGACGCAAATCCGATGGTATAAGGTGTCTTAGGGCATTATGATAGTCTGGCTGCTTAAAGTCAAGCAAAAGCCTGCCCTCCATAATCAGAGTTCAGGCTTTTATAATTAAAGTAGCTTTATTTCATTTCTACTAAGAAAACTTTCTTCTCAAATTCATCAAAATATGTCATTCTTTTTGAATCAGCAGATACTTCACTCATTTTTCTCGGAAGAATAAAAGCTATATTTCCATTTTTGTCATATACCATGCTCCTGTAGCTTTTGTCCAATGTTGTATTGAAATTCAAGACAATATAATCACCTGTCAATTTTATCGCTTCACCTATTTCACCCGAATTAAGAGGATTCGTATCTCCCTCCCTACATACCTTTTGGTCCTTGTCACTGATATAATAAATACTATTTCCAAGAACTTCGTAATTTTCTCGATATACAGGTCCGCTGCTTTCCAATCTTATTGTTTCATCATCTAAGGACAGCGAATAGAGAGTCCTGTCCTCACTGACAAAATACAATCTTTCATTGCGGTATTTAAGCGCCTCTGCAGGTTTTTCGTTAACCAATGTTATTTTCCCTGTTGCTTTATTCAGTTTGTAAATTCTGTGTGGATCATTACTTACATTTATGTTTGATGTTATCATATATCGGTAATTGTCTGTTTCATAAATATTCCCTGATTTGTACAGCAGCAATCCTTCGTCAGATACTTCAGGTGCAATAAAAGGTCCTATAGTTACAGGCTCCATTGTCGTTCCGTCCGCATTTATTGCAATTTCATAATTCATTCCTCCTGTTGCACCTATACCATATGAAAAAATTACTCCTCCGTCACGACAGCTATAATGTGGATTTACATATGCATCAAAATAAGTATCTTTTGGCAACTGATATATTTTCCTGTTATTCTTCAAATCCTTCAAAGGTGCTTGATATACAGCACCATTATTGCCAGTGTAATATATATAATCACCCTGTACAATAAAACCACCGTACCTATCCTCTTCGTTTAAATGGTCAACAAGCTCCAACAGCTCTGGAAACGCATTCTGAGATTTAATAACAAGTCCATTATTATTGTCAAAATGATAATCCCATCCGAACTCATTCACACCATATTCCCACGTAAGCGGAAAATACGTTATATCTCTGAAGGACAACAGAGGATATTCGGCATTACTTTTATCCACTATTTTTCCGTTAATCTTAATATTAAATTTGGGTATTGAAGCAATATATTTAGTTAAATTTCTCTGATTCGTTTTGTATTCTTCTAAAGGATAGCTAATATTTGTTTTATTAATTTTGAGGCCTTCTTTCTGATCCCACTCTGTTTCTAAGCCAAGGTATCTGCAGCCACCAAATGTCATCGGAAAATAAGTGATATCCTTATAAACAATCAAAGGATACTTGCTATACGAATTGTTAATTTCACTTCCATTCAATATAACCTTGAAGGACGGAAGACTAACGTTTGCATTTTTGTCAGCAGCGAATGCATTTGCACTTGAAAGGACTAATACAACTGCAATTACAGCTATAAAATTATAGATAAATCTTTTTTTCATTTTTTTCCTCCTTACATTCAATATTACCTAGTTATATGACGATATATTTATATAAAATGTTCCACATAATTTATAATTTTATTAGAACCCCTGTTAGTTAAAAAAATAATATTAATAACAATGTACCTTTATTCCAACAAATATTGTTTGATATTTATAATCTTATAAAATTATTTCGAAAATTACAAAACGCTCTTTATAGTTAAGTTATATTCTGTTATATATATCAACAAAGGGACCGGATAAGCTATCCAGCCCCTTATTTGCATATACATCTTAATTAAACGATATTGTCACATTATCTGAAGTCCATGCAGTATATGTCGATGCCACCTTTCCGTATGCTGCAGCTGTTGGTCCCTGCCTATATGCAGCTGCACAATATGTGGAAGTAAACGAATAATATGTGCTTGGAGTATACAAATACGTTTGTGTGTATTTTGCATTATTCATCTTTGTACCTGTCAAAATATTTAATGTCCCGCTATTATGTTGAGCTAAGGTAATTTCCTTAGCAATTTGAGTTGTTGAAAAATTCGACTTAACACAGTCTAAAGTAAATGGATAACTTATTGTTGCAACGGGTAACCATGAAGTTGCATCCATAATTGTAAGAACTGCTTTATCTGGATCATCATAGAATTGTATATGAAAATATAAATCACTACCACCTGAGAAACTTATATCGTAAGTTTCATATCTCGTTCCATTTTCAACTACATTATAAAAGCCTTCCCAACTGCTTGTTGCCGGGAAATATACCAATCCAATATCTCCAAATGCAGTGTATGAATTATTTGTTGAAAATGTAAACATTTGGTATGGTCTATCATTAGCATGAACTGTCGCTAAACTAGGTAATTGAGCAAATGATGTCATTTGGTTATGACCCGCAGTGCTTCTTACGCAATAATAAACTCCAGATTGATCAGCCGCATTTATTACATTTGATAGTGTACTAACAGCAGATATTACCGCGGGATTCCATTTTTCGGACAAATCACGATAGGGTACAATTCCATATGGTGTGATTGTATCTCCATACTTTGTCTTTTCATAATTAATCGGCATGTTTGATAGAGCATTTCGACCAACACGATTATTTATTAAATTCTCATTGTAATTATTTATCTGTACATCTGTAGGATTATACACTTCTATTTGTTGAGCAAGTGATAGAATATCTTCATCTAATACTCCAGCTTTTTTAAGCCTATTTAAATTTTCTTCTGATATATATTTAGAAATATCCGCTTTATCTAGTGCTGACGCAACTTCATTCATTTCTGCTGCATTAGCAATAAAAACGCTTGAAAATAACATACAAGCAATCATAATAATTGATAAAAATCTATTTCTCTTCATTTGTTTAAATCCTCCTTTTCTTTTTTCCTAAAATCAACATAACGCATTGTACAAACAAGGAAACTGATATACAACTAACAATAACCTTCATTTCCAAAGCTATCAAGAAAACAAACACACCTAACTCAAAACTAAGTATTATCCTAGCTTTCTTTCCATATACTTTTACTTCCGCAGCATCTAACGGTTTATTCATATCCTCCACCGGTGAGAGAATATATATAATCAATACCGAAACTGTAGAAATTGCTATGTAAATAAAGTTTGTCCATGGTATAAACTCTATTGCCAAAAGTACTGAAACTATTACCACTACAGAAAAAATATAGCATCCTATCTGTGTTCTTGCGTGATATCCCCCCGCATATATTCTTAGTGGTATGTATGTAGCAAGAAAAACTATCGTTTCAGTATTTTTGTTAAAAACAAATCCTATCAGCAATATTGTAAGTATATTAATCAAAAGTATAAAACCTTGTTTAAGACCATATACATATATTTCTCTGTCTTCTGAGGATATTATCTCATTTTGAACCATTATATCCGTTGCCTTTTCACAAAAACCATACATAATTAAAATTTACGAAGCTTATTTGCTTCTGCAGGCAACTCTGGCTGATGGGCGATGAACAAGCAAGTCGTATTAATATTCGAGGCTGTAACCATCAAAGCCAAAGACGCTAATAATTTTGAAAACTTTATCATATTCCTTTTCATAAGCACCACCACCTTTTATTTTTTATTTCATTATATCAGATATTTAAATTTGTGATCGTCAGATGTAACGAAATGTATGTATTTTTGTAATAAAATGCCAGTACCTTTTTAAAAATTAGATTGACATGATTATATATACCCTTATGCTGGTAATATTACGGCGGTTCTAAAGTTTTTATCATCGTAATGTATTCTTATATAGCCGTTATTTCTGTAAACAGCCTCCTCAACGCTTTTTAGCCCCATTCCGTGATTTTTTTCATCATTTTTCAGGGTAAGTAATATTCCGTTTTTTTCTTTTATTTCTCCGTTATATGTATTATTTAATGTTATCATGACACTGCCTTTGCTGTAACTTATTTTAACAGAAAGTAGCTTCTTCCCACTGCATTTCTTCAATGCCGTAATAGCATTGTCTATAAGATTACCTAGTATAATAGTCATATCATAGTCGGATATATCCAACTTTTTAGGTATTGCTACCTCTACATTCAATTCAATGTTCATATTTGCAACTGTCTGCAGCTTGTAGTTTAAGATACTATCTATGATTAAGTTTTCCGAATTTGAGTATACTGTCTTGGAATTAACCGAAGAAATAATACTATCCACATACTCGTCAAATTTAGTGTTTTTCTCATCAAAATTCAGGTTTTTCAACGCAATCATATGGTTTTTTATGTCGTGTCGTACAATTTTTACAGAATCCAAGGACTGCTGCATCAAATCCAATTGCTTTTCATACGCCCTGTTTTGCTGCTCCAAAAGCATTTTTTCTGTTTTAGATGAAAATGAAGAGTACAATGTATCATATAGAAATAAAATTGCAAAATTTGTTCCCAGAATACAAATAGTCATTATTATCATTTTAAGCTGATTAAAGTTATCATAAACAAAGAGGTTTACAAACATATACAATGACGCTAAGGAAACAAATATTGTACTAAACCAATAAAAATTAGGTACAGGAATATCGTTTTTTATATTTTTCAGATTGGTAAGTATTGTAACAAGAAGCATGGATAAAATTCGTATCAGCGCCAAACCGATTGATGAATCATACTTACTGTACCCGAAAACGGGTACTGCAAAGTACCCTGTAACAAGAACAACCAGAGTTTCTACAAGCATTAATATAATATATGAAAGACATGAAAAAATGACCTTTTTCGCAAAAGAGGCATGATAATTGAACGACAGCCCCAAAAAAAGGACAATATTTGCTGCAAGCAGGATAATTGGCTTTCTTACAGTAAAAAACATAAGCAGATTGACAAAATAATAAATGATGTAAGATAATGTTTCCGTTCTCTTGGATGTTTGCAGTTTATCAAAAAACAATCTTAGCATTTTATATATAACATATGTACCAAAAATATTAGTTATAATATAAGTAATTTCATATGAACTCATAGGCTATTCTCCTCTTCATACGCAACTTGAAATTCCCGTACTTCTTTTGCTTTTAGCCTGCTTATGGGAATAATATCCCCGTTACACATTTTAATTTCATCTTTTTTAATTTCCTGGGCATTATCGTAATTTACAATATAGGAACGATGAGGCACAATAAACCTGCTCTTTGAAAGCTGTTCCCTTATAGAATCAACAGCTCCGTAAAAATAAAAGGTGCCGTTTAAACTAACAAGCTTTATCTGCCTTCCGGTGCTTTCAAAATATATTATATCTCTAATAGGAAGTCTGTGTGTCTTAGTACCAGTTTTGAATGGAAATATATTGTTTTCCATTTCTAAAAGCTTTATCGCAAGCTTAATAACTCTTACCACCTTTTTTCTATCCAATGGCTTCGGCAAAAAATTGAAAGGCTGTAAATCAAACAGTTGTCTGTCATATCCGGTTTTCGATGAAATATAAACTATTTTAACTATATAATCCTTCAATTCATCCCTTATATAGTGCCCAACATCAACACCATTGATTTCACCCATTTCTATATCTAAAAAAATGAGATCATATTTATTGCCCAATTTCATGTAATCTATAAATGTTTCCCCAGAGAAGAATGTATCTATTGTTAATTTAATTCCTTCTTGTTTTTGAAAATCTAAAATAATATTCTCAAGCTCTAAACAAATTGCGTTAACATCATCACATACAGCAATTCTCATCATAGGTGTTCCCCCCCTTTCACAACTATGGATATTAAGCTAAAATTCTACACCCTTATATGTTTATTATATCATATTATGTAATTATTTTTAAATATTGTCTTTCCGCTTTAAAATAAAAAGGAGGTCTCTTCGAGCTGCTCTTTGCTTCTCTAAATCCTGCTACCATTTTTAGGGCTGTTTCTGGAGACTGTAAATCAAAAGCAGTATAATCTCTCTGATTTCTAATATCATCTTCAGCTACTGGTAACGTAACAACTTTATAATTAATCACGCGAATACCTTTTTTCTAATCCGCTTCTGATTAACTTCTTTTTTATATGCTAATATTTCCTGTGCTGGACTCACAAAATCAACTATTTCTAATTTATATTAAATTTTCAGCCATATCTACCAATTCTGATGACATATTTGACAAGGATTGAGTTGCAGCGCTAACTTCCTCGGTAGCAGCTGCTATTTGGTTTAATATCAAGGATAATTCCTGGCTTGTCTTATTTACCTTATCATTTTCTGTTTTCAAATTTTCTAATATATCTGTAATTTTTTCTGTAGAACTTGTACTATTCTCAGCTAATTGGCTAATTTCAGAAGCAACTACGTTGAACCCTAGTCCTGCATTTCCTGCACGTGCTGCCTCTATTGAAGCATTAAGTCCTAAAAGCTTGGATTGTCTTGCTATTTTATAAACAGTGTCAACAATCTTATCCGTTTCCTTGACAGATTGCAGATTAACCTCTGAAACCTGTTCCATTTGATAGCTTAAGCTGGCCACCTTTTCTAATCCTGCTGCATTTTCTTCCATTGCCGCAGTTATCTGTTCTATTGTTGTTGATAAATTTTGAGCCATATCTATCAGTTTTTCTTTCGCATCTAATGATTCAGCAACTATAATGCAGCCGATAACTTCATTACCATCTAATAAGGGTATCGCCCTACCCATGTATGGAACTCCATAAACCTCACGTGGAACCTGTTCTATAACCTGATTTCCAGAATGTATGGCTTTCAAAGCAACTGAACCCTCTTTCAGGATTTCACCCTCATGCAGATTTAGATTTATTGTTTTTCCTGGTCTTGATGCTACGATTTTTTCTGTGTCACTTACAGCAATATTAAAGTCTGCTGCCACTAAATTTTGAAAAATGCTAATAAAATTCCCAAGTATTTCTAAATGTTCTTTTTTCATTTTTCCTCCAAGGTGTTTTGAATTGTTTACGTTTTCTTAAGGTGATATAAAGTATATCGACAAAAAAAATAGTTTGTTTAGATTATAGATGTTCTTTTATCAAAATAAATTGAATTTTTCCATTCTCTATTTAATAACCCGTACAAACCATATGATCCTATTGCCAAAGTTTAGCACAAATCACTTATATCTCTATTATAACACGTTTATATTTATTTCTTTTAATATAGCATTACCATAAATTTCGGTTTGCTCTGCTATTTCTACCTCTCCAAATGTGAAAATTGTATTTTTTCCCATATTACCATTATTGTTTAAATTTCAACCTTACGTGTCATATAAAAAACTTTTTTTTAAAATTTATTACCTTTCATACCCTTAAAATCACTTTTCATGCTTCGACTCTAAAATAATAAAATTCATACCAATGGATTTATATAACATTATTCTACTTATGAAAATTATATGCACAAGATTAATTACGGTTAACATTTTTAATATATAGGCGCAATTCAATTGAATTGCGCCTACACATTTTAAAATCTATTGACACTCCGTCTATCCAATATCTACCTTCATTGCATGATCTAAGTTATGAACAGGGCATTTTAATGTTTCTTGAATATTATAGCTTTAATATATTAGATAAGTTATATCCAAAACCAAATCGTCAATCTTAATATTATCCATAGAAACAAAAAAGCTAAAAATGAATACCGATTCATCTATAGCTTTCCTGAATTTAATAATATTTTATTGTCCAACAAAAAATTTATCCCCTGGTAATTTAATCTCATTATTGTGGAAATCTTAATTCCTTTAGTGACATTTAGTTATGAGTCTTTGGGTATTCGTTGCAGAGCATGCGGTAAGGCGGCTCGTCCTCCTCAATGGCGGGAAAACGTCCAATGGGCTTCAGAAAGCGGTTGTCGGTGTTGTCGTCGTTACATTGGCTCACCTCTCCTAGCAGCACCGGTCCTGTGCCTTCCTCTACCGAAAAGTCATGGTATAAATATGGCTGTATAGTTATGCTCTCACCTGGTGTCAGGCGCACCTGTGTTCCTGCGGGAACAGTCAGTTCCCTGCCGTCCATGTGGACACGCACTTCCCCTGTCTCATCTAACCCTTCGTCAGATGTGGAATTGTAGACACGAATCAAGACACAGCCTCCACCGCGGTTGATGATATCTTCCATCTTGCTCCAGTGGAAATGCATTGGCGCATACTGTCCTTCTTTCAGATAGAGCAGCTTTTCGGCATATGTCTTGGCATATTTGTCCTTCATGGCAAAGTTGCCGTTGCGGATTGTAATCAATGAAAATCCAACCTTGCTAAAGTCACCCAAACCGTAGTCAGTTATATCCCAGCCTAACATGTTGTCGCGGATTTCATCATAATCATGACCCTTGGATTTCCATTCATCCGGCGTAAAGTAACAAAAAGGCGGCAAGGCAAAGCGATATTCATTTATGAAAGTCTCCATTTCCATCAGCGCCTTATTAATTTCGCTGCGTTTCATAATCATTCTCCTTTCCGGTCAAGAAAATCCCTGACCATGCTTATTGTGGGCATTGCCGGTATCCCTCCACGCTTTTGAACACAAAGGGAGGCAACTGCGTTGGCAAATTCAGTAAAATCCCGAAGTTGTGCATCACCGAGTTCATTGGGTCGCATCTCGCTTACAGCCAGCTTATATAGAAACCCTCCCCAAAAAGCATCCCCGGCACCGGTAGTATCAACCACAGAAACATCAGGATCAAGAATGGGAACAAGCGCAAATGCACCTTTCACTGCTGTATAGGCTCCATTACTTCCAAGTGTGACTACCGCACAAGAAATGCCCTTCTGAAAAAGATACTCTGCGGCCCCCTCGGGAGAAGATTTTCCTGTTATCAACTCGACTTCCTCGTCGCTGATTTTTACAATGTCCGCAAAATGAAGTACGCTTTGCATTATCTCGGCGGCTTCGCTCTCGCTTTTCCATAAAGGTGCACGGTAATTCGGATCATAAGATATGATGGCTCCCGCCTTTTTTGCGGCTTTAACTGCTTCTATAGTAGCAGAACGTGAAGGTTCATTGGTCAGTGAGAGAGAGCCAAAGTGAAAAATCTTGCAACCCTCTGTTAATTCGCTCTTAACCTCCCACGCTGAAAGACAGGTATCTGCTCCGGGTTTGCGTGCAAACGAAAATTTGCGTTCGCCTGTTTCGGATAGCTCAACAAACGCAAGCGTCGTAAAAACATCCTCCGCACTTATCAGACCGCTGGTGTCCACACCCTTTTCTTCAAGCACCCTGCGCAAATAATCTCCGTGCATATCCTTGCCCACCTTGCCAATAAACGCAGTACTTAAGCCTAAATTCGATGCAGCACAAAGCACATTTGCAGGCGCGCCACCGGGGTTTTGTTCAAACAGTCGCGTTCCGTTTTCGCTTCTGCCATGGTATGTAAAATCAATCAATAGCTCACCCATTGCGACTATATCGATCATTCAATCACTCCCAAAAAAAATTTTTATAGCCGAGCAACTTCAACATGACAACATCATTTTAAATTCTGTGGCAATTTTGCCACAGGAGGCCATGAGGATGACCATTGCTCTGACTGCATAATCAAGCACGTCTTGTGTGCCCATATCTTATTCTAACACAGAAGGAATGCCGATTTCAATCATGTTTCCATCCAAAATTTTCTCAATCAATTCAATTCAGAAAAATTTTTACATCTACAATTGGACGGCAGAGGAATATCTCTGCCGTCCAATTGTGAGAGCTTAAAACCTGTATTTATAGCTTGAAAGTATCCTCCTTACGGCATTTCTCAATCATAAATACAAGTTCTTAGAGTTTTTATTTTAGAAGCTCCAAGCGACCGGGGTCATTGGCGAATGCCTCTTTTGCATTTTCCTTGGTAACAACCAGAGGAGCAAGCTCGTAGATACCTACATCTTCCTTGCCATTGTTCACGCTTGTATCAGGTGTTGGCATACCGTTGCCTGCTTGCAGTGATTTAATGATCTCAATCGTTTTGCCTACCAGAACGTCGGTTGGCTTAGCTACAGTTGAATACTGTCGGCCTGACCAAATCCACTCAACTGATTCATTCTCAGCATCGAGTCCTGAAACAACTGGAATCTGCTGACCAGCCTGCTCAGATGCTGTAATTATTGCACGAGCAATACCGTCGTTTGGAGAGAGAACTCCTTGTATTTCCTTATCTGAGTAGAATCCGGAAAGAAGTGAATCCATACGAGCTTGTGCTTTGGAATTATCCCAGTCCATAGTAGCACACTGAGTGAAATCGGTTTGACCAGATACTACAACAAGTGTACCGTCGTCAATCTTTGGCTGCAGCACTGACATAGCACCCTTGAAGAAGTTGGGAGCATTAGGGTCTGCAGGTCCTCCTCCGAACAGCTCTATATTGTAAGGACCTTCACCTTTATTAGCAGCTAATCCGTCCAGCAAAGCCTGCCCTTGCAGTTCTCCGGTTTTGATGCTGCCAAACTGAACAACGCCGTCAACACCGGTAGTATTCTCAATGAGTCGGTCATAGCCTATAACATAGATACCAGCTGCTTCTGCTTCTTCAAGAACAGCTCCGAGCTGAGAACCGTCTACAGGTCCAACTACGATCACCTTAGCACCATTCTGAATCATTGACTCAATCTGCTGTTGTTGCTGAGGAACCTTATTATCCGCATGTTGAACAATTGGCTTAAAGCCGGCTGCTTCTAATTCAGCTTTAAACATCTCATCCGCTTCTGCCCAGTTCTGAGTTCCAAGCCAAGGCAGTGCAACACCAATAGCTGCGTCTGCCGCAAATCCATCGCCCTCTGAAACCGGCGAATCAGCGGGTTTGTCTTGGGCTGTTCCGCCGCAGCCCGTCAGTACCATTGCAATGAGAAGTGATGCAATGAGAAACAAGTATAAACGATTTTTCATTTCTTTTCTCCTCTCTGTTTTAAGTCCATCGACTAATATGTAAGCCCGACCATCAGTCTATTATGAACTGCTGTCGGCAGGGTTACCTTCCTTAGGGTTGTTTTCCTGAAAATTATTTTCCTTTGCAGGAAACAACCTTCCTATAATTGAGGGGCGACCTTGCTGCTTGTTGAAAACATCAAAAGCAACCGCCGCAAGCAGCACTAAACCTTTAATAACCTGAGTACGGTCAGCACCAACACCCATGAGCATCAGCCCTGAGTTGAGAACAGCCATCACAAGTCCTCCGACCATCGTGGCAAGTACAGTACCGACACCGCCTGAAACAGCTGCACCGCCAATAAATACCGACGCAATGGCGTCCAATTCCCATCCAGTTCCATCTGATGGACCTGCCGCAGTTGAACGCCCCACAAACATGATTCCGGCCAAAGCCGCAAGCAGGGACATATTGAGCATGGTCAAAAAATATGTTTTCTGAACATTTACACCGGACAGTGCGGCCGCACTCTTATTGCCACCGACAGCGTAGATGTGACGACCAAATCTGGTACGTTGAGTAATAGTGTGATATATAATAACCAAAACCACAAGAATCAGACCCGGTACAGGGAAAGATGTACCTGGGCGCCCGGTGCCAAAAATCCATGTTAAGTAACCAATGACGATGCCAATCAAGACAATCCGAACCACTACAGACCAAAGTTCCTCTGTTTTTTCGGTCAGTTTTGTTGAACGATTATACTTACGCAGCTGTGTGAAGGCGAAGGCAGCAATTGCGATGACTCCCAACAACAGCGTAGAGTTATTCATTCCTGTGAAGGTCGGACCCCAATCAGGCAAATATCCTGCTCCGAACATCTTAAGTTCTGCAGGCGCCGGCACTGAAATCGATTTTGAAATCCAGATGACGCCGCCACGGAAAATCATCATGCCGCCCAATGTTGTAATAAAGCCGGGAATGCCCAGCTTTGACAGCCAGAATCCCTGCCATGCTCCAATAGCAGCACCGATTGCAAGGCTGAGAAGTACTGCAATCCACCACGGCAATCCAATATCCCGTGCCGCAAGAGCCATCACCATTCCTGAAAAACCGGCCACTGAACCTACGGACAGATCAATCTGTCCGATTACTATGACCATCAACATCCCAATGGCCAGCACTAACACATATGCATTGCCGGATATCAGATTCTGAAAGTTTGACGATGTAATCATTTTCCCCTTCGAAGTAATATTAAAGATGATAGTAAGTGCCACCAAAGCAATCACCATGCTGTACTGCCGCAGTCCGCCACCAAATACTTTCTTGATATATTTCATAACGCCTTCTCACCCTTTCTTGCTTTAGATTCCGATCCGGAGGTATTTGTCATCATTTTCATTAGTTTTTCTTGATTTGCATCTTGACTATCTATTACACCCGTTACATTCCCTTCAAAAATAGTGTAGATTCTGTCTGATATTCCAAGCAACTCAGGCAACTCGGAGGAAATGATTATGACTGCTTTGCCCTGATCTGCAAGTTCTTGAATCAGGCGATAAATTTCATACTTTGCACCAACATCAATCCCTCGGGTAGGTTCGTCAAGAATCAAAACATCCGGCTCTGTAAACATCCACTTGCCCAAAACAACCTTTTGCTGGTTCCCGCCTGACAACGTGGTCACACTGCGGTCAACGCTGTGCGTTTTAACATTTAAGGAGCGGCGGTACTCTTCGGCAACCTGAAATTCTCGATCCAAATCAAGAAGCCTGCCGCGTAAAATTGCTCTTAGATTTGCCGACACAGTTGTTTTGCTAATGCTGTCTAATAAATTGAGTCCCAAGTTTTTGCGATCCTCCGGCACATAGGCAATACCTTGACGGATGGCGGAGGCTACCGAGGTGACGTTAATCTCTTTACCCCTGATTTTAATAGAGCCTCCAAGGTAGACACCGTAGTTTCTACCAAAGATAGACCTCATCAGCTCTGTTCTTCCCGCACCCATGAGACCGGCGAAGCCAACGATTTCTCCAGCTCTGACAAAAAAGCTTGAGTTATTACATACCAGCCTGCCAGGGCTATTAGGGTCTTCCACACACCAGTCGGACACCTCAAAGATGATCTCGCCGGGATTTGATTCGTGGGCGGGATATCTGTTTTCAATAGAGCGTCCTACCATAGAGCGGATAATACGGTCCTCATCAACATGCCCCGCTTCGACAGAATAGGTTTCGACGGTGCGACCGTCGCGGAGAACTGTGACAGCGTCTGATATCTCCGCAATCTCATTGAGTTTGTGGGAAATCATGATACAAGTTATATCCTTGCTTTTTAAACCGCGCATAAGCTCGAACAAATTTTCAGCATCGTCCTCATTAAGCGCTGAGGTTGGTTCATCAAGAATCAGTAACTTGACATTTTTAGAAAGTGCTTTTGCAATTTCCACCAACTGTTGTTGACCTACTCCCAAGTACTTAATCAAGGTGTCAGGATCAATAGCCAGCCCTACCCTCTCAAGAAGCTCTCCCGTACGGTTTCGCGCGGCATTCCAGTCAATCAATCCATGCTTTACAATCTCGTTTCCCAAAAAGATGTTTTCAGTAATGGATAGCTCCGGAATCATTGTTAGCTCTTGGTGAATAATTGCAATTCCGGCACTCTCTGATTCTTTGATATCCTTGAACTTCATTTCATTGCCCATGTAGATAATCTTTCCTTCATAAGACCCGTAAGGATAAACACCTGAAAGTACCTTCATCAAGGTCGACTTTCCTGCGCCATTCTCTCCGCAAATTGCGTGAATAGTGCCTCTATGTACTTCCAGCGTCACATCGTCAAGAGCACGCACACCAGGAAAGAGTTTAGTAATACCTTGCATCTGTAAAATTAAAGGATGTTCCATAACCACACTCCTCATACGCTTGCACCTTTGCAAGCAAATATTATATTCAATTCTCAACAAAATTTAACTGTTTAAGCTCTTCTGTGAAATCATTTGCCCGATCCCCATTTGCCAACCGAGGAAAACATGCTGGGTAACTGCAGTACCTTATTTGTTGCTGTGGCGGCTGCACCATAAAGTGTAGGGTCAACCTTCAGATTCGATATTTTAATCTGCACTCTATTGTGAAGTTCAGGAATAACACGCTGTTTTACAACTTCATGAATCGTAGGCATCAGCAGATCTCCACCTTTAGATACGACATCGCCAATGATAATAATATCAGGGTTATAGGCGTTTATAATGGTGACACAGCCGTAACCGATATACTCCGCCGTCTCCCTCACTACATCCAACGCTTTTTGATTGCCGGCACGAGCCGCTTCAAAAACGGCATTGCAGTCGTCGCTGCTTTGCAGCTTACCACTTGGAAGGCATTCCGGAACATTCTTTTGCGCTTTTTTCCATAATGCCGAAGCTGAACAATACATTTCAAGACAGCCATAGTTACCGCATTCACAGTGGGGACCATGGACATCAATACTAACATGCCCAAGTTCACATGCGGACCCCTGCACACCCAGAAAAAGTCTGCCACGCTCAATAATGCCGCAACCCACGCCTTCACCTACCAAAAAATAGGCCAGAGTGTGCAGTGACTGTCCATGTCCTCCAAACAACCATTCAGCCAACGCACCTGCATTTGCATCATGCTCTATAAAAACAGGCTTATGAAACTCTTCTTTAAATTCGTCAATAAAATTAATAGTATGCCAAGCAGACATACGTGTTACAACTGCAATACGACCTTCATCACGCAAGTAAGGTCCCGGAACAGCAAGACCAATGGACACTACATTTTTATACTTATTCAACATATCGTGTATCTGCTTTTTCATAGCGGAAATAACATTTTTAGGATCTTCCTCAACTGAATATTTTGTTTCTGTTTGAGTATATATTTTACCCGAAATGTCGAACACGCCAACCGCGAACATCTCTCTTGCAAACTTTACCCCAATAATTTGATGTCTGTCAGCATTTAATTTAAGACCTATCGAACGGCGGTTGTCGCTGCCCGTTATAATACCAATCTCAGATACAATGCCCATTTCCATCATTGACGCAACTATTTTCGTAATAGCCGCTTGAGTAAGTCCCGTTTGTCTGGCAATATCCGCACGGGAACACACCTCCTGCTGTTGTAATATTTTCATAACAGCAGAGCGATTCATTTCAGTCAAATCACTATTATTTTTTCCTATTGCACCTCTCATTTTTGCTCGCCGTCCTCTTCCTATTTCAAATTGACTAAACTCCGTTAATCAATTTACCTTGTTAATAGATTAATCCAATTACCTAAATATGTCAACCATTTTTTTTAAGAATTATATGCATTACAAAAAAATTTAATGACAAATTATATGTTGTACAACTAAATTTCAATGATATTCTTTACTTTTATAATATACTTTTATATTCATTTAATATTCTGTTAATAATTCATCCTTATATTACTACATTTTATTTCTGTGTAGTCAATTTTATGTATTCTCTCTTTTTCAAATAAAATTTGTTAGACTTAGTGCTTAGCTTGGTATTGCTCATTCAAACTTTGTTCTTAACTAACAAGAAGTCTAAGAATTAATGTAGACTCAAGCAACCTCAATAATGCTGCGATGCCGCCAAATATACTCAGTTTCGCAAAGTCATTTGGCGGATATGTAGTTTTATACATTCAAGCAAATTAACATTTAAAAGTTTAGCATAAATTAAAAATAACATCTCTTCAATCTTTGACTAATCCATATTTAGTCTTGACCCTATCCAGCTTTTCAAGCATAGGCTCACCAATCAAAAGCAGAAAGAATGCAGTTGCTCCTGCATGTATCAAATCAAATGGTACACCCATAATCCACGAAGCCACAATCATAGGCCATGTAATATTTGATTGAAATATAATTATTGATGCCGGATTCATAATTCCTCCATACACTAAAAACACTGATATTCCGCCAAATACTGCAAGTGAAATACTATCGCGTCTCAACAGTCCCTTTCTGAACAGTACTCCTGCTAAGAAACCAATGATCCCCATTGCAAACATTTGCCACGGAGTCCACGGTCCCTGACCAAACAGCATGTTTGATATAAACATCGTTGTGGTACCTACCAAAAAACCACTTTCCCCGCCAAATGCAACTCCTGAAATAATAATCATGGCAGCAACAGGTTTAAATTGGGGCAGCATAAAAAATGCAGCACGCCCGGCTACACCTATGGCGCACAGCACCGCAAGAATCAACAGCTCTCTAGCCTGAGGATTCCTTCCTTCAAATATCATGGCAAACGGAATCATCGTCTCAATAATTATGAGTAAGGAGATAAAATAATATTTTCTGTCACCCAAATAAAACACACCTATAAAAATTGTCACAGGAATAAGTAACAATATGAGAGCAGACGCAGCTAAAGTACGTTTAGACAATCTCCGTTTGTCTTTATCTATCTGCAACAATTCCAAAGTTTTGCGTTTGCTTCTTTGAAATACCGAAAGAAAAAATATTGTGGCAGATACAATGCACGCAATTAATAAAAAAACATATTGCCACTTTTCTTTAGAAGAATTAAATTTAATTAAGTTTAGTTCTCCTGTTAACCCTGCCCACGAAAAGTGAGACAAGGTAGGAAATACCTTCCACACAGAAACTGCCAATACCATAAATGAAATCAATGCTGTAACTTTTCGTGCCTTAATTAATCGTTCTTTCTTTTTTTCAGCACCGGAATCATCTGAACCATACTCATCTAAATCATCCTTATCACCTTTAACCAATTCATCTTCAGGCAAAACGTGACCTCCACACGCTTCAATGACTGACTCCGCTGTGACAGCCCCTGTTAACAAATGTCTTGACATGCGATTAGCCGCAGTCGTGTAAAAATTATTGCCGGAAAAAAATTCTGTTGGAGTACCCTCTGTTACTATTCCCCCATCAAAAAACAAAGCACATCTATGTGCGTATTTGGCACAAAACTCTATATCATGACTGACCATTATCACAGTTACATCCTGAGATAGCAGTATGCGTAAAATACCGGCAAAAATCTGTTTAAATTCTGCATCCAATCCCTTGGTCGGTTCGTCCATAAGAAGTATTTTAGGTTCCAGCAGCAACACCTTTGCAAGGGCGGCACGTTGCTGCTCTCCTCCTGACAAATCATATGGATGCTGTGACATAATATTTGTTAAATCACATACTTTGGAGACTTTACTTATTTTTCTTTTCTGTTCTTCTTTTGAAATACCTCTGTTTTTAAGCATCTCATATAAATCCAGTTCCACTGTCTTTTTCACAAACAATGACTGTGGATTTTGCGGCAGCACTCCAAGCAACCCTCCAAACTTTTCATTGTCAGGTATGTTGGAAACTTCTTTGCCATAAAGCAATACTTTTCCTCTATAAGGTCGGAGTATACCTGAAATAATTGACAGAGTTGTAGTCTTTCCTGTTCCGTTTCCTCCGAGAATAGACAGAAATTCTCCGGGATATGCTAAAATTGATGCTCCCTTTACGACATCCGGCAATTCCTTTTCATATTTAAACCATGCTTCTCTAAGTTCGACAGCAGGCTTTAAATAAGATTTTTGAGAATTTACGGAGTCAGCCTTTACCTTTTGCAAAGTATGACTTTCCACAAAAGCATCAATCCATTCACGCCCTTCCCTAACGGTAATAGGACAATCCAAATCATTTGGTACTCCCGCATAAACACGCATGGGAACAGGCATGGCAAGAAACATTTTATGATGCAAATTGCTAAGACTCTGACCTACATCTCTTGGTAAACCATCTGCAATGATTTTGCCTCTGTCCATAACTAATACTCTGTCGGCAAGGGGCATTGCTTCCTCAAGACGATGTTCAGTAAGTATAACTGTCGTGCCCAATTCGCGATTAATTTTTCCCAATGTAGCAATAAAATCAGATGCCGCTATGGGGTCGAGCTGGCTTGTGGGTTCATCAAGAATCAGAACGGATGGCTGCATTGCCATAATTGCAGCCAAATTTAAAAGCTGTTTCTGTCCTCCTGAAAGTTCTGCAACATTTTTGTAAAACCAATTTTGAATTCCAAAAAATGAAGCCATTTCTGCAACCCTCAATCGTATTGCGGGAGTATCATATCCCAAGCTTTCTAATCCAAAGGCAAGTTCATGCCAAACCTTATCTGTAACAATCTGGTTTTCGGGACTTTGCAAAACAAATCCTATTTTTTCAGACTGTTCACGTTGATTCAAATCATCAAGGGGTATCCCTTCAAAGCAAATAGAACCATTACTAAAACCATGAGGTTTCAAAGATGTTTTAAGCAGCCTCAGCATAGTTGTTTTTCCGCATCCTGACGGACCGCACAACACAACAAACTGACCTCTGTTAATCGTCAGTGAAATGTCATCAAGAACCCTGCGTTCCTGATTCGGATAAGAAAATGTTAAATTTTTGATTGAGTAGCTTTCCATTGATGTTCTTCCTTTCTGTCAATAATAACCGGCACGAGACACAGTGCAGTGTAAGCAAGCCATATACTCACAGTATAAACATTTAAATCTCTGCCGTTCATGGAAGGAAAATACCTCCATTTTAATCCGCCGGAAATACCTCCAAGCAGTATGTAACAACCTAACGCTAAAATTGATATAAATGCTTTTTTATCTCTTTTATCAAAGCTATAAATTGAAAATGCTGTTCTTCCTGCCAGTCCATAACCACGGCTTTTCATACTGTCGGCAGTTTCAATTGCATTTTCCATAGCCCATGTAACTAAAACAGATACTATGGTGATACCATGCCTTGCACGTTCTAAAATACTTCCATTTGAAATATCACGACCTATGCAGCGCTGAGCATTTGACACTATCCTTGCCTGTTCCTTGAACTTCGGTATGAAACGAAGAGCCATAGATAAGATAAGGGACAAAGACGGAATAATCCTGCCGAAAATATAAACAAACTTGTCCGATGTCATAATCTCATTGTAACATGAAAACCAGCATATGACAGCCGCCAGCATTGCAGAGGCTGCAATTCCATATGCTATAGATTCAAGAGTCAAAGGATTACCCGTATGCAGATAAGTCAGTATCGTAACTCCTTCATGATTAAATGCTGGATTAATAATTGCCGTAATAAGCATCATGGGCAGAAGAAAAACAAAATTAAATTTAACAGCTTTTTTACCTTTTAATGATATAGAATAAATAAATGCACATATGAGAGATATGATTAAACAAACAGGATGCATAAATACCATAGAAAATACAAATATAAATGCAAAGTATAAAAAATTTATCATGGGATGATATTTGGAAAATGTATCTTTCATATTATGACCCTGTTGAATAATATCCGTCTACGTCAATTCCAAGATTGCAAGTATAAACCCACTCAATTACATCTCCGTCCGACAGCTTGTATCTTGAGCAGCCGTAATTTGGAAACCAATCATTCACCTTGTACATCCAACCGGACAATTCACCGCAATCAAACTCGTAGAGATTGTTTATTCCTTCAATATATACTGAATTGTATACAGGTGTATCAGTAAATTCCATATGTATTTTTGCTTTTTTCATCTCTCTCTGCAACACATTAAATACACTTTCTCCATCATAGAATGTAACTGTCTCAGTCGCATAAATCACGCCGTCCTCCGGAACCAGTTCCACCTTTTCAGGGTCAAGCCAGTCAATATTATTTAAAATGGTATCACATCGCACAGACAAAGTACATGTGTACTCTGTATCAGAAATTTCTACATCCTGTGGCTCTACAGGTATTGGTTTGCCTTCCGGAACCGGATCAGTCAAATATTTATCCTTTCCGGTAGAAGCATCAATAACCATACCCTTAGATTCGGAATAGCTCTTTGAACCGCTTTCAACACTTATAGCTGACGATTCTTCTGCAACTTTTTTTGCAAATTCAATTTTCTCATCGGCAGTAAGACCGCTTTTCATTTCACCTTGTGTTTCTGACCCTTTGTTATCTTGGACTGCGTCCAGTTTTTCATTTTCATCATCTATTTGTTCTATATTTTGTTTTTTATCATTTGAAGATAAAATTTCACTGTCTTGTGCAATGTCTTTAACTACTTGGGTATCAGATGGCAAAGAGACATTCCACCCTTGAAGTCCGGGTGCTCCGCCACCGTACCAAAATGCCCAAGCAAGAACAATAACAATAACTATAAAAGCAATTGTCTTGTTTCTTGTAATTTTAAATTTCATTTTATTTCCTCCATTTAAACCTGTACAAATTAAAGAAGATTAGCCAAACCTAACATATTAAAAATCATCTGAGCTATTTCACAACGGCTAACTAAAGCATCTGGATTTATTTCCAGCTCCGATTGATCTAGAATATTTTGCTTATAGCAAAATGCAAGTGGTTGTCGAGCCCAGTCATCAGTTTTTACATAATCACCAAACTGTGCTAAAACATCTCTGATTTCTCCGTTGTCCATATTGGTATCCATACCGCAAAGCTTTGCTGCCCTTGCAATCATAGCAGCTGCTTGCTGCCTTGTAATTGTACCACTTGGATTAAATGTAGTATCAGATGTTCCATTCACTATACCATAGCTGACAGCAGTTCCTACAAATGGAGCATACCACTCAGCAGAATTTACATCTAAAAATTTATCATTGGCGACAGGTTCAAATCCTAAGCCTTTTACAACTATAGCTGCAAATTCGGCACGAGTCATAGTTGCTTCAGGAGCAAACATATTTTCAGTCTTTCCACTTATAATTTCTCTTGATGCCAAGGCTTCAATTGCAGGCTGATTTTTGTGAGCATGAACACCTGTTATATCGTCAAAGGTGCGGCCGGGTATAGTAATAGGTCTATATGTAATATCCTCATTTTTACCAGGCAGTCCGCCGCCTGATGATGCAGCATCAGCCTCTCCTGTAATTTTCAATGAATCATCCATGCGATACAAACTATTTCTTCCTTGACGAGCTCTCTGAACTGCAACAAGCGCATAAAGCCCTTGCTCTGCGGCCATTTGATCAGAACCGCTGCCATTTGCTGTATGAAGGAAACCTTCACCCTTCACATAGAATGTCATAAGATTATCTAAAATGGTATTACCATTTTTTACAAACCTACTGTCATCAAGAGAAATTCCAAGTTCAGATAACCCTACTATCATTTGTACACAACTTTCAGAATTTGGAGTTCCCCAGCTTGAGAAACCACCCTTGTCATCTTGCATCTCTGACATACATTTTAAAGCTTCTTCCGTAGCTTTCTTCACATCTGCTCTATTTTGATATTTAGCAAGTGCTTGCAATACCATACCTGTAATATCAGGATCAGAAATACCATCTCCGGAAGCTGCTGCTGATGTACCTCCAAACAAGGACCAGCCGCCGTCAGGCAACTGACACTCAAGTATACGATTTATGTACATTTCTCTGGTAGCCTGAGTTTCAGCTTCAGGATTTTCAGGTACAGGATAATTTCCTGAATCAAGAGCTATTAGTGCCCATATAGGACCGTTCATACCTTGCCAAATAGTTTTGTCGTAATCCCCCAAAGCCTTAGTTAAATCGTATCCTCCAACATTTCTTGCATCCTTGCCAATGGAAGACAACGCAACAATAATTCTAGAATATTCCGTATATTTTTTGTCATGTAATTTACCATTTAATGATTCAACGTATTTTTCTACAGCGGCATAATATTTCTCATAATATTCTTCAGGAACATCATATCCGGAACGGGCAAGGCCTAATACGGCCCACTCTCCTCCTATAGAGCCAACCTGTGGATTTGAAACTGTTTTGTACATATAAGCCGCAGTATCGTTTATAGCTGCATCTAAAGCTGCATCATCCACAGCCCCTAAAGCAGGAACAGCCATGCTGGCAATAATCATCATACTGGCAATAAATATTAATAATACCTTTTTAATAACTCTCATTTTTTAATTTCCCTCCCAAAATAATTTTTTATTATAATTGCCTAATTTTATTATGCTTAAATTATAAGTTTGCTTACATTTACCCTTTCGTAAAGAAATTTGTTCTTACATATCTTCTAAATAAATAAGGAAGTTTAAATTAGCTCAGATGCTCTGAGCTAATTTAAACTTCCAGTTTTCTGGTCAGTTATTATAGTTTTATATTTGTAAATCATGACCACCAGCTGAGCCGAGATTCTCACCCGGTTCCGTGATTAAACAGTTTTCTTATACGAATATTTTTATAACTTCATATTACCAATAATTACAGTGACTGTCAACCCCCATAAAATTTTTAACTTTTTAGCAAAATATTGATATCAAGCCTTTATATAAAATATAAAAAAACTAAGCCTGACAAATACAGCATCTGCGGCATGCCGGGAGCTAAATTCATTAAAAGGACAATATTTAATTAAATCCATTGAAAAAATATGCATGTAATAGTATAATATATATAGGCTCTGACATCATTACTTTTTCACAATCAGAGAGCTATTATAACATATGGGAGATAAAAATGGATGATATTATGGAAAAAGAACTATCGTTAACAAAAGACCCTACTATAATAGCACCTAAGGTAGACTATGCTTTCAAGCAAATGATGAACAACAAATTGGCTCTGAAAAGCTTTTTAAGTGCAATCCTCACAATAGACGAGGATAATATTACAGACATCTCATATATTGATACTCATACCTTAAAAGAATATGACAGTGACAAATACGTGGTAATGGACGTAAGAATATCCGTAAATAATAGTTACGAGATAAATATTGAGATGCAGATGATAAATTTTAAATACTGGACAGACAGAGTTTTGTACTATGCCTGTAAAATGCTGACAGGCCAAATAAAAAAAGGTGATGATTACGACATATTTAAAAAATGCATAAGTATAAGTGTATTAGACTTTAATATATTTGACAGTATAAAATATAAAAATTATTACAGCTCATATCATCTGGCAGAGGACCGCGATCAGAGAAATTTTAATGATTTATTGGAATTTCACATAATAGAGCTGCCGAAGATACCGGAGGATAAGGTGGAAGAATTGGAAAACGGAGAATTACTAAAATGGGTAAAATTTTTAAATTCCAAAAATAAGGAGGAAATGGAAATGCTGGCCCAACAAAATTCAGGAATAAGAGAAGCATACAAGGAGCTTGAATCCTTGGAAAATGATGAAGAAAGAAGATTCATATATGAAGCCAGAGAAAAGGCCATAATGGATTACCGAGTACAGCAAAGAGCCGCAAAGCGGGAAGGAAGAGAAGAAGGAATACAAGAGGGAAGGCAAGAAGGAAGACAAGAAGGAAGACAAGAAGGCATTGAAGAAGGCATTGAGGAAGGCATCAAGAGAACTGCAAAAAACATGCTTGATAAAGATATGTCTATAGAATTAATCGAAGAAATCACAGGGCTGTCAAAAGAGGAAATTTTAAAATTGAAGGAAAATTCAAACTAATTAAAGAGATTATACAAAATTATTTACACAGCCACTAATTACAGACAAAAATACCAGCTCTCGCTGGTATTTTTGTGTTAGTTTATTTTAAAATCAAAGCATACAATCTGTCAAGCATTATTGCTGTTTCAGCTCTCGTTGCGTGGGACAAAGGCTTGAATCTTCCATTGTCACCCTTTATCAAGCCATTTTCAACTGAAAGCAAGGATTCTCCGGCTGCCCAGGATGCTATGGCATCCCTGTCTTCAAATTGAGACAGCAATGTATCGTCTGTACCTATATATCCTAATTTCTTGAGAATATTTGCCATTACAACGGCTATTTCCTGTCTGGTAATGGTTCCTTCAGGGTCGAATACCATATTGGATTCTCCCTTCATTATACCCTCCTGAACCGCCTGCAATACAATTTCATTGTACCAGCTGTCCTCTTCAACATCATTGAAGTTTAATGAGCCGGTTGTGCCCGGTCTTGATTTCAGCGCCCTCATGGCAAGAGCTGCAAATTCCGCCCTGGTTATACTCTCCCCGGGAGCAAATATTTCATCTCCTCTGCCGGATATAATACCCCTGGATGCCAGAGAAAGAATGCATTCCTCTGCCCATTCATATCCCTTAAGGTCATTGAAGCTCACAGGATTTTCGACTATATAGTAGTCTCCGGATTCATAAGCCGTAAATGTAATCACATTGTTCTCGGCATCATATATGCCTCCGATATTTATTTCCTTGCCGTCTTTTTTAAGCACTACGGTAGTATTCTTACCGCCTCCTGAATAGGACAACTTAATATTGGCAGGTCCGGATTCAAGCTTTTCGGTCTCCACTGTAACGGAAGTATACTGTGCTGACTTTCTAAGCCCAACAGTCATGTTCTGTGAAGCCAAATCCTGAGAATTTATTCTTACTATCCCCTCATCAAATTTAAAGCTGACAGCAGAGCTTAATCTCTTGGAAGCAACAAAACCTGTTTTTTCAAAAGAAGACATCAGCTTGTCATTAAAAGAAAGTATATCCTTCAAGTTCTTAATATCCCCCGTGTTTACAGAATCAGAGCTTACAGGAATTGATGAATTTTTCTCCATGGCATAACTTATCGTGCTTATCAAATCATTTATGTTGGAATACTCATTGTCATAACCTGCTTTATCTATGAGTTTGCCTGCAGAAGCTATGATATCTTCAAATACGCTGTCCAGTACCTTCACATCACCTGTCAGCTCAGTCAATGCTTTCATGGTGTTGTTCAAATCTCCAATAAGCTGCTGAGCAGATTTTCCATCCATTTTATCATAATCTATATTGTTCAGTACTTTTTTGGCGGTTTCTTTAGCAGCCTGTTTAATTTGCGCATCTGTGAGACCCTTATTAACTATATCTTCTACCAGATTCTTCAAATCTTCGTTTTTGATGTTTCCTGCATCTACATTTGTCTTCGGAGAATCTGAGCCTCCGGCTATATCAGTACCCAAATCATTCCCATAATTAGTGGTATATCTCCAGTTTACTTTATCTCCTGCATCTACTCTGTAGTAGCCCGCACTTACAGGAATGTAGTAACCGTTTACATTTACCATCCAGCCGCTGCCTCTGCCGTGGTCGAATTCGCCTTCCCACTTGCCGTTAATTTTTATTGCTTCCACGTAAACACCCATGCTTGTTTTTTCACTTGCTCTTATGTTTTCCTCACCAAGTCCTTTTACAAGTATGCTGTATACCGTATCTCCTCTTTCCCATTCAACAGCTTTGTTCCTTACTTCATAGCCTCCGCCGATGGTCAAAGTGTCAACAGACAGATATACATTTGTTTCTGTTGAAGAACCCTGCTCTTTAACAGTCACTTGAACCTTTGCAGGTCTGATTAGTGTATAGTCTGCACCGTCAGAAGTAACAGGCTCACAGCTTATGGTAAATGTTCCTGTTGCATCAGCTGTAAATGTTGCCTCGCCTATTTCATCTGTGACAGCAGTTTTGCTGCCAAATCTGATTGTTTGCCCTACAACAGGAGTTTTATAAGTATCATTAAATTCATCTACATTGTACTGCTCCATTTTTACAGTAAATGTACCGCCCTTTGTCAATTCTGTTCCAGGAGATACATTAAGCTCTGTAATGGTTGGGTTCCATATATCACCTACAACCATTACAAGGCTGTCATATTCTGAAATCAAATCTGTGGGCAGAGTAAGTCCTCCCACTCCGTTTACCATCCACTGCCAGCCCTTTGACGAATCCAAGCCTTCTAACTCAGGACCTATTCCATTAATTATGTCCCCTTCCTCAGGCTCGTAATCCACTCCTGCACTGTCCAAAGCTTTTTTTATGGTATCAATATATGTGGTGTGACCTGCTTCTATATCAACTCTAGTTTCTTCAAGCAGAGTGTTTCCGAGCCCCTCTGCTCTGACCGTGGCAGTTCCCGCATGTATATCCGTAACTGTCACGTTTTTTTCCACTGTAAGGCCTATGGCTCCAACCAGCAGCTTGTACTCTCCCGGATCCACATCAAACATCAGCTTATATGAGCCTTCAGAGTCAGACTTTATTTCATTTGTATATCTCATATTGTTGTCTGATATACGGGTTAGCTTCATGGTGACAGTGCTGTCAGGCAATGTATTCCCATACAGGGTTATTTCATTGCCATAAGTTGTTACATAGGCTGTCAACCCATTAGAAGCAAAAGCTTCAATCGGCAGTACAGGGAGCATCATTGCAAGTATCAGCAATACTGCCAATACTTGCCTTGCTTTATTTTTTATTGTATTTATCATTTACTCTACCCCCTGTATAGTTATTGCGTCTTTGAGAGATCTGATATTTGCAAGGCTGTCCCAAAGCATAACCTTAATATAGTATTCTCCATCTTGAGGAACCTGAAAGGATGCTCCCAGCAGCTGTTTTTCCTTAGGCATAAACCGCGTGCTGATATTAATCTGATCAACTGTAGAATCGTCCATCTTATCATATAAATTCACTATAAAAACAACATCTTGATTTATATCAGAAGTATTTTCACAGCTGAACATATACAAGTTATTGTATCCTGTTACTGTTACGCTTTTATCCTCATACACACTGAAAAGGTTCCTGTCCTTCACCGTAACTTCAATATATGAAGTATATTCCTTTTCATTAAAGATATATTTAACAGACACTTTAGCAGTACCGAGGGCTTTGGCCGTAACCTCACCTTCATTTGTAACCGATGCCACATCACTGTTGTTTGTACTATATTCCATGTCAGAGGATATTACATTTCCCACATCTGTAATAACAGTGAGCTTAATAGTTTGATTAGTGTCCAATACAACATTTCCCGGCAATATGGAAATATTCTTTATATCTCCTATGTCCCCGGAGCCTGCCCAAACAATATTTTCCCATGCAGTTCCTCTTCCAGCAGGAGAGTTTTCCTTATTTTTAAGGTAGTTGTTTATGCTTGCCAAGGCTTGTATTCCCTGAGGTGTACCAAAATTTGGGTCATATATTGTGGTATACGCAAAGGTACCGTCTCCCAGATAATAGCTCATAAGAGCTGTTAAGGCGTTTCCGCCCGGCTTAATGAATCTTTCGTCATTTTGAGGATCTATGCCTATAGATACCAAACCCATTATGACCTGTGACAAAGAGCTGGAATTTACGGTCCCCCAGCTTCCGAACCTGCCGTTTGAAAGCTGTCCTTCATTGCTTAGCCAGTTTACAGCTTCATCTACAGATGATTTTACATCATTTCTCGTAAAATAGTATGGAGCCAAAGCATACATTGCCATTCCTGTCATATCTGGATCCAGAGTAGAACCTCCTCCAAATGCCCAGCCTGCTCCGCTTTTATTTTGGGGATTGATTATGTAATCCACTAGGAAGCTTTTGTTTATGGGACCTGTATATTCATCTGCTTTACTTCCCACTCCGTTTAAAGTAATAAGACCGAATATAACAGCATTTATTCCCTGACCTATACCGCCTCCTGCTGTTCCATCAGTTATTTCTTTAATGAAGTCTATATATCCACTTTGCCCATTGCTGCTTGCATACAGTGCATCATCATACACAAAATTAGTTACATCAGCACCTGCAGACATAAGACCTATGGCTATTCTTTCATAGTCTGTCATACCACCTCCTGCAGAGCCTCCGTTGTTTTTAATTGCAAGCTTCGTTCTTTCTATATATTGGGGGTCAATGCTTAAAGGATCAACTCCTGCAGCATTAACTGCAAATACATCCCAGTCGCCTAGGATACCTCTTCCCCTGTAATAATTCATGCTTTTCGTCAAAGCATCTTTTATTTCTTCGTGGGTTATCTGCTTAATCTCTGTTTTTTGCACATATACTGCTATATAAGAGCTTATACCTTCATTAGCTGCGGCATATGCGGTTATTTTAGCTGTACCTTCTCTGATGCCTGTTACGGAGCCATTGCTGTCAACAGTGGCAATATGCTCATGACCGCTGCTCCACAGAACATTCTCACCTCTTAGGGGTTTTTCTCCTATTTTTATTTCTGCGGACAGATCAAGCCGGTTCCCTGTTTCAACTGTATTTTTAGCATATACTATCTCTATTTCAGCGGAAACAATGCTATCCACCACAGTAACACTGCTTACACAGCTTAAGCCGGTTCCCTCTATATATGCCCTTACCTGTGCTGTTCCTGCATTTACAGCCCGGATTTTCATGCCTTCTATTTTTACTATACCTTCATCAGAAGACTCCAGGACCATACCTTGTGCCTTGTTTATTGCCAAGCCTCTTTCATCCTTCACCTCAATACCCGGCTGGTACAAGGAGCCTGTCCTTAAGGTGTAATCTTCATCACCATCTATAAAGTTTATGGCTTCAGGCACTTGCTTTACAGATGTATCTCTGAATTTGTCCAGCCTTCCGGTGCCCATGGCATATACAACACCTGATGGACCTGCCTCAGATGCAAATCTTTGTGTTCCTGCACCTGTCTTTCTCAAAAGCTGCCCATCATTTAAATCCACAACATATATGTCTGCAGAGTAGGAATTACCCATGGCAACATATACGATACCATACTGGGATATGTTAAGGGGATATTTTAAATCCCATGATAGTGCTGTCCCCATATTAGCAGCCTTGTATACTAAGAAGGCAGAAGGCTCGCTGCTTTGATTTTCAGTTATCCTGTATATTTCATTGTTAGAATTCTTATAGTACAAAGCACCATTGTAGGATACAGGGGCATTTGCATAGACACCTGCATTGCCTGCAGATAACCTCCACTGCTGCTCTCCTTCAGCATTAAACTTATGTATATAGTTTTCATCAGAATGCATTGCATTATCTCTTGCTGCAATAGTAACAAAGTAAATATTTCCCTCTTCATCCGTGGTTATCTGTCTGTTGTTATCGTTCATGTTAAAGCTTGCAGCATCAAACCTTGCTATAGGATAGCTGGTTATACCCTCTTTTTCCGGCGATTTAATCCATATCTGTCTGTCTTCATCCTTTATCTTTTCCAAAGATGTATCATAGGCTGCTAATAAAGAGCTGCCTGCCACATAGATGGTTTTTCCATCGCTGCTGAGAGATGGGGAGCTGGTTCCAAAGCCTATGACAAACTCTGTATTCCACAGCAGTTTTCCGCTGTCTGTATCCACAGCGTAAATTCTTCCATTTATATCCGAAGCATAAAATACTGTCTTACCGTCTCTTTCTCCTATTACTCCCACATGGGATACTGCAGCCTGTTCCTTCATATCCACAGTCCACCTTACTCTGCCCTGAGAATCTATACTGTATATTTTTTTATCAGAGGACGCTGCATAAGCATTCCCCTTGCCGTCAACAGTAGGCACAGCACTTCCTTTGCCTCTCTCCTGGTATATATTTACACTGTACCTTAGCTCTCTGTCAGGACCTATGCACTGTACATATCCATACTTATCTATTACATATACATTGTCATTACTGTCTGTTACGGGATAAGCATCATCCCGCAGGTTATGCTCCGTTCCGTAGGAAAAGCTTCTGGTCCATTCAAATTCTATGCTGTTAGATTCCAGCTCATCAGCATACACCGAAGGAGCTGCAGCATTTAAAACCATAAGCAACGCCAATAATATTGATATAATTTTTTTCATTTGCTCCTCCTATTTTAAATTAATTTTGACTTCATCATATACTTCATCTGCAGATGAAAGCTTAAGCAGCACATACCAGATTCCTTCAGCCGGAACATTGATATTGAAGGAAATATTCCTTTCAACGACTTCAGGCATGTCTTCATTCACTGGCAAATCTCTCACAGCGAGGGCTGCTGCCCTTGTTTCTCCCGTGGAGCTGTTTACCAGATCCGCAGATATAATTAAATTTTCCACAGTTTTCAAGGTGCCGTTTTTAACAGTAAAGGATACGGTATTCATTGCGTTATTTATTAGAGACGGTCTTCCCTTCAGATATATTTCAATACCTGAGGAGGATTTTTCCCCTACTGTATATGCAAATATCCCTCTTGGGCCCGTACCTGTATATATCACTCCATCATCTCCTACAGTCAATGTCAGAGGACTGGTTGCATTGTATTGGTCCTTTATATATGTTTCCCATACAGTCCTGCCGTCTTCAGCACTTGAAGCTATGGTCTTCATGCCGTGGGTGTATACAATTCCGTTTTTAATTATAGGAGGTCTTTCCTTAAGCTGTGAATGTATGCTTGAATATCCTCTGTCTATTTCTATCTTATCCTTTTCCACATCAGAAAACTTAACACTTCCGTCCTTTTCAAACCCATACAGGTATGATTGTGTCTTATCGTATGCAAATGCATACAGGTATATATCACCATTATCATCAGAGGATGCAGTGAAAGTCTTCTTCACAGGATTTTCCCACAGCAGCTCTCCTTCTGCGGAAACATATGCGGCACTGTAAGCATTTCCATTTTTAACCTCTGCCAGTATGTTTTTGTCAGCTGTAATGTGCTTTACAGTAACGATTGATTTATCCTCAAAGGTATGCAGTACCTGAGTTTTGTTTTCTGATACTCTGTAAAGTACATTCCCTGATGATACGTAGACAATCTCATCAGCCGATACATCCATTGAGTCTGCACCTTTGATATTCATCTGTTCCTTCAGACTACCGTCCTTATTTAAAACATACAGTATTCCTCCATCAGACAGCATGTAAATGTAATTATCTCTCACCTCAAATTCCTTTACGATGCCTCTGCCATAGCTTTTGCCCCAAAGTATGGAGCCATCTTTAGATTCTACTGCTGCAACAGACAGGGTGTTGTAATCAAACACATAGATTATGCCATTGCTGTCCAATATAGGATAGCTTATTTCCATACCGTAAACAGCTGCCACCTCACAAGGCTCCTGCCATATGTCTGTACCGTCAGACTTATTTACAGCATAAATCTTGTTAGTATTTACATATATTAAATCATCGTAAATTCCTTCTGCATGATATGCTCTCTTGGCATCCCACGACCCATCGGCAGGCCTTTCCCACAGTATGGTGTAATTGCTTTCCACTACAGATACAGGAATAGTTATTTTTATTTCATCATTACTTGTTGCCCATACATCCACAGATGTAGTGCCCTTTTCCCTGCCTATTACGGTTATATGTCTGTGAGCTCCGTTATTTTCACTGTCTCTTTGCTGTAACATTGCAATTGATGAATCATCTATACTGCTGGATACCCTTTCATCAGGCATGTAGTCTCCATGCTGGTCTGCCACGAATATATGAAACCCTACTAAATCATATGCAACCAAATCTACGCTTTCGATATAATTTTCTTCATATTCAGCAAGGGTAAAATACTCTCCAATAACAGCATATATGCCTGAAGCAACAGGAGTTTGCTTAACTACCACCTCTATCTGCGAAGCTATGTCCGATCTTCCCTCCATATATACCCTTATTTCTGCCTTTTCAGATACTTTACCTGCAGTACCTTCTATATCAGCTACTGCCGTGACCTTACCTGACGGAGAAAGTGTAATTATATCCTCCCCTTCTGTCAATTCATATACAAGCTTAACAGACGGAATAGGAATTCCGTATTGATCCAATACCGTTGCCGCAAGATTCAATTCTTTTCCTTCATACAAAGATACATTTTCTTCAGTCTTTATATATGTAGGTACCTGTTCATAATCTGCAGTATACATGAGCTTTTCCATCTTTCTTCCTCCCGTACTGACTAATGCTTCTCTGTACAGGCTGTCATTTACAAGGGCTATGGCATTAACCCCTCTGTCAGTTGAAGAGCTTGCTATGTCCGTATAGGCTATAGGGTTTCTGTCTTCGTCCAAAATCACCGTGCTGGTATACAAATATCCTCGGCTGTCCTCACCTAAGAACTTAAAATTTCCATTTCCCCAGCTTGGGAGAAGCTCCACATCTCCTGTGGTATATTCTCTCATAACAGTTCCATCATCAGGATCAAGCTTGACAAGCCTTGTTTTGACAAAGTATGAAGATCCTTCCACAATTTCCGCTATGTTGAAATATATGCCTCCGTCACTATCTTCATACAAGCCTGCAGACACACTTTTATATTGCTTGGACCATATTTCGCTTCCATCAGCTCCTGAACGCTTGGACAAAGTATATCCTAAGTCGGTTGGATATGATAAATAGATGAAACCCTGACTGTCTATGAATATCCCTGACAAAGAGCTGTCTTTGATATCCACAACAGCTTTTGTAAACAGCTTGTCTCCTGAGGTATCGTAGCAGGTCAGTCCATCTGCATCAAGCATATATATCTTATTTCCATAGATACCTATTTGTATTTCATTCACTATAATCCTGTCGTGAGAAGCTATGGTTTTTATTTTTCCGCCGGATAAGTCCACCATCTGTGTAATATTCATGAATAATCTGCTGCATACAAACAAGGAACTGTCCTTTTCAACCTGCTTTACTAATATTGGAAGATTATCGGCATATATTTCCCCTGTTTCAATATCCATCAGATAGCCGCCTCCGCCTAACATCGCATCCTCCACATATAAATATTCTCTTCCTTCTATAGTGAAAATATCCTTTACCATGCTAAATCCATTATTTTTATAATTAAAAGCATATGTATCGTCAACCTTAAGATCCAAATCCATCCTTTTTATAAATGAGCCTTCACGGTAGTAAATATATCCTCCTTCGGAAAATACTCGTTTATCATAACTACTGACAAATCCTGTTTTTGAAGACTGCAGCAGCACCTTTCCTTCCAATGGCTCACGGACATGAAGAAATAAGTCGTTGGAATAGTTTTCTGTCAATAATAAACCCGGATAAGATGCCAAATGGTATATTCCCGGTTCCTTTGCCGTCAGCAAGCCGTTTCTGTCTACCCGGGCAACATTTTCAGGATATCCCTCCCAGTTAAATGGTAAGTTCACAAAAGCAGATTTGTTTGCTCTTTCGAGCTGCGCCTTGTTTCCAACATATAGTCCCAAGAAATTACTGGATTCATACAAGGAATCTAAAGCTACTGATACCCCCAACTGTTCTGTGGTATAATCCTTCCCTGTCCATTTTGTATCAAAATCCCAATAATTATTGGTAAAATCTATAGGGCTGCCATTTTGAAGCACTGCACCGTTACTTATTTTAATAGTATAGCTGTAATCAACATCCAGTCTCTCTCCCTCTCTTGAAAGATCCAGCCTTATAACAGTCTTGGTACTGTCAAGGACTAACACATCATGAAATTCCTTTGTATAATCCTGCCTTTCAGGTCTGTCGCTTCTCATGGATATTCCTTCTACGGTTACCTGTACCTTGCTGCTTGGAGCAGTTAGCTCTACAGGACCGCTCATTTGCATGGTTACATCAACGTTGTAATAATTTTCTGTACTTCCCTTTTCAGGCTTTAGAATACCATCATATACAGCTTCTTCATCCTTCACTTCAAAATCTGCAGTTTGTGTTAGCTCACCTGCCACATCAGTATTGATATATGCCTTGTACTTACCTGTCTCTAACTTGAAATCAAATACATATTGACCTGATGAATCAGTTTTTTGCTGATTGATATATACTCTGTTTCCCTGCTCATCCTTCACAACCAGAGAAGCATTGGCACCAACACTTGAAACTCCGGTTATTTTAACCGAGCTGCCATCTACCACCACATCGTTGTACACCTTGAAATCAAATTTTACACTTGAAGTTTCCGATACCATGTATGCAGTGTAATCTCCACGCTTCAGATCTGTCTCAAATAGAGCTTTTCCATTTTTTGATTTTTCCTGTCCTATGTAGACACGGTTGTTATCCTTGTCGGTTATAACCAATGAGATATTTTCATCATCACCCTGTTGTGACTCTATAGATACCTTGTTGCCGCTTACCTCTATGGTATAGGGCATGGTGGCGCCCAGCACGGGAAGCATGTTAAAAATCATTACAAACAGCAGTATAATAGCTGTTTTCTTCATTGCTCCACCTCCTGTTCCTGTAGTATATTTATTGTACCGTTATGTTTACGGCATCAGATAATGGCTTGCCCTTGCTTAAATCGCTGTCATCAGGCCATCCATCCCATACCACTGCCTGCACCTTGTAGCCTTCACTTCCTTCAGGCAGCCTGAAACCTGCTCCCAGTGCTATACTTTCTCCTGCAGGTACATCCTTTTCAGCATAGCTGTAGTTTACCATTTTTCCTGATTCATCATATAGAGTGACTATGAGAAGTGCTGATTTAATTGCCGATCCTGAAGTTGTATTGTTTGTGGCAGTTGCTGTTATATTTGCATCCTGCCCTGCTGTAAGGGAGGATGGGTGGTTGATTGCAACACTAAAATCCTTCTCTTCTTCTTTTTCAACAACCTTAAATTTAACTGTGTAAGTATGTCCAATACCCATAGGAGGAACCATGCCAGGCATAAACTCTATAGTAGTATAGGTAACTGTCCCTTCTCCCACAGTATAAAAATGTATCGCCCCTGCTACGGTTCCATTAACAACATCGGCGTTGCTGTTTACCACACTAAAGTGTAACATGCTAATAGGAGAAGATTTTTCTTCCGTTACTCCCGAGCTGTCATCAGTCCAAAAAGACTCAGCATATATTGTTTGCCTTTTATAAGTTCCGTCAGGGTTCTTTTCCAGATAAATAATATTTTCTCCCTCTGAAAACCTTGCTTTTTCTACTTTTGATCCAGAATACGGTGTTTCACTAACTCTGAAATCTGACACATCAGCAAAAGCATTTACCGCAAAAACAGATAAGGCAACTGCAAATACTAATACCATTAAAATAATCTTTTTCATTTAAATTCTCCTCTTTATTTATTTTATCAGGCAATGCCTGACAATATCATATATAAAACCACAATAAGGGAATATCCGAAAGGATACTCCCCCTGTGTTTCAATTACTTGATAATTAATAATTGTCGTAATAAAATACTACAAAATCTCCTGGCTCCAATGCAATTATAGAAGCTGCAAATTCAGGTGGTAAAAGCACACCACCTCTTAATACCGTGTATGTCCAGCCTAATTGATTAACATAATCTGCCGATAATCCTGCAAGCGAACTTAAGTAGCTTCCTCCGCTGGATATGGTATAGCCTGTCGAGGATGGTGTTAAACTTGGTGAAAAACCATTCGCTTTAGCAGATGCAACCAATGCAGTCATAACAGATGGTGAACTTTTCAGTACATTGGACATATCTCCTCCAACTACGTCAGATGATGTAAAATTAGTAAGATTTACAGTCATGTTAACTGATGCAAAAAGAGGTGTACTTGTTGTAGAATCTATTGCAAGAACAGAAATATTATTTACTGAAGGAGTAACTGTCGCACTTTCAACCACCACATTTGAGGTTACCGATGCAACTCCCGCATCTGTGTAAGAAGCTGTTATAACGGCAATTCCATCTCCGCCTACTATAGTAACTGTAGTTGTTGCAGAGCCTGATGCCGGTGAAACTGTAGCTACTGTAGGATCTGATGTTGACCACACTACCTTGGAACCATCTACTGGAGCCGGACCATAACTATCATCAAGCCCCGTCACTGTCAAGTTAAAGCTTGGATCCCCAACCTCAACAATTTTGGTAAAATCACTGCTTGGCAGAGTAAGCATTGACAGCACACCGGGTGTACCAAATGCAGGAACCACATTCATTGAAAGCAGCATCATTACGATAACCATCATGCTCATGGTTTTTCTTAAGTTCTTTGTGCATAAAACATTCGTCATTTTGTTCATTATTTTTCCTCCTAAGTAATTTAATTTATATTATTCTCATTATTAGGAAAAAACTATCCCCCTTTCTTTCATATGCGGAGAATCCGCTTAGCATATGAACTATTCCCAATTAATTCATTATCTGCAAATTCTCCTTCCCCCAATGAGTAATAATCCTGTAAGAACATCAGTTAATATTTAAACCTATTTCCATAAGTCTTATCACTTACCTTTTTCTGCAATTAATAACATCAAATGATACTCCCTCGTAAAGAAATATGCTTGGATTTAATGGATTGTTATAAAATAAAAAGGAGGTTTAAATCAAATCGGTCTCTCCGATTCAATAAAAACCTCCAGTTTTCTGGTCAGTTATTATAATTTTATACTTTTTTTAATTTCTTCAATCCGTATTGGTTTTCCTTCTTGAACAATGATACGAATTTCTCCGTATTCGGTGTTCCTTATGAATTCCAGCAGCTTTAATTCCTTTTCGGTGGGCAAAAGTTTATTGTTGTTCATAATTCACCCTCAACTTTCATATAGCTGAAATAAAAAACGTATCACATAATCGTGATACGTTAACTCACACATTATGCTTCCCAGTTCTGGCAGGAGCATTATCATTCAACATGTATCTGACTTATCCTTTAAGGCTTCACAGTGACCGACTCGCAGGGAATTTCACCCTATTCCATATTTCATGAATGATAAACAATAATATTTAATTTTAATTTTTACACAAGTTAATTAATTGTCTATTTTCCAAAGTATAACATATTTTTACAAAATTGTAAAGAGTAAAATATTTTTTTGAGTTTCCCCAAAATTGCAAATCAAACAATCAAGAAACCGCTAATTTGAAATATTTAAAGATATCAAACTGTTGTGATTTAAGGTTTTTAGGAATAAAGCTTTGAATTCCAACTTTTGTCTTTACCAAAATATTCTCTATAGCATAATCAATAGCATAGTAAATAAATTTAGGAATGTCATAAATTCTTTTTGAACATTCCTTGAGTTCCTTGAAAAATATACAATCCGATTTTTCAGATGTCATTATGCTAATATATCCAACTGCAATTGTTACAATTAAATTGAATTTACGAATAGATTTTAATGACCAAACTCTAATATCTTCAAAATCAAATTGCTGTTTTTTGAATTTAAAATATTCTTCAATACGCCATCTCATTAAATACACTTTTGTAACTAAGAGGGATAGTTTTTTCTTCTCAGATGATTTTAAATTTGTAAGTAGCATCATGGGAGTTTTCCCAAAACCGTAAACTACATATGTCCGACTAGCACGAGAGTGCTGCAACATCTATTATTCTAAATATCTTCGTGTTTTTCTACTGGCCTTAATTGTTGTCAAGAGCAAAAAAATCAAACATACACATACGACATCTATAAATACGGTCATAGTTACAAACCAATTAATAATGATCAAGTAGTTCAACCAGAATACACCTGCAATCAATAATACAATGTAAAATGTATAGATTTTTTCACAAATTAGCAATTCCCTCTTATATTTAGAGCAAAAATCATCAAAGGTATATTTTCTACCTTTCTTTTGTTGTTTTTCCTCTACCTTTTCAAAAGAAAGATAAATATCATTTTTACAAAAGTAAAGCATAGAAGCTGAATTAAATGCCATGCATATAATAGATAAAATTATACTAAAAGAAAATACTTTATCAGCAATCTGGCTTATTGTGTAATCATCTTCAGACCCGATTGTATATTTGAAATCTGATAAAGATACCGTGTTTCTATCATAAAACTCAATTTCCGAAACATCTTCTGGATTGATAACATCATCAAACATAGCTTTATAAGAAATATTGCCTGAAACGCTGGATGATAGATAAGAGCCAGAACTATTTATCAATGTTCCATCCTTTAATATGACTGCTCTTACAAAATCAGTTTCATGCACTTTTGAATCATTTTTTAAATGATATCTATTTTCACTATTTCCTGATACTGTAATAGAAAGTGGAGTTACAACAATCTTCTTGAGATTTACAGTATTTATTATACCTGATACATTCTTATCTATAGTGTAATTCAACTTATTTGGAGTAGAAGTCACATCTGCATAAAATACAAAATTCACATCTTGTTCTAACCGTTTATCGGCTACGGCATCATCTTCTATAATATAAGAATATAAATTGTGAAACCAAAACCGCATTTTCTGATCTTTAATTTTTCCTGATGTTGCGGTATAAGTCATCATACAAGTGATAATATGTTTGTCTTCATCTACATTGACAATACGGCTACCCCAACCTCCTGACAGAGATCCGCCATAAGAATACCAATTCTGTCCATCCACTTGTTCAATATCAAAATAATAATTTCGGCTCATGTCCATATCATCTTTTAAAACAATATCGTACAGAACATACATACTGCTATCGTCTACAAGTGCAGAGTCAAGAGTTACAGTAATATCATTTTTTGTTTGAGTTTTATTTATACTACACCACATTCCGTCTACATGTTTTTCTTGTTCTGACGTTAGATTCAACAATTGCGATAATCTCCCCTCCCACTCAAAAATCTCTGCTGCACAAGCAGTCAATAAGGCAATTATAAGTGTTGCCGCCAGCATTAATACAATCATTTTCTTTTTTGAAAATTCCTTAACCTTGTATATATCTGAATTATAAACCTCATCTATATATTGGTTTTTTACTAAATCAATTGCTTCAAAAATGGTCTGACCTCTCATAACAAATCCTCCTGTTCCAGTTTCACTTTTAATTTATTTCTCATTCTCATCAATCGCATTTTGATGGTACTTTCTTTTAATCCTTCTTCCCTGGCAATCTCAGAAATGCTAATGACATACCAATACCGTTTCATGAAAATACGTCTGTTTCCTTCCTCCAAGTTCCCGAGGAAATCATTTATTACTTCCTTCAACTCAAGGGTATCTTCTGGATTTTTATCATCTGCCAGGCATTCATCCAACTCATCATAAACAAGCGTAAGTTCACAGCCTCGCATCTTGGATATATTCCTTCGAATCCGATCAATGGAAGTATTTTTTACAATGCGAAGTAAAAAGGCTTTAAGGGAATCTGGTCTATTAGGAGGTATTGCATTCCATAATTTCATATAAGAATCATTCACACATTCATCAGTATCGAGTATACTCTTTGTAATATCATTAGATACCTTTATGCACAGTTTATGGTATTTTTCTCTTACTTCCTGCAGCGCCTTTTCAATTCTATTCATTAAAAGCTCAACAATTTCAAAATCCTCCATATTTACATTTCCTTTCATATATTAGAATTGAAATAATTCATTCTATCTATTAAGACGCATATATTTTTACATGGTCACTAAATTTATTATATTTTTTTAAATAGGACTAATTACATTATATCATAAAGCAAGCCAGAAATCGGCTTGCTTAACACCGATACAATAAATACATATCAGATAAAGACGTCAGTCTTTGTTTCATTAGTTGTATTTATTATATCACTTAATTGCTGTTTTTTCTTCGCTTAATAATCTTCATAAAAAAACTCCACTGTTTTTCAAGTGGAGTAAATCTACTTAATTTGCAAACTGACTGTTATATAAATCTGCGTAAAATCCATTTTTACTCAAAAGGTCTTTATGTGTTCCTGATTCTATAACATCACCATGATTCATAACCAAAATCAAATCTGCATTTTTTATGGTTGATAATCTGTGTGCAATTACGAAACTGGTTCTTCCATATGCTAGATTTGACATAGCTTTTTGAATTTGAATTTCGGTTCGAGTATCAATACTGCTTGTTGCCTCATCAAGTATTAATATTCCAGGGTCAGACAAAAATGCTCTCGCTATAGTCAATAGCTGCTTTTGTCCCTGCGATAAATTCGTTCCTTCTTCATTTAAAACAGTATCGTAGCCATCAGACAGGGTTTTTATAAAATGGTGCGCCTGTGCTGCTTTAGCTGCCGTTATGATTTCCTCATCTGTCGCATCTTCGCGCCCATATGCTATGTTTTCCCTTATGGTTCCGTTAAAGAGCCATGTATCCTGCAATACCATTCCGATATGATGTCTTAAGCTGTTTCTTTTTATATGATTCAGATTAACACCATCAATTGTAATTTCACCATCATTTACTTCATAAAAACGCATCAGGAGATTTACAAGAGTTGTTTTTCCTGCCCCTGTAGGTCCGACTATTGCAACAGTTTGACCTTCTTTAGCTGATATGTTCATGTCTTTTATTAAGACAGAATCTTCTGTATATCCAAATTTAACATGATTAAATTTTACATCTCCATTAATATTCTTAATGTCTATAGAATTCGTCTCATCTTTAAGCTCTTCAGTTTCATCAATTATTTGAAATACTCTTTCTGCTGCAGCCACAGCAGATTGAAGCTGATTTGTTATTTGTCCCAGCATTGCAATAGGTTGACTTAATTGTTTATTGTATTGCAAGAAAGCCTGAATATTCCCAATTGTAATAATTCCTCTTATTCCTAGAATTGCCCCGACTATTGAAATAAGAACATAACCTAAATTACTTATGAGGTTATTAATTGGCATTATTATACCTGAAAAAAACTGAGCCTTCCATGCTGTATTCGCTAAACTTTTATTTATTTCATCGAACTGTTCTATTGCTTCATCTTCCTTACCATATGCCTTAACAATTATGTGACCCGAAAAAATTTCTTCCACATGACCGTTTAGCTCTCCCAATTTCTTTTGTTGGCCTTTAAAATACTTCTGTGAATGCTTCATAACAAAAGTAATAGCAAACATAGATAACGGGAGGGAAATCAAAGTAATAAGGGTTAGTAAAGGGCTTATTGTCAACATTATGATTAATATACCCACCACAGTAACCAAGGATGATATTATCTGAGTTACTCCTCTTTGCAAAGTTGTACTTATAGTTTCAGTGTCATTGGTAACCCTGCTCAATATATCACCAACAGCATTTGAATCAAAATATTTCAATGGCAGCTTATTAATTTTATCAGAAACATTATCTCTCATTCTCCTTACTACATTTTGGGAAACACTTGCCATTACGTATTCCTGTATATATGAAAACAGAGAACTAACGAGGTATAGCACTAATAAATACATAACTATTTTTTTTATATATTCAAAATCTACTACTCCTGTTTTTACACCTTCAACAAGAGCATCTGTTCCACTTCCTAATATTTTTGGACTGACTATAGAAAAAACAACACTTATTATAGATGTCATAAAAACTATTATTATTCTATTAATCTGAGGTTTGAAAAAGCCTAACAGTCTTTTTCCGCTATTTTTAAAATCTTTTGCCTTTTCAACAGGTCTGCCTCCACCCATCGGACCGCGTCCGCCGCCGGAACCTCTTCGATTATTTCTATCGCTCATTGCAGCTCCTCCTCTCTCAATTGAGATGATGCCATTTCTCTGTATATGTCATTACTTGCCAAAAGCTCTTTATGTGTTCCTATTCCGGATATTATACCTTTATCCAAAACTATAATTCTATCGGCATTAATAATTGAAGTTATTTTTTGAGCAACTATTATAACTGTTGAATTTTTAGTTTCTGATAACAATGAGTTTCTTACCTTAGCATCAGTTTTTGAATCTAAAGCTGAAAAGCTGTCGTCAAATATATATATTTCCGGTTTTCTTGCCAGAGCCCTTGCAATTGATAATCTTTGCTTTTGCCCTCCTGAAACATTTTTACCACCTTGTGCAATCAATGTATCCAACCCATTCTCCATTTCTGATACAAATTCTGTCGCATCCGCTATATCGAGAGAATGATTTATTTCATCGTCTGTTGCATCTTCTTTACCATATCTAATATTTTCTCTTATAGTTCCTGAAAACAAAACAGCCTTTTGTGGTATTAGCCCGATTTTACTTCTGAGATAATGTTGAGGCATATCTTTTATATTGACTCCGTCTATAAGGATTTCTCCTTCTGTTACATTATAAAATCTGGGAATAAGATTTATAAGGGTTGACTTACCAGACCCCGTACCCCCAATAATTGCAGTTGTTTCACCTTTCACAGCCTTAAAACTTATATCGTTAAGAACAGGTTCATCAGCCCCATAATATGAAAAAGAAACATTTTTAAATTCTATCTGTCCTTTCAACTTATCATCTGTATATTTTAATTGAGATGCATCCTTTATAGATATTTCAGTTTCCAAAACTTCGTTAATTCTCTTTGCAGATGCAGATGCTCTTGGAATCATAATAAAAAGCATAGACATCATAACAAATGAAAATAATATTAACGAAGCGTATTGAATATATGCCATTAGAGAACCTACTTGCATTTGACCTAGATTTATTCGTCTTGCTCCAAACCAAACTATTGAAATGGTCGTGAAATTTAATATAAGCATTATACCGGGCATCAGAAATGCCATTATTTTGTTGGCCTTTATAGCAGTTTCCGTTAAATCATCATTAGCCGTCTTAAACCTGCCCTTTTCATAATCTATTCGGTCAAATGCTCTTATAACTCTGATTCCTGTCAGGTTTTCTCTCATTACCAAATTAAGTTTATCAAGCTTCATTTGCATGGAAGCAAATAGCTTTCCTCCAAATTTTAATACTAATGCAATCAGTCCAACAATTGCAGGTAATGAAATCATCAGAACCCATGACAATCCAACATCTGTTTTTATAGACATAAAAATACCGCCTATTGCCATAATAGGTGCCATAACCATCATACGTAATATAACAAGTACTACTGTTTGAATTTGAGTTACATCATTGGTAGATCTTGTTATCAATGATGCGGTTCCAATTTTATTAAATTCATCTAAGGAGAATTTTTCGACTTGCTCAAATATTTCACTTCTTAATTTTTCCGAAAACTTAGCTGATACTAGTGATGATAGGAAATTGGACATAATGCTGAATACAACAATTCCTAAAGTAAATGCAAGCATTTTTATGCCAATACTTATGACATATGAAACATCACCCTTTAATATTCCATTATCAACTATATCTGCCATTAAAGCAGGAATATATAGATCACATAGAGATTGCAATAAAACGGATATTAAAACTCCTGCAACCTGCACTTTAAATTTTTTTAGTTTCTTAAATAGTTTTAGCATATATTCTCCTTTATTAAAACATTAAACTCCAATTCAATCTTATTATTGTATTACAAATCACCTTAAAAATACCTTTACTTTTTATAATTATATAAGAAACAAACCTCACGATTATATTATTGTGAGGTTTGTTGAAGCTATACATATTAATCTAATTTTATTTCATATATTTCGTAAATCAAGTTTAATACTTCGTCAGGGTCTGATATGAAAAATGATAATCCATTTCTTGTTTCAGTACTCCCCGGCAATGTATGAAAGCTTATGTCATCAGTTGATATTCCTATTGAACTCACTCCAAGTGATGTACATTCAGCCAAGGATAAGTCAGTTCCTACATATGGATATACTTCACTTATAACTTTTGGCAGTTTGAAGCTCAACGCTTTTTTTATTGCCGCCTTCACAAAACCTTGTTGTGCTTCTATTCTGCCCAAATCACCTTCGGCATATCCGGTGTAACCCTTGTAGTTAGTTTTTCTGAATCTTAAGAATTCCATAGCAGTATCACCGTAAATAGTTTGCGTCCCCTCCGGTATGTCTATATATAGGGGTGGATCTGAATATGGATCTGTGTATTTCATATGAAAAGGAACTTCAACTTCTACGCCATCAACTGCATCTACGGCAGCTCTTACACCATCATAGTCAATTGTAACATATTTATCTATAGTAATTCCTGTCAAGCTTTTTATCATTTCTTCCAATCCTTCTATACCTTTAACAGTATACACAGAATTGATTTTATTATTTGCGTTATTTACGAACCCATCTCTTTCACAATATGTATCTCTAGGAATTGATATAACATCAACATCCTTTGTTTTCGTATCGTAACTCGCAACCATAATTGTATCTGTTCTTTCATGTTCAAGTCCTAACAGCAAAATATTTACTCTTCCTTTTTTTGCAATTGCCTTCTCCAAAGGTGTATCATTTGGATTTTCTTCTGTTTTGCCAGATATTACTTTAAATATATCTGTTGCATCTACGTTTTTCTCGCTGTATAAATATATCCCGCCGGCTATAATAATCGTAAAACAAGCCAGTGCAGTGAAAAACACTTTGAAAAAATATTTCAATTTATAATCCTCCATAATATTGCTAACATTTTATTACATTTTTTTCATCTTGCCATTCTATATAATAGCACAAAAAATTTTTTTGTAAAGCATAAAATAAAAAATACCTGCAGAGCAGACATTTTAGTGTTTGCTCTGCAGATATATACTCTCTATAGCTTTTCTTTGTAAAATTCGTTGAAATCCATAATAACTCTTTCTTCTTCTAAGTATCTGGCAAAGGAATATAAAACATCCGACAACCTATTCACAAATTTTAACAAAACATCACTAACTTCTTCATGCTTTTTCAAGGTTAATATTCTTCTTTCAGCTCTTCTACATATTGTTCTGGACATATGCAATGCTGCTGATGCTTTAGAAGTACCCGGCACTATGAATGCATCTGCCTGATTGATTTTAGGTAAGCATCCATCAATAATTCTTTCAAGACCTTCTATATCTTCTTCCCTTATCTTATAATTAAATTTTCCATCTTCTATTGTAGCAAGTTCACCTGCAACAAAAAATAATCTTTTTTGAATTTTAAATAAAAGGTCGCTTATGTATTTATCTTCTACAAATTTAGATGCAAATCCAATTGATGAGTTAAGTTCATCAATTGTACCATAGGCTTCTACCCTTAAAGAATCCTTGTCTATTCTGGTTCCGTCATAAAGCGAAGTTTGACCTTTGTCACCTGTTTTAGTGTATATTTTCATAAAATAAATCCTCCCTTTAAATTTTTATTTAAAAAACATGAAACATGTTTCAAAAAACATATGGTTTACTCTTACATCTCGTCCGGAGTGTGTTCATCCGATGATTTAAAAGATTTAGTCATTGCATCAGAAATTTTTGCGAAATCTTCAATGGATAGAGACTCGCCTCTTATACCTGAATCAATGTTTACACTATCAAGAACATCTTTTATGAACTCCTTGGGACAATTAAATTTATTGCTAAGACCGTTCAATATGGTTTTCCTTCTCTGATTAAACGACCCTCTTATTACTTCGAACATCATTTTTTCATCAATAACATCAATTCTTGGTTTATCTAATATATCTAATGCAATTACTGCTGAATCAACTTTAGGTCTGGGCATAAAAACTGAACTTGGTACAATCATAGCTATATTGGTATCCGCTCTGTATTGTACTGCCAGAGATATTGCACTGTATTCCTTTGTTCCGGGCTTTGCATTCAATCTATTTGCCACCTCTTTTTGAACCATTACAACAATTCTTGATATTTTATATTTATCCTCAAGAACTTTCATAATTATTGGAGTTGTTATATAATAAGGAAGATTTGCTACAAGTTTTACATTCATCCCGGAAAATTCTTCATCTATAAGTTTATCTACATCGATTTTCATAAAATCATCATATATAATTTTTATATTATCATATTTAAGGGTTTCTTTATGAACACTTCTTAAACTTTCATCAATTTCTATTGCCACAACTTTTTTAGCCTTTTTACATAATCCTTGCGTAAGTGTTCCAAAACCAGGTCCTATTTCTATTACACCTGAATTTTCATCTATGCCCGCAGCATCGACAATCTTATTTATTATATTGCCGTCAATCAGAAAGTTTTGCCCCAGACCTTTGCTAAACTTAAATCCATGCTTTTCTAATATTTCTCTCATTACTCTAGGTGAATAAAGCTTCATTTCTTCCATATATAGTTTCCCTTCAATTTACATTTCATTACCGGTTCTATTTCTCATTTTCATTTATAATTGTTATGGCTGTTTCCAGTTCTTCTCTTGTAATTCCAAAGCTGTTAAGTCTTTTTAAAAATTGCTTGGCACTGCAATATCCTATACCGATTTCATCACCGATTTTACCTCTTCTTTTTGAAGCATTTTCGTTCCCTACAAGTTCATAATATACCATATCATTGTTTGTAAACTCTTGTCTGTTCGATGAAATTTCAGCCTTTGCATTGGAAAGAGCTTCTCTGATTTCTTCCGGTGATGCATTTTCAACACCAATGTTACCATTTTTATTAGCTTTATCTCTTGGAATAAACGCGTGTTTGCAGTTTTCAATTTCACTGGATAATATGTTTCTGATTTTCTTACCCGGATAATCAGGATCTGTTAATATTATTATACCTCTATTTTTTGAAGCTCTCTTAATTACATTTATAATTTTATCATTTATACCTAACCCGCTTGTTGATATTACTTCTGCATCAACAGCTTTTTTCACCGCTGATATGTCAGATTTCCCTTCAACAACTATTATTTCTTTTATCAATTTATATATTCTCCTTAATATTGCTGATTGCCGCTATGCTTCTTTGTTATTATACAATAATGATTTAATTTTTGTTACCATCAAATCTACTGCAACTAAATTATTGCCGCCTTCTGTTACAATTATATCTGCATATTTTTTACTTGGTTCAATAAACTGCTCATGTGCCGGTCTGACTGTATTGATATACTGTGCAATAATAGAATCAAGTGTCCTTCCACGTTCTTTCATATCTCTCATTATTCTTCGCATTATTCTAATATCGGCATCTGTATCTACAAATATTTTTATATCAAGAAGTTCTCTTATTCTTTCTTCATAAAAGACAAGTAATCCTTCAACTATAATAATTTCTTTTGGTTCTATTACTATTTTTTCTTTCTTTCTATTATGTATTTCATAATCATATATCGGTTTCTCAATAATTTTTCCATTTTTCAAACTTTTAATATGTTCAACAAATAAATCTGTGTCAAAAGCAAATGGATGGTCATAATTAGTTTTGCATCTCTGCTCATATGTTAATTCACTTTGATCTCTATAGTATGCATCATGTTCAATAATCGATATGCTCTTTTCCGGAACTTCTGAATATATTCTGTTGACTATTGTCGTTTTGCCTGAACCACTTCCTCCAGATATACCTATAAATATTGGTTTCTTCATTAGTGCCTCCCTAAATCAGACATTATTGTCTTAATGTATACAATTTAAAATATTTTCATTCTAATTTTTACACAAAATTCACAGTATACTTACAATATACACTATTTTTATCTTTTTGCATATATATTTTATTTAACTTAATAAAAATTTAACTTTTTCAACAATATCAGGCTGCTGAAAAAGTTCGACCTGCAAGGCACCGGAAGGCGGGCTTTTTCAACAGCCTGAAATAAAAATTGCCTGCAATGCAGGCAATTTTTATCTGTTACTTATTGATATTATTGATATTAATTTTTAAGGGGATATCATACTATTTAATCTAATATATAAACTTTTACTTTTCGTCTCCCAAAATTATCACAATCTTTACCATCTTCCATAAATAAATCTATTTTGTTACCTTTTATAGCTCCCCCTGTATCCTCTGCAGTTGCAAAACCATAATCAGGACTGCCATCAATCGAAGCTACGTATAGCTTCGTTCCAAGAGGTATAACTCTCGGATCAACTGCTACTGTACCCGGCTGAGCTTTTGTGCCGGATGCTGTGATCCCGTATTCTGGATCACCAGGATTTTTACCTGTACTTTCATAGGATAGGTCATAAGCTGTGGCCGTCAAAACGAGTTCGTTAGAGTATCTAAATCCACCACGTGATGTAACCAGATGCTTTTTGGTTCCTATTTCTATTATTTTATCTACAGGTTCTTTATAAACTATTTCTTCTTCCAAATTCTTGGAAATCAATTCACCGTCTACATATATTTCTTGATAAACAGATTTTTTCATTCCATCTGAACCATCTTGAACTACTTTTTCGTAACCTTCAAATTGATTCTCGTTTTGTACCATTTTTGTTTCATGTTCAACACCGCTGCGTACTATATCATACTTAACTTCTGATATAGGTTCTTTCGATGCCGCATCTGCAGGGCTCAGTACCCCTAAGGTATCTGCAAATGCAAAATTTCTTTGATTCTTTTCATTAATATCATAAGTTACAATAAAGCTCATTACTAAAATTGTTACAATTAAAAATGGGTATATTTTCTTTCCTTTCATCATAACACCTACCTTCAATATTATATCCGATATTGACAAACCCTCGTCGTCAATCAAAGGTATAAATTTTTCTATTAGAAAAATTTACTTTTTGTATCCGTTAAACTAATACATTATAGGCAATCCCTAGCAAAAATCCCATATTTTTTGCACAAAGCGTATTATATATCATAACTTAATATTAATCAAGCTATATTTTTATTTCTTTATTGACATATATTTTACTCCGCCTATATTTTATTACGTATTGTTACATTATAAAAGTAAATATTCCTAGTATTTATAGATATTATTAACAAAGTTTAATATTTTATACTATAATTACATAAAAAAAACAATTGTTTCCCAATTGTTTTTTATATTTTATTAACTATTTAATAAATATACACACATCTATATTTTTACGTATTTATATTCCTTTGCTTCTTCATGAAGCATTCTCATTATCTTCTCAAATTGAACACCTTCATGGTGAGGGGTATCTGCTGCATATGTTACTCTGACAGCTTCTGACACAAAGTTTGAAGCTAATTGTATCGCTTCCGGCAATTTTTTCTCATTAAATAAATATCCAACAAAAAGCGATGAAAACAGATCTCCTGTACCGGGATATCTGGTGCTGATATGTTCAAAGGGTATCTTCCAATATTCATTTTGCTTTTTATCATAACAAGCATTAATATGCTCTCCCAAATCTGTTTTTATTCCTGTAATTACAACTATATCAGGACCCATATCACTTAAACTTCTCAAATATTTTTTTACTGTTTCTATATTAACACCTTCAGCCAAATATTTTTCATTTAACAGTATACTTACTTCCGTAAGATTTGGCGTTATTATATCTGCATTGGATACAAGCCGGCTCATTTTATTTACCATCGCATCGGTATAGGTCTTATACAGTATACCGTGATCGCCCATAACAGGATCGACCACTGCAAGTGCATTAGTCTTCGACTTAACTCTTTTTATAATATCGAGTATAATATCTATTTGTTTTTCAGAACCTAAAAATCCACTGTATAAACAATCAAATTCAGCATTGTTTTTTTCCCAGTAATTATAATATTCTTCCATATGTTTAGTAAAATCATAAAAAAAGAATTCATTATACTCAGAATGATTGCTTAAAAGTGCAGTTGGTAAAGGGCAGACCTGACATCCAAGAGATGATAATATAGGCAGTATCACAGTCATTGAGCATCTGCCAATTCCTGAGATATCATGAATAGCCGCAATTTTTGGAACATAATTTTTCATTTCTGATTCTCCTAATATGTTTGTAATGTAAATATAATCTAAATCTACCATTTACAAAAGGTACAGATTTAGATTATTTAGTCGTGACAGATTTTGCATAAGTATATCCAAGACACTTGGTAATTCATCATATCAATACAAAATCGGCACTCTTTTTGGATTTAAGAGTGCCTTATAATAAAATTTATTAATTTTTCAAAATTACATCATGTGCTGAACCTTCTGATATACTTGTTGATGATACCAAACAAAGCCTTGCTGTTTTTTGTAATTGATGTATTGATTTGCTTCCTAAATTACACATTGTTGATTTTATTTTGTAAAGAGTTGTTCCTAATCCATCGTCTAATTTACCTGCATATGGAACATAAGAGTCAACTCCTTCTTCAAACTGAAGGTCTGTTTTACCGCCTAAATCATATCTCGCCCAGTTTCTGGCTCTATTTGAACCTTCACCCCAATATTCTTTAACAAAGCCATTTCCATACTTAATTTTAGCAGTAGGGCTTTCGTCAAATCTGGCAAAGTATCTCCCGAGCATTACGAAATCTGCACCCATAGCTAATGCTAATGTAATATGGTAATCATGCACCAATCCTCCGTCAGAGCATAACGGAACATATATACCTGTTTGTTCAAAATATTCATCTCTGGCTGCTGCAACATCTAGTACCGCTGAAGCCTGTCCTCGACCTATACCCTTTTGTTCACGGGTAATACATATTGAACCTCCTCCGATACCAATTTTTACAAAATCTGCACCGGCATCTGCTAAATATCTAAATCCATCAGGTTCTACCACATTACCTGCACCGACTTTGACTTTTCCGCCATATTCTTCTTTTATCCATTTTATTGTATCAGCCTGCCACTCACTGAACCCTTCTGACGAATCTATACATACTATGTCAACACCGGCTTCAACTAAAGCAGGAACTCTTTCTTTGTAATCTCTTGAGTTAATACCGGCTCCAACTATATACCTTTTTTGACTATCAAGATTTGACCTCGGATTTTCTTTATCATCAGAATAATCTTTTCTAAAAACCATATATACTAAATTGAACTCTTCATCAACTATTGGTACTGAATTTAACTTGTTTTCCCATATTATATTATTTGCTTCTGAAAGTGTAATACCTTCTTTACCAACTATCAGTGAATCAGCCTTTGTCATAAACTCACTTACTTTTTTATCTAACGGATCTCGGGTAATTCTGTAATCTCTGCTTGTTACAATGCCGAGAAGCTTTCCGGCTGATGTTCCGTTATCAGTTATAGCCATAGTGGAATGTCCTGTTTTTTCCTTCAATTTTAAAACATCGTTTAATGTATGGTTAGGTGTCAGGTTTGAATCGCTTATTACAAAACCTGCCTTGTATTTTTTTACTTTTCTAACCATCTCTGCTTCTTCTTCAATTGATTGAGAACCATAAATAAATGATATCCCTCCGTTTCTAGCCAGAGCAATCGCCATGTTATTATCTGAAACTGATTGCATTATTGCAGATGAGAATGGAATGTTAAGCTTTAATTCTGGTTTCTCACCTTTTTTAAATCTTGTAAGTGGTGTGCTTAAATCCACATTATCTACAATACAATCCTTTGTAGTTAAGTTAGGTAAAAGTAAATATTCTCCAAATGTTCTGGAAGGCTCATTGATAATTCTTGCCATTTATATTCTCCTTTTTTCATTTATTATTATACGAACAAATATAATTATTCCTGATAGATTATCATAAGATATGTTCATTGTCAACATCTATAATTAACTTTTGTATCTATTTTTAGTACATACAAAAAAGGCAGTCTCTAGACTGCCTTCATCACATGTTATTCTTCTTCGTCGTCAAACAACTCGTCAAGTTCTGCATCGTCAAGTATTTCATCAAACGCTTTTGTTACGTTATCATATTCTTCGTCTGATTCAATACTTACTAATTCAAATCCACCATCTTCATCTTCTTCATATCCATAGAGGAACACTTCTCCATCTTCCTGATTTTCAAGTGGCAATAGTGCTATGTATTCTTTTTCTTCAACAGGGAAAATCGCAATTACCGCGCATTCAATTTCTGTTCCGTCTTCAAGTGTTAAAGTCATTATTTCTTCATCGTGGCAACCGCAACCGCATTCATCATCACAACCGCATTCATCGTCGCAATCGCAACCGTCTTCACATCCACATTCATGTAAATCTTTATCTTCAATCATCATATGTACTTCCTTATATAATATTTTCCAATGACTAAATATAGTACATGGATATATAAACTTTAACAGAATGTAATACAAATTGCAAGTCGAATTTTGAGATTATTTTATTTTTTTATGTAATTTAAAATCAGCATTAATTTAAAGGGTTTTAATTAAATTCTAATGCTTGAGCCTAACAAATAAATTAATTGTCTATCATGAATTTTTCGAATAGTTTTTCGCGAAATTTATCAGCGTATATATTAATTAACTTTTCCGAAACCCTGATTTTAATAACCTCACTGTCATTAAGCAATAATAAAGTATCATCATTTATCAAAGTTGCTTTGTCACAATTCCAGTATTCCGAGGAAGTGCTTGTCACTTTATTATTTATATAAGTTTTCTTTTCATATTCATATATTATACCGTCATATATTATACTCGCTATGTATTCATTTAAACATTTGTAATAATCTGTTTCTGTTATATATGTATCGTTATTATTGCTGTAATACTCATAATATTCGTAGTTAACAGGCACCAAAGGGCTGTAATTTCTGGTAAATTCATTGTTGTCTATTTCCTTCGTGTCAATAAAATCGGATATCCGGATTATAGAATACTGTTCAGGAACTATTTGTATGCTTTTAGGATTATCATTATATTCATACAACGATATTCTGGCCATAATATAAACTAATATTGTAATTCCAATGAAAATACCGCTTATGAAAAGTATTTCCCATTTTTTATTAAGAACATCCCTAATCTTCATATATATATAGCAACTGCAAACAACAAACAGTAAAATTGCTAAAACAGATAATTTAGTATTTAAATTATCTAAAATACCTCTCGGAAAAAATCCCATAACTAATATAAATATTGAATATACCTGAAAAAGGTAAACGATAAAATCCGAAATAGCGTTTCTAATTTTTGCAAACTTCAGATATTTATGATCAATATGATAGTTGACTTTTGATTTTATTTTAAAATACCATACAAATTTATTTGTAGCAGAAACAACAGCAGCAAAATAAGCTACAGGAATAAATAAAAATATAATCCAATTATCCAGTATTAAATTATTATGTAATGCCTTATATTTATAAATAAATACAGTTGCTAATGTAAGAAATATAACAAAAAGTAAACTATTAAATATTTCTTTTTTCCATATAGTATTTATTAATAATTCTTTTTCCGATTCTATATCAGTATGTATGCGATATGTATTTTCATAATTTTCCGCATAAAAAATATGAACTTGATCATATGATGTAATGAAATGCCAACCCAATCGTTCACAGTTCTTCTTATAGTTTTCGATTATGTCATTATTTCCTTCGTCATTAAGCAAAGATTTTTTAGATTTTGGAGCTATATCGACACAAAATTTTAATTTTCTTGGATTTGTCTGTGTGAAGATTACCTTCTTTTTATTTATTTCATCAAGCATCCAGCCCTTAATTGCCATTTCTGCAAGATATTGTTCCATTATTTTATATTCAAGTTTAGAAAATCCCCAGTTTACTTTCTTTATATCGTCCAATGTCATTACCTCTATTAACTATCGTTATTACCATATGGTTTTAAAAATTAAATATAATTAATAAATTTTTCAAGTATTTTTTGTCTGAATTTCTCATCATAAATATTAATTAAATCATCTGAAATTTCAATTTTAATGACTTCATTACCTCTAAGCAACAATAAAATATCATTATGTATTAAAGTTGCTTCATCACAATTCCAATTTTTCGCATAAAGATTTTCTGTCTTTCTTTTAAAATATTTTCTATTTTCATAATAACTTATTATACCGTCGTATAGTATGCTTGCTACCTTAGAATTAATACATTTATAGTATTCGGTTGTTGCATCATAATTTTGTTCTTCATCATCATAATTCTCAGAATAAATATACCCCTTTGGAACCAGAGGGCTATAGCTCTTGCTGAAAGAATTACTGTCTATTTTATCTATATTAGCAAAATCGGAAATTCTAATTACAGGATACTCATATGAAACTATCTGTATGTCTTCTCCAGTATTGTTAATATTTCTATTTAGTGAATTATCAGCAGTAACATATACACAAATAGTGATTCCGAAAAATATAATAATCACAGATAAAATTTTTATAGTTCCGCTCTGTTCTTTAAATTTCTTATAGAAATAAAAACCACAGACAATAATTGCTAAAATTAATATTATCAATAAACTTTCAGTCCATTTATGTGTTATTTTTGACATAAAGTAATACATAATTATTGATGCTAAAGATATCATCAAAATATAAGACGCTAAATCAAATAAAAAGTTCCTGGTTTTTACAAATTTTAGAGATTTCCTATTGGCATAATTGTTTAAAGTAAATTTGGTTTTAAAATACCAGATTAAATTGCTTATAACCGGAGCAATCGAAAAAATAAAAGCTAATGGTAAAAGAACGAACATAGTTAATGACGCAAACCAATTAACTAATATCTTATAATCAAAATATCCTTTGGTAAAAAAATTTATCCATGTTATAAATATAAAATAAATAAAAATACCCGTACTTTTAAATAATTCTTTTTTCCATACCTTGTTTATAATTAACCTTTGTTCTGATTCCGGATCAGTATGTACACTATAAGTATTTTCATATTTTTCCGCATAAAAAAAGTACATTTGATCATAAGATGTTATATAGTGCCATCCTAATGATTCGCATGAACTTCTATATTCATCAATCATGCCGTCATCAGCATCATGAATTGATGTTGATGTATAAGGCGAAATGCTAACACAAAATTTAAGTTGTCGCGGATTTGTTGAAACAAAGGTTGCTTTATTATTACTTATTTCAGATAACATCCAACCTTTAACTGCCATTTCTTCAAGATATTCCTCCATAAGCTCATATTCGAGTTTTTTAAATCTCCAGTTTATTTTCTTCTTTTCATACCTTTCCATATAATTGCAACCCCTCGATTCACTTATACTAAAAATATTTGAATATAATAACTTCAATACTTATTTGTATTATTTTACCATAGGTTTATAAAAAATGCAAAAAATATATAGGTGTACTGCAAAATCTTCTTTACATATTTGCATATATCAACTATAATTTTTATATGGTTAACACTGTCGGGATGTAGCGCAGCTTGGTTAGCGTACAAGTCTGGGGGACTTGGGGTCGCTGGTTCGAATCCAGTCATCCCGACCAATTGAAAATACAACAAAGCTGCAATGAAGAAATTATATATTTTAAAAATTTCGACTGTAATTTGACAGTAATTATTACACAAATAAAAACAATTGTAACGTATTTAATATTTACAATTGTTTTTTGTATATGATTTTTACATTATTCTTTACTATCACTTTGTATAGTATAATCTTTAAAGATTCTTGGATAATCTCTTTTTGCGTCTAATACTCTTAATATAATAACTTCCCATACACATCTATAATCAAATTCAACACAGATGAAATGATCTGTGTTGAATTTGATTATAGATGGAGCAATCATATCTACATATGTCTTGATTTTTTCATCTTCAGTGATTGGTAATCTTTTTTTATCACGATATTATCTACCTCCATTTTTTTGTATTAAAAAACCCCACACATTATGTGCAAGGTTTTAACATATAATTATAAATTTTATTTTTAAGATTGTTCCATAACTTCATCGATAAATCTGAATTTGTTGATATATTACACTTTCCGCACAGGTCTGATATACTTCCAAAACCGTGTGCAATCATGATAGAAATAAAACACTCTACCAGGAGTGGTATCGAGACAATAACCAGTAGCGGAATAATCAAATTCTTTCATTGCCTTTTCAATTTTTTCCTCCACACTGCTGTTTTCTGTTTCAAAATCGAACGGTCCATGTTCAAAAACGATATATTCCGCTTCTGGAACATCAATCATACGCATTTGTGAGGGCACTTCATCATCATAATCAAGCGGTAGACGTACACCATAACATTCCGCAAGTGGAATTCCCCAACTACAGATTCTACCAGTAGGTTCATTTATAAATGCCATAATTTGACCGTTGCCGCTATTCGCTTCACTTCCACCTACATCATCTAGTTTTCCCCTGATACTATCCAGTAACCCACAAATTGTTTCACAATCCTGTCCTGGAACGAGACTCTGCTTTTGCCAGAAGTCCCAATACCCAATACTCTCATAATTCTTAATATGCAAAAACTTATGTGTGGGAATCGTAATAAAATAAGTTTTTACATCCTCTGCTGATTTTAACATACCAGTTCCTCCAATTCCTAAAAGATAGCAGTCAAAAGGCCTTATTATTGTACGAAGCACGACTGGTATAGGATTTTGACGGTATTCACTTGGAGTAATACCATATGTTTCCTTGAACGCACGAGTAAAAGCTTCATGTGAAGAAAAACCATAATTCAAAGCAATGTCTAATATACCATATTCGGTGTCCCTAACTTGTTTCAGTGCAAAAGCCAGCCTTCTATAACGCAGATAATCTCTAAATTGCATACCCGAAATTTCTTTAAACTTTCTCGAAATATAGAATTCTGAATAGGCCAACTTATGAGAAAGATACTTTAAGGTCAATGCTTCGTCATTTTGCTTTTTAATGCAACTGTCTATCTCATCAACAATTTTTTGAACATTCTTGTACCACTCGTACATCATTGCACCTCCTTTAAACTGCCGTGTAATAATTATAAAGAACTGGAAAATAGGTTGCTTGATTTCACTTGCGAAATATAACCAAATTCCTATTGCCTGAGCCTGCATACTGGAATTTGAACGCTATGCATTATACTCCCTTATTTCTATATTTTTGATTAATGTATATCATATTCATAAACGGAGTATTGTCCCATGTCGTACCATATTTATAACTTTACACTATCCAAAAAATAGTTGTTTGACATTTCTGTAAAAATGGTTGGAGTAAATACTTCTTTTGGTTCAAGTAAATCTTTTTCTACAACACTTTTAAGATAACGCTCTAATGGCAGCTCTTTTTTTACTTTCAAAAGATGTAATCCATCTCTTGTTGCTAATCCATCTTCTATAATTCTGTGTGCATCAAAATATAATCTTACACCAGGATTATAAGGAACATCTGCGTCTACACATACATAACCAAGTTGTCTTGAATTTACAACTATTTCACCACATCCATTTAACGAATCCAACATAATATAATCTGAATAGTCTTTAGGTTCCATTAATGATTTCAACCCAATTTCACTCACTACAATATTTCGTTTCCTTAATTCAGACGGTGATAATAAAGAACCTGTCTTCTCAATGCTTTTCCAAAGCTCTTTTGTTGTGCTATGAACCATCCATTTTGGGTCTGTCACCCTAACAATAGTTGAATTATCGCATTGTAACTCATCTATTATTTTTTTAATATATCTTTTCTCTGTCGCTATAACCTTAATAATTATGTTACGTTTATAGCCAACCTCATAACAAACAAAATCTAACAAGCGTTCATATTTAAAATCGATTTTAGGAGACACCCGTAAAGTGTATACTTTTGCGCCTTCAAATATATTTGTATAATACTCAACCTTTACATCATAGATAAATGCTGACCAATTTTCGTCATAATGTCCATCACAAGAAAATGGATTATCATTTAACGGAGACCAATTTTCGTCTGCATAGTATATCAAATTAAAACCTCCTTCTGTAAATTATATATTACTATCATTTTTTCTAAAAATATCTGTCGCTAATACTGAAGAAATGAAGCAAGATCATATGGAGTGTCAGTTCAAGCGAGAATAAAATAGCTTAAAATTGCACTTAAAGTACTACGGAAGCATTATATAAGTGCTGGAGTTAGTACAAACAAAACATGAGTTGCTTGGGAACTCTTGTTAATGAAACGGTGCCTTACATTTGGGGGAATACGAACGACGTCTCCTTCGTCTAAAAAATACTCTAATCTTTCCAATTCCACAAATACTTGCCCTTTCATCACAACAGCAATTTCCTCTTTACTAGAGTGTGAATAGTAACTTTCAGTGGTACTGGCGTGTTCGTTTAAGTCCATCATTAGAAGTTCAATATGTGCTTTCATAAAATCAGGTGTTAGCACATCATATACAATGTGGTCGCTATTTTCCCGATAGACCTGTTTACGATCCTTTTTTCTTGAAATAAGCGATTTGGTATCAATATCATTTATAAATAAAGTATAGAGAGGAACATTTAATGCAGTCGCCAACAACTCCAATACGTTTAAAGAGGGATTCGCTTGTCCTCGTTCAATCTGGCTAATTAGCGATGTGCTGATACCGGAATATTCCGAAAACTCACGTATAGTCATCTCCCTCTTTTTTCTATAGCTTAAAAGTGTCTGCCCTAAACGATGATGATTCATGAACACTTCTCCTTTCCAATATAATACGGCTTTTACATGATTTGTGCTAACATAATAGAAATACGTATTAAAGCTGTTCTTTCACAAAGAATAGTACTATAATTATGTTGTGCATTATATTATATCATATCTTTTATATAGTACAAGAACAATAAGGAGATAAGAATTTTGAATACACAAGGAGGAAAAAAAATGGTTAAGATTAACTTTGAGGAAAAATTTCAGCTTTTCAATGAATACTGGAGCCCTAAGATTATTGGAGAACTGAACGACGCTTATGTGAAAATTGCTAAGTTTAAGGACGAATTCGCTTGGCATATTCATGAAAATGAGGATGAGATGTTTTTGGTCCTAAAAGGCGTGCTAACCGTGAAATTTAGAGATAAAGACGTATGTTTACAAGCGGGAGAAATGATTATTGTTCCGAAAGGAACTGAGCATATGCCTGTCGCACCCGAAGAAGTTCAGGTGCTTTTGATTGAACCCAAAAGCACACTGAATACCGGAAATGTCCTAAACGATAAGACCGTTGAAAAACTTGAAAGAATATAACCCCAAATGAAGGATCATATAACTGTGAGAGATGCCATTGGAAAGTGAATGGATATTATGCCCTGTTTGCAAAAGTAAAACTCGGCTTAGGATGCGGAAAGATACAGTATTAGAAACCTTCCCCCTATTTTGTCCAAAATGCAAACAGAAGACTATAATTGCCATACGTGAATTAAATACATCAGTTGTCAAAGATCCGGACGCTAAGACGCAGAGCCAATGACCGTGAGTAACATCACAGTCGTCGGCTTTTTTTCTTATTTAAAACTGTATTTTGATACTGATTCAATGGAGAATTGATAGTAGCTAAGCAGGGACAGTTCTTACTTTTGAAACAAAATTATGAATGATCAGCAACTATTTCTTTGCTCTAATTAGCAAAAAATCAGGCTTATGAATGTTGTCCTTATACTCAGGATGTTGATTCATCACCGCTTCAGATGGAATTGGTTCTGACATCTGTTCAATGCAAAAGCCAGAATCAATCAAAGTATTGACTATACTTGAAAATGTCCTATGATACTTAATAATTCCGTCCTTAAACCATTGAGATTCTCTTTTACCGTTAATGGAATAGTTCGAAATATTAGCATAAATTTTATTGCCATTTTCATCTTTAGTCCATCGACTTCCATATGTAAAGCTTGTGCTAAAAGGATGTTCCTGGGAGAAAATGAACCTACCACCATTATTCAGTAATCGATACACTTGTTCCACGACCATATCATAATCCTCTACATAATGCAACGCCAGAGAGCTCACAACCAGATCAAAAGATGAATCCAGTTCTGCTAAATTTTCCATGGCCATTTTCTTATATTCAATCCTTGGAGATGGATTTTCCATGTTTGCAATTTCAAGCATTTTCTCAGAAATGTCGATCCCCACTACTTCATTAGCTCCCATTTCTATGTACTTAACACAGTGATCTCCATATCCACATCCGAGATCCAAGATTTTAAGACCACTAAGTTTAGGTAACATTGCAAAAATAGCAGGAACTTCAACTATTTCATTTGCATTTATTCCGGATCTTAATTGCTTATAAGATTCAAAAAACACATCATCATCATAAATATTCTGTATATTCAACACTTTCACCTTCTTTCTTTCACTCAATTAGTATTTATCTATATGTAAATAATTCATAGTTCTATTTAATATATTATTTCGTATGAAAATTTAAATATTGAAACATAGCTAATGCTAATGAATATAATGTTAATTCTCAGTTATAAAAAAAGACTGGTTAATTCTGCAAAGTTTATGATATGATGATCAGAAACTTCCATGATTTTCTTTCTTTCATATGTTTCTTTCATATCTAAATATTCAGTAAATACTGTTTTCATGCCTACTCTCCTTGCTCCTAATAATTCATCTGAACCCCCATCCCCTACAAAAACACTTTTTTCAGGGTTAACATTCAACTTCTTGATAGCAATATTATATATATCACAATTGGGTTTCAAACACTTTACTTCATATGAAAAAAAGCATCGTCAAATAACTTGTATAAAGGTGATTCGGTCCAATACATTGCATCAATTATATCAGCATTGCTAATTAAACATATCTTTATACCCTTATCATGCAATTTCTGAATCGTTTCAATTATTTCAAATTCTACATTCATAAGTGCATTTTTCATTCTTTCTTTTCTAAAGGCTAACAATTTATTTTTCTGAACTTCACTTACAGACAACGGCATACTCTCAATAATTTCATTAATAATTTCCTCTGCACTGTTCACATTACCTATTGCTCTTCTTTTATATAACATGTCATTTTCTGCATAAGATTCCCATTCTTCAACAGATAATCCTAATACATCATTTTCATTCTTCTTCAAATGATATTTAGGTATAATCAAGGTAAAAAACAAATCAAAAAATATTGCTTCAATACTCTGCATGCTAATATTTCTCCCATCTGATATCAATAATATTATCTCGTTATGGCAAATCACCTATATTACGTACTTCTAATTTAGCAAGAAGTTTCTTTGGATTAGGATAGCAAACTTTCTTAATATATTATTTGTAATTTTTATTCCATAAAGTTCTACTAAATCTACTATTGTACAAGAAATTTCTACCATACCAACTGCTCTGATGGCATCCATGTACCTCATAACGCCAAGATGTACAGTTATGAACTTCATAGCTCCTTAAGCTGCACTTTTCTGCTGGTGAGCTTTTCATTTCTCCATTGTCTAATCAGATTATTCATTTTTCTTCTGCTGCCAATAATAAAGAACATTTTTTCAGGATGTTTATTATGCAAATCTATAATCCTAATTTTTCTTGTTTTATCAAAATTAATTATTTCTTTACAAAACCCAATAAATCTCTTGTCAAATTTTTCGTCATGATAATGGTTTAATGCAGTATCAGAACGTTTTTTACCTTGTCTTTTAATAACACCCGTAAGACATATTAATCGGTTCATATCAAGAAAAATAATTAAGTCTGCCTCCTCAAATCGCAAATCCATTGTACCACCATGACTGCACATACCGTCAATAATCCATTTTTCTTTTGAAATGAATTCTTTATTCTTCTTTAACCATTCTTCTTTCGATGGCATTTCCCAATTTGGAAGCCAAAACTCTGCATCAAGATGAACAAGTGGTAATTCTGTAATAACAGCCAATTTTTTAGCCAAAAAACTTTTTCCGCTGCCATTATTGCCAAGAATAATAATTCGATTATATTTAAATATGTTCAATGCTACCACCTCACATTATATAAATTATGGAGATCTTATGGAACTACACATTATTGTTATATTCAATTAACTCACAGTTTAATATAAATATTTCATTATAAACATAATAGGATTTATTTGACCTGAATTTTAAGAATATATGTCGCAACATTTAAATGTTACGAACTAATAATGTTAAACTACTGATTTATAATCCATTAATACTTTTAGCAAAATTATCTCTATCCTCTTGATTTTTAAACAAATTGAACCAATCACATATTTCTATGGCAAAATCAATAAATGCTATTCCTTGCGAAGTTATAATATTCTTGTCTCTTACAACTCTTTTTTTAACAAAATTTTCTCTTGGAAAAGGATCTTTTTCTCCAAATACTTTAATATAATTTTCAGTCCATTCAACAACAGGTGTAGTGTATTTTACGTTATTGAGAACACCTGATTTTGCTAAAAAAACTGTACCTGCACCACATATTGCACCTATTAATTTTCCTTTTGAATTTAATTTGTTAATTAATTGTATTAGTTCCTGCCTTGTATCTCCATACCATCCCCCACAAATAATTAAGCCCTCTACATCTTCATTTAATACATCAGCAATCAATCTTGTTGGCTTGTATAAAAATCCAGAGCGACTTTTGATTATTTTATCTTCATATGCAATTGTAATTATTTCTTTACCTGCATCTGCACCTAATAAGTGCATAACGAATGTTATTTCATAATCTGTCATTCCTTCAAAAATAAACACTAATATTTTCCCCATGAAATATCATCTCCTCTCGCTTTAAGTTTCTCCGTATAACTTAACTATTAAGACCTATGCCATAACAATATTTCATTATTTAGTTACCCCGTGAGTCAAAATTATTCCTTGTTTTCAAAAAAATATGCTTTCATAATATCCCTTTATAAACTAACTGGGAGGTTCGGCTAAGATAGCTGGTTGCTCATTGTGCTCATAATCTATCGTTCACTAATTCGTATGACGTATGACGGATGATACAATCCAGTTGGTCTATAATAATTTTTTCCAATGTACTGGAAGCCCAACTTGGTCAATAACTTTTTTGAAACTTCGTTTTGCGGATGATGTCCTGCATACAATTTATCCGCTTTCAAACCATCAAAGCTGTAGTCAATGACAGCTATTGCCGCTTCAGAAGCATATCCCATTCCCCAGTATTTTTTACGCAGATGAAATCCAATCTCATAGGAATGTGTTTCAGAATTAAAAGGGCGGACACCGCAACAACCAATCAATTCCTCTGTCGAAAGTTCAAAAATGGGCCAGTACTGTATGTTAAATAATTTGTCATTTTGAATTTCTGTTTCCAAGCGGTGAATGATATCTTGTTTTGTAAACATACCAGTAGCACAAATAAACTGGGTAACTTCTTTGTCTCCCCATAACTGAGTAGCCAAATTCAAATCGGCATCATTCCATTTAGAAAAGCCAATCCGTTTCGTTTTCATAAAAAATTTTCGCATTCTTTAACGCCTCCTATACTGAGAATTACACTCATTTTATGCATTCGTTCAAAGAGCATGTAATAGACTCTTCAGAACGCTTTGCCTGCTGAAGATTGTAATGTTTAGAATAGAAATCCAAAAAAACCATGCCCCGCATCAAACTCCATAATTGATAACGGTTGTTTATTTTGAAGCTGGCAAACCATCGCATGAACATCGAAAGAATTTTCCTGTTATTTCTGAAAAATAAATTGGTGATGCAACTATAATATTGTCACATTCTTAAATATAACTATATATCTATTGCATTTCATCTTGAATTGAACATACTTCATTTTTCCTAAAATATCTGTAATCCATACAGGGCAACACAGCACATCTATAGGCATTTACTATTTTATATTCGCCTAATAATTTTTTATCTACTTCATTAATGAGGCTCTCTGTATCACCATTAATTCTAGGAGAACCATTAATTATTAGTGTTTTAATTTTACCTCCACCTAAAGATAATATAAATATACTTACATTAAAATACTGTCACAGTATACATTAAGTCTATATTTTAAACATAATGGGTAATTTAGTAATATCACACAAGCTCGCTTAATAAGCATATGTTCAGTTGACTGAACGGCTCGGTTTGCTTTACCGTTCTACTCCTCAAGTCTAAAATTATTGGAATAAATTATATGACGGTGTTTCTAAAAGAAACTTACGCTTCTCTAATGTTTTTCTTCTTATTTTAGATAAATTTTTAGGAGTAGCTTGACTAAATGTTGTTTCTTCGCCTTGAAATTCTAGTGATTTTAGAAAGCTTCTTCTTTCATACTCTGACATTTTATTCCACAATCTCGGACTTAATACAATGTTCGGAGAATAGGATATCAGGTTGCTAACGTAATACTTAACATCATTTTCCGTAAGCTCATTTAATTGACAACTGTAAGATTCAAAAAAAATATTGTGTTGTTTAAGCCAACTAAACAATATAAAGGTTTCTGTGTCTGTAGGAAATATAGTCAATAGAATGTGTTTACTGTCACTACAAGATGAATAGGCATCATTTAAAATATTGCCTTTCAAATCAACTTCAGGCAAAATAACGGATGTTAGTGCAAAATCATATGGTATGTTAGTCTTTATCTTCACAGTGTTAAGTATGCTGAAACTTCTGGTAATCAGAGCATTATCCAGTTCATTTTTCATTATGTCTAAGCTCCGCTTTTTCTTCATTATATAACGGTAATCTTGAACAAATTGATGGTTGTAACATAAATTAGGATCTTCGGCAAATTGTTGTTTTCTAATCTTATCGAAAGCAAGCTGCTCATGGTATTCCTGTGAAAATGTTCTGTAAGCAAACAAAAAGTCTTGCTCTTCAGAGCCTATATATTTGAAGTCTTCTATAGGCTTAAAAGTTTCCTTATCATGGGCGGAACAAAATCCTCGAAAAGTTGTAGCCTTGTTTCTACCTGATTTTTTCATTTTGAACTCAACTATAGGCATTTCGCATTCAGCCTTAATGGTTTTCCCCATTAAAGCACAGAGTTTTTTTTCATCAACATTCTTCAAACATTCTTTCAGTTCCCTACTAAAGTTTTCTGAACTGGTTTCAATTTCGTTTTTTAAAAACTCTGGCGTTAATGTAAATTTAATAACCTGTTTACGAATTTTTGCTACATGGTCTATTACCATTACATGACCGTCAAGCGCAAGCCTTGTCAACACCTTATTATTTTGAAGTACATGAGCGTCAATAACATCTCCTTTGCACTCACATTGATTAGGATGTAAACATTGCTTAATTTCTGATTTTTTGTATTGTTCATGCATAAAAGAATTAAGATGTTCTTCTCCTTTGAAATCGTCCAAAGATTTTCTTGTACTCTTAGTTGAAATGAGTTTCTGCTTGCAGCATTTTGCAAATGTCACTTCACTTCCACAAAAACAGCTTTCATTATCTTCAATCAAACTAAAGCTATAATCCATAAATACCTCCAATCTATTGTAAAAGACGCTGCTATTATATACACAGCGCATCTTAATGTACTAATTGAAATGCTCATTATTGCTATAATGCGCTTGTACAAATTATAAACATAATGGGAAGTTGCTTTTGTAGGTTAAATATAACTCTACCATAAAAAATATACCTGCTAAAATTCCTACTCCACGATCAGTCCTGAAATAATAATGTATGAATGTAAGGTTTCAATTCTATCATTAAACAACCGAGCTAAGTAATAATCGTTTCTTTTAATAATATTTGTATTCGCTTTTGGTAAAGGAAGCGTCGCTCTGTACCCATCTACCTTTACTAATGCAAAATGCTTAATTTCTGTATCATTATTATAAATAATATAATCGTATATATAAGCATGCTTATCTGGATGTTTTGTAGCCCATTTTTCATGAAATTCTTCTCTATCCTCATAATCATCCCACATAATTTTAATTTCAGGGTTACGTTTTAACACACATGTGCTTTTATTTTCAAAAAACTCCCAATCAGTACGGACAGTATTATATATCAAGTACATAATAAATAAAGACTTTTCTGACAAATCATTTTTACTTGATAAGCTTGTTGGAGCAATCAACATATTCACATATTTGTACAAGAAATCAATGCAATCTCTTGCTTCTTCTGCATTCCCGATTATTGAATAGGCTCTAATAATATCGTAAAATGCGTATTCTCCTGAATGGCTCATGATATAGTTAGCAAACTTATTTTTTGTTCTTTCGTCCGATAATAAAACTGCCACAGGCAAATGGATATAATCGATTATAGGCCCATATCCGTACATACTTGGGAAGCATTTATCAAAAGCATTATACAATATGCTCAGTTCTTCATCAAGTTCATAGTTTATATTAATGACTTGCTGCCAAAATTCAAGACTATCATATGGGGCCTTTTCTATCTCAAATGTATAATACCCTATTAGTGATTCTTGAGTAATTTTTGATATGTCAACATCATTGCCTACTTTTTTATTTTCTCGTGGATATAAGGAGGTCTCACTTGTGTCATATAAATCATCTGGCATGTCTTCTTCACTGACACATATTCCCATGGCCCATTTAAAACAACTAAACGGACTGTCATTTTGAGTAGATTTGCTAAGCTTAGTTAAGGCACTATATAACTCAATAAATAAATCTGTGATTTCATTATCATTATATAAATAGTTTTGATAAGCAAAAAATAAACATCCCGGCATAATCATGCTCATTAATTGCTCACCTTTATATGGAGGCCTTAACAATTCGTTATTTATACCATCTATTAGTAAAGCATAACTTCTCTCTTTATCAATAGTCCAACACATGGCTGCATATCGAAAGAAGAGCTCACAGGAATTCTCATATTCCATATCATCAAACGTAGAAGTATCAATCATTTTATTAATAATTTGGATATTGATAATTTTATTAAATAATTCCGAGTTATGTTTTAATATCGTATAGTAAACGACATTGGTATATATAACACTGTCATATTTCATAAGTTCTCTTAAAAAAGATTTCAGCTTAATAACATTGAAACCAACTTTGCTTATAATAACGCCAATCATATTCGAGTAGGTATATTGGAGCCAATTATTCCATACAAAATTATAAGGCTTAATATCTTCAATCCAAAGCATTAAGACATCATCCAGATTATCGTAATTGTCCACTAAATGAGTAAAAATCTGCACTCCTAATTTAAATTCACTTAATGAATAATTAACTTCATCCTTTAGAATATAGCATAACATATTATGTAATTCTATGTTTTGATGCCATGTTGGATAGTTTCTACAATTGGCTTGAGTTAACGCATTCTTTAATTGTTCACGATTTTTTATGTTACCGCTTAAAAAACTATATGCAGCTATAGTATTAGTAAGGTAATTCTCATCTTCCTTTTCAATTCTATTTAAAAACTGAATTTTCAAATCGCTATACTCATGTGTTTTCGATACTAAACAGAGAATATGATCATGCCTAAATAATTGAAAAGATAGTATTTCAAGTTGCTCTTTACTCATGCCAGGAATTAACTTAGCAATAAAACCTATATCTTCATCTAAACAATATTTATAGAAAGCATTTAATATTTCGTTGGAACTATCTACATAATCCATATGACCTATTTCAGGATGTAGAAATTTAGATTTCTTGAAATAATCATTATATATGTTTTGTAGTGGTACATTTCTCATTTGATTTAGAATATATAAGTGGCTGTAAAAATTCCGATGGTTTACCACTTTATCTTTTTGTATATCGTACTTATTAAATATAAATTCTACAATATCACCATTGCATAACCTGTTATGCAATTCAATTAGTTCTAAACAATTTTCTTTAGTAATACAATCCGAAATAGATAATTCTTCATTACTTAAGAGAGTTTCTATATCATTTGAAGTATAGCGAGCTAGTAAAAGGACTAATGCTGGTGAATAGGAATAGACCGGCGCTTTGGAGCCGTAGCTAAAATCCTTGCCTATCAAATCATCCGCATATTCATGCCAATAACTGTATCCCAAATATTGTTGCATTAGTCTTAAAGAAAGAGCCTTTAATATACTATTTTCTTTATATGCTTTAATCAAACTAGTTTTTAAAAAAACGTTAATTACAAACTCTTTATTCGATAGTAAATGCAACTCTCGTAATAGATTAGGATTATTTAAAAAATTATCATCTATTTTTTTATACAAAAAATACTCATGAAACCTCCTATGCTTATAGGATATCATTTTCTCTGTACCGCTGCGAGAATTTTCAAAAAATAAATCAATTAGTGCATTTACTATTTCATTTATATCTCCAGCGTTTGTCATCTCAGTGAAATTCATAATTATTTTTTGCACAGTTGACAGTTCCAAACTTAAATGTAACTTTATCTGCATGTTATAAGATATTTCTGTGCAAAGTTCAATTATTGAATCTTTTTTGGGCTCCAATAAAGGTAATACTGCTATTTTGGAATAGTTACTAAAACAATAATTTATAAATTGTTCTATGATTTCAATTTTGGTTATATTAATATCAGTTTTATCAATAATATTCCATAATAAATCTACAGAAAAAATATCTGTAATATCATTAAGTATTTTTGCGTTTGAATGTTTCAGTTGTTTTAATTTTTCCAGCTTGCTATGTTCACCTTTATTAGAAAAAACTGTTTCAATGTCATCATAAGTCAGAGCATCTATTTTATATTCGTTACATTGTACAAATTGATGTAAATAAGATAAATTATTTGAGTCTGTACGTGAAGATATTATAATTGATTTTGTTGATGTCGTTTTCATCAAATATACAATTCGATTAACAATACTACCAATATTATGATGCGAAACCTCGTCTAATCCATCAAAAAAATATATATAATTGCAAGTAGGTTCGGTGTTATTAAGATTGTAGTCGTTCAGTCTCTGCCTTAATAATGATTCTAAATTGCCATTTACACATTCTCTTAGTTTTATCAAAATTGGAAGGGAAACATCTTTAGCAACTTCATTATTTAAAAAATCGTCTGATATATTTGAATACATTTTCTTTATCAGAATTGATTTACCAGTTCCAGCTGATCCTAATAATAAACTCAATTTATTTTCAAATATCGTGGGATATAAATCTGTTATGGCAATATTGTTAAGTTTCAAATTGAAAAATTCTGTAGAATTTAAAAATGTTTTTTCATCAATAGATATGCCATTTTCTATCCAATCAGTTTCTCTTTCATCAGAGAAATAAATCCTACGCAAGTCGCTATTGTTCGCTTCTCTTACTAAATCGAGAATGTTATCTTGCTGAAGCCAAACCAATTTTACTGTTTTGCGATTGATATCAGCCAACTTTATTCTTGCAGATTTCTTTTTTGCTTTTTCTATCTCATTGTCTGTACATATAGGTTGTAGGGTAGAGTTTGCATATATGTATATATAGTCTAAACTACCTTTATATTTTTTTATGGCCAAATCAACAGAATGAAATATTTGATTGTATTGTGATGTATTATTCTCAGTCGAAAAATATTTACATTGTGCGCCCACCCATTTTTCTTTTTCGTCAACACTAGCTAAAATAGGCTCAATTTCTAATCCAGCTTGATTATAATTGTACTGATAATCATTACCGCTACGCTTAATTGACCTTAGAAATAATACTCTACACAAATTTTCAAACGATCCCGTTTTATCTCTATTTTTATGATTAAAATCATCCCATGTTATCTGTTTCATTTTATTAACCCCTCCAACTTCCCATTATTGCTATTAACAAACAATTATTTAATTACTGGCAATATCTTGTTGCAAGTTATATGGTCACCCCTTGGATACACCTTCTTCGTTTATTGTGAGAGTGCAAAGTAAATTTACTTACCGTTACTGAATATTTGATTGGATGTCTTTACTTTTTTGCATTAGGTTAGTCTTTAAAAAATATCAGTTAATACACATAATTGCTTGTATTGCAATCATTCTAGCAAGTCTATTAACTGCTTCAAGTATTTTTGCAAAATTCCATATCATTTACCATTTCTGAACTTATTTTATTTTCGCAATCACATAAAATAAGCTTAAATAATTCATTTCTTTTCTTGAAATGAATTCAACGTAACATCTAATGTACTGTCAATTAATTCACCTAAAATAGGAATAGATTTAACTAAGGCAATAATAGTTGATTTACTACTGGATTACAGTTTACATCTAACATTTGACTTGCATTATCAATTGATAATTTTAATGATTCTAATTTTTCATTGTTGTTCACAATATTCACTCCTAACGGATGAGCCATTATCTTATTCATAACTGCAAATAACATAACCACAACAAAGTTTAACTTCGCGATATTGCTATAATCAACTAATACACAGATTAGTATGAACATTACATCATAAACATAATGCAACGCTGAATTGAGCCATACAGGTAGTCTTCCAAGACTTCATAGTTCAAATATTGCTAAATTTTTTATTACCATTCTATGCTAAATTAATTAGAACTCACCGTCACTGTAAGCCAATCGTTTTGTTCGTATATCAATCTTTATATTCTAAATTATCAGCCATGTGAAAACCATCATCAACGGTATGATTTATGGCCAAATATATAACAAAAATACCCTTCACACTGTCAGCATAACCAAACACTACTTTAACACTTGTCCTGAGAATTTATTAGATTACATTTACAGTTAAGAACCATTTTTTTATTTAGTTTTACGATATCACAAAAATACTCGTTAACTGCTAATGGATCTCCTAATGGGTTTTCATTTGCGTTTCTAACCATACACATAGTACAAAACTCATTTTCTGGGCATTTAATGCATTTTGGAAAATCTCTTCTTCGTAAGTTTCTTAAATATTGTACTTTTATTGAATTGTTCCAAATCTCACAAAGGGATGTTTCATTTATGCTACCTACAACATAATCCTGCCAACCAGCGCAAGGGTAAACATCTCCATTTTCTTCTATGCATATGGATGAATGACACACGCTACAAATAAAATCGTCTGTATTCATGTCTTTTTTCTTTTCAGTTTCCTTTTCTATTAGATCTAAATAGTGAGGCTCACTAACAATCCTCTGTTCAATAACCTCTTTGACATCTTTTACAGACAGACGGTTACTCAGATTCTGTGTTGTATGGTTATATCTTGCTATAATGACATAATCACTGCCAACATTAATATTGTGTTCTTTCCCCCAATCTACAACATCATAATAGCAGTTCATATTTTGCTTCATTATTGGGCAACTGATTTGCAAAGGAATATCATTTTCTATTAGCGTTAATATTGCGTTCCTTGTTTTTTCAAAGCTTCCCTTTGTTTGGGTTATCGCATCGTGAATATTGGCATCCATTGAGTATAATGATGTTTGAACACTCAAAAGGTGATTCCTTTTCATTTCTTTAAGAGTAGCCTTATTCAGTAAAGTTAAATTACTAAGAATGTTTACAGAAAAATTGTATTCATTACATTTTTTCAAGAAATTAATAAAGTTGTTGTGAGTCATTGGCTCACCGCCACTTATCGTTAGATGTAATAAATTCATTCTTTTACATTGTTCTAAAATATTATAAAATAATTCAGGAGCCATACTGTTTATTTTATTTTCATGTGGAATATAACAATGTACACATCTTTCGTTGCACTTGCTTGTAATTTCCATGTGTATATTTGTGAGATGAGGTTCATTTTTATAGTATTCATCAAAAAATTCTTGTGTGGATTTCCTAAAACCTTTATTGGGAGAACAATCGTGCATCTCCTTGTTTGGTTTTACTTTCTTGTATGAGAACCCCACGTCTTTTTTATTGCATTCTTGCAAAGTTTCGCCAGATACAATAAACCCATCCAATTCAAGAAGGCAATAAAACTCTCTAGCATCATTCTTTATTATTTCAAGGTCCACATTTGTAAATTGCATGCGTATCTTTTCAGCTAGACAATCAAGCGTCTGAGGTTTTTCCTCTAAAACAGACAAAAATACCGCGCCACTCTGAGACACAATTTTATCTCCAATGTCATTGCCATCATCATTTATTTGTTTGTATCCAAAATTTCTATTGTCTGTTATATAGCCAAAAGATCCATAGTCTCTAAATATTACATTGAATTTCTTTTTAAAATACATCTAAATTTCTCCTTTGCAATCTGGAGACGATGCTATTTGCATAACATCATCGCCATTAATTGAATACCGCTTAGCGTCCGCCTGGTTTCGGTGGATTACAAGGTCTTCCACTCGGTTTACTATTCGGACGGCACTCTGCCATCCGTACTGTACTCTGCGCTAAAATTACGGGTTTTTCATATGCCATATTTTTCACCTCCTTTCATAGTCTCGTTAATTTTGAAATAAAATAACAATAAATGCATCCGCTCGCTATCGATATCATGGCGAGATATCGATTTTAAATATACGAAACCCCAAACAATAACCAGTTTCAAATATTGCTTGATTCCTCAGATTGTCAACTGTGGAAAAGAAGCATGCAGTAGGATGAACTTCTCATTATTGCTAAACTGCGAAGTTCATCAAATCAGTATAATTGCCGGTTATGCTCATTTTTTGTAATAGCTCAATGAAACCGCTATACAAACAAGCACCATCTGATTCCATACTTGTCAATTAGGTCTGCCATCAGAGAACTATATTCGCATGGTGCGAGTGGCATAAGAATTTTAGCGTCTGTTTTCAATATTTCATATGCTTTCCTTACCATATCCTCATTTCCTTCTCCATAATGTAAACAAAACTGCATTACATTGCCTGTAACTGTTTCCTCGCCTATAATAGCATATTCTGAATTTCGTTCTGCCACTGCTAGTATTTCTCCCTGAATATCAAGCTCTGAATGATAAAATGTCCCGTCACTATTTGGATAACTGCTTATAAGAGTAGCATCAAAAGCCTTTTGATAAAGAGCCACTGCTTCATTGCTTTTTGTAACATATGCTTGCATCATTGATCTTTTCATAATTAACCTCCTAACTATTATTCACGTTGTGCATCTTATCCGTCTATTGCGAACTACAACAAATATAAATAATTGGCATCTTATGGAACATCCTATTATTGCTATTTGCAGAAGTGTTATTTTTGTTTCATTCCAAAAGCAATCCACCGTCCGTCTATATCTTCTAACACAAATTCCATATTATTATAATCTGTCATATGGAGAGAACGAACAATGTTAGCTCCTTTACTTATAAATTCTTTTTGTAATGCTTCTTGATTGTCTGTAATAAAATAAGCATCTTCCCCGTAACCGTAGAGTTCCCTATTTGTGTATATTTTTTTGCTATTTGCTTTAGTTAATACTATTTCCACACTATCACGGTAAAGGCATATGTGGGGTTCTTTTACATCTAGATATTTAACAATTCTAAACCCCATAATCTCGTTATAATACTTAGCGGTTTCTTCGATATTCGGTGACGGAAACACCGTGAGTATTGAATGAAGAATTTTTTCCATACATAATCTCTCCTTTTTATGATGCCTTATTTAAGCAACTAGTAGTTTAAAAACTTTAACAATACCATTATACTCCGATATAAAAAAGTTTTCTACATAAATATATATTTTTTGCTAAAATTTACTATAACTAAATTTATATTGGTATTATCTTTTTATTTCCTTTCAGTAAGAGATTTATTATTATTTATATACGTAGTTCTATCTATGGCTTACTTTCTAGCAACTATAGTGGATGTTCTGCATTGACAATGTTTTTATATTAACAACAGTATCATCTACCTTTTTCTCTTTATTGTTCTATTTTAAAATTGACCTATTTGTTTTTATCTAATATTGTATTTTCAATTTTCAATATGCTATATTACAATTATTAGATATTTTTTAATACTAACAATATGTAAGTATTGTATTGGGTCATCATATCAAAAAATGATTTTATAGAAAACATGCAGTTCTTGTTATAATAAAATAAAACTTTAAAACAATAGCAATAACTGATAAAATAGAGTTACCTCCATTTGAGGTAACGATGGTAATGATTAAACGGGTTAATGTATGTATTGTGAAATATATGGAAAGTGACTAATAGAAGTTTAAGACAACCGGTATTTAAGGAGCTGCGAACTAACAAAGAATCGACGGATTTTGTCGATAATAAATAATGATTTGAGGTTATTCAATGTGCGGACGATATTATTTTGATATTGATGATAAAGAATTAAGGGAAATTACCGATGCTGCTCAAAAGAATTTATCTGATGAATTTAAAACAGGTGAAATATTTCCTTCAGATAAAGCGCTTGTAATAACAATGCAAGAAAATAAAGTAATTCCCATTATTGCAAAGTGGGGATTCCCAAAGTGGAATGATAAGGACATAATTATTAATGCTAGAGCGGAAACTCTGTCAGAAAAGATACTGTTCAAAAACCTTGTTAAATATAATAGATGTATAGTTCCAGCATCAGGATTTTATGAATGGAATAAATCTTCTTCTAGGGAAAAGAAGAAAAATAAGTATTATTTCACAAATCCAGGTTCTGTCATGTATATGGCTGGATTATATAATACATATCAAACAAAATCAGAACAAATCAGTTTGTTTGATACTAATAAGGAGCAACTATCATACGTTATAATCACAAAAAATGCTAATGAATATATGGCAGGTATTCATGAGCGTATGCCTTTAATCTTCACAAAATCAGAAATGGAAAGATGGCTTCAAGGAGAAAATGTTAATACTTTACTCTCCAGTAATCAAGCAAAACTTGCTCATACCATTATTTCTTAAACAAGTACCAGGTTTTGCTATCAAGTTCATATTTTATTTCATATATATCGCAATTATTATGCTGACAGACAAAGACAAGTCTTTTATTTCCGACTGTTTTTTCTTCGTATGTCTTCATAATTTTTTCAATACGCACTACTCTATCGTCAAGTCGGAACTTTATTGGCTCAATTTTTCCGTCTATGTTAAAAATAGCCATGACTTTTATAGGCTTATTTAAAAGTTTCACATTATCACTCCTTCTACAGTTACAGTATACTACTCATGGCTGGATAATCATCCTCTGGATATCCGCCTAATAATGGGCTAAATTCAGAATTTGCAAATACTCCTCTGATTATTGCAGTGTCCCCATATTTCTCTCTTATGCTGTCAATAACTTTGTCAAGTTTTTCGTTATTTAACATATTACGATCTTTGAATATACTCATTTGCTGAAATGTTGCAAATTCTAAATCTGATACAGATACTCCCAATTGCCTTATAGGCCTTTTATCCCAATATTTATCAAATAGATAACATATGTTATTATAAATGTCTTTTGTACAGTCAGTGAAATACATAAGCTTTTTCTGTCTTGAAATGTATCCAAAATTTGAATCTTTTATACCTATGCTCACTACACTACACATCATTCTAGCTTCTCTTAGGCGCCATGCTGTCATTTCAACAAGGCTTAAAATTATTGCATGAGCTGTTTCTAAATCCTCCACATTAAATTTTAAGGTTGAACTATTACCTACACTTTTTATTTGATGTTGAGGTTTAAATGTTGAAGCATCAAGTCCATTGGCATATGCATATATAAGTCGTCCATGGGATTTTAATAATGTTGAAATTATATTAAAATCTGCATTAGCTAAATCTCCTATTGTATATATACCAAGTTTATTTAATTTAGGTTGTGTTCGACGTCCAACCATAAATAAATTCTCCACTGAAAGCGGCCACATTTTTTCTTTTATTTCTTCTGGAAAACAAGTATGACATTTATCTGGTTTTTCAAAATCTCCAGCCATTTTTGCAAGTAATTTATTAGTGGACACTCCAATATTTACAGTGTATCCAAAAGTCTGTTTTATCTGTTCTTTAATAGAGTATGCCAATTCTATAGCTTGCTCTTTGCTTATATCTTTGAATCGTATAAAGCATTCATCTATACTAAATATCTCAACATCAGGCGAAAAAGTATTTAAGAATTCAAGAAGAGATTTACTTGCACGGACATAAACTTGATAATTAGGAGGAATTACAAGAAGATTTGGACACTTTTGCCGTGCTTCCATTAGTGAATTTCCTGTTTTAATTCCAAATTTCTTTGCTTGAATTGATTTGGCCAAAACAATTCCATGTCTATTTTCTTCATTGCCACCTATTACAGATGCAACTTCTCGTATGTCTCTTTCTAAACCTATTTGTTGTTCGTGTGCAGCTGTCCATGATAAAAAGGCTGAATTAACATCTATATGCATTATAATATCTGACATAATATCCTCTTTCAAACATATGTTCGTTTTATAAATGAATTATATCATATATTTTTTAAAATGGAAGTGTTATTTTATAAGTAATTTTTGGATTTTTTGCAGAATTTTATTTGTTAACTTATTTTTATAAATATTCAAAAAGCACCTCATCTGAGATGCTTTAAATAATTGTTTATGTCTTTCTTCTTTTGTTCTGTTTCATCTTTATCAATTTCTATTCTGATAATATCTCCTTCTTGAGATGCCCTACCTTTAATACACCCGATTTCATGTCTATACTACTATCCAATCCTCCAATATAGTCTTCATTTGGATGTTCCTATAATTTAATCAAGTTTGCTTATACCTTGAGATTTGATGTAGTTAACGACTAAATTAACATCATCATTATTCCATGCATCAATTAACCTGTTAGCTTTAATAAAATTATGTATTATCTTTAAATTTTTTTGATTTAAACAATAATATAAATGTCATGATAAATTTATAATTGTCATGACACATAAATTTTGTTAAAATGTTTAATAAAAATTGGATCCTATGCCCCATGAGATGCCAAAACGCTAGTGGTTACAGCTTTATTATATTGACAAAATTTTATGACTTTAGTGATCATTTTATTTATAATAACAAAATCCAATAAAAACTTCTTATGTTGACATTGATGTAAATCTTTACTATAATTTATGATATAGATTAGTATAACACTCAACAAGGAATTTCTAACATATGTATGGAGGGAATGAAGATGAATACTAACGTAAACATACCTTGGCAAAAAATTTATAATTTTACTCTTTCATGTGGAAATGAACATGAAATAAAATCATTTTCAATTAAAACTCTATCCCTTATTGGAGAACTGTGCCATTTTGACCAGTCACTCATCTATTTTCTGGATGGAAACGGAAAAGTATTTAATCAGTATCTAATGAATATTGACACTCAGTGGAGTACTCTGTACCTTGAATACTATTCAAATACTGATAATGGATGCTATAATCTCGAAAAAAATGTGCGGCAAAATTCTGACAAACCCACAATAAATATTAGGTCATGGGAAAATGAGCCTTCAGCTGAGTTTGTTCCAAATTATATCCGTCCTCGCGGTATTAAGTACTCCCTTGGTTTTGCTTTATTTGATATAAACGGTATGCCAAGAACTGTGTTTGCCTTGGACAAAATTAAAAACGAAAAGTTTACGGACGATGAGTTTATGGCGCTTTGCCTGGCAGTCCCTCAGTTAAACAATCTACATAAAAATTTTTTCTGCCAAAAGACCAGTCGTCAAGATGTGCATCAAATTTCTTGGGAAACCTCAACCCTGACTGCAAGAGAGACAGAAATTGCAAATCTTCTATGTCACGGTATTTCGCCAACTAACATTAGTAAAACCCTTTATATCTCACGGTCCACAACATATAAGCATATCGCTAACATTTATGAAAAAATGCATGTTTCCACCAAGCAGGAACTTCTAGTCCGTTTACTTGGCTAAAATAAACTACGCAAATATTACTGCTTGAAATATATTTTATTTTGATGATACATTAAAATCCTCCTAGTGAAATCTACTTTTTTTAATGTCTACTCTAGGAGGATAACAATATCAAATATCTAATCAATCCACTATTTTATTTCAACCATTTTTCGAACCATATCATACATCACTCTATCATATAGATTCACAGGCCTAATTCGTATTTCATTCTAGTATTAATATTATATCCCCACAATGATTTAAATGGCTTCTTTATTCAATCTCTCTTGCTTTCTTTTAATACTCGCAACTGCCTTATCTCCAGAGCCAATAATTACAAGTAATACAGTTATAAGAGTCAACACTCCTCCAGTGATCATATATGCATTATATGTTCCGGTTACGTCATATATAAACCCTGCTATAGGTGCCCCTATCATTGCTCCAAAACTTTGTGCCGCTGCAGTGAAACCAACTAGACTAGCTGCTTCATTACGACCAAATAACTTTGGTAATGTAATCGGCCCCATCATACTATTAAACGTCTTAAATGACATCAATATCGCTATAATTACTCCACCTACAAACCCAGATAATGCAATAGAACCAAAGAATATGCAAGCTACTACTGCTCCAAATAATGTTGTGGCTTTCAAGTAACCTAATTTATCCATAAGAGTGCCATACAACGGTGCTGCAATAAAATTGGCCCCACTTAATATAGATATCAGTAATGCTGCTTGAACTGCATCAATACCTTTACTTTGATATAATGCTGATGCATTATTATTAAAGCCTGTACTGGCAGTACTTATAAGTACTATAGAAATTATTATCATCCAAAACTGCGGCATCACAGCTATTTGTTTTACATTGAGACCTACTTTTGGTGTATTATTATTGTTTGTACTGATTTTAAGTTCCTTATCTTCCTCATATCCAACTGGTTTAAGACCATATTTACTTGGGTGTTCAGATACAACAAATAAACTAATTAGCATTATTGTGACTCCAACAACAACACCCTGACCAGCTGCAGCAACGTTGAGTCCGAGTGCCTCTATTAGTTTGGCCATCAACAATGGAAAAACCATACCTCCAACACCAACTGCAGTACTTAAATAACCAATTAATTTTCCCGTACCCTTAGAATACCACCAATTAATTTCCGTTTGGGCAGTTGGAAAACCAGCTACTACAGTTGAAAATCCAAATAATACAGCCGTTGCATAGAGAACATAAATGCTATTAGCAAACCCTAATATTATAAAGAATCCGCCTAATAATAATCCTCCAAATGTAGTAAGTGCCTTGACACTAAATTTCTTGACTAATGTTCCCATAAATAATGATGTTATTAAACTTCCAATTGCCGCAAAAGTAAACAACAGTGATATTTGACCGGCTCCAACCTCCATTTTTTGCATTAACGGTACAATGTATACTGGTATGGATATATAGGACCCAATAGAAAGCACAGTCATTATAATAGCACCAAATACAGTATTACGAGCTCTATTGTTCATACTTTTCTTCTCCCTATCATTTTTTTATAAAGGATAATTATTCTTGTATCATCAATCGAGCACCACCATCTGCTACGACAATAGAACCATGCATAAAAGACGATACGTCCGTACACATCATAAACACTACTCTAGCCACATCATCCGGATTTCGAGTCAACGGAGTTTTAGGTGATTTTTGATGTACTTCATGCATTGATGCATCCATACCTACTGTATGCATTGCTCCTGGAGTGACCATTCCTCCCGGTAAAACACAATTAATTGTAATTCCAAGTGGTTTTAATTCTCTTGCTAATGATTGGGAAACAGATACCAAGCCTCCTTTTGATGATGAGTATTGAGCTAGAAATCCATATGGAGATTCCATTGATAAACCGGCTACTGAAGCTACATTAACAATTTTACCATTAATATTCTGCTTTACCATTTCCTTGGCAACAGATTGGCAGAAGAAAACACTTCCCTTTAGATCTGTATCTATTGTATCGTCCCAAGTCTCTTCTGTCATCTCCAAAAATCTATTCATTCTCCAAATTGCAGCATTATTTACTAATATGTCAATTTTTCCAAAAGCTTCAATGGTTGCTTCCACTGCAGAATTGATTTGGTCAATGTATCTTATATCAGCCTTTTTGAATTTAACATTGTAACCTTTATTATTAAAATACTCTACAGCATCCTCAGCAAATTCAACGGCGATATCTACAATCATCACTTCTGCACCTGCTTCGCATAGTCTATTTACAACGTGAAATCCTAATCCTCTTGCGCCACCGGTTACAATGGCTGTTTTGCCCTTTAATTTCAGCACTTCCATTAAAGGTCTATTACTATCTGCAATCTTTAAATCCATACCTCTTGATTTTTGATACGTTTCATCATAAACATACAAACTTTTCACTATAGTTCCCTCCATTGCCAAATTATATAATTTTCATTACGTAATTCCTTATTAACAATCTCTGCCAATTAAATTATCAGCAGAGATTGTAATTAAATTTGTTCTGTTAGTCATCAACTTCTCAAAAGTCATGCAGCACCATCAAGAATTTTTTGCCATTAATATTTCTTAATATTTTTGTTCCAATAAGTTCAGGAACCTGTCTAGCTCTTTTTCCTCCATATGGAAGCCATGCTTATCTTCAGGATATGTTCCGGTGCGAACGTCGTTAGCCCATGTGCCGTATGCTGTAGCAGCCCACTTGAAGAAGTCTGCATAAGCCTTAGCGTGAGAAGCAAGAGAAGGCATCATGTTGAAGGTGTCAAAATCAACCATCTCAGAACCGTCAGCAGCACCACCAGCGCAGATTGCCACCACAGGAACACGTAATTTTTTAGCAATAGCATTGGTTACTTCGATTGGAGTTAGCTCAATTGTCATGCCCATCATGCCGTTTTCTTGATACTCGTAAGCCATACGAAAGACCTTCATTGCATCTTCAGCAGTCTTGCCTAGACGCTTGTAGCCGCCATATCTACTGGTCTGCCAACCAGATAGAGCCCCAACATGACCGAATACAACCAAGTGATTATCAGCCATGTATTTCAATGTCTCATTACTTACTCCCATTGGAAGTAGTGAGTCAGCACCATTTGCCATGTACATAGAGCCGTTCCTTAAAGCCTCTTCCTTGGAATAGAAAGTAGGGGTCTGCATATAAAAGTTGATATGGATAAACTTAGCGGCGCTACGCACGTTGCGGATCCACCAATTTGCGTTCGCGATCGACATCTCTACATTTTCGCCGGGAACGGTCAGTCTGCAGATATCACATCCGGCCATCTCAGCCGCCATGACAAAATACTTATCTCTATCGGCAGGGCACATTTGCACAATTTTTTCTCCATTATCCTTCAACTGTTGAAGGTATGCAATTGTTTTCCTTCCCTTTTGCATCTTGGACGCTTTAACACCTTTTTTATCTTCCTTTGTGATTTCAATTTCTTTCTTTTCTTCAGCTGCAACAGTATTTTCTTTTTCAGTTGACATATATATAATTCCTCCTTTTTTGGGTTATTGCCACCAACTCAAATATACATGAATGCTGCACCTACTTAAGATGAATGGCATCCATTTGTAACATGAACTCATTTTTGTACAAAAGAGTGAGCAAACCTTTTCTATATTGTGTGTACTTTTATTATATATATATTTTTTTTCTAATGTAATTAGCAAACTTATGTATTAAATATTATTAATTTTGATAATTGTAAAGGTAATTAAACAATGATATAATATAAAGGTTGTAGTTTTTGTTCTATGTTATAATCTTTACTATTATGATTAGGATCATTTTATTAGGAGGTGTTTTTATGGGTAGAAAACAGAAATTTAGCAAGTGGAAATAAAATAATTGCTTACGAAAAGTATTATCATGGTGAAGCAGGTTTTAAAAGTATAGCAAAAAAAGGATGGTTAATTAATTTGTTTGTCTACATTGTCTAATTAAATATCCCTTACGGTTATGTTACTATATTACATTTTTTCTTATGTTTTCAGCAAATTCTGCTGCTTTGTCTGTTATGTTTTTTATTCTTTCTATATCTCCTATATCATTTGCTGTTTCCATTAGAGCAAATTTGGGTGGAAGCATAAATGTTTTATTTATATTTAGCGCACTTATTAACTGCTGTGCAACTATATCACTTCCGCTGTGTCCTGATACAATAACTGCATAAAAATATTTATCATAGAATTTCGTTTTTCTAAACAAAGCTGTCAACCTGTTTATAACTGCTGACATATTTGCGCTGATTGCATCATTGTAATTTGGGCAAAGCATTATCAATATATCACAATCAAGTATGGCAGGATACACTTCATCTACCATAACCCCTCCATAAAAACAATTAGTGCTCTCGGAATAATGCTTGCATGCTTTATACATACAACCCTTGCAGTCTCTTACAGAACCATTTTCTATATGTATTTCATTTATTTCAAAGCCTTTCAAGTTATCTTTTACCATCTTCCATAGGGTCAATGTATTTGACGTTTTGTAATTGCTGGCATGAAGTGTTAATATATGTGGATTTTTTATTGTAACAGCATTAAAATTCATAAGCCTCTTAACTGTTTCCCTGCAGTCATTCAAGCAAATATCAATTAAATCCATATCTTGAATTTTCTTATAGGTGTTAAAATTTTGCAACGAGCCTGTGGCTTCTGAAATAGGTCTGCCGGGGAATGTACACCCAGCCATGTTAGCATACAATATAATTTTCCTCGCTGTGTCTCTTGTAAAAAACTCATTTTTACTGTTGATTATTATGCTGCCTACTGAATTTTTTAAAAAATTATTGCTTGAAAGTTCAATTTTCTCAAGCATTTTACTCAATTCAATATTTATACCGGTATCACCAAGCTCAACGGCAAATAAAATACGTCTGTTTCTCATATCTAAAATCTCGTCGCTTGTTTTTATAATTTCATATTCATAACCTTCCAATGAATACTTAAGCATATTGCCCAATCTTTCTGAAATCTGACCCGGCATCAATACCATTAATTTTTCCAAAATAACACCTTCTATTTTAAATTGCTTATTACAATTGCTGTAATTTACTATATGTTTCAGAAATTCTCTCAAACAGTTCTTCTGGCATATCTATTTTTTCTATTTCAACACCTGCCGAAGTGTTTCTGTTTTTTGCTCCCATGTAAACTCCGCCTATAAAATTTGAACTGTAATGCCATTTGCCTGTCAATGTATGTATAATTGATATTGCTCCGGAAGAAAGTGCAGGTGCAATGAATGGTTTAAATCCTGTCTTTCTGACTTCAAGGTTTGATTCTACCGCAAGTTTAGTAAGTTCTTCAGACAAATCATTGTTGTAGCTGCTTATGCTGTCTGCAATTACCAAATCGTTGCCATGTGGCCCGAAAGACCTGCCATCAGTTAAAAATTGTGAAAATTTTTCATATCTTTTAGCGTAATAAGCCGCTCTTGCATTCATTACTCCCAATCCATAACCTTTTATTTGTTCCGGTGCAAGTAAACCATTGCTTTCTTTATACACTACTTTACAGAGAGGGTCAACGGGGTCTGAAACAACAGCAAATATACCCTTAAAGCTTTTTTCTGCTGCCATTTGCGCATATTCTTTTATGAGTTTGGAATTTTCTTCAAGTTGAATCATTCTTACATCTTTTACTGCGGACCCGACAGGAGGAACTCCTTTTGATGCGCAGAAAGCAAACAAATCGCAATCAAACAGTTCTTCCCTGCCTATGCCATGAACTTCCGGAAAGGAATTATACTCAAAAGGAAGTGAAGTTTGATTCATTTCATATTCCCATCTTTTAATTTTATCTTCGCTTCTGTCAAATATACCAATTGATTCAATACAATCGCCGCCAAGAAGTTTAAGTCCCATGAGCATAGTGCTGCCAACATCTCCAAGTGCCAGAATGTTGACTCTTTTTTTTCTAGACTCTTCCATAGAAAAACAATTTTCAAATCCTTCGTATGATGTATTAACTGCTTTAACTTTGCGTTGTTCTATTAAATATCTAATTTTTTCCGGTATGGACTCATTAATTTTTGTTAATTTAAGTATATCAATATTTTCTTCTTTCATATATAAGTCAGAGACATTTGAAATTGCAAATGTTTTTTTTGATTTATATTTTTCTAATTTTATTAAATAATAAAGCTCATCACAATTGCTCAGTGCCTGTTCTTCATTAATTTCTATTTTATCAAAACCAGTCTCTTTTTCTAAAGAAAATAAGTACTTATCATCATATTTGTAATATCGCATATTATTTAATTATCCTCTCCAGCTTAATTAATTTTTCAATGCCTACATCCATGTAACCGGATGCTTCGAAATTCAAATCGTAGGATATATTCTTACCTATAAATGGAAATCTCGGCGATACCATTACTTCTCCAAGTCTTTTAACGGTAAGGTTTTTTTCATACATATTCTGATATTCAGCCTCAAGAACTTTTAAAATATTTTTGGCATTGACCAGGCATGTCATCGATAAATTATATATATCTAAGTTTGTCGCTCCTTTTATAAACGGCGGTGCAACATATGGAAGTATAAGATTAATTGAAGGAATTAGATTGAGATTATTATCCTCTTCTGACCATATTCCATCTCCACCTAAAAATGGATACATAAGATTTTCGTTAAACCAAATCCTTAAGTTAGGTATGAAATATGCAGAATCAACGTTTCTTCCCTGTATTTCCATTAAGTCTTTACCTCGACCGGACATTATTCCAACAATTATTTTTTCTACTTTAACATCTTGACTTTTTAGTATAGGATCAATTTCTTTTATTCTATATCCTTTGTGCATTAAATCATCAACTAATATAACGGGTCTGTCAAATGATTTAATTGTTTTTATTTGATTTTTTAACGGAGAATAAAAAGGATATTCCGAAATCCTAAAATTTCTTACATCTGTGCTAAACACTTTTTCGGTATGCAATGATTTTGTAACTGTATTAGGAACAACCATACCTTTTAAAATATTTCCAAAGGGAACACACATGTATTCACCCAAAACCCTTGGCTCCTGAACCTCATCAGGAACTTTATTTATACCGCAAACTTTCTGTATTAAAGTTTGGTTTATCATATAATTATCAAAGGACAAAACCAGGCTTCCCGGATATAATTTTGTAAATGATTCCTGCAAAACCTTTCTTGACTCTTTAATTGCTTCCAAAACATTAGGATTGCTGTTGAGCGGCTCTTTTATAAAACTTTCCAGATTAAGTGTAAGACATATAGGAAATTTCATATCTACAGCATATATAATCTTCTCTAAGCTTTCATCGTTAAGCTTCTGAAATCCTTGAAGTTCTAATGTTTCATATACCTTCTCACTATTTACGTTTGACATTATATTGTAATAAAGAGCATAGGTATAATCATTTTTTAGGCAATGTGCCAAGGTTTCTGTAATAATTATTTGTTCAAGGTTATCATATGAGATGCTCGGATTGATATAAATACCATCAATGACTATAATCCTTCCGGCAGTTTTTTCCCTGACAAAGTTGGCTATAGGTTGGCTTTTGAACTCAGTATAAACATCAGATGAACTAATTTTATGAAATGCGGAAAATCCTAAAAGTTTATTTGAGTTTCTTCCATCTCTCACTACCATTAATGTCATATTTTTTGATATAAGCTGTTCTCCTATGTTTTCATATAAATCAGTATGCATGAAAATATAGTGTCCTATTTCATCTACTATTTTTTTGCTTAAGTCTTCAATTATTTCTATTTTTAAAGGCTTAGATTTTATTACACTCTTATATTGCGGTTCTCTCAGGTAAATATTCCTGTCATAAATAAAACTTTGTGCCAACGGGTCAATAAGATTTGAAATATCCCTGTTATTGTCAATATTCTCTCTTATTTGAGTTGAACTGATATCTTCTAAATATAAAGGTAATTTAAGTTCTATAAAATTGCCTTTTATTCTATTTTTAGCTTCATTAAGCTTTCTGATTTCCTCTGTTGATTCCTGCGATGCTACACGATTAAAAATAATATGATTGAAGCTATGAATTGAATTTTTAACTGCCCTTTGCTTATATGCACTGGCATTTATAATAACATCACTTCCGACAACCATATATACATCTTTACCTGGAAACAGCGACCTTAAAAGTTTCAAATCTTCAACATTTGACAAATTTACCGGAACATCATCAGAGAATAAATATACATTGAGTTCATCTGCAATGGACATATTTATTATTTGTCTTCTTATCATTCTGGGCTGTACTCTTTTAGACCATGAAAATTCATCTACAGCCAAAAAAACTTCAAATCCCATATTCCTGATCTCGGTAACAATCCCTTTGTGACTGAGTGAAAATGGGTCAAATGTTCCCGGGAAAAATGCAATATTTTTATTTTCTTTAATTTCAAAATCCTTATAGTAAAATATATAATCACTTATAAATCTGTATATATGATTAAATGAGGCAGAATTATTAAAGAAAAACAAATCACTTATTTCTTTTTCATTTATTAAGGTTAAAAGCTTCTTGTAAATATGCATAAACACTACATGTTTCTGCTTTAAATTTAATTTTTTAGATCCAAATATATGCTGCCCGATAACGAGAAATGTCTCTTGTTTTATCTGTATGTTATAATTTCCAAGTCCGCTTAAAATTATGCCTAACACTTTAATCAGCCTGTTATCATAATCCTCATCCGATTCAATAAATTTACCTTTATAGTCAGGATAATATTGAACAACTATTCCAAATGTATTCAATACAAGAGCACTAACCCTCTCATTTGAAGCTTTGTATATATTTTTCAAATCAATTATAACTTCATCAAGTTCTTTCGGATGCAGAAGAAGTACAAATCTGCCCAAATATTCAGGAATATACTTTGCAAATTGAAGTTCGTCTATTTCCAGACCTTTTATAAGTTCTATTGCTATCTCGTTTCTTTGGTCAATGGACAGCAAAGGACCAATTTCCAAAAGTGAGTTTCCTGCTTTATTTCTTACAGATTCTTTTGCACTTACTTTTACTAAGTTACATAAATGTGTAGCTGTGTGCAACAGAGTCACTTCATTGGAATTTTCAATATTGTCCATGATAAAATCAATGCTTATTGTTTTTACATTCCATGGAGTTGCTGCTTTAAGGTTATTTAAGAACAGGTCTGATGTTTTGCTTTTTTCAGAATTAATTAGTTTTTTATATAATGTTACAGTTTTATTAGGTAATTTTAGATTTAAAGCAATTTTATACTTTAAATAATTAATGCATATACCTTCTTCACTGGAGTAGTTTTCTATAAATTCCACTATTTTTTCCATGGGAACTTTAGCTTCATTTTTTTGTTTGATCAAGCAATACAAGAATTGAACTGCCATAAGTCTAATTTCTTGAACTTGACTCTCAAGGGATTTAAATGCAAAATCAACAAGCACTGCTATTTGTTCATATTCACAAATCTTCATAGGTATGCTAAGCAGTGAGTTAAGCAAATTCAAAACTGCTATATCATCAACTTGCTCACATTCAAAATAATTCAAAAAAACATTTAGATAATTTTCTTTATCTTTATCATTACACCCGGAAATAACTGAATCAATGAAAATTCTAAGAGAGTAACCTATCCACTCCTTGTGCTGATCTGTTATTTTATGATCTGGATTTATAATCAAATCAAGATATTTCTCCCATAACTTCAACCCCGAAACTTCATCATCCAAAATAATTTTTACGTCACTGGGCATTTCTTTTTTATATTCCATGTCAAAAGATACGATTATTTTTCCAATAAGGTTGGCTGCTTGTCGCCTTATATCCCCTTCTCTGTTTATCAGAAGTTCATATAAGAAACTTAATGTAAATATTTTTTGTTTTCTTGTAAGATATGTGGAATATTCTTCAAATATGTTAAGATAAGCTCTTACATTTTTCCAATCTTTTTCACTTCTAGCAGCTTCAATCATATTTGCAAAAGACAGCTCATTGTTTAATTTGCTCATTAATGAAGTGTTGTGACCAATAGCCATATACTTATAATTTTCTATAACCTCATCACCATTAATTAGTGAAAAATCTTGATCCTTGTGTATGCCCGGCTCAGTGCTTGTAAAATCAATATTTATACCTCTATGAATCATATAATTTTCAAAATCTTTTAACTTTTCATAGACCCTTATATATCTTTTTTCCTTAGCATCATCAACATTATCTAATTTATCTAAAATAATCTGAAATGAATCTACTAAAGAAAATATATTCATTTGATTTCCATTTTTAGTTAACTTATTTTTAACTCTAAAGTCGGCATAAATTAAAATAAGTGATTCGAGAGGCAGAGTTTCTAATTCTAAATCCCATGTTGAATGATTAGCAGCAATATGTGCAATTCCGGGCAGTTCATACTTCATAAACCATAAATCTGTATAATAATAATGTAAATAAGCCACTCTTTTTTTCTCGTCATTTTTACAGCCATATTTACCAATGTCATGACCTGCGGCAGCACCTGACACCAAGCCCAAGCTAACGGGTATTCCCGCCTTATCTAACTGTCTGCCCACATGCATTGCGACATAATGAACTGCCGCTGTATGCTCTAATGTGTTGTATCCATTGATTTCCTTATCCATTTTCATCATTTCATACACGTAATTTTTATTAAATATCTCCAAAAATCTTATGTATTCGCTTGGATTTTTTAGATTTTCAATTTCTCCAGCTGTCAAAAAAGAAAAATCAGAAAATTCATCAAAACCTTTATGATTTTGTTCATGTTTGAATATTGTTCTCAAAATTTCAAGATAAATCAGCGTAGCATCTTCATATTTAGGATATAGTCTTATTGAAACCGCACCCGGAAAGGATTTATACAAAGTATATTGAAATATATAGTACAGCCAATCTTTGGGCGGATCTTGGCAAAGACTGTTTAAAATAGCCAAAGACAACTCGACAACATCTTTGCACGTAATTTCTTTTTTACTTATTAAAATTAATAAGTTATTCACAAATGATTTATTTATAATAAAGGATTGAATTTTTTCTTCTGTCACATTTATGCGCTTTAAAAATTCTTTTTCTGTCAAGCTTTCAAGTATTTCTTTATGTAGTTCGTTTAACATTAATCTATTCATAATATTACCCCTGAGTTTATATTTATATCAATCCAACGTTACCAATATTTTGATTAATTATACCATAAAAATAAATCTACTGCAACAGATTCATAACTCTCAAATCTTCAATACGTATTATGATTTATTCATAATTTTTTAATATTAACTTGAATTTACCGCAAAAATAGATTATATTAGTATAGACAAAATAACAGGAGGTTTCCTTATATGTATTTATTAACTTATATTTATCAAAATGCAGAAAATATCGGATTTCTAATTAAAGAAAAAAGCAGAATAATTCCTGCAAACATCGTTTTTTCTAAAATTAATTCACTTGTTCCCCAAAATATGATAGGTTTAATAGAAACTATATCCAGCTTGGACGCTGATGAATTTGAAGAACTGAAATCCTCAATTAATTTATGTGAGGATCAATCTATTAATCTGGATGATGTTAAAATCTTAGCACCAATACCATATCCTAACAGAAATGTCATATGCCTCGGAAAAAATTATTTAGACCACATTAAAGAAGTAAAAAGTTTAAAAAATGTTACATCGGATATTCCAAGCAATCCAATTTATTTTAGCAAAATAGCATACCCTGCTATAGGACAAAATGACTTTATTGATTCTCATTCTGAAATTGTAAAAGAATTGGACTATGAAGCAGAATTGGCTGTTATAATCGGTAAGAAATGCAAGAATGTAAAAAAAGAAAATGTTGAAGATTACATATTTGGATATACAATTGCAAATGATATTTCCGCAAGAGATATACAAACAAAACATATCCAATGGCACAAAGGTAAATCCTTTGATACATTCTGCCCTATGGGTCCTTACATAGTTCATAAAAACAGCATTTCCTTCCCGCCGAGTTTGGAAATAAAAAGCTTTGTAAATGATGAGTTGAGACAAAATTCAAATGTAGATCAATTGATTTTTGATATACCAACGATCATAAGCGACTTATCTTCAGGAATCACTTTATATCCTGGTGATATAATCCTCACCGGAACACCTGCCGGTGTTGGTGCCGGATTTACTCCACCTAAGTATTTAAATAAAGGTGATAAGGTTGAATGCTACATAGAGGAAATCGGAACATTGATAAATATCATCAAATAATTAGCTCTGTATTATAAAATATTATCCCATGTCAGACATTCATTTTCTTTAATAACATTAAAATATGCTTTCAATTGCTCAAGCTCTGCTTGAGCCATTGCTTTATTCTTGTTTCTTATATAAATTTCCAATTTTGCAAATGAAATGTCAATATCATCAATATCTTTTTGATTTAAAAAATAAATCCACGGAAGTTTTGATTCTTCCCACTTATCATAGTACTCAATCATATCGATTCGGGCCTTATCCCAATCATTTTCTTCTATTGTATTTGACAAATCAATTAATTTTTCAAAATAATACGATGTAACTACTTCAATGGATGAGAAATGAAACCAAAACCATATAAATATAATTATTAAAATAACTATAAAAGATATAACCATCATCCTCATTTTTAAACCTACCTTTTATAAAAAATAAATTTTTCATCTTCATCTACAAAACCGTAAATAATTTCATTTAATTTGGATTTGTTTCTATTTAATTCTTCAAACAGCTTTTTTTCATCAATTTTAAACTTTTCTAAATTTTTATACATTACTTTGCCGTCAAGAATAACCGAAATAGGAATCCTGTTACATTTGACTCCCGGTGATTCAGTGGGACCGATAATACTCATCTCGCCATTTGTTTCCATTATTAAATAATCAATATCTTCAACATTATAATAACCTTTTAGTCTCATCTGACCTAAAACATCATTTACATTTACTCTGAGTTTATTCATCTCTTTGGTGTTAAATTTTCCATGGTCAATTATTATAGTTGGTCTGCCACATATTATTTTCCTGGCTGTACTGCTTTTTAATGTAATATAGGATATTAAGCACTGCAAAAACATAATAGTTGATATTGATGTAATACCATATGATAACGGCGCATCTAAATCCTCCATCGGCACAATTGCTAAATCTGCCAGCATTAATGAAACAACCAAGTCAAATGGCTGCAAATCACCAAGTTCACCCTTGCCCATTACTCTCATGGATATAAGTACTACTCCGTATAAAATAATTGTTCTAAATAATACTATTATCATACGCTACCTCAAATTATATTTTTTCACATAAGTAACTATATTTTGCCCTGCATGGCAAAAAATATCCGATTAACTCATCAGTAAGCCATATATAAAAAAACAAGTGCTTATGTAAACACTTGTTTTTATAACATCTAATATTGCAATTTTATTATGGTCAAATTACAACCTTATTATACAGCTTTATTTATTACATTTTTTAATTTTGCAAAAATCATTCTTCCGGCAGCAGTTTGAAGTACACTTGTAACTGTGACAACAACAGAATCTCCTATGCATTTTTTACCGCCTTCAATTACGATCATTGTACCGTCATCTAAATACGCAAGACCTTGACCTGATTCCTTACCGTCTTTAACTATCATAACATTCATTTCTTCTCCAGGAAGAACAACAGGTTTAACTGCATTTGCCAATTCATTTATGTTCAAAACTTCAACACCCTGAAATTCAGCAACCTTATTTAAATTAAAATCATTAGTTAAAACCTTTCCCCCAAGTTCCTTAGCCAGCTTCAAGAGCTTAACATCAACTTCGATATTATCACCATAATCTTTAGACTCTATTACAACATCAACTATTTTTTCTTTTTGAAGGATATTTAATATATCGAGACCCCTTCTTCCCCTATTTCTCTTCAAACTATCTGAAGAATCTGCAATATGCCTCAGTTCCTTTAAAACAAATTCCGGTATTACCAGAGAACCCTCTATAAAACCGGTTCTGCATATATCAGCTATCCTGCCGTCAATTATTACACTGGTATCGAGAATCTTAGGTGATACCAAACTGGTTGCAGAAGATTTGTCGGGTTTAATTTTAGCTAACGGAGATTTTTTCAGATTGATTGATGGCCAAATTACATCATCTTTCTTTCTCGTAGCTATTTTAATTCCTAAGTAGCCAAAAAGCAGATACGATACTATAGCAATTACAGTACCTATATACTTTATGTTTGAAAATGGTTGGCTGATAAGAAAAGCTATAACAAATCCAACTATAAGGCCTCCAGCTCCTAATATGATATCTCCTGTAGAAAACTTCAAAAGTTCCTTCTCAAATGCACTAACAATACTGAGACTTGCTTTTTTTACTTTAGGAGTTAAAAGAAAAAATATAATTCCAAAAATCAAGCCTAAAACGATTATAACAAAAATATTTTGCATGTCGGTAAATTCAAACATATCCATCCGACTTACAATTACACCTATAAAAGCACCTAAAGATACTCCTATAATTGTTAATATAGCTCTCGCTAATTTATCTATCATATACTCACCTCCTTTACAGTATACCCATAAAATGTTATTTTATTTAATTTAACACATTTTTTTGTTTTTAGCTATAACATTTAGTAAAATTATAAAAAAACTTTATTAATGAAACCTTAATTAATCTGATTTTATTAATAATTTAAAAGTAAATTATCGATATAAGACGAATTTAAAATAAAAAATTATTAAAGAACATTTTCATTAATAATTTTATCTAAAAATTCCTCAACACTAACCCCTTCCTCATTTATGGAAAGTGCTATTTCACTTACAATCATTTGCTTCGCACTTATCAGCATCTTTTTCTCTCCTGTTGATAACCCTTTTTCTTTATCTCTGAATGTTAAATCTCTGACAACTTGAGCTACTTCAAATATATCTCCGGTTTTCATTTTTAACAAATTGTCCCTGTACCTCTTATTCCAATTTGAATCGTTTAGCACAGCACCTTCTTTTAATATGTCAATAACTACTTCTACTGAATCCCTGTCTATTATATTCCTTAAACCAATATTATTAACATTATCAACAGGTATCATAAGTTTCATCTCTCCTATTGGCATTTTCAAAACATAATAATTTTTAGTTTCTCCTAACACTTCCTTGGATTCCATGGATTCAATTACGCCCGCTCCATGCATCGGGTATACTACTTTGTCACCTAAATTATACATAATATTACCTCCTATACCTATAGTATACACCAACTGCATTCAGATGTCAAACCGATGATTATACACTTTGCATATATTTTTGTCAATAGCTTTTCTCATGTTTTTTTATTAAATTTTTATACTATTTGTTTCTTCATTTATAACAAAATTCTATTAAATTAAAATATTATTTACAATTTTTTATAATAATTTGACAGTATGTCTACTTATTCAGCTATACTGCCCTTACAAATATAAAAAAAAGGTGTCGAAAACTATTTTCAACACCTTTTATATTAATCATTTTTTTAGTTTCATAATATTTTTACATTCTTGTAATATATGATTTTCTGTTAATCCATACTTTTCTAATAAATCATCCGGTTTCCCTGATTCTCCAAATACATCAATAACTCCGACTCTTTTCAACGGAACCGGATAGCTATCAGATAAAACTTCCAGTACCGCACTTCCAAGACCGCCGATTATGCTGTGCTCTTCGGCTGTTACGATCGCACCCGTTTCCTTTGCCGCATCAATAATGATATCCTTGTCGATCGGTTTAATTGTATGAATATTTATTACTCTCGCAGATATTCCTTCTGCCTCTAATTTTTCTGCTGCCTTTAATGATTTTTGAACCATTAAACCTGTTGCTATAATTGTTATATCCTTGCCTTTTCTTAATTCAACACCCTTGCCTATCTCAAACTCATAGCTGTCATCATATATATCTTCAACAGCAGCCCTGCCCAACCTTATATAAACCGGTCCTACAAATTCTGCTGCTTTTAAAACAGCCTTTTCTGCTTCGACACAGTCAGCAGGATTAATTACAGTCATATTAGGTATACTTCTCATTAAGCTAATATCTTCAATAGCCTGATGGGATGCTCCGTCTTCTCCAACTGTTAAACCTGCATGAGTTGCAGCTATTTTGACGTTTAGTGCCGGGTATGCAACTGTATTTCTTATTATTTCAAATGCTCTTCCTGCTGCAAACATAGCAAATGTACTGGCAAATGCAACTTTGCCTGCGATAGCCATACCTGCTGCCGTACCTACCAGATTTTGTTCTGCAATTCCTACATTATAAAATCTTTCAGGACAAACCTTTTTAAATTCAACTGTTTTTGTCGAACCTGACAAATCTGCATCTAAAACTACTACATTCGGATTACTTGCAGCCAATTTCTTTAATGCTTCACCATATGCTTCTCTAGTTGCCTTTTTAGCCATTATTTGTCACCTCCAACTTCTTTTAATGCAATATTAAGTTCTTCTGCATTTGGTGCTTTTCCATGCCAACCTGCTTTATCTTCCATAAATGAAACACCTTTGCCTTTTACCGTTTCGGCAATTATAATAACGGGCTTGCCTATTATCGTTTTTCTTTCTTCAAAAGCCTTTTCAAGGGAATCAAAGTCATGTCCGTTTGCCTTAATAACATGCCATCCAAAAGCTTTCCATTTTTCATCCAACGGCTCTACTTTCATAACATCTTCGTTTCTTCCGTCTATTTGCAATCCATTATGGTCTAAAATTGCTGTCAAATTATCTAACTTGTAGTGATTTGATAACATTGCCGCTTCCCAAACCATTCCTTCCTGTATTTCTCCGTCACCCATAAGAACAAATACTCTGTTAGACTTTTCATCTAGTTTATTTGCAAGGGCAATTCCGTTGGCTATTGCCAGCCCCTGCCCGAGAGATCCTGTGGATGCCTCTACCCCGGGAACCTTTCTCATATCCGGATGACCCTGAAGCTTGCTGTTAATTTGACGTAATGTTCCTATTAAGCTCTTATCTAAAAATCCCTTTTCCATTAATACGGAATAAAGAACAGGAGCTGCATGTCCCTTAGATAATATAAATCTATCTCTGTTCTCATCTGTCGGACTTTCTATGTTCATTTCTTTAAAATAAAGATATGTAACTATTTCAACTGCCGACAAAGACCCTCCCGGGTGACCGGAGTTAGCAGAATGTATCATATTTAAAATATTTTCTCTCATCTTATGTGTTATGAGAGTTAAGTCTTCGTGATTCATAATTCCTCCATGTAGTTTTTTTAATTATTTTACTATTGTTCTTCAATTGTTTCTCTATTGTTTCGGTACTGTTTCCCAATCTTTTAGGAATTGTTCTATACCTTTATCAGTCAACGGATGCTTAGTCATTTGCAAAATAACCTTATATGGAACTGTCGCAATATGACATCCAAGTCTGGCTGCCTGTGTAACATGCATAGGATGCCTTATGCTGGCTGCAATGATTTCAGTATCAATGTTATAATTGTTAAATATATCTACTATTTCTGAAATAAGTTCCATACCATCTGTACTGATATCGTCCAGTCTGCCGACAAAGGGGCTGACGTATGATGCGCCTGCTTTAGCTGCAAGAAGCGCCTGACCGGCAGAAAATATAAGTGTTACATTGGTTTTAATATTTTCTTTACTTAAAATTTTTACAGCTTTAAGTCCTTCAACAGTCATAGGTATTTTTATAATTATGTTCTTATGTAATTTAGCAAGCTCAACTGCTTCTCGGATCATCCCTTCTGAATCCAGGCTAATTACTTCGGCACTAATTGGTCCGTCAACAATTGCTGTAATCTCTCTCACAACATCCTGAAAAACTTTACCTTCTCTTGCTATTAATGACGGATTCGTTGTTACGCCGCAAATAACACCCATGTCATTTGCTTTTCTGATTTCATCAACATTAGCAGTATCAATAAATAACTTCATTATTATACCTCCTTTATTTTAATACAAATAAATTACTGACTTATTTTTTTTACAACATCTTTTCCACCAAATAAAACTTTGACCATAAATATTGGCAATACAATTTGTCTGCTTATTCTTTTTGGTTCTTTAGCCAATCTGTAAAGCCATTCAAGGCCCAAATTCACATAGAACTCAGGAGCCCTTTTAACATTGCCGGCTAAAACATCAATCGTTCCGCCATTTCCAATTATAATTTTTGCATTGACTTTATTTTTATTATATTGTATCCATTGTTCCTGTTTCTTTGCACCAAATCCTACAAACAATATGTCCGGTTTCTCGGCATTTATTTCCTCTATGACGGCAAGCTCTTCTTCATGACCATTATGGCCGAGATGAGCTCCTTTAAAATATCCATGATGACTGCCGACTATTTTTATATTAGGATATTTTTTATGTACATTTGTCAATGCAGCTTCTGCTACGCCGGGCTTACCGCCTACAGCATAAAGCTTTAAACCTTTTTTTTCTGCAATATCAAGTAAATTCATAGATAAATCAAAACCGGCTACCTTTTCTTTCAAAGGAGCATTTTTGATTTTAGATGCATATACAAGACCGATTCCATCGGGAACATTAATGTCTGACTGGTTCATATAATTTAAAAATTCATCATCATCTTGACACATCATGATAATTTCCGTATTCGGAGTATAAATTATATATTTTTCTTCTCTCTCCAGTTTTTGTTCTATTCTTGCCAAGACCTCTTCCATAGTCACATTATTAATTCTTACACCCATTATACTTATACTGTCCATATATAACTCCAATTAAATTTCTTTTAATATCTTATAATTTACACTAATTGTATCTCTCAATATCTCAACATTACCAGCCAATTTTTTTCTTTCTTCATCCTCATTTTCAAGCATACTAATTATTTTACCATAAAGTAATTCTGTGTCTATATCTTCGATACAGCATGCAACATTCATATTTACACTTTCTGCAAAATGGTCAACTTTGTGGTCATATGATACTGCTACGAATGGTACTCCGGCAGAAGCGGCAAATATTAAAGAATGAAGTCTGACACCAACTAATAAATTCATATTCTTAATAATATCATACGCTTCATTGGTGGAAAGTCTCTCTCTATAGTATATGGCCTCTTCACCAATATTTTCTTTAATTTCGTTAACAAGCTCTAAATCCTCATTATAATAAAACGGTATAAAATGGCATTCGATATTATTTTCAATTAATTTTTCAGTAACAAAACTTATTTTACCGCTTACATCTGAACATTTCCAGTTTCTCAAAGAAAAGCATACCTTTTTTTTCTCTCCGCGTCTTTCAACAGGATTATCCTCCGCTCTAAAGTTTATAACCGGATCAGCCGACAATGAGATAAGGTTGCCTTGTACTCCTATACTTTCCAAAAACTCTTTAGACTGTTTATCTCTGACAGTTATGTAGTCGACCTTATTTAAAGTATTGGCTGTAATTCTCCTGCTTCTGTCATTTAAAATAGGTCCGATCCCCTGGCTCAACATTATTACTTTATTTTTCATTATTTTTGCAAGCCTAATAAGCAAAAGATAGTAGTAAATACTTCTTTTGCTGGTAACATCCTGTAAAAGGCTTCCACCACCAAATACTAATGCATCTGAAGTCATTAACCTCTTGATTATAGATAAAACATTATTTCTATCTATTGTACATACATCATACTTTTTAGATGTCTCCTCTTTATTCCCGGACAATACTGTAAGTTTATCTCTATCTGTTATCTCCAACAGCTGTTTTAAAACCATTTCAAGTATTGCTTCATCGCCTAAATTACCAAAGCCATAATACCCTGCTAATAAAATATTTTTCAATTCAATCGCTCCTGTATTTTCTTGTGTAATACATATATAAAGTTCATTAACAATATTGCGATACATCCAATAATAATTCCAAATACCAAACCTATCAAAGTTCTTCCCAATGACAAATATATAGGTGTTCTAATGTGAGAAAATGTATTTATAACCGAAGATGTCCCTATAGCCGCTGTTAACATAAAAATGCCTGTAAAGAAATCCGACTTTTTATTTGCCGAATAAATCGCTGCAAATATAGCTGGAAATCCTATTAAGAACTCTTTTGTTCTTGGCCTTGCAAACAATACATTTTCCATGAAGTTTCTGAAAATCATTTCTATGTTTGAAGGTTGAAGGTTAGTCTCATGTCCTGTCCTTGATATGTAAACATAACTCACTGCGCCTATTAATGCTGCTATTATAGCATAATAAATTTTAATGTCTTTATTTAATAATGTCTTTACTATATTTACACTACTTTTAAAGGCATTTTCATTATTTTTATTTAGGAAGTATACCAAGTAGATAACAAGAAATACACCAAATGGAGCAATTTGAGACATTTTTACTCCCCTGAATATATCCATTTCAAGCATATATTTCACATCACCTAATATGGAATCAACAAAAACAGCTCCTATCAGTGAAATTACAACGCTTATAGTTAAAACTACGGCGGATTTAATCATAAGCTGCATGTTTGAATAGTTTCTTGACGAATCAAAAATATTTTTAATATTATTCATAAAATAATATATTGCTATTCCTGAAAAAGCAACAGCAGCAACTAATGAAAAACCTTTCTCAGCAACATTTCTCATTATCATAGGAACTAATGCTCCCGGAATTGCAAATAAATATAAGAAGTTAACATATTTATTTTTAATATTAAACATTTTAATAAATAGGAAAACAGCCGCTAATGTTATGCCAAAAGCTAATACAGCAAGTCTTTTAGCTCCTATATGGAATTCATTAATCGCTTCTGCACGACCAAGCTTAATGTTATGCTCTGCCAGTCTTTTGTTAAGGCTGGTGAATGTTCTTTCATACTCATCGGAATATGTTAAATATTTAGAACTTCCTTCTTCTTCAAAGAAAGGTTTAAAATATATTGCTCTGATATTTCTTTCTGTTATAGCTCTAAACATTGTATTTTCAATTTCTTCTGCACCTGCATAATTATAATACTTGTTTCTGGCTCTTATGTAATCCCACATTGTAAAAGCTCTCACTGCATTGTAATTTGATTTTTCAATAAGTTTATTTAATCCATCTTGTTCTAAGTTTTCTCTTTGATTAGAACTCTCAATTAAAACCGGTGCAATATTATTCTCATTAATGTAACTGAGTAGTTTACCCTCATTTCCCGGATACCCTAAAACTTCTTTGCCATACAAAATGTATAATCTTGGTACTAAACCGTATTTTTCATTTGCTGCTTTATAAACATCCGCTAATTTTTCATTATCGGCGCTATAGTTTATAGGTCTTAAAATTACATCTAACCCGGCATTCTTAACTGCATTTATTTTTCCTTCATCATATCCTATACCAATATTGAACAGTCTTGAATCAACAACTTTTTTGTTTTCGTATACGCCTTTGCCTCCTAAGTCAATTACACGCTCTGTACTTCCATAGTACATATCATTTATATTGCCATTTAAAACTATGTAATATTCATCTTCATTGTTATATGTTTTATAAAATTGTTCTGAGTACCTTTCACTTAAACCGGAAACGATATAGTCATACAGATTTTTATCTTTTGTTGTAACTACTGCGTCATTTGAATCTATATTACCGCTTCTTATTTGTGAAACAATTTCATCACTATAATTATTTTCCCAATTATAGTTTTTTATTAACTCAGAGACTATGTCAGCCCTTAAAGGATAACCGCTTTGTATTAGTAAATTTATAGTTTCTTCCTGAATTGCAACTGACTGTGCTCCATAATCCTTAAATTTGTCCAGCCACCAGTTTATATCTTTCTCAGAGCTGTCCGTAAATTTTGCCATTTCTTCATAATCAAGAATAATTTCAGCCGTATTGTATTGCCTTTCAATATTGATACGTTGATAAATTGTAATCAATCCTACAGAAAGTGATAAGCATATTAATAATAGCACTATTTTATCAATTTTATTAACTTTCATTTTGTCTCCTTTTTTCTTCCGTAACTTTATTTATTAATATTAAATGTCGTTTTTACAACTATAATAAACAATATCACATTAATTATATAAAATCAATAATTTATAATTTGGATTTTACCTTTTTATGCACATTAAACAAAATATATAGCATTTTGATATATCTTTTCCATTAGATATTATGCTTGTATTTATTTTCATATTGCATTGTCCATTTTTAAATGTTATATTATTTCTTGGAATATGCACTACTTTTGACGGAGGATAATAATGATTTTTTCGAGTTTGGTCTTTTTATATGTTTTTTTGCCTATAAATATCTTTTTCTATTTTATCAGTAAAAATAACACATATAGAAATATAATATTATTGAGTTTTTCCCTTTTTTTCTATGCATGGGGGGAGCCGCTTTTTATTTCAGTTTTGCTTTTCAGCGGAGTAGTAAATTATTTTTTTGCACTATTAGTTGATAAATACAGAGGAAGTTTTAAAAGTAAGCTTTCACTGTTTTTAGCTGTTTCAATTGATCTTAGTTTGCTTGGATATTTCAAATATTACAACTTTTTTGTGGACAACATAAATTTAGTATTAAACACAAGCATTGGATTCAGTAAATTTGGACTGCCTATTGGTATATCCTTTTATACATTTCAAATAATTTCATACGTTGTAGATGTATACAGACAAGATGTTCCTGCACAAAAAAGATTCTATAAATTGCTTTTGTACATGTCTTTATATCACCAACTTATAGCAGGACCAATAGTTCGATATAGAGATATCGAAAATGAAATTGACAACAGAGTTATTACGCCGTCAAATATGAGTTATGGTATAAACAGATTTATTATAGGTTTGGGAAAAAAAGTTCTGATTGCAAATACAGCAGGTCAGACCGCAACCATCTTCCTTGGGAGCAATTTCAGCGAGCTTTCTGTTTTAGGGGCATGGCTGGGTATTATACTTTATACTCTTCAAATTTATTTTGATTTTTCAGGTTATTCTGACATGGCAATAGGACTTGGAAGAATATTTGGATTTACTTATAAAGAAAACTTTAATTATCCTTATATAGCCAGAAATGTTAAAGACTTTTGGAGGAGATGGCATATTTCTTTAAGCAGCTTTTTTAGAGATTATGTATATATTCCACTGGGTGGAAACAGGCGTCATTCCATTAGAAATTTATTAGTAGTATGGATGCTGACAGGGTTTTGGCATGGAGCAAGTTGGAACTTTATTTTCTGGGGATTATATTATGGTATATTTTTATTACTGGAAAGAACTGTACTTTCTAAAATAATTGACAAGCTTCCATCTGTTATTTCTCATATTTATTTGTTGATTGTCGTTACAGTTGGCTGGGTATTTTTCTACTTCTTAGATTTATCTCAAGCACTTAAATTTATTTCAATTTTATTTGGATTCAGTAAAAATGCATTATACGATATAAAATTCGAAGTTGAATTTTTTAATAATGTAGTATTTTTAATTATTGCTTTCTTGTGTTCAACACCTGTTTTCAAAGTAGCAGGGAATAAATTTATTGAAATTTTTAAAATAAAAGGCCGCGGTATTTATTTATTCCATACAATTTTTAATGCTGCTATTTTAATTATAGCTACAATAATGCTAATAGGTCAAACCTATAATCCATTTTTGTATTTTAGGTTTTAAAGGAGGTCATTTATGAACACCAATAAACAATATGTTTTTTATATTAATATAGGTATTTTTATGATTTTAATTTTCACTATTTCAATTTTTAATATGCTTTCACCAAAGGATAAAACCATATCGGAAGTTGAAAACAGAACTTTGGCAAAAAAACCTGTCTTAACAATTGAATCAATTTTATCAGGAAAATATTCCAGGGATTTTGAAAATTACTTTGCTGATAACTTTGCTGTCAGGGATAATTTAGTTGTTCTCAGCAAGGATATAGCTTCTTTAAAAGGTATAAAAAGGGCTGAAGAAGTTGCCTTGGTCGATTTTGACGGTCAAAATGTCGGCGGAGACAGCGGTGAGGATAAAGACGGCAATGTTGAAGCAAGTACTAAGGGAAATTTATTAATACTAAACGATAAGGTTATGGAATTGTATAAATTTAATGAAGCAAAAAGTAAATCCTATGCAAACATGATAAATACTGTTCAGAGTAAATTAAGTGATGATGTCAAAGTATATTCACTACTTGCTCCGGTTCAAGTAGAATTTTTAACTAACAAAAAATATAAGGATTTATCTGATTCACAATATGACGGCATACACTTCGTCAACAGTAATCTATCTGAAAAAATAATACCTGTAGATGCTTATACTCCTATTAAGGAGCATATAAATGAATATGTGTATTACAGAACGGATCATCATTGGACTGCACTGGGCGCATATTATGCCTATACCGGATTTGCCGAAGCAGCAGGTATTGACCCATTGCCTCTTGATAAGTTTACAAAAGGCGAAGCACCTGGTTTTCTTGGACATTTGTCAACGGTGAACCCGTCAGAAACTGTAAACAACAACCCTGATAATGTAATATTCTATAATTCTCCGGCTAAAAGTGATATGGACGTATATTATTATGATAAAGAAACCGGGGAGAAAAAATCATATAAGGGTTCTGTAATTAGCAAGTCATATATAGACGGCGACCAAAAATACGGTGTGTTTCTCGGCGGAGATTTTGCTTTAGGAGTAATAAAAACTAATTCAAACACAAATAAAAAAATAATGGTTATAAAAGATTCCTATGCAAATGCATTTATTCCATTTTTGCTGACAGATTACAGTGAAATTTATGTTGTTGACCCAAGGCATTATAAAGAAAATATAATTGATTTAGTCAATGAAAACAGCATTGATGAAGTTATGTTTTTAAACTATATTTTAACTACTAACTTTGATAGTTATGTAAACAGTGTTTTAAATCTTATAAAATAAATTTAGTAAATAACGCTAATATTAAAAAGAATCTGTTGAAGGACTACTTCGACAGATTCTTTTTAATTGGAAATTGTGTATTTGTTGCCTCAATCCTTAATCTCAAACAAAAGAGCCGCCATGCTACACAAAAATACAAAGCCAAAGAATATAATGATTCAATTGCAATACTGTTTTTACGCAGCCTGTATTCCATTAATTGTACGGATAATAGTTCATTATATACATTGCAATGCTATTGTTAATAATATGGGCGAACATACAACTGAATACCGAACCTGTCTTTATATATAATCCTCCAAATACTATCCCCATAATTAAAGCATTCAATATTTGTACAATATTCCAGTGAAAGACTGCAAATATTACAGATGATACTAATAATGCAACTGTTGTTCCGTACTTATTTTGCAATCCTTTTAACATATATCCTCTAAACAATAATTCCTCTCCAATAGGTCCCAGAATGCAAGCATAAATCAAAAAAGGCAACGGCATTAAAAACTGAAATCTAACTATAAGTGAATCATAACTTGATTTAAACATACTTTGCAAGATCGTAAGGCTCATGTTATAATTGACAAAATAAACTAAAATTGCACAGGCAATAGCTATGGCAATATTTTTTATCGTAATACTTTTAAATATTCCAAAAGAAAAGGACGATAGAATTTTTAGCACATAGAAGAACAGGGCAGTAAATATAATATAAACAATAAGGTATCCCCAATGAATTATATTATCTGCGGGTACACTTCCAACTTCGCTTCCGACAAGTGTACAAATGGAGAAGTACATAGTGCAACTTAAAATAGCACTTAAAATGCCAATTTGATTATTTTCTTTGGAAACTGTAATCCCGCTTTGAGAATTTTCTCCTTTTACATCTTCAGACACAGAGTTCATACTCATATCAGATTTACCAGATTTACTCATTTTCTTTTCTCCCATTATTTATAGAAAGCTTACAAATACACTAAAATTAAAAGTGTGATCATTTATTTCATATATACGTTGATCTCAAGCCAATGACAGTTAACAATTTAATCAAAAAACGGAAAGTTATACGGATAATAGTTCATTATATACACTGCCATGCAGTTGTAAATAATATGAGCAAGCATACAACTGAATACAGAACCTCTCTTTATATATAATAATCCAAATACTATTCCCATAATAAAAGCATTTGTTGCAGATACTATATTCACATGAGAAACGGCAAATAATACAGTGGATATTAATAGTGCTGCTACTGTTCCATGCTTATTCCACAAGCCCTTTAATATGTACCCCCTGAACAATAACTCCTCTCCTATAGGTGCAAGGAAACACACAATAAAAAAAGAATGAACTGTCAAAAAATATCGATGGCTGTCTACAAGGATATCATAGAGTGATTCAAATATATTCTTTAAAACTAATAGATTTACAGCATAATTGACAGAGAATACCAAAATTGAACAGAAAAAAGCAATTACAATATTTTTCAGCATAATATTTTCAAATATTTCAAATGAAAAATGCGACAGATTTTTTAATGCATAAAAGAACAACATAGCAAATACAACATAAAACATAATGGTTATCCAATTTAATATATCTCCCGCAGGTTCATCTATAACTGATCCCACAAGTGCATAGATAGAAATATAAATAGCATTGCTGAATATGGCATTTAATATACTGATTTGATTATTATTTTCAGGAATCGGAATCCCACTTTGAGGGTTGTCTCCTATTGCATCTTCGGACACAGAGTTTACACCTGTATCCGATTTATCATATTTGCCCATTTTTTCCCCCTGTTATTTTCTCACAATATACTATATCCTTGAATTTTATCCTGTAGTCGACCTTAGATTCGCATATAGCTATTTCGCCCATATCATTGTTCTGTAAATCAGCTTTCATCATTAAAGAATTATAAGCAGTATTTATAGCATTGAGTAGATTATCATTGTAATAGGATTTAAGTATGTAGGCGGTGGAGTTAGTTTCTATGTAGCTTACAAATTCCCTTGTATAATTTTCATAAGAAAGGACTTTGTACTCAAAGTTTATATTTTCTTTTATCAACTTTCTAATATTATAAGTAAAGCTATCATTATCATCACAAATTATAATATTTATCATTTTAATCCCCCGAATATTCATAATACCACACTTAAATAATACCATGTTCTACAAATCATTGCAATCGATTCCCATTAAAATCAGCTATAAAAGCTAAATAAAATATTTTGTACCTTTTCTAATAAAAAGAATCTGTTGAAGTGCTACTTCGACAGATTCTTTTTATATAGTTTATTAATTAGTTCTTTGTGCGGTGACGAAATAACTGATATATCTATAATTTCTTTTGTATCTTTGAATTCATTTATACATGCTTGTGCTGCTGATTTAACAGCTGACAGTTCCCCTGTAAGTACAAGAACTCCCTTGCCTCCTAAGCCTATTTTGATTCTTATATCTATTAATTCTACATTAGATACCTTGACTGCAATGTCTGCAGCCTTAATAGATGCAAGTGCTGATTTAGTTTCAATTGATACTAGTGATTTAATTTCTTTTAGTTTATTTGTTGATGATAATGCTCCGATAACTCTTTCGTCTAAATTGGTTATTATATGACTTTTTAGCAGAAATGTATCTGCTATTCTAATACCGGTTGTTACGGCATTTTTTACAGAACCGACATTTCCGGATACAAGTATGGCATATTTCCCGGGACATATACTTGATGACATAACTATTTTAACATCAGCAGATTTCAACATTTCATCAGTAGTTTTTATTCCTCTTGATATACTTCTCAATTCTATTAACCCTAACGAATTTATCACCATATCACTCCTGTTATTTATTTTCAATTTCAGTTTAAATAATTTACATTAATTTGCTTATTATTTTTATTACTTCTTCTTTGGTAGGTATTCTTGGATTAGTTTGTGTGCAAGTATCTGACAAAGCTTTTTCTGCTAATTGATCTTTTAATTTTTCAACCATTTTACAATCTACTCCATGTTGTTCTAAGGTTGCAGGCATTTTCATTATTTTTTGCATTTGTTTAATTTCATATATAAGATTTTTTACACCAATTCTTATATTTGGTGCAGGCAGCTCTAAAAGTTTTGCTATGTTGTAATATTTTTTAGCAGCTTCGTTGTATCTAACCACATGAGTTCCGTCTAAATCAGCATTATATTCTATAATTTGAGGAAGAAGCATTGCATTAGCTCTTCCATGTGATATGCGGAAACTCCCTCCTAAAGCATGTGCAATTCCATGATTAAGTCCTAAGGACGCATAATTAAATGCTATACCTGCAATGCATGAAGCATTGTGCATTTTTTCTCTCGCTTCCAAATCATTGCCGTCTTTGTATGCTCTGATTAGATATTTAAAAGCAAGGCTTAAGGATTTTTCTGCAAATGCATCTGAACAATCTGACGCATTTATGGACACATATGCTTCAAGTGCGTGCGTAATCACATCCATGCCCGTATCTGCTGTAACATTTGGCGGTGCAGTCATTACAAGCTCCGGATCAAGTATTGCTATATCAGGTAAAAGGTCATCTGAAACCAGGGGATATTTTATTCCGTTTTTCTTATCAGTAATTACTGAAAACATCGTTACCTCTGAGCCTGTACCGCTTGTAGTCGGAATAGCTATGAGAACAGCATCATTTTGCATATTAGCTTTTTTAGAAATTTCTCTGATTGCTTTAGCAGCATCTATAGGAGAACCGCCTCCAAGTGCAATCATTACTTCGGGTTTGAACTCAATTAATTTTTCTATGCCTTTAGTTACAATTTCTAAAGTTGGATCCGGTGTTATATCACTGAAAATAAAAATATTGCAATCATCAAGTTTATTTTTGATTTTGTCTACTGCTCCTGATTGCAGCATAAATGCATCAGTTACTATCATGACTCTTTTGTTATTTATCTCTTTTAATTTATTTAATGAATTTTGACCAAAAAATATATTTGTTTTAATCTTAAAATTATGTATGTTCATAATATTATCCTCTGCTATACTTTAACCATTTTTTGTATAATTTTATATATGGTATATCTTTTTTTTGTTTATTACAATGTAATTTATTGATATGATTAAGCAGTTTTTTGTTTTACAGTGATAATAATTATACTATCCTAGCAACTATATATATTTAACTTTATTATATTAGTGATAGTATAGTATATATACTTGAAAGCAGGTGGGCTGATGTTTCTTCTAAATACAGAGAATGTTGTTGATTATATAAAAAGCAAAACAAATTTAATAGATTTTAACAGTACGCCAATAGTTACTGAAATTGGAGACGGTGCAAATGATGATGATGGTGATGGTTTTGTTAACTTTTTATTTAGAATTAAAACTCAAAATAAATCTATGATAGTTAAGCAAGCCAGACCTTATTTAAAGGCAATCGATGGTTATTCTATTCCTGTAAGCAGAAATAAATTAGAATATGAAACTCTTAAGCTACGAAGCTCTATAATTTCGCAATATATTCCTAATATTTATTTTGTTGACCATACCAACAACATTTTTATAATGGAGGATGTGGCACATTTAAATATACTCAGATTTCAACTAAATAATATGACCTCTTTTTATAATTTCCCTAAACAATGCGCTGAATATTTAGCAACATCAAATTTTTATACTTCTGAATTCTTTTTAGATACACACATTTACAGAAATTTGTTATCCTCTTTTGTTAATTCTGAAATGCGCAAAGTAATGGAAAACGTAGCTTTTATAAGGGGTTATTTTGGCCTGGATTATTATGATGCTGAGCAGGATTTAATACTTATGTCAGACCAAGTTTGGGCAAATGATAAAGTAATATTAGAATGTTATAAGCTTCGTGATATATTTATGAAAAATTGCGAATGTCTGATTCATGGTGATTTGCACACTTCTAACATATTTGTGGGACAAAATGAAATGAAAATAATTGATATGGAATATACCTTCATGGGACCTGCTTCTTTTGATATGGGATATTTGCTTGCCAATTTCATATCTCAATATGCCGCTGCATCTTTTAAACCTTGCAATGACAAAAATGAAACTAAAAATTTTAAGTGCTTTTTGCTATCATCAATAAAAAATATATATGAATATTATGTTTATTTTTATAATGTGTATTGGAAAAAAGATGCAAAAGATGAGTATAAAAGAACTTCAGGATTTAAAGAATATCTCTACTTAAATTTATTGCATGAAATGCTTGGTTTTGCATCATGCGCCAATATTTCCAGAATAACTTCATTTGCCGGATTCCCTGACTTTGACGTAATACCTGATTTGTGTCTTAAAAACCATGCCAGAAGATTATCTCTTGTTATAAGTCAAAATATACTGTTGAACAGAACGAGTTTTAATAATATAGACGATGTTATCAAGCTTATCATAAGCATTGAAAAAACTTATAAAAGTTTAATTTAAACGACTAAAGTTTCTCAGTTAAAAATTCTTATATGAACCTTTGATCGATCACCCGCAATAGCTCAAGTACCCATGAATAAAAAGATTTGTCACATTTCTTTCTTAATTGTATATATTAGTAATGGTTGTCTATGCTGTTGCAAATATATAAATATAAAATAATTTTAGCAAAAAAACAATAAAATTTATCTGCGCCAAACCAAAAATCAGTCATTATTAAAAAAATGCCATTTTAAGCTTAAAATAGCTTGAAAAATAAGCAATGATGCAAATTTTCAAAAAAATCGTAGTTTAAGCATAAAAATGTATAAAAATAAATAAAGCTCTACATATGTCATTACAGTGGTTGGCTATGTCGTTAAAAATGCATAAACATAAGATATTCTCAGCAAAAAAACAATAAGAATGCATCCACGCCAAACCAAAAATCAGTCATTATTGAAAAAATACCATTTTAAACTTAAAATAGCTTGAAAAATCAACAATGATGCAAATTTTCAAAAAAATCGTAGTTTAAGCATGAAAATGTATAAAAATAAACACATAAGGATTGCTTTTATATATAAAGAGCTGTAGATGATTGTATTGACCCACGGCTCTTTACATGTTGCTCAATTTAATTAATATTAAATTATTTTTTATCTTCTTTGTAGAAGCACTGCGGACACTCTTCTGATTTGTCTTCTGATTTGTCTTCATCTTTTTCTTGACCTTTTTCAGAATCATAAAAGCATTGAGGGCAATCCTCTTCTTTTTTATCTTTTTCAATTTTTTCATCTTTTTCAGGTTGATAAAAACACTGAGGACATTCTTCTTCCTTTTCTACAATTTGTTGTTTAGTTGCTTCCATGTCCTTGTTTTCTTTATTAGGTTGATAATGGCATTGAGGACATTCTTTTTCAATCATAATAGCCTCCTAAAAATATATTTTATGATCATAATATACCCATACTATAAGTTTTTAAATATAATTTATTGTCCACTTAGTATAAAATTTATTTAACTGTAATGGACAATAAATATACTAAACTTTAAGTGAAAACTTAATCAAGAATATGTTTAGCTTTCAACATTTAGGGTATTATAAAAATAAATAGAAACAATTATGGAGGGTAATATGGAAAGATTAATAGGAAGACCTGCTCCGTCATTTTCAATGAATGCGGTTACAGGTGATGGTGAAGATTTTGTTAAAGTTAGTTTAGATGATTATAAAGGCAAATGGTTGGTTATGTTTTTCTATCCGTTGGATTTTACGTTTGTTTGTCCTACTGAAATTACTTCATTTAGTGAAAACTATGAAGATTTTAAAGAGCTTCATGCTGATGTATTAGCAGTTAGTACCGACAGCCAATATTCACATCAGGCTTGGATAGAAGGAGCTTTAGGACAAATTAAATTTCCTATAGCTTCAGACAAGACTATGGAAGTTTCTGAATCATATGGAGTTTTAATTAAAGAAGAAGGTATTGCCTTAAGGGGTTTATTTATAATAGACCCGGAACAAGTAATAAGATACTCTGTGGTTCATGACTTAAATGTAGGAAGGAGTGTTGCAGAAACTCAAAGGGTTCTAAAGGCACTTCAAACAGGTGGTCTATGTGCTGTTAATTGGGAAGACGGAGATGAAAATTTATAGACCGGGAGGAAAAAATTATGAGCAAAATAAAAGTATACACATTACCAAACTGTGGCTATTGCAAACAGTTAAAAAAACATTTAGATAAAAACAACATAGAATATGAAGAAATAGTTGTAACAGAAAGTGCCGATGCCAAAAAATTTATGAAAGACAGAGGTTACACCGGTGTACCTGTTACAGTTATAGGTACTGAAGAAATTCAGGGATTAAACATAGAAAAAATTGATTCCCTCGTTAAACAATAATATTAGATAAAGTTAAAGCATTATTCGTAAAATGAATAATGCTTTATTTTTAAATGTTATATTTAGAATAATTTTGGTATTAATCCAGGGTGAGGTGACGGTATCACAGAAGTGCTTACAATTTCTCCGCCATCCTTAAGTTCATTTAAACAAGTTTGTACTGCTGATTTTACAGATGACAGTTCGCCTGTAAGAACAACAAAACCTTTACCCCCTAAACCTCTTGCGATTCTTATTTCTATTAATTCTACGCTGGATGCTTTAACCGCTATATCTCCGGCTTTAACAGATGTTAATGCTGAAATGGTTTCAATTACACCCAATGCTTTCATTTCTTTTATTTCTGTAGTAGCTGACAAAGCCGGAATAACTTTATCATCTAAATTATTAATAATGTGGCTTTCCACAAGAAAAATATCTGCTGTTCTTATGCCTGTTTCAACGGCATTTTTTACTGAACCAACATTTCCGGATACGAGAATAACATATTTTCCGGGACATATAGGCGATGACATTATTAGCTCAACATCTGCTGATTTCAACATTTCATCAGCTGTTTTTATTCCTGTCGCAATACTTCTCATTTCTATCAGGCCTAATGAATTTCTCACTTTATCACTTCCTTTTTACGTCTTAAAACAATGCGTTAACAATAAACATTGTAATAAATATTGATGTTGCCGGCGGGTCTATATGAGTGTCGCAATGACTGTTAAGTGTATTGCCTGCCAAGTCTCCTACTAATGATCCGACTATACCGAAAACTATTCCCATAAAAGGGTTTCCTGACATAACTGCTGCTGCAGCTGCCGGCAACGTTATGTGGTGAGTTGCAGGTGTAGCAAAACCGGTTTGTGTAAATATAAGTGAAGTTGCACTTATACCAAAACATATGACAGGAAAAATAGAAAGAAGTGCTGAGTCTACTCCGGAAGCTCTCAAGGAACCTGCAACATAGCCTACTGCCATCCCTATTCCCCCGCCTAATATAACATTATATATAAGTCCTTGTCCTAACGTAAAATAAGTCCTCGAACCTTCACCTTTAAATTTACCTGTTAATCCGGTTTTTCCAAATGCAAGTCTTGTTATTACTGCAAGTGTAAATACAGTTATACCTGGAGTGTCCGTAGGAATTTTTAATATAACCGCATATACATAATGTATTACAAAACCTAAAACTCCGAACAATCCTCCAACTATAAGCACCCAATAATCTCTCAAACCATTTAATGATGCTAATATGTCTGTTCCGCTACCTAATTTATTTCGCTTGTTTGCTGCAAATGCCGCTGCTGCAACTCCGCCTGCAAATGCAATATGAGGTCCTAAAATAGATCCAAAAGCTATGCTCCCTACAGATAAATCAGCTGCTCCCGCCAAAGTAGCAACTCCGCCTGCTATAGCCATTACTCCTGTCAATATAAATATCGGCAATGCTCCGACACATGCTCCTAACAATCCGCCGCCAAATGCTGCTGTTAAACTTAAAATATCCATAATCATATACCTCTTTCAATTATTATAGTATTATCATTTATTTCCGTAATTGTCCCTGTAATGCTTGCATGAACTTTACTTCCCATTTTACTATCCGGTATATCACCTATTAAGTCCCCTTTTTCTACAACGTCGCCTACATTTACAACTGCAATGGAGGAAACACCTATATGTTGCTTCAACGGTATTGTAACTTTATTAAATTCTTTACTCATGTCATCTAATGGTGCGCTTTTATCATATTTATCCAATCCAAGCTTATAAATCAACCTATGAACCGGGTATTTTTTATAATCTCTAAAAGGATGAGCACTCTTTGGAACATTGTTTAAATTGCTCCTGATTCCACTTTTAGCCATGCTGCCTTTTAAAAAGCTGTTAACTTTCCAAGGCTGCAAATTCATAACACATGCATATTCACAAAGTCTGCATTCACAGCAAAGAAATGCTGACATAGGGATTAAAGTTTCATTGCGAACACTTGTGTAGCTTTCCAGCCTTATAAGTTTATTTGGCTCAAGTCTATGCCCTAAGAGGTTTCTGGGACATACTTCCGTACACAAACTGCAATGCATGCATGCTGTTCTGGATTCTTTAAGAGACTGAGATATATCTTTATCTAAATCTACTACAAGAGAATGATTTTTAGGTAAAACAATTAATCCTTTTGTGGTTTTTGTTATTAAGCTATCTGCGTCTACAACTTTGCCCATCATCGGACCTCCATTAATGACAACGTAGTCATCAGTTGCAGATCCTCCGGCTAAATTAATAGCTTCTCTGACAGTAATTCCAATTGGTACGTTTAATGTAACTTGATTTTTAACTTCTCCTGTAACAGTTACATACTTATTTGTTACAGGTTTTTCTTTGTAGTAAGCATCATAAATATTTAACACTGTTTCCACATTTATAACTATCACACCTACATTCAGAGGTATCCCGCCTTCTGGAACTATTCTCTTTGTTACTTCGTACACCAGAACTTGTTCATCGCCGGCAGGATAGAAGTTTCCAAGGGTGTATAAGCTTATATCTTTATATTTACCTATGATGCTATTGATATTTTCTATAGCCGGCTTGTATTTTTCTTTTAATGCTATAAAACCTTTTTCAGCTCCTGTATGCTCCATTATGAGATTCAATCCTTCTAAAAGTTCATTTGATCTGGATGCCATAAGTTGCTGATCAACTCTTAAAAGAGGTTCACATTCTGCTCCATTTATTATTATGTATTGAGCCTTCGAGTTTATTTTTACATGGGTTGGAAATCCGGCACCGCCGGCTCCAACTATCCCTGCATTTTTTACGAGGTCTAACATATTTTTTTCCATTCATATCACCTCTTATTTAATGTGGAAACCACCAACAAGCACGCATCTTCTTTTTCTTGCAAAAGATTTTGCTGATGTTAATCCTTCTCCTGTAGGACCTGCTATGGTGAAAGTTGTATATCCTTCGCCTCCGACACCAATTCCTGCATAGGAAGGTCCGTTTTTGACAAATATTGTGGTCTGAATTAATTTTGCCATTTTTGTTAGTTTGTCAACATTTTTAGAGTGCATCATAGCGGTGTGTCTGTTACCGTGTTCCGCTTCAATTGCAATTTCTATTGCTTCATCTACATTTTCCGCCCTTACAATTGGCAGTATGGGCATCATTAACTCAATTTGAACAAATGGATGTTCCTTACAGACTTCCATTATTATAACTTTTATATCATCCTTAACATTAATTCCAACTCTCTCTAATATATATTGAGCACTTTTACCTACAAAGTTTTTATTAGGAGAATCGTTGTTCAACACAAGTTCTTCGAGCCTTTTTATTACAGCACTGTCTTTTATTTCGTATGCACCGTACTTTTTCATATTAAAAATCAAATAGTCAGCAACTTGATCAACTGCTATTACTTCTTTTTCAGCTATACACGGCAAATTGTTATCAAAGCTGCAGCCGTTAATTATATCAATTGCCGCTTTTTCTATGTCTGCTGTTTCGTCTACAACTACCGGAGGATTTCCAGCACCTGCACCAATAGCTTTCTTGCCTGTTGACATTACTGTTTTTACAATTTCTGGACCGCCTGTAGCCACCAGCATTCTAACTTTTGGATGACTCATTAAAGTATTTGTGTTTTCTATAGATGCTTCCTTGACTGTAGTGATTAAATTGCTTGGAGCACCTTGTTCTTCTAATGCCTTGTTTATAAGTTTAATAGTTTTATTAGAAACTTCTCTTGCTCTTGGATGTGTGCCAAATACTACTGAGTTTCCCGCTGCAAGCATTCCAATTGAATTGCATATGATTGTTTCTGTGGGATTAGTAGTTGGTGTTATGGCACCTATCACTCCATATGGAGATAATTCAACTAATGTAAGTCCATCATCTCCTGCCATAGCTTCAGTTATAAGATTTTCTGTACCTGGAGTTTTTTCTGCTGCCAATTTATTTTTAATAATTTTATGCTCATAATTTCCCATACCTGTTTCTTCAGCGGCAAGTTTAGAGATTAATTCCAAATTTTCCTTTTTTAGAACAACTTCTCTTATTGCTTTTATATATTTTTCTCTATCAGCCATAGTACAGTTCATATATTTTTGCTGTGCTATGTGAGCTGCTTCAATGGCCTGATCCATAGTGTCAAATACACCATAACAGTTATCTTGTGCTGAGTCTGATTGAGATTCAACTTCCTCCATAACTTTTCTTACAACTTTTTCTATTACTGATACATCAACATTCACATTTGTCACTTCCCTTCTTGAGTTTTTCTAAGGCGTATGTTCCAATTTGCATATCCTCTTCTACACTGCCGCCGCTTATTCCTATTGCTCCAACAACTTTCCCGTTAAACAAGTATGGAAAACCCCCTCCAAAAATCACTACTCTGTTGTTATTGGTGTTCTGAATTCCATACAAACTGCTGTTTGGGGTTGATTTTTGAGCCAGTTCATGTGTCGGCATTTTAAAAGCATTTGCCGTGTAAGCTTTGTTTATGGAAATATCAATACTTCCCAGTAGAGAATCTTCCATCCTGTGTAAAATTAACAAATTTCCTCCTGCATCAACTGCAGAAAATACAATTGGCACATTCATTTCTCTTGCCTTTTCTTCAGCAAATTCTGCCATGCATTTCAGATTGCTTAAAGAAAACTCAATTTCTGATTTTGATTCTTTTCTTAGTTTTTCTTTTATTATATCTATAGCCATTTCTTTAGTTTTTTCTATTTCAACGTAAGTTTCTTCTAATCTTGCTAAGGCATATACTGCATCTGACAGCCTGTTTATATATTTTAACAGCTCTTCTCTTACATTTTCTGTTTCCTTTAATGTTATGACAGCTCTTTCAGCTCTCCTGACAACAGTTCTTGCAACGTGCATTGATGACGATGCTTGATTTATACCCGGTATGACAAATGCTGTTTGCCTGCCTGTTATTGCATAGCAATTGTCAATTATACTTTCCAGGTATTCAACATCTTTACTGTTCACCTTTCCTTGGAGCATGCTTAACCCATGCTCGTCTGATGCAAGCTCTGCACCTACAAAAAACAGTTTTTCTTGAATACTTTTAATATATTTTTTAATTTCGGCTTTTTGTGTTTGAGAATACGCCAATCCAAGGATGGAATTAGCTTCATCTACAGTTCCGTAGCATTCGACTCTCAAACTATTTTTTGTAACTCTTTTGCCACCAAAGAGGCTTGTTTTCCCCTCATCTCCGGTTCTGGTATATATGTTTGCCACTTTATATCACATCCTAATTACATGTTTCTACAGTATCTACTATCCCGACTATGGAAGCATCTATCGGTGCTTCTGTTTTCCCTATGGCGTACCTTGCCGAACTTCCTTTAGCAACTATTACTACCTCTCCTGTACCTGCTCCGACTGAATCTACTGCTACTTCAGTTTTTCCTATTGAAACTAATTTTTCTGTAAGTCTTTCAACTATGAGAAGCTTTGTTCCAACCAGGTTTTGGTCTTTACTGGTAGATACAACCGTTCCGATAACTTTTCCTAAATACATAATTTCACCTGCTCTATTCTTTTATTAATTTTATGTTTAATTTAGTTGCTTCTTCAGCTGCCAAATCAGTTACTACAGCATTTTTATCAACTTTAATAACCGAGAAATTACTGTTATTTAAGATACAGCTTCTGCTTATTACTTTTCCGTTTACTTTAACAAATTTATAATTTTTAACAGTTTCACCTGCATCGGATTCCCTAAACATACAACTTCTTTTAAATACTTGATTTACTTTGCCCGCTAAGTTTTCTGATATGGTTGTATCTATTCCGTAGCTCTTCAGTAAATCTAAATTATTTCTTAATTTATCTCTGTAAGGTTCTGTTGCATGAAATCCCATTGCATTTCTTTCTGCATTGTCCGGACAGCATGCATTTACAGAAGCTACAATTGGTTTGCCTGACATCATGGAATGAGAAATAATATTTGTAACTAAGTTATCACTTATGCAATTCACTATCTTAGCGGCTGTGTTCATTGTCAATGATGGAATGATTATAAAATTATGACTGTTCATAAGCTCATTTACATTGCTTGGGGTATCATCTGTGATAATATCCTCCACGGACAATAAATCTTCTATTAAGGTTTTGCCTAATGCATGTTCTGCACCCTTAGTCATAACTGCCTTGAGCTTCCATCCTTCTCCCTTTAATGTTCTCAGAGCCTTTATGGATTGACTGAACCCAATTGATGCTCCTGTAAACAACACAAGTGCACTTTTATTGTAATCCACAATTTTTTGTATAACTTTTTCTACTATATAATCAATTAAGGCACTTTCTATTATATTTTCTAAATCTTCTTTTTTAATCAATTCATCACCTGCTATTGGATACAGCTCATAGCTATACCGAGAGGAGTTACAAGCATTGGCTCTATAGGTTTTATAGTTTTGATTTTTGTTTCTTTTTCGAAAATTCTTTCAAATTCTGTAAATGTACAGGCTCCGCCAACTACATAGATTGTATCCACATCATAACCGGCTACATATTTGTTTATAATGGACGCCATTTTCTCTACCACAGGTCTTATTATGGGAAATACATCGCGTTCTCTTGAAGTATCTTTTTTTAGAACTTCTGCTTCTTCAAAAGAAATTCTGTGAAATCCGGCTAAAACCAAAGACATGTGGGTTCCGCCTGTAGGCTCATCTCCGGTAAAAATCACTTTTCCATTTTTAATTATGCTTATGCCGGTTGTGCCTCCTCCTACATCTACCACAGCTCCGTCAGTTATACCGAGTACCCGGGAAGCAGCAGTAGGCTCATCGATAACATTTACAACTTCAAGGTCTGAAGCTTCAACTACATTTGATATTACTTTTACATTGCCTGAAATAATTCCCGGAGGAATAGCCGTAGATGCATATCTGAGCTCTCGTCCAATCATTTCTTCTATTTCAGCCTTTAGCTTTTTCACAACAGACGTTGCCCCAATATAGTCAACCACTATTCCATCTTTCACTACTGAGGATGGATATAAAGCCCCTGCTATGGGTCTGTTGTTAGAATCTGTAACTGCTAAAACTATATTTGCGGTACCTAAATCTACACCAACTTTTAACTCTCCCTCAAAAGGATTATACTTTTTTTCTTTGATTAACTTTGAAAATTCTTTTATTATTTGATTGCAATTTGTCAAGTCCAAAATATCACCCTTTTTTTACTATTTTTACTGTATCATTATTTTTAAGATTGCATGCATTTGCCTCGTCTAAATCAACATGCATTTCCAAAGCATATTTGTCTGATACTCTGACTAAAACATTTCCTAAAATAGCTTTTCTTTCTCCCGATATCTCTACATCAACTAAATCTTTATCATTTATTTTAAGCTTTTTAGCTGTTTCCGGTGTCATGTGTATATGCCTGAGTGCTGCTATCGAACCTTCATGTTTTATAAGTCTTCCTTTAGGTCCTATAATTTCAATTCCTGCACTGTCTTTAAGCTTACCTGACTCCTTAATTGGAGGTTTTATTCCTAATACAAATCCATCAGACAATGAAATTTCAACTTGTGTTTCTTTTCTAAGAGGTCCTAAAATTCTGACATTTTTAAATTCACCTTTAGGACCTCGTATAGTAACAAGTTCATTAGATGCATATTGTCCAGGCTGCTTTAAATCTCTCAATTTTGTAAGTTCATACCCATCACCAAAAAGAACATCTAAATCTTCTCGTCTTAAATGAACATGTCTATTAGAAACGCCTATGGGAATTAAAACCTCTTCTTTGCTAAGCTCTTCAATTACCAGCTTTGTTATTAATTTGATTAATTCTTCACGAGACGTATCCATATGTTCTCCTTTTATTCTTCTGCTTTTAATGTTTTAGGTAATATCCTTTCAACATCTGTATGTGGTCTTGGTATTACATGTTTAGAAATTAACTGTCCAACTTTTTCAGCAGCAACTGCGCCTGCATCAACTGCTGCTTTAACTGCTCCAACGTCTCCTCTAACCATAACTGTAACTAATCCTGAACCTATTTTTTCATATCCCATCAAGGTAACATTAGCTGACTTTGTCATAGCATCTGCTGCCTCTATCGCTCCTACCAATCCTTTAGTTTCTATTAAACCTAATGCTTCTCCCATTTAAAAAGCCTCCTTATATATTTCTTTTAATTATTTTTTGTAATGTATACATGTACTTTTTAATTCACCTTTTAGCCTTGGACACTTGGGGTCCTTGCAAATATTGCATGTATACCTGTCTTTTTTTTGTGTGTCTTCTGCTTTTATATCTTCTATTTCTACTTCTTTTATTTCTTCTTTTATTTCTTCATCTGCCTTTTCAGGTAGAGTTAACTCTTCTTTTATTTCTGAATTAACATTATCCAACTCCACTGCCTCTTCAATTTCATCAATAGTGTCAATTGAATTAACTTGCTCCAATGGTATTGCAGAATCCACTTCAACAGTTTCTTCTTTTATTTCTTCTGATTTTGCATCATCATGCTCCAACCCGACTGTATCTGTGTTTCTAATAAGCATATCAATTTGCGTACTTGGGCGAGGTATAATTTTTGCGCTTACCACTTTATTTACCTTTGCTGCAGATATTTGTGCTGCTTCAATTGCCGCTTTGACTGCACCTACGTCGCCTTCTATTTTTACAACAGTCATTCCGTCTCCTTTTGACAACTCATATCCCACTAATGTTACATTAGCTGATTTTACACAAACATCAGCGGCTTCAACTGCTGCGGCAAGCCCTATGGTTTCTATAATACCAAGGCTGCATTCAGACATATCAACACCTCCTTTGATAAAATATTTACTCTTGTATATCCTTAAATGGTATTCTTTTTACAAGTCTTGCAGCATTAGCACCTAACGCCCTGACTATATTTTTTTTGCTGCTAATATTAATTTTGTACAGAGGTGATGATTTATCTAACTTTTCATAGTGCAATGCAATTTCGTCTTTACTGACTCCCAGCCCTACCCCAAGTTTTGAGGAGCAGCATGCAGCATAGCTCAGATTCACTGCATCAGTTTCATTTTCAGAAACTAATTCATAGGGTATTCCTTCTTCCTCCACACCATGTAAAAGAGAAATAAAATCACTTTTACTAATCCTACTGTCATAATAAATATTTATAACAGGTTTAATACTGACGCTCTGTTGCATAATCATATCAATCACCTGATTCCATCATTGATAACACCAGACCTGTAGCAACTGCATTTCTGGGACCTTCAGTACCTCTGATGTTCCCTCTTCCTGCAACTACATTGTAGTGTGATAATGCATTTGTAACTAATTGAGGTACTTCAAAATCAAGTGCTGAACCTCCTACTAAAACTACAAACTCAATATCTCTTATATTATTGGTAGGACTTACTTTTGCCAAAGCCCTTATTGCATTGGTAACAAAAACTTTTTCTTTGGAAGAACTTCTGACATTCTTAATTTTTTCCAAATTTGCATTGCCATCTATAGGAATCATACCATCAGGCTTCAACAAAACAACTTTTGCAAATATTTTAGGATCTAAAGGTTCTTCAAAGAATTCTACTGTTCCGTCTTCATGTCTTATATGGAAAAGACTTTCGACTTTTGCCAAGGGGTACTTTTTTATGTCCTCTGCCAATTCAAAGCTATCTAATCCCAGTTCAGTCTGAATCAACAAAGTAACCATATTTCCTGCCCCTGCTAAATGAACAGCTTTTATTTCCCCATTTTTATTTATAATAGAAGCATCTGTAGAGCCGGCTCCCATGTCGAGGATTGCCAGCGGTTTATTGCTTCCCGGTGTTGTAAGCGCCCCCCTTATGGCCATTTCAGCTTCCACACCGCCTATTTTAGTTTCTACACCTATTTTCTTTGTTAATTCCACACCTATTTTTTCCATTTGCAACTTGTCTGCTTTAACCATAGCCGCTATTCCTACAGCATTTTCCAAAGAAAATTCATTTGCAAGACCACCCTTTACTTTTTGGGGAACAAATGTATCAACTGCCAATAAATCCTGAATTTTAACAGACTTTGGATGTTGATCTGTCAGATTTGACATTACCTGCCTAACTTTTTCAAGCATTCCCCCCGCATTTGTTCCAGGCTCACCTCTCACGTCCTCTACATCTGTCACAGAATTTATGGAAATCATAATTTTTTCTGCACCTTCATCAACATCTATAGAAGTGGTCTTCTTAGAACTTATAATTTCAATCACTCCGGCTGGTATTCTTCTTTCCTTTACATCACCTTCAGGTGTTTTTATAACAACTGCAGATCTGTTACCTATTAATGCTCTTGCAATAGGAACCACCTGTTTTGTATCTTCAGAACCAAGTTTAAAAAGTGTCGCTATACCATAAGGGTTAGATAATACTTCAACTACTCCGCCTTGTTGTGCTACCTCTATGGCGGATATCATTCCCATGGGAACCTTATCTATTAATCCAACCTCATCTACTATTGGTATTTTCACATTCAGCCTATTATTAATAAGCACACCGTCATCATTCTGCACAATGGCACCGGTAATGTTTATTTTAGATTGGTATAAATTTATAATTTTAGCCGCTAAGTCAAAACTAACTTTAGATGGAATTACAACTATATAATCTTTACTTGCTTCAGCATTCTCAAGATTTTCGATGTTTACTGTATACCCCACACCAATACCAATTCCGCCCGGTGTAGATGGATTGTGACCAATCATAGTAGATTCAGTAATTATAGTTTCAGTTATAGTTTCCATTGCAACATCGCCGATAACAGGGGCAGCCTCATTAACTCTCACCTCGTCCAAATCTTCTACAGTTAGATTGACTTTATTCAAAGCATCAGTTAATGATTTAAATACACCATTTATATTTTGCATGGTTCCTTTTATCCCTGTTGTTGGAACTATGCCGCTTGACAGGAACTTTAACCCGTCGCTATCTATTTTTGCCAAAGCAACCTCTGTGGTTGCATTACCAATATCTACACCAGCAATTATTTTCATACCTACCTCCGTTGCAACGTAACTTTTAATCTTGTTTCAACCTTCCTCTAACTTCGTATACATCTGCGGCTTCTCTTATGAAAGCTGAATTAACTTTGCAATTGTATTTATTTTCCAGTTCATCTGCTATAGCATATAATTCACTTTTTGTTGACCTGTATGGTCTCAGTGCATTGTATATTTCAAGAACCCTTTCGTCTGGAACAGCTATGAGTTCAGATGCTCTTTTTAAATTTCTTGCAAAAGCATCTCTGCCAACTGACTCGGCAACTTGAGCTTGTAGTTCTAATGTTGCAGGAGAAATTCTCATATCATTTGCTTTTATCTCTCCGTTAATAACTTTATCTAAAGTCATATCTGAAAGTAACTTTCCTGTTGGAGATTTAATTCTGTCAGATATTTTTTCACCTAAAGGATAACTTGAAGCATCTATCTTTCCGGCAGTTTCACAGCTAGATTTAGGTGCTGCATCACAAGTACCGGCAGTATTAATATTTTTCATTACTTCTTCTATAATTTGTTTTAATAATTTTTCTTGATCCATAACTTCACCTCCGCTATTATTTAAACTCAACCTTAATTTCTTGAGGTTTTTTATTTGCTTCAACATGCTGTGTTTCTTTTATGTGCAATAAAGCAGCTATTGCCTGATATTTTGGTCTTGCCATCTGGTCATTTCTGACAGGTACCGGATTAGGTGATTCACCTTTTGCATATTTAGCGGCATTTTTCCCAATTTGTCTGTAAGTTGCTAAATCTATGAGAGGTGCTTGGGAAAACAACTCTAAGTTGCTTAATGGAAACAAATCTTTTTGGTGTATTACTGTTGTACCTTTTGACTGTATTCCTATTCCGATTCCGGAACCGCTTAATTTTGCAGCATCATGAGCTACAAATGCAACATCAGATGTTCTGTAATTTCTTGCAATTCTATAGCTTAGACCTTCTTCTTCTATTCCTGCGATAACTTCTTTTAAAACTTTATAGTGCGGTATGCCAATTATAGTTTTTGTCTGGTATTTGCCGAAAGCAGGTGCTAGACCTATAACTACTTCATTTGGCAATTTCCCTTGTTTTAATTCTTCTACTTCTTTTAGTTCCATACCATTTGCTTCTTCTACCAAAAGTGTAGGTTTGGCAGAACTAGACACATTGTCAAAATTCATTTCTTTTAATACTTCTTCTATAACACTTTTTAATAATTTTTCGTCAATTGTCATGAATTTCACCTCTCTTAGAAATCTTCTGGACTTACTGCATTACGGATATTGCTTATTTCATCCCATCTTTCATCACTTATCTGATATCCGGTTTGTGGACCTGCATAATCGTTGGCATAATTAACAGCACTTATTACTTTAAAGTCCTTATCCAATATTGCAGATGTGTGTAAATAATCACCGGCAACTCTTTGTTTAAGCATATTGAACACGCTTTGTGAAACATCTTCAAATCCAGCTCTGTGCAACGCTTTAACAACATCTACTCCTGTTATACCTTTAGCCATCATTTCTTCTGCTGCTTTCAAATCTTCAACAACATTTCTGTCAGGCATGTCTTTGCTTCCGTGAGCATATGTTGCAGCTTCAACTTCACTGTCACTTATTTCCGGCAATCCAAGTTCTTTGAACAATCCTTGTATTACTTTAGCTGCTTTATTTCTAACTTTAATTACTTCTTCTTCTGAAACAGGTCTCAGTCCGCCGTCGATTTTTAAGTCCCTCTGAATTATGTTCCAGTCGTCATAGTCTTCTGCATCCCAGTTTGAGCCTGCAAACATATTGTCGTAGTTAGGTGTTGAACTGTAACCTGAACATATGAAATCAGTACCGGGAACAAATTGCATTAATGAACGAGCTGTTTTTCTGATATCTGAGTGAGTAAATGTTTGGTCATTGCTTGATGCACATTCTAAGTCCAGCATCATACCTATTAAGTTTTCTGCAAGTATTGCTCTTATACCGCCGCGTACTCCTGCCGGAACTCCCACGCAGCTTACAGAACCGTTTTGTGTGCCTTGTACACCGGCGCCTTTGGTAACAAACTGGCATCTGGCTTCTAAATAAAGCATTGATTTACCTTCTGCATATCCCATTTGAACTTCGGAACCTGTACCTGAGGTAAATCTCATTTTTAATCCTCTCGATGCATAACATGATGCCAAGAATGCTTTGGACCAAGGCGTGTCGTCTCCATCCATAAATACTGGCTCTGTACCATATACAGATACTGTTTCAGCATATGCTGTAAGTCCTCTCATACCAAGTACTAATTCTGTAGCTTCTTCGACTGCACATTGAGTTAAAACACCCGGTCTGCCTACTTGTGAACCAATGAAGATACCTAAAGCATTAAATGGTGCATATCTAACTATACCAACTGTAGTTTCTTGCTCATCAAATCCTCTTATAGCTGCTTCGGCTGCATCAGCAGCAATTTGAATCATATTGTCTTTTACATTTGTAACGTGGCACTGATTTGACGGTATTTTTCTTGCTCTCATTTTAGTAGCTGCCATCATCATTTCTAAAACATTCATTTTTCCAACAACTTCAACTATTTTGGCCGGAGTCATTGACAATGTTAATTTCAATACATCTTTTCTTAAAACATTTATATCCACTAACTTTCTGGCAAGTTCTAAAGAGTCCATTGCCATAACTTTTTCTGCATTTTCTAAATTTATGGCATAATCTGCAATAAATATATCAAGCATGTCAAAGTCTTCTCTTTTTTTACCGTCAAGTTCCACTACTTTTCCGTCTTTTATTTTTATGCTTGGGGTTGGATCATTTGGGCTATCCATAGCAATAAGACCAACCTCAGCCCACTCTTTAACAAAACCATCTTGATTGACTGGTCTTTTTTCTAATACTTCAAAACGTTTAGACCTCATTTTATACACTCCTTTTCAGCTCAATTTTTGTTATATATATGGAACAGTTGAAGATTTCATTTCATCGTCACTCAATGTTCCCAAGAGTTTCTGACCTACTTCTCTGGCAGCGACAATTGCCTGTCTCACTGCTCCTGAATCTCCTGAAAATGTGCATATAACTTCATTTGAGAAGCTTGTTCCACCATTGCCCGGTGTAGAATAGCCTATTACATCAACTGTTGCAGCTTTTACTGCCGTATCTGCTAAAACAACTCCTATAGCAGCCGGTGCTCCTACTGTTATGCCGAATGATTTACCTAATGGTGCTCCAAAAGCCTTGTTTAATGCAAAGCTTGCTCTTGCAGTATATTGGAATTCAAGATGTCCAGCTGAAGTTCCATAAACATCACCAAAAGTTCTGTCTAATTCGCTTAATGTAACTTCTACAGCTCTTCTTGCATCAGAAACATCTTCTGCACCAAAGATTATTAAAGAACCGTGTCCTGCTCCGCCTTCTGTATCTCTTGGCAGTTCAATTAATAAAACTTCACTGTTAGTAGCTTTTACTGCTTCATCTGCCGCAAATATGTGAGGACCTGCACCGGTTCTGGCGCCAACTATACCTATTGATTTATATTTCTTGTCAATTTTCATCATTTCATGCAGTTTATAATCTACGTTTGCAATAACTAAACCTATGGTGTTACCAATTGCAGTTCCAACGAACTCTGTTAAGTTAGTTCCTTGACCCTTTGATACATTTGTTTCTTTTTTCACTTCTTTAGCTACAGGAGTTACTTCGGATTCTCCCATTTTTTTCATTACTTCATCCATGATTTTAGACATCAATTCATCTTTCATTAACAAATACCTCCATTATAATTATCTTATTTATTTGGTAATATTTTTTCTACATCTGTATGTGGTCTTGGTATTACATGAACTGACATAACTTCGCCCACTTTTTCAGCTGCCACTGCTCCGGCATCTGTTGCGGCTTTCACTGCTCCAACATCGCCTCTCACCATTACAGTCACAAGACCTGACCCGATTTTTTCATAGCCGACAAGGTATACGTTTGCTGATTTTACCATGGCATCGGCTGCCTCTATTGCTCCAACCAAGCCTTTTGTTTCAATCATTCCTAAAGCTTCTTTTTGCATTTTGTACCTCCCACTTTTTAGGTTAACTTTAAAACTAAACGTCCCTGCAAAATACAGGAACAAAAAACAATTTAGTCGTTATCTAATATTATATATCAATCAAAAAAAATCACTTGTTACGTAGATGCAAATAATTGAAGCAAAAAACTTTTTCGGCAGCAAAATTTCACCTGCATACGTCTTATTTTTACCCCTCAAAAATTAACAAAAAAAACAACAGTATATTATAAATCACTGTTGTTTTTTGTTATATCGTTTTCCAAATAATCTTAACTTTATTTTTTCAATTTACATTTGCACATTTTAGCGATATTTTCTTTGAGTGATGTCTCTCTCTATATTCAGAAGGTGTCATTCCGACTTTCTTCTTAAATGCTTTGCTAAAATAATTTGCTTCATTATATGATAACTCTATGGCTATATTTATTATCGGATCATCTGTATTCTCCAGCATGTCCTTGGCTATCTCAATTTTTTTATCCGTTATATATGTGATGAAATTGATATTCATTTCTTTTTTGAAAATTTTACTTAAATAATATACGCTCATGTTTGCATAATTTGATACATCTTCTAATGTAATTCCATTCTTTATATTTCTTTCGATGTAATTAACTACATTTTTCATGTCTTTTTCAGATGTGAGGCTGCTATTTATTATTTCATCAAATATTATGTTTATAATTTTAACCATTTCCATATACATAGAGTATTTATCATAATAAGGTATCCGCTTTGCTTTCATTTTATCTAATTGCTTCGAAGCACTGACAGTTGAGTTGAAATTCATTTCTTGAGATATCTTTATGATACCTTTTCCAAACTCAAGCATCATACCGGATATAATATTTATGTCCTCTGTACTCTCGTATAGCTTAAATATATATTCTCTCATTAAGTTTACAGAATTAGTGTAAGACTTTTGCACAATTTCATTTCTAAGCTTTTTTATATATTTATTGCATTCTACTATATTGTTGTTTTCTTCGACTTTGTTAAAGTGTTGCTCCAAGGTATCAATTATCAGCGATGGTTTTACCGGTTTTAACAAGTAATCGTCCACTTTTAATTTTATTGCGGTATGTGCAATCTCAAATTCATCATATGCTGTAATTATGATAACAATTATGTTTGGATAATTGTTTTTTATATATTTAATAACTTGCAGTCCGTCTAATCCCGGAATGTTAATGTCCATAAATACCAGGTCTATTTCTTTTTCATCTATTAAATCTATAGCTTTAAATCTGGTGTTTGCTTCTCCTACAATATCAATGTTGCTGACATTTTCAATCAATATCTTTTTCAAAGCCATCATTTCTATTTCTTCATCTTCGACTAAAAGAACTTTACACATATATTTGCTCCTTTCCAAGCTTCTCACGTTAATATTGCAAATACACTTAATATATTTGTTCCTGATCATTTGTCATGTTATTAAGCTTTACTCTGATTCTCACAATTGTACCTTTCCCCGGTTTATTTTCACTTATAACTTGTAAACCATAGCTTTCGCCAAAGAGATAAATCAATCTCTTATTAACATTATGAATACCTATGGAGTCATTTCTAATATTGTTTTGACTGCTGGTATGAATCAGCCTGAATATTTGATCTTCGGATATTCCATCTCCATTATCTTCTATTTCTATTATTAAATCAGTTCCATCATCATATCCTCTGATATTAATATTACCGCCTTTTTCCTTAGCTTCAGCAACATATTTCACACTATTCTCAATCAATGGCTGCAATATCATAAACGGACATTGTATATTTTCATATTTTTCAGATATGTCTATATTGTAATTAAGTCTTTCACCTAGTCTGATTTTTTGAATTTTCAAATAATTTCTGCTATGTATTACCTCGTCTTTTATCGTTACGAGCTGAGAATTGTTTTTCTTTAATACATATCTCATCATATCTGAAAATGCATAAGCAATTTCTTCGGTTCTTTCAGCTTTTTCTAAAAAGGCCAGCCTGCATATGGTATTTAGAGCATTAAACAGAAAATGAGGATTTATTTGATAATAAAGTGCCTTAAGTTCTGCTTCCTTCAGTGACTTCTCAAGTTCACTTCTTTTTCTTTCTTCTTTCAACAGTTTCATTTGATTAGTGTTTAACTTTTTTTTTACAATATTTATATACTCTTTTTCTACGATATAGTTAGAAATTTCATGTATGGTATACGCCGTAGATAATACCTTCTCATATGGAACCTCTGAAATTTCATGATACGCATTCAGAAGCTCATTTTTAGATTTCCAGTCGCATTCCAAACCGGTTATCAAATTAAGTGACTTTCTGTGCTCTTCTTCAACCTTAACTTGTCCTGCCAGAATTGCTCCCAAATAATTACCCTTTACCATTATGGGAACAGCAAAGTCTACCAGACCTGTATGACACTTATATATACACGGACGTCCTGTAATAGCAGCCTGCAATCCTCCATGAGCGTCACATTGATAACATATTGCTTTATATTCATCATGTGTTCTAAGCATATTGCAAAAATTAGTGAATCCACTGTATCTGGTAACCGGAGTTCCTTTATAATCTACTGCTACAAAAGATATTTCAGTAGCTTTTGCAAAATTATCCAGAATATTTTGAAGCACTCCCAGGTCAATGTAATTACCTAACTTCATTGATTCTTCCATAATTTTATCCTCCTAAATATATCATATAATTTCAATTCTATTATGTGGGTAAATTTGAAATATCAATTGTAAAACAAATAAGTTTATAATATTTGATATAAATAATTTCTGTAAATTTCACTGTTGTTATAATTCGGATTACCAGCTTTAAAACGTTGTTCCCGACTTGTTTGTTGTGACAACATTTTCCTGTTTATTGTATCGACCAGACTTTTATTTCATAAAATTATATAACAGTCCTATGAAATAAAAGTACAAGTGTTTTTTTATATATTGAATTTATTATAGCAAAATTTTACCCTTTGACAATATACTTTTTTGTCATCGTATGTTCCATTTTTGTGTCGGTGCAAATAATTATTTCTTAACAAGAACACAAACTACCATTTTTACCAGAAATTCTTTAAATATCGGTAACTTTGACGGATATTTAAAAATATTTCTCAAAGGTTCTTCTTTATAATATTCTACATTAAATTTGCTTTTTTGCATAATTCTCTGAAATCTTTTTATTGTCATTTTATTAATATATGAAAAATATTCTGTTCCGTCCGGTCTTTTGTCTATTCTGAACTTTATTCTGTCATTGCCGTCCGGCAAGTCTTTAACTAATTCTTTATACGCTCCTATAAGTGTTTTTTCACTAAAAAACACATGAACCCATGGCATACCAATTGCATCGCTTAAATGAGCCCCATACGGATGATTATATGGCGGAAAATTCAGATATAATTTGCCATTTCGCTTAAGTATTCTATAGCATTCATCCAATACCTTTTCCGGCTCGTCTACATGTTCCATGGCATCATTCATAATTATTGTATCAAAGGTTTCATCATCAAATGGTGTTTTCGAGGCGTCGGCGCAAACAAATGAAAATTTGTCGGACATGTTATATTTTTTTGCTAAATTTTCAGCCTCTTCTTTGTATTTTCCAAGTATTTCCACTCCGGTGATACTTTTTACTCCTTGGGAGGCATAAAACACCGTTTTTCCTCCGGCTCCGCACCCTATATCTAAAACAACTTTATCTTTAAACATTTCATCTGTCGTTGAACACTTCAAATAAAATTTAATCGTATCTATTCCTTTTTCATACTGCCATTCTGCATATGTTTTTTTACCCTCATTGCTTAAATTGAACGGATGAACAGGCAGTTTGAATAACTTATTTTCTGCCATACACAATTTTACCATAAAACTCATAAATCCACCTACTTAATCATTAGTTTTTATTTATGCAATTATACCATTGAAATGAACTAAATTCAATAATTAAATACATTGATGATGCTGTGCCCCAGGTCTTGATTTATGTCGAATTTACTGTTATAATGTCATAAAAATATAGATTTGAATAAGGGAGTTGTTATGTTGAAAAAAATACTTGTTTTTGTGATTGTTATTGCGCTTTTACTTTCAACGGTAATTTCAGCCGCACCTGGGGACAGCAGTGACCCAATAGTAGTATTAAGCTATCTGAATCAGCGATTGACTAGCTTTATTTCAGAATATAAGCTTGACACTATATCTAGTTTAAATACTAAAGTAAATGATTTACAAGAAAAAATAAAATCATCCGGCGGACAATCAACAAGTGCTCCCAACTTAGAAATCGTAGAAATACATGCTGATGAAAAACTGATTGCAGAAGAAGGCACCGAATTAATTCTACGAGGTGGGGAAGCTTTTATTATAGCCAGTGAATTGGGTGGCCTTACAAATGTAACAAAGGGGAAAGATTTTGTTCAGGATATGTCTGTGCCGGCAAATAATTTGCTGATTGTACCAAGAAGTGACGGCAGAGGTGTCTACACAAATGATTATGCAATATTCATGGTCAGAGGAAACTACGAAGTAACTTCAAGCAATTAACAATAGAAAAGCATAAAGCAATGGGTGAGCGATTGTAAAAACAACTGCTCACCCATTGCTATCCTATTGTTCTGACTGAAATTTCTCCTGAAATTATTGAGTCTATTTTACCATTTTTAATATTAAAAATCTCGGATATAGCTTATTTTTTTGTAATATCACTGACCATTAAAAACATTGACTATTGCCTCTACGACTTCAGTAGGATATTGTTGTATTTAAAAATTAAATTTCATTATCTTTCAACCTCTCCACTGATTTCACATTATTTTTAAGTTCGACAATATCAATATCAACAAGATTTTTTCTATGTGCATCAAATTGCTCATATTGTTTTTCTGCTAATTGCTTTGCTATTTCAGCGGTTATCGTCCCATAGTTATTAAGCACTTCTCTTCCTGTAAATTGCAAAAAAGAATTCAGCTTTTCTTCCCATTCAGACATATGCATCGGGTTATGACGTCTTGCTTGATCTTCTGCGTAATCCAAATACATTGTTACAATACGGTTCAATTCTTTTATCTCATTTTCAGAGAGATAGTTCTTTGCAACTGCTATATCACTCTTTCGAACAACAGCTCCTTTAAAAGAAGTGAGACCCATGTTTAGTTTATTTGCATCAGCACGCTGTGCAATTAACTCTGCGGCTATATGACCGTGAACACTATAGTGCATCTTGTTTTGCACATTTGCAAAAAAATCCTGTGCTGCTTTACTTTTAGGATCATAATCCACCGATGTTGAATATATTTTTTTAACTGCTTCATAAAACCTTTTTTCCGATGCACGAATATCGCGGATTCGTTCTAACAGTTCATCGAAATAGTCCGCACCAAAGGGTTTTGGATTTTTTAATCGTTCATCATTCATAGCAAAACCTTTTTTGCTGTACTCAGTTAAAATACTTGATGCCCAGTTACGAAAATGAATGCCCACATTAGAACGCACCCTATAGCCGATTGCAAGTATCATTTGAAAATTATAATGAAGAACATCTCGTTCTACATTACGTGAACCTTCAGTTTGAACTATCCGGAATTTCCGGATAATTGAATCCTTAGATAGTTCACCTTCTTCAATTATATTCTGTATATGTTCATTTATAGTTTTTACATTTACTTGATACAATTCCGCAAGACTTTTTTGAGTCAACCAAATTGTGTCACTTTCAAAATATACATCAATATTCGTATTGCCTTTCTCATTTTGATATATCAATATTTTCCCTAAATCATTTTCAGCCATATTACAACACCTTCCTTATAGTATCAAGACTATACAAAATCTACCTTCTTTAATTAATTCAGCGTTGTGAGTCTCAAGATTAGATAATACTGTCAATTCGTTTACAGAGGCAAAATCCTTATGTGCATAGGTTCCACCATATCTGCCAGCTTGAACATATATGCCAATCAGCGGCTATAGATTCTCCTATTGTTCCCCTATTGTTCTGACTGAAATTTCTCCTGAAATTATTGAGTCTATTTTACCATTTTTAATATTAAAAATCTCGGATATAGCTTATTTTTTTGTAATATCACTGACCATTAAAAACATTGACTATTGCCTCTACGACTTCAGTAGGATATTGTTGTATTTAAAAATTAAATTTCATTATCTTTCAACCTCTCCACTGATTTCACATTATTTTTAAGTTCGACAATATCAATATCAACAAGATTTTTTCTATGTGCATCAAATTGCTCATATTGTTTTTCTGCTAATTGCTTTGCTATTTCAGCGGTTATCGTCCCATAGTTATTAAGCACTTCTCTTCCTGTAAATTGCAAAAAAGAATTCAGCTTTTCTTCCCATTCAGACATATGCATCGGGTTATGACGTCTTGCTTGATCTTCTGCGTAATCCAAATACATTGTTACAATACGGTTCAATTCTTTTATCTCATTTTCAGAGAGATAGTTCTTTGCAACTGCTATATCACTCTTTCGAACAACAGCTCCTTTAAAAGAAGTGAGACCCATGTTTAGTTTATTTGCATCAGCACGCTGTGCAATTAACTCTGCGGCTATATGACCGTGAACACTATAGTGCATCTTGTTTTGCACATTTGCAAAAAAATCCTGTGCTGCTTTACTTTTAGGATCATAATCCACCGATGTTGAATATATTTTTTTAACTGCTTCATAAAACCTTTTTTCCGATGCACGAATATCGCGGATTCGTTCTAACAGTTCATCGAAATAGTCCGCACCAAAGGGTTTTGGATTTTTTAATCGTTCATCATTCATAGCAAAACCTTTTTTGCTGTACTCAGTTAAAATACTTGATGCCCAGTTACGAAAATGAATGCCCACATTAGAACGCACCCTATAGCCGATTGCAAGTATCATTTGAAAATTATAATGAAGAACATCTCGTTCTACATTACGTGAACCTTCAGTTTGAACTATCCGGAATTTCCGGATAATTGAATCCTTAGATAGTTCACCTTCTTCAATTATATTCTGTATATGTTCATTTATAGTTTTTACATTTACTTGATACAATTCCGCAAGACTTTTTTGAGTCAACCAAATTGTGTCACTTTCAAAATATACATCAATATTCGTATTGCCTTTCTCATTTTGATATATCAATATTTTCCCTAAATCATTTTCAGCCATATTACAACACCTTCCTTATAGTATCAAGACTATACAAAATCTACCTTCTTTAATTAATTCAGCGTTGTGAGTCTCAAGATTAGATAATACTGTCAATTCGTTTACAGAGGCAAAATCCTTATGTGCATAGGTTCCACCATATCTGCCAGCTTGAACATATATGCCAATCAGCGGCTATAGATTCTCCTATTGTTCCCCTATTGTTCTGACTGAAATTTCTCCTGAAATTATTGAGTCAATTTTACCGTCCTCATATTGAACAATTAATTCACCGTCTTGACCCAGATCTAAAGCTTTTGCTCTTGTAATTTCTTTATTTTTTATTAAATTTATGCTTTTACCTATTACATTTGATTTATTTTTACATATATCCAAGCTTAATTTAAAATTATTGTTATTTACAAATTCATTGTACAGAACTTCAAAATTATTCATAATTTTAGCGGCAATATCACTTCTTTTAACGGTTTTTCCTGTTTCATTCAGTATAGATGTAGCAATATTCCTTATTTCATATGGAAAATCTTCATAAGGATTATTTACATTTAAGCCCATCCCAACTATAACATAATTAACGTGGTCTTTATCTGAATTCATTTCAGTCAATATCCCACAAATTTTTTTATTATTAATCATTAAATCATTCGGCCATTTTATTTTTACGTCAACATCTAATTCAGATACAGACAATGCAATGGCTGCCGCACACACTTGCGTTATTTTAGCAACTTGTGATATGCTAATCTGAGGCTTTAGAACAATAGTCATACACACGCTTCCGGTCATCGACTCCCACTGTTTACCAAGCCTGCCGCGACCACCTACCTGCTTCTCGCAGGTTATTACAGTACCATCATCACATGATTCTCCTATTTTTTTTGCATATATGTTCGTTGAATCCAGCGTATCTAAATAAATTATATGCCTTCCTATAAATATAGTTTCCAAATTTTTATTTATATTGTCGGCTGTCAATAAATCTATGCAATCATCCTTATTATCAAAATTAATTTCTTCTGTATTCAAGATTACCTCCGGACCTTTATATTAACTTTATTTAGATTTCATTGCCAATTTTTCAATTAAAGCTTTATATTCGTCATTAACCTTGTATCCATGCAATTTAACCTTATTGTTTTTAGTGCTGAATTCATCATAGTATTTGTTTTTAATATATATTTTTTGTTCTTCAACATCGTAATATAAGCTTATGGTGTATTCTTCTTCAAAATTAAATATAAGTTTTTTTTCTTCTGCAGTTACATTAACATTAATCCAATAATATCCATTTGGCTTAGGATTAAGCTCCTTAACCGTTCCTATATCTTCTAAATCTCCAAGTTTCTCAAGGATGGACTGAACTGCTTCAACTTTATCCGAATCCTCTGGAATGGAATTATTAAAATTATTCAATCTTATAATATTCTCATGTTTATTTGTATATTTTATTCCGCCATTTGAATATACTTTAGTATCGACAGATGATATGGTACTTATAGTACCTTCCGTTTTAAGTATATTGTCTGATTTAAGTTTTTCTATTTGTGCCATAGAATAGTTAGGACTAAAAATTTTCACACCTAATGCAACAATTATCGCCAATGCCAATATCAAAACAAGGATTGGTAATACATTCAACTTCCTTTTTCTTCCGTATGTTCTTCTTCTACCCATAATTTGCCTTCCTATCTTAATTTCCTCTTATTTAGTAATCCTTCTATTTTTTGTTGTAATTCCTCAATTGTCCCCTCATTAACTATAACTTCATCCACCATAGTCCTTTTAATTTCTATTGAAATTTGTTTGTCAATAATTTTTAGTACATCATCAGGATTTTTATTTTCGCTTATCGCCCTGTTTCTGAGTCTCTCTTTCTGCATGTGAGAATTTACATAAATAAGCCATATCTCATCATATATTAAACCATATTTTACCAGATTTTCCTTCTCTTCTAACACTAAAGGTATATCAAAAAAAATAACTTTTTCATTACAATTTCTTATCCCTAGCATAAGTTCTTCAACAACGAATCTATGTACAATTTCATTTAATTTTTTCAGACATGCTTCATCGCTAAATACTATTTCTCCTAATTTCTGTCTATTTATTAAACCGTCAGGGTCTGTTATTTCATCTCCGAAATAGTTTATTACCTCATAATGCATCCTTCTCCCGGTTTTATAGCCATCATGTACTATTTTATCAGAATCAAGTACTTTATATCCCAAACTGCTGACTATATTTACTGCTGCCGATTTTCCGGTACCTATGCTTCCTGTTATGATTATAACATGTGGTCTGTTATTTTGCTTCATACCAACTACCGCCTACGTTCACATCTGCATCTAAATGAACTTTGAAATTATCAACAACATTTTCCATTTCCTCTTTAAGTATTATTTTTACTTCTTCCAACTCAGATAAATGTGCTTCTATAATAAGTTCATCGTGAACCTGAAGGATGAGCTTTGACTTCATCTTATTGTTTTTTAATCTTTTATACACATTTACCATTGCAGCCTTTATAATATCTGCAGCGGTGCCCTGCACTGGAGTATTGAGAGCTATTCTCTCCCCAAATGAACGTATGTTGAAATTTCTGGATGCAAGTTCCGGTATATATCTTCTGCGTCCAAAATATGTTTCAACATATCCATCTCGTTTTCCTTGTTCTACAATATCCTTCATGTATTTCTCAATATTTTCATAATAAGAAAGGTAGTTTTCAATATACATTTTAGATTCTTTTCTCGGTATATCCAAATCTCTGCTGAGACCATAATCACTTATACCATACACTATGCCAAAATTTACTGCCTTTGCTCTGCTTCTCATTTCAGATGTTACCTCATCTATTTTAACCTTAAAAACTTCTGAAGCAGTTTTTGTATGAATATCTACGCCATTCTTAAATGACTCTATAAGATTAGTTTCATCTGATAAGTGAGCAAGAACTCTGAGTTCAATTTGTGAATAATCTGCATCACAAAGTACATAACCATCCTCTGCAACAAAAGCTTTTCTGAGCTCTCTTCCTTCGTCGGTTCTGGTAGGTATGTTTTGCAAATTTGGTTCAGTACTGCTGATTCTTCCTGTAGAAGCAATAGTTTGATTAAATATGGAATGAACTCTGTGCGTATCGGAATCTGTTACGTTTTTTAATCCTTCAACATAGGTTGAATTAAGTTTAACCATCTGTCTGTACTCTATTATATGACCTATAATCTCATGTTCTGATTTAAGTTTTTCAAGAACCTCTACGTCTGTTGATATTCCCGTTTTTGTTTTTTTAATAATCGGCAATCCCAGCTTTTCAAACAGTATTACAGAAAGTTGTTTTGGTGAATTAATATTAAATGTTTCTCCTGACAGCCTATATATTTCTTCCTCTAAAGATGAAATTTTTTCTGCAAAATGCACACCTAATTTATTCAGTACTTCCAGGTCTACCTTAAAACCTTCATACTCCATATATGCCAGTACTTCAATAAGAGGTAGCTCTATCTCATGAAACAGTTCAGTCATATTTAATTCTCGAATTTCTGAACTTATTTTTTCCTCTGATTTAACAACTGTATTAAGATAATTAAACAAATACTCTTTGCTTTTATCCTGTTCAATTTCCTTAAATGATATTCTTTTTTTTCCGGTACCTAAATATTCTTTTTCTGCATTGTTTTCTTCCTTTAAATATTCATAAGCCAATTTATCAATTGAATAGGAACTTTCCGACGGATCAAGTAAATATTTTCCTATTTCACTGTCAAATCCAATATTATTCATTAAAATATTATGTTTCATGAGATAAATTACTTCACTTTTTATTCCATGTCCTATTTTGACTACATCAGAAGATTCAAATACTTCTTTAAAGCTTTCTAAAGTAGATGGCTCTTCCATTTGGCTGAAATCAATATAATATATACTTCCTTTACAATCGGATATGCCTAATGAAACTGCTTCGCTGTATAGAGCTCGGTCTCCATCAAGAAGAAATTTCACAGCCATTTTTTTGCTGTTCTTAATTTTGGAAATTATTTGAGCTATGTCCTCTTTCTTATCTACATAAATCAAATTTTCATTATTAGAAGTATCATTGAAATTAGTTTCTTCTTCTTCAATTTCGGTATCAAACATAGACATTTGAGAATCAGATTGCACCTCTGATAAATCCTTCAATCTTTTTTTAAAATTTCTAAATTCAAGTTCATCGTATAATTCAGCCAATTTACTGTTATCAGGCTCTGTAAACTTAAATTCTTCTAAATCAAAGTCAACTGGTATGTCCTTAATTATTTTAGCAAGGGTCTGACTCATATAGGCCTGTATTTTATCTGTCTCAAGTTTTTCTTTAAGCTTACCCTTTATTTCATCTATATTTTCATATATGTTATCCAAACTTCCATATTGTTGTATCAACTTAAGTGCAGTCTTTTCTCCAACACCTGCAACTCCCGGAATGTTATCAGACTGGTCTCCCATCAGAGCCTTTAAATCAATAAATTGTTCCGGATTTATCCCATAATCATCAGATATTCCCTGTTCATCCATTTCATGAATATTTGTTACACCTTTTTTAGTCAACAAAACTTTTATATTTTTACTTATTAACTGCAGATAATCTCTGTCACTGGTAACGAGATATACCTCCGCACCTTTCTTTTCAGCTTCACACGCCAATGTCCCTGCCACATCATCGGCTTCAAACCCGTCTATTTCTATGCATTTTATATTATGCACTTCAAGAACATCCCTAATTAATTTAAACTGCTGTATAAGTTCGTTAGGAGCCTTCGCTCTTCCTGCTTTATATTCTTTGTACTGTTCATGTCTGAAAGTTGGTTTTTCAGGATCAAATGCAGTACATATGTAATCCGGAGAAAATGTGTCTATAAGTTTATATAGCATACTTAGAAATCCGTATACAGCATTAGTATATTGTCCTTTTTTTGTTTTTAAAGGAGGCATTGCATAAAATGCTCTAAAGAGCAAACTATTGCCATCTAAAATCATTATTTTGTTATTCATTGTATTCCTCCTAGAATTATTATTTTAATTATATCAATTTATATACTCATGGTAAAGGTATTTTTTCATTTATTGACTTTAACATACATATAATTATATATAATATAAATTCGGAGGTTTTTATGAAGAGGTTTGTTCCTAAACAATTTAATTTTTCAAATGTTAAATATATGACACCTTCACAGCTTGGTCAGCACTATACTTTATACACAAGGTATATAGATTCTCTCAATAAGGTCAATGAGGATATGGAATCAAAAGATATGTTTATGACTTGCAATTCAAACTACAGCCCAATAAGATGCGCAGAAAAGGCCACAACTTTCTGTATAGATTCAATTAAGCTTCACGAGCTTTATTTTGGAAACCTTACCGGAAATAATACAACTCCCTTTGGAAAAGTCAGAAATATAATATCAGATAATTTTGGCTCATATGATAGCTTTAAAGATAAATTCAAATGCATAGGAATGTCAATGCGCGGATGGGTAACTTTTTGTCATGATATCTACACTGATGATTATTATATATACGGTCAGGATTCACATGATGATGGTGTAATAGTATGTGCAAAACCATTGATTGTGCTGGACGTCTATGAGCATGCGTATATGATTGATTATGGGATAAACAGAAGTCTTTATATTGATTCGTTTTTTGAAAATCTGGATTTCGAAGTGGTTAATGAAAGAATTTAAATTAAAGAGGATGCATCAAGCATCCTCTTTAATTTTGTGCATCCAGTATCTTAATAATGTCTTTTGGTTTCAAAACCTTTCCGAATGAAACTACCTTTTCGTCAATTACCAAAGCGGGAGTTTGCAAAACGCCATAAGCAACAATGTCCTTGTAATCCTCAACCTTAACTACATCTGCTTCAATTCCTTTTTCTTTTAATGCTTCTTCTGTGTTTTTCTTCAAAGTAATACAATTTTTACATCCTGAACCTAAAATTTTGATTATCATTTTGATTTTCTCCTCTTTTCAATTGAAATTTATATTTATAACAATATATTTTACATGAGAAGGTATCCAAAAACATTAAACGAATACCCGATTATTAATATTCCAACTGTAACCAAACCTGCAAACACCACCAAAAGTTTTGTTTTAACAACTTTTTTGAGCATTATCATGGACGGCAAAGACAAAGCCGTTACAGCCATCATAAATGAAAGTGCTGTTCCCAAGCCGACACCTTTAAGTACCAATGCTTCGGCAATGGGAAGTGTGCCAAATATATCAGCATACATGGGAACCCCAACAGCCGTTGCGAGAAGTACCGAATACCATTTATCCTGACCTAAAACCGCAGAAATCACATTTTCCGGAATCCAGTTGTGAATTGCAGCCCCGATACCAACACCAATAAGCACATATATCCACACTCTTTTTACAATATCCCATACCTGGTTTTTTGCAAACTCCAGCCTGTCATTAACACTAAGTTTATCTTGTTCTATTTCAAGTGATTTATTCCCAAAAACAAATGGTTCAACATACTCTTCAAGTTTTAGCTTACTAATTGTAGTGCCTCCTATTACGGCAAGTATGAGTCCGACCAAAACATAGGCTATAGCAATTTTCCAATTAAATATACTCGCCAAGAGAATTACAGCCGCCAGATCCACCAGCGGTGACGATATTAAAAATGAAAATGTAACACCCAATGGCAACCCTGCGCTTGTAAAGCCTATAAACAGGGGTATTGAAGAACATGAACAAAACGGAGTAACTGTTCCAAGCAAGGCTCCCAATATATTAGCCGATAATCCATTAAATTTACCTAATATTTTTTTAGTTCTTTCAGGCGGGAAATAGCTTTGAATATATGAAATTATAAAAATTAAAGATGACAGCAATATAAATATTTTTATAACATCATATATGAAAAAATGAATACTTCCTCCTACCCTCCCTTGAATATTTAATCCAAAAACATTCTCAACCAAAATTTTTATTAAATACGAAAGCCATTCCATTTTTAATAATTGATTATTTAACCACTCAAATAAAAACATAATCCGGTCTCCTTCAAATTTTCAATGATATCACTAAACGAAAAACACATTGATAACTATCTATATGATATTATATTCTTAACATAGATAGTTGTCAATGTGTTTTTGTAAATTGTTATATTAATAACTAATTAATATATAAAATAATTAATTGCCTTGTCCCATAAATAAAGTTTTTTTTGATAAAATACTTTTAATAATAGCCAGAACCTCTGAGCATATCTCTTTAGTAGCTATTATTTTATCTGCTGCAGAAACAATCCAACTTTCAATATATTTGGGCAAAATCGGTGACAGCGGAAACATATGCTTAATAATTACATCTTTTTCTCTTTTATTTAAAGTAAAATATTTTGAAGCATTTTCATAGGCTTCAAATGGATGTGCGAATCCATGCATCTTTGTAATTTTTTCTATTCCCTTATATTTTTTTCTTCTTTCTTTTGCTTCATCGCTTCTCCAATCAAAATAAAAGAAATCGTGCAGCATCCCTGCTCTGGCAGCACAAACGTAATCTGCATTTACTTTTTTTGCTATTTTATATGATAAATATGAAACATCCAAGCTGTGCTCATAAACCCCATTTCCATGGTGTTTAATATCCTTTGTAGCTTGAAATTCTTTTAAATTCAATATATCATGCACTATTTCCATATATTCTTTATCCAAATTATTTTTAATCATTGCTTATCTCCATTAAAGATTGTATATCATCTTTATTTAATTTGCACTGTAACAGTATAAACCTTCATACATATAATAAGAAAACAAAACATTTAAGGAGGTTTATATATATGGGATTTTTCGGTGGTTGTAACAATGTTGGCGGTGCAAATGGCACTAACTTACTATTTTTCTTCTTATTGTTAGTGATATTATTTAGCTTCTGCGATGATGTTGATTGTTAGTCATATAGCAAGTAAAAGAGTCTGAGGTAGCCTCGGACTCTACTTACATATCCGAAGATGATATAAACTTATCTATTATATATTCCTTAAATGTCTCTTCCAACTTAGAAAAATATCTGTCTTCGTGATATACATAGAACAATTTTCGATTTAAATCAAGTTTTTCAACAGGAATTTGATATATCAGTCCTTGTTTTATTTCCCTTTCCACTGAAATTTTAGACATTACTGCTAATCCCATATTATTATGTACAAATATTTTAATTAATTCGTTATCCTCAGCCTGAATTTTTACATTTAAATCTTCCAGCTTTATATTTTTTTTGTTTAAATAATCTTCAAAAGTTTTAAGAGTTGCAGAGCCTTTCTCTCTTAAAATAAAGTTTTCCTCCAACAAAGTCTTAATATTAACTTTTTTATTCTCATATTCGTCAAATTTCTCCTTTGACGCAATAATTATCACTTCATCTTCCGCTATGCATATATTTTTTATTTTTTTATTTTTATATGGAGTACCTGTAAATCCAAAGCTTGTCAATCCGTCTTCTATAAAACTGTACACTTCTTTTGAATCAACTTTTTTGATGTTGTATGTAACTTTTGGATATATTTTGCTAAATGCAATTATCAAATCATGAATGTAATAATCAGCCGGCAAAGAACTTGTATATATGCATAATTCTCCTGATAAATCGTTTTCTGAATCCCTCAGTACCGAATAAATTTTATTTTCTTCATTAAGTATATTTATTGCATATTTGTACAATAAATATCCATCATCCGTAGGAATTATTTCTCTTCCGTTTTTTTTAATCAGAACTGCACCAAAATCCTTTTCTAATAATTGAAGTTGCTTTGAAACTGCCGGTTGAGTAATAAATAATTTTTCGGCAGCTCGTGAAATGTTTCTCATATTTATTACTTCTATAAATGTTTTTAAATAAGATGTATTCATTTCTTCTCCTGTTCTTTATTTGACTTTTATATAGGTTGAATGCCCATGCCTATAGCCTCATGTTCAAACCCTCTTCTTGGTGAGCCTATCTGCCCATAAAGTACAATAGCAATCCAATTTCCGCTAGACTTATCATCTTCTATCAACGTACCTCTTACAATTGTAAAGGTAAGTCCCGCACTTCTCAATACTTCTCCAAGCATAACCTGACCCCGGCAATAACCACTTAATGCCTCAATTATTGCATGATAAAGCGCATGTTCTTCATGGTAATTCTCTCTTATAATGTCTTCTCTTGAAGCAGCCGTCTCTATAGCTGCAACAATTTTTTTAGGGTCCATTGATCCGGCCTGACCCTTATATATCACATAATTTTTACTTTCGTAATATTTTTTAATATTACCTATGTCTCCAGAAGTAAGCGCTAACAGTAATGCAATTTTTCCAATTCCTTTTTTCTCCATGAAATACTCCTTTGAATTTCTATGATATATTAGATATAAAAAGAGTTGCTACGCAACTTCCGCTAGGGGGACCTATGTCCCCCTTCGGCGTAAAAATGCTTAGTACTAAGCATTTTTACTGAGCACCCCCCTAAACGGCAAGGGCGTCACGTCCTTTGCAATCCTCGTTTTTTATATACTAGGAGGAGAACTTCCCTAGCATAATCGAGTAGGAGCTAAATAATTAATTTATTTAGCGTCCTCTCACACCACCGTACGTACCGTTCGGTATACGGCGGTTCAATAGAATTAACATTTTGATGTGTATATTTTAAGTAAAGACACTAATCCAGCTTTTTCGAGTCTGGCATTAGTAATAGAGCGTGCAAGAATTGGGCTTTTGGCTATACGCCAATAGCCTTTTCTTGTGTTTGCAAATTGCCACGCTTTATCTCTTGCGATACCGAGTTTCTTTAAGTTATTGAATTTCGCACTAGTTTTTTTCCATTGTTTCCAATAGCACATGCGAATGCGTCGTCTTAGCCATTTATCAATTTTACTCATTATATTCTTCATGTCTGCAAGTTTAAAGTAATTTACCCAACCTACTATTAGTTGCTTAATCTTTTCATATGTTTCTTTAATGTTGCCTATTTTACTTCTACCAGTCAGATTTCTAAGCTTATCTTTGAGTTTATTTATTGATTTCTCGTGTACTCTCATTTTGATACCGTCTTTAGAGTAGTAAAATGTGTACCCCAAAAATTTACACCGCCAAGGCCTATCAACTTTGCTTTTATCTGTGTTGACCTTCAATTTAAGGTCACATTCAATAAATTCGGTTATGCTTTTCATAACTCTTTCTGCTGCTCTCTTGCTTTTCACATAAATATTGCAGTCATCAGCATATCTGACAAACCTTAAGCATCTTTTAGTTAGTTCCTTGTCAAGCTCATTAAGCATAATGTTACTTAAAAGCGGGGACAAGTTTCCTCCTTGGGGAACCCCTAAATTTATTGAAGTTACATTTCCATTTATCATAACCCCAGCATTCAGATACTTCCTTATGAGAGAAATTACTCTCATGTCTTTAACTTCTTTGTAAATCAACCAAATTAACTTGTCATGGTTTACAGTATCAAAATATGATGCTAAGTCTATATCAACTAGCCATTTGTAGCCTTCATTCATGTATTCTTGGCATCTTTTTAAGGCGCCATGAGCGCTTCTTCCTGGTCTAAATCCAAAACTATTGTCTGAAAATGTATTTTCAAATATTGGACTTAAAACCTGTGCTATTGCTTGTTGTACTACTCTGTCAATTACTGTTGGTATTCCAAGTTGTCTTTTCTTCCCGTTATCTTTTGGTATTCCTACCCTTCTAACGGGTAATGGTTCATACGTTCCATCGAGCAAACTTTGTTGAAGTTTTACACCATTTTCTTCAAGATACGATTGAAGTTCATCTATCGTTAATCCGTCAATTCCATGGCTTCCTTTGTTTTTCTTCACTCTTCTAAATGCTTCATTCATGTTGTCTTTGTGAATGATTCTCTTCAACAAGTTGCTTGTATACACATTTCTGTTGTCTTGCTTCCTATTGGACGTCAATGAAATACTCGGCACTTTTCCGTTATCCTCAAGTTCCACTCTACTTTCACGGGCGAAGCCTTCTATATGAAGTTGTCTGCTTTCTACATATTTCTTTGTTTCTTTCAATTCTTCAAAACCTCCTATTGTTCAGTCCTTCCTAAATGTCGTCGACTACACTTAGTACTATGACTTCTGCTGACTTCTCGTATCTCAGCTATACATCACTGCATAGGTTGTTATTTCTAAGTTCATGTCCATAACTTACATACGAGACCTCCCCAGTTAAGATGCGTACTCTTTCCCTCCACCTATCTGCCACATTTACACAGTATATCTTCGGATAGTTATTGGGCTTCAGTTTGTTTAGCAACTTTACCCGATATACCGTGCCTTATATATGATTTCTGTTCGTCAGACCAGAGGTTTGCCATCCGACTTCCTTCAGATTCCACCTCACGATGGACACCCTTGTCTTTGGCTATGTGTTTCCCACTATCAGGGCACACTACGGTCTTTCACCGATTAGATTACGCCCATGCTGGGCAAACTAAAAAAAAGAGGGAAATTCTTCCCTCTCAAGCTGTTAAAATAGTTTTACCGCTTAGCTTACGTTTAGACAGCCAATGCTCACGTATCCAAATACGCTGCAGTTGCCTGTCTTCCATGCCTTGTTGGTTAAACTTTTTCACCATTCCGTAATCGTGATTATTTTATCACTAAGATGAGAGGGAACTTCTTCCCCCTTATTATACCATTAAAATGGTGACTTATCTAATATTTTTTTCTCATTTTCAATAGTTTTATTTTCAATGCTATTGACTTTTTCTTTCATTACCTTTACAAACTCTTGATCATTTATTGAATCAAGATTAATTTTTACATTAAATAGTGCAGATAATACTGCTGTCCTTGCCATCATACAAGCAACAAGTCCATCTGTGACAGCATTAGCATTACCCTTTGTAACCACTGCTTCTGTCAAAGGTAAAATTTCAAATGAAGTTTCCGCTATATCCAAAGGAACAGATGCAGCTAATTTCAATCCTTCTTGTATTGCATTTTGTCTTATTATTTTTTCATCATCTGTATCTTTAGGCATTTTATAAGAAGACATAACCTTGTCGTATGAATCGCTGTCTCTTTGTATATCATCCAGCAATTTCTCTCTTATTGCCAAAGCTTTTACGGCTATTTCTTTCATTTCCGGTTCAACTTCTGCGTATTTTTTCTTACCAACCGTTAAATTTGCAACCATTTCTGCAAGAGCCGCACTTAATGCTCCACAAACAGCTGCCATACTTCCTCCTCCGGGAACCGGTGAATCAGAAGCTACCTTAGCTGCAAAGTCAACTAAAGTCATATTTTTCATCATAGAATCCATTTTACTCTCCCTTTATAACTTTTCCGTTTTTTATAACTGTTTCAACTATATTAACTGCTACATGATATGGAAGAAAGTTAATAGACGGATATTCAAGTATTATTATATCAGCCTTTTTACCGACTTCAATGCTGCCTACCACATCATTTCTTCCTACTGCTGCTGCTGCATTTATAGTCAATGCTGATATTATTTCTTCAATCGACATTTTCATATGTAATGCTGCAAGTGCAATAACTAATGGTATTGAATTTGTAAAGCAACTTCCCGGATTAAAATCTGTAGCTAAAGCCACCGCACATCCTGAATCTATCATGTATCTTCCTCTGGCATATTCCTCTTTCAAACAAAATGCCGTAGCAGGAAGAAGTGTGGCAATAACATCGGAACTTGCTAATTGTTTGATGCCTTCATCTGATGCTTGTAAAAGGTGATCGGCTGATACCATAGAGAGTTCAACGGCAAGTTCAGTTCCGCCTAATTGAACCATTTCATCAGCATGTATTTTCAATTTTAAGCCTTTTTCTCTTGCACTGTTTAAAAATCGTCTTGATTGTTCTATTGAAAAAACATTTTTTTCACAAAATATATCCGCAAATTCAGCAAGATTTTTATCCACAACAACCGGCAAAACTTCATCAATCATCATATCGAGGAATTCATCCTCTTTTCCCTTATATTCAGGCAATACACTGTGAGGTCCCAGAAATGTTGGTACGATGTCCAGCGGATGAATTTTATTAAGCTCTTTCATAGCTTCAAGCTGTTTTAACTCAGTTTCGCAATCCAGACCGTATCCGCTTTTTCCCTCTACAGTCGTTACTCCCATAGCCATCATTTTATCCAGACGTTTCTTTCCCAATTTTACAAATTCATCAAGAGTTGTATTTCTTGTTGCTCTTACAGAACTGGTTATTCCTCCGCCTCTCTCCATTATTGACATATAATTGTCGCCTCTGAGTCTCCAAGAGAACTCGTCAGCCCTATACCCGCCAAATATGAAGTGCGTATGTGAATCTACAAATCCGGGAAGTACAGCTTTATCCTTTGCATCTATCACTTCGTAATCATTTTCGTTGTATTTCTTTAAAATTTCTTCTGTTGACCCAACATCAACGATTATTTCATCTTCAATTACAACACAGCCATCTTTTATCATTCCTATATCTGACATATTTCTGCCGTGTTTTGGGCTTTTTCCTTTACAAGTAACAAGTTCAGATGCATTTTTAATTATTAATTTACTCATATCAAAACTCCCTTTTGCGTACAAATAAATACCGCATAAAGGTATTTATTTGTACGATTATATTTTTATTAAAGTCTTGTTTCTAAAACCTGATCCATGCTGAAGTTTTCAAGTCTTAAATAATAGTCTGCTGTATCTACAAGTGCCTGCATAGGTACAAGTCCAACTATTTCACTTCCAACTATATTAACACCATATCTGGCTGCTTCCATTTTTACAGTTTCAAAAACTCTGTATATAGCTGATTTTGTATAATCAGTTAAGTTCATGGACACTTGAACTATTCCTCTGTCCTCGAGTTCAATTCCCAAAGCCTTAACATATCTGAATCCACCGCTCAAATGTCTGACCTGTTTAGCAATTTTACTTGCTATTTCCAAATTATTAGTTGCTAAATTAATGTTGTATGCAACTAAAGGCATTCTGGAACCTATTGCAGTAACACCTGCTGTAGGATGTATAGTTTCAGGACCAAAATCAGGTTTCCACATATCATCCTTCATTTTTTCAGCCATACCTTCAAATTGGCCCTTTCTGATGTTAGCAAGATTCTCTCTGTGAGATGCAGTAGCTGACTTTTCATAGAGGAAAAAAGGTAATCCATATTTTTCTGACGCTTCTTTAGCAACTTCTTTTGCAAGCTGGTCAGCTTCATCAACAGTTGCATTTTTTATTGGAATAAATGGTATTACGTCAACTGCTCCCATACGAGGATGCTGTCCTTCGTGCTTTGTTAAATCAATTAATTCAACTGCTTTGCCAATTGCTTCAACCATAGCTTTTTTTAACGCCTCAGGTTCTCCGACTATTGTTACAACGCTTCTGTTGTGATCTTCGTCACTGCTGTAATCTAATAATTTTAAGTCATGCTTTCCTCTGAATATATCAAGAATCTTTTCAACTTTATTTAAATCTCTTCCCTCACTAAAATTAGGAACACATTCTATTATTTTGTTCATTTTATCCTCCGAATTTCAACATGTTTTATTTGTTGTATTTTTTTAATGTCTCTTCAATTAAATCATCACATGCTACATATGGTATTGTTATGTGATCCTGACCTGCAAATTGCTTGTTATATTCCATTGTAGTTTCTATAGAATGTTCGTTTCTTGCCCAGCTTCTTCTTGAAACTCCGACCATAGTATCCCAAGGTATTGATTTTTTAAGTATTTCATCTACTCTCTCGCTGCCATCCAATACCATTCCAAAACCACCGTTTATTGATTTGCTTATTCCAACTCCACCGCCATTGTGAAGAGCTACGAGACTCATTCCTCTTGCTGCATTTCCTGCATAGCAGTGAATAGCCATATCTGCAGTTACATTGCTTCCATCATAGATATTTGATGTTTCTCTGAATGGAGAATCTGTACCACCTGTATCATGGTGATCTCTTCCTAACATTACAGGTCCTATTTCCCCATCTCTTACCATTTGATTAAATTTAAGTGCTATATCTCTTCTGCCCAGAGCATCCTGATAAAGAATTCTGGCTTGAGTTCCAACCACCAATTTATTTTTTTCAGCATCTCTGATCCATATATAGTTATCTCTGTCCTGACCTCTTCTGTTTGGATCTATTACAGACATAGCTGCGTGGTCAGTTTTTCTTAAATCTTCTGGTTTACCGCTTAAGCACACCCATCTGAATGGTCCATATCCATAGTCAAACAGCATTGGTCCCATTATATCTTCAACATATGAAGGCCAAATAAATCCTTCACTTGTATCTTCGCCGTTTTTAGCTATTTCTTTGACACCTGAATCGAAAACAGCTTTCATAAATGCATTACCATAATCAAAGAAATAAGTTCCTCTGTCTACTAAAGTTTTAACTGCTCTGTAATGAGCTCCTAATGTTTTATTTACCTCTTCAGAGAATTTTTCTTTATCTGAATTTAACAATTCTGTTCTTTGTTCAAAAGTAAATCCTTTAGGACAGTATCCTCCATCATATGGAACATGGCATGATGTTTGGTCTGATAATAAATCTATATGAATATTTTTTTCTACAGCATACTCTAAAAGGTCAACTATATTTCCATGATACGCAATTGATATAGTTTGTTTTTTCTCCATATATTCATGAGCAACTTTAAATGCTTCTTCTAAATCAGAAGTAATTAGGCTTACCCAACCTTGCTTATGTCTGGTTTCAATTCTGGAATAGTCAACTTCAGCAACTATACCGACACCATTGGCTATTTCAACGGCTTTAGGTTGAGCTCCGCTCATGCCTCCGAGACCTGATGTAATAAATAAATGTCCAGCTAAATCTTTATCAGCAGGGATTCCAAGCTCTTTTCTTCCTGCATTAATCAAAGTATTAAATGTTCCGTGAACGATACCTTGAGGTCCTATATACATCCAGCCTCCTGCAGTCATTTGACCATAGCTTGAACAGCCCATAGCTGTAGCTTTTGCCCAATCATGAGGATTGTCAAACATACCTATCATCATACCATTAGTTATTAAAACTCTTGGGCTCGTTTTATGTGATTTAAACAATCCCATAGGGTGACCTGACATAACTGCTAATGTTTGCTCATCTGTTAATTGTTCCAAATATTTCTTCAATAATTGATATTGCATCCAGTTTTGACAAACCTGGCCTGTTTCACCGTAAGTTACTAATTCATATGGATATAAAGCAACTTCATGATCAAGGTTATTATCAATCATAACTTGGAAAGCTTTACCTTCAACACAATTACCTTTATATTCATCTATTGGTTTACCATATATTCTTTCCTTAGGCATAAACCTATAACCATATATTCTACCTCTGGTCATTAATTCTTCTAAAAATTCCGGTGCCAATGCTTCATGTAAATTTTCAGGAACATATCTCAATGCATTCTTAAGTGCAAGTTTTATCTCCCTTTCATTTAATGTAAGTTCTCTTTTAGGAGCTCTTCTGACACCCTCCTTAAACTCAGGATATTCTGGTAGTTTGTCATCTAACTTTATAGTCATTGCTTTTGATATGTCTAAATTGTTTACCATGATAATTCCTCCTTGTATAATGATGATATAGCTGCTAAGGCTACTCACCTATTATTTATAAT
>DALZMP010000004.1:0-171931 GCA_032006665.1 Sedimentibacter sp.
ATGCTGAAAGCGGAATGGGATGTACAGGACCAATAATACTGGTAAATGAATCTAAAACAAATGAAGCAATCAAAGCATTGGCAGATGCTGATTTTATCTCAAAGGAGAAGCTTGACTGCTAATAGTATTTTCAGAGAAAGGATTTGTGCTATAGTACAAATCCTTTTCTTAGATTTAGAGTGTAACCCTAGACTATAGAAAATAAAATCTTTCCGAGCACATCAGTAAATTCTGATATCTCATGTATATTTATTCCGCTATAATTAAGTGAAAATGTTATTTTATTTTCCTTGCTGCTTACTATATTCAAAAGAATATTATTTTGCTTGGAATCTTCAATTATTTTAGATTCTCTTTTATCTGTTTTCACTTCACAAACAATGTGAAGTCCGGAATCAGAATTTTTTATTTCTATATTATCCTTAAATTTTTCTATAATACTATTTGTTAGCAATAAATTTTTCTTCCTGTAAATTCGCTTTATTTTTCGCAGATGTTTTAGCATATATCCTTCCTTCATGAAATTAGCTAAAACCAGTTGATCTATTTTAGAGGTTGATTGAGTATATCTGGATTTAATTATATAGTATTTTGATAATAAATTCTTTGGAATAATCATGTAGCTTATTCTAAGAGAAGGCAACAACATTTTGGAAAAAGAACCCAAATAAATCACACAATCATTTTTATCTAAACCCTGTAAACATGGAATGGGCATGCCGCCATATCTTATAATTCCATCATAGTCATCTTCAATTATTAGACCGTTATTTTTATATGCCCAATCAAGCAATTCCATGCGCTTATTTATTGGCATTACAGTTCCCATTGGATATTGATGAGAAGGGCTTATATAAACGAGATTGGCACAACTATCTTTAAGAGACGATATTGGAAAACCATTCTCGGTAACGGGTATATGTTTAATATCTAATGAATAATCTTCAAAGATAAATTCAGCCTTACTATATCCGGGAGTTTCTACAGCAACGGCAGTATAATTGCTTTTTATAATCCCCATTAATATTCCTAAAAGATATTGAATGCCTGCACCTATTATAACCTGATTTGCAGTGGTATTTCCACCTCTCATTGTATTGACAAAATCTGCAATCCCATTTCTTAATTCTATCTCACCTTGAATTGAACCATTGTTATATATATTTGTTCCATTATCGGAAATAACCTTTGTATATATTCTTTTCCACGCCGATATATCAAAACTTGTATTGTCAACACCGTCATTTATATATCGAAGTTCAGTGAATTGATTGGTATCACCTTTATAAAAATTAGAATCTCCTGTGAAACTATACTCAATTAAGTTGCAAACATAATATCCCTTTTTAGGTATATTATCAATATAACCTTCCGCAACGAGCTGACTATATGCATTCTCAATTGTAGTTTTACTTAACTTAAGAGTTGAAGAGGCTTCTCTGATAGAAGGAAGTTTAGAGTCAGGTTTCAACAATCCTACAGTAATTTCAGATTTTATATATTCATAAAGCTGTATGTAAAGAGCTATATTGCTGTTCTTATTTAAAACTGGTGAAAAAATCATTTTATTAATCCTCTCCTTTGTAAAAACAGATATATAATTGCAAATATTTCAATACAATTATACTATAGAAACTTTGAATTGTAAAAAAAATATATACGTAATGTAAAATATGGTGAGATACTATCTTTTTAATATACAAGAAAAATTCAATGTGATATAATTATTTTATATTGAAAACTATTTAAAATAAAGATATTTGGAGAAAAAATGGACTTAAAGATAATATACGAAGATAAACATATTCTTTGCCTTGAAAAGCCTCAAGGTATGCCTTCACAGAGCGATAAAACAAATGATGATGACCTAATGTCGTTAGCTTTAAAACATATAGGATTAAAGATGGATAATCCATACTTAGGTCTGATACATAGACTGGATAGACCGGTAGGAGGTGTTATAGTGTATGCAAAAAATGATTTTGCAAACAAGGAACTTTCTAAACAAGTTCAACTTCGGGAAACTCAAAAAGAATATCTCACAGTAGTATGTGGCAGACCGGAAAATGAATCTGGTATAATTGAAGACTATATAAAAAAACTTAAAACTATAAATATGTCAAAAATAACTACTTCAGATGATAAATTAGGAAAGTTAGCTGTATTGAATTATAAAGTGGTTGAAACAGTTGAAACAGAAGAATATGGATGGCTTTGTCTGCTTAGAATTAAGCTGTTAACAGGCAGACATCATCAGATAAGAGTTCAACTTTCAAATGCACACATGCCAATTTGGGGAGATAACAAATATAATAAAGTGTTTGTAAAGAAAAAGGACTGGACACAGATTGCCTTGTGGTCATATAAATTTGGTTTAATTCACCCGAAAACAAAAGAGTACATTGATTTTAAAGCGATGCCGGAAAATATATATCCATTTAAATTATTTAAATCAACATTGAAATAATATAATGAAAGGGAATAATATGTATAAAATAAATGAAAAAAATAAATTTAAGTATTTAACATTTTCTTCCTTAGAAAAGTATTTGGATCTGTTTCACTGTTTTACTACAAGACTAGGTGGAGTAAGCGAAGGATGCTATGAATCTATGAATTTGGGAATGCGTACAGATGACAAAGTTGAAAATATCTATAAAAATTATGAAATATTAGCTGACTCACTATCTATAAATTTGCGTGATATGGTAAAAGCATATCAAACACATACATCAAATATTAGATATGTGACAGAAGATGATAAGGGAAAAATATATGATGAGACACCAGGCTACAAAGATGTGGATGGCTTAATAACAGACAAGCAAAATATCATATTGTCTACATCTCATGCAGATTGCACTCCGATATTTTTCTATGATCCTGTTAGAAGAGTAATTGGAATGGCTCATGCAGGATGGAGAGGAACCGTAAAAAATATAGCAGGCAATATGATACAAAAATTTGCAGAAGATTTTAACTCAAATCCAAAAGATATAATTGCGGTAATAGGACCATCACTTGGTCAATGCTGCTTTGAAGTTGATAAAGATGTTGCTGAAATTATACTTTCAACAAATAAAGATTACGAGGAATTCATGGAGATAAAAGGCATAAAATATCACTTTGATTTATGGGCAATAAATAAATATATATTGTTAAGCCAAGGACTAAAATCAGAAAATATAGAAATATCAGGATTATGTACAAAATGTAATAATGATTTATTCTTTTCTCATAGAGGGCAAAAGGGTAAGAGGGGTTTAATGTCCGGAATCATAATGATGAAATAAAACAGATAAAGATTTAAATTTTATGAATACTAAAAAGGATTGAATATACAAGATGTTACCTTAAAAGGAAGGATAAATGAATGATTAAATTTGAAGATGTAAAAAATAGTAAAGAAATACAAACATATATAAAAAAAGCAGATGAGTCATTAATAGAGCTAGGCTATACAGAACATTCATTTGCACATGTAAGCAAAGTTGCCCATCAGGCAAATGACCTTCTTTTAAACCTTGGCTTTGACGAGCGAACAGCCGAGCTTGCCAGTATCGCAGGATATATGCATGATATAGGTAATGTAGTAAATAGAGTTGATCATGCTCAAAGCGGTGCAATAATGGCATTTCGTATATTAGATAAAATGGGTATGGAAGTTTCAGAAATTGCAACAATCATATCTGCAATAGGAAATCATGATGAATCAACAGCTGTACCTGTCAATGAAGTAGCAGCGGCACTAATACTGGCAGATAAATCGGACGTTCGTCGTTCTAGAGTAAGAAATAGGGACATAGCCTCATTTGACATACATGACAGGGTGAACTATTCAGTAGAATCATCAGATCTTATTCTCATGAAAGAAACAAATGACATAATTATAGATCTAAAAATAGATACAAATATGTTTGCAGTAATGGATTATTTTGAAATATTTTTGGGAAGAATGCTGCTGTGCAGAAGGGCAGCAAACTACTTGAAACTTAGATTTAAGCTTGTTATTAATGGTGTTGAACTGCTGTAGGGTGAATATGATTGAATATTGTACAAAAATAATATATGGTTCACAAATTTTATAATGAATAATAATTTGAAAACATTTTATAAAAATGCAAAAATCTAGAGTTTTATTTACATAAAGACCCTAGATTTTTGTTATTTAAAAATTTAATTTTTAAAGAAATCTAGAAGTAAGAGTCGGCTGAATGTAATCTGTCTGATTCTATAAATTATAGTTGATAAAATTTATAATAAGTAATAAAATGTTAACATCACAATTTTATGTACATATGAGGAGAACTATTATGGAAACAAAGTTAGAAAAAAGGTATGGACTAATAACCGCAATAGCAATGGTAGTTGGTATTGTAATAGGCAGCGGTGTTTTTTTTAAAGCAGAGAAAGTTTTAACTGCAACAGGAGGAAATCTTCCACTCGGTATTTTAAGCTGGGTTATTGGTGGAATAATTATGATATCTTGCGCTTATACTTTCGCTGTCATGGCAACAAAGTATGAAAAGGTTAATGGTATAGTTGATTATGCAGAAGCCGCTATGGGAGAAAAATATGGATATTTTGTCGGTTGGTTTATGGCCATTATTTATTATCCGACATTAACATCAGTATTGGCATGGGTATCGGCAAGATACACGAGTGTATTGTTTGGATTTTCTATAACAGGTGGAGAGTGCATGGTTATTGCCTGCTTTTATCTGGTAGGAAGTTATGCACTAAATGCCTTGTCGCCGGTACTAGCCGGTAAATTTCAGGTTAGTACAACTATTATAAAATTAATTCCTCTATTTTTGATGGCAATAGTGGGAACAATTGTGGGAATCAGCAGTGGTATGACTGTACAGAATTTTACAACTGTAGTAACAGAAGTAAATACATCAAATGCCTTATTTACAGCTGTTGTGGCAACTGCATTTGCCTATGAGGGATGGATTATTGCTACCAGTATAAATGCAGAATTAAAAGATGCGAAGAGAAATCTTCCTCTGGCTTTGGTTGCGGGTACATTTATTATTATGATAGTATATATTTTTTATTATGTTGGACTAGCTGGTACTGTAACAAATGAAGTTATGATGGCAGGAGGGGAAGCTGGTGCAAAGACTGCATTCCAAACAATTTTTACTTCTGCCGGTGGTTCCTTAATTTTTGTATTTGTTATAATTTCTTGTTTAGGAACTTTAAATGGACTAATGCTTGGATGCACTCGCGGTATTTATTCAGTTGCAGCCAGAGGATTTGGCCCAAAACCAAAAATATTTAAACAGATTGATAGTGAGACAAATATGCCGACTAATTCTTCGATTTTGGGATTGCTTCTTTGTGGTATATGGTTACTGTTTTTCTATGGAGCTAACTTAACTGATCCATGGTTTGGATTTTTCTGTTTTGATTCTTCAGAATTACCTATAGTTACAATTTATGCTATGTATATTCCTATTTTTATAATGATTATGAAAAAAGAAAAAAATTTAAGCGTATTTAAAAGATTTATAATGCCTGCTGTTTCTTTAATGGGTTGTATTTTCATGATTATAGCGGCATGTTTTTCTCATAAAATGGCAGTTGTTGCATATTTAATTGTTTTTGCAATTGTAATGGTAATTGGAAGTATGTTTGTTAATAAGAAAAAAAATATATAGTAAAATGGGTCAAGGTTTAGCTTGACCCATTTTTGAAAATTATCTGCTGTTAAATCATGTAGTAATTCTGAGATGATTTCAAGATTCAAATAGCTTATGTTATTAGAATAATGAAAAATAATGTAAGATTGTTCGAGTATAAATAAATCTTTTGTTATATGATGTCAGTAATTATAATTGGTTAATAACAAGAATATCGCCTTCTTTAATTATTGTTTTTCCATTTGGTATAACAACTTTATTATTACGTTTTATCACTATTGCCAGCTTGTCAGCACCAAGTTTTATTTCTGATAAAGGTTTGTTTAACCATGCACTATCCTTTTCAATCTTTAAATCTGTTAAATAAATTCCAAGATTATCTTGCATGGAAAGTGCGCTCAATACAATAATATCGCCTTCTTTAACAGTGGTATTTCCTTTCGGTACAAGCCTGTCATTGCCTCTTAATATTAAGACTAGCAGAACATCCGGCAATAATTGAACATCTTTTATTTTTTTATTAATCCATGGGTGATTTACGAAAATTGACAGTTTAATAAATTGTATAGGTATTTCGTCTGAATAGTCACTGAAAGTTTTCATAACATTGCTGTCATCATCAATCATGTTAAGTCTCTTAGCCATAAAAACTATAAGCGAACCTTGTATGCTTATAGAAAATAAGACAATGAAAAAAACAATATGAAAAATATCATTTTTCATATATGCCGGACTGACAGTAGCCATAATTGCAAAAACAATGGAAGCGGCCCCCCTTAAACCCGACCAAGAAATCAGCAATCGTTGATTTAGAGGGCATCTAAAAGGAGATAAAATGGCAAACACAGATAGTGGTCTCGATATAAAAGTTAAGAACAATGCAACTGCAAGGGCTGGAAGCAATACTTTAGGCAGTTGTGATGGAAATGACAAAAGACCCAAAAGAAAAAATATTAGCATTTGCATAAGTCCTGTAATTCCGTCAAAAAAGTGAACAAGAGTTTTTTTCTTGGGAATGGGTTTGTTACCTAAAATTATACCAGCAATATATGTGCTCAAATATCCATTTCCGCCAATTAATGTTGCTACAGAGTATGCGACCAAAGCCATGCTGAATACAAATATTGTGTCAAATCCATCTGTTGTAAACTTAAATTTTGACAAACCAAATTCAGCTGTTAGAGCCACAAATATTCCAACTATAATACCATAAATAATTTGTGTAGAAACCATAAAAATAAAGTGACTGCCACCGGATTGTCCACTCATAACTGATAAAACCATAATTGTTAGCATGTATGAAAATGGGTCATTGCTTCCGCTTTCTACTTCAAGTATGGAAGCAGTGTTATACTTTAGATTGAGATGCTTAGATCTCAAAATGGAAAATACAGATGCAGCATCTGTTGAACTGATAACAGAGCCAATCAGCATGCTTTCCCAAAAATCAAATTTCAATATATAAAAACAAAAGAATCCGGTGGTTACTGACGTAAGAATTACTCCAAAGCTGGACAGCAATACAGCTTTTACTGCAATTGGTTTTGCCTTGCTCCAATTGGTGCCGAATCCTCCATAAAACATAATAAAAATTAAAGAAACGGAACAAACTTTTTCAGAGATGGCGTAATTATCAAATTGTATTTTAAGTAAGCCATCTGAGCCGAACAGCATACCGAGCATAATAAATGCAAATAACATAGGCATACCTAACTTGTTGGAGATTTTATTTAGTGACAGACATATTAAAATGATTGCTGCTATAAGCAGTATATAAACAGACATATCAACCTCCTATAATATAAATTTTGCTTATTATGTCTTATCTAGTTAATTCTTTTAATTCTAAATATATTTTAGCATATTATTCTTATTATTTCTATTTAATATATGTTATAATATATTATTATATTTACATATTTTGAAAGGTAATAAAATTCATGATACTAACTTTAAATAAAACAAGTAAAAACTATGGAGAAAAAATACTGTTAAATAATGTTGATTTATATTTAAATGAGGGTGATAAAGTTGGAGTTGTAGGCATTAATGGCACAGGAAAATCGACATTGCTTAAAATTGCTTCACAAATAGAATATCCTGATAGCGGAGAAGTTATAAAGCGTAATAATGATAGAATAAGTTATTTACCGCAAAATCCTGTTTTTCAAAAAGGTGCTACGGTATTAGAGCAAATATTCTTGAATGCAAGTATTGAAACTAAAGAGTTAATGGAATATGAGGCAAAAACAATATTAAATAAATTAGGAATAACTGAGTTTGACAAGGATGTAAATTTGTTGTCAGTGGGACAACGAAAAAGGGTAGCTATTGCAGGAGCATTAGTTAATCCATGTGAATTATTGGTTCTTGACGAGCCGACAAACCATTTAGATAATGATATGATTCTTTGGTTAGAGAAATATTTAATTAAATATTCAGGTTCAATACTTATGGTTACTCATGATAGATATTTTTTAGATAGAGTAACAAATAGAATAGTAGAATTAGATAAAGGGAATTTGTATTCATATGAAGGAAATTATTCGAAATTTTTAGAGCTTAAATCATTGAGGGAAGAAAATGAATTAAGTAGTGAAAGAAAAAGACAGAGCTTGTTTCGTAAGGAATTAGCATGGATTAAGAGAGGTGCCAGGGCGAGAGGGACGAAAGCTAAAGGTAGAATTGAACAATTTGAAAAGTTAAGTGAGCAATTGGGAATTGAAACTAGTGAAAAACTCGAATTGAGTTCAGTGCATACCAGACTTGGTAAGAAAACTATAGAAATAAAAAATATTTCTAAAAGCTTTGGAGAAAAAAAGATAATAGTAAATTTTGAGTATACAGTAAAAAGAGACGGTAGAATTGGTATTGTAGGAAGAAATGGCGCTGGTAAATCTACATTGTTAAACATTATTGCAGGAAAGATAAAACCAGATAGCGGCGTTGTTGAAGTTGGTGAAACTGTTAAGGTTGGATATTTTTCTCAGGAATCAGAAATTATGGATGATTCTATAAAGGTTATTGACTATATTAAAGATATTGCAGAAATTATAGAAACAGTTGATGGAACTATTTCTGCATCACAAATGCTGGAAAGATTTTTATTTCCATCAGATTTACAATATAATACTATTTACAGATTGTCAGGTGGTGAAAGGAGAAGATTATTTTTATTAAGTGTTATAATGCATTCACCAAATATCTTGCTTCTTGATGAACCTACAAATGATTTAGATATTCAGACACTTGCTATACTGGAAGATTATTTAGAAACATTTAGCGGTGCTGTCATAACAGTATCTCATGACAGATATTTTTTAGATAAAGTTGTTGATACCATATTAGAACTTCCGGGTGATGGGTCAGTTGAGCTGTATAATGGCGGTTATTCAGACTATCTGGAAATTAGAACTAAAAATGAATTAAATTCTGAAAAAACTAAGGATAACAGGAATAATAGGGATAATAAGGCAGACAATAAAACAAAATCGAGAAAATTAAAATTTACTTTTAAGGAACAACAGGAGTATATAAATATTGATGATGATATTGCAGAGCTTGAGCATGAAATAGAAGTTCTAGAAAAAAAATTAGAAAAAAATGCTACAGATTATGTAAAACTTCAAGAGTTGATGAAAGAAAAAACTGAAGTGGAGAGTAAACTGGAGGAAAAAATGGACAGATGGGTATATCTAAATGACTTAGCTGATAAAATAGAAAATCAAAAATAGTGCATCATATAATTTTATAATATCATAATTGTTCAACAAAATAATAAAAAAATCTTTCATATCTCGTCTATGCAGTTAATATAATTATATATATAAAGGCGTGAGGAGGGTGTGAAATTGGCTTATAAGAAAATTATATCTATTACAATAATCATTTGTATGGTTGCAAGCATTACAGGATGCGGAACTTTAGATATTATGAAGGGGCTAAAGTCAGATACAAATCTTGATGCATCAGATGTATCAGATCTATCGGATTTCGCTATTGTTGATGATAGCATAGAAGATGGAGAGTCAGATGAAGCTGTAGAAACAATAACTGTAAATGCTGCTGATACTAAATTAAAAGAAATAGTAGCGTACTATGAAGATGAAAATGGATTTGTTGTTCCTGTGAACACAGAGATCCCTTGGGAAGAAGGAATTGCAAAGGCTACAATCAGAAGTTTGGTAAAAGGAAATGAAATTGAACAAAGAATTGCTCAATCAGGTTTACATGGAGTATTACCTGAAAATACAGAGATCAGAGGTATGTCAATAAAAGATGGGTTATGTAGAGTAGACTTTAGCCAGAATATTTTAAATACAGAATCCTATGAGGAAGAGCAAAATATGGTATCTGCACTAACATACACATTAACGGAATTTCCTACCATAGATAAGGTTGAAGTATTAGTGGAAGGAAAAGAACTGGCATCATTACCGAAGGGATATGCAGTTAATACTGCTTTTGAAAGAAAAAATATAAATTTGTATGGTGATGCAAATGGTTCGAATTATACAGTTTATTACAAATCTCCTGATACAGAAGTTGCCGGGTATTATGTACCTATAACTTTCTCGGCAGACAAAGTAGATAATCCTGTTATAACTGTTGTTGAAAAGTTGTTCAATGGACCTCCAACTGATTTACAAGTAAGTAATAAAATTCCATATGGTGTAAATCTGGAAGGAGTTAATGTTCAAGGTGATACTGCTGTTGTTAATCTTGGAATTGGAGCAGTTAATTTATCTCAGGCAGAATACGAGGATATGAATAAAATAGTGGTTCTTTGTCTAAAACAATTTGATGAAATTGCAAATGTTGATTTTCAAATAGAAGGCTTGTCGTTTGAAGAAGCAGGTCTTAATTTCGAGGATAATGATGTAACTCCGGTTTTCAATCAGTATTAAAATTTTACTTACAGTATTCGACTCCTATTAGTCGAATACTGTTTTAAAATTAAAATATAAGCTTTTATGGAACAAAAGCTTAGGGTTCATTATACTACTATTTTACTGTTTCCATTGCTTTTTTAGCAAATTCTGTAGTTACAACTTTGTCATACGGTGCACCTTCATCCAACTCTCCCGCTGTTTTAATAATATCTATTAAGTGATTATATCCATCCTCTGACAAAACCAAATCTGGTTTCCATGTATCTTGGTCTTTATAATTTTGCACAACAGTTGCTAAAAATTCTACATCAGAATCTGGAAATTGAGGTAAAATTGCTTCTGCAACTTCTGCAGCTGTATGTTCTTGTACCCAAATCATTCCTTCGTAAATAGAATTTGTAAAGCTTTGAATTAAATCAGGATTTTTTTCTATGAAACTTTTTGTAGATGAATAGCAGGTATATGGAATATAGCCCGCTTCGACACCAAGTGAGCCTACTACATAACCCTTACCTTCTAACTCAAATGTTGAGGCAACTGGTTCGAACAAAGTTGTAAAATCTGCTTGACCTGAAGCAAATGCTCCTGCCATCATATCAAACTGAACATCTGTTCTTACATCAACATCTAAACCTGGAGTTAATCCATGTTGTTTTAGTACGTATTCTAATGTCATAAGAGGCACTCCGCCCTTTCTACCGCCAAGTATAGTTTTACCTTTCATTTTTTCAACAGTAAAGTTATCATCATCTTCTCTTCCAACTATGAATGATCCATCTCTCTGTGTAAGTTGAGCAAAATTAACTACATAATCTTCCTTACCCTGGTTAAAAACATAAACGCTAGCTTCTGGTCCCATAAATCCAATATCCGCTTGATTGCTAAGAACAGCAGCCATACACTTATCGGCGCCGCCGCCATTAGTAAGCTCTATGTCAATACCGTTCTTTTCAAAAAAACCTTTTTCGATAGCAACATACTGAGGTGAATAAAATACAGAGTGCGTTACTTCTACAAGTCGAATATTTTTATTTTCCTTAGTCTTTTCACATCCAACCAATAATAGAGATGCAATAAGAACTACAATAAGTAGTAAAGAAATAAATTTTTTCATTAAAAACCTCCTATAACGATATATTTGTTATTATATTCGTACCAATATGAATTAGTTACTGATTTTATTTTGATGCAATGGGGGTTAGGGACAAAAATAGAAATAAATAAATAAAACATATATAGTAGTACAACAAAAAACAGAGCATATGGAAGTATACTTAAGATAAATTGACTTGGTGAAGGAATTAACAAAAATTTGAAACTAAAACTTTAAATAACGGTAATATATATAATTGAAAATTCATATTAATAGATGTAAAATGTAGCCGGCTATATTACTATTAGTATACATTATAAATAATTGTAATATAGTATTAAATACTATATCTTTTAGGAGGTCTTATTATGTTTAAAAAATTTACTAACGGCTGTGTATATGTTATGAACAAATACCTGCCAGATCCATTTTTATTTGCTATTATTTTAACAATCATTACTTTTATTGGTGGATTGATATTCACCGCACAAACACCACTTCAAATGATACTTAACTGGGCAGGAACACAAGGATTCTGGGGACTGCTTGGATTCTCAATGCAGATGGTATTGGTATTGGTACTTGGCAGTGCTATGGCACAAGCGCAAGTATTTAAAAATTTGCTTAGTAAAATAGCAAAAAGTGCTAAAACACCGGTAAGAGGAATTATGATTACAGCATTTGTGGCTGTGCTAGCATGCTGGATTAACTGGGGTTTTGGCTTAGTAATCGGTGCATTATTGGCAAAAGAAATTGCTAAAGAGGTAAAAGGAATTGATTATAGATTATTAATTGCATCCGCTTATTCAGGATTCGTCGTATGGCATGGTGGTATATCAGGGTCAATTCCATTGAAAGTAGCAAACGAAGGAGCTCTCGCTAGTGTCGCTCCGGAGATATTTGATAAATCATTTACTATAGCAACAAGTCAAACAATATTTTCACCAATGAATTTATTTATATCAGGAATTATAATTATTGGCTTGCCATTTGTGTGCAAGTCTATGATGCCGGACAAAGAGCATACCGTAGAAGTTGATCCAAAGATTTTAATAGAAAAGCAACCTGTTGCGGAAGATGCGAGTAAGTTTTCACCAGCAGATAAATTAGAACGTAGTAAAATTATTTGGGTTATTACATTAATTTTAGGATTTTCTTACATAATATACAACTTTACTAAAGTTGGTCTAAACTTAAGCCTTGATTTTGTTAACTTTATATTTATGTTTGTTGGAATATTGTTACACGGTAATCTTAGAAAATATATTGATGCTATAACTGACGCAGCATCAAGTGCCGCAGGAATTATTCTTCAGTTCCCATTTTATGCAGGTATTATGGGTATGATGACAGGTGCTAATCCTGAGACAGGTGTTTCCTTAGCCGGTGTTATATCAACTTCATTTGTAAATATTTCTACAGTAACGACCTTCCCGTTGTTTACATTCTTGAGCGCCGGTATTGTTAACTTCTTTGTACCTTCTGGAGGAGGACAATGGGCAGTACAGGCTCCAATAATGATGCCTGCTGGTGCTGAAATAGGTGTTGACCCTGCCAAAACTGCAATGGCTATTGCATGGGGAGATGCATGGACTAACATGATTCAACCGTTCTGGGCACTGCCAGCACTTGGTATTGCAGGATTAAGTGCAAAAGATATTATGGGATACTGCGTAATAGTATTGTTGTTCAGCGGTGTGATAGTATCGGCAGGATTCCTTATATTCTAATAAATAGGTAAAAAACTTTTTACTACAATTTGTGGTAGAAAGTTTTTTATTTATATATAGACATGCTATATAATGTATGCTAGTATAAAAATATATATTACAAGTTAAATTTTTAATAAATTCATGCAGATAAGAGAGGGCTTTAATGACTATTTCCATATATGCATTTATAAATCAATTATTAAAAAATCCAATGTTGCTTATAACTACAATTTTGACACTTTCAGTTATTTTAGTTAACGGTTGGACTGATGCACCTAATGCCATTGCTACTTGTGTTTCTACACGTTCTATTACAGCAAAATCTGCAATTATAATGGCTGCAATATTTAATTTTTGCGGAGTCTTTGTGATGACTATTATTAATGCTAATGTTGCTATGACTATTTACAATATGGTGGATTTTGGCGGGAATTCTCATGAAGCTTTGGTTTCTCTATGTGCAGCTCTATTTGCGATTGTCACTTGGGCTACAGCTGCCTGGTGGTTCGGAATACCAACAAGCGAGAGTCATGCTTTGATTGCCGGAATATCCGGTGCAGCAATAGCATTACACAATGGTTTGTCAGGGATAAATGGGAACGAGTGGGTAAAAGTACTGTATGGATTGGTTTTATCTACATTTTTGGGATTTGTTCTAGGGTGGGTTGTTGTAAAGTTAACAGGATTTTTGTGCATGGGGTTAAGCAGAAGAAAAACTAATATATTCTTTCAAAAAGCACAAGTTGGCAGTGGAGCTGCTATGGCATTCATGCATGGCGCACAGGATGGACAAAAATTTATGGGTGTTTTTATGCTGGGTATTTTTTTAGCAAATGGACAATCTGATGTGACCAATTTTCATATTCCTATATGGATGATGCTATTGTGTTCATTAGTTATGGCGATTGGCACATCAATAGGTGGATATAAAATTATTAAATCCGTAGGGATGGATATGGTAAAACTTGAAAAATATCAAGGATTTTCTGCTGATGCCGCAGCTGCAACATGCTTGCTGATATCATCATTGACAGGCATACCGGTAAGTACGACTCATACGAAAACCACAGCTATTATGGGTGTAGGTGCAGCAAAGAGGTTATCATCTGTAAATTGGAGTTTGGTTAATGAAATGGTATTAACATGGATATTGACATTTCCAGGTTGTGGATTTATCGGTTATCTCATGGCGAAGTTATTTATTTTTATTTTTTAAATTCAAAAATTAAAGTATATGAGGGACATTATTATGGTACGTAAGAATAGTTATAATTATTTTGATGCATTTGTAACCTTATCTAATTATTGTTGTATGGCAGCAAAGATGTTGGATGAAACACTGAAGAATTTTAATGTTGATGATTTACAAGAAAAAATGAAATTGATGCACAATATAGAACATGAGGCTGACTTAGAAGGTCATAATATGATGAGAAAATTATTCCATGAATTTATTACACCAATAGAGCGGGAAGACATTGTTTCATTAGCTCATGAGATTGATAATATTACAGACAATATTGAAGATGTACTGCTACGTTTGTATATGTACAACATACTTGAAATTAGAGGTGAAGCTCTGGAATTTTCTAAAATAATAGTTAAGAGCTGTGATGCTTTAAAAAATGTTTTTGAAGAATTTCACAATTTTCGCAGATCAAAAGAAATGCATAAAGGGATTGTATTAATTAATGAATTAGAAGAGGATGGAGACAATCTATATACCCAGGCTGTTAGAAGACTTCATATGACGTCTAATGATCCAATTGAAATAATGACATGGACAGAAGTTATTAACAGATTGGAAAAATGTTGTGACTCATGTGAAAATACAGTTAATGTAGTAGAAAGTATAATTATGAAAAATTCATAAGAACAATAAGTTGATATTATATTTTAATTGGGAATAAAGTGAGAGCACACATGTGGCTCTATTTTTTTATATACTAGTAAACTACCATTAAATGCATACACAAGGTATGATGAGGCGTGACATAAGTCCCTTTAGCATAAGTTGCGTAGCAATTCTTTTTATAAAAATTTAACATAGTATTAATAAGTAATAAATATTTGAAAGAGGATTTGAAATGCAAAAAAAAAATATTGCAAAAAATCAAAAAGATTGTTAAAATATACTCAGGAGGTTGACTATGGACAAAAATGGGAAAATTTCATCTGCAGTTATAAGAAGATTACCTAAGTATTATAGGTATCTTGGTGAATTGAAAAGAATGGGAGTAAATAAAACTTCATCTAGAGAGCTGAGTGAAATGACAAGTTTTTCTGCATCGCAGATACGTCAAGACTTAAATAACTTTGGTGGGTTTGGTCAACAAGGATTCGGCTATGATGTTGAGAATTTGAGATTCGAGATAGGTAAAATATTAGGTTTAGATAAAAAATATAAAGTAATCATCGTCGGTGCTGGTAATATTGGTCAGGCTATAGCTAATTATACAGGATTTTATGAAGCTGACTACGAAGTTGCAGCATTGTTTGATAAAAATCCTAAACTTATTGGATTATCTATAAGAAATGCCGTAATACGCGATATTGATGATATTGAAGATTATCTTAAGACAGAAAAAATAGATATCGTTGTAATTTGTACTCCAAAGAGCGTTTGTCAGCAAATAGCAGAAAAAATTGTTGCGTGCGGTATAAAGGCTATATGGAACTTTGCACCAAAGGATTTAAAGATGCCTGAAGGAGTATATGTTGAAAATGTGCATTTGAATGAAAGCTTATTTTCGTTGACATACTACTACAATAAATTAATAGGTGAATAAAAGCAGAGTGTACATAACTCTGCTTTTTTTATATGTCGTTGGGCAGTAACTCACTTTATAAATTTTATTAATTTTGTATTATATTTAAATAATATGATATATTATAAGTATTAGCATTATTAAGCAATAAATATTACATATAATTAACAAAATTATAATTGATAATTATTTTTTTTAATAAATAATTAAATTATTATGACTTTAATTACTTGTCTAAGCATAATGCAGTTATATTGACAAATAGTTAATACAAAATTCTTATTTTAAAGTTGTAATGTAAATTGATTTTGCTATAATTAAGTTGGAATTAATATTAATCAAATTCTTTGGAGGGATTTTAATGAATGCTTATATTGAAAGAGTAATTGAACAAGTTAAAAAAAGAAATGGTAATGAGCCTGAATTTTTACAGACAGTTGAAGAGGTTTTAACTTCTTTAGCACCAGCAATTGAAAAACATCCTGAATATGAAGCAACAGGATTATTAGAAAGATTAGTTGAACCAGAGAGACAAGTAGCATTTAGAGTTACTTGGGTAGATGATCAAGGAAAAACTCAGGTTAACAGAGGATTTAGAGTACAATTCAGCAGTGCCATAGGACCATATAAAGGTGGATTAAGATTCCATCCTACAGTTTATTCAGGAATAATTAAATTTTTAGGTTTTGAACAAACATTTAAGGATTCTTTAACAGGTCTTCCAATTGGTGGCGGAAAAGGTGGTTCTGATTTTGACCCAAGAGGAAAATCAGATGCAGAAGTAATGAGATTCTGTCAAGCTTTTATGACTGAATTATACAGACATATTGGTCCAAATGTTGACGTTCCAGCAGGCGACTTAGGAGTTGGTGGAAGAGAAATAGGCTATTTGTTTGGACAATATAAGAGAATTAAAGGTGCTTACGAAAATGGAGTACTTACAGGAAAAGGAATTTCATTTGGAGGAAGCTTAGGAAGAACAGAAGCAACAGGTTTTGGTGCTGTATATTTCACACAAGAAGTGCTTAAACATTTTGGTGAAAAGGTTGAAGGAAAAACTTTTGCATTATCTGGTTTTGGAAATGTAAGTTGGGGAACAGCTACTAAATTGGCTGAACTTGGAGGAAAAGTTGTTACAATTTCTGGTCCAGATGGATATGTATATGATCCAGATGGAATAAAAGGCGAAAAAATAGATTACATGTTAGAAATGAGAGCTTCAGGCAGAGATAGAGTTCAAGATTATGCAGATAAATTTGGTGTTCAATTCTTTGCAAAAGAAAAACCATGGAATGTTAAAGTTGACGTTTGTATGCCATGTGCTACTCAAAATGAAGTTACAATGGTTGAAGCAAAACAAATGGTTGAAAATGGGGTTAAATATTTAATTGAAGTTTCTAATATGCCTACTACTAATGATGCATTAACATTTATTCAAGAAAGTGGTATTGCAGTTGCTCCTTCAAAAGCAGTTAATGCTGGTGGAGTTGCTGTTTCAGCATTAGAAATGAGCCAAAACTCTATGAGATACTCATGGACAAGTGAAGAAGTTGATGAAAAACTTAAAGATATTATGTTGAACATACATAACAATGCAAGAGATGCAGCAGCAGAAGTTGGATTGGGCTACAATTTAGTAGCAGGAGCTAACTTAGCAGCATTTAAGAAAATTGCAGATGCTATGATGGCACAAGGATTAGTATAAGAATATAAGATATATTTAAAAGCAAGGTAACAGTGAGAACTGTTGACCTTGCTTTTTTAGCATCTTGCATTAATTATTGTGATTTACAAAAACTAATTCATATTGGTTTTTGGATATATCCTTATATATGCTTTGTATTTCTGATTCTATAAAATCGTCAATTTTGTCTTCATAATTTACTTTGGCACAAATACCACAGCTTGAGCTAATTTTTCTTGGGACAGGCTGCAAAGAACATTGTATACCCATCTTATTAAGTTTTTTCTCAAACTTTATTGCGCCAGAGTGTGTAAAAAAAACTATTGTATAATTCATTCTATTTTTCAGCCTTTATTGTAAAAATATCCTCAGTATTTTCTTCAATTACAATAGAATAACCTTTGCTGCTAAGAAATTTCTTTACATTAGTTTTTGCAGTATTATTATCAACTAAAACTTCAATTTCAGCAGGATTACTTTCCAAAGCTTTTTTTGTCATTAAAACAGGTTGAGGGCATGATGTTCCGCATGTATCTATTTTATTCATAATATTAACTCCTTAATTATTATTTTTAACAAGGCCAGAATTTAGTATTGACAATATTAATACAAATATTAAACAAATAATTACTGCCATTTGTCCGTTTAGAGTAGCGCCTTTACCGCTGGAAGCTAATGAGAAATTATGAGATATAGCAGCACCTACAATCATTCCGACAACTGTAACAGCAGAATCAGAATTACCTTCACCTGCAAGTATTAATTGTCTTAAAGGACATCCGCCCAATAATACTGACCCCCATCCAACCAAGGCCATACCTAGGAAATTCCATATACCATCGGTATGAGCTATCGGCTGACCATCAAATCCTATATTAAATGTACCAGTTATTATATTTCCAATTGCAGCAAAAACAATTATTGAAATAAATCCTAGTAACAAATAATTTTGTCCAAATAATATTTTATCACGCATACCACCAACCATGCATAACCTTGTTTTTTGAGCTAAAGCTCCAACGATTAAACCAGCAACCAGTGATGCAATTAAAGGAGCATGTTGACTCCCGGGACCCTCCTTACTAAAGAAGATAAAGGCAGGTGCCACAAGTAAAAGAATTAATAATCCAATAGAAAATGTAGGTAATATATATCCATCGGATTTTGATGTTTTATAATTTCTGTTTAAGCTAAACCCCTTGTTTAAGAAGAAAATTCCAACTGCTATGCCGGCAGCAAAACCAATTAAACCTACTATTGCATTTAAGTCACCACCTGATATTCTAAGAACCATTCTTAGAGGACATCCTAAAAACATTAAGGCACCAATCATTACAGCAATAGCAAGAAAAAATCTTGTTATAGGAGAAGAACCACCCCTGGATTGAAACTCTTTGCCTGCCAGCGAGCAAATAAAAGCTCCTAAAATTAACCCTATAATTTCAGGTCTAATATATTGAACTATTTCTGCTCTATGTAAACCTATTGCACCTGATATATCCCTTTCAAAGCAAGCTATGCAAAATCCCATATTTTTTGGATTGCCCAAGTAGACTAATATAACTGCTATAATTCCTATAATACCTCCACTTGCAATAATACCTAACTTGCTTTCAAAAAAGGTAACCTTTTCCCTTTCTTTGTTACTTTCTGCTTCAACAGCTTTCATTTGTTAAACCTCCTAAAATTATTTTGCATTTAGAGGTACATATGTACATAATATGCAATATTTACTAATTTAATTATATTTCACACGTATGGTAAAGTAAAATAAAAAAAAGTTAAATTTTTAACAACGATATAACATTAATTCATAAAGAAAAATTTAATAAAAAATCGACTTATACTGTAAGAGTCGATTTTGGAATATTATATTTATTTTATTGAATTATTATTTTGGGAATTGTAATCTAAAAGTTTTTCTATCATTGTTTTATATATATTTGCTCTTGATGACAATAATGAAATTAAAAGAAATAATTTTTCATTGTCATCAAATTGTTCACATGATATATTAGAGTATAAATTTGACGCCAGAGATTTAATTTCATCTTCGAGATTTTTTTCATCTTCTTTTTCTATGGCTAAAAAAACTTCATATAAATTAGACATATCATTAAAGTTAAAATGTTTGTCCGTATAAGAACTGCAGATAGACTTTACGTCATCTAATGATAAAATTTGCTTCATATAAAAAATGTAAATTAGGGCAATAATATGTTGAGGAAAGTATTTTTTGTTTTCAGGTTTTGGTATTAAATTATTTTTTACATAATTGTTAATCATAGACTTAGTAAGAGTTTTGTCGTGAGGATTACGTTGATAAAGGTTTTCGTTCATAAATGTAAGTGCTTGGTCCATATATAAATTTATATTCGGTATTTTAGATAATTCCACTTGATTTAAAAATTTTGAATTGTTAATAAAATTTAAAAATTCTTCAAGTTGCATTTTCTACCCCCTTTAATTTATAATACATAATAATATTGTTTTCTACATTATATAGTATTAAAAACTATATATCAAGAAAAATATATTGACAAATTGTAAAATAAGTCATATCATAACCATATAACATAGTTTTGAAAACTATATAAGGAAGGTGCTAAAATGAATAAAGATAAGAAAGAAATAACCAGTGCTCTAACACATCTGGGTGGAGCTATATTCGCTTTAATAGGAATGATTATGCTTTTGTACAATGCAATCCGATCTCATAATACAATGAGCATAATTGCCTTTATAATATTTGGATTAAGTATGATTTTATTGTATTCAACAAGTACAATATACCATTTTATTGATTCATCCAAGCAAAAGGCTAAACTTGTCATGAGAAAGTTAGATCACATAATGATATTTGTGTTAATTTCCGGTACATATACGCCTATATGCTTACTTGCTCTAAAAAATACTGTGGGCTATACGCTTCTTAGTGTTGTTTGGGGTATTACATTAATAGGAGTATTTATAAAAATTTTTTGGATAAACGCTCCAAGATGGGTTAGCTCTGGTTTATACATAGGAATGGGATGGATTTCAGTTTTAGTATTTGCCCCTCTTGTAAGGAGCATGGCATTAGGTGGAATTATTTGGCTGGTTTTAGGTGGTGTAATGTATACTGTAGGCGGTGTAATTTATGGATTGAAAAAACCTGATATAAATAAACCATGGTTTGGATTTCATGAACTTTTCCATTTGTTTGTTTTGGCAGGAACATTTTGTCACTTCTTAATGATGTATTTTTATGTAGCTTAAGTATAAAATAAGAGCATGCTTGATAGTACTAAAAAGCATGCTCTTTGTATTTTAGATTTTAGTTAACTAAGATATCAATTTTGCTTATAATTTATAAAGGTGAATTCTTCCGGTATCATTTAAGTGCTTTACCAAAATTGAAAGCATTGGTGCGCAAATAAATCCAACAAAACCAAATATTCTAAGTCCTGCATACATTGCGGTAATTGTAATCACAGGATTAAGTCCTATCTGTTGACCAACTATTCTAGGTTCGATCGTGTTTCTTACTATTGTTATAACTCCATATATTATAAATAATCCTAAACCCATACGATAATTTTTTGCAATCAATGCTATTATTGCCCACGGCACAAGTATTCCGCCGGTTCCGATCAATGGTAGGATATCCAAGAATGCTACAATTGCAGCTATAAGTAATCCATATTTAACTTTCAATATAGACATTCCTATAAGCATTTCTATAAATGTTATTGATAATATTATCGCATATGCTTTAATCATTTTTAACAATGTTCCAGATAAAAACCTTTTTGCTTCAGTTAAATTTGAATTGAATCTGTCTGGAAATTGTCTTTTTATGAATGAAGTTATATTTTTATAGTCAACGCTTATAAAAAATGAGCAAACAATTGTAAAAATAACGGAAATTAAATACAAGGGCAAATTGGATATAATGTTTGTAATTGATGAAACCACATATATCGATAAATTCTTAATTATTGATGCAAAATATTGAAGTCCGCTAATTACCATGTTTGAAAGAGTATTTGCAAATTCAGGTGAAAGGGTTTTTACTCTTTCTACAATCCAATTGTTGACATTAAATAATAATGGTTCAATTTTACCAAAATAAAGACCTGGCATTATTTTTATAAGACTTGAAACTTCATTCCAAAGTAGAGCTGTTAAAAACCAAATAAGAATAACAATTAAAAAGTAAAAAACCCCAATAACAAATATTGATACTCCATTTCGTTTGATGTGAGTCGTTTTTGTTATAAATTCAGTAATGGGTTTTAATATAGATGCAATTAAAAAACCTATTAAAAATGGCATAATCCATTTAATTGCGTATTTTAAAACAAAATAAACAACTGCAAATACTGCTATAACATAAACAATATTAACTATAAATTTCTTTTTTTCATCATATGTCATTTGTTGATATCCTCAATTAATTTTATTTTAAAAAGAAGTTATTTTCTTTATTATATTATCAATTATAAATATTTGCAAGCAATATATTAATCAAATATAAGCATTTATTTAAAAAAGTAATAGTGGTTTTAAATTTTTAACTTCAACAAAAATATATTTATATTTATGATTTTTATGGTATAATATAAGTGAAAATAAGGTCTGGTTATAAGAACGTTTTAGTTGTAATGTATTTTAACAACGTACTTATAATTTATACAAGAGCTTTATAAATTAGGAGGAAATTTGATGAGTAATAGAATTCTTGCAATCAACCCAGGTTCTACTAGTACCAAAATAGCAGTATATGATGACGAAAAAGAGATTTTTTCAAAAAGTATTGATCATCCTGTGGAGGAACTTAATAAATTTGCAGAACTGATAGATCAATTTGACTACCGAAAAGACATAATTGAAAAAAGTTTAGAAGGAGCAGACATAGATTCACATACCTTATCTGCTGTAGTTGGTCGCGGCGGCATTATAAGAAATCTAGCTACAGGTGGTTATATTGTCAACGAAAAGATGAGAAATGAGCTTGCAAATAATCCTGTATTTATACATGCATCAAACTTAGGTGGACTAATTGCAGATTCTTTTGCCAAGCCTTTAGGTATACCTGCATATATCTACGATGCTGTAACAAGTAATGAGCTTCTTCCGGTTTCTAAAGTTACTGGTTTTAAAGAAGTTGAAAGAGAAAGCTTTTGCCATGTGTTGAATTCTAGAGCTATGTCTATGAAATTGGCGAGAAGTAAGGGCAAGAAATATGAAGATATGAATTATGTAGTAGCACATATGGGTGGAGGTGTCAGCATCAGTGCACATCATCACGGTAGAATTATAGATTCCGTCAGTGATGATGCAGGTCCGTTTTCACCTGACCGTTCAGGAAGTTTAAATTTATTTTATGTTGTTGATATGTGCTATTCTGGGAAATATACAAAAAAAGAAATGCTCAAAAAAATAAGAGGAGAAGGTGGATTGAAATCTCTATTAGGAACCACTGATTGTCGTGAAATTGAGAGGAGAATTGCAGAAGGAGATGAATATGCAAAACTTGTATACGAAGCTCAAGCACTTCAAATTGCCAAAGGTATTGGAATTATGTTGTCATGTTTTGAGGAAAAAATAGATGCAGTTATACTGACAGGTGGTATGGCGTATTCAGTAATGCTTACTGATATGATTAAGAGACGGATTGAGAGATTTGTGCCTGTTGAAATTGTTGCGGGAGAGAATGAAATGGAAGCCTTAGCACTTGGTGCACTCCGTATTTTGAGAGGCGAAGAAAGTGTTAAAGAACTATAAATTTTAATAAATTTAAAGAAAACAGGAACTTGATTAATTGAATCGACCCCCAAAAGTTAGACTAAAAATCTAAGTTTGGGGGTTGGTTTTTAAATGGCAAAATATGATTATGAATTTAAGATATTTTAGATTAGAATTTTGGCTATTTGATGTAATATATTTCTATAATGTATTAAAGATATTTATATTATTATCTTTCTGTGGTAATATATAAATAATTAAAACAAGGATGGTTAAATGAATGAATAAATTTGAAAATGAATTAAATAAACATAGTAATGAAAAAAAATATTTTCTTAAAAGCAAATATATTTCTAAATTAATAAAAAATATGTACCTTGATATGGTTATTATATTAGCTTTTTTCGTTATTTTTAATATATTGTATTCAAACGCTTCAACATATAGCACCATAAGAATAGTCTTAATTATAATTTTTGCTATAATTGGAGTGCTTAATACTATGTTATGTATAAAATCAATATCAAAGAAAAAGGGTTTTTATTATCAAGCGACAAATAATGCACTTGTTCATTTTAATGGTAAAAAGGAATTTATTTATTCATGGTCTGATTTCAAAAATATTTTTAAGGATGAAAATAAATTAGATATGATGTATCCAATCGTCTTTAAAACTTCTAATACAACATTCATGTTAAATAAAAATACAGATAATAGTAAAGACTTGATTTCTGAGATAGTGAAACATACTCATGGTATTGCAGAAATTGATGTTAAGGTAATTGAAGAGTTCAAATAATTCTATAATGGAGCTAGCAAACGAACAAAGCAAAATTGGTTGGATTTTAAGATCTTATTTGTTATTTATTTTGCCTGAGAATTTCCCAGGTTTTTTTGTTGTTGGATGAAATAATAATATATGATTAGTAATAGTTTGGAAAGTAGCAAAATAATACAAAATTAGAACAAATAACAATTATTTAATAGTTTCTCAAATGGTCTCAAAACACAAATAAAATAATACAAATAACAGTTAAAAATACTTGCCAATGACCTATAAAAACGGTATAATAAAAATGTATTGCACCACTATATTTTTCAATATGCGGGCATATGTGGAACGATTTATATTTGTATTATTGCTTATAATTAGTATTTTACCGTTTACATAAAGGTTAGAAGGATTATTATTGAACATTTTTCAACAGGAGGCATTGGATGTTAAAGGATATAATAAATGCAACTAGCAAGGCAAATACAAGGCTTGTAGAATTAATGCTTACCATGCAAAAGAGGGGATTAAGCGCGCAAGAATACAAAGAATTAAGGCAGTTGGAAAAAATAGCTAAAGATATGGAAAAATGTTTAGATGAAAACAAAGAGGATGCAAATATTTAAATTAAAAATAATATTTATTTGACATCGGTTTTTTTATGTAGAATTTTAGGTCAGCCGTAACACCGTTAAAGTGTCGGTTCTGCCCCTTTTTTATTTTTGCTGATTTAATTCAAAGCCGGCAGTAATAACTAAGTCCTGAGAACTTTGGAGGTGGATTGAAGAAAGTGAGTCAAAACTCGATCAAAAGGGACAAGTTCAATAAAAATACATACAATATTATAGAGAGCTATTAGCTCTCTTTTTTTGAAGGGAGAAAAGGGTATGGAAAGTATAAATCAAATTAAAGTATTAATAGATCCCGGTCATGCACCGGGGAATGATAATAAAGGTTCAACAGGATATTATGAATACCAAGGAGTATGGAAAATATCCACATATTTAAAAGAAATTCTGGTGTCTAAAGGTGTACAAGTAGATTTTACACGTACCTGGGAGCAGGACCCAGCACTTTTAGAAAGAGGTCGAAAGGCTGCAGGTTATGATTTATTTATTTCCGAGTATACCAACGCTTATGATGGAAGTACTAGAGGTGTAGAGGTGTATTACGACTATACTAAGCCACAAGATGAAGAATTTGCAGAAAAGATGGCTGATAGAATTGCCGCTGTGATGGGTAATCAAAGCAGAGGTGCTAAAACTAGAGTATATACAGAAAAAGATAAAATATATAACTATTATGGAGTTATTCGCGGAGCTGCAGAAACAAATTGTCCTCACATATTTATTATAGAAAATGGGTTTCATGACAATATAGAAGATGAGACATTTTTAAAAGTAGATAACAATCTTAAGAAAATAGCGAAAGCGCAAGCAAATGTTATTTATGAGGAATTGAGGGTAAACGAGATGATGATTCAGTAAGAACAGTTCCAAACTATTTAAACATTTATTCTTAGCCAGGCAATCGCGCCTGGCTCCTTTTTTATTTTTTTTAACTAAAAATGATACACATGCCCTGGGATGAGCAACTGTCTTTTTATTGTATCAACAATAAACCCCCGGCTGAGCCGGAGGTCATGATTTTTATTATTGAGGTAGGAGTTAAAAAGGAGTTAAATCAAATCGTGATTAATCTTTTTAATAGTCCCACCTATTCTATTTGGTGAACCATGAGGGATTCGAACCCCCGACGCCTGGATTCGAAGTCCAGCACTCTATCCACTGAGCTAATGGTCCAATATCTAAGTTATATATGACTATTAGAATTATATTATAAAAGAGTTTAATTATCAATATATTTATATAAAATAATAAAAATTTTTAAAAAGTATGTTTCTTATTAACTAAATATGCTATAATGTCCATTGTATTACATGTGATTTAAGGTTCTATTAATTTTAATAGGATAAAATAGTACATCACAGCATATAAATAAGTATAAGTATTTGGGCAACTTGTAGTTATCCTTCTTATACAAGCTTGAAATTGGCTTGACATTAATTATCGGGAGTGAGTATATGGTATCAAAAAAGAAATATATTCTTACAGTCATCATAGCTATTTTTGTGACTGCATTTCTTACAATGACTGTAGGAAATGTACTTATGGTGGAATTTGGCCAGAAGGTTGTTGTAACAGAAAAAGATTATACTGATATGAAGAGTATTGCACAGAAGTATGCAAAACAAGAAAGTGTTATGAATTATGCGAAGGAGAATTTTTTATACGATGCAGATGAAAGTGCTATGCTGGAAGGTGCATTAAAAGGTACTCTAAATGCATTGGGAGACCCATACACACAGTTTATGACTAAGGAGCAATTTGATGCTCTTATGCAGGATACTGAAGGGTCTTATGAGGGTATTGGAGTTTACATTACTGCCAGCGATGACAATAAAATTCTTATTGTTTCACCAATAGAGGATACACCGGCTGAAAAAGCTGGTCTGAAAACAGGCGATAAGATTATACGTATAAATGGCACAGATTTTTCAGCTGAACAAATGGATGAGGCTGTAAAAATAATGAAAGGAATGCCGGGAACCAGTGTAAACTTAACTATTTTGAGAGAAAATAAAGATGGTTCTAAGGAAACTTCGGATGTCGTAGTAAACAGAGAAAAAATAAGAATAAAAACAATAAAACCGGCAATGCTGGAAAATAATATTGGTTATATCAGAATAACTACGTTTGATTTACAAACCGCAGAGGATTTTGATAAAGCCTACAATGATTTAAAAAATCAAGGCATAAAGGGTCTTGTAATTGACCTTAGGTACAATCCAGGTGGCATTATAGATGCAACGGTTGATATTACAGATAAGTTCCTAGGAGAAGGTATAATTACATATACAAAAACAAAAGCCGGAGAGATGGATTACTATAGGTCAGACAGCAAAGAAGATGATATTCCACTTGTATTATTAGTTAATGGCGGAAGTGCAAGTGCATCTGAAATTATGTCCGGTGCAATGAAAGATACAAAGAGAGCAACGCTTATCGGAACTAAGACTTTTGGAAAAGGTATAGTTCAAAGAGTACAGAAATTTGGTAATGACGGCGAAGGAATAAAAATGACTATTTCTGAATACTTTACACCTAATGGTGTTAATATACATGGAATAGGTATTGAGCCTGATATAGAAGTGGAATTACCGGAAGATGCAGTTGGATATGGAAGCGAGTATTATGATACGGATGTTCAACTTCAAAAAGCTGTTGAAGTAATTAATGAAAAAATTGCTCAATAAAAAATATTATTATTCTAATTAATTGGTAAATTATATATAACATCAAAAAATTAAAATATCGACTACAATATAATTACTAAAATATTGTAGTCGATATTATTATTTTGTATCTAGTATATTAAAACAGTCTTATCTAAATCGTCCCATAATACTGTTTTATTAAATGACTCACTAATAAATCTCAGTGGAACCATAATTCGATTATTAACTAATTTAGCAGGAGTATCTAGTTTTTTTGCTACTCCATTCACATATGCAATCTGGCTGTTTGGAGATACTACTATCTTGGTTGAACCATTTTTGACAACGGCAGAATTATTATCATAGTTCCACTCAACATTACAATTCATTACTTCAAATACAGCTCGCAGCGGCACTAGGGTCCTATTATTTTCAATAAATGGCCATTGACCAATAGAACTAAAATCTATATATTTGTTAAAGATTTTCACATTAACAGGGTTATCTGATTTTTTATCTGCAATATATTCAAAACCTTTGGCGTTAATAGCCGTAACATTAACGGTTGTCTTTTTACCTTCATATTCAAATGTTAAATTTTGAGTTCCGGAATCATTAAATGTTAATGAATTGCCGGATATGCTTAAAAAATTTGTATCATATGGATGAATCATAACATTTTTTGTTATATCAACTTTTTTCTTTCCATAAACAGCATAAACATTCATATTAACTTTAGTTGCAGTGTTGTAAACATTATCTGACAGATCAGTAGTTATGCTGTCAGGAATATTTTTGTATTTAATATATAAAATTAAAACTTTGTAATTACCGGTGCTGTCAGCAACTATTTGATCATAACTTATTTCAGATATTGATTCAATTTTAAATAAATCTGACATTGCATCGTTTACACTGCTGTTAGCTATAGAGTTATTAAATCTGACAGAAATTTTTGAAGGATGATTCTTTATTTTCTCTTTTAGTATATCGCTTAATCCTTCAACTGTAACGGCAGTATTTTCTTCATTGTAAATATCTAATCCGGTTTCAATTAACAAGTCATTATAAACATAATTTTTTACAGTTGCGTTTGAATTAGCTAAATTGCGCAGATAGTTGTAATATTTTATTTTAGTGGAAGGAAGATTTTGATTTTCTTCTATATCATGGTCCTTTCTTATTTCTTCATCGGTTAACATATAGTAATTATATGATACAATATTATCTCTGTCCGGCATAGGATCATCCCAGGTAGTATCAAGATGAAACCAATAGTCACCCAATTTAACCATGTTCCATACATGGGACTGTGAATCGCTTGAGCCAAATACAAATTTAACAGGAATATTAAGCTTATTCAACATGTTATATGTTAAAAGTGCGTATCCGTTGCATACAGACTTTCCTTCTATTATTAAATCATAGTCGGAATAATAAACAGATGAGGTGTCATATTCGGCATTTTTTATTATATAATCATGTACTGCTTTTACTTTTTCATGGTCATTCATAGTTGGTTTAATTATTTCAGATAAAATAATGTCTATTTTTTTGTTGGTCTCTTTTCTCTCAGATAATGATAAAATATGAGTTGCTTTGATGTTTACATTATAAACCCCAATAGATGTGCTTGATGTGCTCCATTTAATAGAAGTTATTGTACATCTTAGATATGGGTCCTTTTTTAAAATATTTTTCATGACATTATCTATGTCTTCTATTTTTCCATAATAAGTAACATTAAAATCAGGATTTGTTAAATTCAATTCCCTTAATATTATATCTTCAAATTCACCAGCGCTTGAAGATTCATAGTTAACAGCAGCATATACAGTAAAGGAAAAAATAAATATAAACATAAATATAATACTTATAATAATTTTAGAACTGGATTTTACCATTATTTCACCTTCCTTACATGAATTTCATATTAAATAGATTATACACGATTTTATAGAATAATAAAAGTATTTAAAAAGATAATAACAAGTAGTATAATTATATATAATGCTTTTTAAGATAAAATTGTATTTAATTACAGTAATATATATTATATGACGTAATATACAATAAAAAAGTTCCAAAAAACTTTTTATAGAGGAGAAAAATGTATAAGAAAATTTTAAATAAAATACTAATGAGCGAAAAACCATCTGAAGGTATATATAAATTAATTGAAACCGGTGAAATGAAAAATATAATACCGGAAATAATGAAAATGATAGGATTTAATCAACAAACTCCATATCATGACAAAGATGTATTTGAACATACCATGGTCGTCTTAGATTCTATAAAACCAACATTAAAACTGAGAATGGCAGCATTGTTGCATGATATCAGCAAACCGGATTGTTTTACCGTTGACGAAAATGGCAGAGGACATTTTTACGGACATCATATCAAATCTGCAGAGCAAAGTGTTTTTATACTAAAGAGGTTGGGATATGACGATGACTTTATCGAAGATGTAAAAATATTAATTAGATATCATTACATTAAGGATATGAAAATAGATGAAAATAGAGTTGGTAAATTTATAAATGAAGTAGGCAAAGACAGATTAGATGATATGTTCGAATTAAACATGGCTGATATCAAAGGGAAAGCAAATCCGAATAATTTTGATTCTGTTGAAAAAATTAAAAACATGTGTCAACAATATATTAAAGCAAATCAAGAAAGAGTATAATTTTAAATATATAAATTAAATAATATATTATATATGGGTATTACTTTATAATACCCATATAATATTTCCATTCCAAAATTTTTAGAACGGATTCATCTATTTTTTCTTCTGAAATTTCCCCTTTTTTCACAGCATTTAACAGTGAATTATAACTGGTTGTATAATCTGTAACAATGAGCATGTTATTTCCTGCCTGGACAGCAACAACTTCAGGAGATTGAACCATTTCCAATTCTTGTATAGCTCCCATTGATAAATCATCCGTCATTATTATACCTGTAAAATTAAGTTCATTTCTTAAAATATTATTTACATTTTTTGAAAGAGAAGCTGGTAAATCAGCGTCCATACTTTCTACAACATTGTGTGAAACGAGAATACTTTCTGCGCCAGACTCTACGCCGGCCTCAAATGGTAAAAAGTCACTGAGTACAAAATTTTCATAAGGTCTGCTATCGTAAGCAGAGCCGGTATGAGTATCAACATTGTTTCCATAGCCGGGGAAGTGTTTCAGGGTTGATGAAATTCCACTTTCTTTCATTGCATTTACTACGGTTTTTACATATTCAGCTGTTTCAGCTGCAGGTTTTCCAAAGGAACGTTGATTTATAAAATCGGCTTCATCAGTTGATACATCGGCTACCGGTGCTAAGTTAAGGTTTATTCCCAGTTCCAATAAAAATTTTGATTTAAGTATAGAATCAGCTCTGATTTCACTATAACCACCTATTTTATATAATTCTTGTGGAGATTTAAATCTTTCATTTGACAGCTGTGGATTTGAGCTTGCTCTAACTACTGTGCCGCCCTCCTCGTCTACACCTATTATCATTGGAATTTTACTGGATGATTGATAATTCTTTATATCAGAAATAATCTCATCCTTAGTTTTATCGACGAAATCTCTGCCAAATAATATAAAGCCACCAGGATACATAGATAAAAATGAATTAAGATCTTCCTCCAATGGGCATCTTACTAAAAACATTTGACCAACTTTTTCTTCTAGGGTAAGGCTATCCAGATATTTTGAAGCATCTTCGGCGTAATCTTTAAATATATTATTGTTGTCTAAATCCGGTTCAGTTGCATTATTGTCATTTGACGGTTCTTCAATTGGCTGATTGCTGTCATCTGACGGTTCTTCAACTGGCGGGGTATCGTCATTTATATTATTATTTACATTTTCTTTATTACATGCAGTTAATAATATAATTAATATCATTGATATTAGTAGTAATTTTTTCATTGTGAACTCCTTAAATGATTGAATGTATTTATATATAAAAATAATTTTATATTGTCTATTATACCTTACTATCAATTAATTTCAATAAGAAATAAAGGGGCAATTGTTTTGTTTTAAGGAAAAATATTTGACATAAATACAAATTAGTATTATAATTAAAAAAAAGCAAAAAAGAAAGGAATGTAGGAATGATTAGATAATTCACTTTTTAAATTATGTAAATGATAATGATAGTTTTTAAAACTGACCTTATTTAAGGTTCGTTTTGATATATTTTACTTAATGAGAGTGGATAATTTATATTTCTATGTTGCCGATAATATTATAAAATTTATGTAGCTATTTTTGATGCAATTTTATTTAAATATCAATTAGAATTATATTCTCTCTCGTTACAAGGAGGGATTTTTTTATGTCATTAATTAGCGTAAACAACTTAACCTTTAGTTATGATACTAATTATGAAAATATATTTGAAAACACATCTTTTGAAATTGATACAGATTGGAAATTAGGATTTATTGGTCGAAATGGCCGTGGTAAAACAACATTTCTACAGCTTCTAATGGGTAAATATAAGTATAGCGGAACAATTGCACCATCCACTGAATTTGATTACTTTCCCTTTGAAGTTGATTATGAAAAAAACACCTTTGAAATTATTAAAAATACAATTGCTCCATTTGAGGAATGGGAAGCGGAGATGAATGAATGTATTGCCGAAAATACGGAGAAATCTATGCTTCGTTACGGAGAGCTTCTCGACTTATATATTAACCATGACGGTTATATAATTGAAGAGCTTATTGAAAAAGAAATCAGAAAACTTGATGTAAGTTTAGATGTTTTGATGAGGTCTTTTTATTCTCTCAGTAATGGAGAGAGAACTAAAGTTATGCTTGCCGCTTTATTTTTAAAAAAGCATAATTTTTTGCTTATTGACGAGCCAACTAATCATCTTGATTTTGATGGTCGAGAATGTGTAAGCAAATATTTAAACGGTAAAAAAGGGTTTATACTTGTTTCTCATGACAGATATTTTCTTGATAATATAGTTGATCATATAATTTCCATAAATAAAAATGATATCAATGTACAGAAAGGGAATTTTTCCAGTTGGCAAGAGAATAAAAATAAACAGGACAATTACGAAATTAAGCAAAATGAAAGAATAAAAAAGGATATAGTCAATCTTGAGGAATCATTTAGAAGAACAGCAGGATGGAGTGATAAAATTGAAAAGTCCAAAATTGGTGAGCATGCTGCAGACAGAGGTGCTATAGGACATAAAGCAGCTAAAATGATGAAAAGGGCTAAATCAATAGAATTACGTAAAAAAAATTTAATTGACGATAAGAAAATGCTTTTAAAGAATATTGAGAGAAATGATGCTTTAAAAATCCATCCTGTCAAATATCCAAAAAGCACTTTAATTAATGTTGATAACCTTGCTGTTTATTATGATGATCGAATAATATTTGAAGATATTAATTTTACAGTTAATCAAGGTGATAGAATTGCGCTGAGAGGAAAAAACGGATGCGGAAAATCAAGTCTTATAAAGCTCATAATGGGAGAAAGCATAAGTTTTACAGGTAATGTCAATATAGGAAACGAATTGAGTATTTCTTATGTATCTCAAGATACATCATTTTTATCAGGAACATTTAATGAATACTCTCAAAAGGAAAACATTGATGAACCATTATTTAGAGCAATATTATCAAAACTTGGTTTTAGCTCTGGTATTTTTGATAAGGATTTGAAGGATTTAAGCGGAGGTCAAAAGAAAAAGGTTTTAATAGCAAAAAGTTTATCACAAAGTGCTCATATATATATTTGGGATGAGCCTCTGAACTTTATTGATGTATTATCACGAATACAAATAGAGAATCTAATTAAAACTTATGAACCTACAATGATATTTGTTGAACATGATTTTATGTTTAATAAGAACATAGCAACTAAAATAGTCAATTTATAAAAAAAGTTGCTGTGCAACTTCTAGATCTATGACAAACTCTGTAATAAAGATGAGGTGCATTGATTAAATCAATGCACCAATATTTATATTATTCTGCTGCGTTGTCTTCTACTAAATCAGAAGCTTCAGGAGCATCTAAAACTTCCTGTGGTATTACAAATTCTTCAGATTGGTTTACGCTTGTTATGTTCATAATCATTGTTGCTTTCATGTCTTTTAACATTTCTAAAGCAGCTTGATCTTCTTGTGAAATACTGTCATTGTCAGACACTCCATTAAACATAGAAGCAAAAATTGAACTCAAATCCATTTCATATTTAACTATTTCCCCAGTTGCTTCGTCGACATACATAATGAATTTAAAATCGCCTAAATTATTTAACATATCGGCAGCTAAAATGTCATCTGAATTAGTTGAACCGGCTAGTTGTTCTATATAAGTTCCCAACAATTCCGTATAAATTTCTCCGGAAAGAGTATTTTGTATTCTCAGTAAAGTTTTACCGGATTCGTCAGTATATTTACCAAAGTATTTAACATCTTTCGTATATTTTTCTGTCAGTTCCAAATTAGCTTGCATATCATAACTTGATAACTCTGACAATAAAGCATCTTCAATTGTCGATTTAGTCCAACTCTGTTTGCCTGCTGCATCATACGCACCCATGTAAGTTACAAAATTATTATCATCAATTGTAACATACATATCCATTACAGGTTGATTAATAGTTTGACCTGCAAAGTCCATTGCTAAGTTTGATGTTACTTTAATTTTTTGAGGTTTTGTAAATGCTGTCAAAGACATATTCATTTTCATAGCCATATTTTGAACATTGCCATTTTCATCAGGAACAGGCACAGACATATCCATAACTATGCTGCTGTCGTAACTATCCCAATCGGCAGACTTTGCATAGGCATCCATTAAAATAGCTTTAGCATCAATAGGCGTAGATGTTATAACAACTGTTTTTAATCCTTCATCCCATTGTACTTCAGATCCGAATGCTTCGACAACTGCTCTTATAGGTAAATAAGTTCTGTTGTTTTCAATTATGGCTGCAGTATCAGTATCAATTTTTTCTCCATTTTTAATTATGTAGTTTTGTCCAACTGGTACTTCAACTGTAATATCATTCTTTGTTGCAATAGCAGTGTAGGTTTCATTGTTCCAATCAACTTTTGCACCAAACTGTTCAAGAGTTGCTCTGAATGGTACTTGAGTTCTTGAATTCTGGTCGATAAATGGCGAGCCTGTTTCGCTATTAAACTCAACTTTAGTCGAATCAATGCTTACAGCAATTACGTCCTGTCCAAAAGCTAGAACAGATGACATTGCTAACATTAAAATAAGACTAACTGTAAAAATAATTTTTCTCATAAATCCTCCAATATATAATTTTTTTAATAACTAAGATTATATTACTCCATTGTTAAAATAAAATCAATAGATAACTCATTGTATTTTTAATAAATGGGAAATATTACAATTTTATGTTAAAAAAACTATTGACAAAAAAATAAATAAGGCTATACTGTGTATATAGTATATATACAGTATGAACGCGTAGAAAAGGATAATGAAATGAAAATAATAATTTCAAACTATAGTAAACAACCAATATATGAACAGATAAGTGAACAGATAAAGGCTCAGATAATCAAAGGATTGTTGAATGAGGATGAACCATTACCATCCATAAGAAATTTGGCTAAAGAATTACAAATAAGTGTAATAACGACTAAAAGGGCTTATGAAGAACTTGAAAAAGATGGTTATATTCGCACAGTTCCTGGAAAGGGTACATTTATAGCGTATCAAAATATAAAAGATATTAAAGAAAAAAAATACAAGATTATAGAGGAAAGTCTCATTAAATTAATTGAAGAAAGCAAAATGCTTGAAATATCAAAATTGGAGTTAATAGAAATGATAAATTTGATTTATAAATAAAGGGAGAATTGTAATGGAAAAAATATTAGAGATAAAAAATTTGAGCAAGAATTATAATAATTATAAATTAAATAACATAAGTCTAAGTCTCGACAAAGGATTTATTATGGGCTTTATAGGTCCGAATGGTGCAGGAAAAACAACAACGATTAAGCTTATAATGAACTTAATAAAAAGAAACTCAGGAGAAATAAAAGTATTTGGGTTAGATAATATTCAAAATGAAAAAGAAATAAAAGGCAGAATTGGATTTGTATATAATGACTGCAATTTTTATGAGAACTTAAACCTTAGAGATAATGCAAAATTAATAGCAGATTTTTATAATAAATGGAGCTGGTCAGAATTTGATAAATACATTAAAAAGTTTGATCTTGACCAGAAGCAAAAAATAAAAGAAATGTCCAGCGGTATGAAAACTAAGTTTGCTATTGCAACAGCACTATCACATGAAGCAGAACTATTGATTATGGATGAACCTACATCAGGTTTAGACCCAATATCCAGACAAGAAATAATTAATATTCTACAAGAATATATAGAAGACGGAAATAGAAGCATACTCTTTTCTACTCATATTATATCAGATATAGAGAAGATGGCTGATTACATCACTTTTATAAACAAAGGTGAAATAATATTTTCTGAAGAAAAGACTTCAATAGAAGATAAATACAAGGTAGTAAAGGGCGGGCTTGATATTTTAAATAATGATATACAAAATTATTTTATTAAAATCAATAGGAATAAATATGGATTTTCAGGATTAACACTAAAATCCGATGAATTATACAAGAAACTTGGTGCAAATATAGTTATTGATAAGCCGAGTCTGGAAGACATTATGCTATACATGGTAGGTGAAAGTAAATGAACATTGCATTAAGAAGAAATTTGTTTATAATGAGAAAGAATTATTTTATTAATATAATTTTCATGATATTTTCAATTCCTTTATGGACTGTTACGAGCAATCCTCTAGGTAGTTTAAATTTGACGATACCATTGATGACATACACATCTGTGCATATTATGGAACAGCTTGAGGATTATTACAAATATGATGGTATATTAAATAGCTTGCCAATTAATAGAAATGAAATAGTGAAGGCAAAATTTGAATCTGTACTCATGATTTATATAATAAATACAGTATTAACGCTACTGACACATTTTATATACAGTGTTTTGGGAGTAACAGAATTCATAACAGGAGAAATGTTTTTGTTAGGATTATCACTGTCATTTTTAATCTCTATGATATTTGGAGCCGTGGGAATAGCGCTTATAAGTAAATTTGGATATGAAAAGTCTAAATTATTTGGAATTATTGCGATGGTAATAATTATGAGCACAATCAGCATCCCCTTGTTTATATTGAAGGGAAGCATTCTGATACCAGTCATATCATTGATTTTAATGGCACTTGGAATAACTGCATACGTAATATCATTAAAATTAACATTAAAAATATATTCAGAAAAAGAATTTTGAGAGGCGAATTAAATGAATGATTCAATAAAACTTGTAAAAAAAGATATCAGTGTAATTTTTAAAATAAATAAAATGAATTTTTATGTATTTATATATCCATTGTGTATGAGCTGTTTAGTATTCACCAGTAATTTAGCAATCAGTATTCAAATAATTGCAAGTTCTGCTGCATATGCTGTATATGGAATAGTGGTTGGACTCATAACAGCTGAGGAAAAAACAAAATCAGCAGTTATATTTCAAAGTTTACCACTTAGCAAGAAAAGCATAGTATCGGGAAAATACATTTTTGCAATGGTGATAATACTGATAACTTCATTTGTTAGTAGCTTATTTCCAATTGTAAAATCGATAATAGACAAAGATATTTCTGTTTCAATTCTTGGTTTTTTAAACAGTTTTATGTTTTGCTTAATTTTATTTTCAATATTCTTTCCATTTTATTATAAAATGGGCTATTTGAAGATGAATACGATAAATTTAATAATATTTTACAGTTTAATATTTATCCCTATAGTAATTAATTTGCTTAGAGATGTTGCTATATTAAAACCTGTTATTTACATTACATCAAAAATGGTGAATTATGTAACCCAGAATTTATTAACAGCACTAATTGGATGTATAATTATATATGGATTATCAATGATAATTTCATTAAATATAGAAAGTAATAAATAAAATAAACTTAAAAATAAAAAAGTAGAAGCTTTATTAGCGATATGATACTTCCAAAGTACGGGACGTCCTTGCCGTTATGGGGGGTGCTCAGTAAAAATGATTAGTAATAAGCAATTACGCCGAAGGGGGACATAGGTCCCCCTAGCGGAAGTTGCGTAGCAACTCTTCTTATGTCAAATTATTTAATAAGGTAAAAAATGTAATATCAGGGTTTTATATAATTGATTATTTTGTTTAATTATTATATAATAATGTTAGATAAGGATTGCAAAACTATGGGGGTGATTTTCGTGAGTAAAAAATACATACTTTCATTAGATCAAGGCACTACAAGCTCAAGGGCTATAATTTTTGACAGAAATGGTTCGATCATAAGTTCATCTCAAAAAGAATTCAAGCAAATATATCCGCGTCCCGGATGGATAGAGCACGACCCCATTGAGATATGGGAAACTCAACTAGCATCTGCAAAGGAAGCAATGAAAAAAATAGATGCAGATCCGGGAGATATAGCAGGTATTGGCATTACAAATCAAAGAGAAACTACGGTTATCTGGGATAGAAACACGGGAAATCCGGTATATAATGCCATAGTTTGGCAGTGTAGACGTACTGCAGATATTTGCGATAACTTAAAGGAAAAAGGATATTCAGATTATATAAAAGAAAATACCGGTTTAATAATTGATGCTTATTTTTCCGGAACAAAAATAAAATGGATTTTAGATAATGTTGAAGGTGTCAGGGAAAAAGCAGAGAAAGGTGATATATTATTTGGAACTATCGATTCTTGGCTTGTATGGAATTTGACTGGGGGTAAAATGCATATTACCGATTATTCCAATGCTTCAAGAACAATGATATATAACATAAAAAATTTAACTTGGGATAAGAAGATTTTAGAAGAATTAAATATCCCAGAGTCTATTTTACCTAAAGTAGTGCAGTCATCAGAATTTTATGCAAATACATCCAAAGAACTACTTGGAGAAGAGATACCAATTGCAGGCATTGCAGGAGATCAACAATCAGCACTCTTTGGACAATTATGTTTTCAGGAGGGAATGGTTAAAAATACATATGGTACCGGTTGTTTTATGTTGATGAATACCGGTGAAAAAGCCGTAACTTCAAATAATGGGCTATTAACCACAATTGCTTGGAGTGTAGATAACAAAATTGAATATGCTTTGGAGGGTTCTATATTTGTAGCAGGTGCATCGATACAGTGGCTGAGAGATGAATTAAAAATTATAAATGATGCAGCAGATTCAGAGTATTTTGCTGGCAAGGTGGAAGATACTAATGGTGTATATGTTGTTCCGGCTTTCACCGGGTTAGGAGCACCACACTGGGATATGTATGCCAGAGGTTCTATACTGGGTTTGACACGAGGTGCAAATAGAAATCATATTATCAGAGCAACCCTTGAATCTATAGCTTATCAAACAAAAGATGTTATTGGTTCAATGATAGAGGATTCAGAAATTAATCTGACATCTTTGAAAGTAGATGGGGGCGCAACGGCTAATAATTTTCTGATGCAATTCCAATCAGATATACTTGGTGTAAATGTTGAAAGACCGGAGGTTACAGAAACTACAGCACTTGGAGCTGCTTATCTGGCTGGACTTGCAGTTGGATTTTGGAAATCAAAAGGAGAAATTACTCAAAACTGGAGCATAAATAGAAAGTTTAAACCACAGATGAGCAATGAAAAAATAAATGAACTCTACAATGGTTGGAAAAAGGCAGTTGACAGGTCAAAAAACTGGATTTAACCCAATTTTCACATGTAATTATATTTAAATATTATAAATTGGAGGCTTAAATGGATACAAGTTTTTTTTCAAAAAATAGGCATAATTTTGCACAACAGATGGAGGATAATTCTACAGCTGTATTTTTTTCAGGAAAGGCACCAAGACAAAGTGCTGATCAGGAATATGATTTTTCTGTCGATAGAAACTTTTTCTATCTGACAGGTATAGACAAAGAAAATATGATTTTGCTAATTAATAAAATAGGCGGAAAAGTAACAGAAGAGTTGTATATACCTCCTGTCAATGAAATGTTTGAGAAGTGGTTTGGAATACTCCTTCGTAAAGAAGAGGCTGTAGAGATTTCCGGTGTACAAACAATTAAAGACAGCAATGAGTTTAATGTTCAGTTTGCAAAAAGATTGTGTTCATCGGATAGACCAGATAATGTTTATATATTGTCACATATGACAGATATAAATGAATCCTACGATGAATACAGGAAACTAGCGCAAATAATCAAAAAGCAGTTTCCAACGGTTAGATTATTGAATTACCTTGATATTGTAACAAATTTGAGGAGTTCAAAGTCAGAAGAAGAAATCAAAGAAATTGTAACAGCCATAGATTATACAAAAAATGCATTAGAATTTGTTATGAAAAATTTAAAACCGGGAAAATTTGAATATCAAGTTAAAGCTGACTTTGAATATCAACTTATGCTTCGCGGCTCTAAGCCCAGCTTCAAAACTATTGGAGCATCAGGAAGAAATGCAGTTATTCTTCATTATATAGATTTATTGGATAAAATAGAAGACGGAAATTTAATACTTCTTGATTTAGGAGCACTGTCCAATAACTATGCCTCTGATATAACGAGAACATATCCTGCTAATGGAAAATTTACGCCAAGGCAAAAAGATATTTACAATATTGTTCTGGAAGCGCAGAATGTTGCTTTGGAAAAAATGCATGTAGGAGCCTTTGAAACAGAAGTAAATGATGCCGTTAAAGCTCATTTTGCAAAAGGTTTAAAAACTTTAAAATTGATAAAGGATGATTTGGATGTTGAAAAATATTATTATCACGGTATAGGGCATCCGCTTGGACTTGATGTACATGATTTGAGGAGAAGAGATAAAATCATGCAGGAGAATAATGTGTACACTGTTGAACCGGGGCTGTATATAAAAGAAGAAGGCATTGGTATTAGAATAGAAGATGATATCTGGGTAACTAAGAATGGAAATATAAATCTTTCAGAAAATATAATCAGAACAGTTAATGATATAGAAAATTTTATGAAGTAAACTTAAGATTTAAAAGCTTATTAAAGTTTTTCCGCCGAAGGGGGATATAGTTCACCCTTCGGCGGAAGTTGCGTAGCAGTTTTTTAGTTCCATAACTCTTTAATACCATAATCGCCTATTTCAGCATTCCATGTTGTTAACTCAACTCCATGCCAATCAGTTCCGCCGGTTTTTATTAAGTCATACTTGTCTGCAAAGTCTTCATATCGTTTTATTAACTTATCATCGTGATAGGGATAATAGACCTCTAAACCCCTGAGACCATATGGAAGTATTAATTCCATTTCCTTTAAATCATCGTTACCTATTCGGGCAGGATGAGCAAAAGACGATATTCCGCCTGCATTTTTTATAATTTCAACAGCCTCCGATGGATGAATTGGAAAGTTCTCTATAAAGTTCACAGGATGCTGTCGTACTTTTGTATTGTAAAATTCAGGCCAGTCTTTAAGTGTATAGGGTGCACCATCAGCTATCATTGCTTTTAATATATCCGAAGGTGCAATGGATTGCTTATAGCTTGCAAAACTAAGTATTTTATCTAAATCATAATCTACAATATGGTTCCTATAAAGCCATCTGTACTGCTCACAAAAACATTTGGTGTAATAGGCACCTATTAATTTTGAAAGCTCCTGCAGCTGTGAATTTTCTATGTCTATGTTGTATCCTAAAATGTGTATCATATGATTATTTGAAACGGATGAAATTTCTATTCCAGGGATGACTTTAATATTTTGCTTTGAAGCTTTATTTATTATATCACTAACTCCAAATGTCGTATCATGATCAGTCAATGATATAGCAGGAATATTTTTTTCTTTAGCAATATTTATTATATCATCTATAGAATCTGTACCATCTGAAAATATAGAATGAATGTGTAAATCAATCATCATTTGCCCCTCTTAATCTTTATGTAATATATTATATCACTTTTGCAAAAATAATAAAACAAAAATTAAATAAATTGAATGGTGAAGATTGCATTACTTTTAATCAATTTCTAATAATTTATTAAGAACTTTTAAATGAATTAAGTATAAAAATGTAATATAATAAAATATAAAATTAAATTAGGAGTGTTATGATGGAATTGTTTTTAGGAATTGTAGTTTTCTTTGTATTTATAGCAGCTGCATTAACTGCAGGTGTAATATTCTTTAAAATATTATTTACTATTCTTGGAGCATTGGTCGGACTGGTAGTATTTATAATGTTGATACCTTTGGGAATAGGTTTAATTACAATACTATTTATACCTGCTATTATTATAGGCATAATAGCAGCAATAATTAAGTGTATAGCATTTATATTCTAGCTAAAAAGTAGGACTGTACCTGCTTTTTAGTGGGTACAGACGTAAAATGTTTAAAAATAAACATGTAAAAGTAAATTCTGAACAAATGAATTAGACAAACACAGCGAATTTTCGAGATATTGTGAGATGGCATTTTAAATTATTTCCGGGGAAATAGTCGAAGAACAGCGTATTACCGTAGATGCTGTAAATGATTTAACTATATACTATATGTAGATAATCAAATGCCTTAAGAATGCAAAACAGGTGCATAGCTCTGGTATAAATAAATTCAATGAAATAAATTATTGACAAATGTATGATATTTATGTATAGTTTTACTATTGATGTGAATAATATAATGAAATAATAAAAGCTATGAAAAGAAGAGTAATTTTAAAGTCGTGATATAGAGAACTGGGTCAGGTGGAAGCCAGGGATTGATTTTAGAGTGAAGATGGTCTTGGAGCTTTGTACTCGAGCAGTTTTAGAGTTAGAGTATGGCGGAGTAACCGTTAAATTACAAGGTTGATGAACCTATTGAGATACATATTGTGAGGTATGTACAAAAAAGAGTGGTAACGCGATAATTCGCCTCTTAGCTAATATTAGCTAAGAGGCATTTTTTTTCTACAATAATAAGAAAGATAAAAATGGCGTTAGAATTGAGTGTCAGATTTGTAAGAATGGAATAAAGCAAAGAAATTTGATAAGAGAATGTAAATAAATTAGGAGGAGAAGAAAATGGAAAAAGGTAAATATTATATAACAACTGCAATAGCATATACATCTGGTAAGCCTCATATTGGAAACACATACGAAATAGTACTTGCAGACAGTATTGCCAGATTTAAAAAACAAAACGGTTATGATGTATATTTTCAGACAGGAACAGATGAACACGGAGAAAAAATACAAATAAAAGCAGAAGAAGCAGGAAAGACACCTCAGCAATTTGTTGATGAAGTAGCCGGAGAAATAAAAAGAATTTGGGATATTATGAATACAAGCTACGATAAATTTGTGAGGACTACAGATGAAGAACATGTCAAAACCGTTCAGAAAATATTCAAAAAGTTATACGATCAGGGAGATATATATAAAGGTCATTATGAGGGTTGGTACTGTACTCCTGATGAATCATTTTTTACTGAATCACAATTAGTTGATGGCAAGTGTCCTGATTGCGGCAGAGAGGTTAAAAAGGCAAAAGAAGAAGCGTATTTCTTTAAAATGAGCAAATATGCAGATAGGTTGATGAAACATATTGAAGATAATCCTAAATTTATTCAACCGGAATCACGCAAGAATGAAATGGTTAATAATTTTATTAAACCGGGATTACAGGATTTATGTGTTTCAAGAACATCATTTAACTGGGGAATACCGGTTACGTTTGATGAAGGTCATGTAGTTTATGTATGGATAGACGCATTGAGTAACTATATCACATTCCTTGGTTATGACACAGATGGAAATCACGGCGAATTGTATAAAAAATATTGGCCTGCAGATGTTCACCTTATAGGAAAGGATATACTCCGTTTCCATACGATATATTGGCCTATATTATTGATGGCGCTGGGAGAAGAATTGCCTCTTCAAGTATTTGGTCATCCGTGGCTTTTAGTTGGGGAGGGAAAGATGAGCAAATCCAGAGGAAATGTTATATATGCTGATGATTTGGTTAATTATTTTGGTGTAGATGCTGTCAGATATTACGTGCTTCATGAAATGCCTTTCGCTAATGACGGAACAATTACCTATGACTTGATTATAGAAAGAATAAATTCAGATTTAGCAAACATACTTGGCAATTTAGTAAACAGAACAGTAGCAATGACAAATAAGTATTTTGCCGGAGAAATATTTAAACCAACTGAGCATGAAGCTATTGATGACGAGTTGATTAAACTTGCTCTTGAAACACCTAAACGTGTTGAGGAAAAAATGGAAACACTTAGAGTTTCAGATGCAATAGATGAAATATTTACATTGCTCAGACGAAGCAATAAATATATAGATGAAACACAGCCATGGATACTTGGCAAAGATGAAAGCAAAAAGGAAAGACTTGGTACAGTTCTTTATAATTTACTTGAATCAATAAGAATTGCTGCGGTTTTATTAGAGCCATTTTTACCGGAGACATCACAGAAAATATATAGTCAGCTAAATACGAATAAAACAAATTGGGAATCGTTAAATGAATTTAACGGCATGATACCTGGTGAAAAGGTCGGAACACCTGAAATCTTATTTGCCAGAATTGATGTAGCTAAAAAAATAGAAGAAATAAACAATCATCTTGGAGTAGAAAAAGAAGATAAAAAATCAAAAGAAGCAGCGAATAAAAAAGAAGATAAAAAGGAAGAAAATTATATAACAATAGATGATTTCGATAAAATTGATTTAAGAGTAGCAGAGGTAGTCAAAGCAGAAAAACATCCGGATGCCGATAAATTATTAATTCTTCAGCTTAAGCTGGGTGAAGAAACAAGACAGGTAGTTTCAGGTATTGCAAAATATTATGAGTCCGAAGATTTAGTAGGTAAAAAAGTTGTTATGGTATATAACTTACAACCGGTTAAACTTAGAGGTGTAGATTCTTATGGGATGATATTAGCCGCACAAAAAGGTAAAAAATTAACATTAGTATCAACATTAGAGGACCTGCCTGGCGGTGCCAAAATTTCTTAATAATTGCAAAATAATATCACAGTACTTTGTGGATAAAGGTGCAATTTGTGGTGAAAAATGTGAATTAATTTAAGTCAAGTGACTTCAATATAAAAAAAGGATTTGAGCTGTTTTGTTACTCAAATCCTTTTTATCCTTTTTATCAATTAATTATATTTCTTTTTTCCAAAGCCCATGAAGATTGCAATATTCATAAGCTTCAATAGCTTTGTCACCTTCAGCAAGTGCAAATACTGCAACGGGTTCTTCTCCCGGTTTTAGACATTTTCTTTGAATTCCTTTTTCAGTTAAAAGATAAATCCATTGTATATAATGTTCTTCAACCATCGGATGAGCTACACTTCCGATTTTTACTGTTACTGTGTTACCTTCTACCTCTACTACTGGAACATGCTTTTCTTTAGCCGCATCAACAGTATTTGGAACTAACTCCTGCATTTCCTGACCGCAGCATACCATTTTAACACCTGAACTATTAACCATTTCAACTAAATTACCACATTCCCTACAAATAAAAAACTTTGGTTTACACATATCTAATCCTCCTAAAATATTTGTTTTCTACAATGACTATTATATACCCTAATATTTTAAATTAAAACATTAAATATAAAAAATTAGTGTTTATATCTAATTGGCAGTTTGGATGCCAGAAGGCTCATCAGTGCCATTGCAATGGCCATAGCACCAATATTTAATAATGTTTCAACACCTATTTCTAATGCACCGGAAATATCATCCTGAACAAAAGCAAGCATTGTTTGATATAATCCCAACCCCGGTACTATTGGAACGACTGCAGGAAATATAAATATGGTAGCAGGCATTTTAAATAACCTTGCACAAATTTCTCCAAATAAAGCTATTATTAATGTTCCTAAAAAAAATCCAATCATAGTTTGGTTTGAACTGACACATATAAAATATATCATATATCCAATAGACGCTATAAACGACGAGATCGGTACCACTTTTTTAGGTGAACTCATTATCAATGCAAAAAAACATGTAGCTATAAAACAATAAATCATATTTAATATTAATTCCTTCGTCATATTAAAACTCCCCATAAAATTTTATACAGTTAAAAAACCGACAGCATAAGCTAAATATATAATTACACCTGTTCCGGCTGCAAGAGAATATGCGGTTAATATAGCATCTGCGCCTCTAGTCATACCCGATATCAAGTCACCTCGCATGGTATCTCTGATTGCATTTGTCATAGCTAAACCAGGCAAATGAGGCATTATGCCGCCGACTATTATGTAATTATAGTTTCCAAAATGAGCTATATGTGTACTTAATATTGCAAATGATGCAATAATAATGCCAGCAAAAATGCTCGAATAAAATTGATAAGAATGTATATTCTCAAATTTCTTTGTTATGAGAGCAACTATAATTCCAGATAATAAAGAAACAACAAATTCAAAAATTCCTCCTCCAAATATTAAAGTAAAGAATGCTGCAGAAATTCCTCCGTAAAAATATGAAAAAAATTTATTGTTGCTTCCCTTGTCATCTCTGGCATCTTCTAATTGTACGATAGCTTCATCAAGAGTAATGTGTTTTTGAGTAAGCTGCCTTGATATGTTGTTTATTTTGTTGAGTTTATCAAGATTTATCGTTCTTTTGGCAATTCTTTTTACGACGGTATTACTTTCTCTGCCATCAACAGATATTGTTATATAAATTCCTGTTGGAGTTGCAATAGAATCAATTTCTTCAACACCCAGGGACTTGCAAATAAAATTTATAGTTTCCTCCGCTCTATACGTTTCTCCGCCGTTTTCAAGTATTATTTGAGCAGAGAGCTTAATAGTTTTTAGTAATTTTTCAACATTTATTTCCAATCTATTCACCTCAGGATAAATACTTTTCTTAATTCTAGAGATTATATCATGACTTGTTAAATCTATCAAATGTTTTGTGTCGATAATGTAATACTGTATAATATTAATAAAATTACTACTCAAAATGTATCTATTGTGATATAATTTATTAAAATAAATTGGAGGCGCGCAATCAATGAGAGAAAGGGAAGTTAAAGTCCTTAATATTGATAAAGATGAAATAGAAAGAAAGCTTAAAGAAATAGGAGCAGTTCTTTTAAAAGATGAGGAGCAGACAAATATAAGATTTGATACAGAAGATAATTTCCTGAAAGAGACTTACAATGGCTACTTAAGAATAAGAACAACAAATAACTTGCTAAACGGTAAATCAAAAAATACACTAACATTTAAAAAAAGTTTAAGCAGAGATAAAATGAGAATTAATGAAGAAACCGAAACAGAAATATCAAACTGCATGGAAACTATCAAAATCCTTGAGTTCCTGGGATATAATAAAAAAAGACCTGGATATAAGCATAGACGTTCGTATGAATATGAAAATATAATATTTGAAATTGACACATGGGATAAGGACACATATCCTAAACCATACCTTGAAATAGAAATATCTTCAGAAGAAGATCTGGAAAAGGCTATAGAACTTCTTCAATTAGACAGAGAACAAATAACAACAAAATCAATTGACGAACTAAAAAAAGATTAAAAAATATTTGCAAATTTGCAATACTGTGTTATAATACATCTAAAATTTGTCTTGTATCTATTTAATAGAACGAGAACAGGAGGAAAAAATGAATAAATCAATATTTAACACAGGCAAACTTACTTTTTTAGGAGTTATGCTATCACTCACAATTGTTTTTGTTACTTTAACAGCATTACCGACAATGTCTGCATCTATGGCACTTCTAATTTTCATTCCAACAATAGTAACAAGTATAGTGCAAGGACCTAAACTAGGTGCGATTATGGGATTTTTTGCAGGGGCAGTGACTTTGTTTAGAGCTTTATTAGCACCTGCATCACCGTTAGACTACCTTTTCATCAATCCGTTAGTGGCAATTTTACCTAGGATTTTTATAGGGGTGGTTCCTTTTTATGTTCACGCTGGTTTGAAAAAGTTATTTAAATTAGATAGTGTTGCTTTGTTACTTGCAGGAGCCTCAGGAGCTATAGTTAACACAGGACTTGTAATTCTGTCTTTTTACATTCTGTATCATGACAAGATTGTTGCTTTGAGCACAGAATTTGGCATGGGTGATACATTTAGTGCATTTGCATTGTTTTTAGTTACGACCAGCAGTTTAATTGAGTCATCTGTCGCTGCGGTTGCAACAATGTCAGTTGTTAAAGTCTATAACAAGGTTAAAAAGTAGGAGGGAAAATGGTTTTAGTTGTAGATATAGGAAATTCGAATATAGTTGTTGGTGTTTATGAAAAAGATGAAATAATTGGCAGCTGGAGAATGGTTACAAGAAGTGAAAAAACATCTGATGAATATGGTATTTTTATTTTAAATTTGTTAAGTTATAACAGCATTGATTATAAAGATATAAAAAGTGTTATTGTTTCATCGGTTGTTCCAAATCTAATACATTCATTTCAAAACGCTATGAAAAAATATTTCAATATAGAGCCATTAATAGTTGGCCCCGGAATTAAGACAGGAATTATTATTAATACGGACAATCCAAGAGAGGTAGGAGCTGATAGAATCGTTGATCTTGTAGCTGCTTATGAACAGTATGGAGGACAAGGTCCATTGATTGTAATTGATTTTGGAACTGCAACAACATATGACGTTGTTAGTGAAAAAGGTGAATTTAAATATGGTATAACATCTCCGGGAATACAAATCACTGCTGATGCATTGTGGCAAAGAACAGCTCAGCTTCCAAGTATTGAAATAAAAAAACCAGACTCAATACTTGCTAAAAACACTATTACCAGTATGCAGGCAGGACTTGTTTATGGATATATTGGACAAGTGGAATATATAGTAAAGAAAATAAAGGAAGAAATGAATAATAAGCATATGAAAGTTGTTGCGACAGGTGGATTAGGGAGAATGATGGCAGATGAAACCTCGGCTATAGATATATATGATTCACAGCTTTTATTAAAGGGTTTAAAGATTATTCATGATAAAAACATATAAAATAATGACTGAAAATTAATATAAAAAAGCAAAGAAGATGCATAAGTTTTCTTTGCTTTTTAATTGATTATTTAAATGTTGTCATAAAAAAGTTATAATGTTATAATGTCAATACAAATTTTTATGATTATAGAGGTGAGCATTTTGAGGGAAATAGACAATATGGCAGAAGAATCAAAAACAGACGAAAAGATAATGGAGAAATTTATCATACAAAATGAATTTTTTATTTTAAAATGTGCGTCCTCAGTAGCTCGAAATTATGTTTCTAAAAGTGATGATGAATGGCCGGTGGCCTTACTGGCTTTTACAGAAGCAGTTGAAAATTATTCCATGGAAAAGGGCAGTTTTTTTAATTTTGCAGAATTAGTAATGAGAAGACGACTTATAGACTTTATCAGAAGTCAGTCAAGATATGCTTCTGAAATTTCCGTCAGCCCTTTATTATTCAATTTTGATACAGATGATGAAGATGAAACAAATATAAAAATTGAAGTTTCCGAAAAAATTTCACATACAACAGATAACTCTTTAAAATTAGAAATAGAACTTGCTAATGAAATTTTTTCTTCCTATGGCTTTTCTTTTTTTGACTTGGTGGAATGCTCTCCAAAGGCGAAGAAAACAAAGCGATCATGTGCTAAAGCAGTGGCATATATGTTGAAGAATCCTATTCTAGTCAGCAATATGAAAGTCAAAAAATTATTGCCAGTAAAAGTTATTGAAAATAATGTAAAGATACCCCGAAAAATATTAGAACGTCATCGAAAATATATAATAGCAGCAGTAGAGATTATTTCAGGAGATTTCCCATACCTGGCAGATTATATACGATTTATTCGAGAGGAGTTTTAAAAATGAGAGCAGTTGTAGTAGAAGCTAAAGACAAATATGTTGCAGTCTTATCCATGGATGGTCGTATATATAAAATAAAAAATGACAATTATACGATAGGACAAGAGATAGAAATTAAAAAACATTTGGTAAATAATAATAGATTCATTAAAATAGCAGCAACTGTGGCTGCATCAATTATGCTGTTTGCAGTACCGGCATGGGCTTATTTGACACCTTATTCGTATGTGAGCCTTGACGTAAACCCTTCACTTGAATACACCGTAAACATATTTGACCGGGTGTTAAGTGTGAGAGCAGTTAATGATGATGGAGAAAGATTTTTAGAGAAAATTAACTTAGATGATTTAAAAAATAAGAACATAGAGGTTGCAGTTCAGGAAGTGGTAAATGGAATTATAGAAACCGGTTTCTTTGAAAAGGGGCAAGAAGATGGAATTGTAATTGCTGCATCTAGTAAAAACAATGAAAAATCTCAGGAGTTGGCAGATAAGTTAAAATCTGCTGTAGAAGAAAAGGTTGAAGAAGAGTCTATTGGATCTGAAGTAGAAATAGAAGCAATCAGTGTGGGCGAAGAACGTGTTCAAAAGGCAGAGGAACTTGGTGTAACGCCCGGTAAACTGAATATAGTTGAAAAGCTGCAGGAAAGTTCGGAAAACCCAGATGATATCATTGTAGAAGATTGGTTGAAAAAACCGGTAAAAGAAATTATGAAAGCTACTAAAGAAAATAAGAAGACAGAAAATTCAGAAAAGAAGCAAGAAGTGAAAACCGAAGATAAAAAATATAATTCTGAAAGTGATCAATTGTCAATAACTGATAAAGATAAATCAAAAGTTGAAAATGATAAGGATAAACCAGAAAAGGAAAAACACGAGAAGCAAACTTTTAAAGATAATAAAGAAGATAAAAAAGATAAAGACAATAAAGATAATAATGGAAGTAAAAAACCAAAATCAAATTGATAACAGAAATTAAAATTTTAAAGGTTTTCTTACGACTTTCTTACGACTTTAATATTTAAACTTTTATATGAATTGACAAAGATTTCTATATATAGTATAATTATGTGAATCTATTTGCACTGCAAAACCGTATTTTTACGTAAAATATACAGTACAAACTGAGCAGGCGATGAACTTTTATTGTTCGTGGGGCTGGGTCTTATTAGGCAACAGGTTGATAATTATGGTACCTGTGGGACAGTAGTATGTTCCGCAGGTATTTTTGTATGATTTTTTAAGATAATCAAGAAAAACAGATGGGTTAGTGAGGAATAAAATGATAGAGATAGGTGTAGGAAATTTAGCAAAATTCTACGGAGTAGATAAAGTTTTTGAAAATGTAACTTTTGATGTTAAAACAAAAGACAAAATTGGTCTGGTTGGCAGAAATGGAACAGGTAAAACAACACTCATGAAAATATTAGCCGGTTATGAAAATTTTCAAAGCGGGCAAATAAATAAGCGTAAAGGATTAGTGCTGGGATATCTAGAACAAATACCTGATTATGATAATTCAAATACTGTGTCAGATGTATTAAATAAAGCATTTCAGAATATACGTGATATCAAAGAAGAAATGGAAAACCTAGAGAAAACATTTGATAAACTAAAAGGAAATGAATTAGAATATGCTGTAAAGAAGTATAGCTATTTACATGACTCGTATCAGATAGCAGGTGGATATGATACCAAAGAGAAGCTAAATAAAATATTGCAAGGATTAGACATTTCTGATGAAATGCAGAAAAGAAAGTTTAACACACTGAGTGGCGGAGAAAAAACAAGAGTAATCCTTGGGAAAATTTTATTGGAAAATCCAGATTTATTGCTTCTGGATGAACCTTCTAATCATCTTGATATCAAATCTATTGAATGGCTTGAAGAATATTTGAGTTCATATGAGGGGACTATAATTATAGTGTCCCACGATAGATATTTTTTAGATAGAGTGGCAAATAAAATTATAGAGATAGAATCAGATGGAGTTCAAATTTACAACGGCGGATATTCAAAATATGTAGCCGAAAAAGAGCTTAGATTTCTGCAAGCTATGAAGGAATATGAAAGTCAGCAGAAAAAAATAAAAAAAATGGAAGAACAAATACAGAGATATCGCATATGGGGAGAAATGCGTGATAGCGATAAAATGTATAAAAGAGCCAAAGAATTAGAAAAAAGGCTTGAAAAAATAGAAAAAATAAATAAACCTATAGTAGATAAGAAGACAGCAAACTTTGAATTAAACGGTGTCGAAAGAGCCGGAAAAGAAGTTATTAAATTAGACAATATTAGTAAATGTTATGGTAAGAAACAATTGTTTAAAGATGTGGATTTTACCGTATTTTTTAGAGACAGCATGTGCATATTGGGCGAAAACGGAACAGGTAAATCTACATTATTAAAAATAATAATAGATGAAATAAAAAGTGACGGCGGAGAAGTTAAAATAGGTTCTAATGTTAAAATAGGCTATTTGCCACAGGAAGTCAGCTTTGATAGAGAAGATATTTCAATAGTTGAATATTTTTCATATTATTATGGTATATCCTTAGGAGAAGCAAGAAAAGAACTGGCCGATATTTTATTTATGGGTGATGATGTATATAAGCATATCAGTACATTGTCAGGTGGAGAAAAATCAAGGCTGAAGTTTGGTATGTTAATATATGAAAAAGTGAACACTCTAATACTTGACGAGCCAACCAATCATTTAGATATAGAATCAAGAGAAATTTTAGAGGAAAATCTTATAAATTATGATGGTACTATACTTTTTGTATCACATGATAGATATTTTGTTGATAAAATAGCAACATGCATAGGTGAAATTGAAAATAGACACTTTAAAATGTACAATTTCAACTATGATGGATACAAACAAGAAAAACAAAGAATTGATAACATAGAAAATAAGGCTTTGCCCATAGATGAAAAAAAAGAAAAACTAGTTACTCAAAACAAAGAGGATTATTTAAGAAAAAGAGAAGAAATAAAGAAATCAGAAAAACAAAAAAGAGATTTAGAAAAATTAGAAAGTAACATTTACGAATCAGAGAATAAACTAATAGAACTGGAAAATGTATTGAATACAAGTTCAAACCAATGGGATTTAGACGAATATAACAAAAAGTATAACGAATATATAAAGTTAAAGGAAGAAATAGAACTGATGTATATTGAGTTAGATAAATATGAGTAGTGTAAATTAGAGAAAGGTAAATATGATGACTAATTTAATAATAAAAAAATTTATAAAAGATTATAATAATACTAAAGACGTATCTGTAAGGGAAGCGTATGGTAAATTAGGCAGCCTTATTGGAATATTGTCAAATATTATTCTTTGTATCAGTAAAATATCCATAGGAATTATATTCGGCAGTATTTCAATAACAGCAGACGGTGTAAACAATTTATCAGATGCAGGTTCATCTGTCATCACTTTGATAGGCTTTAAAATGGCAGGTAAACCTGCGGATAAAGAACACCCTTTCGGACACGCCCGTATAGAATATATATCAGGTATAATAGTTGCGTTTATAATAATATTATTAGGATTAGAGTTAGTCAAATCATCATTTGAAAAGATATTAAATCCAAAACCAATAAATTTTAGCTATTTGATGATTTTTGTGTTACTTTTTTCAATAGTTATGAAACTGTGGCTTAGTTCATTAAATTCAAAAATAGCTGACAGAATATCATCTGCAACAATGAAAGCAACATCTATCGATAGTATGAATGATGTTATTGCTACTTCAGCCGTTTTGATTTCTGTTTTGATAACTAAATTTACAAATTTACAGATAGATGGATATATGGGGGTTGCAGTTGCGTTATTTATTGTGTATTCTGGAATAAATATACTGAAAGATATAATGAATCCTCTTCTGGGAGAATTGCCGGATCCGGAGTTTATAAGTTCAATCGAAGAAAGAATAATGTCGTATGAAGGTATTTTAAATATACATGATTTGGTTGTGCATAATTATGGTCCGAGCAGATATTTTGCAACAGTACATGCAGAAGTTGATGCTAAACAGGATATACTTATATGCCATGATATGATAGATAATATTGAGAGGGATTTTGCAGAGGATTTAGATATGAATCTTGTTATACATCTAGATCCGGTAGTGACAGATGATAAAGAGATAAATAAATTGAGAAATACGGTAAGTGAAATTATAAAATCTATAGATGAAAAGCTTTCAATGCATGATTTTAGAATTGTAAAAGGTAAAACACACACAAATTTAATTTTTGATGTTGTAGTTCCGGTAGATTTTGAAATTCAAGCTAAAGATTTAATAAACAAAATAGAAAGATCTATTAATGAAAAAAATGATGAAGATGAAATATATTATCTTGTGGTAACTATTGATAAAAATTACGTTTCAACTTGTTTAAATAAACCTAATATGAAATAAATGTATTGCTTGACCAAAATGTTTTTTTGTATTACTATAATTAAAATGAGTTTCAATAAATTATGGAGGAAATTATGAGTATTTTTGAAATGTTAATGCTTCTTTGCTTTGGAGCAGCATGGCCTTTTTCCATTTATAAATCATATAAGTCAAAATCAGTAGCAGGTAAAAGTCCATATTTTTTGTTAATATTGATACTTGGTTATATATTTGGAATTTTAAATAAAATATTTTTTAATTATGATGTAGTAGTTTATTTATATCTTCTTAACTTAATTATGGTAACGACTGATTTTATACTTTATCTAAGAAATATAAAGTTGATAAAATCAGAACAGCAATAAAAAATAAGCAGGATTTGAGTTGTTTGTCTAAAATCCTGCTTATTTTTTATTGCTGTTTAATTACCTTTTATTACTGCATCCTAAAACATTTCTCATTTTATGTGCAACCATATTTTTTATAGCATCTCTGCCGGGACCTAAGTATTTTCTAGGATCAAATTCTGAAGGGTTCTCAACCAGAATTTGTCTAATACATGCTGTCATGGCAAGCCTTAGGTCAGTATCAATATTTATTTTACAAACTGCCATTTTAGAGGCTCTTAAAAGCATTTCTTCCGGAACACCGGCAGCACCGGGAATCTTTCCTCCATATTTATTGCACAAGTCAACAAATTCCTTTGGAACGGAAGATGAGCCGTGAAGTACAAGCGGAAAATCAGGCAATAATTTACTTATAGTTTCAAGTCTTTCAAAATCAAGGCTGGGATCTCCTTTAAATTTATATGCACCATGGCTTGTTCCTATTGCTATGGCTAAGGAATCTACACCTGTTTTATGTACGAATTCTGCTGCTTCATCAGGGTCAGTATATGTAGCATCCTTAGTATTAACCTTTACTGCATCCTCAACACCTGCAAGTTTTCCAAGTTCTGCTTCTACTACAACACCTTTGTCGTGTGCATATTCAACCACTCTTTTAGTAAGTGCTATGTTTTCTTCAAAAGGAAGTTTCGAGCCATCAATCATGACTGATGAAAAACCGCCATCTACACATGATTTACAAATTTCAAAGCTGTCACCATGATCCAGATGCAATACTATATCAAGTCCTGAATCTTCGATAGCAGCCTCAACAAGCTTTCTTAAATAAATAGGATTTGCATACTTTCTAGCACCAGCAGAAACCTGCAATATCAGAGGTGCATTTTCCTGCTTAGCAGCATCAACTATTCCTTGAATAATTTCCATATTGTTTACATTAAAAGCACCAACCGCATAATTGCCTTCGTAAGCCTTTTTAAACATTTCTTTAGATGTAACCAGAGCCATTTTAATCCTCCTTGAATATATATAATTATATGATATATATTAATTGTAATATTTACTATACTATATCAAAATATATAGATTTCATCAACTATTTTTTGATAAAAGAGCAGTCTGCATATTTATTTCATATAGAAAAATGAAATATCTAGAAAAATATAGAAAAAAAGATTAATTAAAAGTATACCGCATATAATCAAACTATATTAAACTATTATTCATAAAAACGGCGTATAATAGATTTATATGATACTTGAAAACAAAGCTACTATTGAGTATTATATAAACATTAAGTGTTAGCACTCTATTAAGACGAGTGCTAACAAGGCAAAACAAACTTATTAATATTTCAAGAGAATATTAGTATTAAATAAAAAATAGGAGGAAATATAAATGGCAGTTAAACCACTTGGTGAAAGATTAGTAATTAAAATGGTAGAAGCAGAAGAAAAAACTAAAAGCGGTATAGTGTTACCAGGTTCTGCAAAAGAAAAACCACAAATGGCAGAAGTTCTTGCAATCGGTGCAGGAATTACATCTGATGAAAAGAAAAAAGATGAAATAAAGGTTGGCGATAAGGTTATATTCTCTAAATTTGCAGGAACAGAAGTTAAATTAGATGGAGAAGAATTAATAGTTATAAAATTAGCTGATGTATTAGCAGTTATCGAATAAAAATAAAAGAGAAGAGGTATAAAAAATGGCAAAGATAATTAAGTTTGATGAAGATGCACGCCGCGCGATGGAGAGAGGCGTTAATGCCCTGGCAGATACAGTAAAAGTAACATTAGGACCTAAAGGAAGAAATGTAGTATTACAAAAATCATTTGGTTCACCTGTTATTACAAATGACGGTGTTACAATAGCAAGAGAAATAGAATTATCAGACCCATATGAAAACATGGGAGCACAATTAGTTAAAGAAGTTGCCACAAAAACAAATGATGTTGCAGGTGATGGAACTACTACAGCTACATTATTAGCTCAGGCTATAATCAGAGAAGGTTTGAAAAATGTTGCTGCAGGCGCTAACCCTATGATTTTAAAAAGAGGTATCCAGTCAGCTGTTGAAGCTGCTGTTGAAGAATTGAAAACTACTACTAAAAAAGTTGAAACTTCTGAAGAAATTGCACAAATTGCTTCAATTTCGGCAGGTGATGAAGCTATAGGAAAATTAATATCAGAAGCTATGGATAAAGTTGGCAAAGATGGTGTTATAACTGTAGAAGAAGCTAAGACTATGGGAACTGAGTTAACAGTAGTTGAAGGTATGCAATTTGATAGAGGATACTTATCAGCATATATGGTAACGGATACTGAAAAAATGGAAGCAGTATTGGATAACCCATACATACTTATTACAGATAAAAAGATTTCAAATATTCAAGAGGTACTTCCTATTTTAGAGCAAGTTGTTCAAAGCGGTAAAGCTCTTGTAATTATAGCAGAAGATGTAGAAGGTGAAGCATTAACTACATTGATTCTTAACAAATTAAGAGGAACATTCAACTGTATTGCAGTAAAAGCTCCGGGATTTGGCGACAGAAGAAAAGAAATGTTGAGAGATATTGCTATATTAACAGGTGGAGAAGTTATAACAGAAGAATTAGGATACGATTTAAAAGATGCAACTATAGAAATGCTTGGTAATGCAGGCACAGTTAAAATAGATAAAGAAAATACTATAATTGTTAATGGCTCAGGAGAATCAGCAGCTATTAAAGAAAGAGTAAAACAAATCAAAGCTCAATACGAAGAATCAACTTCCGAGTTTGATAAAGAAAAACTACAAGAAAGATTAGCAAAATTAACAGGTGGAGTAGCAGTTATTAACGTTGGAGCAGCTACAGAAACTGAAATGAAGGAGAAGAAACTTAGAATTGAAGATGCATTAAATGCAACTAGAGCAGCCGTTGAAGAAGGTTTAGTATCTGGTGGTGGAGTTGCACTTTTAGCTACAACCGGAGTTGTTGGTAAAGTAGCACAAAGCTTGACAGGAGATGCTAAAACAGGTGCTAAAATAATCGAAAAAGCATTAGAAGAACCTGTTAGACAAATTGCAGTTAATGCAGGATTAGAAGGATCTGTAATAGTTGAAAGAATTAAGAACAGTGAAAAAGGTATCGGATTTGATGCTTTAAATGAAAAATATGTAAATATGATAGAAGCAGGAATAGTTGACCCAACAAAGGTAACTAGATCAGCACTTCAAAATGCAGCATCAGTTGCTTCAATGTTGTTAACAACAGAAGCAGCAGTTGCAGATGAACCAAAAGAAGAAGGACCGGCAATGCCTCCTATGGGTGGCATGGGCGGAATGGGAGGCATGATGTAATAAGTCACCAAATCTATAATTTTCAATAGATTTAATATATTACAAAATGCTAACATTTTATTGATATTAGAGGCTTTTCATTAATTGAGATGCCTCTTTTTATTTAAGGTTTGAATATATATAAATTAAATTGTACAGTTATTTCCTCGTCCGAGCAACATTTTGAAATGGTGCATGCGATGGCAGATATAGTAGCAACAAGTTCACTCGAATTCATATTATTCACCCCATTAAAATTATATGGCATTAAATGAATTTTAATAACTAAAGTTAATAACATAATAATTAATATAAAATATTGTCGAATTTTATATTGTTAATATGTGATTTTTTTGTTACAATTTAATATATGTAACTTTATTTAAAGGAGCTTTAACCAAATGGGAAAAGTAATTTCTATATCAAATCAAAAAGGCGGAGTAGGGAAAACTACTACAACAGGCGCTATTGCTGCAGGATTTAAAATAAAAGGATACAAGGTTTTATGTGTTGATCTTGATTCTCAATCAAATTTAAGTTTTAGTACAGGTGCAGAAACTGAGGATTGCCCGACAATTTATGAGGTTTTAAAAAATGAAGTTAAAACTTCCTTTTCAATACAGAGAACAGAGTCGTTTGACATTATAACCTCCAATATACTTTTAAGTGGTATAGAATTGGAATTTACACAGACCGGAAGAGAATTTTTACTAAAGGAAGCACTGAGCTCAGTTAAAGATAAATATGATTATATATTTATTGATACACCACCTGCACTAAGTATTTTGACTGTTAATGCATTTACAGCATCAGATTATATAATCATACCGATGTTATCTGACATTTTTAGCTTGCAAGGAATTGCACAGCTGTCAGAAACGATTAAAAGGGTCAAAACATATTGTAATCCAGATTTAAAAATAGAAGGGATTTTGCTAACTAAATATAATAAGAGGACAATACTCAGCAAAGAAATCAGGGGAACAGCTGAGTTAATAGCAAAGGAACTTGGAACAAGTTTATATAAAACAACAATCCGTTCAAGTGTAGCAGTGATGGAAGCGCAGACTAGCCAGCAAAATATTCACAAATATGCACCTAAGAATGGTGCGACAGAAGATTATGTCGACTTAGTAAATGAACTTATTAAGAGAGGGATATAACTATGGCTAGAGCAAGAAAATCATTTGATAAGGAATTAATGTATAAAAAAATAATGCCTACAAATCTTAAAAAAAATAATGAATCCGATACGGAAGGCATTAAAGGTGAAGGTTCTGATGATAACACATATCAGGAAGGATTAGTATCTATAAATGCAAATACAGTATATTTAAATGAAACTCCAAAATTTGTGAAGAATGATTTAGAAAATATTAATGAAATTGATAGGAGCAAACTAGCAGAAGAGACATCATCCTCCGACGAACCAGTTATAGCAGGTAAAATAATTGAGACGGAAGAAGCAAAAGGCGAAGAAACCGCTACTCAAAATATTGATATCAGAAGAACTGAGATAATTCATGAAGATGAAAATGGTATTATAATATATAATGTAATGGAAAGCCTTGTAATGGAGAAACTTGATATAACACTTCAGAAGATGAACTGTTGTAAATGTGACCGGTGTAAAGATGACATAGTTGCATTGGCATTAAATAGTCTGAAGCCGATGTATATTGTCGGGACAAGCGATGAAATAGAAAGTAGAAAGAGCGAGTTTAGTAAGTTGGGATTAGAAGTAACTACAGCAGTTTTAAAGTCTGTACTTGCAGTACGGAGGAATCCAAGACATTAGTTAAAATAAAGAACAATATGAATTATACAATTAAAGGACGGTGGGATATATGTATGATATATCATACATTGCTGATACAGTTCAGAAGTATGCGAATATTACAGCTGAAATTGCAAAGGTTGATGTTGAGGTCGTTAATTCAAATTTGATCAGGGTTGCCGGTACAGGTATATTCAGTGAGGATGTTAATAAAGATGTATCAGAAAATTCTCATGTTTATAAACACGCTATGAAGACTGGTGAAAGGCAGATAGTGTATGACCCGAGAGAGGATATTAGATGTGAACACTGCAATGTAAAGGATGAATGCAAGGAAACATTTGAAATATCAACTCCTATACAAATGAATGGCAAGACTATCGGCGTCATTGGCATGGCATGTTCAAATGAAAAATCAAGAGAAATTATAGTAAATAATCTTGATAGCTATTTGGCATTTTTAGAGCAAATAGCTGATTTTATATCCACTAAGGCACATGAAGACGAAGAAGAAAAAAACAAAGTTGCAATGTTTGATATGCTCAAGATAATTATCAGGAGTATGGACGAAGGTGCCATAATAATTAATACTAATGGCAATGTGGATACAATTAATCCAAGTGCTAAAAAGCAATTGGGAATAAAAAGAATTATTAACAATGAAAAGATAGATATCACAGCTACTGGTGATACTGTTAACAATAGTAAAGAGTATATAGTCAAGATAGGAAATAATTCGAATACGGTAATAGGCGATATATATGATATACCGGAGAATCCAATTTACAAGCAAGTCTTATTGTTCAGAGATTTAAAAGGAATACAATCAGAAATATATGCCATGACATCAACTGTTAATACAAGAAATTCTGAAAACATTATAGGAAGCAGTGAAAAAATAAAAAAACTAAAAGAAGAAATAAAAAAAGTATCAGATTCTTTTTCAACAGTACTGATTACAGGTGAGAGCGGAAGCGGAAAGGAAGTGGTTGCTACATCTATATGGAAAAATTCAGATCGTAGAAACAATAGATTTGTAGCAATAAATTGTGCAGCAATACCGGAAGCATTGCTGGAAAGTGAGCTTTTCGGTTATGTCAAAGGTGCATTTACAGGTGCAGACCCAATGGGTAAGATAGGTAAATTTGAGTTAGCTAATAATGGTGTTATATTCCTTGATGAAATAGGAGATATGCCAATTTACCTACAATCCAAACTGCTGAGGGTAATTCAAAACAAAAAAATAACAAGAATTGGCTCTAATCAAGTTATACCTTTAGATGTGAGGATAATAGCAGCAACAAATAAGAATTTAAGAACAATGATTAGTGAAAATAAATTTCGCGAGGATTTATATTATAGATTAAATGTTATTCCTATAGAAATTCCACCATTAAGAGAAAGAAAAGAAGATATAAAGGATTTGATTTTTCATTTTATTCATTATTATAGAAAGCTTTTTGGAAAAAATTTTGTTAGGATAGAAGATGAAACAATGAAAAAACTAATTGAATATCCGTGGTATGGAAATATAAGAGAACTGGAAAACACTGTGGAATTTATGGTTAATATGATGGAAGACGGCATTGTTGATAATAATTCAATACCTATTAATATTAGAGATAACAAAAATTCCGATAATACAGAAGAAGAAAAAGGCAGTGTCATTAGGAATTTAAAAGAATTAGAACGTGATGAAATAAAAAGAGCAATAGAGTATTTTGGTGACACAACAGATGGAAAAGTATCTGCTGCAAAAGCATTAGGTATAGGAATTGCGACATTATATAGAAAATTATAAAAATATATGAAAACCGGAACAAAAAAAATAAAAAGTTGAGATAAAATATACTCAACTTTTTATTTTTTTTATATACTAGGAAAACCCCATTAAATGCATACACAAGGTATGACGAAAATAATGTTTATTTTCGTGGGAAAGTTCTCCCTAGTATATAAAAAACGAGGATTGCAAAGGACGGGACGTCCTTGCCGTTAAGGGGGGGTGCTCAGTAAAAATGCTTAGTAATAAGTATTTTTACGCCGAAGGGGGACATAGGTCCCCCTAGCGGAAGTTGCGTAGCAACTTTTTTTATCATAATGATAATTTAATAAATAATATAGTAGATTTACTGCTAATAAGCGATTTCTTTAATTTATCAATTTGATAAAAAAATATCAATTTGATAAATTTTAAAATTATTTATTTGATATTAATTTTAAATAAATTTTTTTGCAAAATGGACATGTTGATATTTCAATGAATAATCTGACAAAAAATAATAAGAATAATAAAAATAAAAAAAATTTTAGAAATAACTTGGCACAGAAATTGCTTGTGTATTTGTTGTAGAATAATTTATCGAAGAGAGGTATTAAAGTGACAGAGAAATATGAATTAGTAATAAATGAAGTTACTAAAAGAGAAAGAGTTTCTTTAGATTTTTTAAATGAAAAAATAGCAAAAAAAACACTTAAATTTCATTCGAGCTTTGAACAGTATACAGAAACTCCTTTAGTGGAATTAAAAGAGTTGGCAAAATATATAGGTTTAAAGGATTTTTTTGTAAAAGATGAATCACATAGATTCGGTTTAAATGCATTTAAGGTTTTAGGAGGTAGTTTTGCGATTGGTCAATATATAGCAAAAAAACTTGGAAAAAATATTGAGGACCTTCCGTACAAAGTATTAATATCAGATGAAATTAAGAAAGAACTTGGAGAATTAACTTTTATTACTGCAACAGATGGAAATCATGGCAGAGGTGTAGCTTGGACAGCAGAGCAGTTAAAACAAAAAGCAATAGTTTACATGCCAAAAGGAAGCTCTCTTGAAAGACGAGACAGAATTAGAGCTCATGGTGCTACATGTGAAATTACAGAATGGAATTACGATGATACTGTTAGATACTGCAATGAATTGGCAGAAAAAAACGGATATATAATGGTTCAGGATACATCGTGGCCGGGCTATGAAGATATACCAACGTGGATTATGCAAGGTTACATGACAATGGCATATGAAGCATATTTAGATTTGGAAAAACAAAATAAAAAACCTACACATATATTCCTGCAGGCAGGAGTAGGTTCTCTTTCATCAGCAGTTACCGGATTCTTCAGTTCAGTTTATGCAGATGATAAACCTATAATTACAATTGTTGAGCCGGATAAAGCAGCATGTTTATATAAAACTGCAAAAGCTGATGATGGTAATCTTCATCCTGTTACAGGTGAAATGAACACTATCATGGCTGGTCTCGCATGCGGGGAACCGGTTACAGTCGGCTGGCCTGTTCTTCATGCAAATGCTGAAAACTTCTTATCAGTTCCTGACTCTGCAGCAGCTCATGGTATGAGAGTTCTTGGTAATCCTCTCAAGGGTGATGAAAGAATCATTTCAGGTGAAAGCGGAGCAGCTTCGTCAGGTGTTGTAACTCAAGTTATGACATTAGAAGAATTAAAGGATATTAAAGAAGCTTTAAAACTTGATGAAAATTCTGTTGTACTTTGCTTCAGTACTGAAGGTGACACAGATTTTGTAAATTATAGAGACATAGTGTGGAATGGATTATATCCAAACAAATAAAGAAATAAAAAGATAAAAAATTAAAAGGAGAATTATTAATATGAATATGGATTTTAATAAATTAATTGAAACACTTAAAGGATTAGACTGTGGTAATCTTTACCATGATGATTTTTTCTTAACTTGGGATAAAACACAAGATGAATTAGAAGCAATTTTTACAGTAGCAGATACTCTTAGATATTTAAGAGAAAATAATATCAGTCCTAAAATATTTGACTCAGGGTTAGGAATATCATTGTTTAGAGATAATTCTACAAGAACAAGATTTTCATTTGCATCAGCATGTAATCTTTTAGGATTAGAAATTCAAGATTTAGATGAAGGAAAATCACAAATAGCTCATGGTGAAACAGTAAAAGAAACTTCAAACATGATTTCATTCATGGCAGATGTAATAGGTATTCGTGATGACATGTATATCGGAAAAGGTCATACTTATCAAAAGAGCGTTGCAGAATATGTTGAAGAAGGATACAAAGATGGTGTTTTAAACCAAAGACCTACTATAGTAAACCTTCAATGTGATATTGACCATCCAACTCAATCAATGGCTGATATGCTTCATATAATCCATGAGTTCGGTGGAGTTGAAAATCTTAAAGGTAAAAAAATAGCTATGACTTGGGCTTATTCACCTTCTTATGGAAAGCCGCTGTCAGTTCCTCAAGGAGTTATAGCGCTCATGACCAGATTTGGTATGGACGTTACACTTGCACATCCTGAAGGATACGAAGTTATGTCAGAGGTAGAAGAAGTTGCTAGAAAAAATGCAGAGCAGTACGGTGGAAAATTCACTAAAACAAATTCAATGGAAGAAGCATTTAAAGATGCCGATATAGTATATCCTAAGAGTTGGGCTCCATTTGCTGCAATGGAAGAAAGAACTAACCTTTATGCAGAAGGAAAATTAAAAGAAATTGATGAATTAGAGAAAAAATTACTAAAACAAAATGCAGAACACACTGATTGGGCTTGTACGGAAGAAATGATGAAGTTAACAAAAGATGGAAAAGCTTTATATTTGCATTGCTTACCGGCAGATATTACAGGAGTAAGCTGTGAAACAGGCGAAGTTGATGCATCTGTATTTGACAGATACAGAATCCCTTTATACAAAGAAGCAAGCTACAAACCATATATAATTGCTGCCATGATATTCTTACAAAAGGTTAAGAATCCAGAAGAAGCATTACAAAAATTGTTAGATCAAAACAAAGCTAGATTAATCAGATAATAATAGAATAGAGGAGGAATATTGAAGAATGAAAGCAAATTTAGATTTTAATAAAATTCAAAAAGCTGCAGAAGGTTACGAAAAGGATATGACTAAATTCTTGAGGGATTTAGTACGTATTCCAGGAGAAAGCTGTGATGAAAAAGGTCATATTGACCGCATTGCAGAAGAAATGAAGGCTGTTGGCTTTGACAAAGTTGAAATAGATCCGATGGGAAATGTTCTTGGTTACATGGGAACAGGTGAAACTTTAATAGGATTTGATGCTCACATCGATACTGTAGGTATTGGAAACAGAGCTAACTGGGAATTTGACCCATATGAAGGAATGGAAAGTGATACTGAAATAGGAGGACGTGGAACGTCTGATCAATTAGGCGGTATAGTATCCGGTGTTTACGGAGCAAAAATAATGAAAGACTTAGGTCTTTTAAGTGATAAATACACAGCATTAGTAGTTGGAACTGTTCAGGAAGAAGACTGCGACGGACTTTGCTGGCAGTACATTATAAACGAAGATAAAATCAGACCAGAATTTGTAGTTTCTACAGAACCTACAGACAGCGGTATTTATCGAGGTCAAAGAGGACGTATGGAAATTCGCGTTGATGTTCAAGGAGTGTCATGTCACGGTTCAGCTCCGGAACGTGGAGATAATGCTATATATAAAATGGCTGAGATACTTTTAAATATTCGTGACCTTAATGAAAATGATGCATCTGATAATGCTGAAATCAAAGGTTTGGTTAAAATGTTAGATGAAAAGTACAATACGCAATATAAAGAAGCTGCATTTTTAGGACGCGGTACTGTGACTACATCTGAAATATTCTTTACTTCACCAAGCCGCTGTGCAGTGGCAGACTCTTGCTCTGTTTCATTAGACAGACGTATGACAGCCGGAGAAACTTGGGAAAGCTGTTTAGATGAAATACGCGCACTTCCGGCTGTAAAGAAATACAATGCAACTGTAAGTATGTATGATTATGCAAGACCAAGTTATACTGGATTAGTATATCCGATTGAATGCTATTTCCCTACTTGGGTAATTCCGGAAGACCATGTTGTTACAAAAGCAATGGAAGAAGCATATAAGAACCTTTATGGAACAATACGCAGCGGTTCTAAGGAAACAGATGCAGTGAGAAAGGAACGTCCGCTTACTGATAAATGGACATTCTCAACAAATGGAGTTTCAATTATGGGACGTAATGGTATTCCTGTAATTGGATTTGGGCCAGGAGCAGAAGCACAGGCACATGCACCAAATGAAAAAACATGGAAAGCAGATTTAGTTAAGTGTGCTGCAGTTTACGCTGCGCTTCCAACAATATACGTAGAAAATAGATAGATGAATAAAAATGAAAAACTAAATGTATTTATAAATATATATTTAGTTTTTCGTTTTATAAAATTTTAATTGTTATTAGGAGAAATTTATGAAAAAAAAGATAGTTTTAGCTTTAGGCGGAAATGCTTTAGGCAGTACTCTTGCAGAACAAATGGATGCAGTAAAAAATACTTCAAAAGCAATTGCAGACCTTGTTGAGGCAGGCTACGATGTAGTTGTCGCACATGGCAATGGACCACAGGTAGGTATGATAAACAATGCATTCACAGAATATGGAAAAGTGGATGCTAAATTTCCTTACATGCCTTTATCAATGTGTGTTGCCATGAGTCAGGCTTATATTGGTTATGATTTACAAAATGCACTTAGAGAAGAACTTTTAAATAGAGGAATAAAAAAATCTGTTACATCTATAATTACCCAGGTCGTAGTAGATGAAAATGACCCGGCATTTGAAAGACCGACTAAACCGATAGGACCTTTCATGACGGCGGATGAAGCGGAAGTTAATCGCAAAAGAGGAATGGTAGTAGTAGAGGACTCTGGACGTGGATACAGAAGAGTAGTTGCATCTCCAAAGCCACAGGACATAGTTGAAATAGATACAGTTAAATCATTGCTTGAAGCCGGAGAAATTGTTATAGCATGCGGAGGGGGAGGAATTCCCGTTGTAAGGGAAAAGAATCATCTAAAGGGTGTAGGAGCAGTTATAGATAAAGATTTCGCAAGCTGCCTGATGGCACAGAAATTAGATGCAGATAGCTTTGTTGTATTGACGGCAGTTGAAAAAGTTGCAATAAAATTCGGAACACCAGAGCAGCAGTGGTTATCAGAACTAACACTGGAAAAGGCTGAAAAATATATAGAAGATAAAGAGTTCGCAGAGGGTTCAATGTTACCTAAAGTTCTGGCCGGTTTGTCATTCGCATCATCAAAACCCGGAAGAAAAACATTAATAACATCATTGGAAAAAGCTGCTGATGGTCTTGCCGGCAAAACAGGAACGTGGATTAAATCTTAGTAAAAACAAATGATTGTTTAATCGTCAAACGAAGAAGTGAAAATGTTATTACTAAAATTCAAGATATTAATGGAGGACTTTAATGAGTGAGAATATGAGACTTATATCTTTCGAACACTTGGTAAACTGGTGCTTAGAAGAATATAAAAAAGAAGGAACAATTTTTGGAATCAGAGAAGAAAAATTTTATAGAAATAAAAGCGGAAATTATCTAAAAACTGTTTTTGGAGATAAATTAGGCAGTGCAGTCGGCCCTGCTGCTGGTCCCCATTCACAGCTGGCACAAAATATTATAGCTTCTTATTTGTCAGGTTCAAGATTTATAGAACTTAAAACGGTACAAATAATGGATGGCAAACAAATTCAAGATGCGGTTGCAAGACCATGTATATATGCAGAAGACGAATGTTATAACTGTGAATGGTCAACAGAATTAACTGTTCAGCAAGCTTTTGCGGAATATGTAAAAGCATACTTTCTAATTCAGGTTTTGGCAAAAGAATTGGGATTGGCTGACTATAAAGATTTCGCATACAATATGAGCGTTGGCTATGACTTAGAAGGAATTAAATCTGAAAAAATAGACAATTATATAGAAGGGCTGAAAAATGCATCTGATACAGAGGTATTTAAAGCTTGCAAGCAATTCTTAAGTGATAATTTAGATAAATTTTCAAAATTCAATAAAGAAGATTTGGATAAAATTTCGCCGAACATTTGTCAATCTATAACATTATCAACACTACATGGTTGTCCGGCACACGAAATTGAAAGTATATCATCTTATCTATTGACTGAAAAGAACCTAAATACATTTATAAAATGCAACCCAACATTATTAGGATATGAATTTGCAAGAGAAACAACTAATAAGATGGGCTATGATTATATTGCCTTTACAGATTTTCATTTTAAAGATGATTTGCAGTATAACGATGCAGTTGAAATGTTTAAGAGATTGATGAAATTGGCAGAGGAAAAAAATCATTCATTTGGACTTAAGCTTACAAATACATTTCCGGTTGATGTAAAGAGAAATGAATTGCCGTCTGAAGAAATGTATATGTCCGGTAGGTCTCTTTTCCCATTGTCCATTACGTTAGCAGCTAAATTATCAAAAGAATTTGATGGAAAATTACCTATAGCGTATTCAGGCGGCGCCGATGCTGATAATATAGCTGATATATTAAAAACAGGAATACAACCTGTAACCATGGCAACAACTATTCTTAAGCCAGGTGGATATGAGAGATTTAAACAAATAGCAGAAGCTTCTGAAGCTATGCTTACTCCTGAATTTAAAGGAATTGATGTTAAAGGGCTGACTGCCTATGCAGAATCAGTAATTGACAATCCTAAATATCAAAAATCATATAGAGAAAAAGTTAAATCCAGAAAGACTAACAATAAATTACCTCTGACAGACTGCTATTTAGCACCTTGTAAAGATGGCGGATGTCCTATTAATCAGCAGATACCTGAATATTTGAAATTAGTATCTGACGGTAAATATGACGAAGCAATAAATGTTATAGCTAATGATAATACCGCACCTAGTATTTTAGGTACCTTGTGCAGCCATCCATGTCAGGACAAATGTACAAGAGTTGACTATGATAAGACAGTTCAAATAAGAGATATGAAATTTGTAGCAGCCGACAATGCACAGCAAAAATTTATAGATTCTATTAAAAAATCAGAATTGAAGTCAAATAAAAAAGTTGCGGTTATCGGAGCAGGACCTGGCGGAATTGCAGCAGCTTCTTATTTAAGAAGAAACGGTATGGATGTTGTTGTATTTGAAAAACTTGATAAACCATATGGAATTGTAAGATATATAATTCCTGAATTCAGAATTTCTGAAGAATTAATTGAACGAGATTATCAAATAGCAGTAGCTCAAGGAGTAGAATTCAAATTCAATACTAATGTAACTGACAGCTATGAAGAATTGAAGAAAAAGTTTGATTACGTGTTAGTAGCTACCGGAGCATGGATGAAAGGCGAGTCACCTGTAAAAGAGGGTCAAGAAAATGTACTTGATGCTTTAGATTATTTGTGGAAAGCAAGAAACGAAAAAGTATCCGGACTAGGAAAGAGAGTGGCTGTAATAGGTGCAGGCGATGTTGCTATGGATTGTGCACGTTCAGCATTAAGACAGCAAGGCGTTGAAGAAGTTCATGTTGTTTATAGAAGAACAGAAAGCTATATGCCTGCAAGTCAGGAAGATGTTAATGAAGTTAAAGAAGAAGGAATAAAAATTGATGAGTTGCTTGCACCAGTTAAATATGACGGAAAAGTATTAAAATGTGAAAAGATGGCTCTTGGAGATTTTGATTCAAGCGGAAGAAAAGCTGTTGAAGGAACAGGTAAATTTACAGACATGGAATTTGATACTGTAATAGGAGCTACCGGAGCAAAGGTTGATACTAAACCATTTAAAGATAATAATATCAATATGGATGCAAGAGGAAAACTCAAATTATTACCTAGCCTGGAAAGTAATATAGATAATGTGTACTTTATAGGAGATTGCAAACAAGGTCCATCAACTATAGTTAAGGCAATGTCAGATGCTAAAACCGCTGCACTAGATATTTTGAAAAAAGAAAATTTAGGAAACGACTTTAAGAAATTTACTGTAGAGATGGAAAATAGTGCAGTATATGACAGAAAGGCTGTATTGGTACCTATACATCAAGGAAAGACAGAAGGCGAAAGATGCTTGAAATGTGACCAAATTTGTGAAATATGTAAGGAAGTATGTCCTAACCGAGCAAATGTGATAATAAATGTTGATGGTTTTAAAAACTTACATCAAATTCTTCATGTTGACGGTATGTGTAATGAATGCGGAAACTGTGGAGTGTTCTGCCCTTATGCCGATAAACCGTATAAAGATAAAATTACTTTATTCTGGTCAAAAGAAGAATTTGAAGATTCAACAAATGTTGGCTTTTTGAAATTGTCAGATGACAAGTTCCTGGTAAGAGCTGAAAATGGAAATATAGTTGAACATAAACTTGGAGATGGAAAAATATCAAATGAACTTGAAAAGTTTATAGAAGCTGTAATATCTGATTACAACCATTTCTTAGTTCCAACAGTAATTGGTTAATTATATAAAACTTTTAACAGAAAAAGGAGAGATATAATGATTATAGGTAATGGAAAGATAATTACTAATGATTCGAATAACACGTTTCTAGAAAATGGTGCGATATTAGTTAAGGGAAACATAATAGAAGATGTCGGGAATTTTGAAGATATAAAAAAATCATATCCGGATGAAGAGATAGTAGATGTTAAAGGAAGAGTTATAATGCCCGGTATGATTTGCGCGCACAGCCACATTTATAGCGCATATGCAAGAGGTATGTCTGTAAGCAAGCCTACAGGTGATTTCTTTGAGGTTTTGGAAAATTTATGGTGGAGTCTGGATAGAAAACTCACTTTAGAGGATGTAAAACTTAATGCACAAACAACATACATTGATTCAATTCAAAACGGTGTAACTACGTTAATAGATCATCACTCCGGCCCAAATTCGGTAACAGGAAGTCTGTTTGCCATAGCTGAGGCTGCAAAAGAATTAGGAGTTAGAACATCATTATGTTATGAGGTTTCCGACAGAGATGGTCATGACATTATGCTTAAAGAAATAGAAGAAAATATAAATTTCATTAAGGCATGCCAAAAAGATGACAACAATGATATGATAAAAGGCTTATTTGGACTTCACGCATCATTTACAATTTCAAATGATACTCTGAATAAAGTAAGAGAAGCTATGGAAGGCGTTTATAATGGCTATCATATACATGTAGCCGAAGGAATTCAAGATGAATATGATTCCCTTAAAAAATATGGAAGAAGAGTTGTTGAGAGATTGCATGACTTTGGCATATTAGGAGATCAGACTATTGCAGTTCACGGTGTTCATGCTAATCAAAGAGAAATAGAGATTTTAAAAGATACAGACACAAGTGTTGTTCATAATCCGGAATCAAATATGAACAATGCAGTTGGTTGTCCTCCGATAATATCTATGTTAAAACAAGGACTAAGAGTTGGGCTTGGTACAGATGCATATACTAATGACATGTTTGAATCAATGAAGGTTGCAAATATTCTTCATAGTCATCATTTATGCGACCCTACTGTTGGATTTATGGAAACAAAAGCAATGCAATTTGATAACAATCCTAAAATTCTTGCAAAATATTTTAAAAAAGATTTGGGAATGTTAAAGAAAGGTGCGTATGCAGACATTATAACTTTGGATTATGATCCGCTTACGCCTATGAATGGTGACAATTGGTTTGGTCATGCTTTGTTTGGAATGACGGGTAGAATTGTTAATGATACTATTATAGCCGGAAAGTTTGTCATGAAAGACAGAGAAGTTTTAGTGGCTGATGTTGCAGATATTAAAGCAAAATCAAGAGAGAGAGCTAAACAAATTTGGCCATTGATGTAATTTAAAAGCATATCAACTATTCTGTGAGGTTAAAACCTCATGGAATAGTTTCTATACATGTATGAGGGTGGATATGAACCCGTATACTTCGTTGTTCAAAGCATACATGTGTAATAGAACTATTACAAAATAATTTTAGGAGGAACAAATTATGAAAAGTAATCAAACACCGGTTAATTCTTCACTTTTTAGCATGGAGGGTAAACCAAGTCTCGGAACAGCAATGCCTATGTCACTGCAACATCTTTTGGCAATGATAGTTGGTAACGTATTACCCGCATTGGTTTTATCAGGTGCAATTGATTTATCGCCGGAACAAAGAATTCAATTAGTTCAGGCAAGTATGTTTATTGCTGCAATAGCAACGTTGTTACAATCTTTTCCAATATTTAATATTGGAGCTAAATTACCAATTATAATGGGAGTAAGTTTTGCTTATATTCCAACGATTCTTGCAATTGGTGTCGAATTTGGTATCGGTGCAATATTTGGAGCTCAACTTATAGGTGGTATAGTAGCATTTATAGTTGGTATATTTATTAAAAAAATAAGAAAATTTTTCCCGCCAATGGTAGCTGGAACTGTTGTGTTTACCATTGGACTTTCTCTTTACAGAGTAGCAGTAAACTATATGGCCGGTGGATTTCAGGCAACTGACCCAAGATATGGCGGTCTGGTTTATTGGGGTATTGCATTGCTAACTTTGGCAGTAGTTTTGGTATGCAACATGTTTGGTAAAGGATACATTAAGCTTGCCGCAATATTGATAGGTATAATTGTAGGATATATAGCAAGTTTGATGGCCGGAATAATCACTTTTGATTCTATCGGAAGTGCAGCGTGGTTCACTTTGCCTTCCATATTACCATATAAATTAGAGTTTCCGTTAGCTGCAGTGGCGACCATGGCTGTAATGTTTGTCGTTAACTCTGTTCAGGCCGTAGGTGATTTATCAGGAACTACTGTAGGAGGTATGGATAGAGAAGCTACTGATGAAGAATTGTCAGGAGGTATAAAGGCAAACGGGGTAGTTAGTGTAATCGGTTCTTTAATTGGTGCTCTGCCAACTGCTACATATAGCCAAAACGTTGGTATCGTAGCTATGACGAAGGTAGTTAGTTTATCAGTAGTCAGAATTACAGCTATTATGATTTTTATAGCAGGATTTATACCAAAATTTGGAGCTATAATGACTTCTATACCGCAATGTGTTATTGGAGGAGCAACAATTTCAGTATTTGCTCAGATAACAATGACGGGTATGAAATTAATAATTCAGGATGAATTGTCAGTTAGAAACACAACTATTGTCGGTCTTGGTATAGCATTAGGAATGGGTATAACTCAAATTGATGCTGCCGGACTTCAATATCTGCCAAGCTGGTTTAAAATGGTATTTGCCAGTTCACCAGTAGTTCTTGCTACTACAGTAGTATTTATATTAAATATAATATTACCAAATAAAACAATAGCAGAAGAAAAGGCAGAAAGAGATGCAATAGAAAAGAAATAATGTCGATTTACTACATTCAACATCCTGTTGAATGTAGTAGTTTAGTTTAATTTTACTTTAATATTAATATATAGTAAGATTAAACTAATATTTTTTTCATTCAGGAGGAAATTTTGGGGCTTATAATTAAAAATGGAGTTATAAATAATTGTGAAGATAGCTACAAAGCAGATATATTAATTGAATGCGGAAAAATAGTAGAAATTGGTTTGGAAATTTGTAATGATAGTCACAGAGTAATTGACGCCACAGGCAAATTAGTTTTGCCCGGCGGAGTAGATGTTCATACGCACATGGATCTGGATTTAGGAAAATATAGAGCAGTTGATGATTTTAATACCGGAACAAAGGCAGCAGCATACGGTGGTACTACAACAATAATAGACCATATTGCATTTGGACCCGAAGGATGCAGTTTGCATCATCAAATTAATGAGTATCATAAACTGGCTAAAAATAAAGCTGTTATAGATTACAGCTTTCATGGAGTAGTTCAGCATGTTAATGATGATATTCTGAAAGAGATGGAACATTTAGTTGAAGAAGGTATAAATAGTTTTAAAATATATATGACATATGATAATATGCTTCAGGATGAGGACATATTAAAAATACTTTTTAAAGCAAAAGAATTAGGTGCTGTTATTGCAGTTCATGCAGAAAACCATGGGGCGATACAGTACTTGCGTCAACATTATAGTGATCTAGGTAAAACAACACCTATTTATCATGCTTTGAGCAGACCTGATTCGACAGAAGCAGAGGCGATAAGCAGAATAATATATCTTAGTGAAATAGCTGGGTACCCACATATTTACTTTGTACATGTATCAACAAAAAAGGGACTTAGCGAAATAATTGCAGCTCGAAAAAGAGGTGTAAAAAATATTTATTGTGAAACATGTATTCAGTATTTAACATTAACTGAAGAGTGTTATAAAAGAGAAAATAATGAAGGATTAAAATATATTATGGCACCTCCTTTGAGAAAAAGCGAGGATGTAGAGTTTTTATGGAAAGGAATAGAAAATAATGATGTAGATGTAATAGCTACAGATCATTGTCCGTTTTTCCTAAAAAGTAAATTAGATGGTAAAAATGATTATAGACTTGCGCCCGGCGGAGTGCCCGGTGTTGAGGAAAGAATGGAAATAGTTCTTACAGAAGGAATAAAAAGAGGTATATCAATTAATAATCTTATAAATAAGTTGTCAGCTAAACCGGCAAAAATTTTTGGTTTATATCCTCAAAAGGGCTCTATACAAACGGGAACAGATGCAGATATAATAATTGTGAAAAAAGATGAAAAAATAATTGAATATGAGAATAGACACAGTGCTGTTGACTATACAGCTTACGAAGGATTTAAGTTGGACTATGTTGTGGAAACAACCATCCAACGAGGAAACATTATAATTCAAAATGGCAGTATCTTAGCGAATCAAGGCGATGGTGCATTTCTGAAAAGATATGGTGATAGATAAATGGAGGATAAGAGTATGTATTCATTAAATGTTAATGGTAATGTATATGAAGTCGAAAATGATAAAAGTTTAATGAACTATTTAAGAGATGACTTAGGACTTACTGCTGTAAAAAACGGTTGTGATGAAGGTGCTTGCGGAGCATGTTCAGTTATAGCGGATGGTAAAGTTATTAGAGCTTGTATAATGAAATTATCTAAAGTTGAAGGTAAAAAAATAATAACATTAGAAGGATTGACACAGAGGGAAAAAGATGTTTACAGCTATGCATTTGCGAAATGTGGAGCTGTTCAGTGCGGATATTGTATACCTGGAATGGTAATAAGTGCAAAAGCTCTAATTGATCAAAATAATAATCCAACAAGGGCAGACGTTAAAAAAGGTATCAGAGGGAATATATGCCGTTGTACAGGTTATGCAAAAATAGAAGAAGCCATATTGTTAGCTGCACAAATTATAAGAGACAACCAGGAAGTTCCTTACGATGAGGATGCAGTCAATATTGGCAAAAGCATATTCAGAGTTGATGCAAAAGCTAAAACATTAGGCGAAGCAAAATATGTTGATGATATAGTAGTGGAAGGCATGACTTACGGAAAAGCAATAAGACCGCCATTTGCCAGATGTAAAGTTATTTCGATAAATAAGGAAAAGGCATTGGAAATGGACGGAGTTATAGGAGTGTATACAGCAGAAGATATACCAGGTGAGAGGTTTATAGGTCATATTAAACGTGATTGGCCGGTTATGATAGCAGTTGGTGAAGAAACCAGATACGTTGGTGATGCTGTAGCGTTAGTTGTAGCAGAAACAAAGGAAAAGCTGGAAGAGGCCATAAAAGCTGTAGAAATAGAATATGAAAAACTTGAGCCTATAAACAATCCAAAAGAAGCTGCAGATGAAGGAGCACCTTTTATTCATAATGGAGGAAACTTATTGTCTCTGCAAACACTGAAGAGAGGCGATGTAGAAGCTGCATTCGAACAGGCAAAATATATATCCGAATACACCTATAATACTCCGTTTACAGAACATGCTTTTCTGGAACCAGAATGTGCTATAGGAATTCCTGACGGAGATGGAGTAAGAGTTATTACAAGTGGGCAGGGGATATATGACGAATATAGAGAAATAACTGAAATGTTAGGCATAGATTCAAGCAAGGTCAGGATACAAAGCGCATATGTAGGCGGTGGTTTTGGAGGAAAAGAAGACATGAGCGTACAGCATCATGCAGGGCTGCTGGCGTATCTTTCGAAGAAACCGGTAAAAGTATTGTTATCAAGACAAGAGAGTATAAAAATACATCCTAAGAGACATGCGATGGAAATGTATATGAAAGTAGCATGTGATGAAAAAGGAAAGCTTTTAGGAATGAAATCCAGAATAATATCAGATACAGGTGCCTATGCATCATTGGGAGGCCCTGTTTTACAAAGGGCATGTACTCATGCCGCCGGTCCATATAACTATCAAAATGTTGATATAGAAGGAAAAGCATACTATACAAACAATCCTCCGGCAGGAGCTTTTAGAGGATTTGGTGTTAGTCAGTCATGTTTTGCAATGGAATCAGCTTTAAATGATTTGGCAGAAAAAGTAGGTATTTCTCCTTGGGAAATAAGATATCTAAATGCTATTAGACCAGGAGACGTTTTACCTAACGGTCAGATTGCAGATGAGGGAACAGCACTTGCCGAAACATTAGAAGCAGTAAAAGAAGTGTATGAAAAAATATCACAAGACAAAACTAAATCCATCGGTATAGCATCAGCCATGAAAAATGCAGGGTTGGGTGTTGGAGTTCCTGATACAGGCAGGTGTAATATTTTTATTCAAGATGGAACAGCAAGAATAAGAACAAGCGCTTCAGGCATCGGTCAGGGTTTACAAACAGTTATATATCAAATTGTATGCGAAACAACCGGACTAAATTCTAAAAAAGTAATAGTTGAGCATCCAGATACGAAATATACACCAAACTCAGGTACTACTACAGCATCAAGACAAACTGTATTTACAGGTGAAGCCACAAGACGAGCAGCTTTAAAGCTAAAAGAAGCATTAAATAATAAAACTATAGAGGAACTGGAAGGTGAACTGTTCTCCGGAGAATACTTTTTCGAATCAGATCCTATGGGTTCTGATAAACCAAATCCGGTAAGTCACGTATCATATGGATATGCTACACAAGTTGTAATCCTGGATAAAGAAGGGATTGTTGAAAAGGTAGTAGCTGCTCATGATATAGGGCGTGCTATAAACCCTGTGACCGCATCCGGTCAAATTGACGGCGGTGTAATAATGAGTTTAGGCTATGGTTTGACTGAAGACTTCCCATTGAAGGACGGAGTCCCACAAGCTAAATTTGGAACATTAGGACTCTTCAGATCTGTTCAAGCTCCGCCGGTGGAAACTATATTGATAGAAAAAAATAAAGATGATTTGGCCTTTGGAGCTAAAGGAATAGGTGAAATTGCTGCAATACCATGTGCTCCGGCTGTACAAAATGCATATTTCAAAAGGGATGGCAAATTCAGAACATCATTACCGTTAGAGGACACTGCATACAGAAAGTCAAAATAAAAAATATAGAGGCTGTAAATATATTTGCATTTACAGCCTTTTGGTGATATTATGAATGATATTATGAAAATAAAAAATATAAATGAAATATTTAATATAAAAAAGGGCGATGTTATTTCTGTTGTCGGCAGCGGAGGTAAGACTACCTTAATGTTTAAATTAGCCGAAGTATTAAAAGAAGAATATAAAGTTTTAATTACTACTAGTGCAAAAATTTATAAACCATCAATCGGGGAATATGATTTTTTATATATTAACATGAAAGAATATTATGCCAGTAAAATATGCTGTAATGAAAAAAATTCTATTACAGTTTTATCAAATGGAATAGATTTAGATAAAAATAAATTAATAGGAATAAATGATGAAGAGTTGGCATCGGTGGTAAATGATTTTGATATAATTTTAATTGAGGCAGATGGTTCCAGAGGTTTGCCTCTAAAAGGATGGAAAAGTTACGAACCCCCCATACTCAACAGAACAAATAAGACAATAGGAGTAATTCCGATAGATGCAGTAAATACTGAAATAAACGAGAAGCTTATATATGGATTTGATGAATTTAAAAAAATAGTCGGGGATACTTTGCATATAGATTACAAAGCTGTAGGAAAGCTGTGCTCAGATGACCAAGGCTTATTTAAGAATTCAATGGGTGAGCGATATCTTTATATTAATAGAACGGATTCTGAAAAAGATGTAGTTAATTCGATAAACCTTGCCGAATATTTAAAAAATAATATAGTTGGTAACCCTTATAATTTTAAGATTTGTTTTGGATCATTGAAGCAGGCGGTGTTTTATGAAACTTAGTTCAATAGTAATGGCTTCCGGACTGTCGAAGAGAATGAACGGAAATAAGTTGCAAATGGAAATAAATAATAAAAAAATATATGAATATATTCTTGAAACAATAAGCAATCATGATTTTCATGAAACCATAGTTGTTACTAATGATTCAGAAATTATTTCGAAAGCTGTCAGTCTCGGTTATAGAACTCTAAATAATCCTAATGCCTATTTGGGACAAAGTGCATCAATAAAGTTAGCATTAAAAAATTCTTCTGATTCTGACGGATACATGTTTTTTGTGGCAGATCAACCCTTTATTTCTTCAAATACAATAGACTTATTATTTAGTACATTTGAACAAAATCCGGATAAGATAATAATTCCAAGTTATAATGGCGTAAATGGTAATCCGGTAGTTTTCCCATGTGCATTAAAAGAAGAGTTAATTGCTATAGCCGGAGATTCCGGAGGAAAATCAGTTATAAACAATAACCTTGATAAAGTTATTAAAGTTCATATACAAAATGAATATGAACATATAGATATAGATACGATTGAAGATTATGAAAAAATATTAAAAGTGAAGGTGAAACAGTGAAAGGTGATGTTGTAATAGTAAGAGGTGGAGGTGATATTGCTTCAGGAGCAATTCAAAAGCTTCACAGATCAGGCTTTAGAGTGCTGGTTTTGGAAATTGAAAATCCAACCTCAATAAGAAGAACCGTCTGCTTTTCAGAGGCGATATTTAACGGAGAAATGGAAATAGAAGGGATAAAGTCTGTAATTGCCAACAACTATGAGGAAATATTAAATATATGGAATGAAAATAATATCCCTGTTGCAGTCGACCCGAGGGGATTATGGATAGATAGGATAAAACCTGTTGCAGTAGTTGATGCAATTATTGCTAAGAGAAATACCGGCATGAACAAGAACCTTGCACCTGTTACAATTGCTGTAGGTCCGGGATTTGAAGCTGGCATAGATGTTGATATTGTTATTGAAAGCAATAGAGGGCATAACCTAGGAAGATTAATTTTTAAAGGTACGGCCGATGAAAATACAGGCAGTCCTGGAAATATAGAAGGATTTACAATTGAGAGGGTTTTATATTCTCCTTGCGTAGGGATATTTAAATCGCCCCATAAAATAGGGGATATAGTAAAAAAAGGTGAAGCGGTAGCATCTGTTAATGGGGAAAATATATACGCTAAAATAGACGGTTTGATTCGAGGACTAATAAGAAATGATACAATGGTTACAGAAGGCTTCAAAGTCGGAGATGTGGATCCAAGGGTCAATCAAATAAATAACTGTTATACCATATCAGACAAAGCTCGTACAATAGGCGGGGCTGTACTTGAGGCAGTAATGATAGGCAGGATGAAGATAGGAAATTAATCTTATCTTTTTTTATTTAAAAAAGTTTAAACTATTTTTTACTTTTAGCTAAAGTTTTATTTAAATATGTCGATATTTATTTAGAGCATAGAAAATTGTTAATTTAGTAAGGAAAAAATAAAATATAAATATAATGAGGTGGAGTCATGCGTGATAAAATAAATAATTTAAATGAGGATAATCTAAATATTGAAGAAGATACACTGCGAGATAAATATCTTACATTTTTTACAGATAATCAACTATTAGGTATTCCTATTGCAGATGTGGTTCAAATTGTCGGTGTACAAGAGATTACACCGGTACCGGATTTCCCCAATTACGCAAAAGGAATTATAAACTTAAGAGGAACTATTATTCCAATTATCGATGTAAGACTGAGACTTCATAAGGAAGAGATAGGATATACAGAAAGAACATGCACGATTGTAACAAACATAAACGGTGTGGCCATTGGCTTTATTGTTGATGCGGTCAATGAAGTTACAAATATAGAGAAAAGTAATATTTCTGACCCTCCAAGGATGGGAGCAGATTATGTAAATACATATATTACAGGTGTAGCAAAAATTGCTGATAAAGTGGTCTTGTTACTAAACACTCAAAAAATGCTGAGTGAAAAAGAGATAGAATTAATAACAAATATGAATTAACTTTAGGGGGAAATAAGTTGAAAAATTTAAAAGTTGGTAAAAGATTATTCGTTTGTTTTAGTATAATAATATTATTATTAATAGTTTCTATTGTAATTTCTTTGTTTAATATAAATGCTGTTGCCAGTAACATGGAACGTTTCAGTGAAGAATGCTATGAGGCCGAGTCCATAAGCTGGACAGCTATACTGGCAATAGATTCTGTTGAAAAGGCAATATATAAAGCTGCATCATCTACAAACAGAGTATTAGTATTGCAATATATAGAGGAAATTAAAGCAGGTGTTGTTTCTACAAATAATTCTGTTACACAGTTAAAGGAAAAGAATGCAGTAACGCCGGAATATATATCTGAACTTGAAAGTGAAATTGCTGTAGCAAGTCCGTCAATAGATGAGCTGATAGATCTTTTGAATGATGGGAAAAATACACAGGCAATGCAGATAATGTATTTAAAACTGATGCCATCTATTGATAGTATGCATGCATCATTGAGCGCAATAAGCGGTGAATTGGATACCCATGCCAAACAGTTTGTTGTAGAAGCAGAAAAAACAAAAATGTTATCAATTATTATGCTGATAGTAATTCTTATTGCAAGTGTTCTTGTTTCTGTCTTACTGGCTTCTTATGTAACTAAGAGTATTGTTAAGCCGGTACAAGAAATTTCTGAAGCAGCTGATGCAATGAGTAAAGGTAATTTTGATTTTGAGATTAAATATAATTCAAAAGATGAGCTTGGAGTAGTTGCAAAAGATATAGCTAATACGGTTAGTAAACTAAAACTCTACATAGGTAACGTAGATGAGGTATTAAATATAATTGCAAGAGGGGACATGACTGCAACAGTTGACATAGATTATGTCGGTGGATTTGCCCCGATTAAGAAATCAGTTGAGCAGATATTGCTTTCACTAAATGATACTCTTTCTCAAATAAATGAAGCTTCAGAGCAAGTGTCAAGCAGTTCAGAGCAAGTATCCGGAGGAGCACAGGCTCTGTCACAGGGTGCTACTGAGCAAGCAAGCTCTATTGAAGAATTGTCTGCATCAATTAATGAAATATCAGAGCAAGTTAAGGTAAATGCAAATAATTCAAATATGGTCAGCAAAACTACAAATAATTTGGTAAAAGAAGTCAAAGATGGCAGTGAGCAAATGCAGCAAATGACATCTGCAATGAGTGACATAAAAAAATCATCAAGTGAAATAGCCAAAATTATTAAAACAATTGATGATATAGCTTTTCAAACAAATATACTTGCTTTAAATGCAGCTGTCGAAGCTGCGAGAGCAGGAGCTGCAGGAAAGGGATTTGCCGTAGTAGCAGATGAAGTTAGAAACCTCGCATCAAAAAGTGCAGAAGCAGCAAAAAATACAACTGTATTAATAGAAAATTCAATAAAAGCAGTTGAAAACGGAACAAAGATTGCAGACAGAACTGCTGAATCCATGGAAAATATGGTAGATGGAATCAGTAAATCCATGCTGCTTATAGACCAGATAACAGAGGCATCAAACGAACAGGCTGCTTCGATAATGGAGGTAACACAGGGTATCGAACAAATATCGGCAGTAGTTCAAACAAATTCGGCAACAGCTGAAGAAAGTGCAGCAGCAAGTGAGGAACTTAGCGGACAATCACACATGCTTAAGGAGTTAGTCGGCAAATTTAAATTAAAAAATGTCGGTCATATTATTGAAAGTAAACTTACTTTAGATGCTGAGAATATAGAAGATGAAGATATGGAAGATATAGAAGATATAGAAGGTGCAGAAGAAATAGAAGACGTAGAAAATATGGAAGATGCTTGCAAAGATTTAAATACAGAACCGTCATTGTAAAAAATAGATAATGGTAATATAATAGGAATATTTGATGGACTATATTAAAAGTAATTAAGATAATTAAGATATTAGTAAATAAATTGTTCCTTAGAGGAGAAAAATATGTACAACGATGATATAATAAAAGAGCAAAATAAAATAAATTTTCCCTGGCTTGTATTTAAGCTGAAAAACAACTTATATGCTGTTAATAGTAAAATAATAACTTCAATTGTTATTATGCCGGACAATATGACTATTGTTCCAAATGTTCCTGACTATATCAGAGGATTAATACATCTAAGAGGCAGCGTAATACCATTGCTGGATTTAAGGATGCTCTTTAAGATTAAATCTATAAAAGAAGAGTATGAAGAGTTCAAAACTATGATAGATGCAAGGAAAAATGACCATATAAATTGGGTTGAAGAGTTTGAACATTCAATAAATGCTAATGAAAAATTCAAACTGACAACAGATCCACATGAATGTGCATTTGGTAAATGGTATGATAATTTTACGACAGATATTGAAATAGTGAATTTTAACCTGAAAAAATTAGATGAACCACATAAAAAAATTCACAAAGCAGTAGAAGATTCAAATAATTGCTCTAAAAATTGTGACAGCTGTGAAAGAGAAAAATGTTTAAAACTTGTACTCGAAGAAACTAAAGAAAAAAATATGCCTTATATGATGGAACTACTTGATGAAATTAAGGAAATCTTTAAGATGCACTACAGAGAGATGGTTGTAATATTAGAAAAGGATAACTCATTTGTAGGAATTACTGTAGACGAAGTATTGTCAGTTGAAAATATTATTCCTTTTGAAGAAACAGATGAAGTTAGAAAAATGTGCAGGGATAAATATGTTTGTGGTGTTGCAAAAAGCGAAAAAAACAATGATGTATTGTTAATTTTAGATGAAGAAAAAATCATGAATATTTCTGAGATTCAAGATATAAGATAAAATTTGGCTAAATAATGTTGATTAAAATAATATAATAATAGGGGTAAATAAATTAGGGATGGTTAGTATATGAAAATCCAAAAAATAAATAATTACATAAACTATAACGGAAACACAAAACCAGTTAAACATGAAGAATTAATTAAAAATAAAAATTATGATGTTATAGAGATAAATAAAGATAATGTCAATAAGGATAAGATGTCGGGAAATATTAGCGAAAAGGTAAAGGATGAAATCACATCTCAGATTAAGAAAGAAACGAGCAGTGAAAAAATAAACAGAATAAAAGAAAGTATTGATAACAACACCTATCAGATAGATGTCGATGAAATTGTTAAAAGACTTTTGGATAAATAAAGTGGGGATGTATATATGGGACTAACAGATGCATTATGTAATATTCTTATAGAAAGCTCAGATACTTATGAGAGCTTTATAAAATTGGAGCATGATAAATATGATGCGATAATTAAAGATGATATAAAGAGACTTGATGAAATCATCTCAAAAGAACAGGCGTTTTATCTAAAGATGAAAGGTCTTGAACAAAGAAGGCAGAAAATAACTCAGGATATGAATATGCAGAATAAAACCCTCAAAGAAATAATAGAAATAACAGGTGATGATGAAAAATGTAAACTTAAATCCGCATATGATACACTGCATAAAACCCTTTCAAACTTTAAAAAAATCAATTTGGAGTGTAAAACTCTTATTGAGGTTAAATTGCATAAAATTAATTCTGCAATGGAGAAACATGTAATGGCAGAAAATAATTATTCAGATAGTGATTGTAAAATTAAAAATCATAAGAGTTCAATTATATCAAAAAAGATTTAATAAGGAGGGCAATCTATGTTAAGGTCAACTTTTGCGGGATTTAAAACAGCAAACAGCGGATTAAGAACCAGCCAGAATTTACTGGATGTTGTAGGTCAAAATATTTCGAATGTAAATACTTCCGGATACACAAGACAAAGATTAGATATAAATTCTGTTTCGCTAAATACCAGTAATATGAAGTATTCAAGTAATGGTGTGATTATAGGACAGGGAGTAACAACCTCAGGAATAAGTCAATACAGGGACTCATTTCTTGACTTGAGATATAGAAGAGAAGCAGCTAAAACCGGAGATGCAGGCGTCCAACTTGATGCATTAAACGAGTTAGAATCAATTTTTGATGAGACATTGACAGATGGGTTGGATGATCAATTTTCTGATTTAATAGAAAAACTTCAAGCACTGTCGTCAAGTCCATCAGACCCTGTTTTAGAAGGTGTTGTAAAAACATCTGCTTCTTTATTGTGTCAGATGTTTAACAATTACTCTAATCAAATAAACACAATAAAAGAAGAACAAACATCTTATCTTGAGGATGGAGCTATAGTAAAAGTTAATCAATTGATGAAAAATATATCAGATTTAAATAAGCAAATAAAACAAGATAATATAAGTGGAAATCCTTCATTAGAGTTAAATGACAGAAGGAATTCACTAATTGACGAACTTTCCTCATACCTTGATATAGAAGTTACTTTGACCCCTGAGGGTATCGGTGGAGGAAAAACGGTAGATACATTATCTATACAGCTTAAAGGAAATGGAATGGACCTCATAAACAATGATGAATATTGTGAATTCGAAGTTACAGGTGCGGGCTCAGACCATACAGGCATAAACTTAAAAAAATCTATAGATGCAAATTTTGCGCAAGATACAGACTTGACAAGTTCTATAAATAATGGGCAAATTGGAGGTTATCTCAAGGTTTTGAATGGACAGGGAGAATTCGGTGAAACAGGGAGTCCTGATGATAGAGGAATTCAATTTTACGAGAAAATGCTGGATTCTTTAGCAAATAAATTTGCTGAGGTTATGAATGATGCTAATACAAAAATAGATGGAACACTTGCTCCTTTATTTGAATCGAGTGTGTCCGGCGAAGATGTTAATGCCGGTAATATAAAAATATCAGACGATTGGAAAAATACAAGTAAGTCTTATATTACAAATACTAAAATAGAAACGAGTACTGATAATTCAGGAGCAAATGATAACATACTTACAATGATATCTTTATTTAAAAATAATGAAAATTTTACTGCGGAGTATACAGACGAATTTGGTGTTGTTACAAGTAAAGATTTATTTACCGGAACAATGCAGGAGTATTTGGCATTTACATCAACGTCTTTAAGCTTGCATGTTGAAGATACAAAAAGTACCTTTGACACTTATGATGAGACACTATACCAAATTGATTATTCAAGAACCAGTTTATCTTCTGTTGATTTAGACGAAGAAGGTGTAAATCTTTTAGCTTATCAAAAATCATATAATGCTGCGGCTAGGCTTATGACAACATTAGACGAGATGTTGAATACTTTAATAAATACCATGGCGGTATAGGAGGTTAGTATGAGAATAACAACAGGAATGATGTCAACTAGATATGTGAGAAATTTAAATAAATCAGAAGCAGCATTAAATCATATGTATGAGCAGGTTGCGACTGGAAGAAGCTTTTTTAAGGGTTCTGAAGATCCAACAGGTGCTATTAAAGCATATAAACTTAGAAGAGAATATAAATATAATGAAATGTATGCAACTAATATAAGCGATGCGGAGTCTTTTCTTACACTAGCAGAAAGCAACCTTACAGAAATCAGCAACAATTTAGGACTGGCTTATACGTCGTCTCTAAGTGGTATAACTGGTACTATGTCTTCTGAAGATAGGGAAATTATAGCAAAAGAGCTTGATAATTTGCAGGATTCTATATTAACTGCGCTTAATGGTAAATTTGAAGACAGGTATGTATTTGGAGGAACCAATAAAACTGAGAAACCTTTTTCAATTGATGACAATGGAAATTTATTGTATAAGGGTATTAATGTAAATGACGGCAGCAGTAATTTTGATCCGCCAAAGACTAATGCTGAAGGATTAGAAATACTTGAGGAATTGTCAAACGAAGCAGTGAATATAGATGTTGGCTTGGGGATTGAATATGATGAAACCGGCACTGTGAAAGATAGCACAGTTTTCAATATGGCTATACCTGGAATTAAATTTTTAGGATACGGCACAGATCAGGATGGAAAACCGAATAACTTGTTTTCTTTAATTGGTGAAATAAAAGACCAATTAAGGCGTGATGATTTCTCAATGGATAATATAAGACCATACATAGAGAAGTACTCAGAGCAGAAAAATAACGTGTTGATTGGTGTTACTGATATAGGCGCAAAAGCAAATTATTTGGATTTCATAAAACTTAGGAGCGAGGATTATCAATATGATTTAAGTGACAGGCTTTCTAAGGTTGAATATGTAGATACAGAAGAGGCAGCGACAAATTTTGCAATGCAAAAATATTCATATAATGCAGCATTAGCTGTGGGTAATAAACTTTTGCAAAATAGTTTTATTGACTTTATGAGTTAATTTAAATTAGGTGGTGTGAATTAAATGATTAAACCGGTTTTAGAGATAAAAACCATACCTATGTCAATGGAGTTTAAAATTAATAAAGCACATTATGAAATATCAAATGAAAACACATCCATAGAAATAAAAAATGGTAACGGATGTATTGAAATGCGGATGGAGCCTATTAAACTTAATATAGATACCCTTGAATTAAACTCTGTTAAATCAAAACATATTACAAAAAATTCCTTAGAACATTATCCGTTGCAAAGTAAAAAGGCAGTTTATGAAGCGACAGCAAGTTATGGGGAGGAAGGAAGTATGACGATAAATATACAGATTATGAATAATCCTGTTTCAGACATAGCATTGCAGAAATTTAACAGTGACGTAAGCTTTAATTATGGATTATCTTCTGCTACTGAATCGGATACATCATGGAATCCTCAGGACATATCAATAAGGTATGAAATGGATAAATTGAATTTTGACTGGAAAGTTAACAGACCGCAAATAAATTTTATACCGGGAAATATTGAATTTATTATTAAAGAATACCCAAAATTAGAAATTAATTATATTGGCACTCCAATATTTGTGCCTCCAAGTGCTGATCCAAACTATAAACCTATAGATACTATGGCATAAAGGTGAATATATGAATATACAAACAAGAGATTTTGGCGAACTTACCGTCGAGTCAGATGATATTATAAAGTATACAAAAGGCATGTACGGATTTGAAAAATATAAAGAATTTGTTATATTAAAAGATAATCCGGAAGATGATATTATGTATCTTCAATCAATTGAAAATAGGGAATTATCATTTGTAGTCATAGACCCATATTCTATAATGCCCGGATATGAACCTAAAATCAGCGATGAAGATATCAATGAACTTAAAGTATTGGATGAAACAAAACTCAAATTCCTGGTAATAGCTATAATAAAAGAAAAAATTCAGGATTCAGTAGTCAATTTAAAAAGTCCTATTGCAATAAACCCTGATTTAAAAATAGCGAGACAAGTTATAGTTGAAAATTTGGAATATCCGCTTAAATACCCTATTTTTAATAATAGGGAGGGATACGGATGCTAGTGATAAAGAGAAAAGAAACAGAATCAATACTCATAGGAGAAGATATAGAAATAATTATTTCCGAGATATCCCAAGATAAAGTAAAAATATGTATAAACGCGCCAAAAGATATTAAAATTTCAAGAAAAGAACTGGTTGAAACTTCCGAATTTAATAAAACAGCATCAGAAAAAACAAGCAAGGATAGTATAAAAAGTATTAATTCCAAATTAAAAATTCAAAAAAATAATCTTTGAATTTAAAAATGCATATTTATATTAAGTATATATATGCATTTTTTTTGTTTGCTAAAATAGATATAAAATAATTGCTACTTATTATAATCTATAAAAAAGCAAATAAATAAAAATGTCAATATATTGATAAATATAGCGTAGAGCTATTACTATCAATATACGGATTTTGATATACATAATTTACAACTTGAATTATTCATCATATATTCATAAAATATGACGTATTTAAATTTGTCGAAATTACTTGCATTATGTCTAATTGTGTTATATAATGCATAATAAAAGAAATACTATAAAGATGTTGAAATATTTTGTAATAGAATAGTAAGTAAAAGGTAAAGCCATCTAAAGGTGGTGACACAAAGCTAAAGGGCCTAAGGATATGTATCTATGGTTGCCAGTTTCCAAAATATTCATTTGTTGTACGCATATTACACACTTATAGATTTTATTTATATGTATGCAATTATAAATAAAGCTACTAGTAAATATTTTGGAAAATAACCCTAAGCAAATTGCTATGTGGTTATTTTTATGTATATATAGGAAGGGGGATATGATGAATAGTATAAATCTTAATTTATTAACGAAAAGTTTAGACGGGTTATGGCTCAGACAGAAATTGACGATGGATAATATAGCAAATTATTCTACACCAGGATATAAAAGCAAATTTGTTGATTTTGAAAGCAATCTTAAGGAAAAGATTAAAGATGTAAATTCAAATGGAGCAGCCAGCAAATCAGTGCTTAATGAAGAAATTGAAAACAGTAATATGATAATCGGCGAAAATGATGATGTATCTGCACGTTTAGATGAAAACAATGTTGATTTAGAAAAAGAAAATTTAGAACTTGCAAAAACGCAACTACAATACATGTATACCGTAACAGAAATGAATTCATATTTTTCCAAACTTGAATCTGTAATTTCAGAAGGTAAAAAATAAAAATAGGGGGTATAATTATGTCTTTTTTACAATCACTTAATATTAGTGGATCAGGTCTTACAGCGCAAAAATTTAGGATGGACGTAATATCAGAAAATATCGCAAATATTGATTCAACCAGAACCGAGGCAGGCGGTCCGTACAGAAGAAAAATGGTTGTATTATCATCAACGGGAGACTTCAAAAGAATGTTGATGAAAAATTTAGACAACAACGAAGCTAATCTGGGAGTTGAGGTTACTGATGTGGTTGAAGATCAAAGTGAATTTAAGTTGGTTTACAATCCTGAGCACCCAGATGCAGATGAAAATGGTTATGTCCGTATGCCAAACGTTGATTCATTAAAGGAAACAGTTGATATGATGGAAGCTTACAGGGCATATCAGGCAAATGTAACTGCTTTAAACACAACGAAACAAATGGCTGTTAAAGCTTTAGAAATCGGGAGGTAAGTAGATGTTTATTGAACCAATTCAACCACTACAAGGATTAAAAGAACTAAATGAGTTAAATAAAAATAATCGTGCTGATGATAAAAGTGATAATTTTGGCTTTAAATCAGTTTTTGACAATGCATTAAATAATTACATTGACGCTGAAAACCAAGTAGACCAGGACATATATAAGCTATCTATTGGAGAGACTGACGATTTACATAACTTGATGATTAACACTAAGAAAGCAGAAATGTCGTTAGATTTATTTCTACAGTTGAGAAATAAAGCCCTCGATGCATATAACGAAGTTATGCGTATGGGTGTATAATATATGAATATATTATTAAACCTTTAAAAAAACACATTAAGCTAATATTCATATACTATATAGGAGCTTTTAAATGAATGAGCAAATTATAAAAATTGTTAAAAATATAAGTGAGTTTTGGGCTAAATTAAGTAAAAAAACTAAGAAGTTAGTAATCGGCGGATTTGTTAGTCTAATAATATTGGCTTCGGTTATAACATTCTTATTAAACAATAGGGGATATGTTGTTTTATTTAACAACATTGATGGGGCAGAAACAGTTGAAGTAATGCAACAATTACAAGAAAGCAATGTAGACTATAAGTATCAAAATGATGGAACAATCCTGATACCCGAATCACAGGAAAATGCATTAAGGATGAAGCTTGCAGAATCAGGACATCCTCGTACAGGCACCAATTATGATTTGTTTACTAATAGCATAGATTTTATGACTACAGATTATGAAAAAAGAGTATATGAAGTCTATCAGCTTCAAGAAAGGCTGCAATCATCAATAGAAACAATTGAAGGTGTAGATAAGGCTATAGTAACTATAAATCTACCAAAAGAAAAAAGTTTTGCATGGGAAACAGATAAAGAGGAAACGTCTGCTTCAGTTAAAATTAACCTTGTAAATGGCAAAGTTTTAACTGCTTCTCAGACAAATGGTATAGTTCAGTTATTATGCAAAAGCGTACAAGGATTAAAAGAAGAAAATGTAGCTATTTTAGATACCGATGGTAATAGTTTAGCGATGAATCCGGACATGCTCCAAACAAACTCTATAAAATTGAAACTAGAGATAGAAAAAGAATTTGAAAAAGATACGGAAAATAGTGTAAGAAGTTTTCTTTCCGCTATGTACGGAGAAGAAAATGTTCAGGTATCAGCAAAGTGCACAATAAATTTTGATAAAAAAATAAGTGAATCATTGCAATATATTCCGGACGAGGAAACTAAAACCGGTGTTCCAAGTGACACACAGAATGAAAGGGAAATTACCGGACCCGGTGAAACTGTAGGCGGAGTTACAGGCACTGAAGCAAATGCTGAATTACCAACATATCCCGGGGTAACAATCGAAGGAGATAACATATATTTTAAGGATAAAAACGCTATAAATTATTTAGTAAGCCAACTAAAAGAACAAATAGAACATAATCCTGGAAATATTGAAGATTTAACTGTTGCAGTAGTAATAAATAAATCTAATATGACTGATGAAGAAACAAATAATGTAAAGGATTTAGTAGCCTTTTCTGCAGGTGTTGATTCATCCAAAGTTGCATTGCATAATATGCAATTTTACGATCCTGATGCTCCTCCTGTCGTAGCAAATGAGCCGTTGGAAGAAGTTCCTAACAGGATGCGACAAATACTTATTTATGGGGGAATAGCACTGGGAGTTATAGCAATATTAATTTTTATAATAAGTATTATTTTAAGTAAGAGGAAAAAGAAAAAATCTGAGCAAATTGCAATTACAAAAGATGACGATGAAAGCGATGATGTTTCGTGGAAAGATATACAGGATGAAATAAAATTACAGGATACAAAAGAGCAAGTTATAAAGAAACAATTAAAAGAATTTACTAACGGTAATCCGGAAATAGCCGCTCAGTTAATAAGAACTTGGATTAAGGGGGATGATGAATAGCATGGCTGAAACAAAATTAACAGGAAGACAGAAGGCTGCTGCAATAATTATTTCTCTTGGTGCTGAAGATGCATCAAAGATATATAAGTTTTTAAGAGAAGATGAAATAGAGTTCCTTACATACGAAATTGCAAGATTACAACAATTAAGTCCACAAGTTATGGAAGATACACTTAAGGATTTTTACGACATATGTCTGACTCAAAAAGTGATTACAGAAGGTGGACTGGAATATGCCAGAAATGTTTTAGAAAAGGCATTTGGTGCTCAGGCTGCAACCAATATGTTAGAAAGAGCGACAAAAACTTTGAGGACTAAAGCCTTTGACTTTATAAGAAAAGCCGATTACAAGAGTCTTTTAACCATTATACAAAATGAGCATCCTCAAACCATAGCTTTAATACTGTCATATGCAAGAGCAGACCAGGCTTCTGCCATAATAGCAGAATTGCCGAAGGAAAAGAGAATTGATGTGGTAGAAAGAATCGCCAAAATGGACAGAGCGTCTCCTGAAATTATAAAACAAGTAGAATACGCCTTAGAGAAGAAATTCAATTCTATTATATCGGTAGACTTCACGGAAATTGGAGGAGTTAACTATATCGCTGATATTATGAATAATATGGATAGAGGAAATGAAAAATATATATTTGATGAATTGAGCAAAAAAGATGTTAAGTTAGCAGATGAAATAAGAAAGAGAATGTTTGTATTTGAAGATATTGTTATGCTTGACTCAATGGGTATTCAAAGATTCTTACGTGAAGTTGACAGTAAGGATTTGGTATTTGCTATCAAGGGGTCAAATAAAGAAGTTACAGATGTGTTATTTAGCAACATGTCTACTAAGATGGTAGAAACAATAAAATCAGAATTAGAATATACACATAATGTAAGACTAAGAGACGTAGAAGAATCTCAACAAAGAATAGTTTCTGTCATAAGGCGTCTGGAAGAAGAAGGGGAATTGTATATAGCTAAAGGCGGAAAGGATGATATTATTGTCTAGCATTATTAAGGCTGAATATGTTTTATATGAGAATAAAGACGAAGTTGAAAAATCAGCAATCACTCAAATAAGTTCGTCAAAAGAAGAGCTGTATGAAATTTATAATCAGAGAGAAATTATAATAAAGGATGCTACAGAAGAGGCACTCAAAATAGTTAATACAGCAAAGCGAAATGCTCATCTCGAAGTATCAGAAATAAAAAACAGGGCATATGAAGACGGCTATAATGCAGGTATTGGAATAGGTAAAAACAAAGGCTATGAAGAAGGTTATCAAACAGGCCTTAAAACCATAAGAGAAGAACTTTCTAAAGAAAATGAAATTAGATTAAATGAGATTAATAACATGATAGAGTTAATAGAAAAAAACAAGCAAGTTATTATATCAAAGTATGAAAATGAAATTTCCAAATTAGCCATAGATATAGCAGAGAAAATAGTGAGACAAAAAATTGAACAAAAGGATGATTTCGTAACTAAAATTATTGAAAATGTTATTGAAGATTATAAAAATGTTGAGTGGATTAAGATATATGTTTCCGACAATGAAGATGCAAGAATGATAGAAGCTGATAAGTTATTAATAGATGAACTAAGTAAGATATCTAAGGATATAAAAATTGAAGTAAAAAAAGGTCTATCAAATAGAAGCTGTATAGTCGAAACTCCGGACAGTATTGTCGATGCAAGTGTTGATACACAATTAAACAATTTAAAAGAAATTTTGCTTAGTAAATAGGAGATTGAATGAAATTAAAAAAATTGCAAGAAACTCTTGAAAAGGAAGATTTTTATACATATATAGGTAAAGTAAAGAGAATATCCGGAATGATGATTGAAGCAACCGGAAGTAAATACAGGATTGGAGAAGTATGCACAATCAGTACGGATGTTGTTGGTAAAAGTGTATCGGCAGAAGTTGTAGGTTTCAATGATGGCAGAGTTTTACTGATGCCATACGAAGATATAAAAGGTATAGGTCTTGAAAATATAGTTAAATCTACTAAACATAAATTAAAAATTCCTGTGGGAAATTTTCTGATAGGCAGGATAGTCGACGCAAAAGGACAACCAATAGATGATGGTGAGGATTTTCAGACAGAAGACTACTGCTATGTTGATAATGAATATATTAATCCATTGTCAAGACCAAGAATAGATAGCTGTTTAAGTTTTGGAATTAAAGCAATAGACGGAGTTATGACTATAGGCAAAGGACAGCGTATGGGTATATTTGCAGGAAGCGGAGTAGGTAAAAGTACTCTGTTAGGTATGGTTGCAAAAAATGTTAAAGCGGATATAAATGTCATTGCACTGGTTGGAGAAAGAGGCAGAGAAGTAAGGGAATTTATTGAAAAGGACTTAGGCGAAGAAGGGCTGAAAAGATCTGTACTGGTTGTGGCTACGTCAGACCAGCCGGCTATGCTTAGGGTAAAATGTGCTTTAGTTGCGACTACTATTGCTGAATATTTTAGGGACAAAGGCAACGATGTACTTTTAATGATGGATTCACTTACAAGATTTGCTATGGCGCAACGTGAGATAGGTTTGGCTACAGGCGAACCGCCGGTTGCCAGAGGATACACGCCATCTATATATGCAGAATTACCTAAGCTTCTGGAAAGAAGCGGAAACTTTAACAAAGGTTCAATAACGGGCATTTACACAGTGTTAGTAGAAGGTGATGATACAAATGAGCCAATTGCAGATACTGTAAGAGGAATAGTTGACGGACATATTGTACTTACCAGAAAGCTTGCAAATTCTAATCACTTCCCTGCCATAGATGTGAATGCCAGCATATCAAGATTAATGAATGATATAGTATCAAAAGAACACAACGGTAATGCGAAAAAAATAAGAGATATATTATCATTATATTATGCAAACTACGATTTAATTTCAATTGGTGCATATAAAAAAGGAACTAATTTGCAATTAGATGAAGCTATTAGTAAAATCGAACAAGTAAATAATTTTCTCAAACAGGAAATAAATGAAAACTTTACGTTTGAAGAAACCTTAAGTATTATGGAGAAAATTTGATAAAATAATGCTATTTATAAAAAGGGGATATTATGAAAAAATTCTACTTTTCTTTGCAAAAAGTTTTAGAAATTAAGGAACAGATTCTAAAAAATTTAAAAAATGAATTGAATAATTTTAATCAACAGTTAAACAGCATAGAATATGAAATAAAAAATTTATTAGAAAAATATTCTGAAATAAATAAAGAATTTAATGAAAAATCGTCTGTTTCAATAACCGTTGGTGAAATGTCATATTATAAAATGTACATGAACAGCATGCTGAGGCATGTTGAAAGAAGAGAAGAAGATAAAATAATATTAAATAAAAAAATAGAATCAAAGAGACGTGAAATAATTAATATGAACATTGAAATATCAAGCCTTGAGAAATTAAAAGAAAAAGAATTATTGAGATACAATGAGGAATTGATGAAAAGCGAAGAAATATTTATTGATGAATTTGTTACTAATTCGAGAATGCTAAAACAATATATGTTTTAACATAAAAAAGTTTAAAATATTTTTATTAGAAAGGAGGTGACAATAGTGAATACAAACCTAATTAATGTTATAAATGTGAACAATTTATTACTTAATCTAGCAAATGGGACAATACAAAAAAATAGATTTCAAAATGAGCTTAATAATAGTCAAGGCTCATTTGCAAAAATGTTAAATGTGATTCTTGGTGGAGATATTATTGTACAAGACTCTGTTAATGAACCTATTTCCGGTGAAGATATGACGACTTTGATAAATTCTACTGATAAAGATGACGTATCTAAGGGTCAATCAGAAATAGATTATAGCAGTATAATAAATATGCTTTTTAGTGGATTTACACAAAATCCAATATATCAAATAAATACTGCAAAAGTTGAATCTAATAATCTGAATTCTGAAAATGATATAAATAATTTAAATCCAGTAAAATTAAATGGCTTAATGGAAAAATTAATTAATGTGGATTCGAAACAACATGTTGTCAATGAAAAAGTATATCAAGCGTTGCCTGTCATCGAAGAAACAGTAAACAACTTATCAGATGTAAATAGTAATTCGATTAAAAGCGGTATTGGATTAAGAAACAGCTTGATGTCAAATGAAATTGACAGTAATATCCGGCAAGATAATATTTTCAATAAAACTGCAAAATCTATAGAAAATTTAAATGACCAAAACGAAATGAAATCAGTAATTAATAAAACTAACATACCTGAGGAAATTCTACCTAAAGAATGGAAGGAAAATAAGGATGATGTTAAGCCGAATATAGAATTTAGCAGCATATTAGAAAATAAAACTCCTATATTTAATGAAAATAATAAAATAATAGAAATAAGCGATGAATCCACTAAAATAAAAGATGCTGTATTATCTCAGGTAGAAGATAAAATCATTTTTATGGCAAAGGAAAAAGAAGGAACACAGCAGGTGACTATGGAACTTAATCCAAAAAATCTGGGTAAAGTTAATGTTAAAATGTCTGTGGAACCAGAGAAAATTACGGTTGAAATAATGGCATTAGATCAAAAAACAAGCAGCATTTTAGTGTCAAATACCCAGGAACTGACTAAAGCATTGCAAAATAATTTTAACAATGGAAATGTTACTGTAACTGTAACAGAAAATGTTTTAAATCAATACAATCAAAGTAACATGAGTCACAGCCAACAACATAGTCAGAGAGAACAAAGCCGTAATAATCAAGTCATTAACAATACCAATAATGCAGATGACGGCAATTTAATAACAGAAATGATAAATTTAAGAAACTTTAGACTAAATACAGTCGTTTGATAAGGAGATTGCTCAATGCAAATAAATACTTATAATGTTAATTCATCTGCTTCAGCAGCAAATAATTCATTAACATCCAGTAGCGCTTCGTTAGAAATGAATGATTTTCTAAATTTATTAGTGGCACAGATGAAAAATCAGGATGCAATGAATCCTATGGATAACACAGAATTTGTCTCACAACTTGCACAATTTTCATCATTGCAGGCGATGAGTAACTTGGAAGAGATGTCTAAACAATCTCAAGCTACATCATTAATAGGAAAAACAGTTGTTATGGCAAGCTATGATGATAGTGGAGACATTGTAGTTACAGAGGGTGCAGTTGAGAAGGTGACAATATATGGTGGAGAAACTATTTTATATGTAAACGGTGAAGCCTTTGGATTATCAAATATTATGGAAATAAAGGCAAAAGAAGATTCAAATGTAAATGTGGTTGAAGAAACATTAGATAATATTCTAAAAGAAATAGTTGATATGAATTCAAAAGTAACAGAGCCAGATACTGAAACAAATATTGAAACAGAAACAGAAGCAGATATCGAAACGGACATTGAAACAGATACTGATGTCGAAAACTCAGTACAGAGTGAATAATATAGGTTGTTTTAAAAGGAGGATGTATAGATGACAGACATAAATTTCATAAGAAGTATCAGCAATTTAAATAGAAATAATCTTTCAACTCCTGTCATACGAAACAAAGAGTTTGATTCAGGCTCAGCATTTAAAGACATTCTTAATGAAAAAACTAAAAATGTTGAGGTATCATTTTCGAAGCATGCGAATGAAAGAATAGAAGAAAGAAATATAGGGATAAATGAAGATGTAACAAATAGACTTAATGAAGCGGTTGGTCAAGCTAAAGATAAGGGTCTGAAAAATGTACTTGTAATGATAGACAATTCGGCTTTCATAGTCAGTACAGTGAATAATAAAGTAATAACAGCAGTAAACAGTAATGAATTAAAAGAAAATGTATTTACAAATATTGATGGAGCTGTAATAAAATAGCCGGTCCTTTTTAGGAGGTTAAAGTCTGGATTTTTTTGAAAGACTATGCAGCTTAATAAAAAAAGGAGAAATGATTAATTATGATGAAAGCACTATATTCTGGTGTAGCAGGACTAAGAAGCCACCAGACAAAAATGGATGTAATAGGAAACAATATAGCTAATGTTAATACGGCAGCATATAAATCTCAAAGAGTTACTTTTGCGGATGTATATTATAATACCACTAATGTAGGTTATGGAGCTAAGGTGAGTTCAGTAGATACAATGCATGAATTGTCTGGTTATTCACCAACAGACAGGTCCACAGATTTATATATAAGCGGAGATGGATATTTCGCAGTAAAAGATATCAGTGATAATATATTTTATACTCGTAATGGAGCATTTAAATTTGATTCATCCGGAAATCTTATTGATTCAAGCGGATCAAATGTTTTAGGTTGGAACAATGCTTCTTTAGATGATACGGTAGATACAACAGGGGACCCTGAAGCAATAAATATTGCACCAACAGATGATGATGTAACCTATACAAACATAACTATAAATAATGACGGTACAATCACTGCGACATACAACAATACTGAAGATTCATCAGATGATAAAAATAATACAATTGTTACTTTAGGCTGTGTTGCTGTTGCAAATGTACCTAATCAAGACGGATTAATATTATCTGGTAATTCATATTATTCTGAAGGAAAAGATACAGGTGAAATAAAATATTATACTCCCGGAAAAGCAGGCAGCGGTACTGGTTCACTAATATCTAACGCTCTTGAAATGTCAAATGTTGATTTGGCAGGAGCATTTACAGATATGATTACTACTCAAAGGGGTTTCCAGGCTAATTCAAAAATAATAACAACAGTGGATACAATGCTTGAAGAACTGGTAAATCTTAAACGTTAATTGTTAATGATGGGCGGTGCGCCGCCCTATAAAAATATTAACCATGGTTAAAAAAATAAATTTTGATTATGGCTAATATTTTTATAGAAAGTCTCAAGGAGGATAAATATGGTTGAAGTAACAGGCTTAAATAATGAAATGTTCATAATTAATTCTCAATTAATTGAAAAGATAGAATTTATACCTGAGACAAAAATTACATTAACAACAGGAAGATACTATTTAATCAAAGAGAACAAGAAGGAAATTGTTGATAAAATAATTAATTACAATAGAAAAATATTTATAGGATTGACCACTGAATAATATAACAAGGGGTGTAAAATGAATTTTTCGTTTATTATAGGACTAATTTCTGGATTTGGGTTAGTTATATATGGTATATGGAGCAGTGCATCAAGTACTACTCAAGCTGTTTCAAGTTTTATAAATCTGCCTAGTGTTTTTATTACCTTTGGTGGATCTATAGCCGCAACTGTAATGTCGGTTCCACTAAAATACCTTAAGGATGTTCCTAAAAATATGGGTCTTTTAATGAGGAAGGACAAAATAAAACTTGAGCAGTACATAGATGCTATCGTAGAACTTGCAAAAGAGGCACGACTTAAAGGCCTTTTAGTGCTTGAAGAAAAAGTAAATAATATAGAGCTTCAAGATGATTTCTTGAAACTATGTACAATGTTAATAGTTGATGCTATTGAACCTTCAAAAGTAAGAATACAAATAGAAAATGAAATTAATTGTATAGAAGCTAGGCATGCTTCTACTTGGAGCGTATTTGATAAGTGTGCGGCCTTTGCACCAGCCTTTGGAATGCTGGGGACCTTGGTAGGCCTTATAAATATGCTTGCAAATATGGATCCCACCGGAGGGGCGGATGCCCTTGGAAAGGGTATGTCTATAGCCCTTGTAACTACATTTTATGGTTCTGTTTTTGCTAATCTAATATGCGCACCAATATCAAACAGATTAAAGGCTATGCATGAAGAAGAAATGATAGTTAAGGAACTGATTATGGAAGGGGTGCTTTCCATTCAATCAGGAGAAAATCCAAAATACATTGAGGGAAAACTAAAAACATATATCAGCTATAAAGACAGAGAAACATCTGGCAGTGGTGAAGAGCAAGGTGAAGGCAAGAAAAAATCAAAAGCTAAAAAACCTAAAAAAGGTAAAAAAAGTGAAGCAGATAATGCCTAAAATAATATGTTGCTATGTTAGGGGGTTGGTGTGAATTGTCGAGAAAAAGGAAAAAAATTGAATCGGGTGGTGCAAGTTGGCTTGAAACATACTCGGATATGGTCACATTGCTCTTGACATTTTTCATTTTACTTTATTCAATGTCAACAATTGACGCAGAAAAATATTATGCAATAGTAGAAGCATTTTCTAAAGGGAATGCTGTTGTAACTCAAGAGGATTTACCTCCGGGTGAAGAGATGTTAGATAAGGGTTCTGTTGAAGAAACAATTACTGACATTGAAGAGGACAATGATGAAATAGACAAATTGTACACTCTCCTTATGCAGTATGTTAAAGAGAATAATTTGACAGAAAGTGTCGAAATTACCAAAAGCGTGGAGTATGTTTTTATTAGATTTTATGATAACATTACATTTGGTGGATATAGCAACCAGTTAAAGACCAGTGGCAAGGAAATTTTAGATGTTCTCGCTGAAGGACTTGGATTGGTAAGCGAATATATAGAAGAAGTAATTATAGCCGGGCACACGGCAGAAGTTGAGAGAGATACTAGCCAGATAGACAGAGACTTGTCAACAGAAAGGGCAAATGCAGTATTGCGATACTTAGAGTCCAAACATGTAATAGATCCGGCCATGTATTTAGCTATAGGGTATGGTTTGTACAGTCCTATTGCAGACAATAGTACGGCTGAAGGTCGAGCTAAAAACAGAAGAGTAGAAATTTACATAAGCAGGAAGGGTTACCCTGTCAGTTATACTCACATAATTGATAAAACAATAAATAATGATAAAAAATCTGATTCGGACAAAAATAATGCTGATAATTCAGAAAATATGAAATATCAAAGCAATAAATTAGTAGAATAAATAGTAAAAAGTGGAGTGAGGGCCTAATATGGCAGAAGTATTATCACAAAGTCAAATTGATGAATTATTAAATAATTTAAACAGTGGTGAGATAGATATACAGGAGATTGAATCACAGAGCAAAGAAAAAAAAGTTAAAGAATATGATTTCAGAAGTCCAAAAAAAATTACAAAAGAAACTGTAAATTTACTGAATGGAATTTATGAATCATATTGCAGAAGCATATCTTCTTCATTAACTTCGATGCTTAGATTTATGTGTGATGTAACTATTGAACAAATTGAAGAAAGCATATTTCATGAATATAACAATGCTCTCGCAGATTATGTATTGATGGGACTTATAGATGTAAAGTATCCGGACGGAACTGTTTCAGACAATCAAATTCTCATAGAGGTTTCAAAGCCTTTATCATTTGTTATTATAGACAGATTGTTAGGCGGAAGCGGAGAGGAAAGCAATATTACAAGAGATTATACAGATATAGAGCTGTCATTATTAGGTAATTTATTTAAACAAATAATACCTCCTATGGGGAACTCATGGGAGAGTACCATAGGTTTGAAAACAGAGTTGAATAAAATAGAAACAAATTCAAGGTTTATTCAATCTATAAATTATAATGACACAGTATTGATAATAGTCCTTAATGCAACATTAAGTCAAGCGAACGGTAAAATAACTATATGTATACCAACGAATATATTAAATGAAATTTTAAAAAAAGCTGATGCTTTTTCAAAAAATAATAATAGAAGAAAAAATTCAGATCAAAGCTTTGAAAATCAAAAAGAATCTATTATGAAAACATTAAAAGTTTCAAAGCTAACTATATCAGGAGTTCTGGGTAAAACTGAAGCCACCTTAGGAGATGTATTGAACATGCAGGTTAATGATGTGATTATGCTCGACAAGAACTATAAATCTGACATAGATGTTAATGTTGACGGTGAAAAATGGTTTGAAGGAAAATGGGGTGCTAGAAAGAATAAAGGTGTAATAAAAATAAGCAAAATTATACATTAATAAAAGAGGAGCTATGTATGACAAACGAAATTATTTTTTCAGATATGGAAAAAGATGTAATAGGTGAAGTGATGAATATAAGTTTAGGCTCTTCAGCTACGTCCCTATCTACATTACTAGGAAAAAGGGTTGAGATAACAGTGCCAAAAGTAGATGTTATTAAAGCCGGACAATTTAGTTTTGAAGGATTAGAGCCTGCCATAGGTGCTGAAATAAGGTACGTAGAGGGTTTAGATGGTATTAATCTGATGATTTTGAAGAGAATGGATGCCAAGGCCATCATAGAAATTTTAATGGGACAAACAATACCGGATGATGAGTTTCAAATGGACGAAATAAGTATTAGTGCAATTAGTGAAGTTATGAATCAGATGATGGGTTCTGCTGCTACAGCACTTGCAGATTTTCTGGGTAAACCAATAAATATTTCTACACCTATTACATATGAAATAGAAAACAGAGCAGAGTTTAAAAATAGATATTTTAATGAAGAGGACACTATAGTTGCAGTCAGCTTTAATCTATTTATAGAAGACATTATAAATAGTGAATTTATAAATGTCATGTCATTAGAACTTTCAAGAGAAATAGTATCAATGTTTTTAAAAGGAACAGGATACAGCGATGAAGAAAATGAATTAGGCAACAAAGACGAAGTTTCTGATTCTTTGGAAGGAATTGAAAATTACTCAGGCAATAGTAACGATATAAAACCAGAACCAGAAAAAAATATAGGTCAACAAGATGATTACAATGAACCTGAGTATGACGAAGAGGAGGAAGAAGAACGTATTGAAGAAAAACCACCTGTAAGGAAACAAAGCGGCGGTAAGATAAAAACAAAGCAGAAGACTCAGAATCCGGTCAATGTCAGACCTATGAAATATGAAAACTTTGATGATTATGAAGAAGATTTATCACAAGAGCAACTTTCAAATCTTGAGTTAATAATGTCTGTTCCGCTGGAAATTAGTGTTGAAATAGGAAAAACTAAAAGGCAGATAAAAGATATATTAGAATTTTCACCGGGTACCATAGTGGAACTGGATAAGCAAGCAGGTGCTTTAGTAGATATTATTGTAAATGGGCAGATGATTGCAAGAGGAGAAGTTGTCGTTGTAAATGATAACTTTGGTGTAAGGATTTCTGAGATAGTTAAAAAAGATGAAATTATGAAAATTTCTTTATAAATATTATAAAAAACATAAAAATACATATAGCTTTTGGAGGTAAAAATGAAAGGTAAAATATTAATAGTAGATGATGCTGCATTTATGAGAATGATGCTTAGAGATACATTGAAAAAAAATGGATATGAAGATATCATTGAGGGTGCCGATGGAGAAATTGCTGTTCAGACATATAAATCTGAAAAACCGGATTTAGTTATTATGGATATTACAATGCCGAACAAAAATGGACTTGAGGCTTTAAAAGAAATAAAAGCATTTGACCCTAATGCTAAAATAGTTATGTGTTCAGCAATGGGACAAGAATCTATGGTTGTAGAAGCAATCAGAAGCGGAGCAAAAGATTTTATTGTTAAGCCATTTAAGGCAGACAGAGTATTGAAAACTGTAGAAGGTATAATTGGCTAAGGCTAATAGGAGTTGATTGTCATTAAAGATATAATATCATTGATAATGTCTATATTGGGTATAATATTTGTTTTGTTTTTAACTTATTTTTCTACTAAATGGTTGTCTGTAAAGGCTTCTAGTATAACAAAGTCTAAGTATATGAATATAGTGGATAAAATTGTGCTGGGACAAAACAAATATTTAGCAATAATAGAGGTTTCAAATAAGTATTATCTAATTAGCATTACGGATAACAACATAAATATTATGAAGGAATTAGATGAAATTGAATTAAATGTTGTAGCAAATACAAGCGAGAGCACTGAATTTAATAAAATTTTTTCCAAATTATTTAAAAATAAGCAATTATAATGAGAGGGGCAAAAATGGCTGATAAAAACAAACATATATTTAAAATTTTGCTCTTGATACTGTTAATTGCACCAATCCATCGAATTAATGCGTATGGAGGTGTTATTAATATGGATATCAACGGGAACTCAGTAGAAACATTAGAAATAATAGTTTTGCTTACAGTTATGTCATTGCTTCCATCCATATTAATAATGATGACATCATTCACCAGGATAATAATAGTGCTGTCATTTTTAAAAAATGCTCTTGGGCTTCAACAGACACCTCCAAATCAGGTAATGGTTGGAATAGCACTGTTACTGACACTGTTTATAATGTCACCTGTTATTGATGAAATCAATGTTGACGCTTATCAACCATATAAAAATGAAGAGATAACACAACAGGAGTTTTTTGCAAAAGCTTCTGAACCAATTAAGGTTTTTATGCTCAAGCAAACAGGTGACAGTGAGTTAAAAATGTTTATGGACATGTCCAGAGATGAAAATGTAAAATCTACAAAAAATTTGCAAGAACTTCCATTAACTATAATAATTCCGTCCTTTGTTACAAGTGAATTGAAAAGAGCATTTATAATAGGATTTTTATTATTTATTCCATTTTTAATAATAGACATGATAGTATCGAGTATTCTTATGTCTATGGGAATGATAATGCTTCCGCCTGTTATGATATCTTTGCCATTTAAGCTTTTGCTGTTTGTATTGGTTGACGGGTGGTCTCTCTTATTTAAAACTTTAATATCTACATTTAATTTTTAACATAGGGGGCACATATGAGTACATCAGTTATTATGGATATCATGCAATCAGCAATGGTTGCAGGACTTAAGATAGCGACTCCGATATTACTTGTCAGTATAGTAATAGGACTTGTTATAGCTATTTTTCAGGCTGCTACACAAATACATGAACAGACACTCACATTTGTACCTAAATTATTTGCAACTGCTATAATTTTAATAATTCTTGGACCATGGATGACAGAAGTTATGTCTGATTTTGTTTATTATATATTTGACATTATGACAACAATTTATTGATGAGGTATAATCCATGACATACGCAGGGAATTTTACATATTTTATATTAGTATTGGCACGTATGAGTGGTTGTATATTTTTCAATCAAATATTCGGCAGAGGAACTTTGCCGGCAACCTTTAAAATATCACTTAGTTTAATGCTCGCAATTACTGTTTATGGAATTATACCACCTACAGATGATATATTAATTTCTTCTATATTAGAATATGGATTAATTATTTTAAGAGAAGTATTTATAGGGTATATAATAGGATATATAATCAGTATGTTTTTTTCAATAGTTGTAATAGGCGGAGAAATAATAGACATGCAGATTGGAATGTCTATGTCTAAGATATATGATCCCAGCAGCAATATTTCAATGGGTGTATCGGGAAGTCTTTTAAATGCATTTTTAATACTATTATTTTTTAGCGCAAGAGGACATTTATCACTTATTCAGATATTTATTACATCATGTAAACTTATAAAAATTGGTTCCTTTGTTATACCTCAAAATTTATTTTATAACATGGTAGAAATGTTCTCACAGATATTGATTTTTTCCATAAAATTGGCACTGCCGGTATTAGCTGTGGAAATAATAACAGAAGCCGGTGTAGGAATATTGATGAAGGCTATTCCTCAGATACAGGTATTTTCCGTAAATATTCAACTTAAACTTTTTGTAGGATTATTTCTTATAATGATTTTGGTACCGTCTTTTTCAGCATTTTTAGAAAACATGTTGACTATTATGTTTGAAACAATTGAAAAAAACTTAAGTTTGTTAATTAGCTGAAAGTAGGGTAATATGGCTGGAGAAAAAACCGAAAAAGCCTCCCCCAAAAAGAGGAAGGACGAAAGAAAAAAAGGTAATGTATTTCAAAGTAAGGATGTTGTGACTGTAGGAGTAATAGCTATATCATTCTATATATTAAAATTTTGGATGCCTTACATATATATAGTTACAAAGACTTCATTGATTAAATATATTTCAATGATAGAAACAACGGTAACATTTAATGACAGTTTTATTTCACAAATATTTAGAGATATTGCAATGTCAGTGTTTGGAGCATGTGGTGTTCTGATGATTGCTGTTATAGCTGTTACAATAATATTAACTGGTTCTCAAACAAAATTTTTAATCTCAGCAGACAGTATAAAATTTAAGTTTTCAAAGCTAAACCCATTGTCTGGAATTAAGAAGATGTTTTCAATTCGTTCAGTGGTGGAGCTGATAAAAAACCTTATAAAAATTGCGATTTTAGGATATGTAGTTTATTCAGCCATATGGAAGAACATGTATAGAGTACCCCGCTTGATGTCCATGGACTTAATTTCAGGCTTAAGCTTTATAATTACAACTATTATGTCACTGGTCAACAGCATAATAATAGCCTTTGTTGCCATATCGGCATTAGATTTTCTATATCAATGGTGGGAATATGAAAAAAATATTAAAATGTCAAAACAGGATGTAAAAGAAGAATATAAACAACAAGAAGGCGACCCGCAACTAAAGGGAAAAATAAAGGAAAAACAAAGAGCAATATCAATGTCGAGAATGATGCAACAAGTACCTCAAGCAGATGTAATAATAAGGAACCCTACACATTTTGCTGTAGCAATAAAGTATGATATAAACAGTAATGGTGCACCTGTTGTTCTGGCTAAAGGTCAGGATAATATAGCAATGAAAATAATAGAAAAAGCAATGGAATATAACATAAATTTAGTAGAAAACAAGCCATTAGCAAGAGCATTATACAAAAATGCGGAAGTTAATATGGAAATACCATTAGAGTTTTATGAACCGGTAGCAGAAGTTTTGGCATGGGTTTATAAACTTAAAGAAAAGGGAAAACAATAAAATATGAAAAAGTTTCTAAATAATTCTATATCATTATTTATAATAGCCATAATATTAATGCTTATAATTCCACTACCAGCATTTTTTCTGGATTTAATGTTTATAATTAATATTTCTTTATCCTTGATAATATTACTTACTACAATGTATATCAAGGAAGCTTTGGAATTTTCAGTATTTCCATCTATGCTGCTAATTACAACATTATTTAGATTATCCTTAAATGTTTCGTCTACGAGACTGATTTTGACAAATAGCGGTTCAGCAGGAGCAGTTATAGCAACATTCGGAAACTTTGTATTACGTGGAAACGCTGTGGTAGGATTTATAGTATTTTTAATAATTGTTTTAGTTCAATTTATTGTAATTACAAAGGGAGCAGAAAGAATTGCAGAAGTTTCTGCAAGATTTACCTTAGATGCCATGCCGGGAAAACAAATGGCAATTGATGCAGATTTAAGCTCAGGTCTTATAACAGAGGATCAGGCAAGACTGAGAAGATCAAACATTCAAAGAGAAGCAGATTTTTATGGAGCTATGGATGGAGCTACAAAATTTGTAAAAGGTGATTCTATAATGTCTATAGTTGTTACCGCCATAAATTTCATTGGTGGTGTAATTATAGGGATGGTGCAAGGTGGTTCAACATTTGCTCAAGTTTTGCAGACATTTTCTATAGCTACGGTAGGAGATGGCTTAGTTTCACAGATACCGGCACTCTTAATATCTACAGCTACAAGTATGATAGTGACAAGAGCTGCATCTGAATCCAGTTTAAACGTTGAGTTATCTAATCAGTTAAGGTCACAGCCGATAGTTCTTATAATTTCAGGCATAGTACTAATAGCTATGGGGATGATACCAGGTTTTCCAAAATTACAGGTATTTACCCTTGCCGCAATACTGATTTTTTTAGGTGCCGGACTTTTAAAGAGCAATCTTGCCAAGATAGATGAAAAGATTTTAAAAGATGAAAGTTTGCAAGAAAAACCTGCCGAATCAGAAGAAGAATACTTTAGAAATATAGATAATATTTATGAACTCATACAAATAGATCCAATTGAAATGGAAGTTGGATACAGCTTGATACCACTGGTTGACGAATCCAGTGGAGGAAGTTTTATAGACAGAGTAGTAATGTTCAGGAGACAATTTGCATCTGAAATGGGAATGGTAGTTCCGTCAGTAAGACTTCGTGACAATGGTTATTTAAATCCTAATGAGTATTTAATTAAACTTAAGGGAGAAGAAATTGCAAGGGGTGAAATACTCGTTGATTATTACCTGGCGCTTGATCCGGGAAGTGTAACAGGAGAAATAGACGGAATAGACACTATAGAACCTGCATATGGAATACCTAGCAAGTGGATAACGAAAGATAAAAAAGAATTAGCCGAAATATATGGATATACTGTAATAGATCCGTTGTCAGTTTTGGTAACACATTTGTCCGAAATAGTAAAATCACATGCAAATGAACTGTTATCGAGACAGGATGTTGAGCAACTGCTGGAAAATTTAAAGAAAACTAATGAGTCTTTGGTATCAGAAGTTGTTCCTTCAATCGTATCATATGGTAATATACAAAAAATATTGGGCAATCTCCTTAATGAAGGAGTTCCAATAAAAGATATGGAAACGATAATAGAAACAATAAGTGATTATGGTTCATCTGTAAAAGATACGGATATGTTAACAGAATACATTAGACAAGCATTAAAGAGGACTATAACTAGGAAGTGGTCTGAAGGCGGGCAAATAAAAGTAATTACATTAAGCACTGATGTTGAAAAATTAATAATTGGTGCAATTAACAAAAATGATAAAGGTTCATACCTGTCAATAGATCCGGAAATAATGCAAAAAATGGTAGGAGAGTTATTGGAACAAATAAAAAGGCTGAAAGATGAAATAAATGTGCCTATAATTTTGACATCTCCGTTTGTAAGGGGTTATTTCAGAAAATTGGTAGATCAATTTTATCCAAAGGCGGTAGTATTATCATTTAATGAAATTGACAACGCTGTACAAATACAAGCAATAGGTAACATTTCAATTTAAATAAAATGAGAGAGTGATACATATGATTTGCATGAAAGAGATACAACCAGATGAGGAGAGACTGTGGGAGCAGTATGCCAAGACAAAAGATATAGCAATCAGAAATCAGATAATTGAGAAATACAGTTATCTGGTGAAAATAATTGCACTTAAAATAAGGGGAATATATGAGCAGTATGGAGATGTTGATGATGTTGTAAATGAAGGGATTATTGCATTGATAGACGTTATAGATAAATTTGATCTATCAAAAAATGTCAAGTTTGAAACATATGCTACAATTCGTGTGAAAGGTGCTATTATTGACTATGTCAGAAAACAGGATTGGACCCCAAGAAAAGTAAAGACTGATGCTAAGATTTTGAACCAAGCAGAAAAGGAGTTAAACTTAAAGCTTGGGAGAACACCTAATGATAATGAAATTGCAGAGTTTCTTCAAATGGATATTGAGGAGTACAATCAGATTGTCAGCAATACATTGGGCACAAGCATAATGTCATTTGAAGAACTGGTTGGAGAAGCAAACTTAAGAAATAGAGAAATTAAATATGATTATGAGCTTCCGGAAGATTTATATGAAACAAAAGAATTAAATGAAGTATTGAAAGAAAGTATAAATCAGCTAAAAGAAAAGGAAAAGCTAGTAGTATCGTTATATTATAAAGAAGAAATAAAGCTTAAAGAAATTTCAAAAATTTTAAATATAAGTAATTCCAGAGCATCTCAAATACACTCCATGGCTCTGGAGAAATTAGGTAAAAGTATAAGAGAGTACCTGCAAGATAAAATATAAAATGAGGTGAAAATATGTCAAGAGGGTTCTATGCATTAACATCAGGTATGCTTACTCAACAAAGAAAAATTGATATTTCAAGTAATAACATTGCTAATATAAATACGGCAGGTTATAAAAAAGAGCAGGCAGTAACCACTAACTTTGGGAATTTACTAATAAATAAGTATAAGCAAAAAGGCATTTATGAAGAATCCACACCAATAAATGATGTTTCAATTATTAGGGTAATGGAAGAGAACAATACCATTCATTCGCAGGGTACTTTGGAAGAAACGGGAGTTGTAACAGATTTTGCTATAGTTGGACCAGGTTTCTTTAGCATTAATAATAATGGAGATACTGTATATACAAGAGATGGAAGCTTCAATGTAGATGACGAAGGTTATTTGGTACTAAAAGGAGTGGGAAGAGTTCAAGGCGAATATGGAGATATATATGTAGGTACAGATAAATTCGACTTTAATGAAGATGGAAGCATAGTTGTTGATGGCGAAGAGATCGACAGAATTGACTTATATGATTTACCCGATTATAACAATTTAAAAAAATCAGGAGAAGGAATTTTTACTTCTGATGAAGATTTAGAATTAGTTGAATACCCCAAAATTCTGAATAAAACAATTGAGAGGTCAAATGTAAATGTAACCGAAGAGATGACAGGTCTTATATCATCTCAGCGGGCACTTCAAACGGCATCGCAAGCTTTAAAAATTTACGATATGGTACAGGAAAAAGCAGCCAGCGAAATAGGGAAAGTAAATTAGCTAAATTTAATAAAGGAGAGATTATAAATGATTAGAGCTTATTATACGGCAACTAACGGAGCTATGGGTAATCAAAACTATTTAGATGTATTGTCAAACAATATAGCCAATGTACAAACAGATGGATTCAAAAAATCTAAAGCTGAATTTTCAGATTTATTATATACCAATATTAAAGGGTCAGGTGGAGAGGATGCTAAGGTTGGAAGCGGTATAAAATTAGGTAAAGTAGATGTTGTGTTCAATCAGGGATCATTTTATTATACCGGACAAGATACGGATTATGCAATAGAAGGAGATGGTTTTTTCGCAGTACAGTTTGAAGACAATATATATTTTACCAGAGGCGGAAATTTTGAAGAAAAAAATGTTGACGGCGAAAACTATCTGATGTATCAAGGCGGATATGTACTTGACGAAAACGAAGAGCCGATTATTATCAGCTATGAAGATGATGAGTACGATGATTATGATGATTATGAAGAACAAAAAATAGGAGTTTTTACACTGGAGAATAATTCTGACCTAAGAAAAATAGGAAATAACCTTTTTGAAATAGCAAATGAGGATGCGGAGTATAATTTAACAGAACAATCAAAATATATGCAGGGATTTTTAGAGTCGTCCGGTGTAGAAATAGCGGATGAAATGGTGAAGATGCTTCAGGTACAAAGAGCATTTCAATTGAATTCTAAGGTGATACAAACATCAGATGAAATCGAACAAACAATAAATTCTTTAAGAGGCTAACTATAAAATAAAAGATGAGGTGGCATTATGGATCTAAATAATAATACAATTGGTAATCGTAATCAGTTAGGGGGATTTGATAATGAGGAAAAAGAAGTATTAAAGTACAAAATAAGTCATCTTGTGTCGGCAAACAGATTAAAGTTATATATTAGAATAGATTTAATTGATAGTGAGTCAACTGTTAATTATGAAGATATAATTAATTATATAAAAGAACAGGGTATAGTATATGGAATAAATGAAGAAGAAATAATTACCTATTGTAATAAAATGGAGTTTTCAAAAGAGCTGGCGGCTGCAACAGGACTTAGTCCCATTAGTGGTAAAGATGCAGAGCTAATATATGATTTTGATACATCCAACGAAAATAAATTAAGAGAAAAAGAAGATGGAACCATAGATTTCTTTAATTTAAATAATGTTGCAAATGTTAAAAAAGATGATGTCCTTTGTCATATAATACCTGAAAAAGAAGGAACAGATGGTATTGACATATATGCAAATAAAATAAGCTATAAACGAGGTAAAAAAGCTTACTTTAACAACGGTAAAAATACTTATATAACCGAAGATGGTCTGCAGCTTTGTTCAAGTACTGATGGATGTGTAAAGATGGTAGGGAGCAAAGTTGTTGTTGAAGATGTTTACACAGTTGATAATGTGGATATTGAAACCGGTAATATAGACTTCCCTGGAAGCGTAGTTATAAATGGAGATATAAAGGCTGGATTTTCAGTTAAAGCTAAGCAAGATATAAAAATCAGAGGATTGGTTGAGGGAGCATATATTGAGGCAGGCGGAGAAGTTGTAATAAGCAAAGGTATGAATGGTATGGGTAAAGGTACAATTCATGCAAAAGGTAATATAACCAGTAAATATATTGAAAATTCAACTGTTAAATCAGAAAAGAGCATCTATTCCGAAACTTTAATTAACAGTGATGCTACAGCTAATGAGTCCATAATATTAAAAGGACCTAATGCTTCTATAATAGGTGGTACAAGCAGGGCAGGTGACCTGATTTACGCACCTACAGTTGGTTCGAAAACGAATCCTGAAACGAATTTAATTATTGATTTAGGTAAATATAAACAAAACGAAGATGTAATAAATAAGCTGAAAAAAGAAAAATTGGAATTGAAAAAAATATATAATATTAAAATTAAAGAGCTTGAAGATTTAGAAGACAAAATGAATATAATTTTAAGGAGTAATATAGAAAATAAAAACGTATTACATAAAAGTCTTATTTTCAAAAAAGCTAAAGTGAATAATGAAATTTCTGAAATAAAAAAGAAGCTTGAAAAAGAAACTCCAACAGACAACATTGCAAGCCACAGAATAATTTGCAAAGGGAAAATGTATGTAAATACAAGAATATCTATAGGCTGGATGAGATATAAAGTCAGACAGGATGTCAGCTACAGCAAGATATATAATGATGGAAGTGATATTGTCATAGTGCCATTGAATCCATCAGATATAATATAGGAGGTAGAACGGTTGTTCAGTTATAATGAATTAAACGAAATGCACATAGACGTGTTAAAGGAAATTGGTAATATAGGAGCAGGAAATGCAGCAACATCACTTTCTCAAATGCTATCTAAAAGAATAGATATGAAAGTACCTGAAGTCAGTATACTTAACTATGATGATGCAATCGAGTCCATAGGTGGTGCAGAAAATGTAGTAGTAGGGATATTAGTTAGCTTTGATGGTGATATAAATGGTGTAATATTATTTTTGTTGAAAAAAGAATTTGTACATTTAATATTAAATTCGTTGATGGGAACGGAGCTAAGTAAATTTGAAGACATATCAGAACTGGAATTATCAGCACTTTCCGAAATCGGAAATATAATGGTCTCTTCTTACGTTAATTCAATTGCTACTCTCACTAATATGAAAATAGACATATCCGTTCCAGGCTTAAATATAGATATGGCAGGAGCGTTGTTAGATGCTGTCGCAGCAGAATTTGCAGAAGCCGCAGATAAGGTTATATTTATAAAAGAAAAATACTTCTGCGGAGAAGAAACCGTATATAGCAATATGCTATTGCTGCCAAGCATTTCATCCCTTAATATTTTGTTAAAAGGATTTGGAATTGAGATATGAGTGATGAACTAAACGTTGGAATAGCAGATATGAAAATAGCACACTCTCCAAAGGGTTTAATATCTTATGCTTTAGGATCATGCGTCGGTATCTGCATAATAGATAAAGTCAGAAAAGTTGCAGGGATGGTCCATATCATGCTCCCTCTAAATAATAATTCAGAAGACAAAAAAAACACATTTAAATATGCAGATACCGGTATTGAAGAAATGGTTAAGCAGATGGAGTCTCTGGGATGCATGAGAGGAAGAATGACTGCAAAAATAGCAGGCGGAGCCAAAATGTTTGAAATAAAAGGGAATTCAAGTATTGGAAACATAGGCGAAAGGAATGTAATTGCCACTAAGGAAATCTTAAAAAAATTAAATATAAAACTTATAGCTCAGGATGTGGGAGAAAACTATGGAAGAACAATAGTTTTTGATAGCGAAACAGGTAATTTAACTATAAAATCATTTTCTAAGAACATAAAAGTTATATAGTAAAAATAAGGTTGCCTTTAATAATGTTAGGAGTGAATGTTTCATGTATATATCACAATGCTTAATAGTGAAAAATGAAGAAAAAAATATAGAATACTGCTTAAGTCATCTCAAATCAGTAGTTGATGAACAAGTTGTAGTAGACACCGGTTCAACAGATAGAACTGTTGAAATAGCAGAAAAGTTAGGTGCTAAAATATTTCATTTTGATTGGATTGATGATTTCAGTGCCGCAAGGAATTTTGCTTTACAAAAAGCTAAAGGTGATTGGATTATCTTTTTGGACTGTGATGAGTATTTTTCTGCTGATTCTGTACCATTGATAAAAAAAGCAATTATTGAGTGCTCAAAAAATAAAAATACAGATGGAATAGTGTGTGAATTGATTAATATTGATGGTGATAAAAAAGTATTGTCAACTGCTAAAAATGTTAGTGCAAGGATATTTAAGAACAAAAAAAGTATTAAATATAAAAATAGAATACATGAAGTACTGTATAATGAGAAAAGACCCAATATAAATTATTTATTAGCGGCAAAGGATTATGGTAAACATATAAAAATATATCACACGGGCTATGATCAAGAAGTTATGAGGGAAAAAGATAAATCAAGAAAATACATTGATATGTTAAAAAAAGAATTAGAGGAAAATCCGCAGAACTCACACACCTTTTTATATATAAGTATATCTTTGTATATGGAAGGAGAGTATAAAGAGTCGTTGGAATATGCGAGACAATCTTTAAAATATGTTGAATTGGATAAAAATTCAGCAATGTATCATAGTTCAATTTACAGTACAATATTAAATAATATGTTATATTTAGGTACCCCTTATGAGGAGATGAAGGAAGTGTTTGATGAAGCATCAAACACTTTCCCTAGGTATCCAGATTATTACAGAGCAATAGCAGCTGCAAATTTAAAAAATGGAAATACAAAATCTGCAATAGAATTTTATTCTAAATGCATTAATCTATGTAATACTTATTCAAGCCCGGTTGAAAGCCTAACAGTTGGACAAGTTAATGAAGTATACAAAGATATGCTTACTGCATGTATTGCTGATGATAACAGACCTAAAATTGTTGAAATAGCAGTGGCTCTATTGAAAGCACAGAAGTATGACTATGAAATCTTGACAATTTTGATAAAGACATTTTTGACTCAAGAAAAAGAGGAGAATATAGTGCAATTTTTAACAAAATTATATGACTATAATGACTTCAAAGATAAAATATACTTGTTAAAAGCAAGCCAAGCTACAAATAATGAAAGTTTAATTGGTTTTTATAAAAGTCTACTAAGTGAAGAACAGCTTAAAATTGTGGAGGGATAGTGATGAAAGTTGTAATTCTTGCAGGAGGATTTGGAACTCGTATCAGTGAAGAGTCTCATCTTAAGCCGAAGCCTATGATTGAAATAGGTGGTAAACCAATATTATGGCATATTATGAAAATATATTCACACTATGGGCACAATGAATTTATTATATGCTGTGGATACAAAGGATATGTTATAAAAGAATATTTTGCGGACTATTATTTGCATTGTTCAGATATAACTTTTGATTTTACAGAAAAAAATAAAATGATAGTCCATAATAACGTTGCTGAACCATGGAAAGTTACATTAGTCGACACAGGATTATATACTCAAACAGGTGGAAGAATAAAAAGAATTAAAAAATATATTAATGATGAAAAATTTTTACTTACATATGGTGATGGTGTAAGTGATTTAGATATGAATAAATTAATAGAATTTCATAATAAACAGAAAAAAATTGCAACTATGACTGCTATTCAACCTGGAGGAAGATTTGGAGTACTAGAAATAGATGATAATGCTGTTATAAATAGTTTTTCTGAAAAGAAAAAAGAAGATGGCGGATGGATAAATGGAGGATTTATGGTATTAGAACCAGAAATATTTGATTATATAGAAGGAGATGATACAAGATTTGAATTAGATCCATTGGAGAATCTTGCAAGAGTTGGTCAGTTAAATGCATTTAAACATTATGGATTCTGGCAGTGTATGGATACTCAAAGAGACAAAAATCATTTGGAAGATATATGGGAGAAAGGAAATGCACCTTGGAAAGCATGGAAAGACAAAGGAGTAATATAATATGATTACAGTTTTTGGATTAGGTTTTGTAGGATTAACTACAGCTCTAGGATTTGCACATTATGGATATAAAGTCTATGGTATAGATGTTGATGAAAACAAAAAATCTATTTTAAGAGCAGGAAAACTTCCTTTTTTAGAGGAAGGGTTAGATGATGCTATGATAAAGCATTTAGGGAAAAATTTTGAAATAATTGATGATGTAAAAACAGCAATAAAGAATAGTGATATTATTTTTTACTGTGTTGGTACCCCTTATGGTAAAAACGGAGAAGCAGATTTACAGTTTTTGTTCTCTGCTATAAAGGAAACTCTGAAACATATAGATAAAAGAAAGAAACCTATTCTTGTAATAAAGTCTACAATTCCTCCATCTACTACTTCTGAAGTAGTCATACCATATATTGAAAAAAATGGATTTTGTGTTGGGAACGACCTATTAGTTGCAAATAATCCTGAATTTCTGCGTGAGGGTCATTGCTGGGATGATTTCATAAATGCTGACAGAATAGTAATAGGTTGTGATAATGACGAGGCGGTTAAGGTATTAACAGAATTATATGCTCCATTCAATGTTCCAATTTGCCCAGTATCATATAATACAGGAGAGTTTATAAAATACCTTTCAAATACGCTTTTGGCAACTATGATAAGTTATTCAAATGAGATGTCAGTTATATCTGATGCAATAGGAAATATTGACGTAGCTGAAGCTTTTCATATTACCCATATGGACAAGCGCTGGAATAATTGCAACATGACTACATATTTATATCCAGGTTGTGGATATGGAGGTTATTGCTTACCTAAGGATACAAATGCGCTTTATTCAATTGCAAAAGAAAAAGGAATTGATGCAAAGATATTGGGAAATGTTATTAATTTAAATGATAATATGCCTCAAATTATTGCAGAAAGAATTGAAAATCAAGTCAATAAGTTGGATAAAGTTGGTATATTAGGGCTTTCGTTCAAACCAAATTCTAACGATGTCAGAGACTGCGCATCAGCAAAAATTATTGACCAATTAATCTGTAAGGGTTATAACAACATTTATGCCTATGATCCAGTTGCAATAGGAGAGTTTAAACAAAATTATAATTATAATATAGAATATATTGATACATTGGAATCCATTTGTAAAGAAGCAAATGTTTTAGTTATTCTTACTGCTTGGGAGGAATTTCGTGAAATAAAAAAAACATGGGGTAAGGACAAGTTATTGCTAGATTTTAGATATATGGAGTGAAGATACATGGATATAATAAGTTTCAAGCCAAAAGCACTTTTTATAATGAAGGCTTATAATACAGAAAAATATATAAAAAAAGCAATTGATAGTATTTTGGGTCAAACAGAATCTAATTTTTTATTTCTTTTACATGATAATGGCTCTACCGATAAAACAAAAGACATCTGTAGAAATTATTCAGAGTCAGATAAACGAATTATATTATATAGAAATGAAATCAATAATAATGAAACAGATGTAGAATTAAGTGAATATAAAACAAAGATAAATGATTGTTTAAAAAAAGGTACTGAATACTTTGCTATTTTAGATTCGGATGACTATTATCATAAGGATTTTTTGAGAGTTACTTACGATGTTGCAAAAAAGAATAATGCAGATGTGGTGGTCTGCGGTTCGAATTTTATTGATGAAAAAGGGATTAACTTATTGGGTAATAGGATTCCTCCATCATTGATAATAAATGATAAAAAACTTACGGAGAATGATTATATTAATTTATATGGCACTCTTAGGCCTTTATGGGCGAAATTATATTCATGTAAAATATATGACGATTATATAAATGCATTTAAAATTAAGCCTAAAGAAATGTTTAATGGGCAGGATACTTTCGTTGTTTTAACATTAATGTGTAAAATTAATAATTTTGTATCTATTGATAAGGTATTACATGCATACAGGGTAAGGAGCAGTTCTGTCTATCATAGCAATATAGACAAATTTAGAATTAAGGCAGGTGATATACTTTTCCAGAAAGGTATTGAGTTTGCAAGAGCTTATGAAGTATATACCCCTTTGATATTAAGCTTTTTATACAAAGTATATTATAGTCATATAAAAGATTTGGTAGATACTCTATTTAGATCAACTAATTTGTCTATAGAATCAAAACTTGATTTTCTTACAGCTATTATGAATGAGCAGAACTATTTTTCCTTATGTAATAACTTTCCTAAGTATAAACAATATATCCTGGATTCTGTTGATAGAATTTTAGAAAAAGTAACTCCTATTGAAAGGGCTACTGCAGAAGAATTCTATATTGTAAGGTTGAATAGTTACTATAAAAATCCAAATGATGGAAAAAATTCTGAAGCATTACTTTTATCAGTGTATTGTGATGAAACGAACAGCTGTGGATGGGGAAGTGAAAAGTGGAATGGCATAAGCAATAAAAATTTGAATTACTTAATAAATATAGTTAACAAGAAAATAACAGATGAACATAATTTTATAAAAGAGGAAATGCTTAAAGCAATTGAAAGCAACGATTGGCAAAGAGCAATAGATAAGTTAAATTGTCTCTCAGAGGATTTACCTCTTAGTATTGATGTTTTATATTTTCAAATGTACTATTTTTATTGTTTTAATGATCTTGAGAATGCAATCAGAATATCGAATATAGCAAAGATTTTTTATGGAAAGAATGAAGATATTATAAATTTAACAAACAAAATAGATAAATTATTGGATACATTTATAGAAGCAAATCGTGTTAAGAAAAATATTATTAATCATAATTCTAAAAAGAGAAAGCGTAGGAAGGTTTAGCTTTTAAACAGGAGTGTAATATATGGAAAAAAGTTTTGAAGAAATATTTGAAGAGATATTAAAGGATGATACAAAGGAATCAACAAATATATGGAAGGAGAAATTACTGCATACAGAAAAACCAATAGTGTTATTCGGAGCAGGTTCAGCTGGACATGGTATTGCTGATTGCTTGTCTTTATGGGGGATAAAACCAACATGCTTTTGTGATAATTTTAAAATAGGAATAGATGAAAAGTATCAATTGCCAATTATTTCTTTTGAGAAACTTAAAGAAGATTACAGAGAAGCATACATAATTATTTCATTAGGAATGGAAAATGTACAAAATATACAAAATCAATTATTACAAGCAGGATTTATTGAAGAAAATATTATATCCAGAATTTGGGTGGAGGATAAACTACCAATAGAATATATTATTGAGCATTATGAAGATTATAAGTGGGTGTATGAAAATTTAGAGGACGATTTATCTCGAGAAATTTTGATAGAAAAAATAAATTATTCCTTATATTATTTTGAAATGAAAATAAGATACGAATCATATAGTAACCAATATTTTGAAGAAAGTATTATTAAGCTTGAAGAAGATGAAGTGTTTGTTGACGGTGGAGCATATATAGGAGATACAGTTCTTGAATTTATAAATAGAACCAATAACAATTATAATGTAATTTATTCTTTTGAACCTGATGGAAAGAATTTTCAGAGATTATTAGAAAATTGTAGTGGTTTAAAAAATATAAAAATTATTAATAAGGGATTATGGAATGCTGAAAATGTACTTAAATTTTCAGCAGATAAAGAAGCCCTTTCTGCTTTTGAAGAAATGGGTGATATTAGAGTACACGTAACATCTTTAGATAATATTCTATTGGAAGATCATATTGAACCTACATTTATTAAATACGACATCGAAGGGTCAGAGTATGAGGCGTTGTTGGGGGCAAAAACGGTTGTTCAAAAATATAAACCAAAGCTAGCTATTTGCGTATACCATAAGAAAGAAGATTTGTATGAAATTCCAAAGCTAATTAAAACACTTTGCCATGAGTACAAGTTATACTTACGACATTACTCAAATTCAAATGGTGATACAATATGTTATGCTGTATAATAAATAGATTTTTATATGAGGGGATGATTTTATGAGAACACCATTGCAAGCCGGAAAACTTACAATTGATATAACTAATGCATGCATTCATGAATGTTCTAATTGCACAAGGTTTTGTGGTCATTTCAAAAAACCTTTTTACATGGATTTTGATACATTCAAAAGAGCGGTGGATTCTTTAGAAGAATTTGAAGGTTTTATTTTAATTATGGGAGGAGAGCCAACTCTTCATCCACAATTTGAGCAGTTTGTAGAATATGCTTTCAAAAAATCGCCTATGAACTATAATTTAAATTCGGGAAGAAAACCTCAACGACATTTTATTTCTTATCGTGAGCAGTGTACGTCATTTGGAAAATATGCCTTAAATAAAAAGAAAGGATTAAACTTACTTACATGTTTACCTAAAAATTATAATCGTTATTTTGAATTAATTCATGATTGTTTTTCTCATCAACAACCTAACGATCATTCTGTACCAAGTATGCATCAACCTATTTTAATAAGTAGAAAGGAATTAAAAATTCCGAATGATAAATGGGTTGAATTGAGGGATAATTGTTGGTTGCAAAATCAATGGTGTGCTTCTATTACACCAAAAGGTGCATTCTTCTGTGAAGTTGCAGCAGCTATGGATATGCTTTTTGATGGACCTGGTGGCTGGCCTATAGAAAAAGGATGGTGGAAACGTACTCCTAAAGACTACGATGATCAGTTGCATTGGTGTGAATTGTGTAGTATGCCTGTGTTTGATGTTGGGAGATATTCAAATGATGAGATCGATGATATTTCACCCTATCTTTATGAGAAATTAAAAAAATGCGGAAATGAGAATTTGAAAAATAAAAAAATCTCGATTATTTCTATATCTCAAGAAGGAAATGCCAAATTATCTTGCAATAAAATGTACAACATGACTAATAGTCGATATGTTTCTAGTTACGATAACAGATTTGCAGAAGATAATAGTATTATTTTACAAAAGGTATTAAATGGAATTGTTATATTTAGAGGTAATCAGGAAATAGATGAATTGAAATCATTTATACAAAGACGCGAAAAATACTTCGATGAATTATTTATTATTGTAAATTCAAAAATATTAAAGAATACAGTAGAAAATTCAATAGTTAAAGATAATGTAATTGTTTTACTAGTAGAAATGCCATATGATAGCTTGGGTCATGCTTTAAACAAGGTAATATCCAGAGCAAATAAAACTGACTGGTTTATGCTGATGAAGCAGGATACTGAATTATTTGATGATTTTAGAACACGTATAAATCACTGTGTGATGAATCCAGGAGTTTTACATAAAATAAATGGAGCATATCTCTTTAATCCGTTAGCTAAGGCTATGAAATCCGCTGGGTTTGATGGAATTGCTCAGTGTAAAATTGAAAGTGAATTTGAAAGTTTGTGGGATAAAGGTAAGGTAATTAATCTGGATGATAGTTTTGATAAAATAATTAATCCAGACCTAAAAGATTGGATTGAATTATCAAAAAGCTTACCAGAAGGTAAACGTGAGGAATGCTTGACTAAACTTGATTATATAAGACGATTAATATTATTAGAATACTATCGTGCATATATAGCTGATAGAAGTTGTGGTATATCAGAAAAAATATTAGCACTAAATGAATGCATCCCTCAACTTATCATTGAAAATAATACTGAATCTTTAAAACATCAGTTGGAAGATGCTGTTCGTGTCATCTTGGTAAATGAAAATGTCAATTTTAATGATGTGATTTTAAAAAATAAATTTAAAGATCAAACTGATATTTTTTCAGAATTGGCCTTTAATCTTATGACATAAAATACAAATGGATAGGAGATAAATATGGCTAAAATCAGTGTTGGAATGTTTACTTATAATCGACCGAATACATTAAAAAGGGCTGCAACATCTATACTTAATCAAACATTCAAGGATTTGGAACTTGTACTTGTAAATAATGGTTCTACCATACCCAAAGTTACTGACATATGCAAAGATATTGCAGAAAGTGATTGTCGTGTAAAATATTTAGAAGTTTATCCAAATAATATAACAGAAGCATATAAGACCATATTACAAAACAGTACCGGAGAATTTTACACTCAGATGGATGATGATGATTATTGTGAGTCGGATATTTTAGAGTTTTTATATGAATTTGCATCAGAATATAATGCAGATATTTCTATGTGTGGCAGCTATAGAGTTATCAATGGAAAAGCTATAGAAAGATTCGCCTTTGATGAAATTATTGTTATGGATAAGGTGCAAGCATTGGATGAATTTTTGAAGAGACAAATTTGTAGTACGGCGGTGTGGTCAAAGTTGTTTAAAAGAGAAAAAGTAATTGCGAACACAGGATGGGCAGCTCATGCGAAACAAGGAGATGCTGATACCGTATATAAATGGTTTTCTAATGCCGACAAAGTAGTTGCACATGGAATCCCAAAATATTATCAGGTTCGTACAGAATCAGATGATTTATATGGATATGTTGGAAAACATAATCTTACACCGGAATTATTGGATAATTATTTAGAAATTTTTAGAGACAGAACTAACTATCTTTCTCAAAAAGTACCACAAATTAAAGAAAGAGTTAGATATTCTGAATGGTCATTTATGATTTCTATGTATGACAAAATATATTCTTATGGGTTATCCAATTTCGATAAACAGCTTGAATTTATCAAAGATGAATTAAAACTCCATTTTGAGGAGTTTTATAATGGTCCATTTATACAGGAATTCGAAAAAGAATTTATGGTTAGATATATAAATAAATAGTCACAGAGGTTTATATGATTACTCAAATAACAAAAGAAGATACTAAAAATATTTATGAAAACCTTACAAATAGTGAAAGGCAGTTACTGAATAATAAGAAAATTCTTGTGACAGGGTACGCGGGGTCACTTGGATATATGTTACTTATGTTCCTTGCAGAATATGGTCAGAAGCTAAACCTTAAAAAGGTATATGGAATTGATAATTATGTATTTGGAAAACCTAATTGGGTTTCAGAGATGTGTGAAAGTCAATTGTTTTTATTAAAAGAAGGAGACATCACTAAATGTGATTTGGAGTTCGCGTCAGACGCTGAGATAATCTTCCACATGGCATCACTTGCATCACCTGTTTATTATAGACAATTTCCGATAGAAACTATTGATGCTGATGTAGTTGGATTGAGGAGACTTTTAGAATTTTACAAAGATAAAAATATTCATAGCTTGCTGTTTTATTCGACGAGTGAAATATATGGTAATCCTGTAGAAAATCAAATTCCAACACCTGAAAGCTATTTTGGTAATGTTAACACATCAGGACCCCGTTCTTGCTACGATGAATCAAAGAGATTTGGAGAAACCTTATGCTATAATTTCCACTATATATATGACATGCCAATAGTAGTAGTTCGTCCTTTTAATAGTTACGGACCTGGATTAAGAACGAATGATCAACGCGTTGTTGCAGATTTTGCTAAAGCAATTATTGAAAATAAAGATATAGTAATTTACAGTGATGGATGTGCAACAAGAACTTTCTCGTATGTTTCAGATACGACATTGGGCTGCATCAAATGTGCACTTTATGGTAAGTATGATATATTTAATGTAGGTTATAAGGGTGAGGAGATTGCGGTTCTTGAACTTGCGGAAATGTATAAAAGAATTGGTGAAGCATCCTTTGACTACAATGGAAAAATTACTTATGAAGTACATTCTGACAAGCATTATTTAACGGATAACCCACAGAGACGTTGTCCGGATATTTCTAAAATTAGAGAAGTGTTGCATTTTAGACCGCAAATTGATACTATTTCTGGAATTGAACGATATTTGAAGCATTTGATTGAATCAGGGGAGAATGAATCTTAAGAAATTTTGAATTTAAAGCTATTAAAATAAAAGTAGAGTGCAGCTTGGAAAGTACCGAGTTGCACTCTACTTTGTATTTAAATTATAGTTCCATTTGCATTTTCATCTAGTCTGAACTTATAAATCAAATGTGTACTATCTATAATCAGATCAGAACCAAGCAATAATTATTTATATAACCCTAGAAGGATTGTTATACTTGAAAAAATTTAGTCATGTCTTTTATTCTTTGATACATATTCAATGGCACTTATTACTTCTTTGATTACTTCGGTGTTATTCTGAATTTCAAGGGAACTATACTCTGCATAGACCTCACCGGTTTTTGAGGTGATGTAAAAAGGCTTAATATTATTTAATGACTTAGCTAAAATATCATCAATACATTGCTCACATTTGCAAATATGCGAATAATTCGGATCAGTTTTTAGAACATTATCCAGGAACCTTCTAACACATAATTCAACATAATTTATTACCATTTTTGACTATCTCCTTTTAAATTAATTTAGTTTTTCCCTATACATGCCTACTATTGAAATAATAATATCGTTATAATATTTATTATTCATAATATCTTGGTAGTTATAGTATTTTTTATATATAGAGTTTATATAAGCCAATTCATTAGCTGTAGGGTTCAGATTGTAAAGTTTATTAATAGCATGTACCACTTCTGCTCTTGTTATAGGCTTGTCCGGATAAAAGTGACCGTTATTACCAACAACTATATCTCTGCTTGCTATTTTGATTATTTCTTTTTGCGCCCAATGACTATTTACATCTATATAATCATAATTACTTGTAGCAGGAAGCGCAGAAACTTTAGATTTAAAAGCACTAATATTCGAAATCATTTGGCAAAATTCAGCCCTTGTTACATCATTGTCAGGGCGGAAAGTTTTATCCTTGTATCCGGATATGTATCTTTTACTGCTTCCCATAGAAATATAGTCTCTCGCCCAATGGTATTCTATATCGGTAAATTTATTTTTTAAAAATGCACTTGTGTCGTAAGGAAGATCCGTTATTCTGCAAAACAAAGTAACTATTTCGGCACGGGATATATTCGAATCAGGATAGAAGTATGAGGAGTTGCTTCCATTCATATATGATGGAAGTATAATTTCATACAAATCCGAATCATCGTCATCGTTATCATACAATATGCCAATGTCCTCAAATAAATCCTTAGTATATTTATAATTGTGAACATTATAATCTATAGAATGCTTACGAGATTTAATTCTGGAATCTATATTGGTTGTATAAGAAGTTCTGTTTCCGGCCTTGTCAACAACTGTAAAAATATAGTCCCCATTATATGTTACTTTTGTTTTATGATTATATTCCAACTCTGTTACATTCTTGCTTTTCCCGCCAATCGAAACATACTTGCCATCAAATGTAATCATGTAATCAAGCCCAAAGTCATCTTCAATATCTAAATCAAAAGTGTAATCAGAAAGGAAAGAAGATTTAACAGATGGTCTTCTGAAATCAATTCCGTCAATATTGAAATTAAAAATTTCTTTTGTTTTAGAATCTGATTGAATCATAACCTCATAATTACCATTGTCATAGAAAATATCCTTACTTGGAATAGCCTCAAAAATTTCATTAGTAGTAAAATTATAACCTGAATAATGTACAATTGTGCTGTGATCATCATAATCGACAGGTAACATAGAAATTAACAGATAAAATTCACCTTGTCTAATTACCTTATAACTGTAGGTTATATCATCAATTATAAATGAAAAATCAACAGGATTATTGTTTTTTATATTATTTATGTAATAATTTACGCTGCTCGATACTGCAGTTTTTTTATCAGGTGTAGTTATTGATCTGATTTTATCTAAGTCCATGTTAAATAAAATCTGCTTTTTCTCATAATCATACATTAGCTTATAGTCAAAATCAATATCATCAATATCATCACCATCATCATTTGATTTGTTGTTTATCGCAGTGCTGTCAATGTCTTTTACAGTATAGTAAAGAGTTCTTCTTGTATTGCCATAATAAATCGTAAAAGGATAGACACCATTTCTATCTGCAACATAACTTGCACTTTTTCCGGTAACAAGATATCCGGAAGGAAGATATATGTAATATTCATCATCTGCTTCGTCTTCAATGAGTTCTCCATCATCATATCTATGAGGAGTTATCGTAATTTCTTTAAAATCTCTGCCGGAAACAGCTTTAGTAGAAAAATCAGCGCTTATAGATTTATCTATTTTAGATACTCTCACAGTGATACTGGATTTCTTACCACTTAATTCAGCAGTTATAGTAGTGCTTCCGACTCTTTTAGCGGTAACATTTCCTTTGTAATCCACATCTGCTATTGTCGGTTTAGATGAAGAAAAGGTAATATTATTAGACTTTGCATTGGAAGGGTTAATTTTAACATCCAATGTTACAAAATCATCAACAGACAAATTCAATGTCTTACCGCCATTTATAGATATTGATTTAACTGAAATTTCACTTCCATAGGTTGTAACTGAATAACTAAATAAAATTGTAAAAATTAATAATATAATAATTGCTTTCTTTATCAAAAAATTCACCTCTAAGTTATTTATTTCTGTATAACTGCAGCTGCCTGTCAAACAAGTACTGCAAAATAATTGCTTCATCACTACTTGACATACTTATAAAATAGCAGCCATAATTTTTTTCTTCACTGCCATTTTCATTTTTTTCTTCACCTTCGTCTTCTAATTTATCAATTCTAATTATTTTTGCTTCCAAAGGAATTGATTTATATTTGTAATATTTAAAATAGTAAGTAATCACATCTCCCAACATCAGGTCGATATTAGATGAAATCAGCATACCGCCTATGCTTAAATTAAGTACATTTATTTTAATATTTGGCAATTCATCAGTTATATCATCGCCATTCCTATAAATCTTACTTACATAAAAAGACAAATCCGTTCGAACCTTCAATGCATTTCTTCGCTCAATAATAGGATCCTTTCTCAGAATTTGTGCTGTGAGTTGGTGCCTTGACGCAACACTTACATTGCATAAATAAGGAGAAATTCCTACGAGTTCATCATATATTTTTACTATGATATTCATTCCGGAATCCAGAACAGGTAAGTTATTGCCCTTGACTATTATTGCATTACTCTTTATACTTAAAAGACTGCCTCTGCCAATATTAATATCATCTAAATCAAATATTCTAACTAATAAAATTCTTTCATTCATAAAATTCTCCTTTAATAAAAAGTATACATCTGAGACTATTTTAAATCAGAATCCCATTTTATTATAATAATATCATTGCTGCAAATCAAATTTGTATATGAGGCCTCTTTACCATTATGCAGTATTACAATATTACCTTTAGGGTTTGACGGGTCAATATCAGTATAATTTAGCATATCTGCAAAAATATATGGTTCGTCATTTTTCTTAGGAAGTTTAACCTTTTTATCATTGATAGTAACTTCAATACAGCCGTCACCCTCATCAATTACTTTTTCTTCATCAACTGAATTCATTTCTTTATTAGTTTTTAAGTCCGCATCGCCGGTAATCTGATCTTCAATTAATTCACTCTTTTTGGAAATATCTATGGTGCATCCATTGTACAATTTAGTATTGACGTCAATTTTTTTTCCATTTGCAAAAAAGTTATACAAGCTTTCATCTATTTCATAAATTTGAGCTAAATCATTTATTGTTTCAGTTTGTACTATTTCGATTGAATCAGAGTTTCCTATTATATAATCATCCCTGACTTCTACTTTATTAACATAATATTTAGTCCCAAAATCAACTTTGATTCCGTTGAAATAAACAGATCCATTTGTTGAATTATCTGCGATATCAGAAATTCTTACAACTGGTGAATTTCCGTTTACAGCCGGAATAACTTCTATGCTGTCACCGGGTTTTATGACAGTTTCAATATTTGCTATACTGGAATTAACATAAATCTGTGCAGGAGTAGAAAACTCTCCTGCATAATACCTTTCATTTCCATTAAAGTTAAATCTCAAACTTTTACCAGAAAAACCAATCAGCTTTTTAGAATCAAAACCGGACATCAAAATAGCATCCATAACTTTCATTTGTCGTATACTGTAAAGTCTGACTTTTGTTCCATTTACACTAACACTGAAAAAATCATAATTTTTATTTAATATTACAGAATATGCAATTCCGACGGGAGTTATAAGCTCCGGTCCGAAACTGTCTAATTCTGATAAATTAACATTTCTGATACTATTTTTATCAGAAATTGCTATTCTGGATTGTGGAATATTAAGTAATTCAGACAAAAATTCTTTAATAAATGGAATTTTGCTTCCGCCTCCTGCTAAAAAAACAGCAGCAGGCGATTCTTTATTTAACTTTGTAATTTTTGATGCAACATCTGCACATAAATCATAAACAGAAGGCTTTATAGATTCTAATATTTCTTCTTTTTTTAAGGTCTGAGAAATACCTAATATATTTGTTATTTCTAAATTCTCACTGTCCTCACTTAATAGAGCTTTAATGTTTTCAGCAGAATTAAAATCGACTATGTAGTTTTTCATTATGCATTCTGTTATTTCGTCACCGGCAATTGTAGCCATATCGTATCCGACAACACTCCCACCCTTTGAAATGGCAATGTCAGATGTACCGGCTCCAATGTCAATTAAAACTAAATTTAACAGCCTTAATTCGGAAGGTATTATTAAATCCATTGCAGCTATTGGTTCTAGGGTTAAATTTACGACTTCAAGATTATTGTTATCCATACAAGAATAAAGCCCTTCAATAACCGTATGAGGTAAGAACGCAGCAATAATTTCAATGGAAACTTTGTTTCCGCGGTGCCCGACAATATTGGAGATGATTTTGCCATCCAGAGAATAGCTCAATACACTGTATCCTACGCAATAAAACAGGTCATCATTGTCAGATGCTTTTGAAAAGATATCCTGAGCAAGCTGTAATGCTTCAACTTCAATAGCATTTTTGAAATCAGAACTTATAGGTCTTCTGATATCTGAATCTCTTTCTAATATTATACGTTCTGTTTTTAAGGATCTTCCTGCAGCGGCGATACAAACCTTATCTAATTTAATGTCCAAACTGCTTTCAAGCTGATTCTTAACAATGGAAACAACTTTGCTGACTTCATTTATATCCTCAATTTGTCCGTCAACCATTGCACGCTGACTGTGAAATACACTTTCAACCTTTGACACTTTAAGTGTATTATTAATATTTTCTGCAACTACACCTACAACAGAACGAGTACCTATATCTAAAGCAAAAATTAGATTATCCATAACATTATTCCTTTCCCAAATCATTATACATCAAATATTGTTGCCTCCGGTAACATCTGGTTTAAAGTTTAAAAAGTATAAATAAATTTCCACAATAGCACCAAACATTTCTTCCGGTATTTCACTTCCTACATCAAGCTGTGACAATAAAATTGAAAGTGAGTCGTCCTTGTATATTGGGACTCCATTTTCTTCAGCGATTTCAACCACCTTATTTGCTATATATCCGGAACCGGAGGCAATAACCACAGGAGCATTGTTTTTATTTAAATCATACTTGAGTGCAACAGCACGCTTGTTGTTATACAATGACATCTACACCACTTTTCCTTTCTGACAGATTGCCAAATACCTCATTGAATCTTCGCTTTTTTATACATTCATTTATGTAAATATCTGAAACGGCAATATTCTTATTATTTAATATTTTACTTATATCACTTTTTATCAATTTGGCATGATTTTTAAAAGAACTTGGAACATAAACTTCAAGAGCTATCTTAGAATCTTTCAATAGTACAATTGCTTCAAAATAACCTATATTTTGAATATCAAAGGTCAAAAAAACCTTGTAAGTTTCAGCAGACTCATATTTGTTTTTTTTATCTTTTGAGTCTTCATAAGTTTTGCCGACCCATAGTTCTGAAAACATAAACATTCCATTATAATTTAACGGAAGGAACATATGAGTCAATGGTATATTAACATTTTGACTAAAAAGTAAAGATTCAGTAATGTCCTCCATCACACCTTTATTTACAACATTATCGCTTTCCTTTATGCCGGATTCAATAAGTTTAATAAATGAGTCAATGGAGTCATTTTTAATATTTTTTGTTGTTTCATAATTAGATATAAGTGATAATTTTATTTCTTGAAGTTCTTTCTCTCCAATGTTTAAATTGAATTTTAAATAATCAAATAGATTATCCAAATCTGTTGAAAAATTTTCCTTTGAACTGGATTCAAGTCTGACCATATTGTGAACTAAAACAGAAACATAATCTCTGACAGGACCGAAATCGTTCATTTTAGCTATGTAACGACCTACAAACGGCAATATTTCATTTTTTAACATAGATAAATTTAAATCCAGACTATTTGAATAATTATCTAAAATCATCTTATCAACTAAATCATTAAAAGGCTGTTTTAATATCTTTGGTAAATTATTATATATATTTTTAAGTGAAGATTGTATTGAAGTATAAGTTTCATCAACCGAAACAAAGCATTCATAGCTTTTCAAAAAATTTCTGAGAACGCCTTTAAAATCTGCATTGTTAGAATTAGCTTTTAAAATATTTCTTAAGGAATTAAAAAAATCTCCATTGAATTTTGTGTATGAACTCTGTTGAAATTTTAAAAAATTCAAAATTTCTTTATCATTCATTTCTATATTCTTTAAAAAACTTTCAAATAAAGTGTTTAAAACAGGGTCGGTCTTAATATTATGGTTGATAAACTGATTATTCAATAGCAGTTTTTTTGCTCCCTCAGATAAAACAGGAGAATTCTTTAAGGCTTGTATAAATTTTTCAAAAACAGAATCAGAATTATAGCTGAGACCGTTATTACTGGTGTTATTGCCTCTTTCCTGCTTAGAAGGTTTTGTAACTTTAGTTGGGTCAACGACATCAAAAGGTAAGGATTCCTCAGTTCTTATTTTAAGCTTATTGACTCCATTATCGCTAATAGGATTATTAGTCTTTATACGAATATCATTTTCTAACATAAATACGATCTCCTGTAAATAGTTCTATTACCATTATATCATAAGTACAAGCCACAAATCAGCTTGTTTCACAACGATTCAATAAATACATATCCAGATAAAGACGTTAGTCTTTGTTTCCTCTATAGTATTTATTATATTATATTTACTATTAAAATAAAAGATTAATATAATCTATATACATATTTATCGGCAGATTTATAATTAAAATAAGTGCAAAGATAATTAAATTAATAAAAATAATAAAAATTTCGGTGAAATACTTAATAAATTGAAAAAAATGTCGATATAAATAATATGAATAACTTAAGAAACGAAGGAGACCTGAATATGGATAATAATTTAGATTCTGTGCTGGACATGTATCTCTTTGAAGAAAACACTTTATTGGAACAATTAGATGAAATATTGCTTAAGGCAGAGAATGAACAGGCATTTGACAAGGACTGTGTAGATGAAATATTTAGAATAATGCATACTATAAAGGGTTCGTCCGCCATGATGCAATTTAATAGCATAATGACTATATCACATAAAGTAGAAGATTTGTTTTATTACATTAGGGAAAATGGAATTAAACAACAATACAATGAAAGCTTAGTAAATCTGGTTTTTAAATTTACAGACTTTATAAAAGGTGAAATAACAAAGATAGAGCAGGGCGAGGCTCTAGAAGAAAACTTGGAACCTTTTGAAAAAGAAATTCATAATTTTTTGCAAATTATATCTGGTGAAGAAGTTACAAGTGAAAAAGTTACTGCTGAAAATTCATCTTTGATGGAAGAAGCAGCATTGACGGAAACATTAATTGAAAAAGATACAGTTACTGAAAAAATGTATGGCATAAAAATATTTTTTGATGATGACTGTGGTATGGAAAATTTAAGAGCGTTTTTTATAGTTAATCAATTGTCAGATATGGGTGTGAAATTTACAAATAAGCCTGAAAATGTGGAAAACAACACTGAAGCCGCATCAGAGATCGTAAAAGATGGATTTTATGTATTTTTTAAAGATAAGGATTCTTTAGATGCAGGAGTACGAGTTGTAAAAGGAGCTTTAAACGTAAAAAACTACACTGTTATAGAATTTAATGATGAGAAAAAATCTGATGAAAATTTAAATTTAAATAGCGGTGAAAATAATGATGCAAATACTGGTAAAAGCATTTCAAACCCATTAAAGAAAGAAGAAAATACAAAAAATTCCGAAGTTTTAAGCAAGCATAATAAACAGAGTTTAATAACTGTTAATCTTTCAAAACTTGATAGCTTAGTTGATATAGTGGGTGAAATTGTTATAGCAGAATCTATGGTATCCTCAAATAGTGAAATTAAGGATTTAAATTTAGAAAGTTTCACAAAGTCATCCAGACAGCTTAGAAAACTTACGGATGAATTGCAGGATATAGTTATGTCTCTTAGAATGGTTCCCGTTTCAGGAATTTTCCAAAAGATGAAGAGAATAGTCAGAGATATGGGAAAAGAACTTAATAAAGATGTTGAATTAGTTTTAGTTGGCGATGAAACAGAGGTAGATAAAACTATAGTTGATGGCATATCAGATCCAATTATGCATCTTGTCAGAAATGCTATGGATCATGGAATCGAGTCTACAGATGAAAGAATACTAAAAGGTAAAGACCCTAAAGGAACAATAGAACTTTCTGCTTCAAATACGGGAGGAGAAATCCATATAACTGTCGAAGATGATGGAAAGGGATTTGACACAGAAAAAATATTAACAAAAGCTAAATCAAAGGGATTACTTCAAAAACCGGAAGCTGAATACAGTACAAAAGAAATATATCAGCTATTAATGCTGCCTGGATTCTCAACTAACGAAACTGTAACAGAATACTCAGGCAGAGGCGTTGGAATGGATGTTGTCAAATCAAACGTAGAAAAAGTCGGCGGAACCGTAGTCCTTGACAGCAAGCCGGATAAAGGAACTGCAATAACATTTAAAATCCCGTTAACTCTTGCTATAGTATCAGGTATGCAGGTAGTCGTTGGAGATTCGGAATTAATAATTCCTATAAAAAATATTCAACAATCATTTAAAGTTCAGACTAAGGATATTATACATAATACTGATGGTCAAGAAATGATAATATTGAGAGATAAATGCTATCCGGTTGTCAGATTGCATAATTTCTTTAATATGCATACAGAAGTAACAAATATAGATGACGGTATACTTATACTCGTAGAAGCCGGTGAAAATAAAGTTTGTTTATTTGCTGATAGGATCATAGGAGAACAGCAGGTAGTTGTTAAGCCTTTGCCGACCATATTTAATAAATATAAGATTAAAGAATCCGGAGTATCAGGTTGCTCAATATTGGGAGATGGCAGCATCAATCTAATATTAGATGTCAGCAGCCTAATAGAGAGTTTGTAATATGATAAAATTAACCGATGCAGAATTTTTAGAATTTGTGCAGTACATGCATAAAAATTATGGGATAGATTTATCTAAAAAAAGGCAGCTTATAGAAGGCAGACTCTCAAATATGGTAGAGCGTAAGGGTATGAAAAGCTTCAGTGAGTATATAAACAGCATAAAAAGAAACAACAAAGAGGAAATATCCTTATTAATAAACAAGCTGACAACAAATTATACATATTTTTACAGAGAAGAAAATCATTTTAAATATTTAAGAGAAGTAATATTACCATTTGAAGAAAAAACAAACAAACTAAAAATGATAAATATCTGGAGTGCAGGATGCTCTTCAGGAGAAGAGCCATATACATTAGCTATGATAATTAATGACTACTTTCAGCTAAAGAGAATGAGCTGGAAAGTACAAATACTTGCAACAGATATTTCACAAAATGTTCTGGATAAAGCAAAAGAGGCGGTGTATGCAGAAGAAAGCATAAAAAATTTGCCTCAGTCTTACAAAACAAGATTTTTTAAAAAAACTTCTGACAATAAGTATGAGGTAACACCTGAAATAAAAAGTCAAATCACTTTTAGAACCTTTAATTTAATGGAACCGATAACTGCAAGAAATAAATATAGTGTGATATTTTGTAGAAATGTAATGATATATTTTAATGCTGATACAAAAATAGAGCTTGTTAATAAGTTTTATGAGGCGACAAAACCAGGTGGACATCTAATGATAGGACATGCGGAGACAATACAGAGAGGCCATTCAAAATACAAATACATTTGTCCCGCAATATATAAAAAGGAATGATAGGATGAAAAGAGACAAAATAAAGGTATTAATAATAGATGATTCCCTATTATTTAGAGGTATACTCAGAAAACAGCTAGGTGAAGACGAAGGCATTGAGGTTGTAGGTTCTGCAACAGATCCAATAGATGCTTTGAATAAAATTGAAAAATTAAACCCTGATATTTTAACACTAGATGTTGAAATGCCAAAAATGAATGGGCTGGTTTTCCTAAAGAAGATTATGGCAGAAAATCCTGTAAAAGTAGTTTTGGTCAGCTCAATGAATATAAGCGTATTTGACGCACTACATACAGGAGCTGTAGATTTTGTAAAAAAACCCGACATGTCATCTGAAAATGATGTAGCTAATTTTTTCAGAGAATTAAAAACAAAGATAAAAGTAGCATCAGTTGCAAAAATAAAAACAACTCATGTAGCTAAAAAAATTGATTTGTCATCAATAGCAAATTCAAAAATAAATATAAGTTCAACGAAGAAAGTCATTGCTATAGGAGCATCAACCGGAGGGACGGAAGCAACACTCGAAATTTTGAGAGACTTGCCAAAAGAAACGCCGGGTATCCTGGTAACACAGCATATGCCGGCAGGTTTCACAAAGATGTATGCAGACAGATTAAATAAAATTTGCAACATGGAAGTCAGAGAAGCAAAAAACGGAGATAGAGTTGAAGCGGGATTGGTATTGATAGCACCCGGCGACAATCAAATGAAAGTTTTAAAAGACGAAAGAGGTTATTTTGTGAGTTGCAGACCGGGAGAAAAGGTCAGCGGTCACTGTCCGTCAGTAGATGTTTTATTTAATTCCGTAGCAGAAGCGGCAGGTAAAAGTGCTGTTGGAATAATATTGACGGGTATGGGTAAAGACGGAGCTGCAGGTCTGTTAAATATGAAAAAATCAGGTGCCTATACAATAGGACAGGACAAAGAATCCTCCGTAGTTTATGGAATGCCGATGGTTGCATTCAACATTGGTGCGGTTATGGTTCAGGCAGCAATTGAAGATATCGCCGATATATTAATAAAATATTTGAACAAATAATGTAATGATAATTATTATAACAATATCAATAAAATTCAATTTAAAGAAAGGAGACAACTATGTCAACAGTATCATCAACAAGCCTATATGGATCGACTACAAATACTAAGGCCATTGGCGGGCTAGCTTCAGGGCTAGACACAGATACATTGGTAGAACAAATGACATCTGCTACTGTCAGCAAAATAAGTAAGCAGTATCAAGCACAGCAAAAACTTGTTTATCAACAAGAAGCATATAGAAAAATAATTAATAGTCTTTCTAATTTTAACAGCACATATTTCTCTTATTCAACAACTACAGGATCAAGTGTTTTAAATTCAAGTTTCTTTAAAGCATATTCAATGGAGTCATCTTCAAAATATGTCAGTGTAATAGGTGATGCAGATAATGTTAATAACTTTTCTATCAGTAATATATCAAGTGTTGCTACTAAATCAAGTTTTGCATCAAGTAAAGCAGTTACAAGCGGTTTTTTTAGTTCATATGATTTAACTGATCAATATGCATCATCGCTTGCAGGAACATCAATGACCATTAATTATGGAGGAACTGATTATACCTTAACCTTGGATAAAAATTTTGGAAGAGGAAATGAGGCTGTCGAACTTACTGATGTAGCAGAAGCGCTTAATGAACAGATAGATAAGATAGCGGATTTAAATGGCGGAACTAATGATGATGCGACTGATAATAAGCTAATATACAGTGTAGATGGAAATAAGCTGGTCCTCACAAATTCAGATACTACCAAAACTGTGAAACTTACATCGGCAAGTTCTGCTATTTTAAATAATCTCAATATGGCTGCAGGATCTGATGCTCAATCTGAATCAGAAATAAGTGAAGAGCAAATAGCAGCATTATCAATTGAAACTTCAACTGCTATTAAAGATAAAAACCAATATATGACTTTTGACTATAATGGAGTAACAAAAAAAATAAATTTAACTGATACCATAACGGATGGAAATAGTTTAGCTGCTTATTTGCAGGCTGAGCTGAATAAAGCATACGGAACAAACAAAGTAACAGCTTCGTATGACTCAGACAATAATAAGCTTACATTTTCAGCAGTAGGACAAAACAATCTCTTTGGTGTATGTGACATAAGCACAGATTTAAAAGCTGTTACAGGTATTGATCCAACAACATACAACAGGTTAAACAAAACAAGTGCTGTGACAGATGCAGGAGTAGAAGGGTTAGATACTTCTGCTGACTCATATAAAATTACAATAAATGATATTCAATTTGAATTTGATAAGTCAATGTCCATGACTGATATTATGAAAGAGATAAATAATAATTCAGAAGCTGGAGTAAATGTCTATTATTCTTCTACAACCGACACTTTTACAGTAAAGGCAACTGAAACTGGATCTCACAAGGGTGTTGTTATTAAAGACGTAGATGGAGGCGGAAATCTGGCATCATCACTGTTTGGAACAAGTGTTAATGATTTATTACAAAATGGGGAATTTATAAAAACCGAAGACGGTGCTGAAAACATATATAAAATTGTTAATGGTGTAGAAACTAAAATAGGAACTGCAAATTATGATGGTGATACAAAAAAATATACTATTGATTACATTGATGGAAAAGGTACTGACATAACCAGTTCTGTAGATTATAAAATTAATCAAGGTACAGATACAACGATGACATATACTATGAATGGCATTGAAACTACAGTAACTCGCAGTACATCAAATTTTAGCATTGATGGGGTAAGTATATCTTTAAATGAAAAGGCTGTTGGAGAAGCAACCGATGAAGACCCTATAACATTTACTGCCACAAATAATACCGATGAAGTTGTAAAAAGGGTAAAGCAATTTGTGGATGATTACAATGAAGTATTAGAATTAATCAGTACAGCAGTAAGTGAAAAGCATAACAGGGATTATGCCCCTTTGACACCTGCCCAAAAAGAAGATATGTCAGAGGATGAAATTACTTTGTGGGAAGCGGAAGCCAAAAAAGGTATGTTGTATGGAGACAGCATGCTGCGAAACCTTTTATCTAACCTGAGAGGAGCGGTATCGAGCAGGACATCTGGTACCGACCTTATTTTATCAAATATAGGGATATCGGCTGCGAGCTATGATACAAGTGGAAAGCTGACATTTGATGAAGATAAATTTGTAGAAATGTTGACACAGAATCCGGATGATATTACTGCATTATTCACTGAAGAATCAACAAATGTGTCGGGGATAGCAGTACAAATAAAAAGCATACTTAAAGAAAATATAGGCAATTATGGATATTCCGGAATTCTTGTAGATAGAGCCGGTGCAGACAACAGCACCACAACAAATGAAAATTATTTGTCAGACAGAATAGAAGAATATGATGATAAGCTTGCAGACCTAAAAGAAAAGTTAGAGGATGAAAGAACAAGATATTGGAAAAAGTTCAGTAATCTTGAAACTACTCTAAATAATCTTAATTCACAAAGTTCTTGGCTTACAAATATGTTGGGATCTTGATAAAATGAAAGGATATAATTATGTTTAATCCATATGATCAATATAAAAAAACATCAATAAATACAATGACAAAAGGAGAACTTTTATTACTTCTTTTCGATGAAATAATCAAGAAATTAAATTACGGTAAAATTTTAATGGAAAAAGGTGACTATGAGGAAGCAAATAAGAATTTACATAAATGCAGACAAATATTCAATCATCTTATAGTTACCATAGATAAAAATTTTGCCTTATCAGGTGAGATTGTAGATATATATTCTTTTCTCAATGGTGAGATAATAAAAGCTTCCGCAAAAAAAAGCACTAAACATATAGAAGATATACTTCCGATTATTAGAAATCTAAGAAGTACATGGGAAGAGGCTGATAAAATAGCAAGAGCATCTAAAAATTAGGAGGTAACTATGCTTGAATTATTTCAGGAGAAGCTTGAAGAAGTTTACAATTTAAAAAACTATACACAAGAAGTTATATTGCTCCTACAAAAGAAAGATGATGAAGAAATTAAATGCATGATTGAAAGAAGACAGCGCTATATAGATCAAATAAATTTAATAGACATTCAAATTAAAAAGCTTGATTATAACAATGAAGATTATTTAAAAGAATCTTACGAAATAAAAGAAATTCAAAGCGAAATAAAAGAATTAATTAGAGAAATAATAAACATGGACAAAGTTATACGAAAAAATATAAATAATGAACTTAAAAGAGTAAAAATCAATACTGTGCAGCCTGATAGAACTTATAAACGAGTAAATTTGAAAATTTAAAAAATTTTTAAAAAAAACTAAACAAAATAAAAATAAATACGATATATATATTGTGAAAGTAAATAATATTTTTTAACACAGGCGCCGTGTGAAAAAATAAGATAAGAACACAAAATAAAAAGGGAAGGATCCCGAAACAATTACATGGAGGTAATAAAATGAGAATACAACATAATATTAATGCATTAAACTCTTTGAGACAGTTAGGAACTAATAACACAGCAACAGGAAAGAATTTAGAAAAATTATCATCAGGATACAGAATAAACAGAGCTGGTGATGATGCAGCAGGACTAGCTATATCAGAAAAAATGAGAGGTCAGATTAATGGTCTTGAACAAGCAGAACAAAATGCTAACGATGGTATTTCTTTAATTCAAACAGCTGAAGGTGGATTGAATGAAACTCATTCAATTCTTCAAAGAATGAGAGAAATAGCAGTACAATCATCAAACGGTACATACAATGATGATGTTGATAGAGAAAATCTTGATAAAGAAGTTACAGCATTAAAATCTGAAATAGATAGAATTTCGTCTTCAACTCATTTTAATAAGATCAATTTATTAGATGGAAATATAGGTGGATATGGTACTGATTTCGATGCTACTGCAACTACTACTAATGTTACTTCTTTAAATGTTAAGGGTGGCGGTCTAGAGGTTGGTGATGATCTTGTATTTACAGCTGCTAGTGGATCTATAACTTTAGTTTCAATAGGTGGTGTTGACGTTGCTGGTGCCACTGCAGTTAGTGGAGTATCTTTCAGCGTTGCACAGTCTGAAGGTGAAAGCGGACTTTATACAATTAAGGCAACTGTAGCTTCTACAGCTACTATAGCAGATCAAGAAAAATATGAAGGATTAGAAATCTCGATTGTAGCCGGTAAAGGCGGATTTAAAGTAGGCAGTGGTACTTTGACAGTAAATATTGATGAAGCGACTCAGGGACTCACATTCCAAATAGGTGCAAATGGTTCAGCGGACCAAGAAGTCGAATTAAATGTTGGTGATATGAGTTCTAAAGGGTTAGGTATAGATACTATTAGTGTAGGAACTAAAGAGGGTGCGAAAGATGCTATTGCAACAATTGATGATGCTATCAATAAAGTATCTGGCACAAGAGCTGATCTTGGAGCATTACAAAACAGATTAGAGCACACAGTTAACAACTTAGGGGTTACTAATGAAAACTTAACTGCTGCTGAATCTCGTATTAGAGACGTTGATATGGCTAAAGAAATGATGGAATACACTAAGAACAATATTCTTTCTCAGGCTGCTCAAGCAATGCTTGCACAAGCTAATCAACAACCACAAGGTGTATTACAATTATTACAATAATAATTAAAATACAATATAAGTAAAAAAAGCGCGGTATTATTATAAATAATACTGCGTTTTGCTATAAATTAAATTTAAAAATCACAAAATAAAGGTGAACTATATGAAATCATTATTTAAAAAAATGCATGTTCTTATTTTCTGCTTTGTAATAGCTATGGCAGCAATTTTTGTTGTAGGGTATATTACCGGTCATATTGAGGGTGCGGTTTCCATTATAATTGTATCAATAATAAGTGTGGTTATATTATTTTATAAATCCAGACAATCGGTAAAACCTATTATCGCATCAGTTGAAAGATTGAAACTTTTAGCAGACGGCGACTTGCATACAGAGGCAGCAGTTTCAAAAGGTGACGATACCGGAGCAACTCTTATAAATTCTACAGCAACAATAGTTACTGTATTTAGGGAAGTTGTATATGATGTTACAAGTAAATTAGAAGAATTGGCAAAGGGCAATTTCAATATAGAACTTGAAAGACAATACAATGGGGATCTTATTCCGTTGAGTAATTCATTAAACGATATTATTACTTCGCTTAATAAAATTATGAGAAGAATAAATGAATCTGCTGAACAAGTGTCAATGGGTTCATATCAGGTTGCAGATGGATCTCAGGCTCTTTCTCAGGGAGCAACGGAACAAGCCAGTGCAATTCAAGAACTTTCTGCTACTATAGTGGAAATTAATGATCAAGTTAATCACAGTGCAAAAAATGCAACAAATGCTAAAGAAATATCTGAGATTTCCATGATGGAAGTTGAAAATGGAAATCAAAAAATGAATGAAATGACAGAGGCAATGACAGAAATCAGCTTATCATCAAGTGAAATAAGTAAAATTATTAAAACAATTGAAGATATAGCTTTTCAAACAAACATATTAGCACTGAATGCAGCAGTTGAAGCAGCAAGAGCAGGTTCTGCCGGTAAAGGATTTGCAGTTGTAGCTGATGAAGTTCGAAACTTAGCTTCAAAAAGTGCCGAAGCGGCGAAAAATACAACTGAGTTAATTGAAGGTTCAATTAAAGCTGTGGAAAAAGGCACAAAACTAGTTGATGAAACAGCAAAATCACTGACAAAAATTGTCCAAAGTACAAAACAAACATCAGAACTAATAAATGAAATAGCGGAAGCATCTCAAACACAAGCACAATCAATTGCACAGATAACACAGGGTGTGGAGCAAATTTCGGCAGTTGTACAAACCAATTCTGCAACAGCAGAGGAAAGTGCTGCAGCTGCATCAGAACTTTCAACTCAAGCATCTATTCTTAAAGATTTGGTTGAAGGTATAAAATTAAAAGATGAAATAGCTGCAATGCAAACAAATTAGCGGTAAAATCAAATGTATGCTAATAATATGTATAACAGGGATAATCCTTTTGATGGATTGTCTCTTTTTATTATATACAGACTAAGTTCTCCTCAAGGGAGGTGCTCAATCAAAATCAGATTTAAGTATATAAATACATAAAACTAAATAGTCATTAGTAAATTTGAAATTAATTAAAGATTCTTAAAAATCAATGCTTTCACCTGCTTTTTTTATGATTTTTTGAGATTTTGTGCTTTTTCATTTGGGCAGGAGTAGTTTTTATCAATTAGAAATTTATATTTATTCATTAAATAATATTATCATAAAATTCCTAATATATTCCCTCTATACTATATAGCATCAGTTTAATAAATATATTGATTTTAATTGCGTATAATAAATAGTTTTTGCTAATTGGCTCAATTCAGTAAAAGTACCAAATATTTTTCTGTTTCAACTTAACTATTACAATATTGTGTCGATATATAATATATGATGTAATATTACCTTTAAAATAAGAGCTGTTTGAGAGGAGAAGCGATGAAAAGTATAAAAACAAATCTATTTGTGAGTATTGTTGTTATAGTAGTAATGGCACAAATCATGGTGGGAGGAATATCTGCTTATCTTAACTACCGGTCTACTTTTGATACATTGGAAAATACCATGGGTGATATGGCTGTTATAGGCTCTGATTCAGTAAGAAATAAATTAGAAATATATAAAACTATTGCAAGTGATATAGGGTTAAATGCAAAACTAACAGATATTTTTACTACACAGCAGGAAAAAGTAGATATATATAAACAAATGATTAATAAATACAACTTAATAGATGTTTATGTTACTAACAGAAGTGGTTCTGCAGTATCAAACAGTACAGGGCAAATTAATGTTATAAGAGAAACGGATTATTTTGAAGCTTCTATGAATGGAAAAACGTTTATAGCCGACCCTGAAATAAGCAAAAAAACCGGCCAGGTTACTAACATAATTTCCGCACCGTTGTGGAAGAATGGCATTTACAATTCAACTATTGAAGGAGTAGTTGTAATTGAGGTAGATGGTCTTGTTCTGTCAGACATGTCATCCGGCGTAAATGTTGGAACAGAGGGATATGGATTTATAACAGACAAGAATGGCAATATTATAGCCCATCCAAATCATGATAAGGTTTTAGATAAAGAAAATCCTGTTGCAAATTATGAAAAAGACGGTAAAGACAAAGACTTAGCAATATTGTTGCAAAAAATGACAAATGGTGAAACCTCATTTGGTACGTATTCATATGAGGGAGTTGAAAATTTGCTGGCATATTCTTCGATTGAAGGGGCTGATGGTTGGAGCTTCTTTGTAAGTGCACCGCAAGAGGAGTATTTAAAAGATACATTCTTTAATTTAATTGTAACATGTGTTATAGTGGTGCTCTCTATTATAACAGCAGTAATTGTAGCAGGTATACTTGCAAATAAAATATCCAATCCAATAAAATTGTGTGCTGAGAGATTGGAACTTTTATCAAATGGTGATTTACATACAGAGGTTCCAAGAACAACCAGTAAAGATGAAACCGGACTATTACTGAATTCAATGGAAGTAACAGTTAATAGATTGAATGCCATAATAAAAGATATAAGCTATCATCTTGGCAAAATTGCCGAGGGCGATTTTACAACAACAGTTGATAAAGATTATGAGGGTGATTTTGTTGAAATTAATTTATCAATTAAGAAAATAATAGAGTTTCTTAATGACATAACCGGCCAAATAGATGAGAGCTCGGAACAGGTTGCAAGTGGCTCGGAACAAATAGCAGGCGGAGCACAGGCTCTGTCACAGGGAGCGACAGCTCAGGCCAGTTCTATAGAAGAACTTGCAGCAACTATAAATGAGATAACAGAGCAAATAAATAAAAGTGCCTTAAATGCAGAAAATGCTAAAAAGGTTTCAGATGAAGGTTCTATTGAAGTCGAAAATGGAAGCGAACAAATTCATACAATGATGAAGGCAATGGATGAAATAAATGAAACATCACTTGAAATCGGGAAAATCATAAGAGCAATTGAAGATATAGCGTTCCAAACAAATATACTGGCACTAAATGCAGCAGTTGAAGCTGCAAGGGCAGGCTCAGCCGGAAAGGGATTTGCGGTAGTAGCCGATGAAGTAAGAAATCTAGCATCAAAAAGTGCAGATGCCGCTAAAGAAACAACACAGCTAATCGAAAGTTCTTTGAATGCCGTATCAAATGGCGTAAAAATAGCAGGTTACACAGAATCCTCTTTAAAATTAATAGTTGAAAAAACTAATATAACAGCAGCGTTAATAACTGAAATAGCTGAAACATCGAAACAACAATCTCTTGCGGCAGCACAAGTTACAGCCGGCATAGAGCAAATTTCAGGTGTTGTTCAGACTAACTCCGCTACTGCTGAGGAAAGTGCTGCAGCAAGTGAAGAGCTCAGCAGTCAGGCACAAGTTTTAAAAAGCCTGGTTGACGGAATAAAAATAAAAAGCAGAGTATATAATGATTAAATCAAAATTAGGTGCAATAATTGCACCTAATTTTTTTAAAACAAAACGTTATTTATGCCAAAAATTATGAGGTACAAATTCTATTTTCATTAAATCATTAGTAATATAAAAAATATATAAAAAGTTATAAACTTTTGCAATAATGTGTCGATATATATAAATATTAAGTATTAAATTGACGGTGGTGATTAATCATAAAAGGAAAAGAGGAGCAGGTGATTAATAAAAAAATCAGACAGTTTATAATAATATTTCTCGTATTAATAATCTTGATTAGTGTTACTTTGTCAACTAAAATGTTTTATACTTTTAAAAAAGTCAGTGAAATGTCATTTAGCGATATTAAATTTATAAATATATATAACATTTTTTTTGCTGCAGTAATAATTGGATTGTGTTTAATGGGTTTTATGTTTTTAATTATTAGTAAGAAATATTCTAATAGGATAAAGGAAATAAAAGAATCAAAAGATGTAGATATTGTATGTAATATAAGTAATATGAATAGATTTATAGCAGATGCAGAGATAATATTAAATAAAAGGGGCAATGATAAATTTGCTCTTTTGCATATAGATATAGACAAATTTAGCATGGTTAATGATAGATTTGGTCATAGCACCGGTGATGAGGTGCTTCTTGAGATAGGGTGTTTTTTGACCGATACATTTGAAAATGAGCAATTGTATTGCAGAACATATGCTGATAATTTTTTAGTTTTATATAGATATAAATTAAATCAGGCAGAATTATTTAAAAAGGTATTTAGTATTTCAACGGCAATAGAAAACTTGAATACATGGAGAGTACTAAATTTAAGTCCGGTAATTACCACCGGTATATACTTCATTGAAGAAGAAAATTGTGATATTAGAATTGCAATTGATAAGGCGAAGCTTGCTAAACGAAGCATTAAAGGCGGATATAAAAGTTGTTATGCTGTATATGATGAAAGTATGAGATATATTCTTATAGAAGAGAAAAAAATTGAGGATGACATGTATTATGCTTTAAAAAATAATGAATTTAAAGTATTTTTGCAACCTAAAATTAATCTTTTAAATGGTTTTATTTCTGGTGCAGAAGCTCTGGTAAGGTGGGAACATCCATTATTGGGTTTTATGGCGCCAATAAAGTTCATACCTATTTTTGAGAAAAATGGATTTATCACTATCCTTGATAAATTTGTATTTGAATGTGTTTGTATTCACTTGAGAAAGTGGTTGGACAACAATTATGATATTGTACCAATATCCGTAAATGTTTCAAGGTTACACTTTCTAAGCGATAATTTTGTTCAAGAATATAAAAGTATAATGGAGAAATACAATATACCAATAGGTTTAATTGAAATTGAAATTACAGAGTCGGTTGTTTTCGGGAATACCAGTGAAATTTTTTCAATTATGAAAAATTTTAGGGATAATGGATTTAACATTTCAATGGACGATTTTGGTTCCGGTTATTCAAGCCTTGGTCTTTTGAGAGAAATACCAATAGATACATTGAAACTGGACAAGACATTTTTAGAACACATTGAAGATTATAACGCAAGGATGATTGTAAGTAATGTTGTTAATTTAGCCAAAAATTTAAAATTAAATGTTGTTTCTGAGGGCGTAGATAGTGATGAACAAGTAGAATTTCTCAAGAACATCGGTTGTGATATGGCACAGGGATTTATATTTTCCAGACCTATACCAATTTCTGAGTATGAAAAACTAATCTACATGAAGAGGAAGAATTTTTTTAATTTAAATAATGTAGCATTAGTTAGTTCATAAATTAGAGAAGTGAAGAAAGAAGGAAGACAAAATGGCATACAAATGGGACAAATCATTGGAAACAGGAAATGCAACAATTGATGAGCAGCATAAATCTTTAATCAATGCAATAAATGATTTACTTGATGCTTGCAGCAAAGGAAAAGGTCGCATAGAGGTTCAGAAAACTTTAAAATTTTTAAGCGAATACGTTATAAAGCATTTTGATGATGAAGAGAAGCTGCAAATTAAATCTAAATATCCTGATTACACAGCACATAAAAAACTTCATGAAGATTTTAAAAAAGATGTTGCAAATATTGTTTCAGAGTTTGAAGAGGGCGGTGCAACTATACCTCTTGTTGCAAAGGTCAACGGTAAAATTGGAGAATGGCTTATTAAACATATAAAAACTATGGATAAAAAAGTTGCAGATCATATTAACTCAATTAAATAATACAATTTAAGGACCGTCAGTTCATTGTCATAACTGATGGTTTTTTATATACTGGTAAAAGTTCTCATCCTAGCACATAAAAAACAAAATAATTCTTGATTATTTAGATTTTAAATAGTATAATGACTTTAATTGAATATTAAAAACAGGTCTAATCAATTAATAGAGAAGTAGGGTTAAAATCCCTCACGGTCACGCCGCTGTAATAGAAGAGTCTTTTCTGGATACCACTGGGAAACTGGGAAGGTTGAAAAGATGATGAAGCTTGAGTCAGAAGAACTGCCTGTTTTAGAACACTTTAATTCTACGAGGGATAGAATGTGTTATGGGCTTTTTTGGCTATTAAATTATATCCTTTTAATTATTGTTAAAAGGATTTTTTGTTTGTAAAAATACCCGAACTCAAAGGAGCTTTGCATGGGAAGAAATATTGGTTTAAGTGCAATGATTGCAGTTATATTTTTATTAAGAAGAGAAATTGTATATGGAGAAACAAATAAAGATGGTGGGCATTATCATCATAAAACAAGACATAATCACAATGATGGATTTTTGATAGATGGTTATTCTTATAATTCCAATATCAGGCATTGGAACTCTGCTTTTAAGGTATATTTTTCTGTGATTACGCTTATTCTTTGCATCATACTTGACAATCCTTATGTATCAGTTTCAATTATTGTTGCAATGGGTTATTTGTCTGTTGTGAAGGGAGGCCTCCATATACATGAATACCTATCAATTTTGTCGATTCCAATTACATTTATAATTCTTGGTACTTTTGCAATTGCAATTGATTTTGATAAACAGCCTATAGGTCAGTATAATTTGAACCTTGGAATATTTTATGCATTTACTTCTCAGATTAAGCTGAAAGAAATGGTATTCTTGAATTTGAAAGTTTTTGCTGCTGTCAGTGCCATGCAAATGATGACACTTTCAACTCCATCTTCTGAGATTATTTGTGTACTAAGAAAAGCACATATTCCAAAACTTATTGTAGAACTGATGAACATAATTTACCGCTACATTTTTATTTTAATTGATGTTTATAACAAAATGAAGAAATCTGCAGAATCTCGTCAAGGCTACTGTGATTTTAAAAATTCCTGCTACACATTTGGAAGTATTGCAAGCAACCTGCTGGTTATTTCACTCAAAAAGTCGGGTACTTATTATGATGCGATGGAGTCCAGATGCTTTGATGGTGATTTAATATTTCTGGAGGAAGATAAGAAGATAGAAAAAATGCAGATTGCAGTTGCAATGATATTTATAGTGTATTTGATTTTACTTTGGGTTGTCACAAGATAGACATGATAGAAAGGAACGATATGAGAAAACCAATATTAGAAGTAAAAAACTTGAACTACACCTATGGAAACGGAAAAGTTGCATTAGATGATGTAAGTGTACATATATATGAAGGAGAAAAAATTGCTGTGATTGGTTCTAATGGATCAGGAAAATCAACATTTTTTCTGAATATGAACGGTGTGCTTACACCGGCACAGGGTCAAATTATTTACAGAGGTACTCCTGTAAATAAAAAAAATATGAATGAACTAAGAAAAAATATAGGTATTGTATTTCAGGATGCAGATAATCAAATTATTGCATCAACAGTTCTGGCAGAGGTTGGATTTGGTCCAATGAATTTAAAACTTTCAAAGGAGGAAGTTTTAAATAGAGTTTATGAGGCAATGACATATATGAATATTACCGATTTAAAAGACCGTCCGCCTCATTATTTGAGCGGTGGTGAAAAAAAGCGTGTCAGTATTGCTGATATCATTGCCATGAAACCGGAAGTTTTTATTTTTGACGAGCCGACTGCAGCTCTAGATCCGTTAAATGCTATGATTTTAGAAGAGGTTTTGGACAAACTTGATTGTGAAGGTAAGACAATTCTAATTTCCACTCATGATGTAGATTTTGCATTCAGGTGGGCTGAAAGGTTACTTGTATTTTGCAATGGAAAAATTATTGCGGATGGTCCTCCCGTAGAAATTTTTAAGAACATAGAACTATTAGAAAAGGCAAATCTAAAGCAGCCGATTATGTTTGAAATATACGAGCTTCTTGTGGAGAAAAATTATCTCGAAGATAAAAAAATTTATCCAAAAGGAATGGAAGAGTTTAAAAAAATGTTAGAAAAGTAAACCTGATATATGTTAGTACTGACTGCATGAAATGTAATGCAGCAAGTGATTTTTTCAACAGCCTTAGAAAAATAAATATTTTTCTGAGTTTTAATATATAAACTAAATAATTTAAAGGAGAGAAAAAGAGAGAAAATGAAAAGAAAAGAAAAAAAATTTATTATGATTGCAATAGTTTTTGCTTTAACATTTGGAATAACTCCTGTAGCAAATGCAATGCATATCATGGAAGGCTATCTTCCACCGACATTTTGTGTTATATGGGGAATTATATGTATTCCATTTTTAGTGGCCGGCTATTTATCAATTAAGAGAAAATTATCAGAGGATCGCAAATCAATTACTATTCTCGCAATGGCAGGTGCATTTATTTTTGTAATTTCATCTTTAAAAATTCCGTCAGTAACCGGAAGCAGTTCACACATGACAGGTACAGGGCTGGGAGCAATTTTATTTGGACCTTCTGCAGTTAGTATTCTTGGTATAATTGTATTACTTTTCCAGGCAATTTTACTTGCCCATGGAGGTCTGACAACACTTGGAGCTAATACATTTTCTATGGCGATAGCAGGTCCATTTGTTTCTTTTGGAATATATCAATTATGCAAAAAGTTTAAAGTTAACAGGCATTTGGGGATCTTTCTTGCAGCATCAATAGGTGATTTATTAACATACTGTGTAACCAGTATTCAGCTTGCAATGGCATATCCATCAGAAACCGGCGGAGTAGCAGCATCTGCAGTTAAGTTCCTTGCAGTATTTGCACCGACACAGCTTCCTCTTGCAATTATCGAAGGTATTCTTACTGTTGTTATTATTATGGGTCTCGAAACATATGCAAAATCAGAGCTTACAGGTCTTGGATTTTTAAATGGGGGTGAAATGTAATGGCAAAAACAAAAAATAAAGTTATTATTTTATTAATTATTGCTGTACTGATTGCAATTATACCATTCCTTACATTAAAGGGTGCTGAGTTTGGCGGTACTGACGATGCCGGAAGTGTCATTGTTTCTGAAGTTAGAGGTACTGAATATGAACCCTGGTTTACACCTGTTTTGGAAACTATGATTGGTGGAGAAATACCAGGTGAAATTGAAAGTTTATTATTCTGTGTACAGACAGGTATTGGAGTAGGTATTTTAGCTTTCTTGATGGGAAAACTTGTGGAAAGACATAAATGGGAGAATAAAGAAAAAAGTAACTAACTATAATAAAGACCAAGTTTAAGGGACGGTTATTTTTATTTGACATCTGTTTGTCAAGTGAAAATAACCGTCCCTTAAACTTTATTTTAAATTGTGATTTGCAATATACATTTTCTTAATATATAATATAGAATGTAATAATATAATACTTCTAAGGGGAACTTGATGAAACATATTTTTATAATTAATCCTATAGCTGGCAAAGGTAAATATCAACATGATATTGAAGACAACATAAATGACTATTTTAGATATAAGGATATAGATTATGATATATATATTACCAAGTACAAAGGTGATGCTAAGAAATTCGTTACAAACAAGTGTGAAGAGAATATTCCATATATATTTTATTCATGTGGCGGTGATGGTACATTACATGAGGTTGTAAATGCAGCTTTTGGCTATAAACATGTAAATGTTGGACTCATACCGTGTGGTACAGGAAATGATTTTGTAAGAAACTTCGATAATGTAAACAATTTTGAGAATATTGAATTTCAGGTTCAGGGTAATAGCATAAACTTGGACATAATAAAAATTAAAGATGAATATGCAGTATCAGTTTGCAACATAGGATTAGATGCTGATGCAGCGTTTAATATGCACAAGTTTAAAAAAATTCCTTTTATTTCAGGAAATTTATGCTATATATTATCGGTTATATATTGCCTGATGAACAGTTTGGGTAAAAATTTATATATAGAGATTGATGATAAGGAAAAAATAAATGGCAAGTTTTTACTTTCTGTCATAGCAAATGGGCATTCATACGGTGGAGGTTATAAATGCGCACCATTGGCAAAAATAGATGATGAAATTTTAGATGTATGTTTAGTAAAAAATATATCAAGATTAAAAATACTTGGCCTGATTAACAGTTATAAGTCCGGAACGCATCTTGAAGAAGATAATATAAAAAAATATATTGAATATAGAAAGTGTAAAAATGTAAAAATTAAAAGTGATAGCCATATAAATTTATGTATAGATGGTGAAAGTTATATTTATGATGAAGTTGATTTTGAAATAGTTCACAATGCCTTTAATTTTTGGGTTCCAAAAGGAACTGCTGTGCAAAATTATGAAAACATAAAAAGAAAGGAATCTGAAAAAAATGAGAATATTAATTGTTGAAGATGAAGTAAAAATAACACAAGCATTAAAGTTTTTATTTACAAAGCAAAAAATTGATGTAGATATAGCTAATGACGGTGAAGAGGGTCTCATTCTTTCTGAAAAAGAAATATATGATGTAATAGTTCTTGACATAATGCTGCCGGGTATAAATGGAATTGAAATTTTAAAATCAATACGAAAAGCCGGAAATAAAACACCCGTAATAATGCTAACGGCAAAGGATGCTGTTGATGATCGCGTATTTGGTCTTGAAACAGGGGCAGATGATTATTTGGTCAAACCTTTTGCAACAAAAGAATTAATTGCAAGAGTCAGAGCCTTAGCAAGAAGAAAAAATACAGAATTTATGGGTGAAATTTATGAATTTGAAAATATAAAATATGATGTTAAAAATTACCTTCTATACATTAATGATGTGGAATATAAAATACCATTAAAAGAAGCAATGCTTATGGAAATGTTTATAAAAAAACCAAGACAAGTATTTACAAGAGAGCAGATAATAGATAGAATATGGGGACTAGAGGCGGATATTTTGGAGAGCAATATAGAGATTTACGTACATCATTTGAGAAAAAGACTCGAGTCGACTAATGCAAAGATTGAAACTGTACGTGGAGTTGGATACATGCTTAAGGAGAAATAATATGTTTAAAAAGCTTCATATTAAATTAACGGCATACATGGGCATTATATTAATGATTTTTATGCTCTTTATTGCAACAGGAATTTATAATTTCACAAAATATGTATTTGAAGATGGTACAAAGAAACTTATGCAATCAGAGGCTATAAGAATATACACATATAATGATTCATTTTTACCGGAACAATCTATTATTCGTAATAGAGATATCATTTTTAACTTAGGACCCAAATTGGCTATTATGGGCTCTGAGAGGTTAGAGGCAAGTTATATCATATATAATGAAAAATGCGAAAGAGTATATGAGAAAAAAAGTGAAGCAGAAATAGCTGATGCTATATCATCTTTGGCAGTTGATTCTTTTTGTACAAAAAAGGACTCTTACACAGCTAAAAGAGTCGGGGGCATAAATTACAGAATTTATACAAAGTATTTTGATAGCATTAATGGTGCCGGAGTTGTCCAGATATATCAAAACACTATTAATGAAGAAATAATATGGTCATTCCTAAAAACAGTGTTGTTTTTATTCGGTTCGACGGGAATGGTTATTTTGCTATGTATAAGTTACATATTTACTGGTCAGGCACTAAGACCTGTAAAAGAAACATGGATAAGGCAAAAAGAGTTTGTTGCAGATGCATCTCATGAACTAAGAACGCCGCTCACTGTAATTCAAACAAATCTTGATGTTGTGCTGTGCGACGATGAGGGAACTGTCCAAGAAAATGAAATGTGGCTTGACAATGCATATTCGGAAACTAGGGTGATGGCAAAACTTATTGATCAATTGTTGACTCTTGCAAAAGCTGATGCTAATGAAGAAAAATTATATTTGTCAGAAATTTCATTGTCAGAAATTGTTGAGAATGTATGCGCCAATATGGAAATTATTGCACATAACAAAAAAATTGATTTTGAGTTAATAAGTACAGAGGATATATTAATAAAAGGCGACTATGATAAAATCAGGAGAATGGTTGTAATTTTAATTGATAACGCCATTAAATATACTGAAATAGGAAAAGTCACAGTTAAATTATACACAGAAAAAAATAAAAAGGTATTAACTGTAGAAGATACAGGCATAGGTATAAGTAAAACGGACATAGACAGGATATTTGACAGATTTTATAGAGCGGATAAGGCTCGTCACAGAGAAGGCGGTACCGGACTTGGTTTAAGTATTGCAAAGTGGATTGCAGATATTCATAAATTCAGCTTAACAGTTGAAAGTGTTATAGATGAAGGAACAAGATTTACAGTAAGAATGTAGAAATCAGGAAATATAAAATAGTTTGCAATAGTCAATTTTAAATAGTGGATAAAATAATGAAAAGACATCATCAGATATATATTTTGCTAATACTGTCAATAGTTTTCATACCTGCTGCTTATGTGTTTGCTGCAGCAGTTTTTGTTGTACACATCAGCAAAGGTGAGTGTAAAGTTTTAAACTCAATAAAATCCAATAGTTCACTGGTTGTTGTTTTTATATATATTATTATAGGAGTAGTTTTTTCAAAGTATATATTGATTTCCTCTTTGTATGGAATTATGATGTTTTTATGTCTGTATTCAATTGGATTGTCATCTGTTTATATGGAACAAGCCTACCTTCAGAATTTAAAGAAAATAATTTATTTAGTTTCGTTAGTAGTTTTTATTATTGGAATAATGCAGTATTTAAATCCTGACTTTGTAATGCCGAAGAAGTGGGCTGATATCGAAGAATTTAAGCTTAAAAAAAGAATTTATTCAACATTTTTCAACCCTAATGTTTTTGGTTTCTATATAAATATTGTTATAATAGTTGCATGTGAAAATATAAGTATCAGAAGTAAATCTAACATAGAGAAAATTGTATTTGCATCAGGAATAGTGTGTTTGTTTTTAACTTTTTCAAGGACTGCCTGGTTGTCTTTAATAATATCACTAATTATTTCAGGGTGTGTGTTTGATAAAAAATATTTCAAATTTGCTTTAATAATATCATTAATAATACTTGGTTCGGATAAGGCGCTTAACATAGGACGCTCTGATCCGAGTAAAGTAATAGAGGACACTTCTATTTTATACAGATTTGAAATATGGAAAGCCTGTTTTAAAATAATTAGTGACAATGTAATTACAGGTATTGGATTTGGTACATTATTTAAGTATATTACTGCTTATTCCGATACCGTGAAATCAAATATTGAGCATTGCCATAATATTTATATACAAATATTGACAGAAACAGGTGTAATAGGATTTAGTGGATTCTTGTTTATATTGTATAATTTAATTGGCAGCTTATGGGTTAAAGCGCGAAGGAATAGAAATAATAAAAGTGTGGTTACTTCTTTCACCATAATTGTGATGGTAATGATTCACGGTACTGTTGACTCAGTTTTTCTTACACCTCAAATTATGATGATTTTAAGCATTTACGCAGGTGTTATGTCAAGAAAGGAACGTACCTTATACGCTCCCAAAGATTATAAGAACTTTTCTTTTATTACATTCCAATAATTATATGTTCCGGTTGTTAATCTTCTTATTGTCCGTTTCGATGTTCTAAATCGGATATTTTCTAATCCGTCTATCTCATAGGGTACTCCGTCAGAAAGTAATGTTATAAAATAATCATCCTTTCTTTCTGGAAGTATCTTAACTTCAAATTGTGGAGGAACTACAATGCTACAGTTTAAGCATCTGTATGCATTTGAAATTATAGGAGATAAAGGCGTTATTTGAAGTGTCTTTAATGATGGATAAACCAGACTTCCTCCTGCTGAAAGATTATAAGCTGAACTGCCCATAGGTGAGGATATAATCAGACCATCACCGCTTATAGTCTGCAAATAGTTTGAGTCAATATAAACATTAAGGTGGATTGTTTTCATATCTTTCCTTTTAATGATAATATCGTTTACAGCATAAAGCTTTTCTGAACACCCTTTTTTATATATTTCACTTTCAATTAAATTAACTTCATTTATAGTATAATTTTTATTTTTATAATCTTCAATAAATTTTTCCATATTTTCTGGTGTTATTTCAGGGTAAAATCCCAAGGTTCCGGTGTTTATCCCAACAAAAGGTATCTTGGAAAATTTACTGTCTCTTACACCTCTCAGAAATGCACCATCTCCACCTATTGTAATATTTAGTTCAGCTTTTCGATTGAAGCCTTCATTACATGTATATCCATTATAATTCAGCATATTTATCAGTTTACTTTTAATTTCTAAAGTATATTGTTCTTGATTTGAAGCGATATTAATAACTTTGTCATTCATAATTATCCTCTTTACATACAATACTTTTTATATTATATTAATAATGTACCATTTAAGAAAAATACAGGAGTACACTATGATTAATAATAATGATAATATCATTAACTATACAATACAAGAAAATGATAGAACTGTAAAGGGAATATTAACTGAAAATTTAAAATTTTCAAGAAGATTATCAAAAAAACTTGAGTTGTCAGACAAAATATTTTTGAATAAAAAAATAACCAGGTTAAATAAAAGTGTTTTTAAGGGTGACGTTATATCAGTTGAATTCAAAGACGAAGAAGATGAATATAACGCTATAAATATTCCAATAGAAATAATATATGAAGATTCAGACATTCTCATAGTGAATAAACCGCCATATATAGTAGTGCATCCGACAAAGTCTCATCAGGACAATACGATAGCTAACGGTGTAGCTTATTACTTTAAAGAAAATAACATTCAGAAAAAAGTTCGATTTGTTAACCGCTTAGACATGAATACATCGGGAATTGTTATAATAGCCAAGAATCCCTACATTCACAATGAACTCTCAAATCAAATGAAATCAAATATGGTAGAAAAATATTATTATGCAATAGTTGAAGGGTTGATAGAAGTTGACAGCGGAACAATAAATGAGCCAATTGGCAGGTTGAATGAAGAAGATATAATACGGACAGTTGATCCATCCGGTAAAGAGTGTATAACCCATTATAAAGTAGAAGAGAGATTTAGAGATAAAACTTTAGTTAAATTAAAGCTTGAAACCGGTAGAACTCACCAGATTAGGGTTCATATGAAACATATTGGACATCCTGTCCTCGGTGATACTCTGTATGGAAGTGAAAGCAAAGAAATAGGCAGGCAGGCATTGCATTGCTATGAAATGAAATTTATTCATCCGATGACGGGCGAAAAAATGATAATAAAATCAGAATTGCCGGAAGACATGAAAAGAGTTGTCAAGACTTCATACTGAAATTATCAATAAGGAATTACTCATTAATTTTGTTGAACGAGGAGACTGTGATGAAAAAGAATATTTTGTTGATTGCAACTGGAGGTACTATAGCTTCAAAAAGAACAATTGATGGTCTGGCACCGGGAATAACATCTGATGAACTTATGGAATATGTTCCGGAAATAAAAGAATTTTGCAATGTAGATACAATTCAGATATTGAATATAGACAGCACAAATATTCAACCTGAATATTGGACTCTAATATCTGAAACAATTGAAAACGTCTATGAAAAATATGATGGATTCGTTATATCTCACGGTACTGATACCATGTCATATACAGCTTCTGCCCTTTCATATCTAATTCAAAACCCAGAAAAACCTATCATAATTACCGGTTCACAAAAGCCGATAAATGCAGAAATTACAGATGCCAGAAAGAATTTGCTTGATAGCTTTAGATTTGCGTCTGATTTAAATGTCAGAGGAATATATATAGTATTCGATGGAAAAGCAATAATAGGTACAAGGTCAAGAAAAATAAAATCCAAAAGCTACAGCGCATTTGAAAGTATTAATTTTCCCGTAGCTGCATTAATTGACGACAAGAGAATTTCTAAATATATCAGAAACGAAGAACCAGAAGAAAGAGTAAAATTTTATAAGAAAATATATCCAAACATTTTTTTACTTAAGCTTGCGCCCGGCATGGACCCAGACGTTCTTGACTACATAGGAGAAAAATACGAAGGAATAGTCATAGAAAGTTATGGAGTAGGAGGACTTCCTTTTTTAGATAAAAGAAATTTCCTCGAAAAGCTTGGTAAACTTACAGAGAATGGGAAAATTGTTGTTGTTGCAACTCAGGTTATGCTTGAAGGGAGCGATATGGATGTGTATGAAGTTGGGATTAAAGCTATGAAGCAGTATAAAATTCTTCAAGCCTATGATATGACCGTTGAATCTGCCATAACTAAGCTTATGTGGATAATGGGCGAGACAAAAGATTTCGAAAAAGTGAAAGAAAAATTTTATACCAGAATTAATGACGATGTATTAATGTAAGGGGAAAAGATGATAAAAGTTGATTTGCACGACTGCCATGGTGCATTTATTCCGTCTAGAAAGCTTGGAGTACCGCATGTGGAGTTAAATGACTTAAATATTAAAGAATTATTGAATTAAAGGCGGGATAAATATGTATATAGATAAAAAAGTGACTGCAATAATAGTTGCTGCTGGCAAGGGTTCAAGAATGAAATCTGAAATACCTAAACAATATATGACAATTGCAGGAAAAACTATTCTGGATTCAACTATATATAAATTTGAAAAAAATAATTATGTTGATGATATAATACTTGTTGTCAATAAAGATGAATTAGAATTTGTAAAAAATAATATTGCATGTGACTATGAGAAAATTATTCGGGTTCTTGGCGGTGGAAGAACCCGAACTGAATCAGTTTATGAAGGAATAAAAATGGTTGGTGAAAATGCCGGTATACTGCTTATACATGACGGTGTAAGACCTTTTATATCATACAAATTAATAAACACATGCGTTGAGAATGCTTACAATTATAAATCTTGTATTCCTACTGTAAATGTTATTGACACTATAAAAACTGTGAAAGATGGAGTTGTAATAAACACTTTAGATAGGGACAACCTTAGGGCTGCACAAACACCTCAGGCATTTGATTACTATTTGATCAGAGAATGTTATGACATGGCAGTAAATGAAAATAAGGATGTAAATTTTACAGATGATGCATCAATTGTAGAATATTATGGTCATAAAGTTAGAACTATAGAAGGTCTATCCAGAAATATAAAAATTACCACACCACTTGATTTGAAAATAGCGGAAATATTATCCACTATTTATTAATGAATTTAAGGAGATTTAGAAAATGAAAGTCGGCATAGGTTATGATGTTCACGCATTGGTTGAAAATAGAAATCTGGTTATAGGCGGGGTTAAAATACCGTATTCCAAAGGGTTAGAAGGCCATTCAGATGCAGATGTTTTGATACATGCAATTATGGACAGCCTGTTAGGGGCCATGGGAATGAGGGATATAGGATGCCTGTTTCCGGATTCGGATAATAAATATAAAAATGTAGATAGCAGGATACTACTGAGACAAGTGTGCGGAATAATTAAGAAAAATAAATATAAAATAGGTAACATAGATGCAGTTATAATAGCTCAGGAACCAAAAATGATGAATTATATAGAAAAAATGAAAGAAAATATTGCATCAGATTTGGAAACAGGTTTAGAAAATATAAATATAAAAGCTACTACAACTGAACATCTAGGGTTCACAGGCAGAGGAGAAGGCATAGCATCACAAGCTGTTTGTCTGTTGGAAAATTAGGAAAATCAATGAAATTGAGCTAAAAATTTGAGTATATCCAAAAGTATATCCTTGTGGTACAATAAAAACAATAGATGAGCAATGGGAGAACAATAGAGGAGCAGTAGGTGAGCAATTGTAAAAAAAACAATAGCTTAATCAATTGCTATTCAATCGCTTACCAATCGTTTAGGGGGGTATACAATGGAAACATATCAGATAGTAGCTGTTTTAGGTGTAGTTATTTTTATATACTTTGTATTTTTCAAAAATAAAAAATCAGCTCAAAAAGAAATAAACAATTTAAATGAAATAGAATATTTAAGTTCATCAACGACAAATTTTAAGGATATAGCGGGAAACTATGAAGCAAAGGAAAGCCTGCTGGAAATTGTAGATTTTATAAAGAATCCTGAAAAATATACTAAATTTAATGCCAGAATGCCAAAGGGAATTATGCTCTATGGAGCACCGGGAACCGGTAAAACTCTTATGGCGAAGGCATTAGCAGGAGAGGCAGGGGTACCTTTCTATGCTGTATCAGGTTCTGATTTTGTACAAGTATATGCGGGACTTGGAGCCGGAAGAATCCGAAGTCTTTTTAAAAAGGCAAAAAAATCCGGCAAGAGTGTTATATTTATAGATGAAATAGATGCAATAGGGAAAAAGAGGATGGGCGGTAATATGAGAGGCAGTGACGAGGGTGACAGGACTTTAAACGCACTTCTCACTGAAATGTCAGGATTTAGTGATGAGACAGGAATCGTCGTTGTAGCTGCTACCAACAGAATTGATACACTAGATTCAGCTTTACTGCGACCGGGTAGATTTGACAGACAAATAGAAATTATGCTGCCTGACAGATATGCAAGAAAAGATATATTGAAGCTTTATATGGAAAAAAGAAATTGTGAAGAAAGTATAGATGTAGACAAGCTTGCTGATTTGACAGTTTATTTTAGCGGAGCAATGATTGAAAATTTAATTAATGAAGCATCTTTGATAGCCATCAGAGATAACTCTGATAAGATAAATTCTGATCATATTGAAAAAGCGTATCTTAATGTGCTGGCAGGCACAGAACAAAAAAATCCATCTGAAAACAATAATCAAAAGATTGTAACTTCATATCATGAAGCTGGACATGCGTTCGTTTCAAAATATCTTATGCCTGAAAATAAAATAATTAGAGTATCTGTGATACCGACCAGTAAAGGAGCAGGCGGCTATACATTAAGTACTCCAAGTTCAACGGATATTGTTACAAAATCAAAAATTAAAAATCAGCTTTCTGTTTTATTGGCAGGGAGAGTATCTGAAGAGGTTTTCTTTGGTAGAGACAATGTGACCATAGGAGCACAAAATGATATAGAGAGATCAACATCGCTTGCAATAGATTACATTACAAAATACGGTATGGATGATGACACAGGATTCGTAAATTTTAATATTTTAGCTAATCAGCTAAATATTCCGCTTTCAGGTATAGAAAAATCTGTAAAAAAGCTAATTGATGAATTATATAGAGAAGTAATGCACATAATAGAAAACAATAAAGAGAAAGTTGAAGCTATAGCAAATTTATTAATAGAAAAAGAAGTTTTATATGAGGACGACATAAATTTAAGTTGAAAAATATATAAAAAAATGCTATAATGAGCATATAAAAGTATAAAAACTAAATGATGCCTGCGGTGTTCGGGAGCTTTTTAATTCAACCGACATAATGTAAAAGGGCATTCGAGTTTAAGTGCCTATGACAGGCCCGCATTGACGGGAAGTCAAAATCATTTAACAGAACGCCCACCTGCTTAGATGCGGGTATGAATTAATAGTTTGCGGCACATGCGGGTTTTTATATTTTTTTCCTTTTTTTGAGGAAAACGAGGAAAAAACGATTGCGGAAATTATAAATAACATATATAATAAGAGTATAAATGAGGCAGTACATACGATATAAATATTAAACTCAGTAGGAGGAAAAAATGATAACAATAAAAGATGTTGCCAGACTTTCAGAAGTTTCGATATCTACAGTATCAAGAGTAATAAATGATTCAAAACCTGTAAGCCCGGAAGTTAGACGAAGAGTGTTGAAAGTTATTGAAGAAACAGGTTATAAACCAAATGATGTGGCTAGAAGCCTTGTAACCAGAAGGTCGTACTTAATAGGTGTTATTATTAATAATCTGGCACAAAGCTATGTGGCAGATATAGTTCGGGGAATTGAAGAAATAGGAAAAATGTATGGTTATGACATACTTCTTTGCAGCAGTTATTCAAATAAGGAAACTCAGGAAAAATATCTGCAGCTATTAGACAGGAAACAGGCTGAAGGACTATTCCTGGTAGGCAATAGATTTGACAGAGACGTTTTAGATTTGGCAAAAAGCTTAGGAAAACCATGCGTTTTTTTCACTAGAGATGTAACTGAAAATATGAATTACATTTCAATAGACAGCTCTGCAGCAATATATGAAATGACAAATTACTTAATAAAAGAAGGTCATAAAAAAATTGCCTTTGTTTCAGATTTTGAAAATAGGACGTCTGTAGAAAATGAAAAAATCTCCGGTTATATGAAGGCAATGGAAGACAATGAATTGGATTATTCTAAAATTTTTGTTGCCGGAAGCGGAAAACATAGTAAAGCATATGAACTTGGAAAAACAATTTCTAAAGAAAGCATCGATTTTACAGCAACAGTATGCAGCAGCGATGAAATAGCAATAGGAATAATGAATAGCTTTACGGACAATGGAATAAGCATTCCCAATGATGTATCAGTTGTTGGATATGGTAATATTAGAGAAGGAAAATTTGTTAGACCTGAATTAACTACAATTGGTGAGCCTTACTATGATGTTGGAGCAGTTGGTATGAGAATGCTTATAAAAACGATTAAAGGTGACAGAACACAGCAGGGACTAATGGAACTTCCTTTTACTCTGGAAAAGAGAAATAGTGTTAAGACTATAAAATAAAAAATTTTAAAGGATTTGTGTATTCTACACAAATCCTTAAGTCATTTATAGCCGCTTCATATCGAAGAAATGATAAATTTGTTGAAATTAAGAGAATAATTTTGCCATATTAGCGACATTTAATGATAAAAATTTTTCATCCTTTTACCTATAATATATTATGAAATTAAAATGCATAGATTTTATTCTGATAAAGCATTAATTTTATAATTACTTTTAGGGGGATACAAATGAAGAATGGGTTTATTTATTTACTGGTGGCATCGTTACTATTCAGCTATAATTCAATTGGCAGCTATGAAAATCACAAAGAGATAGGTGATATAGAATATCTGTTAAATGAGCGAATAGCTGTTATGAATGATTTTCTTTATGGAAGCAAAAATGTGAATGACATAAATGACTTACAAGAAAATTTGAGTAAAATTGAGGCTGAGAAATTGCTCGACAATGATTTGGATATTTTGTATAAAATTATAGATAATCCAACTGACTATGAACTTGCTATGAATGTTAAGGTGGATAAAATAAATAGTTTAGATGAAACTGATTATGGGTATAAAATCAATGCTGACTTGAATTGGCTTATGAGAGGATACGACGGAGAATTTAATTTAGTTAAAAATTACGACATTAAATGTGTTGAATTGGATAATAAAACTTATTTAGCTGAATTAAAATACATGGAGTGAGCATAATAAAATAATAAATTATCAGAACGAGGAGTAAAAAATGAAATCAAACGAAGAATTGCTGTATAAAAAGAAATTTATATGGGAAAAGTTAGGTGCTGATGAGAGAGAAAAGGTTTTTTCAGTTGGAGAAGATTATAAAACATTTATAGATGCATCAAAAACAGAAAGACTTTCAGTAAAAGAAATTATTAAGAGAGCTGAACAACAAGGATTTAAGCCTTTAGACGAGTTTAACGAGCTGAAGCCAGGTTCAAAAGTATATTATGTGAATAAAAGAAAAAGCGCAGTACTTGCAGTAATAGGAAAAGAAAAAATAGAAAATGGAATGAATATAGTCGGCTCACATATAGACTCACCCAGAATAGATTTAAAACAAAATCCTTTATATGAGGGTCATGGTATATCTTTGTTAAAGACACACTATTATGGTGGAATAAGAAAATATCAGTGGGTTGCTTTGCCCCTTGCATTATACGGAACTGTTGTAAAGGCAGATGGAGAGGCTATGGACATAGCTATTGGCGATGATGCAAATGACCCCGTGTTTTACATAACTGATTTACTTCCTCATCTTGCAAAAGATCAAAATGATAAAAAACTTTCCGAAGCAATTGAAGGTGAAAGTTTGAATGTAATTATAGGGAGCCTTCCTGCAGAAGGGAAAGATGATGAGAAGAAATTTAAATTAAATGTATTAAAAATATTAAATGAAAAGTATGGAATGATAGAAGAAGACTTTCAAACTGCTGAAATAGAAATTGTACCGGCAGGATGTGCAAGAGATGTCGGCATAGACAGGGGTATGATATCTGCATATGGACATGACGATAGAGTTTGTGCGTATACATCACTTAGGGCTATATTTGAGGTAGAAAATAATGATAGAACTGCAGTGGCTTTGTTTTCAGATAAAGAAGAGGTGGGCAGCATAGGAAATACAGGAATGCATTCAGAATTTTTCAACAATGTAGTTGGAGAAATGATATTGTTGCAGGGAAACAGCGATATGCTTTCTTTAAAAAGAGCATTGGCTAATTCAAGCATGCTTTCATCCGATGTGGCAGCCGGCGTAGATCCAACATACCCACAGGTATCGGAACTTCAAAATTCAGCTGTCATGGGTCAAGGCGTAGTAATGGTTAAATATACAGGCAGCAAAGGCAAATCCGGGGCAAATGATGCAAGTGCCGAATATATTGGGAAAATAAGAAAAATATTTAACGATAATGACATAATGTGGCAGAGTGCGGAACTTGGAAAAGTTGACCAGGGCGGAGGCGGAACAATTGCCTATATCATGGCAAATCTCAATATGGATGTTGTCGACATAGGGGTACCGGTTCTGAGCATGCATGCTCCTTTCGAATTAGTAACAAAAACCGATGTATACATGACATATAAGGCATATAAGTCGTTCTATAAGGAATATAATTAAAAAAATTAAATGAATAAAAATACCTAAATAATCTTGATTAAGACTTTTTAGGTATTTTTTTGTAACCATAAAGTTGTTAATATACACTTTGAAGATGGACGGTAAGCGCCCAGTGCTACGAACAAAAAATGCTTGTCTATATTATTTCTTGATGTTATAATAAAGTGTAAATATTTTATTTTGTTTATAAAAGTAATAACTCAGGAGGACAAAATGTGTAACAATTGTAAATCGGAAGAAATGGTTAAAAATTTCAAAGATGAAGCCATAGATACTTCACTTTTGAATCCCGTAATTGAAAAATACGGAAAAGTAAAAGGCAGTTTAATTAATATACTTCAAGCAACCCAAGATATTTATGGATATTTGCCATTACAAGCTTTGAATTATATATCTGATAATACAGATAACAAAAAGTCAGTAATTTATGGAGTAGCTACATTTTACACACAGTTTAGATTAAAACCAATTGGAAAATATTTAATATTACAATGTCAAGGAACTGCATGTCATGTTAACGGATCTAAGGAAGTTTCCCAGGCACTATGCGAAGAGTTAAAGATTGCTCCCGGAGAAACGACAGAAGATCGACTGTTCACTCTTGAAGACGTATCATGTTTAGGATGTTGCAGCTTGGCACCAGTTATGATGATAAATGGAGAGGCCTACGGTAATCTTACACCAGCTGAAGCTGTAAAGATTATTAGAAATATTCGTAAGGAGGACTTGGCATAAAATGAAAAAAGTATTAGTCGGACTTGGAAGCTGCGGTATAGCTGCAGGCGGAAGAAAAGTATTAGAGAGTATAAATGATTCTGTGGCTAAAAATGATTTAGATATAGTTGTTGAGCCTACAGGATGTGTTGGTATGTGCTTCCATGAACCTTTAGTTGATGTAATTGACGGGGACAAGAAATACACATATGGACATGTTGATGCTAAAATTGCGAATGAAATAGTAGAAAGTCATTTAGTTAATGGAAAACCATTAACACAATATTTAATATATACAAAAGATGAACCTGATGTTTTTGTTAAAAATCAATTGAAAGTTGCTCTTGAAAACTGCGGACAAATAAATCCGGAGAAAATAGAGGATTATTTGGAAATTGGCGGTTACAAAGCTCTTGAAAAAGTTTTGACTAGCATGACACAGGAAGAAGTTATAGAAGAAATGAAAATTTCTGGTCTTAGAGGTAGAGGCGGAGCAGGATTTCCAACTTGGTTTAAGTGGGATGCAGCTCTAAAAGCTAAAGGTACAGAAAAATATGTAGTATGTAATGCTGATGAGGGAGACCCGGGTGCATTCATGGATAGAAGCGTACTTGAGGGAGATCCACATAAATTAATAGAAGGTATGATAATATGTGGATTTGCAATGGGTTCTAATCACGGAATAATATATTGCAGAGCTGAATATCCATTGGCAATAAAGAGATTAAATATTGCTATAGAGCAAGCTATGGAAAAAAATTATCTCGGAGATAATATTCTTGGCACAGGCTTTAATTTTGATTTAAGAATTAAAATGGGAGCAGGTGCATTTGTATGTGGCGAGGAAACAGCATTAATAGAGTCATTAGAAGGTAAAAGAGGCATGCCAAGGCTTAAACCTCCGTTCCCTGCACAATCAGGATATTGGAGAAAACCTACAAACATTAACAATGTTGAAACATTTGCCAATGTTTCATGGATAATATCTCATGGACCTGAAAAATTCGCTGCGATAGGAACAGAAAAAAGTAAAGGAACTAAAGTTTTTGCACTTTCAGGTAAAATAAAACTTGGCGGATTGGCTGAAATTCCTATGGGAATGACACTCAGAGATGTAATCTTTGGAATAGGCGGCGGAATCAAAGGTGATAAGAAATTTAAAGCAGTACAGCTTGGAGGACCATCTGGTGGCTGCTTACCGGAATCACTTCTTGATACACCTGTAACATATGAAGATTTAAGTAAAACAGGTGCTATAGTTGGTTCAGGCGGTATGGTTGTTATGGACGAAACTACATGTATCGTTGACGTAACTAAATTTTTCCTTGAATTTACATGTAATGAGTCATGTGGAAAATGTACTTATTGCAGAGTAGGTACAAAGAGAATGCTTCAAATCTTAGATAAAATTACTGAAGGTAATGGAACTATGGAAGATTTGGATGAGTTAGAGGCTTTAGCATTAAGCGTTAAGGATGCTTCACTTTGTGGATTGGGACAAACAGCTCCAAACCCTGTATTAACTTCATTAAAATATTTTAGAGACGAATATATTGCTCATATAGTTGATAAGAAATGTCCTGCTAAAAAGTGTACAGCTCTTTTAACTTACAATATTGATACAGAAAAGTGTACTGGATGTACTTTATGCGCAAGAAAATGTCCTGTTCAGGCTATTGATGGTACTGTAAAGAATCCTCATGTTATCATTCAGGACAAATGTATTAAATGTGGCAATTGTTACACTGCATGTAAATTTGGTGCAGTTGAGATAATATAACAGAGAGAGGAGCAAAAAAGTGAGTTCAGTTAAATTTAATATAAATGGAAAAGAAATAACTACAGTTGCTGGTAAAAATATTTTAGAAGCAGCTTTGGAAAATAATATAGAAATACCTCATTTGTGTCATGATGAAAGAATTGAAGCTTATGGTGGCTGCGGTTTATGTATTGTAGAAGTTGAAGGTATGCCTAAACTTGCCAGAGCTTGTTCGACACCTGCAACTAATGGGATGGTAATATCTACAGAAACAAAAAGAGTAGTTGATGCAAGAAACATGGCTTTACAAATGCTGGTTTCTACTCACAGAGGCGATTGTAAGGCACCATGCACGCTGGCATGTCCGGCACACACTGATGTTCAGGGATATGTAGGCTTAGTGGCAAACAAACAGTATAAAGAAGCATTGAAACTTATTAAAGATAAATTGCCTTTACCTGCAAGTATAGGCAGAGTATGTCCTCATCCATGTGAGTCAGATTGCAGAAGGCAAATGGTAGAAGAACCAATTTCAATAGCATGCGTAAAAACTTTTGCTGCTGATTATGATTTAAATGATGACGTAGTATATGTACCAAGTTTAAAACCTTCTACAGGTAAAAAAGTAGCAGTTGTCGGTGCCGGACCGGCAGGCTTATCAGCTGCATACTTCTTGTTAAGAGAAGGACATGAAGTTGAAATATTTGAAGCAATGAAAAAACCGGGTGGAATGATGAGATATGGTATACCTGAATATCGTCTGCCTAAGAGTGTAATAGATGCCGAAGTTGCAGTAATAGAAGCAATGGGCGCAAAATTAAATTACGGAGTAAAAGTTGGAGTTGACGTAACTCTTGAACATTTGCAAAATAAATATGATGCTGTATTTTTAGGAATCGGAGCTTGGAAGAGTTCATCACTCAGATGCGAAGGAGAAGAAACTCCTGGAGTAATGGGCGGTATAGATTTCTTAATAGATGTAGCAGAAAATAAACCGGTTAAATTAGGTAAAAAAGTTATAGTAGTAGGCGGAGGAAACACTGCTATGGACGTTGCGAGAACAAGTATACGTCTGGGCGCAGAAGAAGTCAGAGTTGTTTACAGAAGAACAGAAGACGAAATGCCTGCTGAAAAAATTGAAATAAAAGAAGCTAAGGAAGAAGGCGTAATATTCTCATTCCTGTCAGCTCCAAAATTGGTTTTAAGTGATGGGGAAAAAGTAACAGGACTTAAATGTGAAAAGAATGTCCTAGGTGAAAAAGATGCATCTGGCAGACAAAAACCAGAGCCAACAGGTGAATTTGTTGAATTCGAAGCAGATACTATTATAGCAGCCATAGGACAAGAAGTTGTTTGCGGAAATATAAATGTTGCTCAAGGCAAAAAGAAAAATATAGAAGTAGACCAATTGACTTTCCAAACTAATATCAAAGGTGTTTTTGCAGGTGGAGATGCTGTAACAGGACCTAAAATAGCTATAGAAGCTATTGGTCAGGCACAAAAAGCTGCAACAGTTATAAACAGCTATCTTGCAGGAAAAATTATGCCTGTTTATGATTTACCGCTTGTATATCAGGATGATTTGACAAAAGAAGATTTTAAAGATAGAGAAACAGTTAAGAGGGTTGGACATCGTACTGTTGATGCACAAGTAAGAAAAACTAATTTCCAACCAATTCTTCCTACTATGACAGAAGAAGAAGTTTTAAAGGAAGCTTCAAGATGTCTTGAATGTGGATGTAAAGATTACTTTGGATGCCAGCTTGTTGATTACATTAAAACATATGAAATAGATACAACAAAAGATTATGGCAAGAAAGACAAGAAATATAAGGAAACAGATCATCCATATATTGCCCAGAATCAGGATAAATGTGTACAGTGCGGATTATGTGTGAGAACATGTCAGGACGTAGTTGGAGCAGCAGCTTTAGGTCTTGTAAACAGAGGATTTGAAACTGTTATTGCACCTGAGTTTGAAAATGGATTGAAAGACACTGATTGTATATCATGCGGTCAATGTATAGATGTATGCCCAACAGGAGCTTGGTTGGAAAAGAGACAAAATATTAAAGAAATTCCTCTTGACCTACAAAAAACTAAATCAGTTTGCAGCTATTGTTCTATAGGGTGTGAGGTTGTATATGAACATAAGGATAATGTAGTTTATAAAGCATCCAATTTAGACGGAATCAAAAATGCTATATGCGGTAAAGGTAAATTTGGTATAGAGCATATTAATGATTCAGGCAGAATACTTGAACCTAAAGTAAAAATAAAGGATCAATATGAAACTGCATCATTTGATGTGGCTCTTTATGAAGTTGCTAAGCGTCTGAGAAGCATTCAAAACTTATACGGTGAAAATCAAGTTGCATTTGTTGTATCACCTAAATTAACAAATGAAGAGTTAAAAAATATTAAAGCTATAGCAGATGAAATACAAACAGGCATAAAAGGTTCATTCCTCATTAATAAAGAATCAGGAATTGAATCAGTGCTAGGTAAAAATCAATCAACAGTAAGCTTTGATGAATTGAGTGCATCTGATTTAATAATAGCTGCAGGTCAATTGTATGAACATCATTCATCATTAGGCATAATGCTTAAAAAGATTTCTAAAAATACAAAAATTATGTCAGCATCAATAGACCCAACAAGAATGGATGATTGGTCGGAGAAATTAGATGTTAAAAATTATGAGATATTCTTTGCCGGTATGCTTAAATCATTAATAGAAAAAGATGTTATTAAAGAAGAAGCATTGAACAAATTTGGCAAAGGCGAAGAACTTAAAAAAGCAATTTCAAATGTTGAAGTTTTAACTTCAATGGAAAAAGCAGCTGAAGCATATAAAAATGCTAAAAAACCAATAATAGTTGCAGATGAAAACACAGTTCAGAATGAAGCGCTAAAAATATTAGCAGATATAACTGTGCTGACAGGAAATGATAATAAACCTAACAGAGGTTTAATAGTTACTAAACCTAAGGCAAACAGTCAAGGTGCTTGGAACATTGGTTTCAGAACTTCGGGAGAAGAAATAAAACATGCTTTAGAAAATGAAAGCATTAAAGGATTGGTAGTTATTGGCGAGGACGTAGTAGCAAATAATCCGGAATTAAAAGAATCTATAGAAAAATTAAAATTCTTTGCAGCATTTGATGTAATTGAGAATGCCACTACTGAATTAGCAGAGTTTGTATTGCCGCTATGCAGCATTGCAGAAAGCAAGGGTACTATTGTAAGTGCGGATAACACAGTTAAAGAAGTAGTAGAAGCAATTAAGCCATTGAGCGGAAAATCAAATCTTCAAATGTTTGAAAAAATAGCAGAGCTTTTGAACACTAAGGCGTCAGATGAAGCTGTAGCAGAATGTGAAAAGGAACTATATGTTCCTAAATTTGAAAGCAAGAAAAAAGATTATGTTATATATGATACAGTTGAAAAGGCATATATTTCAAAATTGAAGTCAAATTGTGTTAAAGCACAATAATAAATGCAATTATGATATAAGGGAATTAGGAATTAAGTGTAACACATTTAATATTTGTAGAAAATCCATATGATGACACTCAAAATTAGGGTTTCAGTATATGCAATTTCTAATTAAAATTATGACGCGTGTTAATTAACGACTCATAATTAAATATTAACTTAATAATAAACAAAAAAGATTCTTTGAAATTTATTTCAAAGGATCTTTTTTGTATTTATTATTTTAAAATTATAGCAAATAAGGTATAATATAAATGAAATATTAAAAGAAACTGAGACAGCGGAGGAAATATGGAACAATATTTTACTAAAAATCCAGAAACAAAAAAAGAAATATATAAATATGATTGGAATATAGGAAAAGATAGATATAATTTTTACACAAGCAACAGTGTATTTTCAAAAAATGGTTTAGATTTTGGGTCTATGCTTCTGATAGAGACTGTGATAGATGAAAATAAAAACTTTAACGGAGATGTACTTGATATGGGATGCGGGTACGGACCCATTGGTATTATTATTTCAAATTCATTAGAAAATTCAGCTGTAACAATGGCTGATATAAACGAAAGAGCTTTGGAATTAGCAGCCATGAATGCAAAAGAAAACAAAGTTGAATCTAAAGTGAAGATAATAAGTTCATCAGCTTTCGAAAATATAAAGGACAAATATGATATTATAGTTACAAACCCTCCTATAAGAGCAGGTAAAGAGGTGGTGTTTTCATTTTATGAAGGCGCGTACAATCATTTATGTGACGGAGGGAAGCTTTACGTTGTTATACAAAAAAAACAAGGAGCACCAAGTTCAAAGGATAAAATAGAGAGTTTATTCGGCAACTGCGAAGTGGCAGACAAAAAATCAGGCTACTTTATTTTTCGCGCAGAAAAGCGAGATAGTTAAAACAGGTTCCCCTTGTCTCTATGCGCCCCTATTGTCTCTAAGTGCATTAATTTCAGCGCCTAGAAGAAATATCAAGCAAGACATATAAATCCATATTAACAAGATAAAAACACCTGATAGGCTGCCATAGATATTATCATAAAAGATGCTTTTTCTATTTATGTAATTTGAAAATAAAACTGAACCAATTATGCATCCAAATGTTGCAAATACAGCGCCGGGCAAAACAGTGCGAAAGCGCACCTTTTCGTAGCGAAGGAATTTGTATGTAAAAGAAAATATGATTACTAGAAGTGCTAATGGCAGTACATATCTCAATATATTAATAATATAAACCATAATATCTGACAATACAGATATTTGCTGTAACCAAAAAATCAAATGGTTGCCGGCTACAATAAAAAAGAACACTATCTGTAAAGAAAACATCAGAGCAGACGTAAATAAAATACCCTTTATGCGAATAAAAAAATAATTTCTTCTAATAGGATAATCATAGGCTTTGTTTATCCCTTTTATAATACTTACACTTCCTGAAGAAGAAGACCAAACTAAAGCTAAAATGCTTACAGACATATAAGATTTATTATAGTATCCATCCGATTGTTTAACAATATTAGATATTATGTTATATGCATCCTGGGGTATAATCAATTTAGACGCATCTAATAAGTAATATAAAATAGAGGTATAGTATCCAAAAATAGAAATAAGTAAAATAATAAAAGGAAATATACCTAAAATAATATAGTATGAAAATTGTGCACTCAAAGAAAATATATCATCTTCTCCTAATTTTTTTAAAAGTTTTAATATTTTCATGTAATCACCTGTCAAAGATATATATTGTAGTATACACGAATAATGTTTAATTATTAATATGTATATATGAAAGAAACTTTATGTGTTAATTTTATATCAATCTGACATTTTATTAATTGTAAAATATTAATATTATAAGAAATGCTTGATAAAATTTTACATATGAGTTATAATTTAAGTGTAAACTAAAAGCACGTTATATTGTTAAAATATTAACGAAATAACATTAGGAGGAATAAACAAATGGAATTCAAACAAATATGCGTAGTTGGTACAGGAACAATGGGTAATGGAATTGCTCAGGCTTTTGCACAAGCAGGTTATGCTGTTGTATTTAAAGGCAGATCCGATGCTTCTTTAGACAGAGCTATGGGTTCAATTGAAAAGAATCTGTCAAAAGCGGTTGCAAAAGGTAAAATGGAAGAATCAAAGAAAACTGAAATACTTGGAAATATCACAAGAACACTTTCGTATAGTGACTGCAAGGATGCAGATTTATTTGTTGAAGTTGTTGCAGAAGATATGGTAACAAAACATATGATTTTTGGTGATATTGAAGCAATAGCAAAAGAAAGCGCAATCTTAGCTACAAATACTTCTTCTCTTTCTATAACAGAAGTAGCAGCAGGCACTAAAAATCCTGCAAGAGTTATTGGTATGCATTTCTTTAATCCGGTTCCGGCTATGAAGCTTGTTGAAGTTATTAAAGGTCAATTAACTTCATCAGAAGTGCATGAGTCAATAATTGAATTATCAAAATTAATTGGTAAAACACCTGTAACTATAGAAGAAGCACCAGGATTTGTTGTAAATAGGATATTAATTCCATTAGTAAATGAAGGAGTAGGCATTTTAGCAGATGGAGTAGCATCAAAAGAAGAAATAGATGCTGCAATGAAATTAGGGGCTAATCATCCAATGGGACCATTAGAATTAGGTGATTTAATAGGGTTGGATGTTTGTTTGGCTATTATGGAAGTTCTTTATAATGAATTTGGTGATACTAAGTATAGACCACACCCATTGTTGAAGAAAATGGTTAGAGCAAATTTACTTGGCAGAAAAACAGGTAAAGGGTTCTACGACTATAGTAAATAAGAATATAATATAATAAATAATACATAAAAATAGGGCTTTAGAGCCTTATTTTTTATGTATTTAAAATATATTTAGTATTTTACCATAAAATAAATGAAATAATATATTGTAAATAAATTTCCTATATTAATAAAATCATCTTTGAAAATTGACTTAATTGTGGTAATATGGTAAAAAAGATTATACAATATGGTAAAATCGTTAATATATTAAGTAAATGAGGAGGAAAGGATGAACGAAATCAATACAAACGAAAATAACAATAGAGAATCAGTAAATTTTATACAAAAAATTATAAATGAAGATAATATAAAAGGAACATATGCTTCAAGAGTATGCACGAGGTTTCCACCGGAGCCTAACGGATATCTGCATGTAGGTCATGCAAAGTCAATATGCTTAAATTATAATCTTGCAAAGAAAAACAATGGAGTTTTTAATTTAAGGTTTGATGATACTAATCCGTTAAAAGAAGACGAGTCATTTGTTGATTCAATTATAAAAGACGTAAAATGGCTGTGCCCTGACTGGAAAGAGAACATATTTTATGCATCAAATTATTTTGACAAAATGTACGAGTATGCAATAGAATTAATTAAAAAGGAATTAGCTTTTGTTGATGACCTTTCGGCGGATGAAATTCGTGAATATAGAGGTACATTAACTGAGCCGGGCAAAGAAAGTCCATACAGAAATAGAACTGTTGATGAAAATCTTGAGTTGTTTGAAAAAATGAAAAATGGTCAATTTGAAAATGGTAAAAAAGTTCTAAGGGCTAAAATTAATATGGCGAGTCCTAACATAAACATGAGAGATCCGGTAATTTATAGAATTCTTAAAGAAACACATCACAATACAGGTGATAAATGGTGTATTTATCCCATGTATGACTTTGCACATCCTATAGAAGATGCCATAGAAGGAATTACACATTCTATATGTACATTGGAATTTGAGGATCATAGACCATTTTATGATTGGGTTCTCAGCAATCTTGATGATTTTAAAAAGGCTCCTACAAAACAAATAGAATTTGCAAAATTATATCTTACAAAAACAATGATGGGTAAAAGATATTTGAAAAAAATGGTTGAAGAAGGTTATGTTGACGGATGGGATGACCCGCGTATGCCGACAGTAGCAGCTCTGAGAAGAAGAGGATATACAGCAGAAGCCATAAATAATTTCTGTGAAGCTATAGGAGTTTCAAAAGCACAAAGTGTTGTAGACATAGGAATGCTTGAGCATGCTGTCAGAGATGACTTAAGTATTAAAGTTCCACGTACAATGGCTGTATTAGATCCGATTAAAGTTGTAATTACAAACTATCCTGAAGATAAAATTGAATATGTTGAAGCTGAGAACAATGCTGACAATCCGGAGATGGGAACCAGAATGATTCCGTTTAGCAGAGAGGTATATATAGAGAGAGAAGACTTTATGGAAAATCCTCCAAAGAAATATTACAGACTTTTCCCAGGAAATGAAGTTAGGTTGAGAAATGCTTATTTTGTTAAATGTGAAGATTTTGTTAAAGACGAGAATGGAAATGTTATAGAAGTTCACTGTACATATGATCCTGAAACAAAGAGCGGAACAGGATTTACGGGGAGAAAAGTTAAAGGAACTCTTCATTGGGTGTCTGCTAAACATTCTATTGATGCAGAGGTAAGGCTATACGATTATATGATGAATGAAGAGGATTATGATAAAACTAACTTTTTAGAAAAATTAAATCCTAATTCAAAAGTTGTATTGAAAAACTGTAAGGTAGAGCCAACTATGAAGGATAATAGTATAGGAGACAGATTCCAATTTATGAGACATGGTTATTTTATTATTGATGAAGATTCAACTGAGGATAATTTAGTTTTTAATAGAATTGTGTCGTTGAAGAGCAGCTATAAGTAGGTGAAAAATAATATTTTATTCTTCCTGCTAAAATTTTGGAAACTGTAACTTCAAACTTCAAAACAATGGCGCACAAACGCTAAGCTAAATGCGCCAAAACTGTTTTGAAATTTTCGTACAGTTTCACAAAATATGCGCAAAGTCAGAATAAAATATTATTTTTCACAGAGAAAGAGAAAAGGAAATTTTATTCTTCCTGCTAAAATTTTGGAAACTGTAACTTCAAACTTCAAAACAAT